>CAWEJK010000001.1:0-113822 GCA_963809425.1 Thermoanaerobaculia bacterium
CGAGCTCCTTCGTGAAGAGCGGGTTTCCTTCCGTCGCGTCGAAGAGGCGCTGGGCGAGAGAGTCGGAGACCTTTCCGCCGCCGCCCGCAAGCTCGACGAGCGAGCGGTGCTCGGAGACCGAGAGCGGGCCGAGAGTGATCGACGTGAAGCGCGCGTCACCCCGAAACGACTCCAGCATCTTCACGAGGGGGTGGCGCTTCTCGACTTCGGTCTGCCGGTACGTTCCGACGACGAGCGTCGGCGTCGGACCGAGGCGCCGGGCGACGTACTGGAGCGCCTCGATCGAGAGCTCGGCGCCGTGAAGCTCCTCGAGGACGAGGACGAGCGGCTTCTCGTGTCCGATGCGCGTGAGCGTCCGCGCGAGGAGCTCGAAGACGGCGGTCCTGTCCTCGGCCTTCGATGCGCGCGCGGGACCCGAGTCCGTCGCGGCGGACCGAAGTTCCCCGATCTCGCCGAGCACGGGGAAGAGCGCGAGCAGGTCGCCGGCGAGGTCGGAGAAGTCGGGGCGCGACGCGGCGCTCGAGCCGGCGTCCTTCCCGCGGAAGTAGTCCTGGATCAGCTCGCAGAAGCCCTGGTGGGCGAAGGCGCGGTCCTGCTCCACGAAGCGGCCCTCGAGGACGCGGATCTTGCGGGCGCGCGCGAGGTTCGTGAGCTGCTCGACGAGCCGGCTTTTCCCGATCCCGGGTTCGCCTGCCACGACGGCGAGCTGGCATTCGCCCGCGACGGCCGCGTGGAGCCTTCGCTGAAGCTCCGCGATCTCCTTCTCGCGCCCGATGAAGGGGGAGGCCGCGGCCTGCGGCCGGGTCACCATCCGGCTGGCCGTCAACATCACCGAGCGTGTGTACTCGTCCTCGTGCAGCTTGGCGCGATACGAGCGCAGCGCTTCGGCCAGGTGGCCGGCCCGTTTCGGCCTCTTTTCGGGATCCTTCTCGAGGCACTGGAAGATGATCGACTCGAGCTCCTCGCTGACGCCGGCGCCCAGGGCCCGCAGCGACTGCGGCAGCTCGTGGACGATGCGATAGAGAACGGCCTGCACCTCGCCCGCGAACGGCGGTTCGCCCGCGAGGCACTCGTAGAGCACGGTCCCCAGCGCGTAGAGGTCGGTCCGCCCGTCGAAGCTGCGGGACGTTACCTGCTCGGGGCTGAAGTACGCCACGGTGCCGATGAGCGTCCCCGTCTTCGTGAGGCGGTCTTCGGTCGTCGCGAGCGCGAGACCGAAGTCCATCACCCGGGCGCGGACGTGGCCTGCGTCGTCGCGCGACGTCATGATGTTCTCGGGCTTGATGTCCCGGTGGACGATGTCGCGGGCGTGGCTGTAGTCGAGCGCGTCGGCCACCTGCGTCCCGACGTCGAGGACGTCTCCGAGGCGGAGCGAGCCTTCACGCAAGAGAGATCTCAGATTCGTGCCGGGCAGGACCGGCATGACGAAAAAGAGAGCCCCTTGGTCCCGGCCAAGGTCGTGGATCGGGACGATGCCGGGGTGGTCCATCTGGGCGACGATCTGGGCCTCCCGCTGGAAGCGCCCCTCGGCGTCTTTTGTGAGGTTGCCGGGCGGGATGAGCTTGATGGCCACCTCGCGGCTGAGCACGGGGTCCTTCGCGCGGTAGACGACGCCCATCCCGCCGCGCCCCAGCTCGGCAAGGATCTCGTAGCGGTCGGCGAGCTTCGTACCGATCAACAGGCGACTCGGTGGGCGAAAAGTGTGTTGCGAATGATGCTCAGGATAATACGGGAATTTCTTTGAAGGTAAATGGGCCGGAGCACGGCCGTGACGGCGGCGGCCGAAGGCCGCCGCCTCTCTTACCATTCGAAGAAACGTTCCGGGCGTCACGCCCAGCCGGCGAGCGACTCGTCGAGGATCTTCAGCGCCTCGTCCACCTCTCCCGCGCTCACGACGAGCGGCGGCGAGATGCGGATGACGTTGCCGTAGAGCCCGCCCTTGCCGATCAGGAGGCCGCGCTTCTTCGTCTCCTCGAAGAGGCGGACGGCCTTCTCGGGCGCGGGCGTGCGGTCCTGGACGGTCTCGTCCGCCACGAGCTCGAGGCCCTGCATCAGGCCCATGCCCCTGACGTCACCAATCGTCCGGGCGTACTTCTTCTTGAGGCCGTCGAGGCCGGCGCGCAGGCGCGAGCCCATCTCGGCGGCGCGCTTCGGGGCGTCCATTTCCTCCATGACGTCGATCGTCGCGTTCGCGGCGGCCGAGGAGATCGGGTTTCCGCCGAACGTCGAGATCGTGAGCGCTTTGAAGGAATCCGCGACCTCCGGTGTCGCGATCGTGACCCCGAGGGGCATGCCGTTCGCGACGCCCTTCGCCATCGTCATGATCTCGGGCTCGACGTTCCAGTGGGAGATGCCGTACCACGAGCCGCCGGTGCGCCCGAAGCCCGTCTGCACCTCGTCGCAGATGAAGACGCCGCCGAATTTCCGGACGATCCCGACCGCGATCTCGAAGTATTCCTTCGGCGGCGTGACGAATCCGCCGACGCCCTGGATCGGCTCGGCGATGAAGCCCGCGATCTGGCCGGTCGTCGTCGTCTTGATCAGCTCCTCGAGGTCCTTCGCGCACGCGACGCCGCACGAGGGGTACGTCAGCTTCAGCGGGCAGCGGTAACAGTACGGCGAGGGGGCGTGCTTGATCGCGGCGATCTGCGTCGGCACCGCGCGCCACGGCGCGTGCCCGGTGAGAGACTGCGCGAGCATCGAGCGGCCCGAGTAGCCGTGGCGCAGCGCGATGATCTCCGTGCGCCCCGTGTAGACCTGCGCCATCATGACGGCCGTCTCGTCGGCCTCGGTGCCCGAGCACGTGAAGTAGGATTTCTGGAGCCGCCCCGGCGTCAGCCGCGCGAGCGTCTCGGCGAGCTGGACGATGGGCAAAGTCGGATAAAGCGTCGAGACGTGCCCGAGCCGGTCCACCTGCGCCTTGATGGCGGCGTTCACCTTGTCGTTCGCGTGCCCGACGGAGATCGTCAGGATGCCGCCGAAGAAGTCGAGGTACGTCTTCCCGTCTGCGTCCTTGACGTGCATCCCCTTGCCGGACTCGAGGACGACGGACTCCTTGTAGTAGTTCGTGACGGAGGGGAAGAGGAACTCCTTGTGCTTCGCGCGGACGTCGGCCGAAGAAAGGGCGGGAGAAGAAGAAGATTTTGCTTCGGAAATAGGGCTCATGGGAGGGCTCCCTTCAACTGGCGGCTCAGGAGCAGCCGCACCGGAGGTTTTCTTAGAAGGGTGATTATGCTCCGGGCAGTCGACAGATGGCGCGGCGTTGGGTGCGCCGAGGCCCCACTCACCCTTCTAAGAGAATTTGCAGGCCGTTGCTTGTCCGCCCCGGCGCGTGCACGTTTCGAGTGGGTCCGAAGCAAGATATTCTTCTGTCTTCGATGTACTTCAGGCAGTTCTACCTCGGATGTCTCGCGCACGCGTCGTATCTCATCGGTGACGGCGGCGAGGCCGCCGTCGTGGACCCGCGCCGCGACGTCGACGTGTACGTGGACGAGGCGCGCGCGCAGGGCCTCGCGATCCGCTGGGTCGTCGAGACGCACCTGCACGCCGACTTCGTGAGCGGGCACGCCGAGCTCGCGGCGCGGACAGGCGCCACGATCGTCATCGGCGCGAAGGCCCGTGCCGCGTTTTCCCACCGGCCCGTGCGCGACGGGGAGGAAATCCGCCTCGGGAACGTCGTTCTGCGTTTCCTCGAGACGCCGGGTCACACGCCCGAGAGCATCTCGATTCTCGCCCTCGACCCGGAGCCGCGCCTCGTCCTGACGGGCGACACGCTCTTCATCGGCGACGTCGGCCGGCCCGACCTCGCGGCCTCCGGGAGCGGCCTGACCGCGGAGGGCATGGCCGGTCAGCTCTACGACTCGCTGCACGGAAAGCTTCTCACCCTGCCCGACGACGTCGCCGTCTACCCGGCGCACGGAGCGGGTTCGCTCTGCGGCCGGAACATCTCGAACGAGACGTCCTCGACGATCGGCGTGCAGCGCCGGACGAACTACGCGCTCCGCCCGATGCAGAAAGGCGACTTCGTGCGGATGATGACGGCCGATCTCCCCGAGGTTCCGGCTTACTTTCCGCGCGACGTCGAGTTGAACCGGGCCGGCGCGGCGCCGATTCATGCGCGCACGCCCGGGGCGTTGCCGCCCGCGGAGATCGTGCGGCTCGCCGGCGCGGGCGCGACGATCCTGGACGTCCGCGAATCGCCCGCCTTCGGCGCCGGGCATCCGGCGGGTGCCGTCCACGTCGGCCTCTCCGGCCAGTTCGCCTCGTGGGCGGGCGCGCTGCTCCCGCCGGACGTGCCGATTGCGCTCGTCACAGAGGACACCGCCGGAGCCGCGGAGGCCGCGACCCGTCTCTCGCGCGTCGGCCTCGAGAGCGTGGCGGGGTTCCTCGACGGCGGAGTCGCCGCGTGGGATCGGGCGGGCCTTCCGGTCGCCCGCCTCGAGCAGATCGACGTTTCGGAGCTGAAGGCGCGTCGCCAGGACGATCCCGGCCTCAAGGTCCTCGACGTTCGCCGCCCGGGCGAATACGCCGAGGGCCACGTGCCGGGCGCGGTGTCCTACCCGCTCGGCCGGTTCGCCCGGGAGCTCGATGCCGTGCCGGCAGCAGGCCGTGTCGCGATCATCTGCGGAATCGGCTACCGCTCGAGCATCGCGGCGAGCCTGCTTCTCCACCGCCGGGGCGCCGAGCCGATCAACGTCGTCGGCGGCACGAGCGCGTGGGTGGCCGCCGGCTATCCGACGGAACAAGAATAGATATTTGCTTCGGAAATAGGGCTTCTGGAGCCGCGTCGCGAATGCCTGCTGGCTCAGTTGAAGGCGGTCAGGGCGCTTTTCTTAGAAGGTGAATGAACGAGAGCCGCTCGAGGCGCCGCATGTCGGTTGCCTACCGCCACAGCCGCTTTCACCCTTCTAAGAAACTTTGCAGACCGTGGCCCAGATGCTCGGACGCCTGCATTTACGAGCGGGTCTTTCTTAGCAGAAAATTCCCTCTTCCCGCCCTTCCCAGGAACTTCCCGTTCTGGACGATGATCTCGCCCCGCGACAGGACGACGTCCGCCGCGCCCTGGACGACGCGCCCCTCGTACGGCGTGTAGTCGACGCGCTGGTGGAGCGTCTTCGCGCTCAGCGTGACCTTCCGGTTCGGGTCGAAGACGACGAGGTCGGCGTCCGAGCCCGGCGCGACGGTGCCTTTCTTCGGGAAGAGGCCGAAGATCTTCGCCGGAGAAGTCGATGTGAGCTCGACGAAGCGGTTCGGGGAGATCCGCCCCTTCACGACGCCGCCGTCCCAAAGGAGGGACATGCGCGTCTCGATGCCGGGCGCGCCGTTCGGGATCTTCGAGAAGTCGCCCTTGCCGAGCTCCTTCTGCTCCTTCATGCAGAAGGGGCAGTGGTCCGTCGACACGGCCTGGAGGTCGTTCATCCTGAGGCCGCGCCAGAGCGCCTCCTCGTTGCCCTTCGCGCGGAGCGGCGGCGACATGACGTACTTCGCGCCCTCGAACCCCGGCTCCTCGTAGTTGTCGTACGAGAGGAACAGGTACTGCGGGCAGGTCTCGGCGTGCATGGGCAGGCCGCGGTCGCGCGCTTCGGCGATCCTCTCGAGGGCCTCGGCGGCCGAGAGGTGGACGACGTAGAGCGGAACGTTCGCCATCTCGGCGAGGCAGATCGCGCGGTTTGTCGCCTCGGCTTCGGCGCGTGGGGGACGTGTCAACGCGTGCCACTTCGGCGCCGTGTGGCCCTCGGCGAGCGCGCGCTTGACGAGGACGTCGATCACGTCGCCGTTCTCCGCGTGCATGCAGATCGTGCCGCCGTTCTCGCCGGTTCGGAGCAGCGCTCGGAAGATGGAGCCGTCGTCGAGCATGAGGACGCCGCGGTACGCCATGAATAGCTTGAACGACGTCACGCCCTCCGCGACCAGGACGTCCATCTCCTTCTCGACGGCGTCCGGGAGGTCCGTGATGATCATGTGGAAGCCGTAGTCGATCGCGGCCTTCCCCTCGGCCTTCTTCATCCAGGCGTCCCGCGCGTCGCGCAGCGTCTGGCCCTTGTACTGGATCGCGAAGTCCACGATGGACGTCGTCCCGCCGTGCGCGGCGGCGATCGTGCCGCTCTCGAAGTCGTCGGCGGACGTCGTCCCGCCGAACGGCATGTCGAGATGCGTGTGCGGGTCGATTCCGCCGGGGATCACGAGCCTGCCCGTGGCGTCGAGGGTCTCGACGTCGGATGGAACGGCGGCGCCGTGGGCGAAGATCGCGGAGATCGTGGAACCTTCGACGAGGACGTCGCCCAAATAGTCGTCGACGGCGGTGACGATGCGACCGCCCTTGATCAGCAGTCTGCTCATGCCGGCGAGCATGTCATTTTCGGGCGGCCGAGAAAAGCGACACGGCGCGCGCCCAGGCGAGGCCGCCTCAGCGGTAGTACCCGTTCACGTCCACGACGAGGTGAAGCGCGCCCGCGGCATTGTTCTTCACGACGACCCGGCCCGTGCCGTCCGCCGACAGGGAAAGGTGCGCGTTGTTCGCGCGGGTCGAGCCGATCCTGAAGCTGATCGTCGACGTGGGCGGCGGGGTCGCCAGCGTCGCGGGATAGATCACGAGGTCGCCCGTGGCGGCCGGGTTCACGACGGTGACGTTGGCCGACACGACCCTTGCTCCCGCGGGGATCCCGCAGGCGCCCTGCAGCGTGAATGTCCGCGAGGCGCCGCCGCCCAGTGCCGGCCCGCCGAGCGGCCCGGTCGCGTTTCGCGTGTCGAGGGCTCGGCAAGGCGTGAGCGTGAAGAGCATGGACGCGACCGGAGGCGCGAGCGTCGCCGATCGCGTGGGCGTCGGGGTGGGCGTCGGCGTCTGAAGCACGGGCGTGACCGTGCGCGTGGCGGTGGCGGTCGGCGTGCGCGTCGGCGTGCCGGATCGCGTTGCCGTGGGCGTCGCGGTAGACGTCGGCGAGGGGGGAGCGGGCGTCGTCGTGCGCGTGGCCGTGAACGTCGGCGTCCGCGTGGCCGTGGAGCTCGGCGTGGGTGTGGCCGTCAGGATTGGAGTCGCCGTCGGCGTGCGCGTGGCCGTCGCCGTCGGGGTCACGGTCGGCGTCCTCGTGGGCGTGGGCGTGGGTGTGGGCGTGGGTGTCGAACCGCCGAACGGGAACACGCATGCGCCGACGTGGCCCGAAAGCTGCGGGCCGATGTAATCGTCCACGCTCTGCGGGTGGAACACGAGCGTCGTCGAGCTGCAGCCGAGGAGGTGGCAGTAGCTCATGAGCGTGCCGTTCGAGGTCACGCCATTGATGACGAGCGTTCCCGGACACGACGTTCCGCCGCTGTAACAGTTTGCTCCCGTCTCGCTGCCGTAACACGCGTCGGGCCGCGGCACGGGGTAGCAATGCGTGTGGGGCGAGCCGAGGTTGTGCCCGATCTCGTGTCCGAGGATCAGGGTGTCTCCGGTCAGATAGTTGATCTTGAAGAGCTGGTTGAAGCTGTACCCGTGCGACGTGCTGCAGAGGCCGGTGACCCACGCGATGCCGGAAGCGGAGTTCGGGCTTCCCTGCTTGCCCGAGAGCAGGGCGGCGACCGCGCGCGTCACGCCGGCCTCGTTCGACGCCCAGTAATTCGAGAACTCCCTGAGCTTGAGGTCGTCGGCGGCTCCCGTTCCGCTCTGCGCCCAGGGATCGGGCGTCGTCGAGACGCGGAAGAACGTCGTGCCGACGAGCAGTCTCAGGTTCAGGTCCCGCTCGTAGATGACGTTCACGCTCGCGACGAGCGTCGCGACGTAGTTCGTCACGCTCGGCACGTCGTCGCCCCAGTACGCCATGTACTCGTTGTCCGTATCGAACCCGACGGCCGCGGTGTGGAGCGACGCGAGGTTCGTCGGCGCCCGCCCGAGCGCAGCGCGGGCGGCCTCCTGGGCGAAGGCCGTCTCGGTCGTGTCCTCCTGCGCGCACGTGAACCGCGGCGCCCTCTCGCGTCCCTCCGCGTCCGTGGCCCCGCTCGCGAGAAGCAGGCGCCCGCGGCGGTCGGCGGGATCCGGAGAGAGCTCGAAGAAGCCGTCCGGCCCCCGCGAAAGGCCGCGAATCGCGTGGGTCGCGGGGTCCACGGACAGCATCACGCGCCCGCCCGCGTCGTCCTCGCCCCAGAAGAACGCGAGGCGGGAGCGCGGGACGTCCGTCTCGCCGTTGCCGTCCACCTGGATCATCCGGGCCCCCGGCGCATAGATCTCGTGCCGGGCGACGCGCACGGTCCGGCGGACGCCGGGCGCGACCGGCCATCCGGTGACGGAGACGGTCGCCTCGGGCGCGCTGGCGAGAAGTTCGGGAGCCAGGGAGGCCTCGAACGCGATCCGTTCCCCAAGGCTCCCCCCGGGGAGCTCGACGATGGGCCCCGGCTCCGCGCCGCGGAGGCCGCCGGGCGCGAGGCGGGGCGAAGCGCCCCGGGCGGCGATGCCGGCGAGGATCGCCAGCGCTGCCGCGGCAACGACACGCCAACCCGTACGCCCGTTCGGGACCCGATTCATGGACACGTTTCCCAGCCAGAAGTGTAGGGGACCAACGAGACGGAGTTACAGGGCCACCAGCCGATCGTAGGTCTCCGGCCGCCGATCCCGGAAGAACTGCCAGGTTCGGCGGACCTCCTCGATCATGTCGAGGTCGCACGTCGCGACGACGAGCTCGTCCCGGTCTTCGCTCGCGGTCGCGAGGAAGTTGCCCCGCGGATCCACGACGTACGACGTGCCGTAGAAGCGTCCGATGCTCCACGGGGGTTCCGTCCCCACGCGGTTGCTCGCGGCGACGAAATAGCCGTTCGCGACCGCGTGGGCGGGCTGCTCGAGCTTCCAGAGGTACTGAGAGAGGCCGGCCACCGTGGCCGACGGATTGAATACGATCTCGGCGCCGTTCAGGCCCAGCGCGCGCGCGCCCTCGGGGAAGTGGCGGTCGTAGCAGATGTAGACGCCGACCTTCGCGTAACGCGTCTCGAAGACGGGGTATCCCAGGTTGCCCGGCTTGAAGAAATACTTCTCCCAGAAGCCCGACGTGTGCGGGATGTGGCTCTTGCGGTACTTGCCGAGATAGGTGCCGTCGGAGTCGTACACGGCTGCGGTGTTGTAGTAGACCCCCGCGTCCTCGCGCTCGTAGACGGGCACGACGACGGCCATCCGGTACTTCTTCGCGACCTTCGCGATCGCTTCGGTCGTGGCCCCGGGCACGCTCTCGGCGGCGTCGTACCAGCGCGGGTCCTGGGACGGACAGAAGTACGGCCCGTTGAAGATCTCCTGCAACCCGAGAATCTGGACGCCCTTCTTCCCGGCTTCGTGAACGAAGGGAAGCGTGGCCGCGAGCGCCGCCTTCTGGACCTTCGAAACGGATGCCTTCGGATCGGAAATCGGATTGTGCGTCTGAACCAGCCCGACCGTGACCTTCCTCATTCGCGTCTGATCTCCTCTTTTCTTTTCTTTTCTCTTCTTTTCTTTCTCTTAACCTTCTAAGAAATCTTCTTCTTGTCTTTCTTTCTCTAGAACCAGCGTTCGATGACGACCTTCTGCTCCGTGTAGAAGATGACCCCGTCGCGGCCGTGGGCCTTCACGTCCCCGAAGAAGCTCTCTTTCGAGCCTCCGAACGGGAAGAACGACATCGGCGCGGCGACGCCGATGTTGACGCCCACCATCGCGGGCGGCGCCTGCATGGCGAACTCGCGCGCGGCCTTGCCGCTCGACGTGAAGATGGACGTGGCGTTCGCCTGCGGGTGCGCGTGCAGCAGCTCGAGCGCGGCCGGGAGATCCGGCACGTTCATCATCGACACCACCGGCCCGAAGATTTCCTCGCGCCCGATGGACGACTTCGGATCCACCCGGTCGAACACGGTCGGCCCGAGAAAGAATCCCTTCTCGCGGCCCTTCACGGTATGGCCGCGACCGTCGAGGAGGAGGTCCGCGCCCTCGGCGAGCCCCTTCTCGACGTACGAGAGAACGCGCTGCCGCGCGCTCTCGCGGATGACGGGGCCCATCGAGACGCCTGCGTCGGCGCCGTCTCCCACGCGAATCGACTTCGCCGCCGCGACGAGGCGCTCCCGCACGTCGCCGTGCGACTTTCCGACCGTCACGACGATCGAGCCCGCGAGGCAGCGCTCGCCCGCGCAGCCGTAGCACGACTCCGACACGATGCCGATCGACTTGTCCATGTTCGCGTCCGGCATCACGACGATGAAGTTCTTCGCGCCTCCGAGAGCCTGAACGCGTTTGCCCGCGTTCGTCGCCGCGCGGTAGACGTGCCGCGCGACCGGCGTCGAGCCCACGAAGGAGACCCCGCGAACGTCGGGGTGCTCGCAGAACCCGTTCACGACGTCCGCTCCGCCGTTCACGACGTTCACGACGCCCGGCGGCACGCAGGTCTCGAGGAGCTCGAAAATGCGCTTCTGGGAGAGCGGCACGAGCTCGGACGGCTTGAGGACGAACGTGTTTCCGGTCGCGACCCCGAACGGCAGGAACCAGAGCGGCACCATGGCGGGGAAGTTGAAGGGCGCGATCGCGGCGAAGACCCCGAGCGGCTGGCGGTGGACGTCGCAGTCGACGCCGCGCGCGATGTCTTCGAGGCCCGAGCCCATCATGAGGGACGGCATGCCGCAGGCGACCTCGACGCACTCGATCGCGCGCCGCACGGAGCCGCGCGATTCGTCGAGCGTCTTGCCGTGCTCGGTCGTGACGATCCGGGCCAGCTCCTCGAAGTGCTCCTCGAGGCGGTTCTTGAAGGCGAACATCGCGCGGGCGCGCTCCGTGACCGGGGTCGCGCGCCAGGCCGGGAACGCGGCCTTCGCGGCCGCGACGGCGGCGTCCACGTCGCCGCGCGTCGAGAGCGGCGTCCTCGCGATCACTTTGCCGGTCGCGGGATTGAAGACGTCGACGGTGCCGGAGGCGCGGGCGTCGACCCATATCCCGCCGATGAAGTTCGAGAGGACGGGGACGTACGCCGGGTGGGACGGGGACGATGCGCCTCGAGCCGGGCCGGATGCAGCGGCGGTGGGGGCCGAAGAAGCCATGCGTCACCTCCAGGAGGGAACGCGATTCTAAGCCCCGGGTCGGCTCAGGCCCGTGGAAGAAGCGCCTGAACGCGGTCGAGAATCTTCCCCGCGACGTCGGCCTTGGAGAGGAGCGGGAGCTCGACGGCTTCCGACGCGTCGATCAGCGTGACCCGGTTCGTGTCGAGGCCGAATCCCCCGCCCGGCTGCATCACGTCGTTCGCGACGATCAGCGAGAGACGTTTCTCCTTCAGCTTCTTCCTCGCGTTCGCGAGGAGGTCTCCCGTCTCGGCGGCGAACCCGACGACGCAGGCGGGCCGCGCGCGCGCAGCCGTGACGACTCCGAGGATGTCCGTCGTGCGCTCGAGCTCGACGGTGGGGGGGCCGGCGTCCTTCTTCAGCTTGCGCGCCGCGGGCCGGGCCGGCCTGAAGTCCGCGACCGCCGCCGCCATGACGAGCGCGTCGGCGCCGGCGCACGACTCGAGGACGGCGTCGGCCATCTCCTGCGCGGTCGCGACGTCGATGCGCGAGGCGCCGACCGGAGTGGCGAGGGCGCAGGGAGCGGCGACGAGCGTGACCGCCGCCCCGCGATCCAGCGCGGCCTGCGCCACGGCGAAGCCCTGTCTTCCCGAGGAGCGGTTCGCCAGGACGCGCACGGGGTCGATCGGTTCCTGGGTGCCTCCCGCCGTCACGACGACGCGCCGCCCGGCCAGCGGACCGTTCCTGCCCGCCGCGAGCCGCACGTGGCCGAGGATCTCTTCCGGCTCGAGCATGCGTCCGCGTCCCTCGAGGCCGGAAGCCATCCGGCCGTCCGCCGGCCCGATCACGGTGGCGCCGCGCGTCCGAAGCGTCGCGAGGTTCGCCTGGACCGCGGGGTGGTCGAACATGCCGGCGTCCATCGCGGGAGCGATGAGGAGAGGGCAGCGCGCCGCGAGCGCGGTCACCGTGAGGAGGTCGTCGGCGAGCCCGTGCGCGAGCTTCGCGAGAATGTCCGCGGTGGCGGGCGCGACGACGAGAAGATCCGCTCCTTCCGCGAGGCCCACGTGCAGGACGTGCGCCTCCTCGCTCCAGAGATCCGAGGGCGCGGGGCGCCCCGTGAGCGACTGGAACGTGAGCGGCGTGACGAAGCGCGACGCGGCGGCGGTCAGGATCGCGTCCACGCGGGCGCCCGCCTTCGTCAGCCGGCTCGCGAGATCCGCGGCCTTGTAGGCGGCGATCGATCCGCTGACACCGAGGAGGATCCTCTTTCCGGCGAGCACGGGGATGACGCTCATTTCAGCCGCCCGCATTCATTTCGTGGATGAGGCGCAGGCCGTCGAGCGTGAGCCACGGAGCCACGACGTCGATGCAGGTCGTCTCTTTCGCGACCGTCTCGGCCAGGCCGCCGGTCGCGATCGTCTTCATCGAAGGTCCGAGCTCTTTCTTGAACCGCTCCACCATTCCCTCGACGAGGCTCACGTAGCCGAAGAGCAGCCCCGACTGAAGGGATTGCACGGTGTTCTTCCCGATGAGAGCGGGCGGGCGCACGAGATCCACGCGCGGCAGCTTCGCCGCGCGCTGGAAAAGCGCGTCGGCCGCGATGCCGATGCCGGGCGCGATCGCGCCCCCCAGGTAGTCGCCGTCGGGGCTGATCGCGTCGAAGGTCGTCGCGGTGCCGAAGTCCACGCAGCACGCCGGGCCGCCGTAGAGATGCTGGATCGCGACGGCGTCCACGACCCGGTCCGCGCCCACCTGTTTCGGATCGTCGTACCGGATGTGCACCCCCGTTTTCACGCCGGCGTCCACGACGAGCGGCGCGTGCCCGAGATAGCGCTTCGCGGCCTCTTCGAGGACGCTCGTCAGCGGCGGCACGACGGACGCCATGACGACCGCGGTCACCGCGTCCGCGTCGAAACCCGCATGATCGAGCAGGTCGTCCAGGAGGAGCCCGTATTCGTCCGCCGTGCGGTTGTGCACGGTCGCGAGCCGCCAACGGGGGCCCGGTGTCTCCCCGTCGTAGAGGCCGAGCGTGATGTTGCTGTTTCCGACGTCGATCGCGAGGAGCATCAGGTGCCTCCGAGGACGACATTGTCGATGAGGCGCGTTCCGCCGAAGCGCACCGCGAGGGAGACGAGGGCCGGCCCCGTGACCCGTTCGATCTCGAGGAGAGTCCCGGCGTCGGCGACCGAGACGTAATCCGGGCGCGCGAGCGGCTCTTCGGCGAGCGTCCGCTCGAGAACGGCGCGCAACCGGTCGGCGTCGCGCTCGCCGGACTCGAAGTCCGCGCGCGCGGCGCAGAGGGCGCGGTTGAGCACCGGAGCCGCGCGGCGCTCTTCGGGCGAGAGGTAGACGTTGCGGCTGCTCAGGGCGAGCCCGTCGGCTTCCCGGACGATCGGACACACGACGACGTCGACGGGAAACGCGAGGTCGGCGACCATCCTCCGGAGCACGGCGACCTGCTGCGCGTCCTTCTGGCCGAAGTACGCGCGGTCCGGCTGGAACAGGTTGAAGAGCTTCGCGACCACGGTCGTGACGCCGCGGAAATGGCCGGGGCGGCGCGCGCCCTCGAGCGGCGCGCTCACCTCGCTCACGGTGACGAAGGTCTGGAATCCGTGCGGGTAGACGTCTTCCGGCGACGGAGTCCAGACGGCGTCCACGCCGAGCGACTCGAGGAGGCGGAGATCCTTCTCCGGCATTCTCGGGTAGGCCGCGAGGTCCTCGTTCGGTCCGAACTGGGTCGGATTGACGAAAATGCTCGCTGCGACCCGGTCGTTTTCGGCCCGCGCGCGCGAGACGAGCGACAGGTGGCCGGCGTGGAGGGCGCCCATCGTGGGCACGAGGCCGAGCGTGCCGCCCGGACGGGCGCGAAACGCGCGCACCTCGGAGGCCGCCTTGAGGACGTTCATCGACGGGTCCGATCAGCGCGCAACCCGCGCCTCCCATTCACGCGTGAGCGCCCGGAAGACGTCCTCGTCCAGAGGCTGCGAGTGGGCGGCCTCCGGGAATCGCCCGGTGGCGACGTCGTCGACGTAGGCACCGATGGCGTGCGACATCTCCTCCCCGAGGTTCGCGTAGCGCTTGACGAACTTCGGCGTGAACCCTTCCGTCAGGCCGAGGAGGTCGTTCGTCACGAGCACCTGGCCCCCGCAGGCCGCGCCCGCGCCGATTCCGATCGTCGGGATCGAGAGGCGACGCGTGATCAGGGCGGCGAGGCGGTCGGGGATCGCCTCGAGGACGAGCAGGTGACATCCGGCGTCTTCGAGCGCGTGCGCGTCCTCGATCAGAATGCGCGCCGCGTCGACCGTCTTCCCCTGCGTCCGGAAGCCGCCGAGCTGGTTCACCTTCTGCGGCGTCAGGCCGATGTGGCCCACGACGGGAATCCCGGCCGCGACGATGGCCCGGACGGCGGGTACGATTTCGCGCCCGCCCTCCAGCTTCACGGCGTTCATGCCGCCTTCCTTCAGGAACCGGCCCGCGTTGAAGAGCGCGTCCTCGACCGACGTCTGGTACGAGAGAAACGGCATGTCGCCGACGAGATGCGCGATCCGCGCGCCGCGGGACACGGCGCGGGAGTGGTGGAGCATGTCCTCCATCGTCACGGGGAGCGTCGTGTCGTACCCGAGGACGACCATGCCGAGCGAATCCCCGACGAGGATGGAGTCCACGCCCGCGTTGTCGAGGGCGCGAGCCGTCGGAAAGTCGTACGCGGTGAGCATCGTGATCGGCTCGCCGCGGTCCTTCTTCGCCTGAAGGGTGAGAAGCGTGATTTTTCGCTGCGGGATCGCGGAGACTGTTGACATGGCTATCTTCTCCGTGGAAGTAAGACGCCGATCGGGGGAAAGACAAAGATCCGAAGAGGGTGGACGTCGTCGCGTCCGGGTCGCATGCGCGATCCCGGCGCAGCGTCGAATTATACCTCTTGCGGGGCTGCGGGCTCAGAGTCCTCTGACGAACCTCCAGTAGTCTCTCGAGTGTCATCTGGTCCTTACTTGAGCGGCTCAGTGGAGAACTGTGTCGACACCGTCCATTATGGAGCCAAGTCCTTTTGAATCAAACAGATCGACGCAAGAGACATTACAGGGATAGCGTCAACATCGATTTTCCTCTTGACAGGCAGAGCTTTATGACAGAATTCAATCAGGTTCAGTGTCGGGTACCTCGCCAGAGGTTTAGGCGGGCGCGGCACCCGAGTTGGAGTGGTCCATGGCAGCGTGGGACACGACGGACGGCATGGGCTTGACGCCGGCATTCGCCGGCGGCGGCTCGATGTCCGAAACGTCCGTCCTGCGCGCAGTGCTTTCCGACGAGCTCCCTGCCTCAGACGACGTCTCCTCGGAGGCCGCGGGCGTCACACCCGGCGAATGGGATTGGACCGCGCTGAACAACGTGCTCCGCCCGAAGCTCATCGGCCTCGCGGTGCGGAAATACAACTTCAGCCGCGAAGAAGCGGAAGACGCCGTCCAGACCGTCTACATGCGCGTTCTCGCGCGCGACCCGCGCGTAAAGGACCCGATCGGCTACGTGAAGATCGCATTCCTGAACACCTGCTTGAATATCGCGATGGCGAAGGAACGTAGCGTCCAGCAGATGCCGGAATACCTGGACGTGCCCGATCCGAAGTGCGAAAAAGTGACCGCGCGCCTCGAAGCCGTGCGCATGGTGAACAAGGCCATCCGCAGCGCGGGCCCGAAGTGCAAGCGCATCGTGCGGCTTTATTTCGGGCAGGAATACAGCCTGGCCGACATGACGAAGGCCACGGGCTACTCGAAGAAGACCGTCTGGAAGCGCATCTGGGGCTGCCTCGACAAGATGCGAAGGGTGCTCGCGTGAGCGCGGAATTCCGGAACACCGCGCCCTCGCCTGCGCACCCCGAGCAGTGGGAGCTCTTCGAGCTACTGACCGAGGGGACGACCGAGCTGAACGCGCACGTGAAGGCCCACGTGGCGGCGGGATGCCCGTCCTGCGGAAAGCACGTCGCCGACATCCGCACGCTGTCGAAGGCTCGCGAGATGAAGGAAGAATTCGACGCCTTCTTCGACGAGCTGCCCGCGGACGACGCGCCGGCCGACGAGCGCGAGGAGTTCCTCCTCAAGTTCAAGAAGAAGAGCCGCCCCGCCGACCGCCTCGGCCGCCTCTCCCACGACGGCCGTCAGCTCGCGGGCGAGATCGTGAAGGCGGTTTCGGAACAAGGGCTTGAAAAGGCGAAAGAGCTGCTCGGAAAGATCGAAGCGGATCCGAGCCGCGGCTATGCGTACCTGTACGCATGCCAGCTCGCGATGCCGAAGGTGCTCCAGCGATCCGGCGATGTACGTCGCGTTCGCGAAGGCGATCGCCGACGCCACGCGAAGCCTCCCGTACCTGAAGGACAAGGGCCCGGCGCAGCCGGTGTGCCGCGAGCAGGTGCATGGGCGAGGCCGGACTGCTCGAATCGAGCGCGCAGAACGTCTTGGGCAAGCCCCTCGATGCTCGAGTGGCGGCACAGAGGGCACGGCGTGAGTTCGTCGCTGCGGGAGAGGACACCTTTGCCCTAGCGCTCGCTGACTATTTCGAAGGTTCGGCGGCAAGTTTTGCTTGCGACTATTCCGGGGCCTGGAAGCTCCTTCGGATGGCCCACGACGAATTCCGCCTCTATGGGCAGGAAAACTGGCAAGGCAGGGCCGAGGCGGCTATCGGGACGCTGCTTTCGAATCGTGGCAACGCGGCATCGGCCGTCAGCTTCTTTGATAGCGCACTTCGCAGTCTTCATCCGGAGCGCGACGAAGTCGCCTATGCCACGACACTCTTGAATCGTGGATATGCTCTCGTCAGGCTGTCCAGGCTCGACGCGGCCAAGGCGACATATGCGAAGGCGCTGTCGATGGCGCGGCGGCTCAACATGACGGTGAGCATCCTCATGATCCGGACCGGTCTGGCTTCTATCGATTTGGCATCCGGAAAGTTGGCGCGTGCGCTCATGCTCTTCGAGAGAATCGGCGACGAGGCTCGGTCTCTCGACCTTTCCGTCGACGCGCTGTGCGCCGATCTGCGCGTTGCGGAGTGCCTGGGTCGAATGGGACGCGAGCAGGACATGCTCGATCGCGTCAGACGCTTGAGCGACTCACCGGATGCCGAATCTCTGCGGCACGACCAGGCGCTTCGGGAGCTGTTCGAGTCTGTGGAAGACCGAACCGTCAATCACGAGTTCCTCGCCCACGTCGCCCGGTTTATTGAGGCGCGGGACCGCGGTGCGCGGGCTGCGTATAGGCCGTTCAAACTCGTGGCGAACGGAAACTGATCGTTCTATAGACAACGTTCAAGGATCAGGGGGCGGGGTGCCATGAATCGGGTACCTCAAAATAATCTTTCATCGAAGGGGGTCAAAGGTGTGCCCTCGTCTGTCCGTGTGTATAGCCCACTTCTGAAGGAATTCAGTGGTGACCAATTCGCGATTTGCTCAGTCGAGCGTTTTTTGGGAGGACGACATGTTTGAAGCCATTTTTGCTATGTTTCTCTCGTGCTGCCGCGGATCTAGTCCTATCGCGGGCTGACGACTGATTCCCAATAGCTGACCAATTGGCTGGTTGCGCTAGCCATGTGCGAGGTGTGTTCGCGCGTGCAAACGCGCGATTTGGTGTTTCCTGGCGAGGTTCGTGACATGGATTGGTTACTTCAAAGAAAATCTCGCGGAGGGGGGTCAAAGGTGCGCCCCCGGCTGTCCGTAGTAATAGCCCACGATTAGATGAATCCGTTTTCGACCAGCTCCTGGGCTGCCCGTCAAAGCAGACAACCACATGCCAAATGTGACCGGTAGTGCCGGCCCTGAGTGAGCTGAGTCAGTGCTGCGCCCGTGCTGCGTCCCTGTTGAACGGACCCGCCTGAGTGCGCGTTGACTCGAAGCGGGCCGCGGAGGCGTTCCCGGGGAGTGCCTCGAAGCACCTCGAAATTGACCCCCTCCGGTCGCACAATTTCCACGAATTTCTTTTCTGTTGAGCTGCGGGCGGAGAGGTGGATACATTGACGCCGTGCAGCCGCCCTTGAACGCACGCAGCTCCGGCTTCGAGGTCGCCGAGCTCCTCGTCCTCGACAGGAAGCTCGTGCGCAAGCTCGTTGCGCTCGCGCGATCGCGGTTCGGGATAGACGACGTCGACGCCGAGGACCTCGTGCAGGAGACCGCGCTCGAGATCGCTCGCAGCCCGGTGCTCATCGCCTCGCCCGAAGGTTACGCGTTCCAGGTTTTCCACAACCGATGTGCTCGGTTCCTCGAGAGAAAGACGAAGACGAGCGCCGTCTTCGTTGAGACGGGATACCGGGACAGGACTCCAGCGCCGGACGAGAGGCTGGACGAGAGGGCGATCATCCGGGCGGGTTTCGCACGCATCTCGGTGACCTGTCGGGCGCTCCTGACGAGCTACTACGTGGAAGGCGAGAGCCTCAAGGAGACGGCAGCTCGGAGCGGGCATTCTTCGAAGCAGGTTTGGAAGCGGCTGAGCGCCTGCCTGAAGAAGCTCAAGGAGGCGATCGGAGTATGAGCGGCAGCCATCCCGACGAAGCCACGCTCCTCCGCTCGGTCGTCGGCGAGCTGCCGGCACGACGGCAGGCCGACCTCCGGCGGCACGTCTCGAGCTGCCGTCCGTGCCTCCGGGAGAGCGCGGCCACGAAACGCCTCCACGAGCGGCTGTCGGCGGCAGGAGATTCCCTTGCGTTCTCGGTCGACGACCCGTTCATGAGCAGGCCCGTGCCGCGGCGGGCGGGAGCCTCAGGGAAACTGGCCGTGAAGGCCATGGCGCTTGCACTCGGGCGCCTCGAGAGCGAGCGAGAGCGACTCCTTGCCGGCATCCAGTCCAGCGTTGCGGAGACGGACTTCGAACTGAACCTCGGCGATGCCGCGCCTCGTCTCGCGGCGGCCCACATCCTCGAAGAGGCGGTGACGGCCGATCCGTCCGAGCGTCTCGCGCAGCTGGCTGGCGTGGTCGTGGGACTCGATTCCGGGGCCGGAGAAGACGTCGAGGCCGTCCTGCCAGGCGCGCAACTCCGCGTTCTCTCGCATCTCGTCATCGGGAACTACCGCCTTTTCGCCGGGCAGCGGAGGGATGCGGAGGAAGAGTTCCGCTCTGCGTGGGCCGCGCTCGGCGCGCTCGACGCGCCGGCCCATCTTTTTGCGTGGGTCGAGGTCGGCGAGTCGTTGCGCCGTACATACGAGGGACGCGCCGCAGAGGGGCGCCTTCTCGCCGAGCGCGCGCTCGAGACCTTCGAGCACTACGGCCTCGCGCGCGGGGTCGTCCGCGCAAGGCATGCGCGCGCGGCCGCGCTCTACACCGCCAGCGAGTTCCGCGAGGGGCACCGCGAGTTCCGAGCCGTGATCGCGTCCAAGGACGCCACGGGCCTTGACCGGGCGCGAGGCGTGTCCGGCGCTGCATTCTGCCTCGCGGCACGCGGGCGATTCCACGACGCAGCGAAGGAGTATTCGCGTGTTCGAAGCAGGCTGCGAGGCAAGGCCGCGCGGTCCGAGCAGTATCTGTTACAGGGCGAGATGAAGATCGCGCTCGGGACGGCAGGCCGCTGGCATCCGCGTCGGGGCGGGCTCGCGCCGTTCGCGCTGCCGGAGGCGGGTGGTGCGTTCCATGCGCGCGGAATCGCGGGCGAGATCGTGAAGGCGGTTTCGGAACAAGGGATTGAAGAGGCGAAAGAGCTGCTCGGAAAGATCGAATCTGATCCGAGCCGCGGCTATGCATACCTTTATGCGTGCCAGCTTGCGAACCAGAAAGTCTCGAGCGACCCGGCGATGTACGTCGAACTCGCGACTGGCGATCTGCGGACGCCACGCGGAGCCTCCCGTACCTGAAGGATAAGGGACCAGCGCAGCCCGTGTGCCGCGAGCAGGCGCTGGGGGAGGCGGCGCTCCTCGAGTCGAACGCACTGAACTTCCTCGGAAGGCCCGTCGAAGCGCGAAGAGCAGCGCAGAACAGCACGCGTCCGTTTCGTCGAAGCCGGCGAGGATTCCTTCGCTCTGGCGCTTGTCGGACTACTTCGAAGGCTCGTGCGGCGAGCTTCGATTGCGACTACACAGGCGCATGGAGGCTCCTTCGGGCCGCGCACGAGCGAATTCCAGACTTACGGGCAGGAGAACTGGCAGGGCCGGGCCGAAGCGGCGCTCGGGACCTTGCTTTCGAATGCGGGGCAGCGCAGCGTCGGCAGTCTTACGTTCTTCGACAGAGCCCTGCGTAATCTCCATCCTGAGCGCGACGAAGTCGCCTACGCCTCGACGCTCGTGAACCGCGGTTACGCTCTCGTTCGGCTGTGCCCGTCTCGACGCGGCCAAGTCGACCTACGCCAAGGCTCTGTCGATGGCCAGACAGGCTCGACATGAAGGTGAGCGTCCTCATGATTCGGTACGGGCCTGGCGTCGATCGATCTTGCATCAGGAACAATCTGGCACGCGCTCTCATGCTGTTCGAGA
Organism: Thermoanaerobaculia bacterium; assembly: GCA_963809425.1. Taxonomy (GTDB): domain Bacteria; phylum Acidobacteriota; class Thermoanaerobaculia; order UBA5066; family UBA5066; genus Fen-183. The sequence continues at coordinate 20,408 of CAWEJK010000001.1, forward strand.
GAATCGGCCGGACGCCGAGGGCTTCGTCGTCGCGCGTGCTCTCGTGCGGAGCTCCGCGTCGCGGAGTGCCTGGGCCGGATGGGGCGCGAACAGCGAAGATGCTCGATCGGGTCGAGCGGCCTCGAGCGTCGGCCGGAGGCCGACGTCCGTGCGGCATCGACCCGGCGCTCCGGGAGCTCTTCGAGTCCGGTGGAAAACCGAACCGTCGAGCACGAGTTCCTCGCCCACGTCGCCCGGTTCGTCGAGGCGCGCGAGCAAGGCGCCCGGGCTGCCTACAAACCCTTCCGTCTCGTGGCGAACCGTAGCTGGTAGATGTAACCGCGAGTCCGCTCGTGCGGCCGAATGGCAGGCGGATGGAAATCAATCTTCGACGAGCGTGTGGCCCGACTGGGTCAGCGCGACGACGGCGCGCGCCGCCTGGGCGCGCTTCACGAGCAGGTAATCGGTGTCGTAGGTCCCGATCGCGAGCAGGCTGATGCCGGAGTCCGCGAGGGGCTTTGCCATGGCAGCCAGTATGCCGACCGTGTCGAGCGGGAAGGGGCCGTGGATCTTCAGGAGGGCGAAGCCGCCCTCGCCTCGGAAGCTCTTGGGCTGGTGCGCCGGGACGCGGGCCTCTTCGCACACGATGGAAAGCTCGTCCGCGGTTCGCGTGACGGACGTGAAACCGCCCGGAGCGGACGCCCATGGCGGGACGACGGCGTCCGCTGGCAGGCTGCAGACGGCGAACGTGCCGGGCACGACGGAAAACTTCTGATTGGGCATCGCGGCGGGATGATAGCCGTCGTCCGGGGCTGCGTGCCGCGTTCGGTCAATTGCGCCCGGACGTCGGCTCGGTTCGGGGCTCGGCGCCGCGGTTCGGCTGGATGTTGTGCTTGATGACCTCGCCCTCGGCGATGTAGATGGCCTCTTCGCCGATGTTCGTGGCGAGGTCGCCCACGCGCTCGAGGTTCTTCGAGATGCTCATGATCTCGATGCACGCGCTGATGAGAGCCGGGTTCTCGGCCATGTAGGTCAGGAGCTCGCGGATGATCGACTTGTTCTTGTCGTCGAGGATGTCGTCGCGTTTGCAGACCGCGAGGGCGAGCTCGCTGTCCCTGCGGACGAACGCGTCCAGCGCCTCCCGCAGCATGCCGCGCGCGATCTCGGCCATGTAGGGGATGTCGATCCACGGCTTGAAGGGGCGGAACCGGGACATCCGCTCGGCGGCCTCGGCGATGTTCACGGCGTGATCTCCGATCCGCTCGAGGTCGGCGTTGATCTTGAGCGACGAGACGAGTAGACGGAGGTCCCCCGCGACGGGCTGCTGCGTGGCGAGAAGGTCGATCGCATCCTCGTCGTTCTTGATCTCCATCCGGTCGATCGCCTTGTCGTACTCGATCACCTTTCGCGCCTTCGCCGCGTCGGACTCCACGAGGGCCTCGACCGCGAGGCGGATCTGGTTCTCGACCTCCGCGCCCATGCCGATGAGCTGCCGGCGCAGGCTCTCGAGCTTCTCGGAAAAGTGCTCCTTCATGAGTTCTCCTTCGTGCGTTCCGCGGCGGGACCGCGCCGGGGCGCAGCCGGCAACGTGACGGTGAAGCGGCTGCCCTTGCCGGGTTCCGATTCCACGCGGATCGCGCCGCCGTGGAGGATGAGCAGGTGCTTGACGATGGCGAGGCCGAGACCCGTGCCGGGAACCGCCTTCGCGCGGGAGGGATCGACGCGGTAGAAGCGCTGGAAGATGCGGTCCTGCTCGGAGCGGGGAATGCCGATTCCCCGGTCCACCACGTGCACGACGAGGGGCGCGGTCCTGTCCACGCCGTCCGGCGAAGCGAAAAGAGCGCCGCCCTCGGCGAGGACATCCACGCGCTGTCCCGGGGGCGAGAATTTCACCGCGTTGTCCACGAGGTTGCGAAACACCTGCGAGATGCGCCGCCGGTCTCCCAGGAGCTCGAACTGCTCGTCGGCCTCGACGGCGACGGTCACACCCCGTGCCGCGGCCGCGGGAGCGAGGTCGCGCACGACCGACAGGAGGAGCGGCTTCAGCGGGATGGGCTCCATCGCGAGGGTCACGGCGCCGGACTCGATCTGCGAGAGGTCGGTGAGGTCGGAGACGAGCGCTTCCATCTCCGACGACTGCCGCTCGAGAATGCCCATGAGGCGCGCGAGGTCGGGCGGCAGATCGTTTTCGCCGGCGAGCGTCTCGACGGCGGCCCGGATCGCCGCGATCGGTGTCCGGAGCTCGTGCGACACGTCCGAAACGAAGCGCCGCCGCATCATGTCCGTGCGCTCGCGCTCCGTCACGTCGCGCACGACGCCCACCGCCGCAGGCTCGCCAGCCGCCGTTCCGTGCGGGACCGCGCGGACATTGACCTCGAGCACCTGCCCGGGAGACGTCTCCCCGCCGAGTCGCAGCACAGCCGTGTCGTCGGCCGACGTCTCGCGCCGGATGCCGGCCTCGAACAGCCGGAGCGTCTCCGGATCACGCACGAGATCCACGAGCGCGTGCCGCGGCGCGCCCACGGGCGCGCGCAGCAGGGCGAGCGCGGCCGGGTTCGCGTCGAGAAGCGCGAGGGTACGGTCGACGACGAGGAGCCCGACGGGGACCTGCTCGAAAACGGTGCGCGCGAGAAGACGCGCCTTCTCGCTTCCCTCGCGTTCTTTCGCGACGAGGCGGGCGAAGCGCGCGAGCGCGAGGAAGACCTCCTGCGTCTCCTCGGACCCACCCGCGGGCGGCGCGGGGTGGCGACCGGCCGCGGCTTCGGCGACTCCCGTGCTCACGCGCTCCAGGTCGTTCGCGTGACGCTGGCGGATGACGATGACGAGCAGCCCGACCAGGAGGCCTGCCGCGAGCGAGACCTGATACAGCGTGCCGCGGAACGGGGCCTCGAGCAGGTCGAGCTCGTTCTGGCTGATCGCGAGTCGCAGATAGCCGTACGGGGCCGCCTCCGGTCCAATGCGGCGCGCGACGTAGACGAACGGCTCGAGAACCGTGGCAGACGTCCGCGCGCCGAAACCCACGAGGTCTCGACGCGCCGCGAGGACCTCCGGGCGTGAGGCGTGATTCTCGACGCGCTCGAGGCGCTCGGACGGGACCTCGCTGTCGCCGAGCACGGTGCCGTCGGCGGCGATGAGCGTCACGCGCGCGCCCGCCTGACGGGCGGCCTGGCGGATGCGGTCGACGGGATGGGCCTGCGTCCTCAGGTCTTCCTCGAACTCGGGAGCAAGGCGCTCGAGCTTCGCGACGAGGTCGCGGCGGCTGTGCCCCTTCACGACGGAGTCCAGGACGCGCGAGAGGGCGAACGCGAAGACACCTCCGAGAACGACCCCCAGGAGGACCGGGACGAGCGAGCGGCTCAGGATTCGACTCATCGGGCGAACTTGTAACCCACGCCGACGACCGTGTCGATCACGTGGTCGCCGATCTTCTTTCGGAGCGACCGGATGTGTACGTCGACGGTGCGCGTCTCGATGTCGGCGGCATAGTCCCAGAGCCGCGAGAGGATGGTCTCGCGCGAGACGACGCGTCCGCCGCTCCGGATGAGCAGCCACAGGAGGTCGAACTCCTTCTTCGTGAGGTGCACCGCGTTCCCTTCGCTCTCGACGGTGTGGCGCGCGCGGTCGATGTGCAGGTGGCCGTCGTCGTAGACGTCATCGGAGGACTGCGGGAGCGCGGCGCGGCGGAGCTGGGCGGCGATGCGGGCGAGAAGCTCCTTCATCGAGAAGGGCTTCGTGACGTAATCGTCCGCGCCCAGCTCGAAGCCGAGCAGCTTGTCGCGTTCCTCCACGCGGGCCGTGAGCATGATGATCGGGACCCGGCGCGTCTCCTCGTGCTTCTTCAGCTCGCGGCAGATCGTGAGCCCGTCCACGTCGGGCAGGTTCAGGTCGAGGACGATCAGGTCCGGCGGGCGCACGAGGAGCTCGTCGAGAGCGACGAGACCGCCCGCGAAGCGCTCGATCTCGTAGCGGCCATCCTTCTTGAGGTTGTAGACGAGCGTGAACGCGAGATCCTCGTCGTCTTCCACGACGGCGATCCGCAGCCGTGCGGAGGTTACGGAGGTCATCCGAAGCTCTCCGGGGGCCTGGCTGCGCGCGCCCCCCTTTCCCCCTGAATGAATCGCGCTTGAAGACCCCCGGCTACGACGCACATCATCCGAACCTCCCCGTGATGTAGTCCTCGGTCGTCTTCTGGCGCGGTTTCGTGAAGATGATCTCCGTCTTGTCGAACTCGATGAGCTTGCCGAGCATGAAGAACCCCGTCTCGTCCGACACGCGCGCGGCCTGCTGCATGTTGTGCGTCACGACGACGATGGTATAGCGCTCCTTGAGCTCGAAGATGAGCTCCTCGATCTTGCTCGTCGCGATCGGGTCGAGGGCCGAGCAGGGCTCGTCCATCAGCAGGATCTCCGGCTCGACCGCGAGCGCACGGGCGATGCAGAGGCGCTGCTGCTGTCCGCCCGAGAGGCCGAGGGCCGACGTCTTGAGGCGGTCCTTGACCTCGTCCCAGAGGGCGGCGCGCACGAGCGCCGACTCGACGCGCTCGGTGAGCTCCGAGCCGCTGAGGGCGCCGTTGATCCTCAGCCCATAGGCCACGTTGTCGTAGACCGACTTGGGGAACGGATTCGACTTCTGGAACACCATTCCGACGCGCCGCCTCAGGTCGACGATGTCGACGTCGGATCCGTAGATCTCGCGCCCGTCGAGGAGGACGTCCCCCTCGACCCGCGTGTCCGGGATGATGTCGTTCATCCGGTTGAGGCACCTCAGGAACGTCGACTTGCCGCAGCCGGAGGGCCCGATGAACGCCGTCACCGCCTTCTCGCGGATCAGGATCGAGATGTCGTGCAGCGCCTGGCTCTTCCCGTAGTAGAAGTTGAGGTGCCGCGCCTCCATCCGGACCGGAGGGAAGGCCGCGCCCATCGCCTGGTCGGCCGGGGCCGCGGACGGATTCGCGAGGGTTTCGGCGGCTCTTTCGTTCACGACGGTCTCCATCATGTGCGATGCATCCTCTCGAGGCGCTTCGTGACGACGCGGGCGAGGACGGAGAAGAGGAAGACGACCGAGACGAGCACGAGCGCTCCGGCCCACGCCTGCCGGTGCCAGTCTTCGTAGGGAGAGATCGCGTACGTGTAGATCTGCACGGTCAGGGACGCGATCGGCTGCGAGAGCGTCGTCGACCAGAATCGGTTCGAGAAGGCGGTGAAGAGCAGAGGCGCCGTCTCTCCCGAGATGCGCGCGAGCGAGACGAGGATCCCGGTCATGATGCCCGGCAGCGCGGCCGGGAGCATGACGGTAAACGCGGCGCGCGAGCGTGTCGCGCCGAGGGCGAGAGCGCCCTCGCGGAGCGTCGCGGGCACGAGGTTGAGGAGCTCCTCCGTCGTCCGCGTGATGATTGGAATCATCATGAACCCGAGAGCCCCGCCGCCCGCGAGCGCGCTGAAGTGCTTGACGGGCAGGACGAGGAGCGCGTACGCGAAGATCCCGATCACGATGGAAGGAATCCCGTTCAGGACGTCCGCCGTGAAGCGGACGGCCGTCGCGAGCCGGGACTTCGGGTATTCGGAAAGGTAGATGCCCGACACGAGGCCGATGGGGATCGCGACGAGCGACGCGAGGCCGATGAGAATGAGCGTGCCGACGATGGCGTTCGCCATGCCGCCGCCCGCCTCGCCGACCGGTTTCGGCATCTTCGTGAAGAAATCCCAGCTCAGGGAGGAATAGCCCTGCTTGACGACGTAGAAGAAGACGAAAAACAGCGGCACGAGCGCGACTACGACGGACGCACCGCAGAGCCCGACGACGGCGTTCGAGAGAAGCCTGCGCCGGACGTCACGGTTCATCGGCGCCCTCGCCTTGCGGCTCGGCCGCTGCGCGTACCTTCGATCCTCGCCCGCGGCTCGGCTCTCCGGTTCACGCGGCCTCACCGACCGGCAGGGGCGCCGCTTTCGGCGCCTCCGCCTTGACCTCGCGGTTGACGCTCCAGATCAGGAAACGGGACGCCGCGTTGATGAGAAGCGTTATCGCGAAGAGGACGAGGCCGATCTCGACGAGTGCGGAAAGGTAGAGGTCGTCCGCGGCTTCCGTGAACTCGTTCGCGATGACGGCCGCCATGGTGTACTGCGGCGCGAAAAGGGACCAGATGACCTGCGGGCTGTTCCCGATCACCATCGTGACGGCCATCGTCTCTCCGATCGCGCGGCCGAGGCCGAGGATCACGGCTCCGAGGACGCCGGTCCGCCCGTATCGCAACGCGACCTGGATCGCCTCCCAGCGCGTCGCGCCGAGCGCGTAGGCGGCTTCGCGCTGCGTCGCGGGCACGGCCTTGAGGACCTCGCGCGCGACGGAGGACGTGAAGGGAATGATCATGACCGCGAGGATCAGGGCGGCGGCGAGCATCCCGACGCCGAGCGGCGGGCCGGAAAGAGAGGAAGAGCGCGTGCCCAAGCGGGGGTGAGAGTCTCGAGCTTCCGCACGAGAGGGACGAGGACGAAGACGCCCCAGAGGCCGTACACGATGGAGGGGATCGCGGCAAGCAGCTCCGTGAGGAATGCGAGAGGCGTCCTCAGGAATCGCGGCGAAAGCTCCGAAAGGAAGATCGCGATGCCGAGCGCGACGGGTGTCGAGATCAGGAGGGCGAGAACCGACGAGTAGAGCGTGCCCCAGATGAAGGGGAGAGCGCCGAACTCCCCGGCGACGGGATCCCAGGTCTTCGTCCGCCAGAAGTTGAAACCGAACTTCGCGATCGAGAGGCGCGACTCACGCCAGAGAACGAACGCGATGCCCGCGACGAGAAGAACGACGAGCGCGGCGAAGAAGCCCGTCCCCGCATGGAAACCGAGATCCTCTCCTTTCCGTCTCGGGACCGGGCTCTTCGGCATCGTGCTCCCTGCGGACCAGGTGCTAGAGCCTGATTTTCCCGAGCGCCGTCAGCTCGAGCGCGACGACTTCCTTCGGAAGCGGAGCGTAGCCGAGCTCCGCAGCAGTACCTCTGGCCGTCTCCGAGGGCCCACTTGAAGAAGTCGACCATCACCTTCGCGCGCGCCTTGTCCTTCGGGTTCTGGTAGAAAAGCATCCACGTGAAGGACGAGATCGGATAGGCCTTCTCGCCCGGCGCGTTCGTGATCGAGACGCGGAAGTCGGGCGGCATCACCTTTGTGGCCCCGGCAGCCGCTTCCGTGACGGTCTCGAGCGAGGCGCGCGAGGAACTTCCCGTCGTGGTTCTGCACCTCGCCGTAGCTGATGCTGTTCTGGATCGCGTAGATCAGCTCGACGTAGCCGATCGCGCCCGGCGTCTGCTTCACGAGCCCGGCGACGCCCTCGTTGCCCTTGCCGCCGACGCCCGCCGGCCAGTTGACGGACGTCGCGACGCCCACTTTCTTCTTGAATTCGGGAGAGACCTTCGACAGGTAGTCCACCCAGATGTAGGTCGTTCCCGAGCCGTCCGAACGGTGCACGACGGCGATGTCCGTGCCGGGCAGAGTCACGCCGGGGTTCAGCTTCGCGAGCGCCGGGTCGTTCCATTTCGTGATCTTGCCGAGGTAGATCTCGGCGAGCGACGGCGCCCGTGAACTTCAGACTCGCCGTGACGCCCGGGACGTTGTAGGATCGGCACGACACCGCCGAGGACCGTCGGGAAGTGAAGGATGGCGCCCGGAGCCGCGGCGAGCTGGTCGTTCGTCATCGGCCCGTCGGAAGCGCCGAAGAAGACGGTCTCGTTCGTGAGCTGGCGAATGCCGCCGCCCGAGCCGATCGACTGGTAGTTGATCTCCACGTCGGGGTGCCGCTTGTGGTACTCGTCGAACCACTTCGAGTAGATCGGGTAGGGGAACGTCGCGCCCGCGCCGTTGATCTGGACCTTCTGTGCCGCCGCCGGCGGTGACGGCGAGGACAGCAAAAGATCCGAAGAGAACCGGGAGAATTTCTTTGAAGGTGGTTTTCATGTTCCTTTCGTCTCCTGAAGCTGGGCGCAGCACCGGTCGTCGTCGGTCAGAAGTTGAAGAGCGTGTGAAGGGCGTAGAGCTTGTTGTCCGCCCTGGCAGGCGTGAAGGTGTCGAACTTCTCCCGGGTGTAGTCCGCCATGAGGGCCGAGACGATGCCGTGCCCGAAGCTCGAACCAGTAGGCGACACCCACGATCGTGCGCTTCTGCTTCGGGTCGAGGTCCTTGTTCGGCTTCAGCTCGTCGTAGCGGATGAGCAGCCTCGAGACCGAACGTCGTGCGAGGCGTGACCCAGATGGAGAAGTCCTTCGGCTTGACCTCCGCCGCCCGCGGTGAAGCTGGTTCGTCGCCTCGATGTACGTGAAGCCGAGATTCACGTACGGGTGCTCGAACGTCGTGTCGACGAGCCATCGGTTCCTCTTCTGGTCCTTCGCGACGTGGTCGGAATTCCAGAAGCCGGTCACACGCCAGCCCTTCGCGACGGCGATGCCCGCGAGCGGGCGAACCGAGGCGCGGACCTGGAAGGCCTTCTGGTCGTTCGCCTCGGCCTTGCTGTACCCCTCGCCGTTGTAGATGCCGACGTGGACGTCGCCGTAGTTGTCCGGGAAGCTGACGTGGCTGGAGAGCCCGAGGTCGGACGACGTCATGAAGCCGTCGCGGTCGACGATGATCGCGCTCTGGAACCGGTATCGGTAGATGCCCTCGGCGTAGTCGATGTACGGGCGTCTGCTGAAGACCGAGGCGGACCCACGAGCCCTTCGGCAGCCAGTCGTCCAGGTTGAACTGGCCGAAGCCGTACTTCAGGCGGAACGTGTAGCTGCCGTTCAGCGAGCTTCCGGCGCCCGTCTCGCGCGTGATGTCCGGTGTGATGCGGAACGAGACGAGGTGGTGGAGCTGGCCGGTGATGTTGATGTACGCGCGCGAGACGTTGAAGGCGTTCGGGTTGTAGTCGCTCCCGTCGGCATTTTTCGCTGTGGGCGAGTCCGTGTACGTGTAGTCCGCGAAGAGCGTGAATCCGACTTTGAGCGCGGGCTTGTCGTCCGGTGGCACGTAGCCCGCGGCCGCCGTCACTTGAGCCGAAGCGGGTGGCGAGAGCGCGAGTCCGGCGGCGCAGATCGCGAGCGCGAGGGTCAAACGCCGGGCCGGGGTCGTCTGCTTCTGCATGACAATCTCCTCCTCTTTCGTCGCGGAGTCTCGCGAACGGAGATGAAGGCGGAGGGTGACGCAGGTGAAGTTCCGATGAAGGCGTCACGGGGCGTTTCTCGCGGATTGCCCTTCGGTTCTGCATCGTGAACGCTTTTCATCTAGTCTTGAGGAAGGAGCGCGTATGACCGTGTCGATCGATCTCTTCCGGAACGCGGACGACGTCGAGGCTTACGCGACGGGGCACCGCATCTTCGAAGAGGGCGGCGAGGGCGGCGGCCGGATGTACGGCGTGAAGGAGGGCCATGTGGAGATCCTCGTTCACGGCGTTCACGTGGAAACGGTCGGGCCCGGCGGCATCTTCGGTGAAATGTCGCTCATCGACTCGGGTCGGCGGAGCGCAACCGCGATCGCGAGGACCGATTGTGTCGTGGTGCCCGTCGACGCGGAACGATTCAACCTGCTCGTGCAGCAGACGCCGACGTTCGCGCTGCAGGTCATGAAGATCATGATCGAGCGCCTCAGGCGAATGAACGCGCGCGTCTAGGTCGCTGGGGGCTCGTACTGGGTCGTTCGTGCCGCGCCCGGACGGTCAGGCCGCTGCCGGCAGAGCGGGCCGCGGGCGCATGATCGAGGCGTGAGCGGAGCGGAAAAGGGCTACGACCTCCTGGAAAGCCGGGACGGCGTGCCCGTCAAGGCCTGGGTCAAAGGCGTGCCTTTCGAGGTGGAGGCGAAAAAGCAGCTCCTGAACGTGGCGCGGCTGCCGTTCGTCTATCGCTGGGTCGCGGCAATGCCGGACGTGCACCTCGGCATCGGCGCGACGGTGGGAAGCGTGATCCCGACCGTGGGCGCGATCATCCCCGCCGCCGTCGGCGTGGACATCGGCTGCGGAATGATGGCGGCGCTCACGACCCTGAAGGCGAGCGAGCTTCCCGACGATCTCAAGGGAATCCGGAGCGCGATCGAGCGCGCGGTGCCGCACGGCCGGACGAACAACGGCGGGCGCGGCGACCGCGGGGCCTGGGGAGACGCGCCGGACCCCGTGGCGGACGCCTGGGCGCGCCTCGAGCCGGGCTATCGCCGCCTCCTCGACCGCCATCCTTCGCTCGACCGCGGCGCGGCCCCCGCGATGCAGCTCGGCACGCTCGGCAGCGGCAACCACTTCATCGAGGTCTGCCTCGACGAGAAGGACCGCGTGTGGCTCCTCCTCCACAGCGGCTCGCGCGGAGTGGGCAACCGCATCGGGACACAGTTCATCGAGATCGCCAAGGAAGACATGAGAAAGGCCGGCGTAGACCTGCCCGACCGCGATCTCGCGTACCTGCCCGAAGGCACGTCGCATTTCCGCGACTACGTAATGGGCGTCGGCTGGGCGCAGACCTACGCCTCTACGAACCGCGTGCTCATGATGGAGCGCATCGTCGAGGCCGTGGCTGCTTCGGGCGACGTGCCGACCTTCAGGGCCGGCGAGACCGTCGTGAACTGCCACCACAACTACGTCGCGAAGGAGCGCCACTTCGGGCGCGACGTCTTCGTGACGCGCAAGGGCGCCGTGCGCGCGGGTATGGGCGAGCTCGGCATCGTCCCCGGCAGCATGGGTGCCCGCTCTTACATCGTGCGCGGCCTCGGGAACCCCGAGAGCTTCGAGAGCTGCTCCCACGGCGCCGGCCGGCGGATGTCGCGCGGTGAGGCGAAGCGCCGCTTCACGGTCGCCGATCACGAGGAGGCCACGCGCGGCGTGGAATGCCGCAAGGACTCCGGGGTCATCGACGAGACGCCCGCCGCGTACAAGTCCATCGACGCCGTGATGGCGGCGCAGCGCGACCTCGCCGAGCCCGTCGAGACCCTCCGCCAGGTCGTCTGCGTGAAAGGCTGATGGCGCCACGAGCGCCGTGAGCGTTGCTCAGACCACGGCCGGCAGCACGTGCCGCGACGGCATGAGGAGCGTCCCGGGGCCGAGGCGGGTGCGATGGCCCTGCCAGTCCACCTCGCGCGAGACGTACGGCACGAGCTGCGTCGCGAGCTGGAGGACGTCCTTCAGGGGGAGGAGGAGGATCTGCCCGATCGTCAGATCCGACCGCGTCGCCCGCGCGAGGACGATGCCCTGTGCGAGCCGGAGAAAGAGGATGGCGCCTGCGGCGGCGAACGGCAGAGGCGGGAGGCCGGAGGGCCCGAGGGCCGCGCCGCCGCAGGCGAGGAGGGAAAGCGGAAGCGGATTGAGGAGCAATTCACCCGTATACGTCAGCTTTGAAAAGGAATAGCGGATTTTTCCCCAGCGGGCCTGCCGGTCGAGCGCCCGGGCGAGCGGGCGGTTCACCGACACGTTTCGAACGACGACGTTCGAAAGCGCGATCCGATAGCCCGCCGCCTTCACCGCGCAGCCGATCGCCTGATCCTCGGCGAGGACGTCCGTGAACGCCGCGAACCCGCCGATGGCATCGTGCGCGGCGCGGGTCAGCGCCATGGACTTGCCCACGACGCACGCGACGCCGCCCGCCTCGGCGAGAACGGCGCCGGGCAGCACGAACGTCAGGAGATGGAGGCTCTCGATGACCGCGCCGAAAGAGCGCGCGCCAAGGCCCGTGAAGACGTTCGAGACGCAGCCGATGGACGGATCGTCGAACGCGGCAAGCGAACGCAGGACGTCGGCTGGCTCGATTCGAATGTTCGAGTCGGAGACGAACAGGATCTCGCCGCGCGCGACGCGCGCGGCCGCGACGAGCCGCTCGACTTTGGGATTCGAGAGGAGGGCTCCGCTCCCGCAGCCCACGACGAGGCAAAACGGCGCCTTGGGGAAGCGGGCCATGACGCGGCGCGCGACGGCGACTGCGGGATCGTCCAAGCGCTCTACCGAGAGAATGATCTCGTGCGAGAGGCCCGTCAGAACCGCGAACGACGCGAGGTTCTCTTCGAGACCGTCGTCAGGCCCGGAGAGCGGCTTGAGGATCGAGACGCGGGGCGACGTCGTGGTGGAAGCGCCCGGCCGGGAAGCGCTCGTGGCCGGCTCGCGCCGGCCCGCGGCGAAAGGGCGAGCCTTCCTCCGCAGGAAGCGGACGACGAGTCCCGTCTGCACCGTCGTCAATACGGCTCCGGCGGCTGCGACGGCGAGAAGTACGGTCGCGAGCGTCATGGCGTATTCCTCACGCCGGCGCCGGCTCCACGAAGCCGGGCACGATCGTGCAGGGACGGAGCGGCTCGGTTTCTTCCGGGATGGGAGCCGCGGAGGGGAACGGGTCCGGAAGGCGCGTGACGCCGAGACCCTTTCCCCCGCGGAGCGCGGCGAAAACGGCGCCCGGCGTCTTCTCGCAGTTCATGAGCGTTTTCCACGCGTAGAGATGCGGGCGATCGTGGAAATCGCTGGAGCCGACGTAGGGGAGGCGCGCGCGGGAGACCTGGGGGAAGAGATCCCAGCGGCAGGCGAGCTCCCAGAGGTCGATGAGCTTCGCGATCTCCTTGCGGCGGTCCCAGAGGTAGAACGTGTTCGCGAACCAGTCGGACTGCTCGTTCGGATGGCAGGCCACGGTCACGGCTCCGGCCTCGTGGGCCCGCGTGAGCATCTCTTCGACGGGGCCGTCGGCTGAGACGAAGCGCTCGAGGCCGAGCGCGAGCGCGTGCGCCGAGCGCCTCCCCGTGAGCGCGTTGCGCGTGAGCTCGCAGCCGGCGAGAACGATCATGCGGTACGTGTCCCACGCGCGCCGGGCCTCGTGCTCGATCTCCGAGCGGTAGGCGTCGAAGTTGTCCTTCGTGACGGAGAGCCGGCAGCCGTGCGCGATCTTCCCGAGAAGGGAATCGGCGTTGACGACGTGGTCCGTGATCGCGATGGCGTCGTGCCGGGAGCGCCCGAACAGGTCCACGATCTCGGAAATCGGCAGGCGCCCGTCCGACCAGGTGGAGTGCACGTGGAAGTCGGCCAGCAGCATGTGTCCCCTCCTGCCCCGAGAAGATGGGCCCGGAGGGTGCGGGGGGCTTGAACCGGCTGTTCAGCCCAGGTTAAATGTGCACAGAATTCTGTGCAGGGGTTTCCGGCATCGCGTGGCCCAGGAAGGTCCTGCCGAGCTCGCGAAATACCGAAGCCGAGGGCCTCTCGCGGCGCTCGAATGTGGCCGGATCGACCGAGAAGAGGCCGAACTTCGGGCCGTAGCCGTCGAGCCATTCGAAATTGTCGAGGAGCGACCAGTGGAGGTAGCCCGCGACCTCGACCCCCGTCGCCTCGGCCGCGGCGAGGGCGGCGAGGTGGGAGCGCAGGAACGCGGGCCGAAGCGTGTCCCGGCCGTCGGCGATGCCGTTCTCGGTCACGAGGACGGGAAGGCCGAGCCGCCCGGCGTCGCCGAGCAGGGCGGCGAACGACTCGGGCGCGATTTCCCAGCCGTTGTCGGTGAGGCCGCGGCCGAGCCGGTCGCGATACGCGAAGTCCGTCAGGACGCGCGTCGCCGCGGGAAAACGCACGTGAAGGCGCGAGTAGTAGTTCACGCCCACGAGGTCGAGCGAACCGACCAGCCCGTCGCGCCGGCCCTTGAGCCGCGTGAACGGAGGAATCCGGATATCCCATCGCCCCGTCGAGAAGGCCTCGAGGAAGGCGCCGTTGTAAAGGCGGTGCGCATGCCGGGCGAGAAGGTTGTCGAGCGGATTTCCGGCGCGGTCCGGCGCGAAGTCCATCATGTTGTGCGCGATTCCGATCGCCGCCCCGGGCGCCTCCTCACGAAGGGCGGCCGCCGTCTCCGCGTGCGCCGCGAGGAGATTGTCGAGCGCTTGCGCCGCGGCGCGCGGATCGGCGAGTCCGGGCGGGATCTGGCCGTCGAGAAAGCCCCCGAGGAGGAAGACGAGCGGCTCGTTGAAGGGGACGTACAGTCTCACGTGAGGCGCGAGCGCCCGCGCCACCTTCCGTGCGAAACGCGTGAAGGTGTCGACCGACGAGGGCGAGGTCCACGGCGTCGCGCCGTGAAACCACACCGGGTGGGTGTAGTGATGGAGCGTGACGACCGGCTCGAGGCCCGCCGAGACGAGGTGCTCGACGAATCGCCGGTAACGCGCGAGCGCGGCTTCGTCGAAGGCGCCGCGGAGCGGCTCGACGCGACTCCACGAGATCGAGAAGCGAAACGCGTTCGCGCCCAGGCCCGCCGCGAGCGCCGCGTCCTCCTCGTAGCGCTCCCACGAGTCCGTCGCACGCCCGCACGCGCCTCCCTTCGTCCGGCCCGCCGCTTCCCAGCCGGTCCAGTCGCACGGATCGCCCCCCTCGACCTGGTAGTGCGAGACGGCGACGCCGAAGAGACGAGGACGGTCGGCGAACGGAAAGACCCTCACGTCACGCCAAGATAACAGGGCTACGATACGGCCCCGGAAGATGGCCGCGTCGAAGAACATTGCCACGATCGACGTCGGCTCGAATTCGATCAAGCTTCTCGTCGCGCGGCGGGACGCCGCGGATCCCGGGCACTGGACCGAGATCCTTCGTGAGAAGGAGATGGTGAGGCTCGGGCAGGAGACGCTCGCCTCGGGGTCGCTCTCGGAAGAGGCGATGGCCGACGGGATCGACTGCCTCGTGCGCTATGCCGCCCTCGCGCGTGCCGCGGGCGCGGGCGCGATCACCGCCGTCGCGACGTGCGCCGTCCGCGAAGCCTCGAACGGAGGCGACTTCGTGAAACGCGTGCGCCGGGAGACCGGGCTTCGGCTCGACGTGATCTCCGGCGAGGAGGAGGCGCGCCTCATCACGCGCGCCGTGCGCTCGGATCTCCCGCCGTCGTGCGACCCGCTCCTGGTCCTCGACATCGGCGGCGGCTCGACGGAGGTCGTCGTGGCGAAGGGAGACCGCATCCTCCTGGCCGAGAGCCTCGACCTCGGAGCCGTGCGCCTGACGGATCTCTTCGTCTCGTCGGAGCCGCTCTCGTCGAAGGAGGAACGCCGCCTCAGGAGCGCGGTCCGAAGCCGCCTCGAGCGCCTCCGCAAACCGGTGCGCAAGGCGAAAGTCAAGACCGCCGCCGGAACGTCGGGGACGATTCTCGCCGTCGCGGCGATCGCGGGCGAGCTCAGCGGACGGTCGCCGGCCGGGACCGGACATCGCGCGCTCGACCGCAAGGACGTGACGCGGATCGCGGGCCTCCTCGGGAAATCGACGGCGCGCCAGAAGCTCCGCATCCCGGGTCTCGAGGCGGACCGGCGGGACATCGCGGTTGCCGGGGCGATCCTGCTGGAAGAGCTGCTCCGGGCATTCGATGTCGAGACCCTGCTCGTGTCCGAGCGCTCGCTGCGAGACGCGCTCATGCTCGAGGCGCCGGCGCCGCCGGTGCGCGGCCGCACCCTCGAACGCAACATCCGGCGCGACTCCGTGGCTCGCCTCGCGAGGCGCTCGGGCGTGCCGGGCGTCCACGCGGGCCGGGTGCGGGATCTCGCCCTTGCCCTCTTCGACCAGACGCACGGTCTCCATCAGCTCACCGTCCTCGAGCGCGAGTGGCTCGAGCACGCCGCGGCGCTTCACGACATCGGGCTCTCGGTGGCCTACGCGCGCCACCATCACCACTCGCACTACCTGATCCTGCACGGCGATTTGAAGGGCTTCACGAGGGACGAGGTGGAGCTCATCGCGCTCGTGGCCCGTTACCACCGGAAGGCGGTTCCCGGGGACCTGCACGAGCCGTTCCGGAAGCTGGACCCCTGGAAGAAACCCGTCGTCGAGAAGCTCGCCGCGATCCTCCGCGTCGCGGACGCGCTCGACCGGACGCAGCGCGGGCTCGTCAAGAGGTTGCGCGTCACGTTGCGCGGAAAGAAGCTGCACGTGGCCCTATCCGCGCGTGCGGCCCCGGACCTCGAGCTGTGGGCCCTGAAGAAGAAGGCACGCCTTTTCGAGTCGACCTTCGGGGTAAAGCTCGTCGCGCGAACGGTTATCGGATAATCGGTCCGTGTTCTTCCCCGTCGCCCTTCTTCTCGCGGCTCAGGTGTGGTCTTCGACGCCGACGCCGACGCCGACGCCGACGCCGACACCGACGCCTCCCGACCCGACGCGCGTGCCCACGGCGACTCCGGTCGCGGCGGCCGACCCCTACCGGCCGCGTCCCCTCTCCGAGCTCGCGAAGGAACGCCGCCTCGGCCGCCTCACCGGGACCGGCGCGGCGGTCGTGACGACGCCGGAGCCCGAGCCCGCGCCAGCCGGAACGCCGAACGCGCCCGCCCTTCTGTCCGCGGCGGCGCGGCGCTCGGCAATGCTGCGCGTGGATGACATTCAGGACAACGGAGCCGTGTCGGACGGACGCGTTTCTGTCTACGGCGCCGTGCGGAACACGGGGCGTGTGCCTCTCTGCCGGGTCCGGATCTTCCTGAGGCTGTACGACGACCACGGCGTCCTTCTCTCGACCGGAGAAACGACGACGGATCTGAAGGTCGTGGCCGCGGGAGAGGCCGTGACATTTGGCGGAACCGTGAAAGCGCCTGCCGGGCTGCGCGGCTCGAACGAAAGAAAGCCCGATCCCCTCGTCGACGGGACGGCCGCCACGAACTGGCGGCGGGTGGGCCGGGTCCAGGCCGAGATCATCGACGCGAGTGACGAATGCAGCTGAGCTTCTCGCTGGTCCTGGCGCTGCTCATGCAAGCGGCGGCCGTCACGCCGACTCCCGCGCCGGAGCCGACGCCAACCGCGACACCGACGCCTGCCGTGCGCGGCCTCGCGCGGCCGCGCACGCTCCAGGACGTCGCGCGCGAGCGGCACCTGAAGACGGGCGCGGCCGCGAAGGGCACGCCCCGGACGATCACGCTCGGTCCGGCGGCGGGAGGGACGCCAGGCGCCACGCCGGCGGCATCGCCCGCGGCGACCGAAGAGCCCTCGGCGGGCAGCGCGTCGAGCGCCGCCGACGTGCGCGTCGTCACCGTCTCGAACGACGGGATCGTCGACGCCGCCGGAGGCGTGCGCGTGGCGGGCACGATCCGGAACGCCGGGGATCAGACGGTGTGCGGCGTCGTGATTCTCGTGAGAATCCTCGACAGCAGGGGAGCGTACCTTTCGTCGTCGCAGACTCCGCCTGACGTGACGATCCTGCCGTCCGGGGAAACGACGAGCTTCCACACGACCGTTCAGGCGCCACCGGGCGTTCGCGGTGCGCGGACGAACCCGGACCGTCGCGACGTGACGGACGGGAGCACGTCCATGGCGGGAGACTGGAAGCTGCTCGGCGGCGCCGAGGCGAAGGTCGTCGACGCGACTCCGTGCCCGAAATGACGCCGGAGGTGTCGTCATCCGGGAGGCGGCTCAGCGCGCCGGGGGCCGGCCCTTCGCGAGCGTCCTTTTCGTCTGGATGTAGCCGCTCAGGATGCGAAGCGTCGCGCCCCGCGTGTTCGGGTTGCGGCTGAAGATGGCGGTCGTGGCCTCCGGGCCCGCGGCCTTGTTCTGCCAGATGAAGTCCTCGATGAACTTGTTCGGCTGCGAAGCCTTGCCCCAACCCGCGTGGAGATCCTTCAGGATCCGGTCGGCGGATTCGGGCGACATCTCGATGTAGGCCTCGGCGAAACGGTTCTCCCAGAATTCGTAGACGATCTTTTCAACGGTGGCGCCCGCGAACGTGAGGTCGTCGGTCGGAATCCAGCAGAACTTCGACTCGTTGTGCTCGTCGAGAACCACCATGGCCTTCGTCGGGACGTCGCCCCACTTGAAGTCCCGGAAGCCGGGCTTCATTCCCCCGCTCGCGTCGCCCTTCCCGCCGAAAAGACCCATCGCGTCGTCTCCTTCGAAGGAAAAGGATAGCGCGTCCTGGCGGAAGGGCGGCTCAGCCCCCCGGTTTCGTCGCCGAGTCGAGGAGCTCCATGTCGACACGGGGCATCACGTCGCCCCCGGCACGTCGGAGCTGGACCTCGGCTCGGGCGAGCGTCCCTTTCGCCGGGTTCTGCCGGATCGCGTTCACGGCGCCGACGGTGATTGTGTACGCGCCGCAGACGCCGCAGCGCAGTTCGATCTCGGCGGTCGCGCTCCGGGCTCCGAGAGCGGACCCACCGCAGAGGAGACAGGTCATGTCGACGACCGACACGTTCCACCTCGCAAGCGCTCGAATTCTTTCACTTCAGGGTGTGGAAGGGAAATCAACCGTCCGAACGATAGCTCTCGAACGACGGAGCGCGGAAGAGCCGAGGGGTCTCTCTATTGGGGATCGGGGACGGCGCGAAGCTCGACGTCACGTCGTTCATGGCAGGTGTCGCAGTAGAAGGAGCTCCTGAGGCCCTCCGAACCGGTGATGCGATCCCTCTGCATGCCCGACTCGACGGCTCCGCACTCGTCGCATTTCTCACGCCACTTGAAATCGGGACCATCCTCGGAAACTACTATGGCGTTCTTCAGGGCCTGAACCATACCGGGCACTCCCTTCCTGCCGGGTCTATGCAGGTTCAATGCCGTGGGCTGCTTGATCAAGCGAGGATGAGTCAGCTGGTACCCCCAGAGGGATTCGAACCCTCGATCTCCACCTTGAAAGGGTGGCGTCCTGGGCCGCTAGACGATGGGGGCACCCGAGGAATCGCGGATTCTAGCGGCTTTTCGCGTCGACGTCAGTCCGGCTGGACGAATGCCTGCTTGAATCGGCGGACGACGTCGTCCAGCCCGGTCTCGTCGGGCGCGGCGCGCCGCGAGAAGATCCCCGAGATCTTCTTCAGCGCGGTCGGCTCTTTCTTCGGCTGCGCCTCGCGCGCCTCGACGAGAGCCTCGTACACCTCGCGCACGACGCGCGGGTGAGGTTCGTGGGCGTTCCTCACCGCGTGTTTCAGCAGCTCCGCCTTCGGGATCTTCGGGCTGCCGTTCGTGCGCAGGACGTTGAAGGCCTCGGCCGAGGCCCTTAGACGGAGACTCTGTCTCACCGCTGGACTGCTCATTGACTCCCCCTGGATGCGCGATACGTATCTCTCATCGGCTTGAATGTGGATTCTACGCCACAGACTCGCGATTCAGATCAGAGACCGGACAGCCGGCGGGTCCGATTTCGCGGGCGAGCCGCGGCGACGGAAAGGCTGGTGAGCCGTGTCGGACTCGAACCGACGACCCCCTGCTTAAAAGGCAGGTGCTCTAACCGACTGAGCTAACGGCCCGCCCGGCGGCGGAGTGTAGCAGGGCCGGACCAGGGGTCACGCCGGCAGGCCGACCGTCGTCTTCAACCAGCCGTCGAGCGCGGTGCCCGGCCGCACGATCGTCTCCTCGCGCTTCGCGCCCGTCGAGAGCAGTCCGACCTTCGCGCCCACGATCTCCTCGAGCGCGGAAACGTACTCCCGCGCGCGCGCCGGCAGAGCCTCCCACGTCTCGACTCCCGCGATGGAGGTCTTCCATCCGGGGAACGACCGGTAGACGGGCACCGCGCGTTCGTAGAGGTCCGCCCGGGCCGGCACGGCCGAGACGGGCTTGCCGTCGATCAGGTAGCCGGTCGCGATGCGCACCTCGTCATGGTCGTCGAGAATGTCGAGCTTCGTCAGCGCGATCGCGTCGAGGCCGGACACACGCAGCGTGGCGCGGGCGACGACGGCGTCGAACCAGCCGACGCGCCGCGGACGGCCCGTGACGGTGCCGAACTCGTTTCCGCGCTGCCGGATCCGTTCGCCGGTCTCGTCCCTCAGCTCCGTCGGAAACGGACCGGACCCGACGCGCGTCGTATAGGCCTTCATGACGGCCACGACGGCGCCCAGCGCGGAGGGCGGAAGGCCGAGCCCCGTGCACGCGCCGCCCGGCGCGCAGGACGAGGACGTCACGAAGGGATAGGTCCCGTGATCGACGTCGAGCATGACGCCCTGGGCGCCTTCGCAGAGCAGCTTCTTGCCTTTCGCGAGCTCGTCGTGCAGGAAGACGGAGGTGTCGGTGACGAAGCGCGCGAGCTTCCGTCCGCACTCGACGTAGGTCTCGAGCGTCTCCTCGATCGGCGCGCCCTCGACGCCGTAGAAGTGCTTCAGCACGGCGTCGTGATGCGAGACGACAGGCCGGGCGATCGCGCGGAAGCGGTCGGGGTCGACGAGGTCGGCCATGCGGACGCCGCCGCGATTCGCCTTCGACTCGTAGGCCGGGCCGATGCCGCGCGACGTCGTGCCGATGTTCGCGCCGCCGAGCGCCTTCTCGCGCGCCCCGTCGAGGAGCGCGTGCGTAGGCAGGATGACGTGCGCGCGGTCGGAGACGAGAAGGTTGTCGCCGACCGTGATCCCCGCCGCGCGCAGCGAGTCCATCTCGGCGAGGAGCGCCCGCGGGTCGATGACGAGACCGTTCCCGATCACGTTCATGACCCCGCCGCGGCAGATGCCGGACGGGACGAGACGCAGCGCGAAGTGCTTGTCGCCGAACTTCACGGTGTGCCCGGCGTTGTGCCCGCCCTGGTAGCGGGCGACGATGTCGAAAGAAGGGGAAATGAGATCGACGACCTTGCCTTTGCCTTCGTCGCCCCACTGGCCCCCGATGACGGCGAGCGTCGAGCCTTTGATATGTGTCACTTTCGAATTGTACCGGAGGAGAGGGGAATATTTTGCTCAAGAGGGGAGAGGAGAGGAGAAAGATTTCTCGCCCTTGCGGATGCGAGAATGCCGCATCGTGGCTCGAGTCGTAGAACTGGACGGGGATTCTCTTTCTCTAGCAGATTTTTCTTCCATCTCTCGTGGTGAAGCGTCCGCGGTTCTCGCGCCGCGCGCCGCGGTCCGCGTCGACGCGGCGCGCGCCGTCATCGACCGCGCGATCGCGGAGAACCGCGTCGTCTACGGCGTCACGACGGGCTTCGGGAAGTTCGCCGACGTCGTCATCCCGCGGGAGAAGCTCGGGCAGCTCCAGCTGAACCTCGTGCGCAGTCACGCGGCCGGGACGGGACGCCCGCTGGACGCGACGGCCGTGAGGGCCGTCATGCTCCTCCGCGCGAACTGCCTCGCGAAGGGATTCTCCGGCGTGCGCAAGGAGACGCTCGAGCTCCTCCTCGCGTGCCTCGAAAGGGGAATCCACCCGGTCATTCCGGAGCAGGGCTCGGTCGGCGCGTCGGGCGATCTCGCGCCGCTCGCGCACCTCGCGCTCGCCCTCGTGGGGGAAGGCGAAGTCGAGTGGAACGGGAAGCTTCTCCCGTCCGCCGAGGCGCTCGCCTCCGCGGGCCTTTCCGCAGCCGTTCTCGAGGCGAAGGAAGGGCTCGCCCTCATCAACGGGACGCAGCTCACGACTGGGCTTTCCGCCCTCGCGCTGCACCGCCTCCTCCGGCTTCTGAAGGCGGCGGATCTCGTGGCGGCGCTCACGCTGGACGCGCTCAAGGGCACCGACGCCGCGTTCGACCCGCGCATCCACGCGGCGCGCCCGCATCCCGGCCAGATCGCCTCGGCGGGCAACCTGCGCACGCTCCTCGCCCATTCATCCCTCCGCGAGAGCCACCGGGACTGCGGCGTCGTGCAGGACGCGTACGCGCTTCGCTGCATCCCGCAGGTACACGGCACGGCCCGCGACGCGGCGGCGCACGCGCGGCGTGTGATCGAGATCGAGATGAATGCCGCGACCGACAACCCGATGGTCTTCGCGGAGACGGGCACGCTCGTCTCAGGCGGGAATTTCCACGCGGCGCCGGTGGCCCTCGTGTGCGATCTCCTCGCGGCGTCGACGGCCGACATGGCGTCGCTGTCCGAGCGCCGGACGGAGCGACTCGTGAATCCCGCTCTCTCGGGCGACCTGCCTGCCTTCCTCACGCCCGACGGCGGGTTGAACTCGGGCCTCATGATGATCCACGTGACCGCCGCGGCGCTCGTGTCCGAGGCGAAGTCGAATTCCTTCCCGGCGTCCGTGGACTCGATCCCGACGTCGGCGGGGAAGGAAGACCACGTTTCGATGGGTCCGATCGCAGCCCGCAAGCTCCTGAAGAACGTCGACCTTTTCGAGACCGTACTCGCGATCGAGCTGCTCGCGGCCGCGCAGGCCCTGGATTTCAGAAGGCCGCTCGCGACGTCTCCGCCCCTCGAAGAGCTGCACCGGCTCGTGCGCGCGCGCGTGTCCTTCTGGGACGCGGACCGCCAGGCGGCCCCCGCGATCGAAGGCGCGAGGACCGTGCTCGCCGGCGATCTCGACGGGTTGCTCGCGCCGCTCGCCTGACGTTCAGTCCGCGAGCGCCGACGCGAGGACCGCGGGCAGGTCGTCGGGGGGCGCGTCCGTCTCGGCGAGCGCGAGCGCCGGGAGGGCGGCGAGCGGTCCGGGTAGGCGAGGGGGCGAGGTCCTGCGCACGCTCACGCGGTTCACGAGAAGGCCCGGCCGGGCCCCGCGGCGCGCGAGGCCGGCGGCGAGGTCGACGGACGTCGCGAGCGCGGAGAAGTCGAGCGTCGTCGCGATGAGGTAGCGGCCCTCCGAAAGGAGCCGGGCCGCCTCGCGGCTGCGTTCCCGGAACCCGTCGTAGAGGCCGTCGAACGCGCGGAAGAAATCGGCGAGGTCGGCGAGGAATCCGAGTCCGAGGACTTTGTCCGCGGCGCGCAGGAGCGCCGCGCCCCCGCGCGAGGCCTCGGAGAAAGCGCGCCCGAGGAGTCCGTCGCGCCGGAGGAAGAAGCGCAGCGCGTCGTTCTCGAGGAGAGTGACGAGGCGCTCGGGCGCCGCCAGAAAATCGAGACCGCGGGCGGCCGGCGGCGTGTCGAGCACGAGGAGGTCGACGTCGGGATCCGCGGCGTGCTCGTGCAGCGCCTCGACGCCCATGTATTCGATGACGCCGGGCAGGGAGTCGACGAGCCCGGAATAGAGGCGGTTCGCGTGGATTCTCTCGAGCGCCTCGGGGCTCGCCGTGCGCGCGAGAAGGCGCTCGAACGTGGCCTTCGGGTCGATCTGGAGTGCGAAGAGGCGGCCGCCCTTCGGGATGCCGCTCACCTTCACCTCGGTGGGGCGCCCGGAGCGCGCCTCCTTCTCCGAGAGTCCGAGGGCCTGCGCGAGGCGCCTGGCAGGATCGACCGTCAGGACGAGCGCGCGCCGCCCGCGGCGAACTGCCGCGATTCCGAGCGCCGCCGAGAGCGTCGTCTTCCCGACGCCGCCCGGGCCGGTGAGGACGATGAGCTTCTCCTCGTCGAGCCACGGGCGGAGGTCGAGAGAGCGGGGAAAGAGATCCTTTTTGCTTTCGGAGGCGCGGGCACGGGCGGCGCGCTTCGGGTGGTCTTCGCGCGAAGGCGCCGCCCCATGAAGATTCTCTTCGAAGGTGGTGAGGAAGGCCGAAAAAAACTGGCTGGCCCGCGCGGCGACCTGGCCATCCCGCTCTCCGGGCGCGGGGCGCACGGGCCCATTCGAAGAGATCTTTGCGTTCTCTTCGAGCATTTCGTCTTCGATCTCCGGTACCTCGACGAGAGGCGTCCCTTTTTCTCTTTCTCTTCTGAGCAAAATCTCTTCTCTCTCTTCTTTTCCGCCTCTCCCGACCCGGTTCACGACGACCAGGGCCGTGGCGAGGCCGGCCTTGTCGCGCGCGCCCGCGATCAATTCCTCGGTCTCCCGCGCCGCGAAGTCCTCGGGCTCGGAGACCACGACGAGGGCGGCGCCCTTCGGGTCCGCGAGAAGTGCGTCGAGCCACTCCGCGAGCTTTCTCACGGGCCCGGCGGGAATCGTCGCGAGGAGCGTGCGGGGAAGCGCGACGAGGGAGAGCGCGTGGCCGGTGGCCGGCGCGTCGAGCACGACGAGATCGACCCGCGGCTCGCGCGCGGTCGATTTCTTCCGCCTGAGGATCTCCCGGATCTTGCCCAGGAGGAGGAGATCGGGGAGGCCGGGCGTCGCGCGCGTGAAGAACCGGAAGGTCGGCACGGCGAGAATGCGGTCGGCGAGCAGCCGGAAAGGCGCGACCACCCGGACGAAGTCCGTCAGGAGCGCGTCGAAATCGGCCGTGAGGCCGTGAAGGCCGGGGGCGAGCTCGGCCTCGCGGTAACCCGCGTCCTTCCTGCCGAGGAGAGCCGCCGCGTCCCCGCGCCCGTCCGTGGAGACGAGCAGGACGGTGCGACCCGCGTCCGCCGCGAGCCTCCCGAGCGCGGCCGCGATCGTGGTCTTCCCGACGCCGCCCTTGCCCGACACGATCAGGAGCCGGCGGGAGATGAGGCTTTCGAGGGGGGGCGTCGGGCGCACGGCGCGCGGCCTATGCGAGGAGGTGCTCGAGCCCCTCGGCCTTCAGGATCGCGACCCACTTCCGGTGGAACGGCGCGACGATTGGCAGGAGGTCGAGGACGCGCCCGAGATCGCCCGTCTCGATGACGATGCTCCCCCGGGCGATCGCGAGCGGAATGTTCTCCTTGCCCTGGAAGTAGCGGTTCGCGACCTCGGGGGCCATCGTCATGCTGACGACCGGCTCCCAGGTTCGCTTCGCGTCGCCCCAGACCCAGACGAGGTTCTGGCCCTTCTTCCTCGATTTCGCGTCCGCGTGCGTCACGTTCAGGACGAGGCCGACGCCCTCGAACACGAAGCGCTGCGGGGTCTTCGTCGCCGCGAGCCTGGGGCCGATCGCAGGATCCGAGCCGAGCGCCGAAAAGAGCCGGTCGAAGACTCTCCGGAACTCTTCCTTCCCCCGAAATGGACGCATAATGCGGGACTCTAGCAGGAGGCCGGCCCACCGGGCCTCCGCGAAAGGGTGCCGCATGTCCGAATCCCTGTTCGATCAGCTCCGGGCCCGAGGCGAGGGCTTCCTCACGGAGATTTCCAACAACCTCATGGCGAATCCGGGCTTCATCGAAGTCCTGAAGAAGGGCATCGCCGCCAAGGAAGAGGTCGACAAGCGCGTGGCCGAGGGCCTGAAAGCGATGAACGTCGCCACGCGCAAGGACCTCGCGAAGCTCGAGAAGCGCCTCGCCGAGATGGAGGCCGAGCTCGAATCCCTGAAGGCGCGGAGCGCGAAGCCGGCGGCGAGGCCCGCCCGCAAGGCGTCCGGACGGAAGGGGTAGGGAAGGAATGGCGGGCAGGCCGGACGCCGGAGGTGCCCGAGGCGCGCGGTCGCGCCGGAGCGGAGCCGGCGGGCGCGTCGTGCGATTCCCGAAGGTCGCGGATGCCGCGACGCGGCGGCCGAAGGTCGTCGTCACGGGCGGCAGCGGTTTCTTCGGGGAACGGCTCGTGCGTGCGCTCCTCGCGCGCGGCGACCGCGACGTCGTCGTGTTCGACCTCGTGCCCCCGGCGGATCTCCCCGACGTGAAGCACCGCTTCCTCGACCTCAACCTCCCCTTCGCGGACGGCACGCTCTTCAAGCTCCTGAAGGAAGAAAGGCCGGACGTCATCGTCCATCTCGCGCAGCTAAGGAGCCCGTCGCACCAGACGACTTACGCCCACGAGCTGAACTCCATCGGCGCGCTGCACGTCTTCGCGGCCTCCGGCGAGGCGAAGATTTCCCGGATCCTCCTCGGCTCGACGTCTCTCGTGTACGGCGCGCGCGGCGACAATCCGAATTTCCTCACCGAAGACCACCCGCTCCGGCCCGACCCGGGGGACCACTTCGTGCGCGACTTCGTGGAGGCGGAAAGCCACGCCCGCTCGCACGCGCGGCGCCATCCCGACGCGCGCGTGCAGATTCTGCGGTTCGTCCCGCTTCTGTCGCCCGAAGTGCGCGACTATCGCACGCGGCTGTTCGCGGCCCCGTTCTCGTGGCAGCTCATGGGGTACGACCCGCTCCTGCAGGCCCTCCACCCGGACGACGCCGTCGACGCGCTCGTGAGGGCGCTCGACCGCCCCGAGGCGCAGGGAGTCTTCAACGTCGCGCCCGAAGGCGTCGTGCCGCTTTCCACCGTGCGGCTGCTCTTCGGTTCGCTCGGAATCCCCGTGCCGCATCCGCTCGGCTACGCGCTCTACGAGGCCGCCTGGCTCGCGGGTGTCGGCCTGATGCCGGGTGTCCATGCGGATTACCTCCGCTATCTCTGCGTGGTCGACGACGCGAAGGCCCGGCGGCTCCTCGGCTTCAACGCGCGGCACACGACCCTCGAGGTCGTGCTCGAGACCGCGCGCGCGCGCTTCGGTGCGGGGCGCCTCGTGGATTTCGACGCGGTCGCGGACTCAGCCCGGTCCGCGCGGTACGCCTTCGAGCAGCGCGTCCATCGGCGTCCGCGGGCCGGGGCGGCGGGGGCGGCCTCGTGAGCGCGCGTCGCCATCCCGTTCCCCACGCGGTCCCGGTCCCCGCTCCCGCGGTGGACGCGGGATTCACGCCGTCGCTTCTTCCGGAGAATCCGGACGAGTTCCTGCGCACCATGCTGGGCGAGGCCGCCAGGTTCCTCGACGGGCGTCCGGAGCTCAAGTCGCCGCGGGCTCTCGTGGACCTCTGGAACCTCTTCCGCAACCGCTCGCGCACCTTCGAGCTGGACGACTTCGGCTACGACGAGGTGGCCGCGCGGCCGTGGGCCGAGCTCTTCGATTTTCTCTATTCCGTGTGGTGGCGCGTGACGCTGTCGGGGGTGGAGAACATCCCGATGACGGGCCGGGCGCTTCTCGTGGCGAACCACTCCGGCGTTCTCCCGTGGGACGGCGCGATGGTCAAACGCGGCATCGCGCGCGAGCACGCCGCGCATCGCACCGCGAGGATGCTCGTCCTCGACATGTTCACGACGCTTCCGTTCCTGCAGCCGTGGCTGCGGCACATGGGCGAGGTCCGCGCCTGCCCCGAGAACGGCGAACGGCTGCTGCGCCGCGACGAGCTCGTCGGCGTGTTTCCCGAAGGTGTCAAGGGCGTCGGCAAGCTCTTCCGCGACCGGTATCGCCTCGCGCGCTTCGGCCGCGGCGGCTTCGTGCGCCTCGCCCTCCAGACGGGCGCTCCGGTCATTCCCGTGACGGTCGTCGGCGCCGAGGAGATCCACCCGAACCTCACGCGGATGGACTTCATCGGCAAGCCGCTCGGGCTCCCGTACTTCCCGCTGACCCCGACGTTCCCGCTCCTCGGCCCGCTCGGGTTCCTGCCGCTGCCGACGAAGTGGTGGATCGACATCGGAAAGCCCATCGTCTTCGGCCACGGGCCCGAGGTCGCCGACCGCCCCATGATCGTGAACGAGCTCGCGGACCAGGTGCGCTCGACGCTTCAGACGATGATCGACTCGCGCCTTTCGCGGCGCGGCAACGTCTTTACCGGGGAATAGCCGGGAGGCTCAGCGGCCCCGGGCCGCCGTCATGCGGTCGAGGTCGGCCTCGAGCGCGATGAGAGAGGCGGCGAGGCGGGTCGAGACGCGCTCACCCGCGCGATCCACGTGGGCCGTCACGCGCGAGAGGTCCCGTGCGCAAGCGGGGCGCAGCGTGAGGCCGTGCTTCGCGAATACGCGCTGGAAGCGCCTGAAGTCGGAGTCGATGAGCGACATCGTCGAACGGTAGGCGTATTCCGCGATGCGGGTGCGCCCCGACGTGCGCATGATGTTTCGCATGAAATGAGGCAGATCTTCCGGTTTCGGCTCGAAGACGACGACGTCCGCGTCGGGTGCCTCGCGCCGGTAGCGCGTGAGGCCGTAACGCAGCCGCGAGTGGAGAGTCACGCGGAAGGCCTGGTCGAGGATCGTGGAGAGGCCGCGGCTCCTGAGCGATCCCGCCTCCTCTATTCCCAGGCGCCGGATGCCGCTCTCGGAGTGCGTGATGCGCATGGGGACGAGCGGGTTCACGCAGATCGTGAGGCCGCAGCGTTCACGGAGCGCGAGCGAGATGTGCGCGGTCTTGCGGACGCCGCCGTCGATGTAATCGACGCCGTCGATCCGGACGGGGCGGTAGAGACCCGGAATGGCGCACGACGCCGCGACCGCCTGCGAGATCGGCACGTTCTCGTGCCCGGGGCCGCCGAACGCCGTCGTCTCGCCCGAGTCGAGGTTCACGGCGACGAGGCGGAGAACCTTGCTGAGGTTCCGGAAATCGTTCGTGCGCCCCGCCTGCGAGTTCCACTTCCGCATCCACTCCTCGAGCCCCTCGTTCTGGAACAGGCCGGACGGGCAGGAGCTGCCCGAGCGCCTGCACGAGGTCGGTGAGCGTGGTCTCGTGGCGGTTCTTGTAGAAGTCCCAGGCGGCGTCGAGCACGGTGAACGGGGCCGTCGCGAGGCGGCCCGCGATCTCGCCGAGGTTCACGCGGAAGAGCGCGAGGTCGTCGATGTCGGTTCGCGTGCCGGCCGAGCGCGTCACGTTCCGGAAGAGCAGGCCCGGGGTGACGCCGTTCGCGAGCAGGGCCGAGATGTAGGCGCCGGCGGACACGCCGACGAAGACGTCGAAGTCGTTGATCGAGACGTTCTCGAGCCGGTCCTCGAGCGCCGCGAGCGCGCCGATCTCGTAGATCGCTCCCGTCACGCCCCCGCCGGCGCACACGACCGCGAGTCGCTTGCGGATGGGAGATGGAAACGCCTTCAGCGTGCCCTCGGGAGGAGCTTTCCCGGGACTCTCGGGTCCGGGCTGTCGACGCTGACCGGCCATCAGTTTTCTTTAAACAAAAAAGGCGCCGCCTTGCGGGCGGCGCCTCGAAGTCTATCCGATTCCGGACCTTCTCAGCGGACGGATCGCTTCGCGCGCGGCGCCCTGCGGGTCTTGAGCGCGTCGATCTTCTTGCCGAGGCCGTCCACCTTGGCCGAGAGCGAGCGAAGCTCCTTGCGGGTGGGGACGTTCAGGCTGTGAAGGCCCTTTTCGACGGCCGTGCCGACGGTCTCGGTCACGTTCTTCGCGACGTCTTCGGCGTGGCGCGCGGCTTTCTGGACGCGATCCTGAACGTCGTCGCCGACCTTGCCGGCGTTCTCCCGGATCTTCTGGCCGAGATCGCGGCCCGACTCCATGACTTCTTCCACGAACGCGCGCGGATCCTTCGCGAGCGACTGGGCGTTCTTCTTGAGGTCATGTGCGGCGACCTTGACCTGTTTTTCGGTCTTGGCGGCGACGTTCTTGGCCTTGACGCTGAAGGCGTCGAAGCGGCTGCCGGCCGACTTCAGGGCCTTCTCGACGGGGGCCGGGACGTTGAAAGGCAGCTTCGGCGCGGTCTTGCGAGCGGTGGTTTTCATGCTGTTCTCCTCTTTCTGTTCAGTTTGCGAACCTGCTTCTTGATGGTGAGGCGGGCGGCGGGCGCCGCGGTGCGCCGCGCGCGAGCGGGCCTGGGCAACTCGGCGGGGAAGGCGCTCTTGGCGAGGGATTCGAGCTGGGCGAGACGCGTCCTGAGGTCCCCGATCTCCTTCGCGAGCTCGGGCTGCGTGCTGGGGGAGAGCCGGCTCGCGATGTCGCGGACGCTGCCGACCACGTCGGCGAGACTTTCGCGGAACACGAGGCCGACGTCCTCGCGCAGGCGCGTTCCCTCCTCCCACGTGAGCCGGCCCTTCTCGACGAGCCCGCCCACGATCTTCTCCACGTCCTGGCGGGCGTCCTCGAGCCGGCGCGTGAGCGGAGCCAGGGTCTTGCCGAGGCTCTCGGGGCGCGCGGCCCGGCGCAGCGAGTCCGCCACCCGGGTGCCGCCCACGAACTCGACGGCTTCGGCGACCGTTTCCGCGGCCTCGCTCCCGGCCCGGAGAATGCGGGCGAGCGTATCCGCCGAGGCGAGGACCGGCGACCGTCCGGACGCGAGGGCGCGGGAGAGCACGCGGGCCGTGATGTCCTCGCCCGTATCCGCGGCGATGACCTCCAGCCGGTCACCCGCGGCCACGGCCTTCGCGAGGTCGGCCAGGGTCACGAAACGGCGCTCGCGCGCCTCGTAGAGCTTGCGGTTGCGGTAGCGCACGATGCGGCGGGGATCGGTCATGGAGGAAAGATAACGCGTCGCGTAATTACTGTCAAGGGAAATCTGACGCGGCGCGTCAGGGGGCTCTCTCCGGCTAACATGCCGTCATGCCCGGTCCCCCGGCGTCCGCCCTGTTTTCTCCGCCCGCGGTCCCGAGGGGGACCGCGCTCACCTGCCGCTCCTGGCTCACCGAGGCGCCCTATCGGATGCTGCTCAACAACCTGGATCCGGAGGTCGCCGAGCGGCGCGAGGATCTCGTCGTCTATGGCGGGTCCGGCAAAGCAGCCCGGAATCCGGCCTGCCTCGCCGCGATTCTCGACGCCCTGCGCCGCCTCGGGGACGACGAGACCCTCCTCGTCCAGTCGGGAAAGCCCGTGGGAGTCTTTCGGACGCATGAGGACGCCCCCCGCGTCCTGATCGCGAACTCGAATCTCGTGCCTCACTGGGCCACCTGGGACGAGTTCCGGCGGCTCGAGTCCCTCGGCCTGACGATGTACGGCCAGATGACGGCGGGCTCCTGGATCTACATCGGCACCCAGGGAATCCTCCAGGGCACGTACGAGACCTTCGCCGAGGCCGCGCGCCGCGACCTCTCGTCGAAGGACGGGTCACTTGCCGGTCGGCTGGTGGTGACCGCCGGACTCGGCGGGATGGGGGGCGCGCAGCCCCTGGCTGCGACGATGTGCGGCGGAACGGCGCTCGTCGCGGAGGTCGACGGTTCGCGCATCGACAAGCGCCTCGTGACGCGGTACCTCGACGAGCGCGTCGACGGCCTCGACGCCGCGATCGACAGGGCTCTCGCGGCACGGGACCGCGGAGACGCCCGTTCGTTCGGCGTCCGCGCGAACGCGGTGGACCTCCTCGAGCGGCTTCTCGCCCGCGGGCTCGTGCCCGACGTGCTGACGGACCAGACGTCCGCGCACGACGCGCTGAACGGGTACGTGCCCCACGGCCTTCCGTACGAGGAGGCGATCCGCCTGCGCGCGGCGGACCCCGAGGCATACATCGGCCGGGCGATCGTCTCCATGGGGGCGCACGTCGAGGCGATGCTCGCGCTCAAGGCGCAGGGGGCCGTCACGTTCGACTACGGCAACAATCTCCGCGCGGGCGCCGTGAAAGCCGGCGTCGCGAACGCATTCGACATCGTCGGGTTCGTGCCGCTCTACATCCGGCCGCTCTTCTGCGAGGGCAAGGGTCCGTTCCGCTGGGTTGCTCTCTCGGGCGATCCGGCCGACATCGCCGAGACGGATCGGGAGATCCTGCGCCTGTTCCCCGAGAACGCGGCGCTCCGGCGCTGGATCACGCTCGCGGGCGCGCGCGTCGCGTTCCAGGGCCTGCCCGCGCGGATCTGCTGGCTCGGTTACGGCGAGCGCAGAGAGGCGGGCCTCGCCTTCAACGAGCTCGTTCGGACCGGACGCGTCAAGGCGCCGATCGTCATCGGGCGCGACCACCTGGACTGCGGCTCGGTCGCCTCGCCGAACCGCGAGACGGAGGCCATGAAGGACGGGAGCGACGCGATCGCCGACTGGCCGCTCCTGAACGCGCTTCTGAACACGGCGGCTGGCGCGACGTGGGTCTCCATACACCACGGGGGCGGGGTCGGGATCGGGTATTCGATCCACGCCGGGATGGTCGTCGTCGCCGATGGAACCGCGAAGGCGGCCGCGCGTCTCGCGCGCGTCCTCACGACGGATCCGGGGACCGGGATCGTTCGCCACGCGGATGCCGGTTACGAGGAAGCCCTGGCCTCGGCCGCGCGTCACGGCGTCTGCATCCCGATGGCGCGCTGACGCCCTTGGCCCCGTCGACGTTGCGCGCGCGCCGGCTCGTCGTGTTCGGGCTCTTCGCCGCGGCGCTCGTCACGCTCGCGTTCGCGCTCGCGGCGCGCCTCGCGCCCGCCGGCGCCGACGCGCGAGAGAAGCGCGCCCGGCTCTTTCTCGCCGCGGCGGAGGAGGCTCTCGAGCGAGACGGCGAGACGATCCGGCGGACCGCCGGTCGGATTCAAGCCGGGCCGGAATTCGCGGCGATCGCGGACGGAGGGGGAGCGGAAGTGCGCCCCGCGCGGCTCTTCTCGATTCTCGCGGAGTCGCTCCCGAACGGTCCGGGGTGGGGCGCGGTCTTCTTCGATCGGACGGGCCGCCCCGTGGCCTGGGCCGGCGAAGCCTCCGGGCTGGAGGCCGAGCGCGGCACCGCGGCGACGGGCTTCGTCACCTCGTTCCACGTCACGCGCGCCTCGCTCGGCTGGGTGGCCCCGCGCGGGGAGCGGGGGGCGCGCGGGACGCTCGTCGTAACGCGCCGCTATCCGACCGGCATTCTCCGCCCTGACCTCATCGAGTTTCTCGGACTTCGAAACGACCCGACGCGCCTCAGGCTCCGCCTCGCGGCCTCCGAGCGGCGCGACCGCCTTCTCGCGCTCTCCGTGGAGGCGTCCGAGCCCGGGATCGCGGAAGACGACGCGGCGCGCGCCCGCGGTCGCGTTCCGGCGATCGCCCTCGCGCTCCTCTCCGCCGCGCTCGGAGCGGCGGCCCGAAGACCGGTGGCC
The DNA here is from genome assembly GCA_963809425.1 of Thermoanaerobaculia bacterium. Lineage (GTDB taxonomy): Bacteria > Acidobacteriota > Thermoanaerobaculia > UBA5066 > UBA5066 > Fen-183. The sequence continues at coordinate 52,603 of CAWEJK010000001.1, forward strand.
GGGATCGTCGCGGCGCGGTTTGCGCTTCTCCTCGGAATGCCTCGGGGCGCTTCCGGCGTGTTCGCCGCGGGATGGGACCCGGCGGCTCTCCTCGGACTCTTCGCCACGCCGGCGGACGCCTTTCTCACGGGGTTCGCAGCGCTCGCCGTCGTCCGCACGCTCGTCCGGCACGCGCGCCGTCGCGACGCCGGACCGGCCGCCGTCGAGGTCCTCCTGTCGCTCCCGCTCGCGTTCGTCCCGGGCGTTCTCGGGCGCGGCGCCGCTCGCGTGGCGCCCGAGCTCTTCGACACCATGAGCCTCGTGCCGCGCGGTCTTCCGGATTTCCTCGCGCAAACCGGTGTCCTCGCCGTCGCGGCGGCCGGCCTCGCCGCGGCGGCTCTTCTGCTGCGCCGGGGTGTCCCGCGGCGCGGTGCCGGTCTGGCGGCCGCCGTCGGCCTCGCTGCTCTCGTGGCCGCTCTCGCGGCGCCCGGTTCCGCGCTTCACGCTCCGGTTCTCGCCCTCGCGTCGGTCGCCGCGGCCTGGGCACTGTCGCGTCGCATCCAGCCGCCGCCGGAGACCGATCTCCTCGCGCGCGCCGCGACGGCGGTCTTCGTGCTCGCTGGAGCGACCCTGCTCTTCGCGACGGGTCTCGCGGACGGACGCCTCCGCCACGCGGACGCCGCGATCGCGCGCGCCGAAGCGCTCGCGCGGGGCGACACGGCCGGCATGCGCGCAGAGGCCGTGCGGCGCTGGGAGCGCCGTGTCGGCTCGCCGTCGCTCGAGCCGTGGCTGCCGGCCGGAGAGCGGACGAATCCCGACGACCTCGCGCGCGCTCTCTGGGCGCGGGGCGCCGACGAGAGCTTCCCCGAGCTCGGCGACACGCTCACGATCCGGAGTCCGCTGGGCGCGACCGTCTCGTCCTTCGGCGTCATCCACCCGGGACGCCGGGCGCCCGATCTCGTCCTCCCGGCCGCGAATCCGGCCGGGTTTCCGTCGGCGTTCCTGCACGTGCCCTGGCCGCGCGAGTCCGATCGCGATCCGCTGCTCTCGGCGGTCGCGTCGCGCGACGTGCCGGACCGTGTCGCGGTCGAGAGGCTCGAGTGGGATGCCGCCGGACGGACGACGGGAGCGCGCGGCGAGGGTGTCGAGCTGCCCGGCGGCATGCTCGAGCGCGCCCGCCGGACCGGCGAGGCGGTGGCCACGGTTTCGACCGCGGACGGCCTGCGGCGCGTGCACGTCCTGGCCTCCTCCTCCGGCTTCGTCGGGTTCGCCGCGCCGGCGGAACCGTCGCTCGCGGTGGCGGGCACCGCCGTCGCGGCCGGGGAGGCCGCCCTTCTCTTCGTCGTCCCTTTCCTCTTCGCCGGCGCGCCGATCCGGTCTGGCCCGGTCCGGTTCCCGCGGCGATTTTTCGCGACGTTCCGGACGCGGCTCGTCGCGCTCGTCCTGCTCTTCGGCGCCCTTCCTCTCGCCCTGAGCGTCGTCTTCGTCCGGGTCGCTCTCGAGCGCCACGCCGTGCGGGAGACGGCGCGGCGCTCGCGCGACGTCGTCGCGGAAGGCAGGCGCCTTCTCGAGGGCGACGTCGCGGGCGGCGCGCCCTCGGCGGAGGCGGCGCTGAACCGCGCGGCCGCGGTCATCGGGTGGGATCTCCTCCGCTATCGCGACGGGACGCTCGTCGCCGCGTCCCGGGCGCTCCCCGTCGCCGCCGAGGTGGCGCACGAGATGCTCGCGTCTCCCGTCGCGCAGGATCTCGCCGAAGGCCGTCCGACGGCGTTCTCGTCGCGCGGCGCGATGGCGCCCGGCGCGCCGGGGGTCGTCGAGGCCGCCGAGACGGTCTCGGCCGACGGGCGCGAGGCGCTGGCCGTGGTCGTCGCCGAAGACGAGGCCGTCCGGTCGGCGGCCGACGCCCTCCTCCTCCTCTCCGTGGCGGTCGCGCTCGCCGCCGTGGGGCTCGGCGGCCGTGCGGCGCTCACGTTGGGAGGGCCGCTCGAAGAGCTCATCGCGGCGACCGCCAACGTCGGCGAGGGGAGGCCGCTGCCGCCGCTCGTCAGGCCCGCGAACGTGGATCTCGCGCGCCTCATCGACGCGTTTACCGAAATGTCGGCGCGCGTCGAGGAGAGAACGGCGTCTCTCGCGGAAGAGCGCGCGTCCGCCGTGGGACTCCTCGGAAACCTGACGGCCGCCGTCCTCCTCTTCCGTCGCAACGACGGGACCGTCCTCCTCGCGAACCCGGCCGCGGACCGCCTGCTCCCCGGAAGCTCGCTTCCCGAGCGCCTGTCGGGCGCCGGATGGGAGCCGCTCCGGGCGGCTCTCGAGGAAGCGGCCGCGCGGCCTTCGCCGTACGAGACGCGCGTGGCCATCCCGGGGCCTTCGGGCGAGCGCTTCTTCCGGGTCGCGATCGTCACGCTCCCGGGCGAGGAGCGCGGGCCGCGCGTGATCCTCCTTCTCGAGGACCTCACGGACTTCCTGCGCGCCGACCGGCTGGCCGCGTGGGTCGAGGCGGCCCGCTCGATCGCGCACGACATCAAGAACCCGCTCACCCCGATCCGGCTCGCCGCGGAGCGGCTCGCCCGCTTCGAGGCGAGACGCGAGACCCCGCCGCCGGGGACCTTCGCCGATGTCGCCGCGGGGATCCTCCGGCAGGTCGGAATCCTCACGCACCGCATCGGACGCCTCGGCCGATTCGCCGACCCGGCCGCCGTGGAGCGGCGGGTGCTCGACCGCTCGGCGGTCGCCGCGCTCCTCGACGAGGTCGCCGCCGACTTTCTCTCCCACGAGACCGTCGTGATCGAGGTCGAGACCGCACCGGATTTGCCTGCGTTCGCGGCGGATCCGTACCTCGTGCGCGACGCCCTGACGAATTTCGTCGTCAACTCGGTGGAGGCGATCGGCACGTCCCCCGGCCGCGTGCGCCTCTCTGCGGAGAACGCGACGCTCGCGGCGGGCGTGCCGGCGGTCCGCTTCGCCTGCGCCGACAACGGGCCGGGCGTGCCGGGAGATGCCGCCCTCCAGCTCTTCGACCCGGCTTTCTCGACGAAGTCCCGGGGCTCGGGAATGGGCCTCGCGGCCGTGCGACAGGCCGCCGAGAGGCACGCGGGGACCGTTTTCGCGCACCCGCGCGCCGGAGGGGGCCTCGTCGTGGGCTTCACGCTGCCCGCGTTATCATCTCCGCCGTGATTGCCCCGGCCTCCCGCCGGCGCGGCAGAGGTGCCGCGGGCCGTACCGGCGGGTCTGTCGCCGTCATTCCTTGCTTTCTTCTCGCGCTCGTGACGGTCGCGATGGCCTCGTGCAGCAGGAGGGAGCCCGCTCCGCCCGCCGACGCGGCGCCGGCGGCTCCGCGCGGTGACGCCCTGTTCCTCGCCGAAGCCCCGGCGTTCGTGCCCGACGACGTCGACGCCGAGCTCGAGTCGATGCGGGTCGTGCGCCTGTACGTTCCGGCCGGAACGATGTCCCGATCCGGCGCGATCACCGCTCTCCCGCCGCCGCCCACGCCTCTCAAGCGCCCGCTCGTCCTCACGGTGCTCGGCGAGGAGGGCGCTGCCGCGGCCGTCGCGGGGCGCGGCGCCGCCGCGGGCGCGGAGTGGGCACGCGCCCTTTCGCACATTCTCGCCGAGTCGGGAAACTGGGGCCGGGTCGAGGGAGTTCACTTCCACCTCTGGCCCTCGCCCGATCTCGCGAAGGACCTCGCCGCGGCGCTCGGCGCCGTTCAGAAGAGGTTATCCGTGCCGGTTTCCGTCACGCTTCCGCCCACCGCGAAACCGGAGCGGTGGAAGCCGCTCGCGGGCAATGCGAGCGAGGCGCTCGTCCTGGCTTTCGGACGGCGGCCGGAGCTCGGCGGCCAGATCGTCAGCGAGCTGCCCGAAGCCATCGCGCGGGAGTTCCCCCTCCCGTTCCGGCTCCTCATGGCATTCGGCGGCTACGGCCGCACGGGAGACGGGACGACCTTCGCGGGACGCATTCTGCCCGACGGCATGATCGACCAGCTCTCCGAGGATCGCGCCCTCGACTTCGACTTCGGGCAAGTGTTCTCGTCGGAGCCCGGCACCGTCTGCACGTTCAAGCCGCGTGCCGGATCGAAGGGTTCGATGCTCGCCGCGGACGGCGGCCACGCGCGGTTCCAGCTCCCGACGATGGGCGAAGGGCTGCGATTTCTCTCGGCCGCAGGCCGCTGGTCGGCCCCGAACTTCCGGGGCCGGACTTTTCTCGTGGGCGGCGTGCCGAGGGACGGGTACCTCGTGGGCTACGCGGCCGTGCGGGCTCTCCTGACGGGAAAGCCCGTCGAGCCGCGGCTCGTGGTCGAGGCGCTGCCGGGCGAGGCGGGGCGCGGACACACCGATTTCACGATCCGCACGACGAACGCCGGCCCGACACCCACGGACCTCTCGCATTACAACAGCTGGGTCCAGGTCCGCGTCGAAGGCGGCACCGTGGCTTCCGTGAAACCCGGCGATTTCGACCGGTACGAGCAGCTGACGTCCGCCGCCGAGGGTTACAAGATCACGAGCTCGAGCCGCGCGGTCGTCTGCAGGCTGTTCGAGAACATTTTTGCGCCCGGCGAGACGAACAACTCGGGCTCGATCAGGGTGGCCGGCGCCCATCCGCGAGTGTTCGTGAGCTGGCACCTCACGCTGCCGGACGGGAAGGTGACGAGCGGGCCCGAAATCGAAGCGAGCCTGGCGGCGCCCACGCCCGCGGCGAAGCCGTCCCCGAAAGCGAAGCGTCGCGGCCGCAGCCGCTGACGCCGCGCGTCAGGAGGAGACGCCCGCCGGCTCCAGCCAGCCGCGTTCCCGGGCCGCCTGCTCGGCGAGTCGCACGGCGAGGAGCGCGCCCGCGCGCCTCAGGTGGTCGGCGGCGAGTGTGAGCGTCACGCGCCGGGCCTCCGCCTCGCCTCTCAGGAGGAGCGTTTCGTCGCGTCCGGCCGACTCCACGGGGCCCGACAGGTTTTCGGGGTCGACGATCTCGAACGCCTGCTTCTGTTCGCGGAAGCGGGAGATGACGTCGCCCGAGGGGGAGCGTCCGCGCCGAGCCGCAGCTCGACGCGGAGGAGGTGCCCGTGAAACACGCCGGCGCGCGCCGAGAGGATCGTGATCGGAATCTCCCGGGCCAGGAGCGCCGCCATGTCCTCGGCGATGCGTGCCTCGAAGGCGACGGAATCCGCCGGCGCGTGCGCGTTGAACGCGACCTGCGTGCCGAGTACCTCTTTCGGCAGCGGCCGGAAGGTCGCGAGCGCGAGGGCCTGCTGGAAGAGCTCGTCCAACGCGGCCTTGCCGAGCTCGCTCACCGGGCGGTCCACGGCGGCCGTGATTCCGACGACGGGCGCGACCGCGTCGACGGTGCGCGCGACCTCGGCGAGCACGAACGCCACGGGATGCGGCGTGAGGAACAGGGAGCCGGCGGGGAGCGATCGCGGGTCGCCTTCCTCCGAAGGCACGACGAGCGGCTGGCCGTTGCGGACGCCCGACAGGTCGATCGCGAGGGCGCCGTCGGTGCGGGTCGCGAGAAAACGCGCGGTCTCGTCCGCGCTCCCGCACAGGAAGGCGATCCGGCACGTCTCGAGCGCGTCCTTCGTGAGCGGGGCGATGAAGGCGACCTCGTCGTCTTCCTCCGTCAGGATCCCGCCCGGCTGCGGGGTTTGGTGGAAAAGGCTGATCTTCGAAGCCGGAAATCCGCGCTCCTTGAGCACCGCGCGCACATCGCGCCCGAGGAGAGTCGTGGGCTCGACGAGCGCCACGGAGAGGCCGGATGGAGGCGGCTCGTTCGTCACGCGTGCGCGTCCTTCGGGCGGCGGCGGAACAACCCGGCGAGCCGCGCGAGGGGCGCCGAAGCGGCGTATGTCACGAGAAGGCCCGCCAATGCGTATTGGCGGAGCCACCAGATGAGCGCGAGGATGGCCGCGAAGAGAAGAAAGAAGAGCCGTCCGCGGCGGGATTTCATGTCGAGGTCCTTGAAGGAGCGGTACCGGAACGTGGACACCATGAGAAACGCGAGCACGGCGGTCACGCCGAGGAAGACGCCGCGCAGCGTGTCCGTCAGGGCCGCCGCAGGCACGGCCCAGATGAGCCCGCAGAGCGCGCCGGCCGCCGAGGGGATCGGCAGGCCGACGAACCAGCGCTTGTCGACGACGTGGAGCTGAACGTTGAATCGCGCGAGGCGCGAGGCTCCGCACACGACGAAGAGAAAGGAAACGAGGAGGCCAGCGCGGCCGAAGCCCGAAAGCCCCCAGTGGTAGACGAGAAAAGCGGGCGCGACGCCGAAGGAGACGACATCGGCGAGGGAGTCGAGCTGCTCGCCGAACGCCGACGTCGTCCCGGTCAACCGGGCGACGCGGCCGTCCACGCCGTCGAGAAACGCCGCCGCGAAGATGAGAATCGCGGCGTATTCGTAGGCCCCCCTGCCGGAGGCCTCCAGGGAGAGATACCCGCAGAGGATGTTGCCCGCTGTGAACAGGGCGGGCAGCACGTATACCCCCCGTCGCACGCCGCGACGCGGCGGAGAAGGGGTTTCGGCCAAGGGGTTGCCTAGTGGGCCGAGACGCGCGCGCGGTGCTCGCGCACGATCTCTTCCATCCGGTCCTTCAGGTGGAGCTTGTGCTTTTTCAGGCGTTTTTCTTCGATTTCCTCGTCCGTGGAAAGAAAGGTCTTGGAGGCGAGCTCGGCGAGCCGCTTTTCGTGGCTGTGGTGATCACGCAAAAGGGAACGAAATTCCTCGTTCTGGCTCTCGAGCTCGTGCTTGATCTCCTCCGTCAAGGTCTGCATCGCCACCTCCTCCTGGTGAAATCTTTCAACGACCGGAGTCTCCCTTCATCGCCGGGGGGCCGTCAAGGCGTCTCGGCCCGCCCATTTTCCGGACCATCACGAGGGCATCCTCCCCGTCGAGGTAGTAGCCCGCCCTCCGGCCCGACTCCGCGAAGCCAAGCCCCGCGTAAAACGAGCGGGCCGGCTTGTTGGAAAACCTCACCTCGAGAAAGACCTCCTCGGCGTCCACGCGGGCACAGAACGAAAAAACCTCGTCCATGAGCGCAGAAGCCACGCCCTGGCGGCGAAAGTCCGGCGCGACGGCGATCTTGTTGACGTGCACCTCGCCTCCCGCGAACGCGCAGAAGACGTAGCCCGCGAGAACTCCGCCCGACAGCGCGACGCGGTTCAAGCGCCACGGAGCTCCGACCTCGACCTCGAAATACTCCCTTTTCCAGGGGACGGGAAACGAGACACGCTCGAGGGCGGCGACGGCGTCCAGGTCGGCGTGGCGCGCGTCCCGAAGCGTGAAGGGCTCGGGGAGGGCGCTCACGGGGTCCCCCCGGGGCTCCGGGCGGACAGGCCGGCCCGCTCCGTTTTTTCTTCCGCGGCGCTCGGCCGTCCGTACACGATCGCGCGCGTCGTCGTCGCGTCCCGCGCGGCGACGCGCGCGGCGGCGGCCGCCAGAGGCAGGCTCAGGAGGCCGAGGTCGAGGACGGAGACTCCGCGGGCGAAGGCCGTGGCCTCTACTTCGGACCGGGGACGCGGGGGTCCCGCGCCGGGAACGGAGGTTCCCGGCCGCGGGGCCGCGTGCACGTCGCCGCGGCCGGCGTCGAGAACGAAGAGAACGTCGGCGGGGTCCGGCGCGGCCTCGTGGGCGGCCGCGAACGTCGGGACGAGGACGAGCGGGATACCTCGCGCCCGCGCGAGGCCGCGCGCGAAAGCGAGTCCCGCGCGGAGTCCGGTGAAGGATCCCGGTCCCGAGACCACGGCGACGCGGTCGAGGTCCCGGACCGTCAGGCGCATCTCGGCGAGAAGGGCTTCGACCGCGAGCGGCAGGCTCTCGGCCGCGTTCTGCGGCAGGGTCCGGGACGTTTCCACGCCGTCGCCGTCGCAGGCGGCCAGCGACGGAAACGGGGAGGCCGTGTCGAGCGAGAGGATGCGCATCCGCGGCGTCCCCTCGATGCTAGCATCACCGGCTCCACATGCGTGCGACGCCCATGCTCGAGCAGTACTGGGCTCTCAAGCGGGAGGCGGGCGACGCGCTCCTCCTCTACCGCCTTGGAGACTTCTACGAGATGTTCTTCGAGGACGCGGCCTATGCGGCGCCGCTCCTCGGCCTCGTACTGACCGCGCGGCACAAGGACAGCGACGTCGAAGCGCCGATGTGCGGCATTCCCCAGCATGCGCTCGAGTCCTACCTCGCGCGGCTCGTCGCGGCGGGGAGGAAGGTCGCGATCGCCGAGCAGACGGAGGCTCCGTCGAAGGGACGCGCCCTCGTCCCGCGGAAGATCGTCCGCATCGTCACGCCCGGGACGATCGTCGATCCGGAGCGCCTCGACGCGCGCCGCCCGAACGAAATGGCGGCCGTGACGTGGGACGGGGGCGGGGCCGCCGTCTCGACCCTGGACCTCTCGACGGGCGATTTCGCGGTTGTCGAGCTGGCGGAGCGGACGGCCCTCTTGGAGTGGCTCCTGCGCCGCCTGCCGCGCGAGCTCGTGTTCTTTCCCTCGGACCGGTCCCTCGCCGAGTCGCTCGCGGGCGCGCTCGTGTCGTCGGGAGCCGGGGCCCCCGCGCTCTCGGCGCTGCCGACCGACTCTCCTCGTGGAGCGGGCGCGGTGGACCTTCTCAGACGGCACTTCCGCACGGCGACGCTCGAGCCATTCGGACTCTCGGGCGCGGGCGGCGCGGCCGACGCGGCTGCGGCCCTCCTGTCGTACGCGCGGGCCACGCAGCGCGCCGACTGCGACCACGTGCGCTCCCTCCGCTCGGAGGCTCCGGACGAAGGGCTCGTGGTCGATGCCGTGACGGCCGGGCACCTCGAGCTCTTTCGCTCGGCCCGCGACGGCGGTCCGAACGGCACGCTGTTCTCGCTTCTCGACAGGACGGGGACGTCGTTCGGCGCGCGCACGCTCCGGCGGCTCGTCGAGCGGCCGCTCGGCCGGCGCGCCGGCATCGAAGCCCGGCTCGACGCCGTCGAAGAGCTGCAGGAGGACGGGGCGCGGCTGGAAAGCCTGGCCGCGGCCTTCCGCGAGATTCCCGACCTGCCGCGCCTCCTCGCGCGCCTCGCGGTCGGCGCCGGATCGCCGCGCGACGCGGCCGCGCTCGGGAGCGGGCTCGTGCGCGCCGGGCGCCTCGCCGCCGGCTTCGGTGAGGCCCGCGCCGCGATCCTCGCGCCGGGCGGCGAGGCGTCGCCGGACGGCGTGCCGTTCGCCCTCGGGGAGTCCATTGTGTCGCGGGTCGTGGCCGAGCCGCCCCTCCACGCGCGGGACGGCGGGATCTTCCGCGACGGCGTGGACGCCGCCGTGGACGAGGTGCGCACCCTGCGCCGTGAGTCCGCGTCGATCCTCGCGCGCGTCGAGGCCGAGGAGCGCGCGCTCCGCGGCATTCCGACGCTGCGCGTGAAGTTCAACCAGGTGTTCGGCCACGTCTTCGAGGTGCCGGGCTCGGCCCGCCAGCGCATTCCCGAGGGCGCCCTCAAGCGGCAGACCCTCGCGAACGTCGAACGCTATGCGACGCCAGAGCTCGTCCTCGCGGACGAAAAGCTGCGGTCCGCCGACGCGCGCCTCGCCGCGCGCGAGCAGGAGATGTTCCTCTCGCTCGTGACGGAGATCGTGGCCGACTCGTCGCGCATCCTGGCCGCGTGCGCCCGGCTCGGCCTTCTCGACGCGCTCGTGTCCCTCGCGCGCGTGTCCAGGGCCGCAGGATGGGTTCGGCCGGGCATCGTGGACGAGCCCGTGCTCGTCGTCGACGGCGGCCGCCACCCGGTCGTCGAGGCGCTGCGCCCCCGCGAGGCGTTCATCCCGAACGACGCCTCCCTGGGGGGCGAAGGCGAACGCATCGTCGTGCTCACGGGACCGAACATGGGCGGCAAGTCGACCTACCTCAGACAGAACGCGCTCCTCGTCCTGCTCGCGCACGCCGGTTCGTACGTGCCGGCGGCGGCAGCGACGATCGGCCTCACGGACCGCATCTTCACGCGCGTCGGCGCGTCGGACTCTCTCGTGCGCGGCGAGTCGACGTTCCTCGTCGAGATGGCCGAGACGGCGCACATCCTCCGGCACGCGACGGCGCACAGCCTCATCATCCTCGACGAGATCGGGCGCGGCACGTCCACGTTCGACGGCCTCTCCCTCGCGTGGGCCATCGCCGAGCACCTGCACGACACCGGCATGCGGCGCGTCCTCTTCGCGACGCACTTCCACGAGCTGACGGAGATGGCGCTCGTGAAACCGGGCGTCAAGAACCGCACGATGACCGCGAAGGAATGGAACGGCGAGGTCGTCTTCCTGCGCAAGGTCGCGGACGGCACGGCCGACCGCTCGTACGGCGTGCAGGTCGCGCGCCTCGCGGGCATCCCGGAGGCCGTGCTCTTCCGCGCGCGCGAGATCCTCGGCAACCTCGAGAGGCAGCAGATGGACGTCGGCGGGCGGCCCCGCCTCGCCGAGCACGAGGGCGAGCCCGCTCCGAAGGACGCGCAGCTCGACCTCTTCCGCGGGCAGGGCGAGCTCGTCCTCGACGCGATCGGGCGCGTCGACGTCGACCACCTCACGCCGCTCGCCGCCTTGCAGCTGCTGGCGTCGCTGCAGCATCGGCTCCGGGGGGAAGAGTGAGAGGAAGAATATTTTGCTTCGGAAAAGAGGGGATTCTCTTCGAATAGCCGGTGTCAAGGGCGCGCGAAGCGCGCCGCGCAGCGGTCTTCGACCCTTGACTCCGGCCATTCGAAGAACAGATTTCCTGCCATCGGCGGCTGCATGCAGCCGCCGAATATCAGAAGAAGAACGAAAAGAAGATCTCTTAGAAGATGAACGCGACTTTGGATTCGTCGTCGCGGTTCGTGCTTGGGCTCGCAGGCCCTTCGCTGTCTGCCGAAGAGCGGTCGCTGCTCGTCGCACTGCGACCCCTCGGCATCTTCCTTTCTAAGCAAAATCTCCAAACACCATTACAGTCCGCCTCGCTGCTGGAGGCACTGCGAGGGCTCTTCTCCCCGGCCCCTCTTCTCTTCATCTCCCAGGAAGGAGGCAGCGAGGACCCGCTCGGCCCGCTTCTCGGGGCGCCGTTTGCCTCGCCGGCCGCGTGCGCGGCGGCCGGCACGGACCGCGTGCACGCGTGCGCGTACTTGATGGGGCGCGCGGGACGACTCCTTGGTCTCGACGTGGATCTCGCGCCCGTCCTCGACCTCGGTCAGCCCGGAACGGGGGCGGTCGTCCTCGGTGGGCGATGCTTCGGTTTTCACGCCGAGGACGTCGTGCTCTCGGGGATGATGTTCCTGCACGGTCTGGCGCGCGCGGGCCTCGCGGCCGGGCTGAAGCACTTCCCGGGGCTCGGCCGGGCGGGAACGGACACGCGCCTCTCGCGGCCCACGATCGACGCGCACGACGTGGACCTCCTGGTGACGGACGTGGCGCCATTCACGAAGCTCGCGCGCGGCGCGGAGTGCGTCGTGGTCGGGCACGGGGCCTACCCGGGCTTCACGGGAGACGACACGCCGGCGTCCCTCTCGGCGAAGCTTATCGGCGTCCTGCGCGGGCCCGCGGGCTTCGAGGGCGTTTCGCTCGCCGACGATCTCGTCAAAGAGGCGCTCGACGGAGCGCTGCCCGAGCGCGCGGAACGCGCGGCGCGCGCCGGCTGCGACGCGCTTCTCGTGTCCGGACGCAGCGGCTCGTGGGAAGAGTGCGCGGCCCGGGTCGGCTCCCTCGGCGGCGACGCGGCGCGCGAGGCCCGCTTCGCGGCGCTCCGGCGCCGCGTCGCGGACGCGCCGCGGCCGCGGTTCACCGAGGAAGCCTGGACGGTGCTGGCGGAGGAAGCACGAGAGTTCGCGGAATTGATGTCAAAGCCGAGAGAGAAGAGAAAAGAGGGAGATTTCGGTTTCGGTCTTTAGGGGGATTCGGATTCGGAGGCGGATTCGGATTCTCTAGAAGGTGATGCGGGCGGCAGCCGCTCGAGTGCCGCTGCGCCGACGAGTGCCGGTACACCCTCACGCACCCTTCTAAGAAATCCCCGGTTCTTTCTTCGAAATCCCGGTTCTTCTCTTCTCTTTATCTCTTCAGCAAGAAAATCCCCGGTTCCCTCTCCCTCAGAACGGCACGTCGTCGTCCGCGTCGCCGCCGCCGGCCGTCCCCGCATCCGGAACCGCCGGGCCCGACGCTCCCGAGGCGCCCGCGCCGTCGGGGCGCCCGCCGAGCATCTTCATGTCCCGGGCCTTGATCTCGGTCGCGTAGCGCTTCTGGCCCGAGTCCTTGTCATCCCAGGTGCGGGTCTGGAGCGCGCCCTCGATGTAGACGAGACGTCCCTTGGACAGATAACGCTCGCAGATGCTCGCGAGCTTGTCGAACGCGATGACCGTGTGCCACTCGGTCTTTTCCTGTTTCTGCCCGCTCACGCGGTCGTTCCACGTTTCCGTCGTGGCGATGCGCAGGCGCGCGATGGGCACGCCGCCCGTCGTCGCTCGCATCTCCGGGTCGGCCCCGAGGTGTCCGATGAGGATGACCTTGTTCACGGATCCAGCCATGGAAATGCCCTCCGATCGGCCTGGATCCTACAATCCCTCCGGCTTGAGCGACACGCGGAGGCTGGTCCGATCGACCTGGGGCATCACCGCGTGGACGGCCGTCTCCCGGGTGGCCGGGGTCCTGCGCGACGCGACGATCGCGCGGTTCCTCGGAGCCTCGGCGCTGTCGGACGCCTTTTACACGGCTCTTCGCATCCCGAACACGTTCCGGGCGATCGTGGGGGAGGGCGGCCTGCCGGGGGCGTTCGTCCCGATGGCGAAGAAGGTCGAGAGGGAGCGGCCGGGCGAAGAAGGCGTCTACGCCGGCCGCGTCCTCGTCGTGCTCGTCTGCGTCCTCGTGGGGATCGTGGCGTTCGGAATCCTGCTCGCCGACCCGATCGTCGCGCTGTTCGCGAACGGCTTCAAGGCGACCCCCGGGAAGTTCGAGCTGGCGGTCCGGCTGACGCGCTGGATGTTCCCGTACGTTCTGCTCGTCTCCGTGGCCGCCCTGTTCGAGGCCTTCCTGAACTCGAAGGGCTTCTTCCAGCTCTCGGCGGCGACGCCCATCGCGTGGAACCTCGCGATCGTCGCGGCCGCGTGGGCGCTCGCGCCCGCGGGCGTGTCGCCGGTCGCGGCGCTCACGGCCGGCGTGCTCGTCGGAGGGGGCCTCCAGGTCGCTCTTCAGGGGCCCGCCGTGCGGCGCCTCGGCCTCAGGTTTTCGGGCTCGCCTTTCCGCGATGCCGAGGTGAAACGCACCGCGCTCCAGATCGCGCCGCGCCTCTACGGCTCGGGCGTCGGGCAGCTGTCGTTGGTCGTCTCGACCCGGACGCTCGCGGCCCTCGGCGACGCCTTCGTCACGTACAACTACTGCGCCTTCCGTCTCGTGGACTTCGTTCTCGGCGGATTCGTCGTGTCGCTCACGCGGACGGTCCTGCCGGCCCTCTCGGAACAGGCGTTCGAGAAGGACCGCTCGGCATACAAGGCGACACGTCGCCTTCGCGCTGCGCCTCATCGGGTTCGTGACGATTCCGTCGATGGTGGGCCTCATGCTCCTCGCCACGCCCGTCGTGGACGTCGTGTTCCGGCGCGGACGGTTCGCGCGGGCGGACGTGGTGGAGACGGCGCTCGCGGTCGTGTTCTTCGCGCTCGGACTGTACGCGGCGGCAGGCGTGAAGATCGTGACGCAGGCGTTCTACGCGCTCCACGACACGCGGACGCCCGTTCTCGTCGCCACGTTCGACCTCGCCGCGTTCTGGATTCTCTGCGTCGCGCTCGCAGGGCCGATGCGCCACGCGGGCGTCGCCCTCGCGACCGCGGCAGGGTTCTGGATCAACTTCCTCACGCTTCTCTTCCTGCTCCGGAGGAGGCTCGGCGGAATGGGCGGGCGCGTGATCCTCGAGTCATTGCTCCGCCTCGTTCTCGCGAGCCTCGCGATGGGCGCGGTCGTCTGGGCCGTGGCGGTGAAGCTCGCGCCCTATCGGGCGATCTGGATCCTCCCGCTCCGGATCGGCTGGGTCGCGTCGGTCGCGGCCCTCGGGGCGATCGCTTTCCTCGCCTTCGCGAAGCTCCTCCGCGCGCCGGAGGTGGACGAGGTGCTCGGAGCCTTGCGGCGGAAGGCGGTCTGAACGAAAACGCCCGCCGGCGCGAGACCGGCGGGCGTCATGAATCGAAGAAGAAGACGAAGCTCAGTGCCCGTCGAGGCAGCCCCTCTGGCCGCTACGGTTCGGGTAGCCCGTGCCCGCCGTGAAGGCGGCATTCGACCACTCGCCCTGCAGCTTCCACTTGCTGCTGTTCGAGAACGTCACGGACGGGACGTTGAACGCCCACGCGCACTTGTCGCCGTTCTCGGCGCCCGAGGAGTCGTACCAGCCGCCCGGGCTGCCCGGGTCCGTCATCGCTTCGGCGAGTTCATGCGCCGAGACGTTCGCGAGGGCTGCGAGGCCCTGCGGATTGCCGGTCGTCGTGTCCTGCGGGTCGCAGCCCGCGTCCCCGTCGAGCTTCCAGAAGAAGGCGAACCGCACGGTCGTGCCGCCGCAGCTTCCGGAGCTGTGCCACGCGCAGAAACCGGCGTTCCCGCGCGGCAGGTCCGTGTAAACGGCATAGTAGGCGTTCCCGTCGTTCGGGCCGGTGAACCACTTGCAGGCCTCGCCGAGGATCGCCGAGGTCGTGTTTCCGCCCGACGCCTTCGTGTTGTCGACGACGGGCGAGAGCAGCGAGATTGTCGTCCCGACCTGGCCGTTGGATCCGGTGTATTCGGTCGACGTGAGAGCGTAGTGGCTCTGGTTGTAGCCCGAGTAGAAGCTCTGCAGGCCCGCGATCTTCGGGTCGCTCTGCGACCAGCTCGTTCCCCAGAAGATCGTCTTGACCGTGGCGGACGGCATGATCTTCCCGCCGTGGTACGTCATGTTCACGGAGCGGCGGGCGAGAGGCTGGCGGGCGAGCGCTTTCTCGTGCTCCCCACGCGTCAGGAAGATGAAGGCCGGCGTTTCTTCGTCCGCCACGACGTTCGGGTCCTGCGCGGCGACGGCCGCCTCGCCGTTGCCCGCTTCCGTCCGGGCGTCCTTGTTCTCCACTGCGAAAGCGGGCGCCGCCGCAAGGGCGAGCGCCGCCGCGAACGTCAGCCCCGGATTGAGCCACTTCTTCATCGAACAACCTCCTGAACGGACCGCATCTCGCCGGGACGATGGCCGGAACGGACGGGCAGCGAGTACCCCGCCCGAGGCCTTGTGGTATGCTTGCTGGACGGGTACGCTAGCAGAGAAGAAGACTCCATCTCAACGAAGAATCGCGTGACTCGGCCCGGTCGCCGCTCGCGCGTGCCCGCGTTCCTAGAGAATCTCGATCGGGACCGGGGCGAAGCAGAGGACGAAGATCAGGAGCACCGCCGCGGCGAC
This sequence comes from Thermoanaerobaculia bacterium, assembly GCA_963809425.1. Taxonomy (GTDB): domain Bacteria; phylum Acidobacteriota; class Thermoanaerobaculia; order UBA5066; family UBA5066; genus Fen-183. The sequence goes on from CAWEJK010000001.1 coordinate 67,917, forward strand.
GAGCTTTCTCCGGTCGTCGAGCGGTTCGTCCTCGTTCATGACCGGCGGGTGGCGGATGCCCGTGAAGAGCGTGAAAAGGACCCAGACCCACCAGCCGGGCCATTTCAGACCGAGGACCGCGAGGAGGATGAGGAGAGGGATCGCGAGGAAACGCTGAAAGCGGCCGAAGACCGCGTAGATCGCGTGTCCGCCGTCGAGCTGTCCGAGCGGCAGGAGGTTCAGCGCCGTCACGAACAGGCCGAACCACGCGGCGAGGAAGACAGGGTGCTCGATGACGTCGACGCTCGCGTACGTGGCGCCGACGAAAACCTTCTGGAAAAGCGAGACGAGGATCGGATACCGGAAGATCACCGTCCCGTCGCCGAGGGCGGAAACGGGATTGACCCGGGAGTGCGAGACGCCCCACGCGAGAAGGGGCACGGCCACGGCGAACCCGGCGATCGGTCCCGCGACGGCCATGTCGAAGAGCTGTTTCTTGTCGCGGATGGGCTCGCGGATGCGGATGAAGGCTCCCATCGTTCCGACGAGCGATGGGAACGGGATGAAGTACGGCGGGGAGGCGTCGATCCCGTACCGGCGGCAGACGACATAGTGGCCCGCCTCGTGCGCGACGAGGATCGCGAGGAGAGGAAGGGAGAACGACAGAGCCCCTTCGAGGAGATGTGCGAACACCTCGGCGGAGGCGCCGGTTCCCAGGAGCGACGGGCGGAAGTTGATCGCGAATCCTGCCCCGGCCCAGCTCGTGGTGGCGAGCGTGAGCAGGAGGAGAAGCCCGTGCAGCCACCACCGCTCCTTCCGCCGCGGCACGGCGGCCGGGGCCGGCGCCCAGACGTCGCTCATGCGCTCAGGACTGCGGGCCGGTGGGGGGCGCGCCGGAGGAGACCTTCGCTTCGGTCTTCTCGCCCGGTTTTGGGGCGGGCGTCTCGGCCGGACCGGTCATGTCGCGCAGCTCCTTGCCCGGCTTGAAGCGAATCGTGAAGCCGGGAGGAATCTGGACCTCCTCGGTGGGGCGTTTCGGGTTGCGCCCGATCCCGCGCTTGCGGGGCTTGACCAGAAACACGCCGAAGCCGCGCAACTCGATGCGCTCGCCGCGCGACAGGGCCTGACGCAGAACGTCGATGACCGTCTCGACGGCCTGAGTCGCCTTCTGGCGCGGCACACCGGCCGCCTCGGCGACGGCGTTGATGATGTCGTTCTTGATCACGTGCTGGGAGTCTACCTGTCCTCGGGCATCTCGTTCAAATCGTGTCGGTTGGGCCGCTCCGGGACCGATCAGAGGCGGCCGAGGCGCCGTTTCAGGAGGAGGATCTCGAGGGCCGTGGCGGCCATCGCCGCAAGCCTCTTGAGCGCCGGCACCGAGAGCGGCTTCTCCTCGGATTTCGCCTCGCCGTAGAGGTAGAGAACCGTCTTGCCCTTGAGGTTGACGGGCACGAGGGCCATGAGTCCGAGGCCGTCCGACCCGAGCGCCAGGAGAGTCGGGGCCGTTCCGGGCAGGTCGGGCTGCGGGCCCACGTAGAACCCCTCCGTATTGCGAAGCGTCGCGAAAACCGAAGGTTCGGTGTCGGGCAGGTGAAAAGACGAGAGAGCCGGAGCCGCCGGCCGGGCCGCCCAGCCGCGCACGTGATCCGGATACGCGACGAAGAGGGCCGCGCGCTTCGCGTGCCTGAGGGACTCTTCCAGGACGGCGTTCGCGATGTCGTCACGATTTTGCGCCGCTCCGAGCCTCGCGATGAACAGGCCTTCTCCCGCGACCTCGGCGGCTTCCGCTTCTCTCGTCGGATCCTCGAGCCGGCGCGGGAACTCCATCGAGTCGGGCTCCGGGTCGAGCGACTCGAGCGGGTCCTCGAAGATCTCGGTCTCCATCCGGCGCGCCGTGACCGCGAGCGAAGCCGCCGGCGAGAGATCCGTGCTCTGCCACGGGTCGCCCAGATCGAGGCGCCGGGCGCGCGCGGGGTACGGCGACGTGAGATCGGGCGGCGGAGGCGGAACGACCCGCAGGTCCGGCCGGCTCTTCGGGCGCGGCCGCTGGTTCGGCTGGGTGGCCTCGTCCAGGTCCGACTCGCGGGGAGGCTGGCTTTCCCGCAGGTATGCGGCCGCCGAGAGGTAACGCGGCTCGACGTCGGCCGCGTAGTAGCGGTAGAGGAGCGCGTAAATTCGCACCTCGAGCGCCGCGTGGGGAATGATCTTGAATCCCGTCAGCGAGGCGAGCTCGTCGAGAGCCGCAAGGTTGCCCGGGTCGCGCATCGCGACGGCGAGACTCCGTCCCTCCTTGCGGAACGGAACGGCATGCAGGCGCTGGGCGACGCGGCCGGGCACGAGCCTGAGGACGTCCGCGCGGATGAGCTCGAGGGCTTCCGGAGACGCGGGGGGAACGCGGTGCTGGACCGAGAGGCCGTACAGGACGACCTCTTCGGAAGCTTCCTCCTCGAGGAGCGCCGTGCCGATCCGTCCCTGCTGGCGGGTCTGCCGCAGCAAGGCACGGTGCCGCTGCTCGTCCGTGATGAGCGTCTTTTCGATGAGGAGGTCGCCGAGGCGCGGCATGGTTTTTCGAAACTCCAGTTTACACTGCGGCTCCCTGTAGAATCGCGCGCATGAGCGACCGCCCCATCCGCGTTCTCGTCGCGAAGCCCGGCCTCGACGGGCACGATCGCGGAGCGAAAGTCATCGCGCGCGCGCTCCGCGACGCCGGCATGGAGGTCATCTACTCCGGCCTCCGTCAGACGCCGAAGCAGATCGCGGCGGCCGCCGTTCAGGAGGACGTCGACGTCGTCGGGCTCTCCATCCTGTCGGGCGCCCACAACGTGCTCGTGCCCGAGGTGATCGCCGCCCTCAAGGAGGGCGGCGGCGAAGCGATCGCCGTCGTCGTGGGCGGCATCATTCCCGAGAAGGACATCGCTCCCCTCAAAGCGAAGGGCGTGCGCGACGTCTTCCTTCCGGGGACCACCACGGGTGCCACGGTGGACGCGATCCGCCGCCTCGCAGCCGAGCGGGCGTGAGCGAAGTCCTCGTCTCGCAACTCTCTCCGTCCTCGCCCGATTTCCGGGAAAACGCCGCGCACCACCGCGCTCTCGCGGCGAACCTCAGCGTCGAGCTCGCGAGGGCGCGGGAGGGCGGCGGCGAAAAGGAGCGCGCGCGGCACGTGGCGCGCGGCAAGCTTCCCGTGCGCGAACGCCTCGAACGCCTGCTCGATCCGGGAACGGCATTTCTCGAGGTCGCGCCGCTCGCCGGATGGGGACTCTACGACGATGCGGCGCCCTCCGCGGGCCTCGTGACCGGCGTCGGCCGCGTCTCGGGTCGCGAGGTCGTGATCGTCGCGAACGACGCCACCGTGAAGGGCGGCACGTATTACCCGATCACGGTGAAGAAGCACCTGAGGGCGCAGGAGATCGCCCTCGAGAACGGCCTTCCCGCGGTTTACCTCGTGGACTCGGGCGGCGCGTTCCTGCCGCTTCAGGCCGAGGTGTTTCCCGACCGCGACCATTTCGGGCGCATCTTCTACAACCAGGCCCGCATGAGCGCGGCCCGGCTCCCGCAGGTCGCGGCGGTGCTCGGTTCGTGCACGGCGGGCGGGGCGTACGTTCCCGCGATGTCGGACGAAACGGTCATCGTGAAGAACCAGGGGACGATCTTTCTCGCGGGTCCGCCGCTCGTGAGGGCCGCGACCGGAGAGGACGTGACGGCCGAGGAGCTGGGCGGCGGAGACGTGCACACGCGCCTGTCCGGTGTCGCCGACCATCTCGCCGAGGACGACGCCGACGCGCTCGAGAAGGTGCGCGAGATCGTCGCGCACCTCGGAGGCGCGCCGGCCGAGGCGCCGGGACGCGTCGCGCCCGAGGAGCCGCGGTATCCCGCCGAGGATCTCTACGGCGTCGTCCCGAAGGACCTCAGGCGGCCCTACGACGTGCGCGAGCTGCTCGCGCGCCTGCTCGACGGTTCGCGCTTCCACGAGTTCAAGCCGCGTTACGGGGCCACCCTCGTGACGGGCTTCGCTCACGTCGAAGGGTTTCCGGTGGCGCTCCTGGCGAACAACGGCGTCCTCTTCTCCGAGTCGGCGCTCAAGGCGACGCATTTCATCGAGATGGCCTGCCAGCGCGAGGTGCCGCTCGTCTTCCTCCAGAACATCACGGGCTTCATGGTCGGAAAGGCCTACGAGCAGGGCGGCATCGCGAAAGACGGAGCGAAGATGGTGCACGCGGTCGCGAACGCCGCCGTCCCGAAGTTCACTCTCCTCGTGGGCGGCTCGTTCGGCGCCGGGAACTACGGGATGTGCGGGCGCGCCTACCAGCCGCGCTTCCTCTGGACGTGGCCGAACGCCCGGATCAGCGTCATGGGCGGCGAGCAGGCGGCGGACGTCCTCGCCACCGTCAAGGACGATCAGCGTCTCAGGGAAGGAATCGCGAAGATGACCGACACGGAGCGGGCCGCGTTCCGGAGGCCCACGCTGGAGAAATACGAAAGCGAGGGGAATCCCTACTTCGCGACGGGGCGCCTGTGGGACGACGGCATTCTCGACCCGAAAGAAACGCGCCGCGTGCTCGCCCTCGGACTCGCGGCCGCGGCGAACGGCCCGCGGAAAGAGACGCGCTTCGGCGTGTTCCGGATGTAGGCATGCGGCTCTCTCCGCTCACGCTGCTCCTCCCGCTGCTCCTGCCGATCGCGTCGCGCGCGGACGAGCGCGTGCCGTGCGGCACGGTGGACTCCCTCGAGATCACGTCGCTGACGCGGACGAAAGTCACGGCGTTCCTGCGCACGTCGCTCCCCGGCGCCGCCGAAGGAGGAAGGCAGACCTTCGCGGGCGAGATCGCGGTGGCGAACACGCCTCTGCCTCTCGGGCCTGCGCTGACGGCGATGGTGCAGCCGGGTCCGGGAGGGCATTCCGTCGTGTTCCTCGTCGATCTGGATCTCGCGAAGATTCCTCAGGCGCTGCTCGCGCGTGTGCACCCGGTGGCCCTCGACGTAACGGTGAAAGGTTCTCTCGCCGGCGAGCGTGCCTCGAAGGCCCCTGTGTGCGGCGCCGGAGTCCTGAAGATCGGCACGCCGGAGGTGCGTTCGTCGGCTCCGATGGGGGCGGCCCTCGCCGGGTTCTCCGGGGCGCGCTTCACGGGGATGAGCCTGACCGAAGTCCAGGGAACGGCGACGGCGACGTTCTTCAACCCGCTCTCGTTCCCGCTCGACCTGAAGGACCTCACGTACGCCGTCTGGGCGGGCGATCGACGAATCGCCGAAGGGGAGCGCCACGGGCTGAGGCTTCACCCCGGCCGGGAGAATGCGGTCGAGCTTCCGATCAGCGCCTCCAGCGCCGATCTCCTGGCCGCCCTGGGCAGCGCGGTAGCCAGCGGCGGCCGCGTGGCGGGCCGGCTCGTCGCGCGCGTTTCCGTGCGCGTGGGCCGGGACCAGATTCTCACGGTGCCCCTCGATCTTCCCGGGTCGGTAGAGGTGATGCGATGAGCGAGTCCGGCGTTCTCCTCGAGCGCGCGTCCGATCCGCGGATCGCGCGCCTGATCCTCAACCGTCCGGCCCGGCGGAACGCGTTCGACGGCGAGATGGTGGCCCTCCTGCAGCGCGCGTTGCGCGAGCTGGCCGGAGACGCGACGACGCGCGTCATCGAGCTCTCCGGCGCGGGCAAGGCTTTCTGCGCCGGCGCGGACCTCGACTGGATGAAGAAGGTCTCGGGCTTCACGATGCAGGAGAACCTCCGCGATTCGGCCGAGCTCGCGTCGCTCTTCCGCGCGTTCGACGAGCTCGCGAAACCGATCGTGGCACGCGTCCAGGGCGCGGCTCTCGGAGGGGGGACCGGCCTCGTCGCCGTGTGCGACGTCGTCGTGGCCGCCGAGAACGCGATCTTCGGCACGACGGAGGTGCGGCTCGGCGTCATTCCCGCCGTCATTTCGCCGTACCTCGTGCACAAGATCGGGGAATCGCGCGCGCGCGCCTGGTTCGTGACCGGCGAGCGCGTCACGGCCGAGGAAGCGCGTCACGCGGGGCTCGTCCACCGCGTCGTCCCCGAGAAAGACCTCGTCCCCGCGGCGAGGTCCGCCCTCGACGCGATCCTGCTCGGGGGCCCCGAAGCCGTGGCCGAGGCGAAGCACCTGGCCCGCGCCGTCGCCGCGATGCCGCTCAGGGACGCCACGAACATGGCGATCCAGCGCCTGGGCGAGCGGCGCGCCTCCGCCGAGGGGCGGGAGGGCCTCGCCGCCTTCCTCGAGAAGCGCAAGCCGTCCTGGGCGGCGGAGCCGGCGGCGAAGAAATCGTGACCTCCTCCCGGCGGCTCGGCCGCGTGCTCGTCGCGAACCGCGGCGAGATCGCCGTGCGCGTGATCCGCGCCTGCCGGACCGCCGGACTCGAATCCGTGGCGGTGTACTCGGACGCCGACCGCGAGGCGCGGCACGTCGCGCTCGCGGATGCCGCCGTGCGACTCGGCCCGGCGCCGGCAAGCGAGTCGTACCTCTCGATCCCGAAGCTCCTCGGGGCCGCGAAGACCGCGGGCTGCGACGCCGTGCACCCGGGCTACGGCTTTCTCTCCGAGAACGCGGATTTCGCGCGCGCCGTCACGGACGCCGGGCTCGTGTGGATCGGGCCTCCGGCGGACGCCATGGAGGCGATGGGATCGAAGATTTCTGCTCGGAAAAGAATGGCGGCGGCCGGCGTGCCCGTGGTTCCCGGAGTGCTCATTTCAGGGTTCGAAGAGGAAGAAGCCAAAGAGAAGATTTCTTTGAAAGGTAAGAAAGAGAGAAAGAGGAAGAGAAGATTTCTTCGAATGGTAAAGAGGCGAAGGTGAGCGTCGGCGCGCGTCGAGCGTCGCCGCGCCCGAAACCTCTGGCACTTTCGAAGAAATTTCCTCGCTTGGTTTTCCCGTCGTCGTGAAGGCGTCGGCAGGAGGCGGAGGAAAGGGGATGCGGGTCGTCGCGTCCGAAGCCGATCTCTCTTCCGCGATCGCATCCTGCCGGCGTGAAGCACGAGCCGCCTTCGGGGATTCCACGGTCTACGTCGAGAAGTACCTCGACGCGCCCCGGCACATCGAGGTGCAGATTCTCGGAGACACGCACGGAAACATCGTCGCGCTCGGCGAACGCGAGTGCTCGCTCCAGCGGCGCCACCAGAAGGTCGTCGAGGAATGTCCGTCCCCGGCGGTGACGCCCGCGCTCCGCGCGCGGCTCTCGAAGGCGGCCGTCGAGGCGGCGCGGGCGGTCGGCTACGTGAGCGCGGGGACGGTCGAGTTCCTGCTCGAGCCCTCGGGCGCGTTCTGGTTCCTGGAGATGAACACGCGCCTCCAGGTCGAGCACCCCGTGACGGAAGAGGCGTTCTTGGTGGACCTCGTCGCGCTCCAGCTCGCGATCGCCGCAGGCGAGCGGCTCCCCGAGCTTCCCGCCGCGCCCGCCTTCCATGCGATCGAGGCGCGCGTCTACGCGGAGGACCCGGATGCCGGCTTCCTCCCGCAGGCGGGGCGGCTCCTCGTGTGGGTCGAGCCCTCGGGACCGGGAGTGCGCGTGGACTCGGGCGTGGTCTCGGGCCAGGCCGTGGACGTCCACTACGACCCGATGCTCGCGAAGATCGTCGCGAAGGGCCGCACCCGCGAGGAAGCGCGGCGGCGGCTCGTCGGGGCGCTTCGCGAAACGGTCGCCCTCGGCGTCGCGACGAATCTCTCGTGGCTCGGCCGGCTGCTCGAGTCGGCTCCGGTCGTGCGCGGCGAGACGCACACGGGGCTGCTCGAGTCCCTCCTGCTTCCCGCCCCGCCCCCGGCCCCGGACGAGGTGTTCGCGGCGGCGGCGTCGGTTCTCTCCGGACCGGCTTCCGCGGCTCCGGGAAGCTCGAAGCGCTCCTGGGCCGGCCCCTTCGAGACGCCGTTTCGGATCGGGGGCGGCGCATGAGGCTGCGCGATCTCAGGACGGGGGAGGAGCGCGAGGCAACGGGCTCGGACGTGGCGCCCGGCACGACGGCCGTGCGCGCGGGCGAGATCGCGTGGGTGTCCCACCGCGGCGAGACGTATCGCCTGTCGGCCGTTCCCCGCTTCACGTCGCGGGCGGCGCGCCGTTCCGAGGACACGCCGTCGCTCGAGGCTCCCATGCCGGGCCGCGTCCTCGGGGTGCGCGCCGCGGTCGGCGCGACCGTGAGAAAGGGGGACACCCTCGTCGTCGTCGAGGCGATGAAGATGGAACACGCGGTGCGCGCGCCGAAAGACGGCACCGTGACGCGCGTCCTCGTCACGGAGGGGCAGATGGTCGCGCTCGGCGACGTCCTCGTGGAGATGGCATGAACGCGTCCCGGGTCACGGTCGTCGAGGTCGGTCCGCGCGACGGACTGCAGAACGAAGAGGCCGCCGTTCCGACGGACGTGAAGGTCGCTTTCGTCGACGCCCTCTCGGCCGCGGGCCTGCCGGTCGTCGAGGCGACGGCGTTCGTCTCGCCGAAGTCGATTCCGCAGCTGGCCGACGGAGAAGAGGTGTTTCGCCGCATCGCGAAGCTTCCGGGGGTCCGGTATCCCGTCCTCGTGCCGAACGAGAAAGGGCTCGACCGGGCGGAGGCGTCCGGCGTGCGGGAGATCGCGGTCTTCACCGCGGCGTCGGAGACGTTCAACCGGAAGAACATCAACGCCTCGATCGACGAATCGTTCGCACGGTTCGCGCCGGTGATCCGCCGTGCCCGCACGGCCGGAATGCGCGTCAGAGGATACGTTTCGTGCGTCTTCGGCTGCCCGTACGAGGGCGCGATCGCGCCGGCGGCGGCCGCCCGCGTCGCGCGCCGGCTGCTCGACGCGGGATGCGACGAGATTTCCCTCGGAGATACGATCGGCGTCGGCGTCCCCACTCAGGTGCCGGAGGTCGTCGAACGCTGCGTCGGCGCGGGTGTCGCTCTATCGCGCCTCGCGCTCCATTTTCACGACACGCGCGGCACGGCGCTCGCGAACGTCGCGGAGGGCCTCCGGCAGGGCGTCAGGATCTTCGACTCCTCGGCGGGAGGTCTCGGGGGGTGCCCGTACGCGCCCGGAGCGGCGGGGAACGTCGCCACGGAGGATCTCGTCTACCTTCTCCACGGCATGGGCTACGACACGGGCGTCGACCTGTCTCTCGTCGTGGCGGCGAGCCGGGCCCTCTCCGCCGCGATCGCGCGTCGCCCCGTCTCCCGCGTCTATCAGGCTGTCGAGTCCGCCCGCCTGGCGCGGGCGGTGTAAACTCGGTCGACACCGGCCCCTGCGAGGAGATCGAATGCCGCATCGCATTCTCTTGGCAGACGACAGTCTGACCATACAGAAAGTCATCGAACTCACGTTCTCGGGAACGGAGTTCGAGCTCACGGCCGTCGGAAACGGCGATCTGGCTCTTCCGCTCCTCGACTCCTATTCGCCGGACATCGTCCTCGCGGACTGCGTCATGCCGGGAAAGACCGGCTACGAGCTGTGCGAGGAGGTCAAGAGCCGGCCGGGCGGACGGTACGTGCCCGTGATCCTTCTCACGGGGACCTTCGAACCTTTCGACAAACCGCGCGCCGAGCGCGCGGGCGCCGACTCCTGCGTCACGAAGCCCTTCGATTCGCAGGGGCTCGCCTCGCTCGTGCGAGACCTCGTGAAAAAGGCGGCCGAAGAGCGCGCCGCGGCGCCTCCCGAGCCGCCCCCCGCGCCGGAGCCGCCGCCGCCACCTCCTCCGCCGGAGCCGCCGCCCACCGTCGAGGAACGCGCGGAGTCCACCGATCCCACGCTGTCGGGGGCGGTGCCGTTCATGACTCTCCCGATGGCGGCGATGCAGGCGACCCAGCCGGTCCCCGAGGAAAGCCTGCCAGAGACCAACGACTACGCCACGTCGGCTATCCCCGTATTTCGGGAAGCCGAGATCGAGATGCCGTTCGAGCCGCCGGCCGCGGCCGCGCCGCCTCCCGATCCGCCCACGGAGCCGCTCGGACTCCCGATCTCACCCGCGACGGACTACGAGATGGATCTCGGCGCCCTCGACGCCGAGCCGCCCCACCGCGACCTCGACGAGGACATCGCGGCATTCGAGGCGTCCGGGCGGAGCACCAGCCGGCCGGACCTCTGGGACTCTCCCGCGGTAAAGGCCGCCGAGGCGATGTCGGAAGCTTCGACAGCCCCCGCGGAGCACCCGGCGGGAGACCTCGAGGCCCTTGCCGCCGAAGCGAGCCTCACGGACCTCAAGAGCCTCATCCCGAAGGCGGCGTCGGCGGCGGCGGGTCCTCTCTCCGACGACGACATCGATCGCATCGCGCGCCGCGTCCTCGAGCTCTCCGGCGAGCGCATCGTGCGCAAGATCGCGTGGGACGTCGTGCCCGAGCTCGCCGAGCGCCTCGTGAAAGAGCGTCTCGAAGAGCTCGAGCGGGCCGACTCGTAAGCTCCGGACTCCCCCGAACCCCGCCCTCGTGGCATGCTGCGCCCTCTCATATGACGAAGCGGCCTGAGCTCGGCAAGAACTTCGAACCCGCCTCCTTCGAGATGCGCTGGTACAAGGCGCAGGAGGACGCGGGGTTCTTCCGCCCGGAGGCGGCCGCGAAGGACGCGACGCCCTTCACGATCGTCATTCCGCCGCCCAACGTCACCGGCCGGCTCCACGTCGGGCACGCGCTCGGGCGCACGCTCGAAGACGTGCTCTGCCGCTGGCGGAGGATGCAGGGCCGTGCCGTGCTGTGGGTGCCCGGCGTCGACCACGCGGGCATCGCGACGCAGATGGTCGTCGAGCGGGATCTGAAGGAGCGCACGGGGAAGAGCCGCCATGATCTCGGACGCGACGCTTTCCTCGCGCTCTGTCGGGAGTGGGCCGAGGCGCGGCGCGGCGACATCCTGAACCAGATCCGGCGCCTCGGCTCGTCGTGCGATTTCTCGCGCGTCTACTACACGCTCGACGAGCCGCGCTCGAAGGCGGTGCGGCACGTCTTCACGACTCTCTACCACGAGGGCCTCGCCTACCGCGCAGAGCGGATGGTGAACTGGTGTCCGAGCTGCGCGACGGTGCTCTCGGATCTCGAGGTCAATCACGTCGAGAGCTCGGGCCACCTCTATTCGTTCGCGTATCCGTTCGAGCAGGGCGAAGGCGAGCTCGTCGTCGCCACGACGCGGCCGGAGACGATGCTCGGCGACACGGCGCTCGCCGTGCATCCCGACGACGAGCGGTACGCGGGGACCGCCGGAAGGCGCGTGAAGCTGCCCCTGACGGGTCGCAGCATTCCGGTCATTGCCGACTCCTTCGTGGATCGGGAGTTCGGGACGGGCGTCGTGAAGGTCACGCCCGCGCACGATCCGAGCGACTTCGAGGCGGGGAAAAGGAATGCGCTCGAGTCGGTCGCCGTGATCGGCTTCGACGGAAAGATGACGCCGGCCGCGGGGGCCGCCTACGCCGGTCTCGACCGCTTCGAGGCGCGGAAGAAGGTCCTCCGGGACCTCGACGCCGCAGGCCTCCGCCGCGGCGAGAAGAGCCACGTCATCCCGCTCGCCCGCTGCCAGCGGTGCGACACGATCGTCGAGCCGCTCGTCTCCCTGCAGTGGTTCGTGAAGGTGGCGCCCCTCGCCGAGAAGGCCGTCGCCGCGACGGACGCGGGGGAGACGCGCTTCGTCCCCGAGCTCTGGAAGAAGACGTACGACGAATGGATGCGGAACATCCGCGACTGGTGCGTGTCCCGCCAGCTCTGGTGGGGGCACGAGATTCCGGCGTGGTACTGCCCGGACGGACACGTCACGGTGCCGAAGCCCGGCGAGGGCGACCCGGGCGCCTGCGCGACCTGCGGCGCGGGCGCGCTCACCCGCGACCCGGACGTCTTCGATACCTGGTTCTCGTCGTGGCTCATGCCGCTCTCGGTTTTCGGCTGGCCGGAGAAGACGCCCGACTTCGCGCGCTACTACCCGACGAGCGTCCTCGTGACGGGCTTCGACATCCTGTTCTTCTGGGTCGCCCGGATGATCATGGCGGGCTCCACGTTCGACGGCCGGGCGCCGTTCGCCGACGTGGTCCTGCACGGCCTCGTGCGCGACGAAAAGGGACAGAAGATGTCGAAGACGAAGGGCAACGTCGTCGACCCGCTCGAGATGTGCGACGAGTTCGGGGCCGACGCGGTGCGGTTCACGCTCGCGGTGCTTTCAGGCACCGGCCGTGACCTGCCGTTCGGCAAGTCCCGCGTCGCGGGGTACCGCGCCTTCGCGACGAAGGTCTGGAACGCGGCGCGCTTCGCGCTCCAGATGCTCGAGGACGGTGCGGCGGCGCCGCCGGACGCGCTCGATTTCGCGTCGCTCGGCACGGTGGATCGCTGGATCCTCGCGCGGCTGTCGGAGGCGACGGCGAAGGTGAACGCGGCGCTCGAGTCGTTCCGCTTCGACGAGGCGGCGAACGCGCTCTATCAGTTCTTTTGGTCCGACTTTTGCGACGGTTACGTCGAGATGGTGAAGCCCGTCCTGAGAAGTCCCGACGTGTCGGCGGCGGACAAAGAGAAGACGCGTGGCGTTCTCACACGCGTCCTGCTCGACTCCCTAGCCCTTCTCCACCCGTTCATGCCGTTCGTCTCCTGCGAGATCCGCGAGGTGCTGAACGGCGACGGCCTGAACCTCACGATGACGAAGTTCCCTGAGGCGAACCCGGCGTGGATCGACCCGCTGGCAGTCGAGACCGTCGAAACCATTCGCGCGGTCACGACGCGAATCCGCAACCTCCGTGCCGAGAACGGCCTTGCCCAGACCGAGACCCTTCGGGTGGGTATCGAGCTTCCCGAAGGACCTCTTTCAAAGGAAATACAGCGTCACGTTCCACTCCTCAGTCATCTCGCGCGCCTCAAGGCCGTGGAGATTTCTTCGAAAGTGGACTTGCCCGGCGCTTTCCGCGATGTCATCTCGGGGACCGGGCTTCTCGTGGATCTGCCGAAGAAAAAGATCTCTTCCGAAGACACGGAGAAACTGCGCCGCGAGATCGAGAAGCTGGAGGGCGAGGCGGAGAAGATCCGGGCTCGACTCGCCGACGAGAGCTTTCTCGCGCGCGCCCCGGCGGCCGTCGTCGCGAAGACGAAGCAGCAGCTCGAGGAAATCCGCGAGAGGCACAAGCGGCTCTCGGGCAACCTCGTGGGGACTCCTCGCGGATGAGCGGCTTCGGCTCCGGCGTCGGCGCTCCCCTCGAGGGCCGCTCCTTCCGGCACATCGAGAACGTGATCTACCTGCCCGAGACGCCTTCCACGAACGACGTCGCGAAGGCGATCGTGGAGAAGATGCTCGCCGAGAGCGAAGACGTCCGCCCCACGATCATCGTCGCGGGCGAACAGACCGCGGGACACGGCCGCCTAGGCCGGAGCTGGGTCCCTCTTCCGGGGAGCCTGGCCGTCTCGGTCATCGTGCCGTGGCCGGCCGGTCCTGAGCGCGTTCACCTGCCCCTGCGCGCCGGGATCGCGCTCGCGCGCGGCCTTTCGCAGGCGTTCGGACTCGAAGTGCGGCTCAAGTGGCCGAACGACCTCCTCGTGAACCGCAAGAAGCTCGGCGGGATCCTCGTCGAAGCGCGCGCGAACGACGAGGGCGAAGGCTGGGCGATCGTAGGGGTCGGGTTGAACGTCAAGGGGACGAGGCGCGACCTGGACTCCCGCGGGCTCCGGGACGCCACGTCGCTCGAGGAGGCGGGAGCGCCCGCGGGAAGGCTCGAGGGCGTCCGACCGCTCTCCTCGCTCCTCGACATTCTCGACGTGCCGCTGGGAGAACCCGGGACCGAGCCGCTCCCGGAAGCGTTCGCGTCCGTCTCCGCCCATGCGCCGGGCGACGCCATCAGCGTCCAGAACGGCGGCCGCACCGTGTCCGGCGTGTTCCGCGGAGTGAATGCCGACGGCGCGCTCCGGCTCGGGACGGGGCGTGGCGAGGAAACGGTCATCTCCGGCGACGTGGTCCTCTTCTGAGCGAGCCCCGGGGGCAGCCGGCCGACGCGGATCTCGACGAGGCCGGCTACGCGTCGCGGATCGAGGACGCGTTCATCGCCGAGCGCGGCACGCCGTTCCTCGTCTCCTCGAAGGACTGGGGGCTGATCCGCGGCTGGCGGGAGACCGGCATCCCGGCGGACACCGTCGTGCGGGCCGTGCGCGAGGCGTTCGAGAAGCGCCGCGCCCGCGGGCAGGCCGGAAAGATCTCCTCGCTCGCGTACTGCGCGAGCGCCGTCGAGGAGCGCTGGGAGATGGAGCGTCGCGGCCTCGTCGGCAAGGAGGTCGGTGCCACCGCAGCGGGCGCGGACGCGCCCGCAATCCGGGAAAAGCTCGCGGCGCTCGTGGCGGGCCTGCGCGCGGAGGGAGCCCGGGAAGAGAGAGATTTGCTTCGGAGGGAGAAAGACCCCTGTCCGCCGAGCGATGGCGGAGCGGCTGGTTTCGCTCTGGAAGTTCTTAGAAAGGGGCTGCAGAAGGCAGCGGCGCAGGTCGAGGAGGTCTCGCCCGATCTTCCCTTCGAAGAAATCGAACACCGACTCTCATCCATCGAGGGATCGCTCGTGCGCGAGGGTCTGAAAGCAATGGATCCTTCTTTTCGAACTCTCGTCGATTCCCGCGTCGATTCTGCGCTCGGCGACGTGTCCGGACTTGCGCCCCGCGTCGTCGAGCGCATGCGCGCGGCGCTCACGCGCCGCGAGGTGCGGGCGCTCGCCGGCTTCCCGCCGCTGACGCTGCTGCATGGCTGACCTCCGCCCGGGCGATTCCGCGGAGGTCGTCATCGAGCGCGTCGTGCCGGGTGGCGAAGGGCTCGCGCGTCTCTCGGGCGTCGTCGCGCTCGTGCCGGGCGCGCTGCCGGGCGACCGCGTGCGCCTGCGCGTGACGAAGGTCTCGCCTCGTCTCGTCAGGGGAGAGCTCGAAGAGGTCGTCGCTCGCGGTCCGGCGCGGCGCCCCGACACGGAGATCTGTCCCCGTGCGCGGGACGCCTCCTGCGGCGGATGCGACTGGCCCGCCGCGCGCCTCGAGCACCACCGCGAGCTGAAGACGTCGCTCGTTCTCGACTCGCTCCGCCGGCTCGCGGGCCTCCTTCCCGAAGAGCTCCCCGAGCCGGGCTGGCGCGGGTCCGCGCGGAACTATCGCCTGCGAAACCGACTGCACCTCGACCGGGACGGCCGGCTCGGGTTCTTCGCGCCGCGTTCGAACGCCGTCGCGAACCTGGAAGTCTGCGAGATCGTGTCGCGGGCGCTCCTCGCGCGGCTTCCGGCGATCCGGGAGCACCTCTCGCGGCTCGGACCGGTGGAAGGGGAGCTCTGGACCCTGGAAGACCGGGAGGGGAAGAACCTGATCGGCGAGTTGCGGCTCGGCGAGGGGGACGGGGAAAGACCGGGGATTTCTTTGAAGGTGAAGAGAGGGCCGTTCGACGGGTTTCGTGTCGTCGATGCGGGCGGCCGTGCGCTGCTTTCGGACGGGCCGTCGTCTCTGTCGATCGTGGCCGGTGGCGCCTCGTTCGACGTCTCGGTCTCGTCTTTCTTTCAAGGAAATCTTCATCTTCTCGATGCGTTTCTGGAAGAGATCCGGACGGCGCTGCGCGCCCCAGGAGAAGATTTTCTTAGAAGGGAAGAGGGGGGCGGGCGGCCATTTCACGCCTTGGATCTTTACGCGGGAGTGGGGTTCATGACGCGGCCGCTGCTCGAGCTTGCTGCCGAAGCCACGGGCGCGGCCGGGTGCGCGGTCGAGGTGACGGCCGTCGAAATCGAGCCATCTTCGACGCATTCCCTTTCTAAGAATCTTCAGGCGTGGCACACAGAGGGCTTGCCACTTGCGAGGGCCGTGCGAGCCTCGGCGGAGTCTTTCTTTCACTCGCAGAAATCTTCTCTTTCCCTCTCTCTTCTCGTTGCCGACCCGCCACGCGCGGGCCTGTCACCCGCCGTGCGGGCCGGCATCCTGCGGCTCGCCCCGCGGCACCTCTTGATGGTGTCGTGCGACCCGCCAACGCTCGCCCGCGACCTCGCGGCGCTGAAGTCCCGCTACGCGGTCGAGAGGCTGACGCTCCTCGATCTCTTTCCCCAGACGCACCACGTCGAGACGATCGCCTTGCTCGCGCGGCGGAAAGTCGGATAGAAGCGCGCCATGCGCGCCTCCTGGTCCCGGGACGCCGGCGCGCCATCGCTTCCTCTGGCGGGGGCGATGGTGGCGGGCATCCTCGCGGCCGTCGTCTTCACCGTGCCGCCGGGGCGCGCCACGGCGACCGCGCTGATCCTCGCTTCGGCGGCAGGAATCGTCTTCGCGAAGTCTGGAAGCGGCGCCCGCGCGGTCGCGGGCCTGGCCCTCTTCGCGAGCCTCGGCTTCTGGAACGCCCGCGAGCGATTCCTGCTCCCGGCCTTCCGGACGGCGGAGGAAGCGCGCCGGGCCATCGTCGCGGCGCGCGCCGACGATCCTGCGGCCGACGGCGCCATCCTCGAGGCGACCGGTCGTCTCGATGCCCCGTGGACGTCGAGCGGCTCGCTCCGGAGGACGCGACTCGCCGTGGAATCCGCGCGCGCGGACGGCCGGCCAATGGCGCTCGAAGCGGGCCTGGCGGTCACGGTCGCGGGCGAGCAGGACCCGTCCGGCCGCGCGGAGCTCGGCGAGCGCGTGCGCCTCCGCGGCGTGCTCCGGCTGCCCGAGACGGGCGGACCGTCGCGCTCTCCGTTCGACCTGCCCCTCGAGCCGCGCCTGGCGCTCAAGAGCGCGGCGCAGATCGAGCGCCTCGGCCCTCCCGTCGGGCCGCTCGCGCCTGTGGCGGTCGCCCACGCGGCCGTGAAGAGTCGCCTCCGTTCCAACCTCGCGGGCGCGGAGCCCGCGGCGCGCGGCGCGCTCGCGCTCCTCCTCGCCCTCGTGATGGGGGAGACGCAGGATCTGCCCGGCTCGACGGTGAGCGCGTTTCGCGACGGCGGCGTCGCGCATATCGTCGCGATCTCCGGCCTGCAGGTCGGCCTCGTCGCCGGCCTGCTCGGCTTTTTCGCGCGGCGCCTGGGTGCGTCCCTCGCGGCGCGCGACGCGCTCGTGCTCGTGGCGACGGCTCTCTTCGCCGTGTTCGCCGGGGGCCGGCCGCCCGTCGTGCGGGCCGCCCTGATGATCGGCCTCTACCTCCTGGCGCGGCTTCTCGGCCGGCCGACCTCGGCCGCGCACGTCCTGGGTTTCGCGGCGATCACGCTTCTCGCGGCCGATCCCGCGAATCTCTTCGACGTCGGATTCCTGCTGACCTTCGCGGCGGTGTTCGGCCTCGCGGCGTTCGGCGTTCCCGCGGCGCGGGCGCTGCGCCGGGCGGGACTGCCCGGACTCGTCGCGGATGCCGTCGGCGCCACGGCCGGCGCCGAGTTGGCCGTCCTCCCGGTGCAGCTCTTCGTCTTCACCGTGGTTCCGGCCGTCGCCCTCCTGTCGAACCCGTTCGTCGTCCCTCTGTCGAGCCTCTTCCTCTTCGCAGGCTTGCTCCTCCTCCCGCTCCTCCTTCTTTCCCCGGCCGCGGCGTCTCTCGCGATCCTTCCGCTGCGGTTTTTGTCGGACGTCCTTCTCGCCCTCCTCGCCGCGCTCGACCGGCTCCACGCGGTGCGGATCGTGCCGACACCGGGTTTCGCGCTGGCGGCGGCGGCGGGAGGGCTCCTGATCGCGGCGGGTCTCGCGCGGCGTCCCCGGGTCCGCCGCACGTCGCTGCTCGCCGCGGTGGCCGTTGCGCTCGCCATCGTTCTCGCGAAGCCGGTCGTCTCCGCGCCGGACACGATCCGGCTCCAGGCGCTCGATGTGGGCCAGGGAGACGCGTGGCTCCTGATCACGCCCCAGGGCCGTGTTCTCGTCGACGGCGGAGGCAGCCCCGACAGCGCGTACGACTTCGGGCGGCTCCGGCTCCTGCCGCGCCTCGCCGATCTCGGAGCCGTGGCGTTCGACGCCGTCGTCCTCACGCACCCGCACCCCGACCACGCGCGGGGCCTGCTCGCGGTGCTCGCGTCTCTCCCGGTCGGGCGTGTCGTCCTGCCTCGCGCCGCGCCGCGCAACCTGTTCCTCGACGAGTTCGAGGAGGCGGCCGCCCGCCGGGGCCTCACGCTGGAGCGCTTCGGGGCGGGCGAGCGCTTTGCGGCCGCCGGCCTTTCGTTCGACGTCCTGCATCCGGGGGACGCCCCGTACCCGCGCGCGCGGGAGAACGGCGGCTCGCTCGTCCTGCGCGTCGCGCTCGCGGGGCGCACCGTACTCCTGGCGGGAGACATCGAGGGGCTGGCCGAGAGCGACCTCGTCGCCGGCGGCCGGAGACTCGCCGCGGACGTCCTGAAGGTGCCGCACCACGGGAGCCGGACGTCCACGACCGCGGCATTCCTCGCGCGCGTCTCGCCGCGGCTGGGGCTGATCGGCGTCGGGCGCCGGAACCACTTCGGCCACCCGGCGCCGGAGGTGATGGAGCGGCTCCGGGCAGCCGGCGTGCGGACGTACCGGACCGATCGCGACGGAGAGGTCTCGCTCGTCTTTTCGGGCGGCCGTATCCGGCCGGTCTTTCCCGAAAGCGTCGCCCGGGGGACGCCGTGAAGTCGGGACGCCCGAACGGCGTCCTCGCCATCGTGGGAGCGACCGCGACGGGGAAGTCCGAGCTCGCGGTGGCCGTCGCCGAACGTCTCGGGGGCGAGATCGTCTCGGCGGACGCGTTCGCGGTCTACCGCGGATTCGACGCGGGAACGGCGAAGCCGTCCGTGAGGCTCAGGGAGCGCGTCCCGCACCACCTCGTCGACGCGCGGGACCCGCGCGAGCCCTGGAGCGCCGGCGCGTTCGCGACCGAAGCCCGGCGGCTCTGCGAGGAGATCCTCGCGCGCGGAAAGCTGCCCATCCTGGCGGGAGGGACGGGCTTCTACGTGCGCGCGTTCTTCGGCGGGCTCTTCGAAGGGCCGCAGCGGGACGACGCGCTGAGGCGCGCCCTCGAGACCGTGAAGGTGCGTCGGGGCGCGGGTTTCCTGGTCCGGATGATCACGTTCCTCGACCCGGCCGGCGCGAAGCGCGTGGGCGCGGGCGACGCCGCACGTGCCATTCGGCTACTCGAGATCCTGCTGCTTTCGGGCGCACGTCCCTCCAGCTTGTTTCGGGAGCGGCCGGGGCCCGGGTGGGAGAGACCTTCCGTGAAGGTGCTCCTCACGTTGCCGCGCGATGTCCTCTATGGAAGAATCGCCGCGAGGTTTCAGTCGGAATTCGTGAACGAATTGCCAACGGAAGTGCGCGGTCTGCTCGCGGCGGGTGTCCCGCTGGAGGCCCCCGCGTTCGCGGCGATCGGTTACCGCGACACGGCGGCCCTCGTTTTCGGTACGCTCTCCGAGGCCGCCTGGGCCGAGAAGCTCCTCCGCGAGACCCGCCATTACGCGAAGAGGCAGGAGGCGTGGTTCCGGCGCGAGAGCGGACTCCTTCCCGTGCGCGCCGACCGCCCGGATCTCGTCGATTTCGTCGCGTCGGAAGCGCGACCTCTTTTTCTTTTTTCGGATGCCGTCGAAGGGGGATGACCATGATCGGACCGAGCAAACCGCCCATCAACGTGCAGGACGGTTTCTTCTACCAGTTGCGGAAGGACAACACGCTCGTCGAGGTCATGCTCATTTCGGAGAGGAAGCGCGTGGGCCGGATCCGCCGGTTCGACAAGTACGCGGTCGTGCTCGACGTGGAAGGGCGCGAAGAGCTGATCTACAAGCACGCGATCTCCTCGGTCGCGTCTCTGGGCGGGAGCCCCGCGTCGTCCTCGGTGAGCACCGTGCGGACACCGCCGGTTTGACCGAGCGGCCTGGCTCTGGCGTCGTCTCCGGCTTCGTCTTCGCGGTCGTGGCAGCGCTCGCCGGATGCACTTCGGGCACCCCTCCCGTCGACCCGTCGTCGCCCGAGGCGCGCGCGGCCGCCCTCGCGGCCCGCGCGGAAGAAGACGCGGCCGCCGGGCGGCTCCGCGATGCGCTCGACGCGTACCGTGACGCGTCGCGCTTCCTGCCCGGGGAGGCTCGCTACCTCGAGCGGGTCGCCGAGCTCCGGGCGTCGTACGTGACGACTCTTCACGCGGAGGCCGAGTCGGCCCTCGCGGGCGGGGACCTCGCCGCGGCGCGCCGGGCGGCGCTCGCTCTCGTCGAGGTGGCCCCGGAGTCGCCGGTGGGCTACCACGTTCTCGCGTCGGCCGCGGAGGCGGAAGGAAGGCTCGAGGACGCGTGGGCGGCCGCCCAGACGGCTCATTCGCGGGCGCCGGCCGATGCCTCCCTGACCGAGGCGCTCGCGGCGCTCGCGCTCAAGACGTCGCGTTTCGCCGAGGCGGAGGCTCTCTACGGCACGCTCGCCAAGGACGACCCGTCCCTGCGCGAGAAGCAGGCGGGCGCGCGGCTCGAGTTTCAGATACAGAATCTTCCCGCCGCGGCGCGGAAGCTCGTCGCGGCGCCACGCATCACGCGCGCCCAGCTCGCCGCCCTTCTCTTCATGCTCGTTCCCGAGGTGGCGTCCGCGCGCGTGCCTCCGGGCGGCGACGTGGCGGTCGACGTCCTCGACCGCCCGGATCGCACGCCCCTCGTCAAGGCGATCGCGCTCGGTTTCTTTTCAGTCTCGCGGGAGACGCATCTCGTCGGGGCGGACAAGCCGGTGGCCCGAAGCGAGATGCCGGGCCACCTCAGGCGCCTCGCGGCCCTTCTCGGGAGCCGCGACGAGACGTGCTTCCTCGCGCCCGCCTCCCTGGCCACGTGCGGCATACTCCCCGAGACGACGTCCCGACAGGTCAGCGGGAGAGAGGCGTTCGCCGCAATCGACGCGACGCTCGGGCTCTCCCCCCGCTGAGAGGAGGTCTTCCATGGTGATCTCGGAGCTCTTCTCGAGGGTCCCTCTCTTCGAGGGAGTCTCGGCGGAAGACCGGGCCGCGCTCGCGCGCGCGGCGACGCTTCGAACATACCGGCGAGGCGAAACGATCGTGCAGCAGGGCCAGCCCGGGGACGCGTTCTACGTCCTCGTCCGGGGCCGCGTCGCGGTCGCGATCGTCGCGCCGGACGGGCGCGAGGTCGTGCTCAACACCCTCGGCGAAGGCGACCACTTCGGCGAGATGGCTCTTCTCGACGACGCGCCCCGGTCGGCGAGCGTCATCGCCCAGGAGAAATCCGATCTCGCGATCCTCTCGCGCGCGGTCTTTCTCGACCTCCTGAAGTCGAACTTCGTCCTGACCCGCGCCCTGCTCGCGGCGTTCTCGGCCCGGCTGCGCCGCGCGAACGCCACGATCGAAGGGCTCGCCTCGCTCGACGTGAAGAGCCGACTCGCGCGTTACTTCCGCGAGCTCGCGGCCACGCGCGGGCGAAAGGCCGGCGGGGGATGGTCCGTCGTCGTCCGCCCGTCGCAGCGCGAGATCGCCGACACGATCGGGTCTTCGCGCGAGACGGTCTCGCGCACGATGACGCAGATGGCGGCCGAGCAGCTCATCGTCCCGAAGGGCAAGGCGGTCTACGTCAAGCTCGACCCGCCGGAGACCGACGCCTCGCGCGGCAGGCCCGCGGCGGCCGGCTGACCCCGAGCCATGGAACTGCGACCCTGGACGCTGCCGAACTTCCTGACGTTCGCGCGCCTCGCTTCGCTCCCGTTCCTCGTCATGGCGATCCTCGGCGGCCGGCACGGCGTCGCGCTCGCGATCTTTCTCATCGCGGCGATCACGGACATCGTGGACGGCTACGTCGCCCGGCGCTTCGAAATGGGCTCTCCTCTCGGGGCATGGCTGGATCCCATCGTCGACAAGCTCTTTCTCGTGTCGACGTTCGTGGTCTTCGCCCTGCCTTCGACCCCGACGCGGCTCCACATCCCGATCTGGCTCCTCGTCCTGACGATCTTCCGGGACGTCTTCATCGTCGTGATCTGCCTCGTCCTTTTTCTCGCTCTCGGGATGCGGAGCTTTCCGCCTTCCATTCTCGGAAAGCTCACGACGTTTCTCGAGATCTCGACCGTGGTCGCGATCCTGCTCGTGAACGTCCACCGCCTGCCGCCGGTCGTCGCCCGCGTCTGCATGCAGCTCGTCGCGGTGTTCGCGACGGTGTCCGGCCTCCACTACTCGTGGCGGGTCGTGACCCGGCTGCCGCGTCCGGCGACGGCGGGCGGCACGCCGCCCCTTCCCCGCGCGTGAGGCTTTCGCGGCATTCCGGCGCGGCACCCGCGCTCCGCCTCCTGTCGCGCCCCGGATGCCACCTGTGCGACGAGATGCGCGCCGTGGTTTCCCCGCTCGTGAAGAGCGTCGGCGGAACGCTCGAGACCGTGGACGTGGACTCCGACCCGGCTCTCGCGGCGCGGTGGGGAAACGAGATCCCGGTGCTGATCGACGCCGAGGGGAGGGTTCTGGCGAAGGTCAGGGACAGCGCCGCTCGGATCGCGCGGCGGCTCGGGGCCTGACCGAGGGCGAGAATGGCTCGGCCATGAGAGCACGCGCCCGGACGAGTCTCGCGTTGTTCGCGCTCTCCGCCGCCCTATTCGCGCGCGCGGAACGGTTGCCGGTCCAAAAGCACGGCGTGGCCGACGGACTCGCCGAAGAGACGGTGACCGCGCTCCTGAAGGACTCGCGGGGCTCCCTCTGGATCGGGTCCTTGAACGGTCTCAGCCGGTACGACGGGGAACGGTTCAAGGTCTACTCGGCGGAGGATGGGCTTCCGAAGCCGCGCGTGACCGCTCTCGCGGAGACGCCGGACGGCGCGATCTGGGTCGCGACGACGGGCGGGCTCGTGCGCCTCGATCCGGCCGCGCCCGCGGGACGCCCGGTGTTCCGGCCCGCGGCGGCGCCTCCGCCGGGAAGGAGCGTCGACTTCGTCTCCGTCGCGCGCGGGGGAGACCTGCTCTTCGGAAGCGGCGGCGAGCTGTATCGAATGGGGAAGGCGGGCGCGATCCCGCTG
Source organism: Thermoanaerobaculia bacterium (assembly GCA_963809425.1). Classification (GTDB taxonomy): domain Bacteria; phylum Acidobacteriota; class Thermoanaerobaculia; order UBA5066; family UBA5066; genus Fen-183. The sequence continues at coordinate 90,673 of CAWEJK010000001.1, forward strand.
GGCCTCGCGGCGGCGGCCCCGGGGAATGCCTTCGTGCGCTCGGTCGTGGAGGCGCCGGACGGAGCGATCTGGATCGGCTCGTCGCGGGGCCTCTTCCGTGCCGCGGCCGGCGAACCCCTCGCCCGCGTCGGTGTCCCGGGCGCGGCTGCGCCGGACGTGCGAGGGATATTCGTCGACCGCGCGGGCCGCATCTGGGCCACGACGCCTGGCGCCGTCTTCGTGCTCGGCCCTGGCACGGGAGGCCGGGACCTCGCCGGCGCCGAACCTCTCCTCGGTGCGGATGGCCGGGTCGTGCTTCCGCTCCGCGCCGGAGAGGCCCGGATCCTCGAACGCGTGCCCGGAGCCGCGCCGGGCGCCTGGCAGCGCCCGCTCGAGCTGCGCGACGGGCGCATGGCGCTTTCGACGTCGGCGGGGCTCGTGCTCGTCACGGAAGGGCGGCTCGCCGTCTACGGCCGCCGGAACGGCCTCGGCGACGGAATCCTCGGCGAGCTGCTCGAAGACCACGAGGGGAACCTCTGGATCGGAACGCAGAGCACCGGCCTCCTCCGCGTTGCGCCGTCCGGCTTCACGAGCTTCGGCGAGGCGGACGGGATCGAGGATGTGCGCGTCGGCGCCCTCTTCGAGGACGTAGACGGCCGGGTCGTCGCGGTCACCGGCGGAAACGGCAGCCTCGTGCGCCTGGAAGGGCCGCCGTTTCGCCGGGTCGTCCTGAACCCGGCGGCGACCGTGCCGATCCGCTGGGTGTGGGGCCGTTCCGTGCTGCGCGACCGGTCGGGCACCTGGTGGATTGCGACGCGGTCGGGTCTCGAGCGGCGGGGAGCGGTTGCCCTCGGACCCGCGCTCGAGCGCGCGCCCGTTCAGGCCGTCTACACGGCCCGGGACGGCCTGGGAGCCGACGAGGTGTCGGCGCTCTACGAGACGCGCGACGGGATTCTGTGGGCCGGCGTTTACGGCTCTCCGGCCTCGCTCGCCCGGTTCGATCCCGCGTCGCATCGCTTCGTTTCCTACGGAGCGGCCGAGGGCCTGCCGGCCACGGCTCCGGTAGCGTTTCTCGAAGACCGCGCGGGCGATCTGTGGATCGGGTTCGGCAGCGGCGGGGCCGCGCGTCTGAAGAGCGGCCGATTCGAGCGCCTCCTCCCCGCAAACGGCGCGCCGGAGGGTTACGTCCACGACTTCCTTCTCGATGGCGCGGGCCGGCTGTGGATCGCGAACGGCGGAGGCGGCGTTCTTCGCGTGGACGAGCCCGCCGCCGAGAAGCTCTCGGCGGTCGCCGTGCGGGCGACTCCGGGGCCCATCACGGGGTCGGTCCTGTGCCTGGCCGAGGACGCGGCCGGGTTTCTCTACTTCGGCACGACACGGGGCGTGGAGCGCCTCGAGCCGTCGACCGGCCGCACCCGGCGGTTCACGACGGCGGACGGTCTCACGAACAACCTCGTGACGTGCGCGCACCGGGACCGGGCGGGCGCGCTCTGGTTCGGGACGCTCGAGGGTCTCTCGCGGCTCGTGCCGCGAAAGGACTCGCAGGTCCCGCCGCCCCGCGCCGCCATCGCTTCGTTCCGCGTGAACGGCAGCCCCCGCGAGGTCCCGGAGCTCGGCGCGCGCTCTCTCGGCGAATTCGTCCTCCAGCCGGACGAGACCCGGGTGCGCATCGACTTCTCGGCACCGAGCTTCACGGTGGGGGGTGTCGTGCGCTACCAGACGAAGCTGGAAGGGGTGGACGCGTCCTGGAGCCCGCCGGGAGAGGATTCGACCGTGCGCTACGTCGGTCTGGCGCCCGGGACGTACCGGTTCGCGGTACGCGCCCTCGAGCCCTCGGGCGACAAGCCGGGCGACGAGGCGACGGTGTCCTTCCGCGTGCGCCCCCCGCTCTGGCGTCGCGCGTGGTTCCTTCTCCTCGCGGTGGCGGCCGGCGTCGCGCTTTCCGTGTTCGTCCACCGCCAGAGCCTCAGGCGGGCGATCGCGATGGAGCGCGTGCGCACGCGGCTCGCGACCGACCTCCACGACGACGTGGGCTCGAGTCTCGCCCGCATCTCCATTCTCTCCGAGGTCGGGCGCCGCGATCTCGATCCCACCGGTGAGCCGGCGCGCCTGTTCGGCGAGATCGGGGAGACGTCCCGGTCGGTCATCGACGCCCTCGGCGACGCGATCTGGTCGATCGATCCCCGGCGAGACGATCTCCAGAGCCTCGGTGACCGGCTGCGCCATTTCGCGGGGGACCTTCTCGAGGCCCGCGGAATGACGTTTCGTCTCGAGCTGCCTCCCGAGGCGCCCGCCCTCGACGTGCCGCCCGAGCCGCGCCGGCAGCTCTTCCTCCTGCTGAAGGAAGCCGTCACGAATGCCGCGCGGCACTCCAAGGCAACCGCGGTTTCGGTCGTCTTTCGGCTCGTCGGCCGGGTGCTCGAGGTCGCGATCGCGGACGACGGGGCCGGATTCGACCCGGCCGCGTGGCTCGGAGGACCGGACGAAGAGGGACGCGGGCTTCTCAACATGCAGGCCCGCGCCGCGGCCCTGGGCGGCAAGCTCGAGGTGGAAACGGCCCCGGGCCGGGGCACGCGCCTCGTGATCCGGGGCCTGCCCCTCCCGCTCTCGGCCCGCAGGCCCCGCGCATGAACATGCTCTCCCCGAAGTCCCCCGCCTGAACGAGACTGCGCGCGTGACCGCGAGCCCCGAGCGCCCGCCCATCCGCGTGGCCGTCGTCGAGGACGACGCCGGGCTCAGGGAGAGCCTGCGCCTCCTGATCGGCGGCACGCGCGGGTTCTCGTGGGCCGGAGGCTGGGGCTCCGCGGAGGACGCCCTGCGTCGCCTTCCCGGGCTCGGGGAGAGCGCCCCCGACGTCCTTCTCATGGACATCCACCTGCCCGGGATGTCGGGTTCGCAGGCCGTCTCGCGGGTCCGCGACACGTGCCCGTCGGTGGCGGTCCTGATGCTGAGCGTGTACGAGGGCGAGGAGCAGATCTTCGAGTCCCTCTGCAACGGGGCCGCGGGCTACCTCCTGAAGAAGACGGCGCCGACGAAGCTCCTCGAGGCCGTGCGGGACGTGAAGGAAGGCGGCTCTCCGATGTCGCCGGAGATCGCCCGCAAGGTCATCCGCCTCTTTCGCGATCTGGGTCCGCCGCCGGTTCCCGGCCACGCCCTGACGCCGCAGGAGGTCCGGCTCCTGCGTCTTCTCGCGGAGGGCGCGAGCTACCAGGCGGCCGCCGACGGCCTCACGATCAGCATCAACACGGCGCGCAATTACGTCCGCTCGATCTACGAGAAGCTGCACGTCAACTCGAAATCGGCGGCCGTGAGCAAGGCCCTGAAGAACCGCATCATCTGAGGACCGGGGAGCGTTCATGACCGAAGAGACAGCCAAAGCCGCCGCTGCCGCGCCTTCCCGAAGTCATCGGACGCGCAACATCGTCCTCGTGGCGGCGGGCGTCCTCGTCGCGGCGGTCTCCGCGCGCGCCGTCCTGAAATCGTCCGGCAAGTCCGGACCCAGGCCCGAGACCGTGCCCGTCACCGCGGTCGCCGTGGAGCAGAGATCCGTTCCGCTGACGACGAAGGCGATCGGCAACGTCGAGGCGTTCTCCACGGTCGCGATCCGCGCGCTCGTCCCGGGCGAGCTCGTGAAGATCCACTTCCGGCAGGGCCAGGACGTGAAGAAAGGCGATCTCCTCTTCACGATCGACCAGCGCCCGCTCCAGGCGGCGCTCGACCAGGCCGTGGGCACGCTCGCAAAGGACAGGTCGCAGCTCGCGAACGCCCGCGCGCTCGAGGCTCGCTGGAAGAAGCTCTTCGACGAGGGAATCGCCTCCAAGGAGGACTGGGACCAGTACCGCACGAGCGCCGACACGTCCGCCGGGCTCGTCGCGGCCGACGAGGCCGCCGTCGACAACGCGAGGGTCCAGCTCTCCTACGCGACGGTGCGCTCGCCGATCAACGGGATGACGGGCAACCTCCTCGTCTACGAGGGGAACCTCGTGAAGGCGAACGACACGACGCCGCTCGTGACGATCACGCAGGCGACGCCGATCTACGTGACGTTCGCCGTGCCGGAGGGAGAGCTCGCGAAGGTCAACCGCGCGCGCGCCGCCGGGACCGTGCGCGTCGACGCGGCGCTCCCGAGCGACGAAGCCCACCCCGTCGCGGGCGTCCTCTCGTTCGTGGACAACGCCGTCGACGCGACGACGGGGACGATCCGCCTCAAGGCGACGTTCGACAACCCGGAGCGGCGCCTCTGGCCCGGCCAGTTCGTCAAAGTGACGCTCACGACGGGCGTCGAGGCGAACGCCCTCGTCGTCCCGTCGCAGGCGGTCCAGACGGGTCAGGACGGCCCGTACGTCTACGTCGTGAAGGAAGACCTCACCGTCGAGCCGCGGCCCGTGAAGCCCGGGCCCGGGATCGAGGGCGGCGTCGTGATCACGAAAGGCCTCTCGGCGGGCGAGCGCGTCGTGACCGACGGCCAGCTCCGGCTCTCCCCGGGCGCGAAAGTGGAGTTGAAAACCGAGCTCAAGACGAAGGCATGAGCATCACCGAGCCCTTCATCCGGCGGCCCGTCATGACGACTCTCGTCATGGCGGGAATCCTCCTGTTCGGGACGATCGGCTTCCGCTCGCTGCCCGTGAGCGATCTCCCGAACGTGGACTTCCCGACGATTCTGGTGACGGCGAGCCTGCCGGGCGCGAGCCCGGAGACGATGGCGGCCTCCGTCGCGACGCCGCTCGAGCGGCAGTTCTCGGCGATCGCGGGCCTCGACTCGATCAACTCGACGAGCTCGCAGGGGACGACGCAGGTCACGCTCCAGTTCGCGCTCGATCGCAACATCGACGCGGCCTCGCAGGACGTCCAGACCGCGATCGCGGCGGCCGCGCGCCAGCTCCCGCCCGGCATGCCGTCGGCTCCGACGCTCAAGAAGGTGAACCCGGCCGACCAGCCGGTCCTCTACCTCGTCCTCTCGTCGCCCACGATGCCGCTCACGGCCGTGGACGAGGTCGCCGAGACGCTCATCGCGCAGCGCCTCTCGACGATCTCGGGCGTCGCGCAGGTGCAGGTCACGGGCGCGCAGAAGTTCGCCGTGCGGGCGAAGCTCGACCCGAGCGCGCTCGCCGCGCGCGGGATCGGGATCGACGAGGTCGCGACGTCGATCCAGCGCCAGAACTCGAACCTGCCCGTCGGGACGCTCTACGGCGTCCACCAGTCCCTCACGGTGCAGGCGAACGGCCAGCTCTTCGACGCGGCCGCGTACCGGACGATGATCGTCGCCTACCGCAACGGCTCGCCCGTGGCGCTCGGCGACCTCGGGACGGTCGTCGACGGCGTCGAGAACGACCGGATCGGAAACTGGTACGACGACAGGCAGGTCGTCACGCTCGCGATCCAGAGGCAGCCCGGCTCGAACACGATCGCCGTCGTCGACGCCGTCAAGGCGAAGCTCCCCTCGCTCAAGTTGCAGCTCCCGGGTGCGCTCAAGCTCGACATCCTCTTCGACCGCTCCGTCCCGATCCGCGAGTCCGTCCACGACGTCGAGTTCACGCTCGTCCTCACGATCGCCCTCGTCGTCCTCGTGATCTTCCTGTTCCTGCGCAACGTGCGGGCGACGCTCATCCCGAGCCTCGCGGTTCCGGCCTCGATCGTCGGGACGTTCGCGGCGATGTCGCTCCTGCACTTCTCGCTCGACAACCTCTCGCTCATGGCGCTCACGCTGTCGGTCGGCTTCGTCGTCGACGACGCGATCGTCATGCTCGAGAACATCGTGCGGCGCATGGAGGGCGGCGAGGACGCCCTCACGGCCGCGCTCAAGGGCGGCAGGGAGATCGGCTTCACGATTCTCTCGATGACGATCTCGCTCGTCGCGGTCTTCATTCCCGTCCTCTTCATGGGCGGGCTCCTCGGGCGGCTCTTCAAGGAGTTCGCGGTCACGATCAGCGTCGCGATCCTCGTCTCGGGATTCGTCTCGCTCACGCTGACCCCGATGCTCTGCAGCCGGTTCCTGAAGGCCTCCCACGTCTCGAACGAGGGGCGCTTCTTTCGTGTGACGGAGCGGATCTTCAAGGCCTGGCTCGACCTCTACGAGCGGACGCTCCGATGGGTCCTCGAGAGGCAGAAAGAGACCTTGATCGTCTCGGGCATCCTGTTTCTCGTCACGGCGATTTTCTTCGTCGTGATCCCGAAGGGATTTCTCACGAGCGACGACACGGGGCAGTTCATCGGTTACACGGAGGGGATGCCGGGCGTCTCGTTCGCGGAGATGGCGCGGCACCAGAAGGAGGTCGGCGACGTCCTCCGGAGACACCCGGCCGTTCGCGGGGTCTCTTCGACGGTCGGCGCGAGCGACGCGAGCCCGGCGGGAAACTCGGGGAGCCTCCTCGTCCTGCTCAAGCCGCGGGGAGACCGCAGGCAGAACGTCGACGAGATCATCGAGGAGCTGCGCCCGAAGCTCGCCGCCGTGGCCGGGATCCGGGTCTTCCTCCAGAATCCGCCGTCCGTCTCGATCGGCGGCCAGGTCACGCGCAGCCCCTACCAGCTCACGCTCCAGGGCTCCGACCGCGCCGAGCTCGCCCGGTACACGGAGCTGCTCGAGAAGAAGGTCAAGACGCTCCCGGGCCTCGTCGACGTCACGACGGACCTCCAGAACAAGAACCCGCAGCTCGCGGTGACGATCGACCGGGACAAGGCATCCGCGCTCGGGTTGACGGCTTCGCAGGTCGAGGACGCGCTCAACAATTCGTACGGCACAAGGCAGGTCTCGACGATCTACACGTCCACGAACGAATACCAGGTCATCCTCGAGCTCCTCCCGGAGTACCAGGCGAACCCCGCCGCTCTCTCGCTCCTCTACGTGCGCAACGGCGCGGGCACGCTGATCCCGCTCTCCTCCGTCGCGCGATTCGACGAGAACGCCGGTCCCCTCGCCGTGAACCACCTCGGGCAGGTCCCGTCGGCGACGCTCTCCTTCAACGTGCAGCGAGGCGTCGCGCTCGGAGACGCGACCGCGCGCGTGCGGAAGGCCGCAAACGAGATCCTCCCGATCACGATCCCGGCCACGTTCCAGGGCACGGCGCAGGTCTTCCAGTCGTCCGTGGGCGGCCTCGGGTTCCTTCTCGTGATCGCGGTCCTCGTGATCTACCTCGTCCTCGGGATCCTGTACGAGAGCTTCGTCCACCCGCTCACGATCCTGTCGGGCCTCCCGTCCGCGGGCCTCGGCGCCCTCGTGACGCTCCTGATCTTCGGGAAGGACCTCAACGTCTACGGGTTCGTCGGGCTCATCATGCTCATCGGCATCGTCGAGAAGAACGCGATCATGATGATCGACTTCGCGATCGAGGCCGCCCGCGCGGAAGGGAAGGGGCCGGCCGAGGCGATTCACCGGGCCGCGGTCGTGCGGTTCCGCCCGATCATGATGACGACGATGGCGGCCCTCATGGGGACGCTGCCGATCGCGCTCGGAATCGGCGCGGGCGCCGAGTCGCGCCAGCCCCTCGGCCTCGCGGTCGTCGGCGGCCTCCTCGTCTCGCAGGTCCTCACGCTCTACCTCACGCCCGTCGTCTACATCGCGTTCGACTCCCTGCAGGCGAAGCTGACGCCCGCGCCCCTTCCGGACCTGCCCGAGGAGGCCGTGCCGGAGCCCGCCACGTGAGAGAGGGCGGCCGCCTCAAGCCGGTACAGGCGAACATCTCCGGCCTCTTCATCCGGCGACCCGTCATGACGACGCTCGTCATGGCGGGCCTCTTCCTCTTCGGCGCGATCGGCTATCTGTCGCTCCCGGTCGCCGACCTGCCGAAGGTCGACTTCCCGACGATCAACGTGGGCGCGAGCCTTCCGGGCGCGAGCCCGGAGACGATGGCGGCCGCCGTCGCGACGCCGCTCGAGCGCCAGTTCTCCGGGATCGCGGGGATCGACTCGATGAACTCGACGTCGAGCCAGGGCTCGACGAACATCACGCTGCAGTTCTCCCTCGACCGCGACATCGACGCGGCGGCGCAGGACGTCCAGACGGCGATCGCGGCGACGCTCGCGCAGCTCCCGGCGTCCATGCCGACGCCGCCGAACCTGCGCAAGGTCAACCCCTCGGCGTTTCCGGTCCTCTTCATCGTCCTGTCCTCGCCGACGCTCCCGATGTACGAAGTCGACGAGTGGGCCGAGACGGTCCTCGCCCAGCGGATCTCGACCGTCAGCGGCGTCGCGCAGGTGAACGTCTACGGCGCGAAGAAGTACGCCGTGCGCGTCCAGGTCGATCCCGGAGTCCTCGCGAGCCGGAAGATCGGGATCGACGAGGTCGCGTCCGCGATCGCCGCGGGCAACTCGAACCAGCCCGTCGGAACCGTGTACGGGCCCGAAAAGGCGCTCGCCGTCCAGACGAACGGCCGCCTCCTGAACGCGGCGGCCTACCGGCCCCTCGTCGTCGCGTGGAAGAACGGCGCGCCCGTGAGGCTCGGCGAGATCGCGAACGTGGTCGACAGCGTCGAGAACGACCGGCAGGCCGCGTGGTTCCAGGGAAACCGGTCGATCGTCCTCGCGATCCAGCGCCAGCCGGACTCGAACACGATCCAGGTCGTCGACGCCGTCAAGGCGCTCCTCCCGACCTTCCGGCAGCAGATCCCCGCCGCGATGCGGATGGACGTCATGTTCGACCGCTCGCAGGGGATCCGCGAGAGCGTGCGCGACGTCCAGCTCACGCTCCTCCTCACGGTCGTCCTCGTCGTCTTCGTCATCTTCCTGTTCCTCCGGAACGTGCGCTCGACGTTCATCCCTTCGATCGCGCTCCCGACGTCTCTCTTCGGGACGTTCGCCGTGATGGCCGTCCTCGGGTTCAGCCTCGACAACCTCTCCCTCATGGGACTCACGCTGTCGGTCGGGTTCGTCGTGGACGACGCGATCGTCCAGCTCGAGAACATCGTCCGGAGGATGGAGAAAGGGGAGAGCGCCGCGGTCGCGTCCCTGCGCGGCTCGAAGGAGATCGGCTTCACGATCCTCTCGATGACGATCTCGCTCGTCGCGGTCTTCATTCCCGTGCTCTTCATGGGCGGGCTCCTCGGCCGGCTCTTCCAGGAGTTCGCGGTCACGATCAGCGCCGCGATTCTCGTGTCCGGGTTCGTGTCGCTGACCCTGACGCCGATGCTCTGCAGCCGCCTCCTCCGGCAGGAGCAGCCGGGGACGGGCGCGCACGGGCGGATCGCGTCGGCGCTCGAGCGCTTCTTCAATCGCATCCTTCACGCATACGAGAGGACGCTCCGCCGCGTCCTTCTGCACCGGCGCGCGACCCTCGCGACCCTCGTGTTCATGGCCGTCCTCGCGGGCTTCCTGTTCTGGGTCGCGCCGAAGGGGTTCATTCCGAACGAGGACATCGGGTTTCTCCGTGCGAGCGTCGAGGGCCTGCAGGGAATCTCGTACGACGACATGCGCGAAAGGCAGAAGGTGGCCGCCGAGATCGTCCAGGCCGACCCCGGCGTCCAGTCCGTCCAGTCGTCCGTGGGTGCGGGCGGGCCGAACGCATCCTCGAACTCGGGCTCGATGTTCATCACGCTCAAGCCCCGCAGGGAGCGTGCCTCGTCGGATGCGATCATCGAGCGCCTGCGCCCGAAGCTCGCGAAGGTTCCCGCGCTGCGCTTCTACCTCTCGAACCCGCCGTCGATCAGCGTCGGGGGACAGAACACGCGGAGCCAGTACCAGCTCACGCTCCAGAGCACGGACACGGCGGCGCTCTACGCGAACGCGGCTCTGCTCGAGCGGAAGCTGCGGGGGATCTCGATCATCCGCGACGTCACGAGCGATCTTCAGATCAAGAACCCGCAGCTCGACATCACGATCGACCGCAAGAAGGCCTCGGCGCTCGGGATCACCTCCGGGCAGATCCAGCGGGCGCTCGCCCTCGCGTACGGGACGAGCCAGATCTCGACGATCTACACGGCGACGAACGAGTACCGGGTCATCCTGGAGGTCAAGCCGCAGGACCAGCGCGGTCCGGCGGACCTCGCGTCCCTCTACGTGCGCTCCTCGAACGGGACGCTCGTCCCGCTGAACGCGGTCGCGACGTCTGCGACGAGCGTGGGACCGCTCCTCGTCGCCCACCTCGGCCAGCTCCCGTCCGCGACGATCTCCTTCAACCTCGGGAAGGGCGTCGCGCTGAGCCAGGCGACGGACGCCGTTTCGAAAATCGCGAGGGAGACGCTGCCGGGCACGATCACGACGAGCTTCCAGGGCCAGGCTCAGGTTTTCCAGTCGTCGCTCAAGGGGATGTCCGTCCTCCTCGTCGTCGCCGTCCTCGTGATCTACCTCGTCCTCGGCGTCCTCTACGAGAGCTTCGTCCACCCGCTCACGATCCTGTCCGGGCTGCCGTCGGCGGCCGTCGGCGCGATCCTCACGCTGATCCTCTTCGGCAAGGACCTGAACGTCTACGCGTTCTTCGGCCTCGTCATGCTGATCGGGATCGTGAAGAAGAACGCGATCATGATGATCGACTTCGCGCTCGAGGCGCAGCGCGGCCAGGGGATGGAGCCCGAACAGGCGATCTTCACGGCCTCGATCACGCGCTTCCGGCCGATCCTCATGACGACGATGGCGGCGCTCGCGGGGACGCTCCCGATCGCGCTCGGCCTCGGGCGCGGCGGCGAGTCCCGCCAGCCGCTCGGCCTCGCCGTCATCGGCGGGCTCGTCGTCTCGCAGGTCCTGACGCTCTACATCACACCGGTCGTCTATCTCGGGTTCGAGTCGCTCTCCGCGCGCTTCCGCGCGCGGCGGCGGGCGCCGGCGGACGGGGCCGTGCCGGCGCGCGCCTAGAAGGAGTTATTCCGAGCGAGGCGTTCGGCGCGCACCGGCCTCAGCGTCATTTAAGTTCGAATTCAACGAGCACGCCTTTCTCTCGGCCTTCATTGATGAGCGTGTGCGTCACGGAAGCCTGAACCCAATGGAAGTCGCCGGCCTTGACCGGATGCGCCATGGACCCGCCCTCGGGCGACGTCATGCGCAGGTTCATGTCGGTCGAGGCCACGAGCAGGTAGGGACGCGCGTGGGTGTGCTGCGCCGATCCAGCGCCCGGCTCAAGGTCGTAACGGTATACCCGCATCTGCGGATTCTCCGCCGCGGGTGCGGTAAGCGGGGGCGACGCTGCACCGTCCGGCCGCTTCAGGATCTGCACGTCGATGACGTCAAACCGGGTCGCGCCAATGTTGTTGACCCGATGCGTATGCGGCTTCTTCGCATTTTCTCGCGCCGACACGAGACCCGGATACACGAATTCGGGTGCACCAGTCGGCTCTCCGGGGCTGTCAGCCGTCACCGTCGCTTTGCTCAAACGAACTGCCGCGTCGTCATGCGCGTGCGTGTGCATCAGCGTGCTCTTTCCGGGCTCGAGAGTCACGCGAAAGACCTGCACGTAATCGTTCTTCAGTACCGTCTTGTGATGCGGTTCCTCCTCGACTGGTACCGCGCGGTCCTGCGCAGATGAGATTGCTGCCACAACCGCGATCAGGGTGACGATGTTGATGTTCATTCATCCTCCGGTTCGAGGGATGCTCTCTGCTGAGAACTTTAGACGGTTGTGCCTGGGGGGTCTTCCAAAGGACGTCTAACGACCGCGCTTCAGAAGAGCGGCCGTCGCGAGCCTCGCGCGACTCGAAGAGCATCGTCATGGTTACCGCCGAGCTATTCCGAGCCGTCCGCTCGCGTCGCCGTCACGGTGCGCTCGTCGTCCTCGCCCTCGACGCGGAGCAGCCAGGGGTTGCAGCACACCTCGCAGTCCTGCACGAGGCTGCCCTCGACGTCCGGCTCGAGGCGCACGTCCACGCCCTCTCCGCAGTACGGGCACGTGACGACGAAATCCTCGTTCATTCCTTCATTCCCGGCCCGTGTCCCGGTCGCATCGATCAATCCAGAGGCAAGAACGGAGCCGCGGTGCGGCGGGACTAGCCGGAGGATTCGCTCGCTGAATTCTTCCAGTCTCGCTCGTCCGTCGAAGAATTTCGCCGGTCATGAGGCGAGGCGTGCGCGAACCGCCGCAAGGACCTTGCGGGCGGACGGAACGGCACCCAGCATCACGAAGGCTCCGCCGTCTATCACGGTGTCGCCGTCGACGAGGACCTTGAATTCGCCGTAACGTCCATGCACGGCGTCCACGTCGATACCGAGCTCTCGCCTGAGCTTCGCCGCCACACGGACGGCGTGGAGACCGGTCAGTCAGTACTGGCAATAGCGAACGACCACTCTGGCCATGGGACCACCTCGACGCCGAGTTTAATAAGCAAGAGAGCCCGAGGGGCGCCGGTTCCCCCGGGCTCCGGTGAACCCCGTTAGGGGCCTGCCGGCGGCGGAGCGGCTTTGCGCGTGCTGTGCGCTGGTCCTGCGCTGCCGTTCCGAATCCCGGACGCGCTGTGGCAGCTTGATGACCTTGCCTGTGAGCCTTCCGACCGGCCCCGCCGTGAAATCCGGCGCGCGGGGCTGACTAATCAATAGGGCGCGAAAGGCGTCCAGTCAAGGAGAGTTTCGCGCGGACGGGCGCTCCTGGACCACGAGCGCTTGATTTCCGCACCCCGCGAAGGGGCGGCGGCTCTTCACACGAACTCGGCACGCGGGGAGTCCGTCAGCCGGTGATCTTGCGCGCGAGGGCGCGCCCCACGAAGCGGAGCCTGTCGCCCAGCGGGAAGCGCTTGAGCACGGTGCTCACGACCCCCTGCGTGAAGCGCGTGCGTTTTCCGTAGTCGATCGCGACGTCCACGACGACGGGCCTGCCGGTGCCGGCGACGCGCAGGGCCTCGGCGATGCCTGCGTGGATTCCCGCGTCGTCCCGGATGGAGACGAATGCGGCGCCGGTCGCGAGCGCGATGCCCTCGAGCCTGATCTCCCCGAGCACGGTGCAGGTCTTGCGATTGTAGGGAATCTCCTGTCCCTGCGAGATCTGCGACAGCTCGCCGTCGTGGAAGACGAAGAACGCGACGCCCGCCTGATGCGTCGTCGCGGTGACGATCTCGAGGCCGGTCATGAGGAACGCCCCATCGCCCACGATCGCGACGACCTGCCGGTCCGGCCGGGCCAGCTTCGATCCGATCGCGGCAGGCACCGCGTAGCCCATGCAATTGAAGTCCGTCGGGCTCACGAAGTGGCGTGGCTTCGTGACGGGGAAGAGCTCGGCCGCGAGGAACGTGTGGTTGCCGTCGTCGACGACGGTGACGGCGTCGTCCTCGAGGAGCTCGCGCAGCGCGGCGAAAAAGCGGGCCGGGCTGACCCGGTCGGTGCTTCGGGCGAGCCATTCGTCGCGGTACGCCCTCTTGTCGACGGCGATCCGCGCCTCCTGCCGCCGTCGCCTCTCCGGGCGCTCGATTCCCCGCTCGACGAGCCGGGCGAGAAGTCCCGGCACGACGGCGCGCGCGTCTCCCGCGATCGCGACCTTCGCGGGATAGTTTGCGCCGAGGACCGCGGGATCGATGTCCACGTGCACGAGGTTTTCGGGCACGACGCACCCGAAGCTGCCCGTCGGAATCTCCGCGAAGCGCGTCCCGATGGCCAGCAGCGCGTCGCAGCTCCGAAACGCGTTCTCGGCGGCCGGCACCGAGGCGCGCGAGAACCCCATTCCGGTGTGCAGGGGATGCGTGGCCGGAAAGGCCGAGAGGCCCTGGAGCGTCGTCGAGACCGGAGCCCCGAGCCGCTCGGCGATGCGCGCAACGTCGTCCGACACGTCGACCGCGCCCCATCCCGCGAAGATGCCCGGAGATTCGGCCGCCGCGAGGAGATCGACCGCCGCGTGGAGGAGGCTCGCCGAAGGACTCTCGGGCGCCGGCGGCGCCTCGAACTCCGGAACCTCCTCGACGGTCTCCTGGAAGAGCTGCAGGTTCACCGGGATCTCGACGAACACGGGGCCGGGCACGCCCGACACGGCCGCGCGGTAGGCCGCGAAGATCGCGGGCACGATCTCGGCGTGTGTCATCGGATGCCACGAGCCTTTCGTCAGGCCCTCGAGGAGCGCGTGCATGTCGATCTCGTGAAGCTGGTACCGGAACGGGACGTCCGTGCGCGTCCCTCCGGAGATCACGAGCAGCGGAATGCCGTCGAGGAAGGCCTCGCCGATGCCGCTCATCGCGTGCGTGAGCCCGGCGGCGGGCACGATCAGAAGCGTTCCGATGGCGCCCGCGTTCGTGCGGCTGATCCCGTCGGCCGCGAAAGCCGCTCCCGCCTCGTGCGTGACGAGGACGGGCTGGATCTTCGCGGACCGGTTGAGCTCGTCGTAGATCTCGGTGTTGTGGACGCCCGGGATCCCGAACGTGTGCGTGACGGGAAGCTGCTCCAGCGCGTGGCGCACGAGCCAGGCTCCGGATTTCTTCGCGCCGAGCTTCAGGAGCTTCGTCATGCGGGGACCCCCGCGATCGTACGCGCCGCGACGCGTCCCGTCAGGACGCAGCTCCCGAGAAACGTTCCCTCCAGGGAGCCCATGCCGTGGATGCCTCCGCCGCCGAATCCCGCCGCCTCGCCGATCGCGTAGAGGCCGTCGATCGCCGCGCCCGCGGCGTCGAGGACCCGGCACCCGAGGTCGGTCTGGATGCCCCCGAGGCTCTTGCGCGAGAGGATGAACTCCCGGATCGCGATGAGAGGCCTCGCGCGCGGGTCGAGGATCTTCTGGAAGTTGCACACGCGCAGCCGATCGCCGCGGTACTGACGGAAGTTCCCGATCCGCCGCAGCTGGTCGTCGGTGAAGTAGGCCGGCCCCCTGTCGATCTGCGCGTCGTAGTCGTGGATGACGGCCCGGACGGTCGCAAGGTCCGTGCGCAGTCCGTCGAGGTTGCGTTCGTTCATCCGGTCGACGAGCTCTTCGAGCGAGCGCGCTGTGACGATGTCGTCCGGGCACTCCGCGGTCAGGCGATCGACGAGCTCCTGGTTTCCGAACAGCAGCTGCCGCGCCATCAGGAGCTTTCGCTGGTACCGGAACGCCGTCATGTAGTCGCAGCCCGAGACCGCGAGCTCCTTCTTCGCGATCGCGTTGTTCATGACCTGCCACGAATACTGACCGGGCTGACGGAGGATGTTCTCCACGAGGAACCGCGTGTCGGTCGAGCCGACGAGGGGCACGGGACCGATGCGCTCTCCCTTCGCGTTCAGCCAGAGAGCCGAGCGAGGGGGGACGAGCGAAAGGCCGTCGTTCGGCTTGCGCTTCGCGGGATGGTGAATTCCGGCCGCGTAGTGCCACTGTCTGTCGAGGTGCGTGAGGTTGCCCCCGGCCCGCGCGACCGCGTCGTGCATCGTCCCGTCTCCGAAGGGGTGCGCCCCGTTGAGCAGGACTTTCGGGGGAGCGCCCCAGGGTGCGAACCAGTTCGCCCGCACCCTCGAGAGGTCGCCTCCGCAGATCCCGCCCGTCGCGATCACGACCCGATCGCCGCGCGCGACGAACCGGCCGCCGCCCTCGAGGTCGGTGCCGACGAGGCCCGTCACGCGTCCGTTCGCGATCTCGAGATCCTCGACGGCGTGCCGGAAGAGGATCGTGTGGCGGGCCGCCTGCGGATGCGCCCCGAGCGCGCGCAGGACCTGCTCGATGATGGCGTGGCCCGTCCCCCACGCGATGTGCCACCTGGGCACGGTGTTGCCGGGCCCGAAGACTCCGCGTTCAGGCCAGTTCACGACCGGCAGGAACTTCACCCCGACGCCGTCGAGATAGGCGTGGATCAGATCCAGCGATCGGTCGCAGTAGAGCTGCGCCCAGCGGCGCGGCCAGGCATCGCCCTCGCCGAACCGCGCGTACGAGAGCCAGTCCCGGAGCGCGAGCTCGGGCGAGTCGGCGATCCCGGCTCTTTTCTGATGCGGCGTGCCGATGAGATGCACGCCTCCGAACGATTCCTTCGCGAGGCCGCCGAGCTTCCCGGGCACGTCCTTGTCGAGGAGGAGAACGGTCTTTCCGTGCTCGAGCAGCTCGTGCGCGGCCACGAGCCCGGCGAGCCCCGCGCCCGCGATGACGACGTCCGCGTGAAGGGTCTTCCCGGTCATCGGCGGACTGGCCCGAGGCGACCCGAAGGGTCAGGCCTCAGTCCGCGAACGTGATCGACTTGACCTTGATGACCTTCGCGTCCATTTCACCGACGACCGTCGCCTTCAGGCCGTCGGTCTTCTTGGAGGCCTTGAGAGCCGCGGCCGTCAGCTTGTTTCCATTGTCGTCGAACTCGACGAACTTCTTCGCTTTCCCTTCGCCGACGATGATGCCGTAGCCCGACTTCTCGCACTTCAGCATGCATTCCTTCGTGTGCTTGTCGGGGGCGTCCTTCACCTTGTCGAAGCACATGTGGTCGGTGACGGAGACGTCCTTCCAGGTCTGTTCCTTCGCCTCGCTGGCCGCGACGGGCGTGGCGGCGAGCGCGACGAGGGCGAAGACGAAAAATGCCGCGAAAAACCTCTTCATGTGTTTCTCCTTCAGTCGAGAACTTCCGTGTTCCGACAGCGGGGGATTCTACGCCTGAGACGCTGTCGCCCCGAACTGCGGGAGCGACTCCTAGAATGGCGCGCGTGACGGCAGCGGCTCTTCGAGCGGAAGAGGGCGTCCCCGAGGCGCTCGCGCGTTTCGGCTACTTCGCGCGCGGGGTCGTCTACATCCTGGTGGGAGGGATCGCGGCGCGCGTGGCGATCCTCCAGCACGGCCGCGCGAACGGGCCCGCGGACGCGCTCGCCAAAACGCTCACCGGATGGGGTGGACGCTTCGCCCTCGCGGTCGTCGCCGCCGGCCTGTTCGCCTTCGTCCTATTCCGCGCGGCGCAGTGCGTGCGCACGCGCCGGCGCTTCGCCCAGATCGGGTACGTCGCGAGCGCGCTCGGAAACCTCCTTCTCGCGATCGCCGCCGTCCGCATCCTTCTCGATCTGCGCGCGGGCGGGGACGCCGCGGCGCTGCGCGAGCTGGGATCCCGCCTCGTCGCGACGGCGTGGGGACGCGGCGCCCTCGAGCTCGGAGGCGCGATCGCCGTCGTCGCGGGCGGCGTCGAGATGGCGCGGGCGCTCCTGGACAGGCTTCCCGCGGATTTCACCGCGGCGATCATGGCTCGCGGCCAGAAAGGGTGGACCACCGTGCTCGCGCGCGTAGGCGTGTTCGCGCACGGCGCCGTCATCGCGGTGGCGGGGTACTCCGTCTTCCGGGCGGGTCTCGAGGCGAACCCCCGGGCGCTCAGCGGCACGGGGGCGGCGCTGCGGACGATCAAGAGATCGGAGGCAGGACCCGTCCTCTTCGCCCTCGTGGCCGCGGGACTCGTCGCGTACGGACTCTCGCTTCTCGTTCTGGCGGCGCATCGGCTGCGGCGCTCACGCTGAAGACTCCGCCGTCGGACATCGGACCCGTGACGCGGTAGCGTCCGGCGGGTGTACGCTTTCAAGGCGAAAGGAAACGTTTCATGTCATCGAGGAGACTTGCTCTCGCTGTTCTGTGCGCGGTGCTCGCGTTCCCCGCGGCCGCTGCTCCCCCAAAGCCGGCGGCCAAGAGGGCCGTCAGCAAGGCCCAGCGCAGCCTGTTCGACGCCGCCAAGGGCGGCCACGCGAAGGACGTCGAGAGAGCGCTCGCGGCGGGCGCGAAGGTCGACGGGCCGGACGAGCACGGCGTCACGGCGATCACGTACGCGATCGTCGAGAACTCGTTCAACGGGCGGGAGGTCATCCGGGCGCTGCTGAAGGCGAAGGCGTCCGTGAACGTGAAGAGCGAGGACGGCATGACGCCCCTGATGTTCGCGGCCCGCTACGGGAAGAACGAGCACTTCGGCGACCTCCTCGCCGCCAAGGCCGAAGTCAATGCGGTGGACAACGACAACTGGACGGCGCTGATGTACGCCGCCTTCTACAGCTCCTCGTTCTGCGTGGCGGATCTGCTGAAGGCCGGCGCGGACCCGAAGGTCGAGGCCACGGACGGCAAGACGGCGGTCCTTCTCGCCGTGCAGCACGGGAATTCGACGAGCATCGAGGCTCTTCTCGCGGCCGGCGCCACCTTCGAATCCAGGGGCCTCAAGGGCACGACGCCGCTCGTCCTCGCGGCGATCGGCGACGACATGGGGACCGTCGAGCGCGTCCTGAAGGCGAAGCCCGACGTGAACGGCCGGGACAAGGACGGCGTGACCGCCCTGATGGTGGCCGCGAACCGCGGGAACACGGACACGCTGATGGCTCTTCTCAGGGCAGGCGCCGACGTCACCGCCAAGACGAAGGAAGGCCGGACGGCGCTCGACCTCGCGAAAGAGTCGAAGTGCGAGGAGTGCGCGGCGCTGCTGGGCGACAAATGGGAGAAGAGGCAGCCCTCCGGCGGCACGACGCTCTCGGTCCCGTGCGACGCGCTCGCGGGCGCCGTGGACGTCAACGTGAAGACCGAAGGGAGCGATTTCGTCTGGTCCGTCTTCTACCCGAAACCCGTCGGGGCGTATCTCGGCGGGTTCAGCGAGGGGGCGAAGAAGGTCTCGGCCGACGTCGAGATCTACCTGGACGTGGACAACAACAGGAAGACGGGGCTTCCCGCCAGGTCGGGCGTGTCGGGCGACCTCGGAACGGGCGGCGCCGAATACGTGATCGGCCTGATGGAGATCGGGACGTCGGTCCGCACCGAGGAAGGCGGGAACGTCAACCGGCAGGTCCTCGACCCGTCGATCTCGAAGGGCGAGGAGCGGCTCGGCTCCGACGAGATGAACGGCTGGTTCCCGAAGGCCGAGCGGGATCTCAATGTCGTTCGCCTCGGCGTGCCGTTGTCCGTGCTCGGCCTGAAGAGCGGCGCGAAGATCCGCGTCACGGTGCGTCCCGGCTTCTGCGCTCCGAAGAGCAAGGTCGTGACGCTGGGATAGAGGTCAAGGAACGAAAGCGCCGACCGCCGGTTCCCGGAACGAGCTCGTCTGCGCTCCCACCTTTCCCGTCGCCGGATCGACGACCGCCACCAGCCCCTTCGCCAGGAGGAACGCCTCGCCCGAGGGACCCATCGCGAGGTCGGCCGGGCCGTCCGTCTTCGTGAGGACCGCGGGTCCGAACAGCGTCGTGTCGAAAACGCTCAGGCCGTTGTCCGCGGCGACGAGGAGGGTCTTGCCGCCCCCGGTCAGGAAGAGCCCGCGCGACCCGCTTCCCGCGTTCTGCCGCTTCCCCTTTGCCAGCTTCTCGAGATCGATCGAGACGACCTCGCTCCCGATCGGGTCGTAGACGAACGCGACCTTCCCGTCGGGGCGGATGACGATCACGGAACCGTGGGGGACGTCGGTCTTCATGCCGTAGATCGAGTAGGTGTACGTCGAGCGCCCGTGGGCCTGCGCGTCTCGCCGCCCCGACTCGATCGAGGCGATCGTCGCCGCGCCAGCCATCAGACCTGCCCCGAGGCGCGAGCCGAACGACGCCGTGTCGAAGGACTTCAGCTTCTTGCCTCCCGGCAGCTCGAAGACGAGGACCTGGCTGATGGACTTCCCGTCCGAGTCGTACACGAGGGCGAGCTTCCCGTCCGGGGTCCACTCGGTGGAGATGGCGCCGGGAAGCTTCGAGAGGGTCACGACGGGGGCCGCGCTGAAGTCACCGAAATCGACGGAGGCGGAGTTCCACCCGAGGGCCCACGCGGTCCGGCCGTCGGGCGCGAAGCGGAAGGTCTTCGGAGCGTCCGGACCGGCCACGTCGTATTCGACGGCGGCCCCCTTGACGACGTAGATCCTGTGCTCCTTCACCTCGCCGGCCTTCGCGCCGCCCAGGATCAGCCGCCCGCCCTTCTCGAACCCGCCGATGCCTGTGATCGCGCCGAGCTTCAACTCGGCGACCTTCTTCCGCTCGAGGAAGGAGAAGACCGCGAGCGAACCCTGGACGTTGCCGAATCCTTTCGGTTTTCCGCGGGAGAGGGAGTAGAGCGTCGCGCCGTCGGGCGCCAGCAGCAGCTCCTTCGGTTCCCCTGCGAGAAGGATGGGACCACCCGCCGTCCCGGCGGCGAGGTCGCAGAAGGAGAGCTGGGCAGGCCCCTCGACCTTCGACGAAAGTACGGCAGCCATCGACCCGTCGGGCGAGATCGCCATGTCGACTGCCGCGCGCTCGACGGGGACGCGCCGCGCCTTCCCCTCGCGATCGATCGAGACGACCGTGGCCGGCTTGCGCTTCCCCGGGTCCGTCGAAGGGAAGCCGGGAGCGAGGACGACGAGGGTCGTCCCCGCGGCGTCCCAGACGGATGTCCCGAGCCCCCACCCCAGCTCCAGCCGGGCTTTCTCTTTCAGCGTGCCGGCCTCGAGGACGACGGCCTGCGACTTCGTCTTCGCCCTGAAGCCGTCGTACTTCTCGTCCCCCTCTCCCCGGCAGAGGACGACGACCGTCTTCCCGTCGGGCGAGACGACAGCTCGCGTCGGGACATCCGGCAGTGCCGCGGAGGCTTTGACGGCGAGCGACACCGGGTCGAGGCGGCTGACGGACTTCGCCGCCCGGTCGAAGACGAGCACGTCGGCCAGCGCCGGGGCGCACGCGAGCAGAACGAGGACGCTCGTGACGATCGACGAGGCGCGCCGGGCGTGGAAAAGAGACATGGGGCCTCCTCTGTCAAATGACTCCGCTCTGCTTCAGCCTCGCGAGGTCGGATTCTGAATAGCCGAGCCGGCCGAGGACCTCCGCCGTGTGCTCGCCGAGCCGCGGCGGAGGAGTCTCGATCGCCGCCGGCGTCGAAAGGAAGAGCGCGGGGAAGTTGAAGAGAGGAATCGGCCCGATGCCCGGCGCCTCGACCGTCCGGAGGGTCCCGCGGTGGACGACCTGCGGCTGGTGGAGCGCTTCGTCGAGCCCGAGGATCTCGCCCGACGGGACGTCCCGGGCGTTCAGGAGATCCACCCACTCCTTCGTCGTCTTCGCGGCCAGCTTCACCTCCAGGAGCGGCGTCAACGCCTTGCGGTTCTTCTTCCTCGCGTCCCGCTCGGAGAACCGGGGGTCCGACTTGAGCTCGGCGACGTCGAGGGCGTCGCAGACCGCCTCCCACTGCTCCTGCTTGTTCGCCGCGATGTTGATGTGACCGTCCCGGGTCCTGAAGACGCCGCTCGGCGCGGCCGTGAAGTTGTCGTTCCCCATCAGAACCGGCTGCTGGCCGCCGATCAGGAGGTTCGCGGCGACCCAGCCCATCAGCGGCATGATCGCGTCGAGGAGCGCGACGTCGATCATCTGCCCCTCGCCGGTCCGCTCGCGGTGGTAAAGAGCGGTCATGATCGCGAACGCCGCCGTCAGCCCGCCGACCGTGTCGCAGACCGGGAAACCGCAGCGGAGCGGGTTCAGCCGCTCGTCGCCGTTGAGGGCCATCGTCCCGGAGAGCCCCTGGATGATCTGGTCGTAAGCAGGTTTGTCGGCGTCGGGCCCGTCCTGGCCGAAGCCGGAGATCGCGCAGTAGACGAGGCGCGGGTTCGCCGTGCGTAACGCGTCCCACCCGATCCCGAGTCGGGTCATCACGCCGGGGCGGAAGTTCTCGACGACGACGTCGGACTCTGCGACGAGCTTCAGGAAGATCTCCTTGGCCTCGTTCTTCTTCAGGTTCAGCGTGATCGACTTCTTGTTCGCGTTCTGCGCGAGGAAGCTCGTCCCCATCAGCTCCTTGTTCAGCTTCGGGACGTTGCCGAGCTTGCGCGCGAGGTCTCCGTCGAGCGGGTTCTCGACCTTGATCACCTCGGCGCCGAGGAGCGAGAGGTGGAGCGTGGCGAACGGCCCCGAGAGAACGTTCGTCAGGTCGACGACGCGGACCCCGTCGAGCGCCTTGCGCTTCACGCGCGGACGTCCGCGATCTTCGGCGCCGTCGGGACCGGCCCGGTCCTGTAAACCCTGCCCGGCATCTCGCGTCCGAAGAAGGCCGAGACCGATCGCGCGACGTCGATCAGGACGTCGAGCTTCACGTCCAACCTGCGCCCCGACCTCTGCCAGCCGTGGACGAGGTCCTCGGTGGCGACGTTTCCCGCGGCGACCTTCGTGAACGGGCAGCCGCCGAGGCCGGCGAAAGAGGAGTCGAATGAAACGACGCCGGAGCGCATCGCCGCCCAGACGTTCGCCATTCCGAGCCCGTACGTGTCGTGAAAGTGGCAGGCAGGCTCGACGTCGGGCGCGAGAGCGACGATCGCCCCGAAGAGCCTCTCGACCTGCTCGGGCCCTGCGTGACCCGCCGTATCGGCGAGCAAGATCCTCTCGAGGCCCGCGTCGAGATACTCCTTGACGATCGAAAGGACTCGCTCTTCGGGGACCGGACCCTCGAAGCCGCAGCCGAACGCCGACTGGACCGAGACCTGGACGGCCTTGCCCGCCGCGACCGCCTTCTTCGCGGTCGCCAGGATCCGGCGCGTCGCCTCGGCGGTCCCCATTCCGGTGTTCTTCCGGCTGTGGGTGTCGCTCGCCGAGACGCCCATGCAGACGAGCTCGACGCCGCACGCGAGCGCCCGCTCGAGACCTTTCTCGTTCAGGATGAGACCGGAGAGGATGCTCGAACCCGCGTCCGGCCTCGCCGAGAGCATCCGGAACAGCTCGTCCGTGTCGGCCATCTGCGGGACCTTCTCCGGGTGGACGAACGAGCCGACCTGCACGATGTCGACACCCGAGGCGAGAAGGCTCCCGATCCACGCGAGCTTCGTCGCGGTCGGGACCGTCTGCCGCTCCCCCTGGAGGCCGTCGCGCGGCCCGACTTCGTGAAGGGCGAGCTTCCGCAGGCGCATCGCGGAGTAGAATACTCGTTGCTCCCCATGCTCGAATTTCTGCTGCTCGCCCAGGTGGTTTCGGCGACGCCGGCGGCGACGCCCGCACCGGCCCTCGGCGCTGCGTCCACGGCCGTCTCGGCGAAGCCGAAGACGCTCGCCGACCTCGCGCGCGAGCGCAAGCTCGGCAAGAAGGGCGTGGCGGGCGGGACCCTCTCGGTGTCGGGGGCGTCGGGGATGCCCGAGGTTGCGCCCGCAACCGAAGCGCGCGCTGGGAGGCGGGCCCCTTCGGAGCGGAACGCCCGCCTGAAGGGCGCCGAGGCCGACGTGCGGGCCGCGCGGCGCGCCGTGGACGACGCCGCCGTGCGGAAAGGCATGACGTCGGAGGACACGGCGGCCGCCCGCCGCAAGCTCGACGACGCGCGCCGGGAGCTGAGCCTGGCGCGCGAGGCCGCCGCTCGCTAGGGGCTCTGGCCGAGGAGTCGAGGCGCGCCCTGGCGGCGCGCCCGGTTCCACTCCAGCGCGTCGTTCACCGCGCTGTAGGCAGCCGGCACGACGAAGAGCGTGAGCAGCGTCGAGAGA
>CAWEJK010000002.1:0-386326 GCA_963809425.1 Thermoanaerobaculia bacterium
ACGGAGACGAGGACGGCCGTCAGCGCTTCAGCGCGAACGCTCCTTTGAGGATCACGAGAAGCCACGGCGCGCCGTGCATCGCGAGATCGAGCCAGTCGATCGGCCTCAGGGGCATCCCGCGGTGAAGCATCTGGAGCTTCTCGACGATGTGCGGCGGGCGAAACGGCGCGAGGCCGAGCGTCAGCGCGGCGAGGATCGCGAGCGGCCAGGGGACCTGTTCGAGGAAGTGGCGCATAGCCCGGAGACTAGCGCGGCGCGGGGCCGCGCAGAGCGGCGGTTTCCCTCAGTTTCCGTCCTCCAGCCGGCTCCAGGCCGCGGAGGCGATCTTCCAGCCGCCCGGGCCGGCCGCGAGGCGCACGTCGAAGCTCCAGCGAGACGAGCGGGGGAGGAGTCCGTCCAGCCCGCCCACGGCGCGCGGCCTGCCCGACATCCGCACCCTGAACTTCGCGTGCGCGGCGGCGGGCCCGCGCTCGACGGCGACGTCCGAGAGCGTGAGCGAGAGGGACTCGTAAGCTGCGAGGTACCGGCGCACGAGCGCGGCGGCGTCCGCCCTGCCTCCGCCCTCGGCGTCGCGGAACCCCTCGGCCACGCGGGCCATGACGCCGTCCGCGTCGCGTTTCTCGGCGGCGGCGACGGCGCCCTTCAGGCACTCCGTCACGGGGTCCCGGGGCGCGCCGCAGGACGCGAGCAGGAGGACGCAGGCCGCGAGGGCGGTCGGGCGCGCGGGTCTCACGCCGCCTTCGCGCGCGGCCTCGCGAGGACGGCGCCGACGCGGTCGAGGACGTCCTTCACGGCGGGGTCCTGTTCGGCGGCCGCCATCCTCTTCAGTCGCGCGGGCAGCTCCCGCCGGCCTCCGGCCGGCAGGTACGCGCTCAGCGCGGGGACGTGCTCCTCGATCGCGCGCGCGAGGCGCAGACGCTCCGCGGGGCGGAAGCCGCCGGGCGCCGCGAGGCTCGCGAGACACGCGTTCACGACCGACGCGAGAGCCTCGTGCGTCCTCCTCCGGCTCTCCAGGCGCGCCGCGCGGTGCCGGTCCCTCTCCGGAGCGGCGGCGACGGCGGCGTCGGCGAGCGGCACGACCTCCCGGGCCGCGAGGAGCGTGTAGGCCATGAGGACGGCGAGCTCCCCGCCGCGCGTCGCGTCGTCGCGGTACGCGCGGGCGTAGACGAGGCTGATCCGGTCGGCGCCCGAGAGGACGCCCGCGCCGGCGAGCGCGCGCTCGTCCGCGGTGCCGGCGCCGCGGACGGATGCGAGGTTGCGGGAATCCACGAAGCGGC
Organism: Thermoanaerobaculia bacterium; assembly: GCA_963809425.1. Classification (GTDB taxonomy): domain Bacteria; phylum Acidobacteriota; class Thermoanaerobaculia; order UBA5066; family UBA5066; genus Fen-183. The sequence continues at coordinate 1,278 of CAWEJK010000002.1, forward strand.
GGAAGAGTCTCCCGGAGGCGGGGCTGTTCTCGCGCGGGAGACGGGCGGCGTCCTCCCCGGCGATCGTCTCGAGGAGGCCCGCCGCGGCGTCGTAGTCGGCGCCCGTCCACGGCCGCCCGGCGTCGGGCATGCCGCGCAGCGCCCAGCCCTCGAGCGTGATCGAGCGGTCGGGAGCCTGGGTGGTCGCGGGCGCCGCGGTCCTCGCATCGGCCGGGGCCGGCGGCTCTGGGACGCGGAAGAGGTCCGGAGACAGTTCCGCGTTCCTCACGGAGACCAGACGCGAGTCCAGCTCGACGGTGCCGTCCTTCGACTCGAGCTCGCGGACTGGAAAGCCCTGGTCGAGCGCGTGGGTGTTGAACCCTTCGTCGAGGTCGCCCTCGGCGAGTCGCATCGCGTTCATGAAAGGCACGAAGAGGGCGCCCATGCGCCTGAGGTTCGCCCGGGTGGATGCGTCGACGCCGACAGCCGCGGGCTCGGCCAGATACACGATCCGGGTCGTCCGGCCGGCGCGGCGCACCGCCCAGGCGCTGCACATGAAGCCGCCGACCTCGTGTGTCGTGTGTAGCGGCGTCACGGTGAACGAGCCCGGCTTGCGATGGTGGCCCGAGCCGCGCGCCCGCTCCTCGACGACGGCGATCGTCGCGGCGGAGATCACGGGGCCGGTCGGCGGATCGACGGGGTAGACCTTGTCGTCCCTGGCGCTGTAGATGAACACGTACGTTTTCGGCGGTCCGGATTCCCCGGATTCGACGGCCTCCACGCGGATGCCCTCGGGCGCGGCGCGGAGCGTGACGGCCGAGCGGTAGGCCTTGCCCTTGCGGATGCCTTCCTCGGAGTACTTCAGGACCTGCCCGCCGTCGGCGGCGCGGGCGAAGAGGAGGAGGGCAAGCGGGACGGCGAAGGGGAGGCGGCCCACGCCGGCATCTTATGCGCCGCGGATCCCGGATCATGGGTTCCATTCCGGGCCCGCTGCCTTACAATCCCCCGCGCAACGTGACGCTCCTCGCCGTCATCGCTCCCGTGGCGCTGGCAACGCTCCTTGGGTTCTGCCTGACGCCCATCGCGAGGTGGGTCTCGTTGAGGCTTGGGGCGATCGAGGAGCCCGACCCGCGGAGGGTCCATCGCCCGCCGATGCCGCGGCTGGGCGGCCTCGCGGTCCTCACCGCGAGCGGGGCGGTCCTTCTTGCCTGGGAGAGAGGGGTGTTCAACCCGCCCCTCGGCCTCGACGAGCCTCTTGCGAGCGGCATCGCCATCGGGCTCGTGCCCGTCGTCGCCATCTCGCTTCTCGCCGACATCCGGGGCGTGCGCGCGCACTGGAAGGCCGTCGCCCACCTGATCGGCGCGCTCATCGCCGTATCCGCCGGCGTCGTCCTGGACCACGAGATCTACTTTCTCGGCGTCCCCCTCTACATCAAGCTCTTCGCCGTGCCGCTCTCCGCGCTCTGGATCGTCGGGATCACGAATGCGTTCATCCTCGTGGACGGGCTGGACGGCGTGGAGGGCATGGACGGCCTTTCCGCGGGGCTCGCCCTGATCTCGGCCGCCAGCCTCGGCGCGGTCTTCCTGCTGGCAGGCGAACCCGTCGCGGCTTCGTGCGTGCTCGTTCTGGCGGGCGCGCTTCTCGGGTTCCTGCCCTTCAACGCCTACGCGGCGAAGATCTTCCTCGGCGACACGGGCGCCGCCCCCATCGGATTCGTGCTCGCGTGCTTCGCCTTGAAGAGCAGCTCGACTTTCTTCGCCGGGCTCGCGGCTGTTCTTCCGCTCCTCGTGCTCGTGACTCTCTCGATGAGATCGCGTCTGTACAACGAGGAGCCGTAGTCGCGCCGTTTTCGGAGCGGCCTCTTCATGCGGTGGCGTACAACGCCGTGCTCAGGTACTTCATCCCTGAATCGACGGCCACCGTGACCACGGTCTGGCCGGGTCCCAGACGATCGGCGACCCGCAACGCCACCGCCACGTTTGCCCCCGGTGGAGGTGCCGGCAAAGATGCCTTCCTGCCGGGCGAGGCGCCGGGCGGTCGCCATCGCTTCCTGAGTCGATATCGTCTGGATCTCGTCGGCGAGCGTCTCGGTCCACAACGGCACGATGAACCCGACGCCGGTGCCTTCGATCTTGTGAGACCCGCTCGGCCTGCCCGACAGCACGGCCGACTCCTCGGGCTCCACCGCGACGATGTGCACGGCCTCGTCATGGACTCGCAGGCGTGTAGAGATCCCCCGCAATGACCCGGCAGTGCCGACGCTCTGGACGAAGGCGCTGACCTGCCCGTCGGCCTGCTCCCAGATCTCCTCGCCCATCCGCTCGTAGCTGGAGAGCTGATCCGTGTTGTTCAGCTGATCCGTCCAGTAGCTCCCGGGAGCGGAGGCGAGCCTTCTCGCGGTCTCGATCATCTCGAGGGTCAGAGCCTTCGTCGTCCCGCCGGTCGGGCTGGCGACGAGTGTGAGGCGGGCGCCCAGCGCCGTCATGTGGTCCCGCTTCTCCTTGCTGAACGCCTCCGATGTCACGATCTGAAGAGGGATGCGCTTCGCGGCGCACACGAAGGCGAGCGACACGCCCGTGCTTCCGCCCGTGTACTCGACCACCGAGCCGCCCGGCCGCAGCCGTCCATCCGCCTCGGCCGCCTCGACCATCGCGAGCGCCATGCGGTCCTTCATGCTCCCGGTCGGGTTTTCGTATTCCAGCTTGACCAGAATCCTGGCGCTCTCCTCCGGGACCATGTGCTGGAGCGGAATGAGCCTCGTTCGGCCGATGGTGTCGAGCACCGTCACGTTTCGTCCTCCCTGCGCGGCGGATCTCAGATCCGGTCGAGCACCCTCCGCGTCAGCGGTCCGCCGGCATCGCCGGTATTGAGAGTCGCCACGGGCTCGAAGAGGAGGACGTGGGCTTCCTTTTCGGCAACGGGACGGTGCTCGACGCCTCGGGGGACGACGAAGAGCTCGCCGGCGGAAAGGCGGACGGTCCGGTCGCGCAGCTCCATGTCGAAGGAGCCCTCGACGACGAGGAACATCTCGTCTTCCGCCTCGTGCTTGTGCCACGTGAAGGGCCCCTGGAACTTCACGAGCTTCACGTGCTGCCCGTTCAGCTCGGCGACGATCTTCGGATCCCAGTGCGTGGAGAAGAGCGCGAGCTTCTCCCTGAGGTTGACCTTCTCGGGCTTCATCGGGCACCGCCCGGCGCGAAGACCTGGTTCGGGAACGGGTTCGAGGCGGGCCGCTGGACGACGTTGAAGCCGAAGTTCGCGGCCTGGTGGCAGGAGTTGCAGGCTGCCGTGAGAGCGTCGAACGCCGTGACGAAGGTCGCGCGGTCCTTCGCGGCGATCGCGGCCGCCACGCTCTTCAGCGGCTCGTCCATGATCTTCGGGACGAGCCCCGAGATCGGGAGCGGCGAGCCTTCGTGCGTGGGGTGGTATCTCACGGCGTCGTCGAGGCCCTCGCGCAGCTCGGAGACCTCGTAGGCGGCGAGCGGCCAGTTGCCCGCATCGCCCGCGAGCCAGAGCTTCACGTGCCGGGTCTGGTTGAGCGCCATGATCTCGCCGAGGCCGGGAATGAACGGTGCGGGGGCCGGCGAGGCACCCGGAACCGGCGCGGTAGAGCGGCGCGCGCAGGCGGCGGCGAGGAGGAGCGCCGCGATGACGAGGCCGCGTCTCACGTTCATGGCGAGAGCTTATCGCGGGGCTTCGCTCGCCCCCGGGCGCGATATCGTAAGGCTCTGAGAGCGGATTCCGGTCGGCATCGCTGCACGGAAGAGGTCTTCAAGGAAGCTCTTGCGGCACATACCGAAAGCCGAAACCGAGGAGGACGTCATGTCGAAGAAGATCCTGATGCTCGTGGGCGATTTCGTCGAGGACTACGAGGTGATGGTGCCGTTCCAGGCGCTCCAGATGGTCGGGCACACCGTCCATGCCGTGTGTCCGGGGAAGAAGGCGGGCGAGAAAGTGCGGACGGCCATTCACGACTTCGAGGGGGACCAGACCTACAGCGAGAAGCCGGGCCACGACTTCACCTTGAACTTTCCCTTCGACGACGTGAAGGAGGCGGGCTACGACGCGCTCGTCATCCCGGGCGGGCGCGCACCGGAGTACCTTCGGTTGAATCCCCGCGTCCTCGAGATCGTCCGGCACTTCATGACGAGCGAAAAGCCGGTCGCGTCGATCTGCCACGGCGCGCAGATTCTCGCGGCTGCCGGAGTGCTCGAAGGGAGGAAGTGCTCGGCCTATCCGGCGGTCGGCCCGGAGGTGACGCGGGCCGGGGGCCGCTACGCCGAGATCGCCGTGGACCAGGCCGTGACGGACGGGAATCTCGTCACGGCGCCCGCGTGGCCGGCGCACCCCGTCTGGCTGTCGCAGTTCACGAAGCTCCTCGAGTCGCGCGTTCCGACCCATTCGTGACCGTCTCGGCACGCGGTTGTTCAATCGGGCTGGCGTTCATCCGCTTGGTCTAAAGAGTCTTCAACAACAGGGTCCGGAAATCGCCACCCAGGTCACGGGCGCGTGAACCCCATGTCTCACAGGAAGAACCCGCCGAGTTGGTTGCTACGCGGGTTGGCAAGGCAAGTTGTCATTCTGTCTTTCCAGATCTTTTGAAAGTGGGCGTTGGTGCCGTGCCGGCTATCGATGTCGTAGCGTCTTTGGAGTAAACCCGCACGAGTCGTGAAGTGGAGCCTGGCGGCTTTCTGAACGGCAGCCGTTAGAGCCGCCAAATTCGGAGCTCGCAAGGCCATGAGTTCGCTCGCCAGGGCTCGCGCTGTGACAATTCCGACATCGTAATGGAACTGCTCATGCGACAGGAGCGCGGGAGTCTGAAGAACGCCGGTAAATATCTGCGCATTTGGTGTGATCGTGATTACATTCGGGTCTGCCACGGCAAACCTACCGGCGATCGTGCGTGGGGGCAAAGGCGGCAAGCTGAAGTTGAACCTCGTAAAGGCGTCGACGAGTGTTCCGTCGCCGGGATCGACAATTCGAGTCGTCGACGGCGTGAAATTGAAAAATGTCAAACGCGCTGGATTCGCTACGACTGTGATAGCCATCGAACCTCCGGTGGAGCGGGCGTGGATTTCGGTTCGTCTAGAAGGCTCCGGAACTTGGAGCGGGTGATGGGGATCGAACCCACGACATTCAGCTTGGGAAGCTGACGTTCTACCACTGAACTACACCCGCTCGCGGTGGCCGTAGCGGGGCTGAAAGTACTTGCCGCAAAGGGGTTCGTCAAGCGCCGTCGCGCCGGCCGCGCGGGCGGGGGAGAATGCCGCGTGCTCGAGACTCGAGAAGGCGCCGAAGGCGGCGGCCGCGTCGCGGTCTTCGGCGCGGGCGCGGTCGGGTGTTACTTCGGCGGAATGCTGGCCCGGTCTGGCGTCCCGGTCACGCTCATCGGAAGGCCGCGCCACGTCGACGCGATCGCCGCCGAGGGCCTTCTCATGAAGACGACGACGTTCATGGAGCGCGTGCGTGTTGCGACGTCGACGGACGCGGAGGCTGCGCGCGGTGCCGATCTCGTCCTCGTGGCCGTGAAGGCGTGGGACACCGAGGGGGCGGCTCACGCGCTCGCACCGCACCTCGCGGAGGGGGCCACCGTCCTCAGCCTCCAGAACGGCCTCGAGAACGCGGCCCTCCTCCGGACGGGAACGGGCCGCGATGCCTTCCCGGCGGTCGTCTGGGTCGCGGTCGAGATGACGGCGCCCGACGAGCTCACGCATTCGGGCCGCGGCGACCTCGTGATCGGCGACGAGACGCCGGAAACGCCGGGAGCCTCAGGTCGCCGGCGCGCGCTCGACCGCGCGGCGGCTCTATTCGCGCGCGCGGGCGTCCCGTGCCTCGTGTCGGAGAACGTCGCGGGAGAGCTCTGGGCGAAGCTCGCGGCGAACTGCGCGTTCAACGCGGTTTCGGCGCTCGGACGGGCGCGGTACGCGCGCCTCACGGCGACTCCGGACCGCCGCCGCCTCTTCGAAGATATCGTGGGGGAGGTTCTCGCGGTAGCCGCGGCGAGCGGCGTCGATCTCGGATGCCGCGACGCACTCGGCGACGCGTGGCGGCTCGGGACCACGATGGCGCAGGCGACGTCCTCGATGGCGCAGGACCTCGCCCGCGGGCGCCGCACGGAGATCGACGCCCTGAACGGCTTCGTCGCGCGGCGCGGAGAGGCGCTCGGCGTTCCGGCGCCCGTGAACCGCACGCTCGCGACGCTCGTGCGCCTGCTCGAAGACACGGACGCTCCGCACTGAGACGACGTCTCGACGGTCTATGATGGGGACGGGGCGCAGATGACCCGGATCTCGAGGCGCGGGCTCCTGCATGGCGCGGCGGCGGCCGCGGCGGGGCTCGGCGCGCGCAAGGCGGCCTCGGCCTCCCCGCGCGGATCGCAGGCGATGGAAGACGCGCTCGCGCTCCTCGCGGAAACCGGCCCCGAGTACCACGGCGGGCTCGCGAACCACGGCCCGATGGCCGCGGAGGCGCTCGTCGCGCTCGAGCGGTTCGACGCGGTCGTGCCGTGGGTGACGCGCTACCGCCCGAGGCTCGACGCCCATCCGACGGGATCCAGGCCGATCCTGGAGGACTGGCGGGAGGCGCTCGGCGTTCGCGGGCGCGTGGCCGACTGGAGCGCGTTCTTCGGTCGCGAGGTGAAGGAACGGCCGTGGCGCGGCGTCCTTTCCACATGGGTTCCGCGCCTGTCGCCCGGGATGATCGCCGCTGCGTTTCACGGCGTGATTCGAACGGCCCACGCCGCCCGCAGCCTCGCCGCCGAAGAGACGCCGGCGCGCCGCCGGGAGCTGGCCGAGGGCCTCGCGTACTGGGCCGCGAACTACCACCCGCTCCCGGAGGTCCGGGCGGGAGCGCGAACGGGGCGCCGGCCGTCGCAGGCGCTCGCCGACGTGCCGGCCGTGCCGACTGCCGACCAGGTGACCCGCGGCAACATCGTGGATCGGCTCCAACCGGTCGAGCGCTTCGCGCCGTTCCTTCCCGTTGCCGATCTCGTCGACGCGACGGGCGACGCGTACGCGTTCGTGTCGGACCTCACGGAGACGTTCGCCGGCGTCTTCCTCGCGAGCGCCCCGGCCGGCAACCTCATCGCGTTCATTCACGGCGTAACCGGGCCGAGCGCCGTCGGGCTCCTCCTGCCGTACCTCGACCCCGCGGCGCGCGCCGCGGCGCTGCGCTACGCCTGGCAGGGCGCGGCGGCGCTCTACTCCGGGTTCTCGGGCAAGGCGCCCCCCGCTCCGGGTGACGGGGCTCCGGAGCGCGCCGACCTCATCGACCGCGCGATCGCGACGGGCGACGAGCACGCGATCAAGCTCACGGAGGCCTGTCTGCGCGAACACGCCGCGAACCCGAGGCCGGTGTACCTCGTCGCGGCGCTCCATGCGGTGCGCCTGCTCGGCTGAGCCGCGCGACCGCGCGAATCAACGACCCTCGACGGCCTTCTTGTACGCGGACAGGTGCCGGATGGCGGCCGTGCCTTTTCCCAGCTTCTCGTAGAGGAGCCCGAGGTTGTAGTGGGCGTCGGCGAACGCGGCGTCGGACGCGAGCGCGCGCTCGTAGGCTTCGGCTGCCTCCTCGAGGTGGCCGCGGTCCTCGAGCGCTACGCCGAGGTTGTACGCCGCGGCCGCGTGCTTCGGCTTCGACGTGAGGGCGATCCGGTAGTGCACCTCGGCCGCGCCGGTCTTTCCTTCTTCGTGGAGGAGGCGGCCGAGGTTCACGTGCGCGTCTGCATGGTGCGGCTCCAGCTCCACGGCGCGGCGGTACGCGTCGCGCGCGTCGGCCGGAGAGGACGCCTCCACGTCGCAGCCCAGGCGGTACCAGTCTTCGGCGTTCAGCCGCTCCCCGTCCTGCCGGGCGTCTTCCGCCGCGCGCCTCGCGAGCGGGGCGGCGGCCGTCGCGAGGTCGGCCACGGCGAAGTCGAAGAGCGTCTGCCCGGATTCGGGATTCCAGGCCGCCGCGCCGTCCGACACGACGACGCGCCTGCCGTCGGCGGCGATGCGGACGCCGGTGAGAGGCCGACCCTCGGGGAGCTGGCCGCGGAGCTTCCTCAACGCGCGCCGCACCGTGGCCGCGGGCACCTTCGCGTCGGCGAGCCCCTTGGCGGTGCGGAGGAGGACGAGATCCTGGAAGCCGAAGCGAAGAGCGGGCGAAGGCTCGAGGTCCATCCATTCCGCCCACGCCGTCACGCGCGCGAGCGAGACCCCCAGCATCGCGGCGGCGTCGCGCGCAGCGTAGCCCTTCGCATGCGGCATCGTCAGGCTCTTCAGGCCCGGGAGGCCTTCTTCCCGTTCCCGACGGCGCGAAGAGCACGGGGCCGCGCCTCGCCCGCATCCGCGCGCGCCGCGGGCTTCCGCTCGGGCTTCGCGTCACGGGCAGAAGGCTCCTCTTTCGAAGCGCCTTTCCGGCCGCCGCGCGCCGCGAGGCTCGCCTTGAGGGCCTCCATCAGATCGATGACCTGCGTCCTCGGCGCCTCGGGCTTCGACTCGGAGATCTCCTGTCCGTCGATCTTCCGGCGGATCAGCCCCTCGACGCGCTCCTTGACCTCGTCCTTGTAGTTCTCGGGGTGGAACTCGTCGGCCGCGATCTGGTCCGTGAGCATGATCGCGAGCTTCAATTCGGCGTCCTTCACGTCGACGTTGGGGACCTCGACGTCCGCGAAGGAGCGGACCTCGTCCGCGTAGTTCAGCTGCTGCATCATGAGCCCGCCCTCGTGGCCGGTCACGGGACGCACGACGACGAGGTACTGCTTGCCGCGCGCGGCGTACTTCGCGAGGCCGCAGCGGCCCGTTTCGGTCATGGCTTTCGCGAGGAGGCCGTACGCCTTGTCGCCGCCCTTGCCCGGCGACAGGTAGTAGCCCTTGTCGAAGTAGACGGGGTCGATCTTCGCGAGCGGGACGAACTCCATGATCTCCATGACCTGGTTCGCCTGCTCCTCGAGGGCCTTCAGCTCGGCCGGGTTGAAGACGACGTACTGGCCCTTCTCGAACTCGTAGCCCTTCACGATGTGGTCGCGCTCGACGACCTCGCCGTCCTTGCTGCAGACGAGCTGCTGCTTCACGCGGGCGTGGTCTTCGTCGTGCAGCATGTTGAAGGAGATCGCGGCCTTCGACTCGCTCGCGGAGAACAGGTTCACCGGGATCGAGACGAGGCCGAAGGAGATGGTGGCTGTGCCGGTCGGTCGAAGTCCCATAGGCCGTAATTCTACGCTCCTCGCCGCGACGGGTTCTCAACCGAGCCCATTTTTTCCGAGGCTCAGGGCACCCACTCGCCGGCCGCCGGCCCGACGAGCGCGAAGACCGTGCCCTTCACGTCGACGCGCCCGTCCCGGAGAAATCGGGCGACCCCGTGGTACGCGTACGTCCCTTTCGCCGAGACGTTGCGCTTCCTGATCACGAGGCGGATCGCCTCGCCCGACCCCGTCGCGAGCGAGATCGTTTCCGGCGAGGCGCTCTCGATGGTGAGGAGAAGGTGGCCGGGCGCGGTCGACCCCGGGATTCCCGTCCCGGGCGCGGCGCGTTCCAGATTCCCCCGGTCCACGAGCGCCGGATCCGGCCCGCTGAGCCATGCGACGTCCGGGATCCCGTCCAGACCCTCGACGACGACGTGGAACTTCGTGGACTGGCCGCGCCTAAGGTCGGGCTGTTCGGCGCTCGTCCTCACGCGGATCAGGGCGGCTTTCATGCGCCTCGTCCGTCTTCTTTCCGTCACGAGGATCTCGACGGGGCCGGGGGGGAGGTCGGCGGGTACCTCGACCAGGCAGGAGCGCGAGGTCTCGACGATCACGCGGGCCGGCTGGCTCCCGACGCGGACCCGGGTGTTGGCAACGTCGCCGTCGAAGCGCCATGCGATGCGAGCGGGATCGCCCGATGTGATGACCGACGGGGCGCTGATTCCCGCGGGCGCCGGAGCAAGCGGCGTCTCGTGGACCGGGATCTCCCCGGCCTGAACCGCCTGGCCGGAAGGCGGCCGCACGGTGACGGGCACCGCGCCGCCCATTGGAACGTCGCAGGTGAGCGGCCCGTCCGCCGGCTGCGCGGGTCCGCCCGCGAGAGACACCGTCATACCCGCCAGCGCCGGCCTGCCGTCGGGACCCTTCGGAAGGCGGACTGTCGCCTTCAGGACGACGACGTCCTGACGGTTCTCGTAGCGCTGCGGGTTCGTCACGACGGTGCCGGTCGTCCGCTCGCCGCGGCGCGCGTCGGCGGAAAAGACGACACCGACGAGCACGGCCTCCGCTCCTGCCGTCCCCGGCGGCGTGGGCGCCCGCGCCTCGCGCGGCGTCGGCGCGATCGTGCGTGGACGTCGGCGTGGACGTCGGCGTGGGCGTTTGCGTTGGCGTTTGCGTTGGCGTTTGCGTGGGCCTCGACGTGGGCGTCCGCGCCTCGCGGGGAGTCGGCGTCGACGTCGGCGTGGACGTTGGCGTGGACGACTGCATGGGCGACTGCATGGGCGACTGCGTGGGCGACTGCGTGGGCGTTTGCGTAGGAGCCTTGACCTCGCGCGGCGTGGGTGTCGGCGTCTGCACCTCGTCAGCGAGAGGCGTGCAATAGCGGTCCCTCATCTCGACGAGCTTCGCGACCAGGCCCTTGTCGCTCCTCAGGGACCGGTCGTCGTGCATCGCGTCGAGGCACCCGCAGAGGGTCATCTGAAGGCGCGCGAACTCCGACCTCCTCCAGGCGATCGCCTTCGCGTCCGCATGGCGCTCACGTTCTCGGTCGAGCTCGAGCTCTTCCCACGCAAGAAGCTCGCGCAGGTTTCCGTCCGGGTCGCATTGCTCTTCGATCTTTCGGGCGTCGGGGTACTTCTTCGGTTGCGCGCCTGCGCGGCTCGGATCGGGGGGCAGGCCGGCAGTCCCGACGGCCGGCGTCGTCCACGTGCCGCCCTTTTCCTGGCAGGGTGGCGCGGCGACGCGGTATTGCGGACTGCCCAACGTGCAGGAGAGGGTCCACGTGTCCGTACCCTTCTTCACGAGGTTCCCGAACGTGAGCGGCGCGACGCCCAGCACGGAGAACCTCCCGAGGCGGACGCCGCCCTTGGCCTCGGAGCAACGGCAATCGCCCTCCGCGGCGATCCGAACCTCCCCGCGCGCCTGCGTGAGGGATGCGGAGACAGTCACGACAACCCGGCCGTCACAGGCGCCGGCGCGAAACCGGTTCTCCCGCATCACGACGCTTCCGTTCGGGGCGAGCGCGTACCACGCCCTCTCGGCGCCGTCCTTCTGGAGGAACCGTGCGAGCTCCTCGGCTCTCCCTTTCGCGCCTTCTTCCACGGGGCCGTCGCCCGGTCCCTTCGCGCGGACGGCTCGTTCGAGCTCGACGGCGAAGCCGCGGATCGTCCCGCCCGACTCGAGAGCCGATTCCACCAGCTTCAAGATCGCGCCGTTTCCGAGCGGGAGGTCCGAGACTCTCTCGAGGAAGGAGCTCGCGAGCGCCGACCCCTGGTCGAGGGCCTTGACCGTCGACGGGTCGCCCAGCGCCTGGCGGACCTTGTCGAGAGCCAGCGCGGCGCTTGCGGGAGTCGTCGCGTCGCCTTCGCGCTCGGCGGGCCCGCTCGCTCCGTCGGGCATCTGGGCCCGCAGGCTCTGTTCGCAGGACGCTAGGTCGATCTCGATTTTCGGAGGGTTCTTCCTCTGCTTCGCCTTCCGCTCGGCGGCGTCGACGCCGGAGTCGAGGACGAAGAACGGCAGCAGGGCGGCGAAAACGCGCGTTGTCCGCCTGGCGCAAGCCGTCATACCACCTCCTCGAAAAGCCGTTCCGTCCCGTCGCACGCGGATTCTAGTTCGCGGACCGGAACTCGTCGGCGCGCAAGCCTCGCGGCGTGGCGTGCGCAGGGTGTAGATTGCCCCGGCGTCGCACACCCCTGACGGGGCTGAAAGGAAACGGACATGGAGGATCGTGGATGGAGTGTGGATCTGGGCGGCGGCAAGCGGCTCGAGCTTCCGCCGATGCCGCAGATGCCGCGGATCCCGCGAATCCCGCGAGGCGGGGCGCTCCTCATCCTGGGAGTCGCGGCGGTCCTGCTCGTGATCGTGACCGGCTACTACCAGGTCGAGCCGGACGAGGTCGCGGTCGTCCAGCGCTTCGGCAAGTTCGTGCGGACCACCGAACCGGGCCCTCACCTCAAGTTCCCTTTCGGCGTGGAGCGGATCACGAAGGTGCCGGTCCAGCGCCAGCTCAAGATGGAGTTCGGGTTCCGGACCGCGCGCGCGGCCGCGCAGACGGCCTATGCGCCTTCCTCGCCCGAGACCATCGCCGAGTCGCAGATGCTCACGGGAGACCTCAACGTCGCGGTCGTCGAGTGGATCGTCCAGTACCGGATCAAGGATCCGAGCGCCTTCCTCTTTCGCGTGCGCGACGTCCCGGAGACGTTTCGGTACATGTCCGAGGCAGCCATGCGGCAGGTCGTGGGCGATCACAGCGTGGACGAGGTCCTGACGATCGGGCGCGAGGCGATCGCGCTTCAGGCCAAGGCGGAGCTGCAGCGGCTGTGTGAGCTGTACGGAATCGGCATCGAAGTCCAGCAGCTCGTCCTCCAGGACGTGAACCCCCCCACGCAGGTGAAGCCGGCGTTCAACGAGGTCAACCAGGCCATCCAGGAGAAGGAGCGCGCCATCAACGACGCCTGGGCCGACTACAACAAGTCGGTTCCGAAGGCCAAGGGAGAGGCCGAACAGGCCATCCGGGCGGCCGAGGGCTTCGCGCTCGAGCGCGTCAACAATGCCGAGGGGGACGCGAAGCGCTTCGACGCTCTGCACGAGGAGTACCGGAAGGCGCCCGCCGTGACGAGGCGGCGCATCTACCTCGAAACCCTGAGCGCGATCCTGCCGAAGGTGGGGCGAAAGCTGATCCTCGACGAAAGCGCGAGAGGCATCCTCCCGCTCCTCCAGCTCGAGGGCGAGCGGAAAGAGGTGAAGCCGTGAAGGGGACCGGCCTCGTCGTGGGGGCGCTGGCGGCGATCGCCCTCCTCCTCTCGTCGGTCTACACGCTCTCCGAGACCGAGCAGGCGATCGTCACCCAGTTCGGGAGGCCGGTCGGCGGCGTCGTGAAGGACCCCGGCCTGCATCTGAAGGTGCCGGCCGTCCAGGAGGTGCACCGGTTCGACAAGCGCTGGCTCGAATACGACGGAGACCCGAACGAGATTCCGACGAAGGACAAGAAATACATCTGGGTCGACACGTACGCCCGCTGGCGCATCGCCGACCCGCTGCGGTTCTTCCAGGCCGTGCGCGACGAGCGGGGCGGCCAGAGCCGCCTCGACGACATCGTGGACGGCGAGACGCGGAACGCTATCGCTTCGTTCGACCTCATCGAGGTCGTCCGCTCGACGAACCGGACGTTCCAGGTGACGGAGGACCTGGAAGGGATCGGGGCGGCCGAGGCCATGGCCAAGGTGAGCGCCGGCCGCGGCGGGATCGCGAAGATCATCCTCGAAAAGGCTTCGAAGATCACCCCCGAGTTCGGGATCGAGCTCGTGGACGTGAGGTTCAAGCGCATCAACTACGTGGAGAGCGTGCAGCAGAAGGTCTTCGAGCGGATGATCTCGGAGCGCAAGCGCATCGCCGAGCGAAGCCGCTCCGAGGGGCAGGGACGCGCCGCCGAGATCCGAGGCCAGAAAGAGCGCGATGTGCTCGGGGCGTCGTCCGCCGGTTACAAGAGCGCGCAGGAGGTCAAGGGAATCGCGGACGCGAAGGCCACCTCCATCTACGCGCGGGCCTACGGCAGGGACCCCGACCTCTACAAGTTCCTGAAGTCGATGGAGACGTTGAAGGGCAGCCTCGACGAGAAGACGTGGCTCATCCTGTCCACGAACTCGGAGCTATTGAAGTTCCTCAAGAGCGACGGGGGCGGCCCGACACCGTAAGCTCAGGCCGGGACGACGACGACCGGAATCGGGCACGCCGCGAGGACCTTGTGCGTCGTGCCCCCGAGCAGCCCGGAGATCCCGCCGCGGCCCGTGCGGCCCATGACGACGAGGTCGAAGCCTTTCGCGGCGCGCAGGATCTCGCGGCTCGCGCGGCCGGAAACGAGGCTCGTCTCGAGCGCTCCGGAGCGCGCGACGAGCGCCGCGAGGCGCACGGCGTAATGGCTCTTCATCCCGGCGGCGAGCGCCCGCGACGACCCCTTGAGGAGGTCCTCGCGGCCCTCGTCGATCGCGGCGCGGACGTCGGAGATCGGCCGCACGTGGAGGAGCGTGAGCGACGCGCCCATCCTGTCCGCGATCCGCCTCGCTTCCCGCAGGGCCTTGAGGGACGTCGGCGAGAAGTCCACGGGCACGAGGGCGGCAAGAGGCGCGGGCGCCATCGGGAGATGCTAGCGCGGACCGGAAATGGGCGCTTGGGCTTGCCGTAAACGTGACGCATTCGCATCATCGACACGCCCGGGCCCGATTGGTGCATAATGGCCAAGATGCGACTCAGTCTCAGGACAAGGAGGGCCGGGCGCCGGAAGCCCGTGAGCCTCGACGATCTCGCGGTCGGCGAATCGGGCGTGCTTTCCTCGATCGACCTGCCCGAGCTGGACGCGAACCGCCTCATGGAGCTCGGGTTCCTTCCGGGCGCCCTGATCGTCGCGGCCCGGAGCGCGCCCGGGGGCGATCCCAGGGTGTTCCGCGTGGACGGGACCGAGTTCGCGCTGAGGCGCGACACCGCCCGGAAGCTGCGCGTCGCGGTCGCGGTAAAGGAGACGGCTTCTTGAGCGACCTGCACGGCTGCGAAGGATGCCCCGTGGCGACGCTCCCCATCCCGGGGGTCGCGCGCCGTTTCGTGGCGCTCGTGGGCCCCCCGAACTCCGGCAAGTCGACTCTCTTCAATCGTTTGACGGGCCTGCGCCAGAAGGTGGCGAACTTCCCGGGTGTCACGGTGGAGCAGCGGCGCGGCCGCGCGCGTCTCGAGGGGGACCACCGCGAGGTCGTCGCTCATCGACCTGCCGGGCGTCTACAGCCTGATTCCGCGGTCGGAGGACGAGCGCGTGACGCACGACGTTCTCGCCGGCGAGATGGAGGGAACCTCGAGGCCCGACGCCGTCCTGCTGATTCTCGACTCAACGAACCTCGAACCGCCACCTCGTGCTCGCCGCGCCGGTCCTCGCCCTCGGCCTGCCGACGCTCGTCGTCCTGAACATGGCCGACGAGCTCGCGAACCGCGGCGGAGCGGTCGATCCCGAGGCGCTCGCGACGCAGTCTCGGCGTGCCGGTCGCGCTGTCAGCGCGTCGCGGGGCGAAGGCCTCGACAAGGTGCGGGCAGTTTCTGAGCGGGGCGGTGGGAGTGCCGCCTTCGCTCGACCTGCCGGTCTTCAGTCGACATTCCGAAATGCCGGCAGTGGGCCGTGGCGGTCGGGGACAAGGCGGGCTACTCGCAGCCGGCGCCGCCGGTCTGGACGCGTCGGCTCGACTCCGTGTTTCTCCACCCCGTCGCGGGACCGGTCGTCTTTCTCCTCGTCGTCGTCGCCGTCTTCCAGACGATCTTCTCGGCTGGGCAGCCCGCTGATGGACGCTGTGGACCGGGCCGTGTCACGCTTCGGGCTCCTGGCTCGGGAGCGAGCTTCCCGCGTCCGCTGCTGAAGTCGCTTCTCATCGAACGGCGTCTGGAGCGGAGTCGGCATCCGTCGTCGTGTTCCTGCCGCAGATCCTGCTGCTTTTCCTCTTCATCGGCATTCTCGAGGACTCGGGCTATCTCGCGCGCGCGGCGCTGATCGCCGACCGGACGATGGCGCGAGGCGGGCCTGCAGGGCAAGTCGCTTCATGCCGCTGCTCTCCGCCTACGCCTGCGCCGTGTCCGGCCGTCCTCGCGACGCGGACGATCGAGAACAAGCGCGACCGCATCGCGACGATCCTGATCGCGCCGTTCATGACGTGCTCGGCGCGGCTGCCCGTCTACACGCTCATCATCGCGGCCTTCATCCCGGAGCGGCCGCTCCTCGGGCCGTTTCTCGGCACGCGCGCGGCGGCGATGCTCGGTCTCTACATCCTCGGCTTCCTCGCCGCCGTTCGGCACGGCGCGGCTCCTGAAATCGACCGTCCTCAGGAGCGACGGCGCGCCGTTCGTGCTCGAGATGCCGCCCTATCGCGGCCCACGCTCCGGCAGATCGGACTCCGGATGCTCGACCGCGCGAAGATCTTTCTCCGCCGCGCCGGCACGGTGATCCTCGGCGTCGCGATCGTCCTCTGGGTCCTCGCGCACCTGCCGCTCTCCGGGGGAAGATGCCGGAGATCGCGAGCAGCGTCGCGGGCACGATCGGACGCCTGATCGAGCCGTTCGTCAGGCCTCTCGGGCTTCGACTGGCAGATCGGCATCGGCATCGTGATGTCCCTCGCGGCGCGCGAGGTCATCGTCGGGACTCTCGGCACGCTCTACGGCATGGACGCGCATTCCGGCACGGGCGGTCTGCAGGCGGCGCTGCGGCACGACCTCACGCCGGGCGGAGCGGTCGCGCTCCTCGTCTTCTTCGCGTTCGCGATGCAGTGCCTCTCGACGGTCGCCGTCGTGCGGCGCGAGACGGGCGGCTGGAAGTGGCCGGCGGTCCAGTTCGCGTACATGGGCCTTCTCGCGTACTCCGGCGCGTTCATCGCGAACCGCCTCGTCACGCTCTTCCTGGGTTGACGCTCAGGAGGCGGCGCGCTTCCTCTTCTTCGGCTGCTTCCCGGCCCGCGCCGCCTCCGCCGCGGCGCAGAGGGTGTCGCAGTACATCCCGAGATCCTGAAGCGTGCGGCAGGTTTCGCTGCCGCATGCGGGACACTGGAGACACGTGTACAGGCCGGCCTCCGCCGGCCTCGATCTCCGGGGGCTCGGGGCTGGGTTCGGTGTTTCGTTCACGGGGCACCTCCGCTGGCCGGGATCCCGGGGACAATATAGGGTGAATTACGCAGCGCGTCAACTCAATGCGTCATGAAGCGCCGCGGACCGAGGTATCCTGACCCCGGCCGACTTTCAGGCCGGAAAGGGGCTCGCGTCGGTGTTGCCGAAGATCATCCAGGGCGGCATGGGCGCCGGCGTCTCGAACTGGACGCTCGCGAACGCCGTGTCGCGGCTCGGCCAGCTCGGCGTGGTCTCGGGGACCGCGCTCGACGTGATCCTTTCGAGGCGCCTCCAGGACGGCGACCCGGGCGGACACATGCGCCGCGCGATCGCCCGCTTCCCGTTCCCCGAGATGGCCGGACGCGTTCTGGCGCGCCATTTCGTCGAAGGGGGCCGGCCGTCCGGCACGCCGTACCGGGCCATCCCGATGTACGCGCGCACGGGCTCCGCGCGCGAGCTGATCGAGCTCTGCATCGTCGCGAACTTCGCCGAGGTCTTCCTCGCGCGCGAGGGGCACGACGGCCCCGTCGGGATCAACTACCTCGAGAAGATCCAGCTTCCGGTGCTGCCGTCGATTTACGGCGCGATGCTCGCGGGCGTCGCGGCGGTCCTGATGGGAGCCGGCATCCCGATCCGCGTTCCCGGCATCCTCGACGCGTTCGCCCTCCACGAGGCGGCGGAGTACGCGCTCAGCATCACGGGCTCGATCGAGGGCGACGACGCGCTCATGCGGTTCACGCCGAGCGACTGGGCCGAGGGCGCGCCGCCCCCGATGACGAGGCCGGCCTTCTACCCGATCGTCTCGTCGAACACGCTCGCCCTCACGCTTCAGCGAAAGGCGAACGGGCGCGTGGACGGCTTCATCATCGAAGGCCCCACGGCCGGCGGACACAACGCGCCGCCGCGCGGCAAGCCTCCTCTCTCGGCGGCGGGCGAGCCGGTGTACGGGGAGCGCGACGTCGTCGACCTCGCGAAGATGCGCGAGCTCGGGCTCCCGTTCTGGCTCGCGGGCGGGCGCGGCACGCCCGCCGGACTGCGCGACGCGCTCGCGAGAGGGGCCGCGGGCATCCAGGTCGGCACCGCGTTCGCCTACTGCGCGGAGTCGGGGCTGGATTCCGCGACGAAAGAGCGCGTCCTCAAGCTCGCGGCCGCGGGCCTGGCGCACGTCTTCACGGATCCGGTCGCCTCGCCGACGGGTTTCCCGTTCAAGGTCGTCCAGCTCGAGGGCACGATGTCGGACGAGGCCGCGTACGTCGCGCGCACGCGCATCTGCGACCTCGGATACCTGCGCGAGCCGTACCGCAGGGCCGACGGGTCGACGGGGTACCGCTGCGCGTCCGAGCCCGTCGCGAGCTACGTCGCGAAGGGCGGCGGGGAAGAGAACGCGCAGGGCCGCAAGTGCCTCTGCAACGCGCTCATGGCGGACATCGGGCTCCCGCAGACGCGGGCCGGGGGGCTCGGCGAGAAGACACTCGTCACGTCGGGCGACGACGTCGCGGACACCGCCCGCTTTCTCGCGCCCGGCGCGACGTCCTACACCGCGGCGGACGTCGTCGCGCGGCTGCTCGAAGCCGCCTCGTAGGAGCCGTCTTTCGCGCGCGTGCGTTTCCGGCGCCCGATCCGCGCGCCCAGCCGGTCCATGTAGACGTAGAAGACCGGCGTCACGAAGAGCGTGATCATCTGCGAAACGAGCAGCCCGCCGACGACCGCGAGGCCGAGCGGACGGCGCGACTCGGCGCCCGCTCCGAACCCGAGCGCGATGGGAAGCGTGCCCATGAGCGCCGACATGGACGTCATCATGATCGGGCGGAACCGCACGACGCAGGCCTCGTAAATGGCGTCCGGCGCGCTCTTTCCCGCGCGGCGCGCCTCGGCGGCGAAGTCCACCATCATGATGCCGTTCTTCTTGACGAGCCCGACGAGCAGGATGACGCCGACGAAGGCGTAGATCGAGAGCTCCGTCTTGAAGAGAAGGAGCGTGACGAGGGCGCCGAATCCGGCGAAGGGAAGCGCCGAGAGAATCGTGATCGGGTGCAGGAAATCCTCGTAGAGGATGCCGAGGACGCCGTAGATGACGAGGATCGCGATGAGAAGGAGGAGGCCGAGGCCCTTCTGCGAATCCTGAAAAGCCTGGGCCGTGCCCTGAAAGACGGTCGTGACGCCGGCGGGGAGCGTCGTGCGCGCGATCTTGTCGATCTCGGCGACGGCGTCGCCCAGGGAGACTCCGGGCTGGAGGTTGAAGGACACGGTGACGGACGGGAGCTGTCCGGCGTGATTCACGGCCAGGGGTCCGACGGTCTGCTCGAACCGCGTGACCGCCGCGAGCGGGGCGAGGTCGCCCTTCAGGCTCCTGACGTAGAGCGCCTGGAGAGCCGAGGGGTCGCGCTGGAACTGCGGCAGGAGCTCCATGATCACCTGGTACTCGTTGTTCGGCGAGAAGATCGTCGAGACCTGCCGCGAGCCGTACGCCGTGTAGAGCGCGGTTTCGATCTTCTCGGGCGAGATCCCGAGCGACGCCGCGCGGTCGCGGTCGATCGTGAGGTAGGCGGTCGGGTTCGCGAGCTGCAGGTCGCTCACGACGTCCGTCAGGCCGCGGACGCCGCGCATCTTCTTCTCCATCTCGGGCGCGCGCGCGTAGAGGTCCTTCGTGTCGGACGCCTGCATCGTGAACTGGTACTGCGCCTGCGTGAGCTGGCCGCCGAGGCGGATGGGCGGCGGGTTCTGCGGGAACGCGAGAATGCCCGGCACCTGCAGCAGCTTCGGCCGCAGGCGCTGAATGATCTGGTCGACGCTGGATTTCCTGTCGTGCCGGGGCTTGAGCCTCATGAAGATCATGCCCGTGTTGCCTCCGGCCGCGTTGTTGCCCCGGTTGCCGGCGCTCGACATGAAGCTCTCGACGTCCGGATCCTCGTTCACGATCGCGGCGAGCTTCCTGCTGATGGTCCACCATCGACTCGAACGAGATGCCCTGCGCCGCTTTCGTCGGGGCGAAGATCTGGCCGATGTCGTCGCTCGGAAGGAATCCCTTCGGGATGACGACGAAGAGGACCGCCGTGCCGGCCAGCACGAGCACCGAGAACGCCATCGTGAGCCGCGGGTGCGAGAGGACCCAGCGGAGCCCGCGCGTGTAGAGGCGAAGCGAAGCGTTGAAGGCATTCTCGAACGCCTGGAAGAGGCGGCCGTGCTTCTTGCCCGTCTCGTGCCCCTTCAGGAAACGCGCGCAGAGCATCGGCGTCAGCGACAGGGAGACGAATCCGGAGACGAGGATCGCGACCGCGATCGTGACGGCGAACTCGCGGAACAGGCGGCCCACGATGCCGCCCATGAAGAGGAGAGGGATGAAGACGGCCGCGAGCGAGAGCGTCATGGAGACGATCGTGAATCCGATCTCCTTCGTCCCCTTGAGCGCCGCCTCGAACGGCTCTTCGCCCATCTCGAGGTGCCGGACGATGTTCTCGAGGACGACGATCGCGTCGTCCACGACGAACCCGACCGACAGCGTGAGCGCCATGAGGGAGAGGTTGTCCATGCTGTACCCGAGGACGTACATCGCCGCGAACGTGCCCGCGATGGACAGCGGGAGCGCGAGGGACGGAATGATCGTGGCCGACAGGTTTCGCAGAAACAGAAAGATGACGAGGACGACGAGCGCGAGCGTGAGCCAGAGCGTGAACTTCACGTCCGCGACGGACTCGCGGATGGACTGCGACCGGTCGTAGATCACGTTCAGGCGCGCCGAGCCGGGAAGCTGCGACTCGAAGACCGGGATGAGCTTGCGGATGTTCCAGACGACCTCCACGGTGTTCTCGCCGGGCTGCCTCTGGATCGCGAGGACGATCGCGCGGTTGGCGCCCGACTTCGTGTAGAACCAGGACGCCGTTTTGTCGTTCTCCACGCTGTCGATCGCGCGGCCGATGTCCCGGACGCGCACGGGCGAGCCGTTGCGGTACGCCACGATGAGCGGGCCGTACGCGGAAGCCGCCGTGAGCTGGCCGGTCGCGAGGACGGTGAACGCCGTGTTCGCTCCCCAGAGCGTGCCCGTCGGCAGGTTGACGTTCGCGGCTGCGACCGCCGCAGCCGACCTCGTCGATGCCGATGCCGCGCGACGCCAGCGCGTGCGGGTCGAGTTGGACGCGCACCGCGTACTTCTGCGCGCCGAAGACCTGGACCTGCGCGACGCCGCGTCACCGTCGAAATGCGCTGGGCGATGAGCGTCTCGGCGTATTCGTCGAGGTCCGAGAGCGTCATCGTCGGCCCGGTCAGCGCGATGTAGAGGATCGGCTGGTCGGCCGGATTCACCTTCTGGTACGTCGGAGGGCTCGGCATTCCGGGCGGCAGCTGCCGCGATGCCGCCGCGATCGCCGCCTGCACGTCCTGCGCGGCGGCGTCGAGGCTGCGGCTCAGGTTGAACTGCAGGCTGATCTGCGTGACGCCGAGGATGCTCGTCGAGTTCATGGCGTCGAGGCCCGCGATCGTCGTGAACTGGCGCTCGAGCGGCGTCGCGACGGCGGCGGCCATCGTCTCCGGGCTGGCGCCGGGCAGGGCGGCCGTGACCTGGATCGTGGGGAAATCCACGCTCGGCAGGTCGGATACGGGAAGCAGCCGGTAGCCCACGATCCCGAAGAACAGGATCGCGAGCATGACGAGCGTCGTCGCGACCGGGCGCCGGATGAAGATCGCGGAGATGTTCATCCGCGCGCCCGCGCTTCGACTTTCACGCCCGGGGCGAGCCGCAGGTGGCCGTCGGTCACGACGCGTTCTCCGACCGCGACGCCCTTCTCGAGGACGGACCACTCGCGATACGTGCGGCGGACGGAGACCGGCCGGACGGAGACGGCATCGTCGGCCCCGATGACGTAGACGAAGGTCCCGGCCTGGCCGGTCTGGACGGCCTCGGTCGGAACGACGAGGGCGCCCGTCTCGTTCGCGAGGCGCAGCGAGACGTTCGCGAACTGGCCCGGCCACAGCGCGTGATCCCGGTTCGGAAACGTCGCCTTCAGGTTGATCGTCCCGGTCGTCGTGTCTACCGCGTTGTCGATGAACGTCAGCTCGCCCGTGGAGGCCGATGCGCCGGCGCCGTTCGGCGTCGCGAGGACCGTCAGCTTGCCGGACGCGGCGCGTTTCTTCACGTCGGCGAGGGCGGCCTCCGGCACGGCGAACGTCACGAAGACGGGCTCGACCTGGTTGATCACGACGAGAGGCTTGTCGTCGTTCGCTTTCACGAGGTTTCCGACGTTCACGAGGAGCGATCCCGTGCGGCCCGGGGTCGGAGCCGTGATCGAGCAATACGAAAGGTTCAGGCGCGCGTTCGCGACGTCCCCTTCGTCGGCCTTCACGATGGCCCGCAGGGCCTCGGCGTTGGACATCGTCTGCGAGGCCTGCTCCTTCGTGACGTAGTCCTTCTTGACGAGCTCCTCGTAGCGCTTCGCGTTCTCGTCGGCTTCGCGCGCGCGGGCGCGGTCGCGCTCGAGATTCGCGAGGGACACCTGGAGGGCGACCTCGAACGGCCTGCGATCGATCTCGAAGAGCAGCTCGTCCCGGCGCACGTCCTGGCCTTCCCGGAACGTGACCCGCACGATGGGGCCGCCGACGCGCGAACGCACGGCGACGGTCGCGAACGGTCGACGCGGCCGACGGCGGCCGCGTCGAGCGGGACCTCGCGCGTCTCGACGGCGGCGGCGAGGACGGGCACGGCCGGCGGCGCCGGGACCTTCTTCGCCCTGCCGCACGAGACAGGCGCACCGACGAGCGCCAGGGCGAGAAGCGCGGCAGGGAAGCGCAGGCGGGAGCTCGCGAACGTCGGCATCATGGGTTGTCCTTCCTGGGAGAGGCCGCCTGGAGACCCGTGTCGACGCGGCCCGTGTCGTGGGCGAGCTGCGCCATGGCGAGGAGGAAGCCGGCGCGGCTCCGCACGTCCTGGGCGAGCGCGTTGCGTAGGCGCTTTCGGCCGTGAGGAGATCGAGGATGCTTCCGACCCCCTCGCGGTAGCGGCCCCGGGCGACTTCCGCGGACTCGCGGGCGCTCTCGAGGAGATCGCGGGAGGCCCGCACCTGCTCGGCGGCGGTCGTGAGGCCGTAGTAGCTGTTCCACACCTGGAAGATCACGAGCTGCGACGTGCTCTCGGCACCCGCGTCCGCGGCGTCCGCCTGCGCCTCGGCGCTCTTCGTGTCGTAAACGGTCTTGAATCCCGTGAAGAGCGGCACGCGGAGGAACAGCCCGAGCGAATAGTTGTCGGCATACGGGAACGACGCGCCGATGTCGTCGTAGTACGGGCGGCTCACCGTGGCCGATGCCGAGAGACTGGGCAGACCGGCGGCCCTCACGGAGCGCACGTGCGCGCGGGCCGCAGCGGCGCGCGAGCGGGCGGCGGCCAGGTCGGGCCTGATGCTCTCGGCCTCGGAGATGAGCCGGTCCACGGAGGCGACGGTCGCGTCCTCGTTCACGGATTCCGGGAGGGCGGCGGCGTCGACCGGGAGATTGACGGGCACGCCGAGCGCCGTCGCGAGCTGCCCGCGATAGGTCTCGATCAGGCCGCGCACCGTGTCGTAGGAGAGGCGCTGCTGGGAGAGCTGCGTCCGGGCCTGCAGGACGTCCGCGATCGTCGCGACGCCGGCGTCGTGCCGCGCGCGGGCAGCCTCGTAGTTCGTGTCGGCCTGTTTCACGTTCGCTTCCTGCGCCACGAGGAGAGCGCGCGCGCCCTGGTACGAGTAGTACGCCTGTGCGACCCCGAGAATGAGGTCGTTCATCGTGGCGTCGTGCGTGAAGTCGGCCGCCCAGAGACGCCGCCGGGCTTCCGCGAGGTCGCCGGACCGGCCGCCGAAGTCGAGGAGCAGCCAGTTGAGGCTCGCGGACGGGGTGTAGGTCGTCGTGAGCGTCGTGACGCTGCCGCCGAGCGACGACAGCTTCTGGCGCTGTGCCGAGAAGCCGGCTTCGAGCGATGGGAAATACGCCGAGCGGCGGCTGCCGAGGTCCGCGGCGGCGGCCTGCGTCTGGAGCCAGCTCTGACGCGTCAGCGGGCTGTTGCGAAGCGCCACGTCGATCGCCTCGGCGAGCGAGATCGTGCGGCCGGTGAGCGCGCCGGGCGTCAGGCCCTCCGGCAGTGAGGCCGGGGGGCGCGCGGGCAGCAGGGCTTCCTTCGGCGGATCCCACCGGGCCTCGGGCGCGCGGGGCGTGTCGGACCCCGCGTGCGCCGGGCTCGAAAGAAACGCCGCGAGGCCGGCGGCGGCGAAAGCGCGGACGGCGGGTCTCGTCACGATTCCGTGTTTTACCATTCCCGGGTGGCACGGCCTCCCGGCGCCCTCTTCGAGCTCATCGCCGTGGCTTCGCTCGCGGTGGGATGCGGCGGCACGCGGCCCATGCCCACGCTCGAGGACTACTCCTTCGGGACAGCAGAGTTCGTCGAAGAGCTAAGAGGGGATTTCCTAGAAAGTGAGAGAGGGGGAGGCTCAGGAGCGACAGGGTCAGCAGCTGCGTTGCCCCTGCAGGAGCTCAGGGCTCGCTGGCGAAGCGCATGCCGCGCTCGCTGCACTTCGGCCGTCCGGATCATCGACCTTCAGAAGAAATCCTCTTCGGACGTGACCCTTCGCGTCGAAGTCCGCCTGCAGGGTTTCGCGGGAGATGGCGACGCCGAGCGCGTGGCGGCTCTGGCCGTCTTCGATCTCTCCCTCTTCCACAGGAAAACCTCCGAATCCCCTTCGAACGACCGCTGGCAGCTGCGCTCGGCCGTCTCGGTGAACGGGCCCGCCGTCCTCCAGAGCGCCCGGCCGCATCTGTTCGAGGAAGCTGCCGCCCGCGGCCTCGTCGCGCCGCACGAGACCCTCGACCCCGTCGAGGCGACGAACTTCTGCCTGCCCGCGACACACCACCACCCCGGCGTCCTCCTCGTCGACGCCGACGGCGACGGTTTCGTCGACGTGATCGTTCCGAACAGGCGCCCGAAGCTGTTCCTGAACGACGGGACCGGACACTTCCGCGACGCGACGGCCGGCTCCGGGCTCGACCTCCTCCCGGAGATGGAGGCGTCGGGCGGAGTCGCCGCCGACGTGGACGGGGACGGACTGCCGGACCTGTTCCTGTCGAATCACCTCTCGCCGTGCCGCGTCCTGAAGAACCTCGGCGACGGGAAGTTTCGCGACGTCACGGCGGCCTGGGGCCTCGCCGGCCTCTCGGCGCCGTTCACGTCCGCCGTGTTCTTCGACGCCGACCGCGACGGGCGCGTGGACCTCTTCGTGGCGCGCTACGGCGATGCGCGCGTCACGGGGCCGGCCTACGACGGCAGAAACGGCGGAGGCGACCGCTTCTTCCGCAACGTCGCGCGCGACGGGCATCCCTTCTTCGTGGACGAGACCGCGGCCGCGGGCCTCGGCGACGCGGGGTGGGGGTTCGCCGCGGAGGCCTGCGACGCCGACGACGACGGGGACGACGATCTCTACGTCGCGAACGACTTCGGACGGAACGCGTTCTTCGAGAACCGCTCGACGCCGGGACATCCGAAGTTCGTGGACATCGCGAGGACGAACGGCACGGAGGACGAAGGCTACGGGATGGGCGTCGCCTGGGGCGACTACGACGGCGACGGCAAGTGGGACCTTCACGTTTCCGATTACTGGACGCCGTATCGGTGGATCCTCCGCGACTCGCGATGGCCGATGCCGCCCGTGCCGATCGCGGGTCTCGTGCGTCCCTACATGGCGAAGGTCATGAGCCGACGGGCGCGCGGAGACGGGCTCTTCCGCAATCTCGGGGGATTGAAGTTCGCGCCCGCGTCGGCGGCGGCGGGCGTCGCGGACTGCGGATGGGCATGGGGCACGGAGTTCGTGGATCTCGACGGCAAGGGCCGCGAGGACCTGCTGGTCGTGAACGGGATGTACCGGGCGACGACCGGAAGGGACGACGAGATCTCCTTCTGGAACGCGATGGGCCGCGAGGGCGTGAACTTCCACGACGGCGTCTGGGGAATCGACTTCGGCGCGAACGGCATGGCGTCACGCACTCCGAAGAGGCTCTTCCGGAACCGCGGAGACGGGTCGTTCGAGGAGCGCGCTTTCGTGGAAGGGTTCGACACGCTCGAGGACACGCGCGGCCTCGCCTACGCGGATCTCGACGGCGACGGGGCGCCGGAGGTCGTGCTCTCGTGCTTCCGCGGACCGCTCCATCTCTATCGAAACGCGTGGGGAGAAGGCGGGGGACGCGTCGTCCTCCGGCTCTCGGCGGATCGCGGCATGAATCGCGACGCGCTCGGCGCCGTGGCGCGCCTCCGGGCGCGCGGGAAGGTGCAGCTCCGCGAGGTGCGCGCCGGCTCGTCCTTCCTCTCGCAGTCGTCGCACGATCTCCTGTTCGGTCTCGGAGGCGCGAAGAAAGCGGACGCCATCGAGATCCGCTGGCCTGACGGCCGCAGGGACACACTCCACGACGTGCCGGCCGGCACGCTCGTGACGCTCGTCGAGGGAAGGGAAGAGAAAAGAGATTTGCTTAAGAGAAGATGAGAAGAGAAAGGAAGAAAGAGGGGATTTTTCTCTAATATGCGGCGGCTGCTGATGCAGCCGCCGATATGAGAAATCTGTTTCTCGGCTGCGGGTGTCAAGGGCGCGCTTCGCGCGCCGCGTAGCGGTCGAAGACCCTTGACTCCCGCCAGCCGAGGAGTATCCGGCGGGTAGCCGCGTTCCGGCCATAATCCTCTTTCGATGAAACGACTTCTCTACGAACGTCTCCTGCTGCTCGCCGCGAGCCTTATGGCTTCGGCCGCGGTCATGCCGTCTTTATCTTCAGCAGAAAGTGTCTTCTTCTCCCCGGTTCTCCCCCGAGCAGGCGTCGCGCATCCTGACGCTGCGCAACGTGGGGCTCGCGCAGCTCGAGGAGGAGCGGCCGAAGGAGGCCCAGGCGACGTTCGCGAAGCTGGCGGACGCGGTGCCGGGTGAAGCGCTGCCGCTCGCGAACGGTGCCGTCGCGGCTTTGCGGCAGAAGGATCTTCCGGGCGCCGAGGTTCTCCTCGGCAAGGCGCTGGCGCTCGGCGAGCGCGCGGATCTCTACGCGATTCGCGCGGCCCTCGAGAACGAGCGGAACCGCCCCCCGGCCGTCCGCGCCGCGCTCGAGAAGGCGGCGGCACTCGACCCGCGCGATCTCGAGTCGCGATGGCGGTTCGCCCGGAGCGTCGAGACGGATCCCTCGCCGGCGCCGGCAGAAAAGGCGGCGCGGAGGACGCACCTCGCCGAGATCGTGGACCGCTCGCCCTCGAACCTGCCGGCGCGGTTGAAGCTCCTCGTCCTCCAGGGGGAAGCGGGCGACGCGCCCGCGCTGTCGAAGGGCGTCGCCGAGCTGGAACCGCTCGTCTCCGACGGCGACGCGCGCGCCCGCCAGTTCCTCTCAGAGGCCCGGGCGCTCGCGGAGCGGGGCGACGTGAAGGGCGCGACGGTGAAGATCCGGGT
Source organism: Thermoanaerobaculia bacterium (assembly GCA_963809425.1). Taxonomy (GTDB): domain Bacteria; phylum Acidobacteriota; class Thermoanaerobaculia; order UBA5066; family UBA5066; genus Fen-183. The sequence continues at coordinate 28,468 of CAWEJK010000002.1, forward strand.
CCTCGAGAACATCCAGCGCGTGACTCCGCGCTACCAGCAGTCTCTCGCCGAGGTGTTCACGCAGGTCGTGGGGCTGCCCGTCGAGAGATTCTCCTCGAAGGTCGAAGAAGGGCTACGCGCCGGGGCAGGCGCGGCGGTTCCGGTCGTGCTTCGAGCGCCCGCTCCGTCCGACGAGCACGTCGAGAGACTTCTTCGAAGAGTGGATCTGAAGAATTCCGGCACGCCGGAGCTGTACGTGGTTCCCGCGCCGTTCGTCCATGCCGCATTTTTCGATTTCGACCTCGACGGCGACCTCGACGTCTGCCTCTTCGGCGGCAGCAAGGCCGATCAGCTCCTCCGCAACAACCTCGACGGAACGTTCACGGACGCGACGGCGAAGACGGGCGACGCGAAGTTCGCGTCGAAGAAGATCGTCGTCTCCGACGTGGACCGGGACGGGGATCCCGACCTCGTGACGATCGACGCGAGGGGCAACCTCGTCCTGCGGCTGAATCTCCGGCAAGGCGTCTTCAAGTCCGTGCCCCTCCACGTCTCGGGAGCAACGGATGTCGCGGTGGAAGACGTCAACGGGGACGGAATTCCGGACATCCTCGTGGGGACCTCCAAGGGGCTGCGCCTGCTCATCGGAAAAGGAGACGGGGGTTTCTTAGATGGCGCGGGGAGCGGTCTCGACGTTGCGGGCGTTTCGGCCGCGATGCGCGCGGTGGTGCTTGCCGACCTCGACAACGACGGCTTCCCGGACGTCGTCGCAGTGGATGCCGCGGGCGAATTTCGCGCCTTCCGCAACGAAGGCAGCGGAAAGTTCGCTGCGTGGCCAATCTTCTCTTCCCCTTCCAAGAAGTCTTCCTCTTCGTTCTCTTCGGACATGAAGAATGTCGATGCGCTGCTCGCCTACGACGTCGACAGGGACGGCGACCTCGACCTCCTCGTCTCGGCCGGCGGGAAGGCGAGCGTGCTCATCAACGACGGCGGGAACGCGAACGGCTGGCTGGTCGTCGTCCTGGAAGGGCTGCCCACCGGGTCGGGAAAGGTGAACAGGCAGGGCGTCGGCAGTCTCGTCGAGGTGAAGGCGGGGAACCTCTACGTGGCGCGGCTCGCGGGCCTCCTGCCGACGCACGTCGGTCTCGGCGCGCGCGCGAAGGCCGACGTGGTGCGCGCGACGTGGACGAATGGCGTGCCGCAGAGCCTCTTCGACCAGAGGGCGAGGTCGGTCGTGAAGGAAGTCCAGCAGCTGAAGGGCTCGTGCCCGTTCGTGTACGCGTTCAACGGCGAGACGGGCGTCTGGAGCTTCGTCTCCGATGCGCTCGGACGCTCGCCGATCGGGCTCCTTTACGACGGCGTCCACCTCGCCGGCTGGGACGCGCGCGAGTGGCTGTTCATCGACGGAGCAGCGCTTCGGGCGGACGCCGCCGGCCGGCTGAAGATCGACTATACGGAGGAGCTGTGGGAGGTCGCGTTCCTCGACGAGGTCACGCTGATGGCCGTCGACCATCCCGAAGGCACGGAAGTCGTGCCGAACGAGCGCACGATTCCGGGCGTCACGGAGAAGAAGCTCTTCACGGTCGCGCGTCCGCGGCCCGTGCGCGCCGCATTCTCCGACGCTTCGGGCCGCTCCGAGGACGTGACCGCCCGGCTCGCGCGCCGGGATCAGGTATACGTGGGGCCCGGGCCGGAGACCTTCTATCAGGGAGTGCGGAAGGAGCATTCCCTGGTCCTCGACCTCGGGGACGTGACGGCGGGGGATCGCGTGGTCCTCTTCCTTTCGGGCTGGATCTTCTACACGGACACGTCGATCAACGTCTCGCTCTCGCAGAGGAAGGACCTCGCGCATTTCCCGCCGGTGCTCGAAGTGCCGGATGGCGCGGGCGGCTGGAAGGTCGCGATGGAGTCGTTCGGATTCCCCGCGGGGAAGACGAAGACCATGCCGGTCGACCTGACCGGCCTCGTCGATCCGAGGGACCCGCGCGTCCGCATCCGGACGACGATGGCGATCTTCTGGGACGATGCGTTCGTGACGGTGAACGACCCGGCCGTGGAAGTCGTCACGACGTCTCTCACTCCGGCCTCCGCCGTGCTTTCCGAGCGCGGGTTTCCGCGCGGGTACCGCGAGACGCCCGACGGCCCCGAACTGTTCGACCACGGCGACGTTTCGGCCGCGCCGCGCTGGGAGGACGTGCCGGGCCGTGTCACACGCCTCGGCGACGTGACGGAATTCCTCGCGAAGGCGGACGACCGCTGGGTCGCGTTCAAGGGAGGCGACGCGGTCAGGGTCACGTACGACGCCTCGAAGCTCCCGCCGCTCGCCGCGGGGTGGCGCCGCGACTGGGTCCTCGTCTCCGACGGCTGGGACAAGGACTTCGACAAGAACACGGTCACCGGGCAGTCGTACGGCCCCTGGCCCTTCCACGCGATGTCCGCGTACCCCTACCCCTCCGGCGAGCAACACCCCGACCCGAAGTTCCTCGAGGAGACGCTCACGCGCGAGGTCGGGCCGGAGCGCTTCCGGAAGGCGCTCGGGGAAAGATAATTTTGCTGAGGCGCCCGGGCCCGTATTCCGTGGCTGACCGGTGTCAAGGGTCTTCGACCGCTTCGCGGCGCGCGGAGCGCGCCCTTGACACCGGCCAGCCGCGGGAAGGATTTTCTGCTATCGGCGGCTGCAGGGCAGCCGCCGCATATAAGAAGAAACCGCCGCCTGGGTTGGTTGCTTCGGCCGCACTCGCAGCGCTTCTTGTCTTTCCCTTCCCCTCTTACCCATTCACAGAATCTTCCTCTTTCTCTTCCTCTTCTCCCCGCCAGCCCATCCGCTTCACCGACGTCACGAAGCGTTCGGGGGTGAAGTTCCGGCTCGACTCCGACCTGCGGCGCGGCCGGAACCTCGCGACGATGGGAGGGGGCGTCGCGATGGGGGACTTCGACGGAGACGGGTTCGTCGACCTCTTCTTCACGGGTTCGGCCGCGAGCGGCAAGAAGCCGGAGGCGGGACCCTGCGGCGCGCTCTATCGGAATCGGGGCGACGGCACGTTCGCGGACGTGACGGGCCGCTCGGGGATCCGGTCCTGCGGCTGGAAGATGGGCGCCTCGTGGGTGGATCTCGACGGCGAGGGTCGCCTCGACCTCGTCGTGACCGGCGTCGGGAAGACCGAGATCTGGAAGAACCTCGGCACCGGGACGTTCCGCGAGGTGTCCGGCGAGCGGGGCCTCACCGCGCCGGGCTACGCCGTCGGCCTCGCGGCCGGCGACGTGAACGGGGACGGGCGCGTCGACCTGTACGTCGTCGGTTACCTCGACACGGACTACGCGAAGAGAGCTGCGTTCCGGCAGTACGACGTCCGCGTCCCCGAGGACTACGAGGGGCAGGAGGCGAAGCTGAACGTGCAGGGCCCGGACGGCCGCTTCCTCGAGCGCGCGAAGGAGGCCGGCGTTCTCAACACGAACGGGCGCGGCCTCTCGGCCGTCTTTTTCGACTACGACGGCGACGGCAAGCCCGACCTCTACGTCGCGAACGACCGGATGACGAACGTCCTCTACCGCAACAAGGGCGACGGGACGTTCGAGGACGTGACGGTCGAGACCGGAGCAGGAAAGCGCGACCACAAGGAGGCCCGCGCCGGGATGGGCGTCGCGATCGGCGACCTCGACGGCGACGGCCGGCCGGACGTTTTCGTCACGAACTTCGCGGGCGAGCCGAAGACGCTCTACCGAAACGTCGAGGGCGCGCTCTTCGACGACGCGACGGAGCCCTCCGGCGTCGAGCGCCCGTCTCTTCCGTACGTTCAGTGGGGAACCGACATCGTCGATCTCGACGACGACGGGCGGCCGGACCTCGTCATGGTCTCGGGACACCTGATCCCGAAGATGATCATGTCGATCGCGAGGCTCCTCGGGACCAGCAAGAACCTCGGTCCCTATGCGCACGGCGACCGCGGCTACAAGCAGCCGCCCGTTCTCTACCGCAACGCGGGCGGCGGGCGGCTGGAGGACGCGACGGCGGCCTCGGGCGATTTCGGGCGCCTGCGCCTCGTGGCGCGGGGCCTCGCGGCCGGCGACGTGGACGGCGACGGGCGCGTGGACCTCGTGATCGGGTCCGCCGCGGGCGGCGCGCGGCTCATGAAGAACGAAACCGCGTCGCCCGGGCACGCGCTCGAGATCCTGCCGATCGCGGGAGCGGATCGCCGCACCGTCCTCGGCACGAAAGTCGTCGTCACGGCCGGCGGCCTCCGCCAGGTCCAGGAGTTCATCCTCCGGCCCTCGTATGCCTCGGGTGCGTGGGTGCCGCTGCACTTCGGGCTCGGCGACGCGACGGCGGCGAGGATCGACGTCATCGCGCCGGGCGAGACGGCTCCCGTCGCTGAGCTTCGAGCAGGTCGCAGCCGACCGGCTTTACACGCTGCGCGACGGGAAGCTCGAAGAGAAGCAGACGATTTCTGAGAAGGTAAAGAGAAGGAAGAGAGGAAGATTTTCTTAGAAGGAAAGAGGGCGGCAGCGCAGCGGCGGCTTGCGCGCGGCGGCGAGTGGTCCGATGCGGAAACCCTCGCGGTTTCCCCTCCGTATTCACCTTCTAAGAAAAACCGCATTACCCGAAGGGAGACATCACATGAAACGCGTCCGAACGGCATTCGTCGCTTTCGTCCCCGTTTTTCTCGCTTTCGGCCCAGCCGCCGTCGCCCAGGTGCCGCTCGTCCTGCCGGCAGCCGAGCCCGAAGGCTTCCGTCAGCCAGAACGTCGGGCTGGCGGAGTTCCGCGTGGCCTATCACCGCCCCGCCGTGAACAAACGAAAGGTCTGGGGCTGGCTCGTGCCCTACGGCGACGTCTGGCGCGCCGGCGCCAACGAGAACACGACGCGTCCGGCCTCGACGCCCTTCACGTTCGGCGGGAAGGCGGTGCCGGCGGGCACGTACGGCGTGCACATGCTGCCGGCGGAGGGCGAATGGACGGCGATCCTGAGCTCCGAGTCCAGGGCCTGGGGAAGCTTCAGCTACGAACCGAAGGAAGACGTCGTGCGCGTCGCCGTGAAGCCCGAGGCGGCGGACTTCGTCGAACGGCTCTCTACACGTTCGACGATCCCGCGAACGACGCGACCGCGCTGGCCCTTCGCTGGGAGAAGCTGCGCATCGCGGTTCCGATCACGGTCGACACGAGAGCGGTGACGCTCGCGAGCATCCGTGAGCAGCTGCGCGGCCAGCCGCGTTTCTCCTGGCAGGGCTGGAACCAGGCGGCGTCCTGGTGCGCGCGGAACGACATCACGAGCGACGAGGCATTCGGGCTGGGCCGATCGGTCCATCTCGATGCAGAGGACGTTCGCGAACCTCCGCACGAAGGCGACGCTGCTCGAGAAGAAGGGCGACGCGAGAGGCCGCCGCCGCGCTGCGCGCCGAAGGCCTGCCGCTCGCGACGGAGGTGGACGTGAACCTCCTCGGGTACCAGCTTCTCGGCGACGGCAAGACGGCCGAGGCTCTCGAATTCTTCCGCAAGAACACGAAGGACCATCCGCAGTCGTGGAACGTCTGGGACAGCCTCGCCGAGGGGCTCGGGAAGTCCGGCGACGCGAAAGGCGCGCGCGAGAACTACGAGAAGGCGCTGGCCATGGCTCCCGAGGATCAGAAGAAGCGCATCAGCGGGGAGATCGCGAGGCTGAAGTAGACGGCGGCGCCTTCGAGGGCGGGGGAACCGTGCGCCGGAGCCGGACGGTCAGCGTGACAGGCTGGCCGCCGCGGCGCACGTCGAGCGTCAGCCGGTCGCCCCATCGCTTCGCGCCGAGCAGCGTCGCGAGCGCCTCCTTGTCGGGTACCGGGAGCCCGTCGAACGCGAGCAGGAGGTCTCCGGTCCTCACGCCGGCCGCCGCCGCCGCCGAATCCTTCTCGACGTCGATGACCGCGAGCGGTTCCCGCTCCTTGCCCTCGCGCGTCGAGAGGCCGAGCGTGGGGTAGAGCGGCGCGGTCTCGCGTGGCACGCCCCAGACGTAGTCCGCCAGGGACGCGCGAACGGAAACGGCTTCGCCTTTCTCTCCCGGAACTTCGACCGGAACGAGCGTCGCCACGGGCCCGTCGAAGAAGGCCGCCCCCTGCCGTTGGATGCCGAGGCCGTACACGACGTGGCCCGAGCCGGCGAGGACGACGAGGACGGCGGCCGGGGGAGACGCCTTGAGGGAGTTTGCGGCATTGAACGCCATCGTCGCGTCCCACGTGCATTGCGCGCGGAACATTCCGTCGAGCGCCTCTTCCGTGAGGCCGGCGTGCAGACCCGCGTCGGCGCCGAAGAACGCCTTGAAGAGCTGTCGATGCTCGGCGCTGTCCGTGTCGACGCGCACCGGCACGTGGGCCGCCTCCTCGGGTGTCAGATTCGTGAACCCTTTCTTGCGGACCGCGGAGACGACGTCCCGCGGCGTATTCACGCCCGCGAGGGGAAGGCCCCTGTCCCGCGCGAGCAGGAAGATGTCGCGGTAGTAGCCCCAGTTGTAGCCCCAGTTCCGGTACCAGCGCGACAAGGAGAGAAAACCTTCCTCGGTGAGCTGCCCCTTCGACCAGCGGTCGAGCCACGCCTGCTCCGTGTACGGGTACATTTCGAGGCCGACGCGCACGGGTCGGCCGGTCGCGACGAGCGCCTCCAGGATCCGGCGTTCCGCGCGGTGGGATTCGATCCTGGTGTGTCCCTCTCCCACGAGGAGGACGCGGGTCTTTGCGAGGCGCGCGGCGAGCTCGTCCGGAGTGAGGACGTCGCCGGTCCGCGTGTCGACGATCGCGTCGAGGCTCACCGCGACGTGACGGTCGCGCCGGGCCGGGTCGCCGACGGCGAGGTCCAACGGCTCCTCGGCGGCCCGCGACGCGGAGGCGGCGGCGAGGCCGAGAGCGAGGCCGAGCGGGAGGCGGATCGAAAAGAGTGTCGTGAGCTTCATCGGCTTTCTCGCAGGCGGCGCTGCTCTCAGCGCAGCGTCGCGAGCCCCTCCATCTCGTCCGCATAGTAGATGTGCGCGCCGGGCGACCCTTCGCGCGCGATGACGACCATCGCGCGCGCGACGGTGTCGGCCTTGATCGGCCGGTATCTGCGGGCGGACCCGAAGAGCAAACCGGAAACGAGCCGCGCGGCCGCGATCCCGAGCTCTTCGGCGGCCCGCCTTTCGGGCCGGTTTCCCACGAGGAGGGACGGCCGGAAAATGTGAAGTCCCGCGAAGCCCAGCCGCGCGACCGCCTCTTCCGCCTCGCCCTTCACGCGGCTGTAGAAGACACGGGATTTCGAGTCGGCGCCGACCGCGCTCACGAGGAAAAAGCGGTCCGCCCCGGTGCGGAGCGACGACTCGGCGAGGCGCACGACGTACTCGAAGTCGACCTTCCGGAAGGCCTCCTCCGAGCCTGCCTTCTTCATCGTGGTGCCGAGGCAGCAGAACACGTCCTGCGCGCGCGGGAAGGCCGACATGCGGCTCAGGCGCTCGAAATCGACGGTGCGCTGCTGGAGCCTCTTGTGCGAGACGTTGAGCGGCCCGCGCACGAACGCGATGACCTGTTCGTGCAGGCCGCTGGCGAGAAGGCGGCGGAGGCAGTGTCCGCCGACGAGCCCGCTGGCGCCCGCGACGATGGCCATTCGTCCCGACATGATGTTGCGCGGCGATTGTAGGCGAGAATCGGGCGTGCAGACGGTCGAGACGGTTCTGACGCTGCTGGGCCTCACGACGCTGCTCGCGTTCCTCGCCCACAAGGCGAAGGTGCCGTACCCGATTTTTCTCGTCGTCGCGGGGATGGCCCTCGCGTTCGTGCCCGGGCTGCCGGCCGTCTCCCTGGATCCGCAGCTCGTCTTTCTGTTCTTCCTGCCGCCGATTCTCTACGCGGCCGGGTACTTCACGTCGTGGCGGGATTTCCGCGCGAACCTCCTCTCGATCACGCTTCTCGCGGTCGGCCTCGTCGTCGCCACGACGGCGGCCGTCGCGGCGGTCGTCGTGGCCCTCGTGCCGGGCGTGCCGTGGCCGGCAGCGCTCGTTCTGGGCGCCATCGTCTCGCCGCCGGACGCGGTCGCGGCGACCGCGATCGCCCAGCGCGTGCACCTCCCGCGGCGGATCGTCACGATCCTGGAGGGGGAGAGCCTCGTGAACGATGCGACGGGCCTCGTCCTGCTGAAGTTCGCGAGCGCGGCGATCGTGACCGGCCATCTCGCCGTCATGCCCGGCATTGCCGAGTTCTGCGTCATGGTCGTGGGCGGCATCGCCGTCGGGCTCGCGCTCGGGTGGCTCTTCGCGCAGGCCCAGCGCTTTCTCGACGACGCGATTCTCGCGACGACGGCGTCGCTCCTCGTCTCGTTCGTGACGTACATCGCGGCCGAGCACCTCCACGTCTCGGGCGTCCTCGCGACCGTGACGGCGGGTGTCGTGCAGGGGCGTTACGTGCCGCGAATCCTCTCGTCGCGGACGCGGATCGAGAGCACGGCCGTCTGGCAGACGTTCATCTTCCTTCTCAACGCGCTCGTCTTCGTCCTCATCGGCCTGCAGCTACCGGTCGTCCTGAGGACTCTCGACTGGCCGTGGCCGGTCGTCGTGGACGGAATCTTCGCGACGTTCGGCACGGTCGTCGTCGTCAGGCTCGCCTGGATGTTTCCGGGCGCCTACCTGCCCCGGTTCCTGTCCGCGAAGTTCCGCGAGAGCCATCCGTATCCGCCGTGGCAGTCGGTCGCCATCGTGGGCTGGGCCGGGATGCGGGGCGTCGTGTCGCTCGCCGCGGCCCTGTCTCTCCCGATCGCTCTCGCGGACGGGCGGCCGTTCCCGGCCCGCAGCCTCATCATCTTCATCACGTTCGCCGTCATTCTCGGAACGCTCGTCGTCCAGGGGCTCACTCTCGCGCCGCTCGTGCGCTGGCTCCGGGTCGAGGAGGACCGCTCCGGCGAGAGAGAGGAGCGCCACGCGCGGCTCGCGCTCGCGGAGGCGGCTCTCGAGCAACTGGACGGGGAGATGGACGCGCGCAACCTGCAGGCCCATCAGGTGCACGGCGTCAGGCAGGAGTACGTCCAGCGGGTACGGTCGCTCAAGGGCCTCGACGGGGAGGGGCCCGCGCACGCGCCGCTCGAGCTCTCGCGCGAGCTCCGCCGGATCGCCGTCGAGGCCCAGCGGAACCAGCTCCTGAAGCTGCGCGACGAGGAGGTGATCGGCGACGACGTCCTCCACCGCCTCCAGCACGAGCTGGACCTCGAAGACGTAAGAATGCGATGAAGGCCGACCCCCGGCGTGCCTCGGCGCCCTGCTCCGGAAGCTGAAGCACCCGGCCTGACGCGCACGAGCGGGCTGTATGTAGATATGTGGACCTGATATGCTTCCACATATGCGCACGACAATCCTCCTGCCCGACACGCTCTACCGGGAAACGAAGGCGGCCGCCGCGGCCTCGGGACGTACCGTGACATCCCTCATCGAGGACGCGCTCCGCGAGCGGCTCGCCAGGCGCGCACCGACCGCGAAACGCCCGCGGCGTGCGCGGCTGCCGGTCTATCGCGGGAAGAGGGGAGTCCGGGCCGGAGTCGACCTCGACGATTCCGCCGCGCTCCTCGACGTCATGGACGGGCGCGAGTGATCCTTCCGGACGTCAACGTCCTCGTCTACGCGTTCCGCGCCGACGCCGAGGGCCACTCGCCAATGGTCCGGTGGCTGGAAGAGACCGTCTCTCTCGACGAGCCATTCGGAATGTCGGACATCGTCCTGTCCGGGTTTCTTCGCATCGTCACGCACCCCCGCGTCTTCCGCGAACCGGCACCGCTTGGAAGCGCTCTGCTGTTCGCGGAGGCGCTGCGCGGCCGGAAGAACTGCGTCCCGGTATCGCCGGGACCGCGCCACTGGGAGATCTTCGAGACGCTCTGCCGGTCGGGGCGGGCGCACGGGAACCTGGTGCCGGACGCCTATCTCGCGGCGCTCGCGGTCGAGTCGGGCTGCGAGTGGATCACGACGGACCGCGACTACGCGCGCTTCCCGGGCCTCCGCTGGCGGCACCCGCTCGAGCCGCCGCCGGCTCCCCGCAGACGGCGCGGTAGCTAGCGCTTCATGGGCTCCGGCGCCCCGCCTTCGATCCAGCGGTAGAGGCCCGGGGCGAGATCCTTCGCGGAACCGGTCGTCCCGTCCGGCCAGCGGACGTCGACCGCGTCCAGCTTCGGCGCCGTGCCGAGGCCGATCAGGACCGTCCGCTCGCTGACCGAGAGGTAGCCGTCGCCGCCCGAGATCTCGTCGACGCGCTTCCTGCCGCCCATCGAGCAGGTCACGCGCGCGCCGACGGCGAGACGGTTCTTCCCGTTCGTCGCGAGGACGAGGCGCACGGCCTTCGCCGGCGTCTGCGTCACGTTGCGGAAGACATGAGCCGGGCCGCCGTTCTCGGTCACGACGAGATCGGGCCGGCCGTCGCCGTCCAGGTCCGCGACCGCGAGCCCCCGGCCGACGATCGGAGCGAGGAAGGCGGCGCCCGCCTGGGACGAGGCATCCGCGAACTTGCCGGCGCCGAGGCCGCGATAGAGGAGCGGCGCCTGGCGATACGTCACGGTGGGCTGAACGTCCTGGACCGACGTTTCGACGTGCCCGTTCACGCCCACGAGGTCCAGGACGCCGTCGAGGTCGAGGTCGGCGAACGCGACGCCGAACGTGAGCGGAAGGAGCGACGTTCGCCCGATGCCGCTCTGGACGGATTCGTCCACGAAGAAATCGCCTTTCGGCCCGGCCGCGAAGACGGACCACATTTCGTTCGAGAAGTTGCCGATCACGAGCGACGTGCCGCCGTCGTTCTTCGTGTCCCCGAAGGCGGCGCCCATCGCGCCGCGCGCGCGGCCGTCCTCTCCCACGGCCACGCCGGCTTCGACGGCCACGTCGCGGAAGACGGGGATGCCGTCCACGGTCTTCTCGTTCCGGTACAGGTTGTTCGGCGAGGTGTCGTTCGCGACGACGAGGTCGATCCGGCCGTCGGCGTCGAGGTCGCGCACGGCCACGCCCAGCGCCTTGCCGAGAGGATTCACGAGGCCGGCTTCCTTCGTGACCTCCCGGAATTTTCCGCCGCCGAGACCCTTGTAGAGGCGCGAGGGCGTCCCGGGATACCGCTCGGGCGTGCAGTACGATTTCGTCGTTCCGTCCAGCGAGCAGTACATGTCGGTCTTCGGCGTCCAATTCACGTACTGGCCGACGAAGAGGTCGAGGACGCCGTCGCCGTCGAAATCGGCGAAAGCCGCGGACGAGCCCCAGCCGGATCCCACGAGACCCGAGCCCTTCGTCGCGTCGCGGAAATGTCCCTTCCCGTCGTTCAGAAGCAGCCGGACGTCGTCGACGCCCGTGATGACGACGTCGGGGGATCCGTCGCCGTTCGCGTCGCCGACGGCGGCTCCCATGCCGAAGAGAGAGAGCGCGAAGCCGGCGTCCCGCGTGCGGTCCTCGAAGCGGATCGCGCCGCCGGGCTCGGTTACGTTCCGGTAGAACGCGAGCGTGGGCTGCCCCGATCCGGCGCGCGGGTCGCCCGGCCAATATCTGCCGTTCACGAAGAGGAGGTCGATCCGTCCATCCCCATCGGCGTCGAAAGCGGCCACTCCGGAGCCCATCGTCTCGGGCATCCACTTCTTTCCGGCGGCGCCGTTCACGTGGACGAACGAGATGCCCGAGGCCTTCGTGACGTCCTCGAACCGGATCGACGAGGCGACTTTCGTCGGCTCGGGGGCGGGCGTGGGGGAGACGGGCTTTGGCGGCGCCTTGGCGCAGGAGGCGGCCGCAAGCGCCAGGACCACCAGGAGATTTTTTTGAATCGTCATCAGGGACGAAATGGTACCCCGGCCGGCGGGGTCCGTTTCCATCGTAAAGTAGGCGGCATGAAGCGAATCGCCAGCGCTCTTCCTTTCGAAGCAATTCTTCTTTTCTCCGTCGCATTCGCCGCTGCCGCCGCGGGCCCTCCGGCGCCGAAACTGCGCCTGCCGGCGGGCGCGGCGCCGACGCGCTATGCGGCGGAGCTGTGGATCGATCCATCGAAGGAGACTTTCAAGGGGAAGATGGAGATTCGGATTTCTTTGAAAGGGGAATCCGACACGCTGTGGCTGAACGGGAAGGAGCTCACGATCGAGGCGGCTTCGGCCGTCGCGGCAGCTGGCGCGAAGGACGCGATCCCGGCGGAGGCGTCGGCCGAGGGCGCGGACCATGTTCGTATTCACTTTCAAAGAAATCTTCCGGCGGGTGAATATGACGTGACGCTGGCCTATACGGGCCGGGTCGAAGCGAAAGACACCGAGGGCATCTTCCGCCAGAAGGACGGGGGCGACTGGTACGCCTTCAGCCAGTTCGAGGCGATCTACGCGCGCCGCGCGTTCCCGTGCTTCGACGAACCCTCGTTCAAGGCGCCCTGGCAGCTGACGATTCACGTGCCGAAAGGCGCGATCGCGGTCTCGAACACGCCGATCGCGTCCGAGTCCGCCGAGGCGGAGGGCTGGCGGAAATTCGTCTTTGCGCCGACGAAGCCGCTTCCGAGCTATCTCGTGGCTTTCGGAGTCGGGCCGTTCGAGATCGTGCCCGCGGGCACCGCGGGCCGAAACAGGATCCCCGTGCGCATGATCGTGCCGAAAGGCCGCGGCGCAGAGGCGCGCTGGGCGGCCGCGTCCACGGGCCCGATCCTCGAGGCGCTCGAGGAGTACTTCGACATTCCGTACCCGTACGAGAAGCTCGACCACCTCGTGATCCCGCAGACCGTGGGCTTCGGCGCCATGGAGAACGCGGGCCTCGTCACGTACGCCTCGGGTCTTCTCCTCGCGAAGCCCGCCGACGAGACGATTCGCTTTCGCCGCGCCTACGCGAGCGTCTGCGCGCACGAGACCGCGCACCAGTGGTTCGGGGACTACGTGACGACGGCCTGGTGGGACGACATCTGGCTGAACGAGGCGTTCGCGACGTGGATGACCCCGAAGATCCTGGACCGCTGGAAGCCGGAGTGGAAATGGGGCGTGCAGCGCGCAGGCTCGCGGACGTTCGCGATGGACCAGGATTCGCTCGTGACGGCGCGGCGCATCCGCCAGCCGATCGCGGGCAACGACGACATCGTGAGCGCCTTCGACGGAATCACCTATCAGAAGGGCGCCGCCGTCATCGAGATGTTCGAGGGCTGGGTCGGCGAGGAGGGTTTCCGGAAGGGGATTCAGCGCTACCTGAGGTCCCACGCGTGGGGCAACGCGACGGCGGACGACTTCGTCGCATCGATCGCGGAGGCGACGAAGACCCCGGCCGTCGTTCCGGCGTTCCACTCGTTCCTCGACCAGCCCGGCGTCCCTCTCGTCACGGCCGAGCTCGCCTGCACGGGCGGCGCGCCCCGGCTTCTCCTCTCGCAAAAGCGGTTCCTTCCGACCGGCTCGACCGGCTCGACGAAGGAGACGTGGCAGGTGCCGGTCTGCGTGCGCGCGGGAGATCCCGGCGCCGCGAAGACATGCACGCTTCTCACGCAGCCGTCGGGCGAGGTCGGCCTCCCGGGCGCCTGCCCGGCGCGCGTCGTCGCGAACGCCGGCTCGGGTTATTACCGCGTCCTCTACGCCGGAAGCCTGCTCGGCAAGGTGCTCGCCGACGGCGGGAAGCACCTGACGGCGTCCGAGCGCGTCGCCGCGCTCGCGGACGTCGCGGCGCTCGCGCGGAGCGGCGACGTCCCGATGGCGACCGCGCTCGCCCTCGTTCCCGCCTTCGCGAACGACCCGGACCGGCCCGTCGTCGAATCGATCCAGCGCATCGCCGCGGCGCCGCGCGATCTGCTCGTGACGGACGAGATGCGCCCGCGGTATCGGCGGTTCGTGAGCGAGGTCCTCGGCGCGCGCGCGCGCGCCCTGGGCTGGAAGGCGAAGAGCGGAGAGGACGAGGACACGCAGCTCCTGCGCGAAACGCTCGTTCCCTTCGTAGCGAACGAGGGCGACGAGCCGGCGCTCGTGGCCGACGCGGCGCGCCTCGCGAAGGCCTGGTTGAAGGACCGTACCGCGGTGGACGCGCAGATGGCGTCCGCCGTCCTCGAGGTCGCGGCGCGGCACGGCGACATGGAGCTCTTCCGGTCTTTCGTCGCGGAGGCGCGGAAGGCGACGGACCGGCGCGAGCGGATGCGGCTCCTGTCGAGCCTCGGCCTCTTCCGGGACCCGCCCGTCGTGCATGCGGCGCTCCGCGTGACGCTTTCGGACGAGTTCGACGCGCGCGAGTCCGCCGTGATCCTGCGCGTGGTGGCGTCGAGCCGCGAGACGCGTCCCGAGGCGTGGGCGTTCCTGAAGTCGAACTTCGACAGAATCGTCTCGCGGCTCCCGCGCGAGTCGCCGGCGCGCTTCCCCGGCCTGGCTTCGGGGTTCAGCGACGCGGAGCATCGGGCGGACGTCGAGGCGTTCTTCAAGGACAAGGCGTCGAAATACATGGGCGGTCCCCGCTATCTCGCGCAGGCGCTCGAGCAGATCCAGCTTCGCGCCGCCCTGAAGGCGGCCCAGCAGGACAGCGTGAGCGGTTTCCTGAGCCACTACGAGCCGAAGCCCACGATCGACGTGCGGCCGCGGGCGGGGATGTAGGGCTCAGGCCGCCCCGGACGAACTCGGCCCACACGCGGAGCTCCTCCATCATCTCGTCGAGGCGCCGCGCGACGTCGCCGTGCCAACCGAAGTGCGTGGGGTAGAAGCCGTCCGGGTGCGCGGCCTTGATCCGCTCGATCGAGCGCGTCCACGCCGGGAGGTCGATGTCCGGCGGCGGCGCCCGGGATCACCCTTCGTTCGGAATTTTCACGAACGTCCGGATCAATGCCACCGTCCAGCCGGCCGAGAACACGAGATACGTCACGAGCACCGGCAGGAAATAGTTCGTGCCGAGGGTTCCGCCGCGGCTCGCGCGGGACGTCAGCTCGAAGACCACGAGGAGGAGGAGCACGGTGGCGCAGGCGAAGACTTCGAAGGACGACGCGAGCCGGTCCATCGTCTCGTCGCGCCGCTCCGGCGCGAGCCAGTAGCTCCTGTTCGGAAGGTTGATCAGCCGCGCCGGCGTTGCCTTCAGGAGCCAGGCGATCCCGAGGAAGAGGGCCGCGACCCCGAGGGTCACCGCGACCTGAAAGGCGAAGAACGCGTCGCGGGAGGACCAGGCGTTCGGGCTGCCGGCCGCGTCGAAGTGTGACGGGACGATGCCCGGTGCCGAATTCCACTGGCGAACCGCTTCGACGAGGGACACGAGGACGAGGCCCAGGAGGAGGACACGCGTCAGGCGCATGTCGGGACGATACTCCGGCCGGCGCAGGCGGGTCGACGCACCGGGGGAGCGGGCGGCGAATCAGGCTCGCGAGCGGTATTCGCTCTTGCGGTCTCGCCGACGCGCCATCTCGCTGGAATAGCGGAGTCCGAGGGCGGACGAGTGGGTTCGGGCCCAGGCGGATAGCGATGTCGTGCCCACTGGTGGAGCGTTCACGAAGAGAAGGTCGGCCATGAGGCCCTCGATCTCAGGTTTCGTGATGAGTACATCGCCGAGAAGGTGCCCGAGAAGCCACCCGACGCCGTACCCGAATGACGGTGGGATCGAAACGATCGGCCGTACTCGGCCGATGGCCTGGCCCAGATCGTCGTCGACGAGCTCGCGGTAGGTGAACGTCTCCGGGCCGATCGCGTTGATGACTTCGGTCTCGCGGCTCGAGCCCTGCGCGACCGCCAGGGACGCGAGGTCGTCCACGAAGATGGGCTGGAGGCGGTACTGGCCGTCGCCGAAGACGCCGAAGACGGGAAAGCGGCGAAGGAGCCACGCGATGTTGTTGATGAGGATGTCCTGCTCGCCGAACAGGACGGTGGGCCGAAGGATCGCGTACGAGAGGCCGGACTCGCGAAGGGCACGCTCGAGAACGCGCCTTGCCGTGAAAGTACTCGAGCGGCGAGTCCTCGGATGGATTCGTGATGCTGACGTGCACGACGCGTTGAACGCCCGCCTCCTTCGCCGCGCGGAAAAGTGTGAGCGTGTTCTCGACCGCGACGGAATGCTGAAACTCGGTCGCGTTGAAGCGCACCCAGTACGTGTTGTAGAGCACGGAGGCGCCCCTCAAGGACTCGACGAGGCGTTCGGGCCGATCGAAGTTGAAAGGATGAGCCTCTATGCGACCCTGAAGCGGACTCGGCCGGCTGACGGAGTTCGTGATGGTGCGGACCCGGACGCCGCCGTCGAGGAGGCGTGACGCGATGTAGCTGCCGGAGTAGCCGAACGCGCCGGTGACGACGTGAAGGGGAGTGTCCGTCATGTTCGGCGCCGGGTCAGAACGGTTCGACCTGTATGCGTTTTCCTGCGAGCTTCGTTTCGGACGCGCGCTCCTCCTTGCCGTCGAGATCGCGGAAGCTGACCTTGGCCACACCCGTGAACTCTTTCTCGCCGGGACCCTGAGTGATTCGTATCCGCGTCTTCTGGGTTCCAACGAACTTCCTGCTCTCGTCGAACCGCAACGCGATGTACGTGGCGTCGAATTCTCGTTCGCTGATCCGTTTCCATGCACCGTGGGCAACGCTGAGCATCGGATGCGAATCTCCGCTTCGGAAGAACGTTCCGTCAGAAGTGAACGTGAGGAGCACCACGCCCTGGCCTCCCGGGCGACTCGCTGACACGAGCCACGACCCGACGAGGCCTCGGTCAGGTTCGCCGACGCGATCCTGACGGGCTGCCGTCGACCCCGCAGACGCGCAGCCGGCAAGGACCATAACGGCCAGCAGAGTGAGCAGAAAAGATCTGTTCCGCCACATCGTGTTCCTCCTCTTTCTGTCGCCCAACGATATCAACTGAGCGGCGAGCGCAAGCGGGTCTGCCGCAACGATGCGTGTGAGGAGCCGAACGGCCGCTATGGCGCCCACTCGAACGAGCGGGACAGCGTTCTAAAGCGGCCGTCCGCGGCGCGGAACACGACGCGGATCTCGTGCCGGCCGTCGTCGCCGGGGAGCATCGGGAAGACGGCCTCGTATCCGGCTTCCGCGCAGCTCCCGAGCGCGGGGAGCACGGCGGCGACGTCGGGGCGGGGAGAGCGCGCGAAGGACGCGCGCGCGCGGCGGTCGCGGTCGATCCGGATCTCGACGATTTCGGAGGGACCTCCGAGCGTCTGGCTCCAGCCGCGCACGGACAGGGCGCCACGGACGACCTGCGCTTCGGCCGGCTCGTCGATCGAAGCGGGGAAGTCGGAATCCTCGAAACGCCCGATCGACGGTGACGAGTCGGCATGCTCGAGAAAGAGGCGCGACTCCTTCTCCGCCGTCGAGGCCGCGGAGCGGCCGCGAGAGGAGGCCAGGGAAAAGACCCAGTCGTCTCCTCCCCGGTGGTCGAAATGGAGCGGCGCCTCGAGAGCGCCCGTTCGAAGCGCCCGCGCGACGAACGCCATGGTCGGCCCGAGGCGCTCGAGGGGAAGAGCGTGCTCGTGGACGACGAGGGTTCCGACCGGCCAGGTCCTGAGGCGCGCGAGCGTGGCTTCGGGGATCTTCGCCTCGGCGAGTGTCGCGGCGAGCTCCCGCCCCGGCCGAGGCACGTAGCTCGCGTACCCGTTCACGATGGGCTTGAAGTGCGCGAGGCTCGAGAACACCCATCGGGCGTCGCCGGGCGAGTAGTAGAGAGGCAGGTGGAGAATCGGCCCTCCCGTGTCCGAACGGGCGAGAAACCGCTCGACCGGCGCGTGCGATTCGGGCCGGGCCTCGAAGCGTACGGTCTGTCTCACGTCGCAATAGATTCCGAGAGCGAGCGCGACGGCGAGCGCGGCCCGGGCTCCGCGCGCGTGCGTCCGCTCGAGCAATGCGGCGGCGCCCGCGGCGGCGAGGAGGCCGAAACCAACCTGGGCCACCATCCCGAAGCGCGTGAACGCCCGGATACCCGAGAAAACGAACGGAAAGACGACCTTCAGGATCGGGACGACGGGGCCCGCGGGACCGAACGAGCCCGCGATGCCGAGGCCGGCGAGGAGCGCGCCCGCTCCCACGAGACTCCCGTTCTTTCTCGTCCCGACAAACGTGACGAGCCCGAGGGCGCCGAGCAGAAGCGCGGCCGTCCCCGGATACAGGCTTCTCTCCGAGTCGCTTCGCCGCGCCAGGAAGGCCTGTCCCGGGTTTTCGCTCGTCGTCGTGAGCCAGTCCCCTGGCGAAGCGGAGAAGCGCCGGCTCTCCGCGTCGTCCCTCTGGAAACCGTGATCCCGCCGCGCCTCGAGCATGTGGAGCGCGAGGGGGGCGAGGAGCGCGGCCGCGAGGGCGAGGGATGCGGCAAGCTTCGCGAGCAGACCGGGCCGGCGTGCCTCGGGCGCCGTCACGGCGTCGGCGGCGACGACTGCGGCGAGGGCCGCGATGCCGAACGCGAAGAGATGAAGGGAGAACCACGCGAGCCCGGCGAGAGCCGCGGCGATGGCCACGGCGGAACCCCATCGCCCGCTCTCGCGGAGGCTCTTCCAGGCGACGAGACACAGCGCGATGCCGCCAGAGACGACGAACGAGATGTACCCGAAGTTCGTCGCGGCCGTGGCGCCCAGCGCCGCGGCGGCGGCGCCGAGGAGGGCCGGAGCGCGGGGAGCGCCGTGCGCGATCGCGAGGCGCGAGATCGCCCACACCGAGAACGCCGTCCCGAGGAGGCAGAGGACGTTGAAGACGCCCACGGGGGACAGCCCCGCGAGGCCCAGCGGGACCCCGAAGAGCCCGTATCCGACGAGAGGCTCCGTGAAGGCGAGCGCGTTCGGGACCGGGGCGAAGATGTTCGCGTCGAAGACGCGGAGCGGCGCGTGAACGAGCGCGTGTGAGGCCCACGCGACGCCCCAGGCCTGCAGCTGCGCGTCGTAGGCGTCCCGAAGATGCGAGCCGAGGCGGGGCAGCGCGGGCGCCGCCCACGCGGCGGTCACGGTCAGACAGACGAGAAAATCGAGCGCTCCCGGTCGAGCGCGTTTCACTCGGGAATCTGGATCACGGCGACGGGGATCGACCCCGCGGCCTTCTTTCCCGTCGCCGTCTTCCCCGTCTCGGGGCGCGCGAACGGGCGCGGGGCGCCCAGGGGCCGGTCGTCCTTCAGGACCATCTCGTTCTTCGGAACGGCGTCCCCTTGTACGCGTACCCCTTCGGCCCGATCTCGGCGATCCAGGACGGCGCCTCGGCCTTCGCCGGAGCGCGTTCGTCGTGGACGTGCACGGGGAGCGATTCGCGGTTGTCGAACGGGTGCGTCCTGCGGTAGTCCGCGAGGATACGAGCGCGCCGCTCGTCGTCCTTGAAGTAGCGGTACCACTTCTCCTCGGCCGCGGCCTCCTCGCGCGCGCCCGAGCGCCTTGAGGCAGAGCATCGCGTTGTAGTGGGCCGCGAGATCCTCGCCGTCGATCGCCGAGGACGCGGTCGATGAAGGGGAGAGCGTCGGCGTAGCGGCCCGCGAGGTAGAGGACGCGGGCGTTCTGGTTCAGGACGTTCCGGTCCTTCGGGAACTTCACGACGACGCGGTCGAGGTCGGCGAGCGCGTCGTCGAGGCGGCCCTCCTCCTTCGAGACGAGCGCGCGGAAGAAGGCGGTCTTCGCCCAGCCGGGCCTCCGCCTCTCCGCCTCGGCGAGCGCGGCCTTCGCGGCCGGGAGGTCGCCCTCCTGCACCTTCGCAGCGCGCGAGGTTCAGCGGGCCGTCCGGCTTGTCCGCGGCGAGGTCCGCGACCTTCGTGAAACGCCGACCGAGGCGCCCTTGAGGTCGCCCTGCAGGAGGAGGCCGATCCCGTAGTCGTTCCAGCGGATCCACTGCCTCTCGGGCCAGTCGGGGTTCCCGCGCCTGGCGTCCGCCGGCGAGCGTCGCCGCCGGCGCCGGGGCGACGGGCAGCGTGACGGAGTCCGCCGAGATGCGCGTGACCGGGAGCTCCGGCGCGTTCGGGCCGCCGACGAAGATCGAGTAGTCGCGGGAGAACTTCCGGTAGTTCACGGCCGCGGTGAGCGTGACGCGTCCCCTTCGCGTCCGCCGGGACCGTGAAGCGGTAGTGGACCGTCCGCGCGGCGCCGGGCGGGATGAAGTTGTTGAACAGCGGGACGTGGATGTCCTGCGGCTGGCGCCGGTCCATCGGTGCTCCCGTCGTGCGCGATGACGAGCTGCGAGAGCTTGTCGGCCGCCGGGTCGAGGCGCCCGTCGGCGTCGAGCGTCCCCGACGCCATCAGCGGACCGCGCGCCGTTGTCCGCCCCGAACTCGACCCACGACTCGTTGCTGTCGGCCGTCCCGTTCGTGTAGGGGTGGCCGAGCGTCCGCGTCCGGACGACGACCTCGACGTCGACGGTCTCGCCGGGCTTCAGCGCCGGGAGGGCCGGCCCGAGCGGCGACGACCTCGTCGCCCCGCTTGATGCGCGAAGAGGTCGATCGAGAGCGAGCCGATCGAGTACCTTCTTGCGGATGTCTTCGATCGTCTCCTTGTCGCCGCGGATCGCCGGCAGAGCGCGTGTTCGCGGCGGGGAAGACGTGGTCGTGGAGCTTGCCGGCCGCGGTTGCCGAACTCCTTCGAGTCGACGAGCGGGAGGTGGCAGTCGCGGCAGGCCTTCGGCCTTCGGCGGGTCGTAGAACGAGCGGACGGCGTTGCCGCGAGACGCCGGAGTCGTACCAGCTGTCGTAGTGGTTCTGGCCGCGCATCCAGCGGTACTCGTTCAGCGGGGGGAGGAGGCCGACCTTGTGGCAGGTCGAGCAGAACTCCGGCGTCCTCATGAACGGCTTCATGAACGTCTGGCGGTGGAGGGACGGCTCCATCCGGATCAGGAGCTTGTTGACCTCCTTGAGCAGCTTGCTGTCGGTGAACGCGAACGGGTACTGCTTGCTCTCCTCGATGACGTAGCCGCCGTTGCCCCGCAGGTCCTTGACCTCGACGATCGAGTGGCAGGCCATGCAGGTGAGCCCCTGCTGCGCCTCGAACTGGTCGTACGAGAAGGTCGCCATGCGTCGCCTTCCCCATCTGGCCCGGTGAAGAGGACGACCGGGTCGTGGCAGCCGGCGCACCACTTCGTCTTCTCGCGGCCGACGCGGTCGGCCATCAGCTCGACCGCGCGGCGGTAGAAGGGGTTGTTGAACGACGAGAAGCGGTGGGCCCCCCTCTCCCAGCGCTTGAACGAGTCGGGGTGGCACTCCTGGCAGTACTGGTTCGCGGCGAGCTTCTTCCCGTCGAGGAGGCCCTGGTCGAAGGTCTCGGCCGACGAGAGGAAGAACTGCGTGTCGCCGTTCCTGTTCACGATGCGCTGCGGCGGCTTCTCGAGCTTGTGGAGGCCCGCCATCACGAGGACGAACGCGGCGACGGCGCCGCCCCACTGGAAGAGGCGCGTCAAGTGCAGCTTGTGGACGGCCGCGCGGCGGTGGAGAACGAAGGCGACGAGCGCGACGGGAATCGCGAAGACGTGGGCGAGGTAGATCGGGCGGTTCGTGAGCGTGGCGCCCTTGAGGGCCATCGTGACGCCGGTCCCGATGCACGTCAGGGCGAGAGCGACGATCGCGATGCCGGCGGCCTTCGCCTTCCGGTTCCGGATGTTCGCGAGCATCCGCGCCCCGTGCGTGAAGGCGAAGACGAGGAACGGGACGGCGATCAGGAGGCCCAGCACGAGGTGCATGAGCAGCATCGCCATGAAGAACGAGGAGTACTTCGTGAAGGCGACGAGGTAGATCGAGTTCGCCGCCATGAGGCCGAGAGGCACGAGCAGGATCGTGTAGAGCCGCCTCTGCCACGGGTGGAGGACGCCCCTGGCGCGCACCGCGCCTTCGTTCCGGGTGCTCATGGGCGGGGATTCTAGACCTGCGATCAAGTCTCAGCGCGCGCCGAGCTCGCCCGCGAGCCATTCGACGGCGTCGCGAAACGCTTCGGAGGGGAGAAGGCCTTCTTTGTTCGGAGAATAGAGCTTGAGGACGGTTCCGTCCTTCGCCTCCGGCGGCGCGTCAGAGAGCAGCGCCGCAGAGAAGATTTTCTTAGAAGGGGAAGAGGGGATGGGCGCCGCGGGTGGGAGCGGCGGTCCAACGATCGCGGCGACTGTCGCCCGGCGCGCCGGCGCTCTGTCCACCTTCTAAGAAATTCCTCAGTGGGTGCGACGAGCAGCCCACCGATTCGCTCCGGGTTCGCCTCCGCACGGGTCCGAAGCAAATCGATCTTCAGCGGTGCCTTCGACTGCCGCGTCAGGACGAGGACGACCATCCCGCGTTGGGCCGCCTGGCCGAGGATCTCGTCCCGGCGACAGTCGCCCTTCTCCGGGCAGACGACGACGAGAGCCGGGCAGCGCTTTCGCCTGTACCGGGAGCTTCTTGTTCGGGTAGACCGAGCCGGGGAGAAGAGGCGCGTAGACCCTCGGGACGTACAGCTTCCCGCCGGGTACCGACTCTGTCTTCTCCCAGGCGGACGACGCACAGCCGCACACCAGAAGAGCTACGAGGAGTGCCGAAGCGGCGGGGGGCGCCTTCATTTGCTTCGAATGGTAATAGGGCGCCGGCCGGCCCTGACCTATTCGTCGAACAGCGAGCGCTGACGCGGGAGCACGGGCCCGTCAGGCCGCGCGTCGCTGTCGCCCGCCGCGCTATTCACCTTCAAGGAAATCTCCTCTTCTCCTTTCCTCTCTTCTCCGAGCCAGACGAGCTCCCCGTTGTCCATGAAGTAGAGCCCGGCCTTCGCGGGCCGCTTCGTGAACGCCTCCCACGCGCGGCGGTAATGCATGACCTGCGGCGCGTAGTGCGCGACGAGGCCGGCAGTGGCGTCGCCGACGACGTCGGACTTCCAGTCCACGATGTGCCAGACCCCGTCCTCCTCGAACACGAGGTCGATCGCGCCCTTGAGAAGCGTCTCGGAGGGCCCGCCCGTGATCCCGAGGTCCGCCGACGGGACGACCATCTCGAACGGCACCTCGACGTACCGCCGCGGCGCTTTCAGGGCCCGTGCCCAGAGATCCGACGCCGTGACCGAGGCCGCGACGCGCAGGACCTCGCCGAGGAGGTCCGGCGCGAGCTCCTCCTCGCGCAGGAGGTTCAGCGCCAGCGGCTCGAGCTCGAGATTCGGAATTCGCATCGCGGCCTCGAGCAGCTGGTGGAGGACGCGTCCCCAGGCGGCGCCGCGGGCCTCCTCGGCGGGCGAAGGGGCGCGCGGGCCTTCCTTCTTCGCGAGAGCCGTCACGGAGACGACGCCATGGGTCGGCGTGGCCGCCTTCACGCGGGCGGCGGCGATGCGGGCGCGGACCCGCGGGAGCTGGTCGGCGAGCGCGGGGAGCCTGCGTTCGCCGGCCGCGGGCACGGGCGCGGGCCGGACGGCGAGCGGCGCGAGGTGAGGGTCGAGCGACGCCCAGATTCCCGTGAGCTGGGGTCCGCTCTTCTGCGTGACCTTCGTGTGGACGCTCGCGACGAGCGTGTACATCGCGCGGGTCGCGCCGACGTAGAAGAGGCGCTGCTGCTCGGCGGCGAGGAACGTGCGCTCGATGCGGCTTTTCTCCTCCCAGTCCGGGGGCAGAGCGAGGACGCGCGCGCCGCGGTCGCCGAGCGGCTTGAGGACCGCGAACCAGCCCCGCGGTTCGTCGCCCGTCCGCTCGATGTGCGACCCGGGTTCGTGCGCCGGGCGGTCCACGGGCTCGGCGAGAACGACGATGGGCGCCTCCAGTCCCTTGGCCTTGTGGACGTTCATGAGGCTGACGGCGTTCGAGCGCGCCGCGTCGACGCTCATCTCCTCGAGCTCGGGCGCCTCCACGACGAGGCGCCTCGCGACGTCTGCAAAGGAGTGGCCGTCGGCCGAGAGGCGCCGCGCCCAGGCGAGGACCTTCAGGAGGTTGCCGGTGGCCGTGCGCCCGCCCTCCTTCGCGGAGATCGCGGCGGCGAGGCCGAGGCGTTCGACGATCGTCACGAGGGCGGCCGCGGGCGGGAAGGCGCGGCTGTCCCTCAGGGCGTCGCGGAGCAGCCCGAGGCCGCGCGCGATCTTCGGATCCGTGCCCGGGTCGGGATCGGACGTGAACACGAAGCGCCGGCCCGCCTTGCGGTGTCGCCAGAGCGCGTCGTCGTCGACACCGCAGAGCCGTCCCGAGAGGAACGCGACGACCGCGACCTCGTCGTCCGGGTCGTTCACCGCCGCGAGTAGAGGCTGGAGCGCGAGGAGCCCCTCCGTGATCGCGAACGCCCTGCTCCCGGTGACCTCGACCGGAACGCCGGCGGCCTCGAGGGCCTGCGCGTACTCGGCGAGCGCGTCGCGGCCCACGGTCAGGACGAGGATGTCGGACGGGCGCGGCGTCACCGGCGCGCCGCCCGGTCCCGCCGGAATCTTCCAGCCGCCGGCGAGCGCGTGACGGACGAAGGCCGCCACGTCCAGCGCGTTCTGCGAGCGGACGCGGCCCTCGCGGAAATTTCCGTCGCCGCGCGAGGCGAGCCGGAACGCGCCGCACGCGGGTCCGTGCTCGGCGCCGCGCGCCTCGATCGGCGCGAACGCGGCCTGGAGCTTCGTCGCCGTCTTCGGGAGGATGCCGGCGAACGTCCTGTTGACGGGATCGGCCGCGGCGTCGACGGTCCGGAAGCTCGACGTCAGGATGAGAACCTCGCCGTCCGAGGCCTTCACGATTTCCGTGAACGTCTCGTACGTCTCGATGTCGGCCCGCCGGAAGCGATAGATGGACTGCTTCGGATCGCCGACGACGAAGAGCGAGCCCGGCCTCGGGCGGAGCTTCCACGCGTTCCTCTGCCGGTCGTCGTCCGACGTCAGGAACAGCATGATCTCCGCCTGGAGAGGATCCGTGTCCTGGAATTCGTCCACGAGGAGGTGGCTGACGCGGCTCCGGAAGTAGCGGCGCACCGCCGGCTGCTCGCGCAGGAGGTCGCGGGAGATCAGGAGGAGGTCCTCGTACGTGAGGAACCCCTCCTCGCGGCGGCGCGAGCGGAGGCGCGTCAGCGCGGGGAGCAGGAAGCCCATCGCGCGCGGATGGACCCATTCGCGCCAGGCCAGGAGGACGGGCAGGAGGACCTTCTCGCGGAACCCGTCGAAGCGCGCGACGAACGCCTGGGCTGCCGCCTTGCCGCCTTCCCACTGCGTGACCCTGATCTCGAGGAGCTTCTCGGGCTCGAGCTCCTCGAGGACGCGGATGAAGCCGTCGTCGCTCTCGGCGTCCGGCTGCTCGACGAGGCGCTTCACCCGCGCGAGCGCGGCCTGGAGCGCGTCGGGGTCCTTTCCCGCCAGCGGCTGATCGGGCTTGAGCGGTTCGGCTTCCGCGAGGAGGAGCGCCGTCTTCCTGCGGATTCCCTCGAGGGAAGGCTTCGACGGCGGCGGGTCGGCCACGACCGGGACGACGTCCGGGTACTCCGCGAGCGTCAGGAAAGCGCTCTCGAGGTCCTGCGGCTTCAGGCCCGTCTCCTCGAGAGCCGCGAGGCGCGGGTCGTCCCTCTCGGCGCTCTCGGCGATCCACTCCCGCCACGCGAGCGGCTGGAAGAGCGCCGCCTCCTGGAGCTTCACGTCCGAGAGGCCGAGGTCGATTCCCGCCTCGACGGGCCGCTCGCGCAGGAGCGAGGCGCAGAAGGAGTGGATCGTCCCGACGCGGACGAGGTCGAGGCCTTTCTGGGCCTTCTCGAGGCGGTCCTTGGCGGCGGGGTCCCTCTCGGCGAGGAGCCGCTCCTCGAGCTTTTCCTGGAACCGCTGCCTCAGCTGCGAGGCGGCCTTGCGCGTGAAGGTCACCGCGACGAGGCTGTCGGGCTGCGCCTTGCCCGACGCGAGCAGCGCGATCATCCGCGCGACGAGGCTCGTCGTCTTGCCCGAGCCGGCGCCCGCCTCCACGAGGAAGTTGCGTTCGAGCTCCGTTTCGATGCGGCGCCGTTCGGCGGCGTCCGGAAGCGGGCCGGCCTTGAGGAGCCGCTCAGACATCGCGGCCCTCCAGAGCGCGCAGCGCCTCGAGGAGCGGCTCGCCGGCGTCGCACTTCGCCTTCGACCGGCGCGCGGCCGAATCGGGATCGCCGCAGGCCATCCGGAAGTCGCAGAACTCGCAGTCCCTCTGCTCGGTCGAATGCGGGAACGCCCCCGCGGCGAGAAGGTCGAAGAGGTCCCTCAGCGTTGCGTCGACGTCCGCGTTCGACACGTCCGGCACGACGCGACGCGCCCCGCCCTTGCGGGTCGGGAAGTAGTAGCCCGACCGGAGCGTCTGCACGGGAAACCCCGATCGCTCGAGAAGGATCTTCGCGGCGCGCGCGTACAGCGCATGCTGGATCTGCCGGCCGCGGTTGAGAGGCATCGAATCCTTGAACTGCCGCTCGCTGCCGGTCTTGTAGTCCCAGACGGCCCACGCGCCCGGGCCCTCGGCGTCGATCCGGTCGATCTTTCCCTCGAGAAGGAAGGTCCCGCCGTTCGCCGGAATCTCGAGCGGCTCGGCCGACGCGAGATCCTTGCCGGCGCTGCCGCGGGACCGGCCGAACGGGACCTCGAAAAAGCAGGGGACCGAAGTCGCCGCGGACTTCGCCTCCGCCTTGATGAAGACGGCGAGGTCCCCGAGGAACGCGTCGCGCTGCATGCGAAACGCGACCTCGCTCGGCGGCGGAATCTCGCCGCGCATTCTCGCGAGGTTCCGCTCGGCGACCTTCTGCAGGCGCGTGGTCTCCCGGCCGGCGTCGAAAGGCTGATCGGGGTCCTTCCGCTCGGCGAAGAAGTCGAAGGCGGTGTCGTGGAAGAGGCGGCCGTACTCGAGCGCGTCGAGCCACACGTCGACGGGCCGCTCTTCGTCCGGCTCCGAGAGCCCGAGGACGTATTTCAGGAAGTAGGCCCTCGGGCTCTTCGCGAGAGTCTGGAGGCGCGAGGCGGAGGTCGGCTCACGCGTGACGCGCGGGTCGAGCTCTCCGGGCCCGACCGACAGCCTTCCGTCCCACTTCGTGAAGGCCGGCGACCGCCGGGCTTCCTCGGCCTCCCGCCCGTCGGCGATCCACGGGTAGGCCTTCTCGACCTCCCGCGCGGCGCGTTCGGGGTCGGCATCGGGCACGTGAAGCGTCGCGAGCCACCACTCGATCTCGTCGATCGGCTCGCCGGCGGGCCGGAACGCCGCGGGCGCGCCTTCGCTCTCGAAGAGGTCGCGGAAGCTCGCGCGCGGGCTGCCCTCGAGGGACCGGAAGACGTCGAGGATCGCCGACGAGGGGAACTGCTCGGCGTCCTGCAGGAAGTCGCGGTTCGAGTACGAGAGGACGGCGGACCCCCTCAGGCGCGCGAGGAGAGACGCGAGGGCGCGCCGGCTCTCCTCGGCCGCCGTGCCGCGGCGCAGCGGGAGGAGCCGCGAGCCGATCCGCGCGTTGACGGCCTCGCGCTCGTGGTCGAGGAGGACCGGGTCCTGGGCGCCGCCTCCGGGGAAGCGCGCCTCGTCGAGGCCGAGGATGAACGTGTGTCCGCGGCCGCTCCAGCCCGCCCCCGCGATGCGCGTGACGTGGGCGTGCCCGGGCACCGGCGTCGAGGACGCGACCGCGAGCGTCTGGACCGCCTCTCGCAGCCGGGCCGCCGCTTCGGCGAGGGGCAGCTTGCGCGGTGGAAGCGCCGCGAACTCGCCGAAGAGACGGGCGAGACCTTCGCGCGCCATCCCGTCGAGCCGGCTCGCGACGTCGAGCAGCTCCGTGGCGGCGAGGCCCGCCCGCGCGAGCGCCGCGAGGTCCACGCGCCCCTCCGGGTCCGGGACGGGAGCGATCGCGAGCAGCCTGTCCACCCAGGCCGCGACGGCGTCGACCGGGACGAGCCGCTCGGCGATCGCCTCGGCGTCGAGTCCTTCGGCCGCCGCCTTGCGCTCGAGGCGCGCGCGGTCGAGCGCGAGACGGGTGCGCGTGCGCTCGCGTCCGCGAACGATTCCCGCGCGCCGAAACGCCCGCGCGGCGCGAACGGGGCCGACGAATCCGCCGCGCGGGTGCGCCGCGGCGAGATTCGCGCGGCCCGCTCCGAAGAGCCGCGCGAGAGCCCGCTCCTCGTAGCCGCCCGCGATCCAGTCGAGAACGTCGAGGATGCCCTGCGCGGGACGCGAGAACGTGGCCGGGATCCCGTCGGCGAAAGTGCACGGGAAGCCGGCCTGCTCTGCCAGCTCGTAGACGAGGGGACGGTATGCCGCGTCGTCCGTGATCGCGACCTCGACGTCGTCGAGGGGGATCTTCTCGTCCACGACCCGGCGGAAGACGGCGCGCACCTCGTTCTCCTCGCCGGAAGCGCACGCGAGGGACACGCGGTCCCTGGAAGGAAGGAAGCCTCCCGGGTCGTCGACCGGGACGGTCGTTGGCGGGCGGGGAAGGAGCGCGGCGAGGAAGGCGGCCTCGAGCGTCGAAAGCTCGAGCCCTTCGGGCCTGAGGACGTGCACGCCGGGCTCGAGCTTCAGGCTCTCGTCCTCGCCCAGCATTCGCGTGGCGGCCGCGAGGACGTCGAGCGGATCGGCGAACTTCCCGGTCTCGAGCGCGTCCCTGTAGGAGCGTCCGATGGCCTTCATCTCGCGGGCCTTGCGCGGGTCTTCGAGGGCCTCGGAGGGGAGATCCTCGGGCGTGAGTCCCGCGCGGCGGATCTCGTTC
This sequence comes from Thermoanaerobaculia bacterium, assembly GCA_963809425.1. Taxonomy (GTDB): domain Bacteria; phylum Acidobacteriota; class Thermoanaerobaculia; order UBA5066; family UBA5066; genus Fen-183. The sequence goes on from CAWEJK010000002.1 coordinate 56,873, forward strand.
AGCGTCGACTGAAGGGCGCGGTGAAGACCCGGCCGCTCGCGGAGCGCGCCGAAGTACGAGTCGGGCTTCAGGACCTGGTCGCACGCGTCCTCGACGAGCGCGAGGAGCTGGGCGCGCGAGAGCGTCACCCGGCCGGAGGCCGCGAGAGCCGGGCCGGCGACGCCGTGCGCGAGGGAGAAGACGGTCGCCGGCCGGAGGTTCAGGTGCGCGATGCCCGAACGCGCGAGTGCGTCGAGGATCTGCGTGCCGGTCTGGAAGGACGGGACGAGGAGGATCTTCTCGTCCACGGGATGGCCCGCGCAGAAGTCCGCCAGCTCCGAGAGGAGTCTGTTGCGTTCCACGGCAGGCGCCACGGGCGGAGTGTAAGCGCGCCGGCGGCCTGTGTGATCATCGCCCGCGCATGGAAGGCATCTCCCTCGGGCTGCCGACGCTCCTCGCGATAGTCGTGTACCTGGCGGGCATCAACGTGCTCGGCGCCTGGCTCGGAAAGGGCCAGAAGGACGCGAAGGACTACTTCCTCGGAGGCCGCGCGATGCCCTGGGGAGCCGTCATGGCGTCGATCGTCGCGACGGAAACCTCGGCGCTGACCTTCCTCTCGGTGCCCGGCGACGCGTACCGTTCCGGCTTCACGTTCCTGCAGCTCGCGTTCGGCTACCTCGTCGGGCGCATTGCCGTGTCGTTTCTGCTCCTGCCGGGCTACTTCCACGGCGAGATCACGACGGCGTACGCGCTCCTCGAGCGGCGTTTCGGCGTCGGCGCACGGCGCTTCACGTCCGTCGTCTTCATGGTCACCCGCGTCATGGCGGCGGGCGTGCGCCTCGCCGTGCCCGCGATCCCGATCGCCCTCATTCTCGGGATTCCCGTCTGGGCCGCGATTCTCCTCCTCGCGGCCGCGACGGCGCTCTACACGTACGTCGGCGGCATCAGGGCCGTCATCTGGATCGACCTCATCCAGGTCTTCGTGTACCTCTCGGGCGCGATCATGGCTCTCTGGGTATTGACGCACTCATTTCCAGGCGGTTTTTCGGAGATTCTTAGAAGGTGCACGGAGCTTGGGCAGCCGGTTCGCCTTCTTAACCTTTCTAAGAATCTTTCCGAACCCTACACGCTGTTTGCCGGAGTCATTGGTGGTGCCGTGCTCGCCATGGCCTCACACGGCGCGGACCAGCTGATCGTGCAGAGGTTGCTCGCGTGCCGCGGCCTGCGCGACGCGCAGAAGGCCCTCATCGGCTCGGGCGTGCTCGTGATCCTCCAGTTCACGCTGTTCCTCGCGCTCGGCGTCGGCCTGTTCGCGTTCTACGGCGGCCGGGTCGTGGGGCCGGGAGGCTTCCCGTCCAGCGACGCGATTCTCCCGACGTTCATCGTGAAGAGCTTGCCGCCCTTCGTCTCGGCCTACCTCGTGGCGGGGATCTTCTCGGCCGCGATGTGCTCGGAGTCCTCCGCTCTGAACTCCCTCGCCTCGGCGCTGGCGCTCGACATCGTCGCGCCGCTCCTCGGAAAGAAGCACGTGGAAGGGCGTCGCGGCCTCGTCCTCGGCAAGCTCCTCACGCTCTTCTGGACGGTCGTCCTTGCGGGGCTCGCGGTCGGGTTCTCCCGCCTGCCGCAGGACGTTCCTGCCGTGCAGGTCGCGCTGGGCCTCGCGAGCGTGACGGCGGGCGGCCTCCTCGGCGGCTTCCTCCTCGCTCTCTGGGCGAACAAGGCGACACAGACGGACGCGATGATCGGGATCGCGACGTCCGCGGTGTTCATGTTCGTCCTGTGGCTGGGCTCGAAGGGCTTCATCCCGTTCCCGCTCGGCAAGGCGATCGCGTGGCCGTGGTACTCGCTCATCGGCTCGACGATCGCGTTCGGGACGGGGTGGCTGCTTTCGCAGCGCCACGCCACGGAGGACCCGCGGCTCACGTCCCGGGAATGACCTTCGGGCGTGCGCGTTACCGCGTGACGAACCGCGCACAGGGGTATATTTTTCGGGTCAGCGGACGACCCTATATTAGGCAGGAGATTCAACCATGAGATTGAAGCTCGTAATCCTGACTCTACTTTTCGCCGTTTTCGCGAGCGGTCCTCCCGGCTCACGCCTCGGGGGGCGACTCCCTGTACGAGTTCTTCGGGACCATCGAGACCCTCCCGTCCGGCGGTCTCGTCGGCGACTGGACCGTCGCCGGCAAGACCGTCCACGTCTCGGCCTCCACGGAGATCGAGCAGCATCCTCGGCCCGGCGAAGGTCGGCGCCACCGTGCGAGTCCGCGGAACTCTCCGTGCCGACGGCTCGGTCGACGCGAAGAACGTCGAGGTGAAGACCGGCGACGACGGCGGCGGGACGCCGGCCCGCTTCACGGCGGTCGTCGAGTCGATGCCCGCCTCCGGCTTCGTCGGCACCTGGGTCGTCGGAGGCCGGACGGTCCACGTGACCGCCTCCACGCGCGTCGTCCAGACGAACGGAGTCCCGAAGGTCGGTTCGACCGTGGACGTCCACGGCACCGAGCGGGCGGACGGCTCGGTCGACGCCGAGGAGATCGAGGTCAAGAGCGGTGGCGGGGGCGGCGGCGGGACCGGCGAGGACGCTCCACGTCTTCGGTCTCATCGAGATCCCTCCCGGCAGGGACTCCGCCCGTCGGGGACTGGAACATCGCGGGCCGGACCGTTCACGTCACGACGTCGACGATTCTCAACGCCGAGGGAGGCGTGTTCGCGGTCGGCGCCTACGTCGAGGCCGAAGGAACGTCGAACGCCGACGGTTCGCTCGCGGCGACGAAGATCGAGCTGCGCAAGTCAGTCCCCCCTGCAGGGTCCGCGCCGGCGAGCTTCCAGGGCGCCGTCGAGCTCCTCTCCTCCGCGCCCGGCTGGATCGGCGACTGGCGCGTGGGTGGCCGGGTCGTCGCCGTCACCGGCACGACCACGATCGACCAGGAACACGGCACCCTCGCCCTCGGCGCGCTCGTCGAGGTCCACGGCATCTCGCGCCTCGACGGCTCGCTCCTCGCCGACCGGATCGAGGTCGAGTGGGGGCCCGCCTCGAGCGGCGCCGACCTCACGAACACCTGGATCCTCCCCTCGAGCGCTCGCAAGCGAGGACGGAACGATGCCTTCTACACGACCGATCTGACGATCTCGAACACCGGCGCCGCCGCGGCACAGGTGAGCCTTCGCTTCCTCGGCCACGAGCGGGACGGCAGGACCGGTGTCGAGAAGAGCTTCACGCTGGCGGCGGGAGCCACGATCGGCTACGCCGACGTCCTCTCGTCCGCCTTCGCGCTCAGCGACGACTACGGCGCCATCCTGATCTCCTCGAACGTCGCGACGCTCGTCGTCGAGAGCACGACCTCGACGCCGGGCGGCGGCGGCGAGTTCGGGCAGGGCCTGCGGGCCACCGGGCGCAACGAGCTCGTCGGCGACGACCACGCCCGTTCGCTCGTCGGCGTGCGCGACGACTCCCGCTTCCGGACGAACCTCGTCCTGGCGAACGCCGTCGAGGCGGCCATCGACGTCGACCTCAACCTGTTCGCGGGCGACGGGAGCGTCCTGGGCTCTCTCCGGGTCCATCTCGAGCCTCTCGGCATGAAGCAGGTCAACGAGGTCAGCCGGGCGCTCGGCGCGACGGGCGACGTCACGGACGCACGCCTCGTCCTCTCGACGCCGACGCCGGGCGGAGCCTTCGCCGCCTACGCCTCCGTCATCAACAACGGCACGGACGACCCGCGCATTCTCTCTCCCCGGTAGCCGAAAGCCGGGGCGAAGCAGCTCGAATCGGTTGTTTCAGGGCGGGCGCGCCGAAGGGCGCGCCCGCTCGTTGTTTCGAGCCGGTCACCGTGAACGGGCTCACATCCCGAGCATGACCCTCGCGACGCGCGACATCATCTCCGTGTTCCAGGGCGGGTCCCAGACGAGCTCGACCTTCGCGTCCGTGATGCCCGGGACGGCCTTGATCTTCGTCTCGACCTCGCCCGGAAGGGATCCCGCGACAGGGCACGCGGGCGCCGTCAGCGTCATCTTCACGTCGGCGGCGCCTTCCGGGGAGACCTTGACCGAGTAGATCAGCCCCAGCTCCCAGATGTTCACCGGAATCTCGGGGTCGAAGCACTTCTTGAGCGCCTCGTCGATGACCTTTTGCTCGAGAGGGTTCGGGGAGGGGAGAGAGGAAGAGGAAGATTCGGATTCAGCCATATCTTTATCTCTTCTTCTTACTCGGTCTTCGCGACTTCCTGCTGGTTCTTCAGCGCCGTCTGCAGCGTGTGCCATGCGAGCGTGGCGCACTTGACGCGGGCGGGGAACTCGCGCACGCCCGAGAAGACGGCGAGCTTGCCGAGGCCGGCGCCGTCGGCCTTCACGTCCGGCGGCCCGGTGAGGAGCTCGTGGAATTGTCCGTAGAGCGCCTCGGCGTCGGCGAGCGTCTTGCCCTTGACGGCGTCCGTCATGATCGAGGCGGAGGCCTTGGAGATCGCGCAGCCCGAGCCCTGGAACGCGACGTCGGAGATTCGGTCGCCGTCGATCCTCACGTAGAGCTTCAGCTTGTCACCGCAGAGCGGGTTGTGGCCGAGCGCGATGCGCGACGCGTCCGCCATCTCCCGGTAGTTGTGGGGGGACTTGTTGTGATCGAGGATGACCTCCTGGTAGAGGTCGCGCAGTTCCGTCATCGGAACATCTCCGAGACCTTCGAGAGACCGGCCGCGAGCGCGTCGACTTCCTCGCGCGTGTTGTAGAGCCCGAAAGAAGCGCGGGCCGTGGCCGGGATGCCGAAGCGGTCCATGACCGGCTGCGCGCAGTGCTGGCCCGTGCGGATCGCGATCCCTTCGCGGTCGAGGATCGTGCCGATGTCGTGCGGGTGCACGTTTTCGAGAACGAAGGAGACGACGGCCGCCTTTTCCTTCGCGCGGCCCACGATCGTGAGGCCCGGAAGCGCCGCGAGCTTCGCCGTGGCATGCAGGAGGAGGTCGTGCTCGTGGGCGGCGACGGCCGGAAGGCCCACGCCGGACAGCCAGTCGACCGCAACGCCGAAGCCGATGCCGCCCGCGATGTTCGCGGTGCCGGCCTCGAACTTCCAGGGGAGCTCGTTGTACGTGGTCTTTTCGAACGTGACGGACGCGATCATGTCGCCGCCGCCCTGGTACGGAGGCAGCCTCTCGAGCCATTCCGTCCTGCCGTAGAGCGCGCCGATGCCCGTGGGTCCGTACATCTTGTGCGCCGAGACGGCGTAGAAATCGCATCCGAGATCCTGCACGTCGATCGGCAGGTGCGGGGCGGCCTGCGCGCCGTCGACGAGCACGGGCACGTTCCGCGCGTGCGCGAGGGCGATGAACTGCTTGACCGGATTGACCGTCCCGAGGGCGTTCGAGACGTGCGACACGGCCGCGATCTTCGTCCGCGGCGACAGGCGCGTTTCGAAATCCTCGACGGCGACCTCGCCGTCGTCGGTGATCGGCACGACGACGAGCCTCGCGCCCGTGCGCTCGCAGGCGAGCTGCCACGGCACGATGTTCGAATGGTGCTCGAGTCCCGTGATGAGGACCTCGTCGCCGGCTCGAAAGGTGGCCTGCGAGAAGCTCGATGCGACGAGGTTGATCGCCTCCGTCGTGCCGCGGGTGAAGACGATCTCCTTCGGTGAAGCCGCTCCGAGGAAGCGGGCGACCTTCGCCCGGCCGCCCTCGTAGGCCTCGGTGGCCTTTTCCGAAAGCCAGTGCGTCCCGCGGTGGATGTTCGCGTTCAGCTCCTCGTAGTAGCGGCGATCGGAGTCGATCACCGCCCGGGGTTTCTGCGTCGTGTTCGCGTTGTCGAGGTACACGAGCGGCTTGCCGTGGACCGTGCGCGACAGGATCGGGAACTCGGCGCGGAGACGCGCGACGTCGAACGCGCGCGTCGAAGGCTCGGGGATACCGGTTCTCGCGGCGGCGCTCATCGGGCCTCCGGGGCAGCGAGGTCCGCGGGCAGCCAGGCGCGCAGGTGGTTCTCGAGGAAGGCCCGCACGTTCGCGAACGGCACCTTCTCGATCAGCTCGCTGCCGAACGCGTACGTGAGGAGCGCCCGGGCCGCCTCGGGCGACAGGCCGCGCGAGCGCAGGTAGAACACGGCGTCGCCGTCGAGGCGGCCCGTCGTCGAGCCGTGCGTGCAGCGGACGTCGTTGTTGTGGATCTCGAGCTGCGGCTTGCTGTCGACGAGGGCGCTGTCGGAGAGGACGAGGTTCCGGTTCGTCTGGCGCGCGTCCGTCCGGGCGGCGCCGGCACGCACGAGGATCCTGCCGTCGAAGACGCCGCGGCCGGTGCCGTCGAGCACGCCCTTGTACAGCTCGACGCTCGAGGCGCGCGGCTTCGCGTGGTCGATGAGCGTGTGGCAGTCGACGTGCTGGGCCGATGCCGCGCAGAAGAGGCCGTTGAGCTCGGTGCTCGAGCCTTCGCCGAGGAGGGTCATCGCGATCTCGTTCCGGACGAGCTTTCCGCCGAAGGAGAAGACGTGGGACGTGGCGTGCGCGCCCGCGGCATGCGCGACCGCGAGCTGCCCGACGTGGAACGTCTCGGGGCCTTCGAGCTGGAGCTTGACGTGATGCAGCCGGGCGTCGCGAGCGAGCGTGACGTCCGTCCGGGAGTTCATCAAGGACAGCCCGCCTCCACCCAGATACGCCTCGACCACCGTTGCGGAGGAATTTTCTTCGAGCGTGAAGAGATTCCGCGTGTGGACCATGCGCGGCGCTTCCGAAGACCCCGGTGGCGTTGCGACATGCAGGATGAAGAGCGGTTCTTCGATGCTCGTGTTCGCAGGAATCTGGAGGACGACGCCGTCGTCGAGAAAGGCGTCACCGAGCGATCCGAAGAAGCCCTTCGAAGAATCCTTTGCGGCGGTCGCCGAGACGAGCGCGCGCTCGACGCGCTCCGGTGAAGCGGCAAGGACGGTCTTCAGCCATTCGAAGAGAACCCCGGGCGGCAGCGCACCGAAGTTCCGGCGAAGAGGACGCCCGTTCACGAACACGATCCTGGGCTCCGGGGACGACAGTCCGAGCGGCCCGAGGCGCGCCTCCAGCTCGAGAGCCGCGGTCCGCTCGGCGAGGGAGACCTCGTCCGGGGAAAGCGCGAACGCGGTCCGGGTCAGGGGCGCCAGGTTCGTGAAGCGCCACTCCTCGTCGTTCGTCGAGGGGAAACCGAGCCTCTCGGACGCCGACACGCCGGCCGTCCGCAATCTCTGGAGCCACGGCGGGCTCGGCCGCCGCGCCGCGAGCTCCGTCGCGCGCTCCAGGAGCGCGGCGACGCCGTCGTGAAGGGCCGTGGCCCGCGCGGGCCGCGTCATGGCGCGCCGGCTCCCGCGGAGGCCGACGCGGTGGCTTCGGCCTCCTTCTCGATCCAGGAATAGCCCTTCGCCTCCAGCTCCTTCGCGAGGTTCTTGTCGCCGGACTTCACGATCCTCCCGTCTGCGAGGACGTGCACGAAGTCCGGGACGATGTAGTCGAGGAGCCGCTGGTAGTGCGTGATGACGAGCATCCCGCGCGCGCCGTCGCGGAGCGCGTTCACGCCCGCGGCGGCGATCCGGAGCGCGTCGATGTCGAGGCCCGAGTCGGTCTCGTCGAGAATCGCGAGCTTCGGGTCGAGGATCGCCATCTGGAGGACCTCGTTGCGCTTCTTCTCGCCGCCCGAGAAGCCCTCGTTGACGGAGCGGTTGAGAAGGGCCTCCTCCATCTCCACGAGCTTCGCCTGCCCGTCGAGGAGCGCGAGGAAGTCGATCGCGTCGAGCTCCGGCTGACCGCGGTGCTTCCGCACCGTGTTCACCGCGGTGCGGAGGAAATACGTGTTCGAGACGCCGGGGATCTCCACCGGATACTGGAACGCGAGGAAGACGCCTTCGCGCGCGCGGATCTCGGCCGGCATGGCGAGGAGGTCCTTGCCCTGGAAAAGAGCGCTGCCCTGCGTCACGGTGTAGCCGGGCCGTCCCGACAGGACGTGGGCGAGCGTGCTCTTGCCCGAGCCGTTCGGCCCCATGACGGCATGGACCTCGCCGGGCTTGATGACGAGGTCGATCCCCTTGAGGATCTCGGTCCCGTCTTCCTCGATCGCGGCGTGGAGATTCGTGACTTCGAGAAGATTCATCCGACTGATCCTTCGAGCGACACGCCGAGCAGCTTCTGCGCCTCGACCGCGAACTCCATCGGGAGCTCCTTGAGAACGCGCTTGGCGAATCCGTTGACGATGAGCGACACGGCGTCCTCCGCGGAGAGGCCGCGCTGGCGGCAGTAGAAGAGCTGGTCCTCGCCGATCTTCGACGTGGACGCCTCGTGCTCGAGCGTGGCCGAGCTGTTCTTGACCTCGATGTACGGGAACGTGTGCGCGCCGCACTGGTCGCCGATCAGGAGCGAGTCGCACTGCGAGTAGTTCCGCGCGCCCTCGGCGTTCTTCATGATCGTGACGGCGCCGCGGTACGTGTTCTGTCCGTGCCCCGCGGAGATGCCCTTGGACACGATCGTCGAGCGCGTGTTCTTCCCGATGTGGATCATCTTCGTGCCGGTGTCCGCCTGCTGGTAGTTGTTCGCGAGCGCCACGGAGTAGAACTCGCCGACCGAGCCGTCGCCGAGGAGGATGCAGCTCGGGTACTTCCAGGTGATCGCCGAGCCGGTCTCGACCTGCGTCCAGGAGATGCGCGAGTTCCTTCCGGCGCACTTGCCGCGCTTCGTCACGAAGTTGTAGATGCCGCCCTTGCCTTCCCTGTCGCCGGGATACCAGTTCTGGACGGTCGAGTACTTGATCTGCGCGTCGTCCAGCGCGACGAGCTCGACGACCGCCGCGTGGAGCTGGTTCGTGTCCCGCTTCGGCGCCGTACAGCCTTCCAGGTACGAGACCCTCGCGCCCTCCTCGGCCACGATGAGCGTTCTCTCGAACTGGCCCGTGTCGGCCTGGTTGATGCGGAAGTACGTGGACAGCTCCATCGGGCAGCGCACGCCCTTCGGAATGAAACAGAACGAGCCGTCCGAGAAGACCGCCGCGTTCAGAGCCGCGAAGAAGTTGTCGCTCGACGGCACGACGCTGCCGAGGTATTTCCTGACGAGATCCGGGTGCTCGCGCACGGCCTCCGAGAAGGAGCAGAAGATGATGCCGAGGGACGCGAGCTTGTCCTTGAAGGTCGTCGCCACCGACACGCTGTCGATGACGGCGTCCACCGCCACTCCGGCGAGGAGCTCGCGCTCCTTCAGGGGCACGCCGAGCTTCTCGTACATCGCGATGAGGTCGGGGTCCACGTCGGCGAGGCTCTTCGGGGCGCCGTCCTTCGCGGACTTCGGGGCGGCGTAATACACGATCTTCTGGTAGTCGATGGCGGGGTAGGTCACGCGCGCCCACTTCGGCTCGGTCATCGTGAGCCAGTGCCGGTACGCCTTGAGCCTCCATTCGAGCAGCCACTCGGGCTCGCCCTTCTTTCCGGAGATGAGGCGCACGACGTCCTCGGAAAGACCGGCGGGGATGCTGTCGGTGTCGATGTCGGTGACGAAGCCGTGCAGGTATTCCTGGTGCGTGAGGGTATCGAGGACGGCGTCGTTCACAGCGAGCCCCTTCCTTCGGATGCGTGCACCGGAAGGCCGGACGCGAACGCCGGCGGCCGGGCCGAGGGCCTGAGCGGCCGCGCCATGTCGGCGAGCGTGAGGCCCTCGAGGGAGGCCCGGATCGTGTCGTTGATGATCTGCCAGTTCGGCTTCGTCGCGCAAAAGGTCTCGTGCTCGCAGCGGATGGCGCCGCCGCACTCCGTGATCGAGACCGGTCCTTCGAGCGTCGCGATGATCGAGGCGACCGTGATCTCGCGCGGCGCGCGCGTGAGCGAGTAGCCGCCGCGCGTCCCGCGCTGGGAGGCGAGGAGGCCGCCGTGCGAGAGCTGCTTGAGGAGCTTCCCGACGGACGGCAAGGGAAGGTGCGTCTCCTGCGCGAGCTCGCGAGCCGTGAACGCGGGGCGATCCGGCTGCGAGGCGACGTGCGTCAGCAGCAGAATCCCGTAATCGGTCATTTTGGTCATTCGGAACATCTCGGTCTCCCAGGTTCGACTACGCCTCGGATATCGAACCGAATCAGTACGATATGAAATAAGACCGATTCAGTCAAGCGAGAGGAAGAGGGGATAAGAGATCTTCTTAGAATGAGTTAGTGAGACAAACTCTCGGCTTCCAGGCGTCGGCGCGCGAGCGAATGGCGCTTGCACCGGCGCTCTTCGGCCCCCTATCGCCTTCTAAGAAATCCGAATCTTCCGTCCTTCCTCTCCGCGCCCCATCTCGAACGCCCCGTAGCCGACGACGCTCTCCGGGTCTCCCGCGGTGTCGCCCGAGGTTCGGAGATCGAGGAGCGCGATCGGGAGGTTCTTCCTTCTGGCCAGCTCCATGAGGCCCCGGAGCGGGTAGAAACCGCACGCGTCTTCACCGGAGAGCCTTTCGGGCTCGCGCGCGAGGATCGTGTCCGCGGTCCGGCGGTCGAGGCGGCGCGCCGTCGCGAGGTCGTGGTAATGGCTCAGGTCCGAGCTCACGAGGATGAGGGTGCCCTTTTCGCCGAAGAACTCCCCGATGAGGTCGGCCGTCGGCCCCGCGGACAGCTCGGAGACCGCGATCGGCAGGAACGAGAAGCGCTCGCCGAAAATGCGCTGGAGGAACGGCAGCTGGACCTCGAGGGCGTGCTCCGGAGCGTGCGGCCGGTCGTCGACGGAGGCGCCGCGCGCGACCGCGCGCGTCCGGAGAGCCGCGTCGATCGGCACCTCGCCGAGCGGCGTCGCCCACGCGTCGGCCGCCGGAACCGCGGCGCCGGTGACGGGAACGCGATGGACGGGACCGAACGCGACCACGCGCGCGATCGAATCCGCGTGCGGGCGGAGGCGCGCGTACGCGCTCGCGGCGACGGGCCCCGAGTAGACGGTGCCCGCGTGCGGGACGACGAGGGCCGCGGGCGGCGGGCCGGGCGGAGGAATCTCCGCCGCGTCGAGGAGCGCGTCGACGTGCCGCGCGAGGTCGGACGGCGAGGCCGGATAGAACGATCCCGGCGACGGCCGGCGGGCGCGTGCCGGGCGACGCGGTCCTGCCGAGCCTCATGACGCGGCCAGGTGGACGGGCAAGCGACGGGAGCCCCAGGACCCCGGAATCTCTTCGAAGATTCCCGGGCAGGGCGCTCCGCAGGAGCCACAGAGTCCGCCGTTCGCGAGGGACCATTCGAGGATCTCGTATCCGTCGCGCCCGATCAGCCTCGCCCCGCACCGGGAGCAAAGAGTCGTCTGGCCCTCCGGGTCGTGGACGTTGCCGGTGTAGACGTGATGGAGCCCGTTCTGCTTCGCGATTCCGCGCGCGCGGCGAAGCGTGGTGGCGGGCGTGGCGGACCGGTCGTTCATCTTCCAGTCGGGATGGAAGGCGGTGAAATGGAGGGGCACGTCCGGGCCAAGGCGGTCCGCGATCCAGCACGTCATCGCCTGGATTTCCGCATCGGCATCGTTGAGGCCGGGGATGAGGAGAGTCGTGATCTCGACCCAGACTTTCGTCTCCTTCACGAGGTACTCGAGCGTCTCGAGGACGGGAGCGAGGTGCGCCCCGCACTGCTTCTGGTAGAACTCCTCGGTGAACGCCTTGAGGTCCACGTTCGCGGCGTCCATCGCGGCGAAGAGCTCCTCGCGGGGCTTCGGCGAGACGTACCCGGCCGTGACGGCGACGGTCTTGACGCCGCTCGCGCGGCAGGCCTCGCGCCACGTCGATCGCGTACTCCATGAAGACGACGGGGTCGTTGTACGTGAAGGCGACGCTCCTGCAGCCGAGCTCCAGAGCGGAGTCGGCGATGCGCCCGGGGGAAGCGGAATCCGAGAGCCGGTCGATCTGCCGGGACTTCGAGATGTCCCAGTTCTGGCAGAACCGGCAGGCGAGGTTGCAGCCGGCCGTGCCGAACGAGAAGACGGACGAGCCCGGCAGGAAGTGATTCAGGGGCTTCTTCTCGATGGGATCGACGCAGAAACCGCTGCTCCGGCCGTACGTCGTCAGGACGATCGCGCCGCCGCGCGCGGCCCGCACGAAGCAATGGCCCTCCTGGCCCTCCTTCAGCCGGCATTCGCGGGGGCAGACGTCGCACTGAATGCGGCCGTCCGCGACGCCGTGCCAGTGGACGGTCGGATGGGTGGACTCGACGACGGTGGTCATGGCGCACCCCGCTCCCGGACAATATGGACCCGTCCGCGCCGGAGGGCCAGACCTTCAGGCCTTCGGATCCGACCTCTCGAACAACCAGCCGATTCCGGTGAAGAGCGCGTTGAGCGCGGCGAGCCACAGGAGCATGTCGAGAAGGACGAGCATCGCCGCGAGGCCGATGTCCTTCGAGGCGCCGAACGCCGTGAGCGGGGAAAAGACGTAGAGCAGGAACGGGCGCGGGCGGCGCGGGTGGTCGAGGAAAGCCATGTACGCGAAGCCCAGCGCCGGCAAGAAGATCGACGGCGGGAGCGACAGCGCCATCCGCACGCCGAGCGGCGGGCCGAGGCGGCGCCTTCGGTACATGTTGTCGATCGCCATGCCGTCTTCGAAGCCTCCGAAACGAAACGGGCGGCGGTGGCCCGCCGCCCGATCGTATCCGTGCCGGAGGTCCGCTACTTCGCGAACACGTCGTCGACGGGCGTGATCGTGACGGCCTCGGGCTTGATCCCCAGCTTCAGGGCCCCGATGACCTTGTCCTCGTCGAGGAGCCCCTGCGCCTTCTGGCCGTCGTAGACGATCGGCGAGAAAGCATCGGAAACGAGCTTCTCCTTCAGGCCCGCGGCGTCCTTCGTGATGATGACGACGGAGAGGTCCTTCGCCTGCAGGTGCCTCTTGATCGCGGCGTTCACGTCGGCGCGCGTGAGCTTCGAGAGCTTGTCCCGCATGTACGGAACGAAGTCCGGCAGCCCGTACCACTTCTGGTCGAGCGCGTAACCGAGCTGGGCGTCCTGCGTCGCCGTCAGGAGGTAGACGTTCTTCATGAGGTAATCGCGCGTCGTCTCGAAATCCTCCTCGGAGAGCCCGTTCGCGACGAGCGTGTCGAGCTCCCGGACCGCCACGCGAAGAGCCATGTGCGCGTTCTCCGGAGCGACCGGGCGGATCCAGACCTCGAAGATCTGCGCGCGGCGGCCGAGGTTCGGGTCGGGGAAGAACTGGAACATCCCGCGGGGGAACGCTTCGATGTAGGCGTAGTCGCCGTAGTTCATCCCGCGCACCTCGCGGATGCGCTGGTAGAGGTGCGAGCTGGACGCGCGGTGCTCGCCGAGCCAGGAGCGCGCGACCGAGAGGGCCGGGAAGTCGGGGTGCGCGCGCGTGACGTCGATCGGGAAGCCGAACGAGATCGCGGTCGCCCGCGTCTCCTTCGCGACGATCTCGGCCTCGATCCCCGTGGGCCTTTTCCCCGTGACGGCGGCGGGCGCCGGCAGGCCGGACGCGGCCGGGAGCTTCGCGATCTCGTCCTTGAGGCGGGCCGCCAGGTCGGCGGGGACGTCGCCGGCGACGCCGACGGTGAGCGCGCCGCGCGCGTAGGCCTTCTTCGCGAAGTCCCGGACGTCGTCGAGCGTGATCGCGTCGATCCCCGCGACCGTCCCGAGGACGGGGTGGCCGTAGGGCGTGCCCGCGAAGATCCGGGCCTGGAGGCGCTCCTTGCCGAGCTCTTCCTCGTTGTTGTTGCGGAGGTTCTGGACGAGCGCGTTCTTCTGCGCGTCCTTGATGCGCCGGAAGTCCTCCTCGCGGAAGCCGGGAGTCGTGAGCTGCGGGAGCGCGACGTCCGCGAACTTCTTCCAGGCGTCCCGATGGACGACGCCGGTGAACGTCGTCATCTCCCTGTCGACCTGCGCGCCGAAGCTCGCCGCGACCGGGAAGAGGGCCTTCCGGACTTCGTCGATGCGCAGGTCCTGCGAGCCGGCGTCCACGATCATGCGGGCCGTGAGAGCCGCGAGCCCTTCCTTGCCGGCCGGGTCGTGCGCGGAGCCAGCCGAGAAGAGAAGCTTGACCTCGACGCGCGGGAGCGGAGACTTCTGGGTGACCCACGCGACGTCGGGGCCGGGCGCGCCGGCCTTCGCGGCCGAGACGTAGCTCGCGAGCGGCGGCACCTGGGCGATCGCCGCGGGCATCGCGTCCTTCGAGAGCGTCGTGACGACGAGGTTCGCGTCGGTGAGGTACGTCCTCGCGGCCGCCTGGAGGTCGGCCGGCGTGAGGGAGTCCGTGAGGCGGTAATACCCGTTCAGCGTCCCGTACGAGCGGCGGAGGCGCACGAACCGCGCGAGGAGCGAGGCGATCCGCTCCGTGTCGTCGAGGCCGCGCACGAGGCCGTAGCGCCCGTTGGACTTCACCTCGGCGAGGAGTTTCGCGTCGACGGGCTTGTCCCGGAGCGACGCGAACGTCCGGAGGACCTCGTCCCGGATGTACACGGCATCGGTCCCCTTCTTGAGCCGGGCGACGACGCGGACGAGCGACGGGTCCTCGTTGATGCCGACGCCGGGCTGGAGGGCGTCGAGCTTCTGCTCCTTCTCGACGAGCTTCTTGTAGAGGTCGGAGGTCGGTCCGAAGGAGAGGTCGAGGAGCGCGTCGAGCGCCGGGAGGTCTTTCTTCGTCTCCGAGAACGCCGGGCCGTGGAACGCGACGCTGATCCACGGGAGCGTGTCGGACGGCCACGGGACGTGCGCCGTCACGGGGCCTTTCGCGGGCGGCTCCTGCGGCACGGTCACGGAATGGGACCCCTTCTTCCAGCCGCCCCAGTATTTTTCGACGAGGCGGATCGTCTCGGCGGGCTGGACGTCGCCCGCGACGATGACCGTCGCGTGCTCCGGCCGGTACCAGCGCGAGAAGAACGTCTTCGAGTACGCGAACTGGTTCGGCATGTCCTCGATGTCCTTGAGGAAGCCCATCGTCGTGTGCTTGTACGTGTGGACGTCGTAGGCCTTGTCGCGCGTGACCTCGAAGAGCTTCTGGCTCGGGTTCGCGCTGTTCTTGTTGTACTCGCCGAGGACGGCGCGGGCCTCGGTCTTGAATTCCGACTCCCCGTACTCGAGGTTCTGGAACCGGTCGGCCTCGACCTTCAGCATCGTCTCGAGGTCTTCCTTCGGGAACGTCGTGTGGTAGTTCGTGTAGTCGTCCGTCGTGTACGCGTTCTGGCGGGCGCCCGAGCGCGTCACGATCGCCTGGTACTTCTCCGGCGGGTACGCCTTCGTCCCGCGGAACATCATGTGCTCGAAGAAGTGCGCGAAGCCCGACTTGCCGGGCTCGACCTCGTTCCGCGACCCCGTCTTGACGGGGATCTGGAGCGAGACGATGTTCGGGAAGCCCGTCGGCACGACGATGACCTTCAGCCCGTTCGGGAGCGTCTTTTCGGTGGCGTGGAATGGCAGGATGTCGCCGGAAGTCTTCGCGGCGGGCTTCGCGGGGGCGTGGGAGGCGGGCTTCGGGGACCCGGCGTCGCCTCGCGTGGCCAGGAGCGCGAGGAGAATGGCGGCAGCGGTGAGGAATCGTGTCATGCAGGCGTCTCCTTCATTTCGAGCAATCTAACTCGATACGCGGCGGACAGCTCCGGAGTTTCACCGCCGGGCATCTAGAATCGGGTATGGACGCCCACGCCCTTCCGGCCTACGAGCGCGAGCCGTATCGGACGTCGCTCGAGACGGCGATTCTCGAGACGGGCGACGATCGGGGCCGCCCCTGGGCCGTCCTCGGTGACACCATTTTCTATCCCGAAGGCGGGGGCCAGCCGCCGGACCACGGCCTCCTGAACGGGATCGAAGTCCAAGACGTCCAGAAGGCGGACGCGAACGGCGGCAGGAGCGGCGGGCAGATCCGCCACACCCTCGCGGTGCCCGTCGCGCCGGGGCCCGCGCGGCTCCAGCTCGACTGGGAGAGGCGCTTCGATCACATGCAGCAGCACACGGGCCAGCACCTTCTCTCCGCGGTTGCGCAGGATCGGTATTCCTGGCAGACGACGGCTTTCCATCTCGGCCCCGAGGTGTGCGACGTCGAGCTCGACGCGCGCACCCTCTCGGCTGGCGCCGTCGCGGCGCTCGAAGACGCGGTCGCCGCCGAGATCCGCGCCGCGCGCGCGGTGACGGGGCGACGCGTCACGCTCGAGGAATTCCGCGCCCTGCCGGTGCGGACGCGCGGGCTTCCCGAAGGGCACGCGGGAGACGTGCGGCTCGTCGAGATCGCGGGAGTGGACCTGAACACCTGCGGCGGAACGCATCTGTCGAATACCGCCGAGATCGAAACCGTCTGCCTGCTCTCGGTCGAGTCGCTGCGCGGCGGGACGCGGCTCTTCTTCGTGGCGGGGCGGAGGGCACGCCGACGGCTCGCGGCCCAGGAGGATCGCCTGCGCGCGCTGCGCAGAATCCTCGGGGCGCCCGACTCCGGCCTCGTCGACGCCGCGACGGCGAAGCGCGACCAGCTTCAGGACGTGCAGCGCATGCTCCGCCGCGCCGAGGAAGAGCTGGCCGCGGCGGCGGCCGGGGCGGCGCTCGCGTCGGGCCTTCGCGTCGTGCACGTTCACTTCGAAGGGCGCGACATGGCTTTCGTCCAGACCGTCGCACGGCAGTTCGCCGAGAGAGCGGGGCCGCGTGCGGCGCTCCTCACGGCGGTCCGCGAAGGCCGGCACGTGTTCGCGCTCGGGATGGGAGACGGCTTTCGCGGCTCCGGAGACGCTCAGGCTCTCGGCCGCGAGATCGCGTCGCTCCTCGAAGGAAAAGGCGGCGGCTCGGGGCGGGTTTTCCAGGGGAAGGCGCCCGGCCTCTCGGGAGTGGACCGGGCGCTCGCGCGGTTGAACGAAACCGTACCTTAGCGGACTTCGGGACAGAACTCGTCGAAGCCGCGCGCGCGTTCGCGGCGGGCGATCCGCGCGGGATCCGGGTCGCTCGGCAGGACGCCCAGGGCGACGAGCTGCGGGCGGAACTCGTACCGGAACCGCACGACCGCGGCGGGCTCGGTCTCGAGATCGATGTCGACGCGCTCGATGCCGAAGCGCGTCCGGCTGCCCATACCGGTGGCGGCGTATTCGTCGGAAAGCTTCGCACCTGCAGAAGAGGAATCCATTGAGGAGGAGGGAGGAGAAGACGAGGATTTCTTAGATTGGTCGCGGGCGGACACTCGACTCGGTGAGGGTCATCGGCGGTGCCGCGCCTTGAAGCTCTCCGCTCGCGGGCGCGTCGGGGCGTCTCTCTCTTTCATTCAAAGAAATCTCCCGGTCTTCCTGTCTCTTGTCCTTGTCTTCCTGTTTCTCCCTCCACCGCACTGAGCGGTACGGGAGCTTCTCCCGATAGAAGACCGCCTCGATGATGCCGAGGTCTTCGGTCTTGCCGAGCGACGCTCCGTAGGAACCGCGCTCGCCGGTGAAGACGAACTTGCGGGAGACGGCGTTGTTCACCTGCCAGCCCGGAATGATCACCGTCTCGTACGGCGCGAGGACCCACTTGCGAGCGTCTCGCGAGGAGGTGTGCTTCGCGTCGATCGTGTTCAGCCCGTCGACCGACAGGGCCACGGCGACCCGCACACCCGTGGGGTTCGAAAGGCGGAGCGCGAAGTCGCGGCCCTTCAGGGCCTCGACGTAGACGGTGCCCCGCGCCGCGAACTCGGGGCGGGGGCTCCCGTTCACGAGGACGTCGAGGCCGAATCCGGAGGGGGACGAAGCGTTCGCGGCCCCGGCGGCGAGGAGGAGGGCGGTGAGAACCTGGTGGCGCATCGGAGTCTCCTTTCGCAGGATTGGACCCGTTCGCGGAGGATCGGTTCCCGGAGGCGGTCAGGGAGGCGGCAGCGCGTCCTTCAGGAACGCCCCGACGTCCTTCCGCAGCTTCGCCAATTCGCCCGTGTGGATGTACATCATGTGGCCCGCTTCGTACTCCTTCGCGGTGATGCGCGCGCGCTGGCCGGGCTCGAGTCCGAGGTGGGCGAGCGTGTACTGCGTCGCGAAGTACGGCGTCGCGAGGTCGAAATGGCCGGACGCGACGAAGAGCTTCATGTCGGGGTTCTTCGCGAACGCCTCGCGAAGGGACTCGCTCGTGTCGGCAAATCCGTTCCTGGCGCCCCAGTCCCACGGCCCGATGCCGCCGCCCAGGATGTGGTAGGTCGCGTCCGACTTGTACCCGAGCACGGCGCGGACGTACTGGTTGAACGTCGCCGTATACGGCGGGCGGATGGCCGTCATGCTCGGGTCGAATTCCGGCCGCTCCGAGACGCCGCTCTCGTCGATGCCCTGAAAGCGCGTGTCGAGCCGGCCCACGGTGCGGCGCTCGTTCCGGAGCAGCTCCTTGCAGAAGCGCTGGATCTCGACGCGGAGGTCCGCGCGGTCGAGCCACGCCGGATCGAGGCCCGTGTAGCGCGCGAGCCGGACGGCAAGCGCCTTCCGCTCGGCCGCGGTCAACGCGTCGCCCCTCGCGAGCTGCACCGCGTAGTCGGTCCGCGCGAACGCCTCGACCTCGTCGAGGACCGCGCGCAAGGGCTTCGCCTGAAGGTCGGCCGGCAGCTTCTTGTGGTACCAGGCGGTCGCCGTGTACGTCGGAAGGTACAGCGGGTAAGGGAGATCGTTGCCTTTCGTGAACCTTCCGGTCTGGAAATTCAGGATGGACGACACGAGCAGGATGCCGTTGAACGCGATGCCCTTCTCGACGAGGTATCCCGAGAGGCCCGCGGCCCGCGTCGTGCCGTAGCTCTCGCCCACGAGGAACAGGGGCGACGCCCAGCGCTCGTTCCGCGCGAGGTAGAGGCGGATGAACTCTCCGACGGAGGCGATGTCGCCCTCCACGCTCCAGAATTTCTTTCCGAGCTCGGGTTTCGCGGCGCGGCTGTAGCCGGTCCCGACCGGGTCGATGAAGACGAGGTCCGTTTCCGTGAGCCACGTGTCCTCGTTGTCGACGAGCGCATAGGGGGGCGGCGGCATCATGCCGTCGTCCTTCATCTTCACCCGCTTCGGCCCGAGCGCGCCGAGGTGCAGCCACACGGACGAAGAGCCAGGGCCGCCGTTGAACGAGAACATGAGGGGCCGCTTCTCGAGCGGCGCGCCGCCGCGGTCGAGCGTGTAGGCCACGTAGAAGAGCCGCGCCTCGAGGTCGCCGGTCTCGCTTCTGAGCGGCATGAGGCCGGTCGTCGCGGTGTACTTCAGGAGCCTTCCGCCGGCGCGCAGCTCGTGGTGCGTGACGACGGGCGGAACCTCCTTCTCTTCCTTCTTTTCTTCCGTCTTCGTCTCGACCGGCTTCGTCGCCTCCGACGCGGTGACGGAGGCGGACGCGTCGGGCCGAGCCCCCCTGGTCTGCGCGAGAAGAACGAGAAGGGGAAGAACGGCGGATGCGGGCATCGCGGCCTCCTGGCTCTCTGGTCTTTGACCGGGACGAGCGCGTACCGTACATTGCGCGCCGATGAAAAGCGACTCCGAGAGGATCGTCCGCGTCGGCCTGATCGGTTTCGGCACGGTGGGCCGCGCGTTCGCGCGGGTTCTGACGCGCGAAGCCGCCGACCTCGCGCTCCGGCGCGGCGTGAGGCTTTCTCTCGCCGCCGTCGGGACCCGCGGGGCCGAGGCGAAACGGGATCGCGGCCTCGGGGCCGGCGTGCGCTGGACGGATGACCTCGGGTCCGTGGCGACGGGAACGGGGGTCGACCTCGTCGTGGAGCTTCTCGGTGGAATCGAGCCCGCGAACGGCCTCATCCGCGCGGCGCTCGGCGCCGGGAAGAGCGTCGTGACGGCGAACAAGATGCTGCTCGCGCGGCACGGAACCGCGCTCCAGGATCTCGCGCGCGAGCGGGGCGCGGGCCTCGGTGTCGAGGCGGCCGTCGCGGGCGGGATCCCGATCCTGCGCGCGCTTCGCTCGAGCTTCACGGGCGACCGCGTCACGGCGGTGTCCGGGATTCTGAACGGGACCTGCAACTTCATCCTCACGGAGATGGAGGCGACCGGCCGCTCGTACGCCGACGTCCTCGCCGAGGCGCAGCGGCTCGGATACGCGGAGGCCGATCCCGCGAGCGACGTCGAGGGCGACGACGCCGCGTACAAGCTCGCGCTCCTCGCGCGAACCGCGTTCGGGCGGGACGTCTCGGTCGATCAGATCGCCCGGGAAGGCATCACACGCGTCCTGCCGTGCGATTTCGTCTATGCCAGGAGGCTCGGGCGGACCCCGCGCCAGCTCGCGGTGGCACGCGTCGCCCCGAGCGGTCATCTCCTTCTCTCGGTCAGGACGCACTTCGTCTCCGAGACGTCGCTGCTCGCGAAAGTGACCGGGCCCTTCAACGCCGTCGAGGTCCGGGGGGAGAGCGGCGGTCCGTTCGTCTTCTCCGGGCGCGGAGCGGGCGGCGACCCGACGGCCACGGCCGTCCTCGCGGACGTCGTCGAGATCGCGCGAGGCGGCGCGTCCGCGGCTCCGCCGCTGGGCTTCGCGTCCCTCGAGCCGTGCACGCCCGCCACGCCCGACGAATTCGTGTCGCCGTTCTACCTGAGGTTCGTCGTCCGCGACCGCCCCGGGATCATCGCGGATCTCGCGCGGATCCTCGCGGACCACGGCGCGAACATCGACGCCGTTTTTCAGGCTCCCTACGAGGACAAGGGCGCGCTGCCGTTCGTCGTGACGCTCGAGCCCGTTTCGGGCCGGGCGCTCGCGGCCGCGCTCGTCGCGATCGGCTCGCTCGATTTCCACGTGGTCCCGCCGCTCGCGCTCCCGATGACGGAGTAGGCCGGACGCCGGCGCTCCTCCCAGACGAGGAGCGCAGCCCAGAAGCCCACGCGCACCATCGCGAGCAGGAAGAACCCGGCCTGGCGGAACAGGAACAGGC
Source organism: Thermoanaerobaculia bacterium (assembly GCA_963809425.1). Taxonomy (GTDB): domain Bacteria; phylum Acidobacteriota; class Thermoanaerobaculia; order UBA5066; family UBA5066; genus Fen-183. Next base: position 77,589 of record CAWEJK010000002.1, read on the forward strand.
CGGCGACGCCGCCGTCCGTGCGGGGGTTGATCCTCAGTCCGGCGCTCGTGAATACCACCTGCACGACGGCGCCGAGGACGAGCCAGAAGATGAGGATTCTGATTCCGGAGGCGCGGCGCCCGGAGAGGCGCTGCTTCGCGACGCGGTAGGCGCCTCGGGCGCTTCGCGCGTCTCCGCGAGCGAGCGCGATGCGCGCGAGGTCGAACCTCAGGCCGACGTTCAGGAGGACGACCGCCCCGGCGACGATCACCCACCAGAAAGCGAGGTCCGGGAGGAACGTGTGCGGCGGCGCGTCCTTCGCGAGCTTCCCGAGGAGCTTCGCCGGCAGCGCGACGAGGAGGCCCATCCAGATGCCCGCCGTCAGGGCGAACCGGACCGTCGCCCAGAGGTTCGCCTTGAAGAGGCCGGCCGACTCGGCGACGACCCGCGCGAAGACGGGCCGGGGTTTGCCGTCGATGAGAACGCGCAGGGCGCCGCCCGTCAGGAAGATCTGCAGCAGCGCGAACGCGAGGAGAGCCGCCGCGACGGACGCCTCGGCGATGGCGAGCTCGTGTCGCTGCGTGACGAAGAAGGACAGCATTCCCCAGCCATCCCAGCCATTGACGAGGGCCTCGCGAAACGCGCCTTCGTCGAAGGTCGCGAAGAGTTTCTTGATCGGGAACCACGTGACGAGCGCGGACGCGAGGAGCGACAGCCAGAGGACGCCGGCGAGGCGGCGGTGCCGAAGCGCCGCGGAGAGACCGCTCCGGCGTCGCGCTCACAGGACACCCCACAGGGTGGAGAGGACGATCTCCACGAAATGCAGCGCGTAGGTCCGGCCCTTCGCGGCGGCCGACGGCCCCTCGAACTTCTTCGTATAGCGGGCGTTGTTCCATGGGTTGCGGTCGAGGACGGTCCGGCGCTCCGGGTCCACCTCGGCCTTCACGAGCGGAGAGGACGACGCCACGCGGTACTTGATCCAGCCGCCCGCGCCGTCCCACGTGCGCGTGACCGTCTGCCCGTCCTTGAACGTGAGGACGACGTTCGCGGGCATCTCGATGTCGCCGTCGCGAGAGACGACGACGAGCGACTGCCACGGGCCCTTGTGTTTCTTCTCGTCCGGCTTTTTCGGTGGCTTCTTCTTCGGGTCCGGGTCGAAGTTGACCGGCTTGTTCGCGTCGTCGAAGCCGGTGAAGCCGTCGTCGGCGAACGTGCGCGCGTCGAGGATCGAGAAGTCCACCCAGCCGCGCCCGTACCACGTCTTCGGGATCAGCGCCGCGACGTGCGGGTTCCCGGGGGCGCGCATCGCGTCCAGGAAGTCCTCGGACGTCGGGTGGTCGAAGCGCCAGCGCTCCGCGTAGCCGCGGAAAGCGCGCCAGAACGCCTCCTCACCGAGGAGGAGACGGATCTGCTGGATCGTCGTGCCGGGCTGGTCGTACGAATTTCGCCCGTACGAGCCGGAGGTCGCGAACTTCCAGGAGTCCGCGAGGATCGGGTCGTGGTCCTGCGTCAGGGAGGTGAAGGCCCGGTAGACGTCCTCGTCCCGGAGCCCGATCCCCGGCGGGAGCCCGAAGAGGTATCCGTATTTCCGGTCCACCATCACGAGCTCGGTGAACGTATTGATGCCCTCGTCCATCCAGCTCTCCTCGAACTCGTTCGAGGCGACGAGACCCATCCAGTAGCCGTGCGTGAACTCGTGGATCGTGACCATCTCGGGCAGATAGATCCGATCCAGCGGCCAGCGGGACAGGAGCTTGAGCGTGATCGTCGTGTAGATCGTCTCGTACTCCATGCCGCCCGCGCCGAGGCCGTCCTCTGGCGGGTCGACGATGGAGATCTGCGCATACGGGTAGGGAAACGCCCAGAGGCCCGTCCACGCGAGCGCCCACTTCTGCGCTTCGACGTGCCGGCGGTCGAACGCGCGGTGATCGGGCTGGACGTAGAGGCGGATCGCGACCTTGTGGAACCCGGCGCGGAGATCCGCCTCGGAGCGGCCGAGCGTTTTCGACGCGCGCGCGATCTCGTCGGCCGGGATGTCCTTCGCCGGGTCGAACACGTCCTCGACGAGGACGTAGCGCGGGTCGGCCGTGAACGCGAAGTTGTGGATCGACTTCTGCTCGAACGTGAGCGTTTTCCGGCCGCCCGCGGACTTCGTGTCCACGAGGGCGCCTGCCGCGCCGACGACGAACTTCTCGGGCAGCGTGATCGCGACACGGTAGTCGCCCCAGTCCGCGTAGAACTCGGAGTTCGCGTGGTACTGGTGGCAGTTCCAGCCGGGGTCCGTCCGGCGGCGCCGGCCCTTCGGCTCGTACACGCCGATCTGCGGGAACCACTGCCCGAACATGAAGAAGTCGCGGACGTAACCCGCTCGTGCGTAGACCCTCGGGACCTTCGCCTTCCACGCGATCGCGAGCGTCGCGGTCTCGCCGGGCGCGACGGGGCGGGGGAGCGGCACGACGAGGACCGTCCGGTCGTCGGGGTTGGCGTCGTCCGGGCTCTCGAAGCGGGCGGCTTTCACGAGCTCGGCGCCGTCCCACTTGAACGAGGTCACGTCCGTGTAGCCCCAGCCTCTGCCCGTCTCGTCCTTGTCGCCTCGCAGCTGCCCGCCGGACTCCTTGAAGAACGTCGACCGGTCGTTCCGGAACGCGTTCCAGTACAGGTGGAAGCGCAGCTCGCCGACCGGGACCTCTCCAGGGTTCGTCCACTTCAGCGTCTCTGCTCCCTCGACGAGCTTCGTCTCGGGGTCGAGCGAGACCTTGATGTCGTAGTCGACGATTTTCCGCGGCGCCTCGAGCGCGGCGGCGGGAACACAGAAAACGAGTGTCGCGGCTGCAGCGAGGACGATTTGCTTCATGGTCGCGGGGGATTCTAGCCCTGCGGTAGAGTCGCGCGATGTCCAAGGGCGACCTCGTTGCGGTGACGGGAGGCACGGGCTTCGTCGGCAGTCACGCGGTCGACGCGCTGCTCGCGGCCGGTTACCGCGTGCGCGCGCTCGTGCGCCGCCCCGAAAGCCCCGGCTGGCTCGAGGGCACGGGCGCCGAGATCGTGCAGGGCGACGTGCGTGACGTCGCGTCCCTGCCGGCGCTCGTCGAGGGCGCGGCCGCGGTCGTCCACGTGGCGGGGAAGACCTCGGCGCGGAGCGAGGCCGAGTACATGGCCGCGAACGCGGCAGGCACGGAGAACGTCGCGGTGGTGGCTCGCGCCCACGCGGCGGGTGCGCACGTCGTCCTCGTGTCGTCGCAGGCGGTCGGAGGGCCCAGCCGCGACGGGTCGCCCGTCAGGGCCTCCGACTCGCCGCGGCCCGTCTCCTCGTACGGGCGTTCCAAGCTCGCGGGCGAAGAGTCCCTGAAGCGCGTGCGCGTCCCGTTCACGATCCTCCGTCCGGGCGCCGTATACGGTCCGCGTGAAACCGCGATCCGCGACCTGTTCGTGGCGGCATCGAAAGGCGTCGTGCCCGTCCTCGCGGGCGGAGATCCGCGGATCCAGCTGGTGTTCGCCGAGGATGTCGCGGCGGCCGTGCTGGGCGCGCTCGCCCGCGGAGGGCGGGGCGAGACCTTTTTCGTCGCGCACCCGGAGATCCTCGACTACCGCGGCATCGCCGGGATCCTCGCCGGCCTTCCGACGAGGCGCCCCTTCATGCTGCCGATACCCGGTGCCGCGATCCGCGCGGCCGGGTTCCTCGCCGGGGCTCTCTCCGCCCTCGGGAAGGGCCCTCCCGTGTTCAACGCGGAGAAGGCGAACGAAATGCTGCAAGCCGCCTGGCTTTGCGACGTGTCGGACGCGCAAGTGGCTCTGGGTCAGCCATTTCGAACCGATTTCGCGTCGGGGGCGCGGCGCTCGTGGGACTGGTACCTCGAGCGCGGCTGGATCGTGGACAGGGGTGGTAAAATCCATCGGACAGGGGAGACGAATGACACAGCCTCGAATGGCGCGGCCGGTGGCCGCTGAGGGAAGGACGATGTCCGGACGGCCGAAGACGCTCGTGGCGCCCGCCGAAGATCGCTCAATCTTCGACAAGTGTCGGACGTACACCGCGCCGGACGACCTCCGGGCTTTAGGCCTGTTCACGTTCTTCAGGACCATCGAGTCGGGCCAGGACCCGGTCGTCATGATGGGCGGCCGCGAGATGGTCATGCTCGGGTCGAACAACTATCTCGGCCTGACCTCGCATCCGAAGATCAAGGAGCGGGCGATCGAGGCGATCAGGAAGTACGGCGCCGGCTGCGCCGGCAGCCGCCTCCTCAACGGAACTCTCGACATTCACGTGGAGCTCGAAGAGCGCCTCGCGGCTTTCATGAAGAAGCCCGCCTGCGTCACGTTCGCGACGGGCTTCCAGGTCAACCTCGGCGTCATTTCTTCCATCGCGGGCAAGGGCGACGCGATCTATCTCGATCGCCAGGACCATGCCTGCATCTACGACGGGGCGCGCCTCGCCGTGGGCGCCGAGGTCAAGAAGTTCAAGCACAACGATCCGGCCGATCTCCGGCGCCTCCTGGCCCTGAACGGAGACCGGAGCGGGCGGCTGCTCGTGGTCGACGGCATCTTTTCGATGGAGGGCGACATCGCGCCGCTTCCGGAGTACACCGCGATCTGCGACGACTACGACGTGGCGCTCATGGTGGACGACGCGCACGGCGTGGGCGTCCTCGGCAAGAACGGTCGCGGCACGGCCGAGCACTTCGGCCTCGAGGACAGGGTCGACCTCATCATGGGCACGTTCTCGAAGTCGCTCGCGACCGTGGGCGGCTTCGTCGTGGGCGAGCCGGACGTGATCAAGTTCATCAAGCACCGGGCCCGGTCGCTCATGTTCACGGCGGCGCCGCCGCCCGCGTCCGTCGCGGCGGTCCTCGCCGCTCTCGACATCATCGAGAGCGAGCCGGAGCGCCGCGCCCGCCTCTGGGAGAACACGCGCTTCATGCTCACGGCGCTCCGCGCGATCGGCTTCGACTGCGGTCATTCCTCGACGCCCGTCATCCCGATCGTCGCCGGACCCGACATCGTCGCGTTCAAGATGGCGAAGATGCTGGAGGACGAGGGCGTCTTCGTGAACGCCGTCGTGAGCCCCGCCTCGCCTCCCGGGCGCGCGCTCATCCGCACGTCGTACATGGCGACGCACACGCGCGCGCACCTCACGCGCGCTCTCGAGGCCTTCCACAAGGTGGGCCGCGAGCTCGGGCTCGTTTCCTAGGCCGCTCCGGGAGGTAACGGCGCCGAACTCGGTGTCGGGGTGTTCCTGTAAGTTTCCTCAGGACTCCCGCCAGCCGGGGCGGCGTTAGTCTCGGCTCCGCCGCCCCGGCTCGTTCAGCGGTCAGCCAGCAGGTCCCTCTACTTCGCTGGACCCCGCATGGCTCGTCTGCGCTAGAACCAGTTTCCCAGAGTGGTATTGACGGTGATGCGCGTTCCAGTGACCTGGCCCTGGACGTGGGCGAGGACGTGTCCTGCGAGGTCGAATTGGTCAATCGTAAAGGTCCCCACGTATTGACTTGCGGCGTGATTCAACGTGACTCTTTCCCGTATCTGAACCGGGCCGATGAAATTTCCGCTGAGATCCCAGCCCAGGGCAAAGTGATTCAGCGCGTAGCCGGACGATCCGGTTGGCTGCCATACGCCGAGGCAGAAATTACCTGTCGCAGGGGGACGAAGGGAATTCGTGATTTCGGTCCCATCGCCATGCCACTGCGTGAATCCGTTGTCGATTACCGCGCCGTCGGGGATGCCGGCGGTGCCCTGGGACAAGAACTTGAATTTCCAGAACCCTACGATCTGGCCGCTGGAGCCTTCGTTCTCCGCTGCCCGCGAGAGCGCAAGTGGTTCGAGCTGAACCGCTTCAGGCGATGACAACGGCTGGAGCGCTTCTGTCCCGCTCCACTGCGAAACCCCGCATTGGGCGGTGGCCCTGGAGACAAAGACCGTCCCATTCAAGACGAGAGCGAGAGCTGCGGCCGTAGCTGCCCTGAAGAATGTCCTCATGAGATCCTCCGTTTCTGTTGATCATGCGTTGCGCCAGAAATCGCACGGGGGGTGTTTGGCTGTGACGCGTTGGTTGCCGAATGTGCTGCACTAGCCGCTCATCTTCCTTCTCCTTTCCGCACAACGCCGCCGCGTTGCACACGCGGGGAACGTTGGGTCGGCGGAGCCCGGGAAGTCCTTGGAGAATTCTGAGAGTTTTCTCAGGATCGACGGCCACCCGGGGCCGTCGCGCACACCTCACCCGAAAAGTGGAACCTCGTCATAATCAGCCGGCGTTTCATGCCTCTCCGCGAGGGCTCGCAGATCGGTCCTTACGAAGTCGTCGCTCGGCTGGGCGCCGGCGGCATGGGCGAGGTCTGGCGCGCGCGGGATCCGCGGCTCGGGCGCGACGTCGCCCTCAAGGTCCTTCCGGACGAGATGGTTCGTGACACGGGTCGCGTCGCCCGCTTTCGCGCCGAGGCGCGCGCGGCGTCGGCGCTGAACCACCCGAACATCGTCACGGTCTACGACATCGGCGAGGATGGCGGGCGGACCTACCTGTCGATGGAGCTCCTCGAAGGCGTCAACCTGAGGCAGCTGCTCGACGGCGGCGGGCTTCCGCTTTCGAAGGCGCTCCAGATCGCGACTCAGATTGCCGACGGGCTGGCCGCCGCGCACGCGAGAGGCATCGTCCACCGGGACCTGAAGCCCGAGAACGTGATCCTGACGACGGACAACATGGTCAAGATCCTGGATTTCGGCCTCGCCAAGACCTCGCCGCTCGCCGGTTTCCAAGGCGAGAACGAGGCGACGATGTCCGCGGCGCCCGGCACCGAGCCGGGCACGCTGCTCGGAACGGTCGGCTACATGTCGCCCGAGCAGGCTTCCGGAAACCTCGTGGACTTCCGCTCGGACCAGTTTTCCTTCGGAACGATCCTCTACGAGCTCGTGACCGGGCGTCGGGCCTGGAGAAAGGCCACGCCCGCCGAGTCGCTCGTGGCGATCATGAGGGAGGACCCGCCCCTCCTCTCCTCCGGCGATTCGCCGATTCCCGCGCGCGTACGCCGGGTCGTCGGGCGATGCCTCGCCAAGAGCCCGGACGAGAGGTACAGCGCGACCCGCGACCTCGCCCGGGACGTCAAGTACCTCGCGGACCAGACCTCTGGCGCAGTGGGGCCGTCGGACCTCGGTCTCGCCCTCGAACCCCCGCCTCGCCCCAAGCGCCGTCTCGCGACGCCGGCCGTCCTTGGGCTCCTGGCTCTCGTCGCGTTCGTGGCTCTCGGGGCGGGCCTCTGGATTCGCCTCCGACCCGGCCACGCCGCGATCGAGTCGCTCGCGATCCTGCCGTTCGAAAACGAGACGCGCCAGCCCGACAGCGACTATTTGAGCGACGGCATCACCGAGAGCCTGATCGACCAGATGTCGCGCCTGCCGGCCCTCAAGGTCATGGCCCGCGCTACGGTCTTTCGCTTCAAGGGGTCCACGAATCCGCAGGAGGCAGGCCGGAAGCTGGGTGTCGGCGCCGTCCTCACGGGGAGGGTCTCCAGCCGGGAGGGCCGCCTCTCGATCTCGGCAGAGCTGGTGGACGTCCAGACGGGCGCACGCCTCTGGGGCGACAAATACGACCGGCCGTTCGCGGACCTGCTCCACGTACAGGACGCGATCGCGTCGGACATCTCCGACGGGCTCCGCCTGCGGCTCTCGGGCCCCGAGAAGCGTGCCATCGGCGGGCACGGCACCCAGAATCCGGAGGCGTACGAGCTGTTCCTCAAAGGCCGGTCCTTCTTCTACAAGGACACGGAGGAGGGATACCTCGAGGCGAGACGACTCTTCAATCTGGCCATCGAGAAGGATCCGAAGTTCGCCGACGCTTACGTCTGGGCGGCGACCACATACGGTGTGATGGCCGTGGACGGCTATGTGGCCCCGGCCGACGCATGGGCACGACAGGCCGAGGGAGCCCGCAAAGCTCTCGTCATTCTCCCGGGCCTCCCCACGGCGCGCTTCGCCCTCCTTGCTACCTGGTTCTGGTTCGACTGGGACTGGGATCGCGCCGAGCGGGAGTTTCGAGAGCTGCTCGCGGAGCCGGGAGCCGCGGGAGCGGTCGATTTCCGGGTTCCGGCCCTCCTCTACTGGTCGCGTGGCCGGACCGAGGAGGCGCTCGCGGTGATGGAGAAGGCGCGGCGGGTCGACCCGGGAAACCTGGCGTACACGATCACGACCGCCGACTACCTCAAGAAGGCGGGCAACCTCGAGAAGGCCGCCGGCCTCTATCGATCCGTCACGGAGGCCGAACCGTCCGACCCGCGTGCGCTCTTCGGCCTGGCCGAGGTCCTGAGGCGGCAGGGCGACTTGACGGGCGCGATCGTCGCTCTTCGCAAGGCGTACGAGCTCTCAGGGGAGGAGGACGACGTCAAGGCGCTCGCCACGGCACGCACGGAAAAGGATTACGAGAACGCTCAGATCGCTGTGGCCCGGCTCCGGCTCGGAGACCTGGAGGCGCTCGCGAAGGAACGGTACGTCTCTCCGCTCGATCTGGCGCGGCTGGAGGCGGAGGTGGGGGAAAGGGAGAAGGCGTTCGCTCACCTCGATGCGGCGTTCGCGGAGCGCTCCTCAGGGCTCGTCCTTCTCAAAGTCGACACGGCCTGGGACCGGATACGGGACGACACCCGATTCGCTGCCCTGGTCCGGCGCGTCGGGATTCCCTGAAGAGGGCCCCTCCTCGCACCCTCAGAGCTTCGGGTTGGCGGCTTTTCTTGCCTTCGCGTGGAGGTCAACCGCCTCATCGACGGCATCCAGGAGAGAGTCGCTGCTCGCGGGCGACTTGAGCGCGACTCCCCACGTCTTGCGGGCCGCCGCGACCTCCTGGCGTGACGTGTTGGAAAGAACGGGGAGGATGATCGGGCCGGGGGATCCGGCCGGGACCAGTTTTTCGACCGTCCGCGCGTCCGCGATGTCCACGAGCACGATGCCCGGGCTCCCGTCCTTCAGGATTCGGCCCAGCTCTTCCGCGGAGGCGGCGACGGCGGGGTGGTAGCCCGCGCGGCTCAGGACGCTGTCGACGGACAGATTGCCAGGTCCGCCTCTCAGCGTGGAGGAGAGGGGCGCGTAGATCAGGACCGGCGCGCGTGCACCTCCGCGCTGAAAGCGCGCGCCGCGCCCTGCCACGAGGAACTTGTCGCCGCAGGCGAGGAGACTCGTGCCCACGCAGAGTCCCGAGATGCCGATGAGACCGATGACGCCAACGCGGTATCTCATGAACCCCTCCCAGGCCCGCACGGCCGGTCGAGAACCGGTCTCAGCCTGTAAGCAGACTAACAAGAAGCCGTCTCCGCGTCACTTTACTTTGCGCCACCGAAATACCACGTCGCGCCGACGGTGTAGGCCTGGCCGTCGTGGGTGTCGGTTCCCCAGACGTACTTGGTGAACGATGCGAAGACGTCAAACGAGCCGATCGAGTAGGAGAGTCCGCCTCCGGCCTGCCAGTAGTTGTTGCGAAAGAGGCGATGGAACTCGTCGAGTCGCTCCGGGGTATTTATGTCCCCGGGAGGGAAGAACGGATCGCCGCTCGGGGATCCGAGCCTCAGGCCGCCGTGCGTCTGCTGCCAGATGCCGGTCGCCCGAACATAGAGCCGGCGCGTCACGGCGTACCCGATCTCGACCGTACCGTTGCTCCGGTCGTTCGGAATCCCGAGGAACTGCTCGACGAACGAGTACGTGTAGCCAGCCTGGAGGCTGGCCTTGGGCAGGAGGCCTACGAGCCGCACGGATGCGTTTACGCCGACAGCGACCTCCCTGCGATCGAAACCCGCGACCGCCTCCCCCTGATAGTTGTAGTCGTGGCTGGGTTCGACCAACCTCACGAGGGGCGTGACGGCCCACGGGTCGTCTCCGAGTCGGTAGCGGGCCGTGAGGGCAAAATCCTGGAACGTCGAATGCCAGCAGTGGCACTCGTCGTTGGTAGCGTAATTGTAAGGGAGAAATGGCGGGGGCGGATCGCCCCTGTATCTCGCGAAGATGTACGGAAGGCCGAACGTCGCGGAAAGGCGATCCGTGACGCCGTAGTCCGCCTCGAGAAGCACGCTGACCGTTTCAGTGCGCCCGACCGACGCGCGGGTTCCATCGCTAAACCGGCGGCCCGTGTCGTCGTAGTACTGGAACGCCATGGTGACGGACCCGACGTCCTTGGGAAGCGAAAACGCCTGCGCGAAGACGGGCGCCGGAACCGACGCGAGCGCTCCCGCGATCGTGAGCGAGCGTAGGAGACGTTTCATCGCTTGAGTCACCGTCGAAGATATCATGGTGTACATCGGACTGATTCTCAATGGCCTCACCTTCAGTCTGGTGCCGAATGCGGCAGGAGTCCTCGTAGAATTATGAGAATTTCCTGATGCGCGCGAGATCGAGTCCTACAGGGCAGGTCCTGATCGGCGCTTTCGCCTTCAACGTCGAATGCCGCCAGCTCATCGGAGAAGGTGGCGCGGTCGAGCTGCCCCTGAAGGAGTTCGAACTTCTGTCGCTCCTCGTCGAGAAACGGCCGCGCGCCGTTTCGAAAGACGAGATCCGGGACGCCCTCTGGCCGCGGACGATCGTCACCGAGGCAAGCCTCACGAGCCTCGTGAGGGAGCTCCGGACAAAGCTCGGACAGATCAGGACGCCGAGGACCCATCCGAACGGTGCACGGGTTCGGCTACGCGCTCGCGGACGAACGAGCGGCCCAGCCCCGTGCATCGCTTCCCCGGCTCGTGCGCGGAACGACCGAGATCCTCGTCGTGTCGTCCGAGCTCGTCCTGGGACGCGAGCCGGGTCTGCCGGGGACGATCGACGACGCCTCCGTTTCCCGCCGCCACGCACACCTGCGATGGAATGGCGCGACCGTCGTCCTCACGGATCTCGGGAGCAAGAACGGGACATTCGTGAACGGCGTTCGCGTCTCGAGCCCGGTCTCGCCGGTGGATGGGGACGAGGTCAGGCTCGGCCTCGTCACGTTCGTCTACCGGGCGCCAGTCTCGCCGGGCTTGTCGACGACGAATACTGTCGTCTAGGGTCGAGCGGACCTCTCAGTACCCCTCGCCTTCCGCCGCCGCGACCGCTTTTCCGCGGTGGACGCGGAAGACGATGACGAAGTAGAGGACCGCGAGCGGGACGCCGATCGCGAGCCAGCCGAGCGCCGTTCTGAGGCCCGCTGGGTCGCCTGCCGCGTTGTGCGCGGTGAGCGAGAGCGCGGCATCCGACGTGGACCGCAGCATGACCGGGAAGACGCAGGCCGCGGTCGCCATCGAGAGGCCGGCGAGGAAGGAGCACGAGCCGAGGAACGCCGCGCGATCGCGTCCGCGCGAAGAGGCGGCGAAGACGGTCGCGAGGCCCGCGGCCGCCCCAATCGCGAGGAAGAGGGCCAGGGGTCGCCGGGGGAGCGCCGCGAGCAGGTCCGGAGCGACCGCCGCCGTCGCGGCCGTCACGGCGATCCAGAGGACCGCGACCGCGGCATGGAGCCGGCGCACGAGCGCCCGGCTTCTCTCGTGCACCGGGCCGTCCGTCTTCCATGCGAGAAACGTCGCGCCGTGCCCGAGCAGCGCCGCGAGCGCGAAGACGCCGACGAGGACCGTGTACCAGTCGAGGATCCCGACGGGATTCTTCGCCGTGAAATCCGTGAAGAGCGCGAGCTCGAACCAGCCGTCCGAGTCCAGCGGGACGCCGCGGATCAGGTTTCCGAGCGCGGCGCCGAAAAAGACGGGGAGGAGCGTGCTCGCGACCGCGAATCCGAGATCCCAGGTCCTGCGCCAGATCGAGTCGTTCACGTGGCTCCGGAATTCGATGGCGATCCCGCGCAGGATGAGGGACCAGAGCAGGAGAAAGATCGCGAAGTAGAAGCCCGAGATCCCCGAGGAGAGGACCTTCGGAAACGCGACGAAGAGAACGCTGCCCGCGGCGAGCAGCCAGACTTCGTTTCCGTCCCAGTAGGGGCCGATCGCGGCGAGGACCTGGCGCCGCTCGGAATCGTTCCTGGCGACGAACAAATGGAGCGCTCCGGCGCCGAAGTCGAAGCCGTCGAGGACCACGTACGCCGTGAGCATCAGGACGGCGATCGCGTACCAGAGCTCAGGCATGCGCCGCCTCGCGCCGCGGGGTCCCGGACGACGGCCCGTGACCGATCTCCCGCGCGATCAGGAAGAGGAAGAGCACGCCGAGGACGAGATAGAGCCCGCAAAAGCCCAGGAGCGTGAAGAGAGCGGTGCCGCCGTGGACCGTGGGGCTCGAGCCCTGCGCGGTTCGGAAGAGGCCGTAGACGAGCCAGGGTTGCCGTCCCAGCTCCGTCGTGACCCATCCCGCGATGACGGCGATGTACGGAAAGGGAAAGGCGAGCATCAGAACCCACAGTATCGGACCGGTCTTCTCCAGCCGGCCCATCCAGCCCAGCAGGTTTGCGGCAGCCATGATCGCGATCAGGATCGTCCCGAGGCCGGCCATGACGTGGAAAGCGTAGTAGAGGAGCTCGATGTTGTCGGGCCAGTCGCTCTCGGGAAAGTCGTTCAGGCCCTGGACCTCGCTCGACGTGTGGCCGAACGCGAGCACGCTCAGGACCAGCGGCACCGTGACGGGATTGTCGAGACGGCGCTCCCGCACGTTCGGCTGGCCGATCATGCTGAGGCCCGCGCGAGGCCCGCTCTCGAAGCGACCCTCCATGGCGGCGAGCGCCACGGGCTGGTAACGGGCCACGAGCTTGGCCTGCGCGTCGCCGGTGGGGAAAGCGGCGAGAACGCTCGAGATCAGGCCGGCAGTCGTGCCGAGCTTCAGGAAGAGGCGGGCCTGTTCCAGGTGCTTCCCCTGAAGAACGTAGAAAGCGCCGAGCGCCGCGACCACGAACGAGGCCGTCACGACGGTCGCGACCATGTTGTGCGCGTATTGGGCGATCGCCCAGGAATTGAAGAGGAACGCCGCGAAGTCCGCGAGGTGAAGAGAACCGTCCGCCGCGACGCGATGCCCGGCCGGATGCTGCATGAAGGCGTTCGTCGTGACGATGAAGTAGCCGGAAAGCCAGCTCCCGGCGAAGAGCGCGACCGCGGCCGCGAAATGCCCGGCCCGCGAGAGACGCTTCTCGCCGAAAACCAGAAGCGACAGGAAGCTCGATTCGAGGAAGAAGGCGAAGAGGCCCTCCATCGCGAGCGTGTGGCCGATGACGTTGCCGGCGTAACGGGAGAAGCGCGCCCAGTTCGTCCCGAACTGGAACTCCATCGGGATGCCCGTCACGACGCCGAGCGCGAAGTTGATGCCGAAGATCCGGATCCAGAAGCGCGCGGCCTCGTTCCAGCGCTCCCCCCCGCGCCGCAGGCCCAGCGCCTTCATCACGACGATCAGAAACGCGAGCCCCATCGTCAGGACGGGGAAGAGATAGTGGTAGATGAGCGTGAAGGCGAACTGGAGGCGGTGGAGAAAGAGGGGGTCACCCATGAGGGTCTCCTCGCGCGCGCGACAAACGAGACACGATAGCGCATCCGGATCCGGGTCTGCCGGGCTTGATCGCTCCGAATCGCTGTGAGACCGTCTGCACCCGGAGGGACGAGACGACGTGAACGATAAGGCGCCCTTGCGGGTGGATCCCGTCTCCTCCCCGTCCGATCTCAGGGAATTCGTCGAGCTCGCGTACCGGATCTATGCCGGCGATTCGAATTGGCCTCCACCTCTGCGCTCGGACGTCCGCTGGATGCTCGACGAAGCGAAGAACCCGTTCTGGAAGCACGCGAAGAGGAGACTCTTTCTGGCGCGCCGCGACGGGAAGGTCGTGGGGCGCGTTGCCGCGATTCTCGACGACGAGCACAACCGGGTGCACGGAGAGAAGACCGGGTTCTTCGGATTCTTCGAATGCGCGAATGACGCCGGGGCGAGCCGGGCGCTTCTCGCCGCGGCCGAAGGGGCGGTGCGCGAGCTGCTCCCCGGCTGCGACAGGCTGCGCGGGCCCGCGAACCCGTCGCTCAACGACGAGGTCGGCGCGCTCGTCCCGTCCGAAAGCGATCCGGGCCTCCCGTTCCTGATGATGACGTACAACCCCGCGTATTACCTCGACCTCTTCACGGACGCGGGGTACGCGAAGGAGAAAGATCTCGTCGCGATCCTCGCGCCCGTCGGGGATCTCTCGTTTCGGAGGCTCGCGCGCCTGTCGGACGCGGTTCGCAAGCGCGAGAAAGGCCTCGTCGTGCGGCCGATCCGCATGGACAGGTTCGACGAGGATCTCGCGATCGTGAAGAAGATCTACAACGCCGCGTGGGAGAGGAACTGGGGCTTCGTGCCGATGACGTCGGAGGAAATCGACGCAATGGCCAAGAAGCTCAAGCCGATCATCCATCCTCCGTACATTCTCTTCGTCGAGATCGACGGGAACCCCGTCGCGTTCCACCTCGCGCTCCCGGACTTCAACCAGGTCCTCGTGAAGATGGGCGGCTCCCTGTTTCCGTTCGGCTGGCTGAAATTCCTCACGGAGCGGAAGAAGATCGACCGGGTGAGGGTCATGGCGCTCGGCGTCCTGCCGGAGTACCGCCGGAAGGGCATCGACGCGATCCTCTACTACGAGGCCGCGAAGGAAGGCATCCGCATCGGCCACAAGTGGGCGGAGTTCTCGTGGATGCTCGAGGACAACCTCGACATCCTGAAGCCGCTCGAGGTCTTCGGCGGCCGGATTTACCGACGGTACCGGATCGTCGCGAAGCAACTCGGTTCCGCAAGCTCATGAGTGCGGCCCCGCCAACGGTACTCTGGCATTACACGACTCAGCGAGGCCTTCTCGAAATCGTGAACGGCCGCAGTGCCTGCCCGTAGGCATCGCGCATCGCGACGCTCCATGCAGGCGTGTTTCGCTTAGCGCTGCCGAGCTTTTTGGAGGTCTCTTCGGAGCCCTGTTTGGCTTCGAGGATGAAATGACCGTCGTTCCCCAGCTCGATCGGGACCGCGTCGAAAGATGCGCCTTCGTGTCCGGCCCGCGTCCAGGTAGGTGAAAGACGACCATGGCCCGCGGACTACCGGGCGCGAAGAAGGGGTACCTGAGCTGGGACGTCGCGGAGGACCGGGAGAAGATCCTTCGCGGCCAGCTTACGCCCGCGCCGCTATGGGTCGTTCGACGAGATCCACAAGTACCGCTCGTGGCGCAATTTCCTGAAAGGTGTCTTCGACGGCCGGCGCCCGTCTCAGCGCATCCTCGTGACGGGCAGCGCCCGCCTGGACTTCTATCGACACGGCGGCGACTCTCTGCAGGGCCGATACCATCTCCTTCGCCTCCATCCGCTGTCGGTGGCCGAGCTGAAGCTGAAGACGCCGGGAGAGCTCCGCGATCTGCTGACCCTGGGCGGCTTTCCCGAACCCTACTTCGGCGGCTCGGAAGTCGAGGCGCGGCGGTGGTCCCGCGAGTACAGGGACCGCCTCGTCCGCGAGGACGTCGCGAGCCTCGAGCGCGTTCAGGACCTCGGGAACATCGAGCTTCTTGCCTTGCGTCTTCCGGAGCTGGTGGGTGCGCCGCTTTCGATCAACGCGCTGCGCGAAGACCTGCAGGTCGCGCACAAGACCGTCGCGAACTGGCTTCGAATCCTCGAGCGACTCTTCGCGATCTTCCGCCTCGCTCCCTTCGGGGCCCCGCGGCTTCGAGCCGTCAAGAAGGAGCAGAAGCACTACCAGTTCGACTGGACGCTCGTTGCCGATCCCGCTGCGCGGTTCGAGAACCTCGTGGCCTCCCATCTCCTGAAATGGATGCACTTCGAGCAGGACGCGATGGGGCGGGACGTGGAGCTTCGGTACTTCCGCGACAGGGACGGGCGGGAGGTTGACTTCGTCGTCGTCGAAAAGGGTGCACCGCTGTGGTTCGTCGAGGCGAAGTCCGGCGATGCCGAGGTCTCCGCGAGCCTGCGCTCCCTCAAGGCTCGCTTCCCGAAGGCCGAGGCCTGGCAGGTGTCGGCGGCGGGCACGAAGGACTTCGTGAGCCCCGAGGGCATCCGCGTGGCGCCGGCGGCCCTGTTCCTCTCGACGCTCGTTTGAGGTCCGCCCCCGGCGTCCGATGCGCTATCGCCCCGTCGTCCGATCCGTGGTAAAGAACACCGGATGAAGACCTTCCGCATCGCCGTCTCGCTCGCGTTCCTGCTCCTTCCGGTTTGGGCCTCGGCGCAGCCCGCGCCGGCTGCGGCTCTCTCGCCGGCTGCCGCCCGTGTCCAGGCGGACGTCGCGTTCCTCGCCTCGGACGACCTCAAGGGCCGCCGCGCCGGAACGCCCGAGGCCGACCGCGCCGCCGACTGGCTCGTGACGCGGTTCAAGAGGATCGGCCTCTCTCCCGCCGGCGCGAACGGCGGATGGCTGCAGCCGTTCGACTTCATCGACGGCGTGGACCTCGGGCCGAAGAACCGTCTCGAGACGGGCACGGCCGCCGGGAGGAAAGCGTGGGCCGTCGGGACCGATTTCCGCCCGCTCGCCTTCTCGGCCCCGGGCGCCGCCGAGGGCGAGGTCGTGTTCGCGGGCTACGGCATCGTCTCGAAGGACCTCGGATACGACGACTACGCGGGCCTCGACGTGAAGGGCAAGGTCGTCCTCGTCCTGCGTTACGGCCCCGATGGCGACGACGAGAAGTCGCCGTTCTCGCCGTTTGCGGCGCTGCGCTTCAAGGCGGCTGCCGCGCGCGAGAAGGGCGCGAAGGCGATGCTCGTCGCCACGGGCCCGCTCACGAAGGACGTCCCGGACGACCTCATCGCTCTGCGCACCGACGCGGCTTTCTCCGACGCCGGCATCGTCGCGATGTCCGTCCGACGGCCCGTCGCCGACGCGCTTCTCGCGGGCGCTTCCAGGACGCTCGAGGCCGCGCAGAAGGCGATCGACGAGGCGAAGAAGCCCGCGTCCTTTTCCGCGGCGGGATCGGCAGTCGCCCTGAACGTCGACGTCACGCCGCGTCGCGTCCGGACCGCCAACGTGATCGGCCTCCTGAAGGGAGCCGACCCGGCGAAGAGCGCCGAGGTCGTGATCGTCGGCGCGCATTACGACCACCTCGGCCTCGGCGGCACGACGTCGCTCGCCGCGGCCGGCGGCCCGCAGATCCACCACGGCGCCGACGACAACGCCTCGGGCGTCGCCGCCCTCCTCGAGATGGCGCTCGACCTCTCGGCGAAGCGGGCGACCCTCCCGCGCTCCGTCCTCTTCATCGCGTTCGCGGCGGAGGAGCTCGGCACGCTCGGCTCGCTGCACTTCACGAAGAATCCGACCGTCCCGTGGAGCTCCGTCGTCGCGATGTTCAACATGGACATGGTCGGCCGCCTGCGCGGCGACAAGCTCGACGTGCAGGGCGTCGGGACGTCGCCGGCCTGGAAGGGGCTCGTGGAGTCCTCGAACGCCGAGGCGAAGCTCAAGCTCGCGCTCCTCGACGGCGGCTTCGGGCCGTCCGACCACTCGCCGTTCTACGCGGCGAAGAAACCCGTCCTCTTCACCTTCACGGGCGCCCACGCCGACTACCACAAGCCGTCCGACACGGCCGACCGGATCGACTCCGAGGGGATCGTGCGCGTCGTGAGGTTCGTGGAGCCCGTCGTCTTCGGGGTCGCAAAGGCGCCCGAGCGGATCGCGTTCAGCGAGGTCAAGGGCGGGACGGCGCCGTCCGCCGGCGGCTCGCGCAGCTTCCGCGTGTGGGTCGGCGGCATCCCGGACTTCTCCGAAGAGGGGCAGGGCGTCAAGCTCTCGGGCGTCACGGGCGGCTCTCCGGCCGAGAAGGCGGGGCTCTTGGCCGGCGACACGATCGTGAAGTTCGGAGACAAGGATCTCCGCAACCTCTACGACTACACGTACGCGCTCCAGGGCAGGAAGCCCGGCGAGAAGGTGAACGTCGTCGTGAAGCGGATCGAGGACGGCAAGACCGTCGAAAAGACGGTCGAGGTCACGCTCGGCGCGCGCCCGGACGCGTCGAAGTAGCGAGCGCGAAACGCCTGTAGAGCGCGTTTCCGAGCGGGACGGTCACGAACGCGAGGGTGAAGCCCGCGAGAACGTCCGCCACGTAGTGGTATCGGCAGTAGACCGTGGCGAGGATGAGCCCGACGGCGAACGGCAGGAACGCCCAGAACGTCTTCTTCGACCGCCGCGCCGCCTCGAGAAGCACGGCGATCACGACCATCGTGTGGCCGGACGGGAAGCAGTCGCGTTTGTTTCTCTCGAGCCAGTCGAGTGTCCCGTCGATCGCCTGCGCGACCGCGCCGCGCGGCAGGTGCCCGGCATGCGTCACCGTGAAGCGCGGGCCCACGGCGGGAACGAGGAAGTAGCCCGCGTAGCTCACGAAGAAGACGAAGACCATCACGAACGCGTACCGCGAGAAATCACGGGTCTTCTCCGGGCGCGCGCGGTCGTCGAGGAGGACGAGCGTTCCGAGGACGATGGGGTGGAAGTAGTACAGGGAGTAGAAGAACGTCAGGACGTCCGAGAGGAACGGCGTCGCGAACCGCTCGAGCGCCACCGTCGGATCCGAGCCGCAAAGCCAGCGGTCGAACGCGATGAGGTCGGCGTCCCTGTCGACGGGATTCACGGCCCGGATGAGCGGACCGAGCCCGTCGAAGATCACGACGATGCAGGCGATGACGTAGAAATCGAGAAGGATCTGAAGATTCCTGGAAGGGTTCGGATTGCGCCCCCGTACGAACGCGGCGACGGCCGGAACGAGGGCGACCAGCCCCATTCTCAGAAGGACTCCCCGGTTCTCCAGCGCGTCGAACCGGACGAGCCCGGCCAGGACGAGGCCTGCCGCGAACAGCGACGTCAGAACGTCGACCGGCTTCCAGCGCACGGTGCGTTCTAACACGAACCTATAATGCCTTCGTGCGCTCGGCTGCGGCTCTTGTTCTTCTCGGGTCGCTCGCGGCATCGGCCGCCCCCCTTGCGGCGCCGGTGCGCGTCATCGACCTCAACTCCGAGATCCACGCCGTGAGCGCGCGCTTCGTGTCGGAGGCGATCCGGGACGCCGGGGCCTCGGGCGCGCCGCTCGTGGTCCTGCGCATCGACACGCCCGGCGGGCGGCTCGACTCCACGCGGGAGATCACGCGCGCGATTCTGGGCTCGCCGATTCCGGTCGTGGGATGGGTCGCGCCCGCCGGATCGCAGGCCGCCTCGGCCGGATTCCTGATTCTCATGTCGTGCGACGTCGCGGCGATGGCGCCGGGCACGAACGCGGGTGCCGCGTCGCCCGTGGGGGGAGGCGGCGAGGATCTTCCGAAGACGATCGCGAAGAAAGTGGGGGAGGACGTCTCGGCGCTGCTCCGGTCCGTCACCGAGCCCCGCGGCCGCCCGGTGGACGACGCCGTCAAGGCCGTCACGGAGGCGACGTCGTACTCCGAGACCGAGGCCCAGAAGCGCAAGCTGATCGAGGTCATCGCGCGCGACGTTCCGGACCTTCTCGCGCGGCTCGACGGGCGCACGGCGAAGCGCGTCGGCAGGCCCGACGTCGTCCTGAAGACGGCCGGCCTCGCGGTCGAGCTGCGGGAGATGACGCGGCGCGAACGGATCCTCGGCGTGATCGCGAGCCCCGTTCTCGCCGGCATCCTCTTCCTCGTGGGGCTCGTCGGCCTCTACTCCGAGCTTTCCCATCCGGGAGGAATCCTTCCCGGTGTCCTCGGAGCGATCTGCCTCATCCTCGCGCTCTTCGCGATGTCCGTCCTTCCCGTCAACGGCGCGGGCATTTTTCTCATCCTGCTCGGCGCCCTGTTCTTCTTCCTCGAAGTGAAGCTCACCGCGCACGGCGTTCTCGCCGTCGGGGGGGCGGCCTCGATCGTCCTCGGCGGGCTCCTCCTGTTCCCCGACCGGGCCGGCGCTCCGCGCGGCGAGCTCGCGACGCTCGTCGCGGGCGCCGTCACGACCGCGGCGATCCTCGCGGCGCTCTCGTTCAGAGCCCTCGCCGTGAAGCGGCTGCCGGACCGCACCGGCGCCGGCGTTCTCGTGGGGCAGGTCGTAGCCGCGCGCACGGCGCTCGCTCCCACGGGCAGGATCTTCGTCGACGGAGCCCTCTGGGAAGCGCGTTCCTCCACGCCCGTCGCCGCCGGCGAAAACGTCGAGATCACCGGTCTCGACGGACTCCTCGTCCTCGTCCGCCCCGCCCCGAAAAGGGCTTAAGGAGACCCATGTCGAATCTGACCCTCCTCGTCCCGGTTCTCTTCGTCCTGCTGATCTTTCTCTCGAAGTGGATCAACGTCCTCAACGAGTACGAAAGGGCCGTGACCTTCTGGCTCGGCCGCCTTTCGCCGCAGCCGAAGGGGCCCGGATTCACGCTCATCTTCTGGCCTTTCGAGACGATGATCCGCATCTCCCTGCGGACGGTCGTCCTCGACGTCCCGCCGCAGGACGTCATCACGCGCGACAACGTGTCCGTGAAGGTGAACGCGGTCGTCTACTTCCACGTCATGGATCCGTCGAAGGCGGTCGTGAAGGTCGAGAACTACCTGTATGCCACGTCGCAGCTCTCCCAGACGACGCTGCGGTCGATTCTCGGGCAGGCCACGCTCGACGAGCTGCTCTCGTCGCGCGACAAGCTGAACGAGAACCTGCAGGAGATCCTCGACAAGCACACGGATCCCTGGGGCATCAAGGTCACGATGGTCGAGCTGAAGGGCGTCGATCTGCCGATCGAGATGCAGCGCGCGATGGCGAAGCAGGCGGAGGCCGAGCGCGAAAAGCGCGCGAAGATCATCCACGCCTCCGGAGAGTTCGAGGCCTCGAAGCAGCTTTCCGAGGCCGCGGCGATCATCGGGCGCGAGCCCGCGACGCTGCAGCTTCGATACCTGCAGACCCTGACGGAGATCGCGACCGAGAAGAACTCCACGATCATCTTCCCGCTGCCGATGGACCTGATCTCGGCCTTCCTCAAGAAGGGCGAGAAACCCGAATGACGCCGCTTGGGTTATCGGACGGCCCCGAGGACCGGCCGGCGAGGCCGCCCGTTCACTATCAGATTTCGGTCACGGGCCGGCAGGCCGGGTTCTTCTTCCTGCTTCTCCTCGCCGCGCTCGCGCTCGCGTTCTTCTTCGGGATGAGAACGGGCGCCGCGGCGCGGAAAGGCCCGGGCGCGGTCGCGACGCTCGTGAACGCTTCGGATCTGCCGGTTCCCACGCTTGCGCCGTCGGACGGCGCGCGCGAGACCCGGAAGTCCGCGACCTCGGCCGAGAAGCCCGCCGAAGAGGTGCTCGGCTTCGCTGCGGAGAAGCGGGCGGCTCTGAAGGAGTCTGCGGCCGCGGCGTCGACGCCGGTGCCCCCGCCGACGCCGGTACCCGCCCCGAAGGCTCCCGCGCCGACGGCCGCTCCCCCCGCGCACGCCAAGGACGCCCCTCCCAAGGAAGCGCCCGCCCAGAAGGCGGCCCCGAAGGCCGCCCCGAAGGGCCCGTTCTACGTGCAGGTGCTCGCGACGAAGAAGGCTCAGGCCGCCGACGACCTCATGAAGCGGCTCAAGGACGAGGGATTCGCCGCGGATGTCTCGGCCGTGCCCGGCAAGGACGGCTGGTTTCGCGTGCGCGTGGGACCTTTCAAGGACCGCTCGAAAGCAGTGGCGGCGGCGCGGAAGATCAAGCTGACCGACAAGCAGATCAAGAACACCCCCCTGGTGGTGCCTTGAGCCGTCCCCTCCCCGCCCCGGGCGCGCCCGCGCTGCCGCCCTGGATCCGCGAGAAGAAGCTGCGGCTCGTCGACCTTCACGAAATGAAAGCGCGGATGCGCCGCGGAAGCCTCTCGACTGTGTGCGAGGAGGCCCGCTGCCCGAACCGCACGGAGTGCTTCGAGAGGAAGACGGCCACCTTTCTCATCGCGGGCGACGTGTGCACGCGCGCGTGCGGGTTCTGCCACATCACGTCCGGGCGTCCCGCGCCGCTCGACCCCGGGGAGCCGGCGCGCCTCGTCAAAGCGGCGAACGAAATGGGAATCCGGCACATCGTGGTGACGTCCGTGGATCGGGACGACCTCGACGACGGAGGGTCGGCGCACTGGGCGTCCGTCGTGAGGGCGTTGAAGGAGGACGACGGAGCGCGAACGGTCGAGGCTCTGACGCCCGATTTCCAGGGCGACGCCCGCCAGATCGACCGCGTGTCGGATTCGGGCCCCGACGTCTACAACCACAACGTCGAGACCGTTCCCCGCCTCTACGACACCGTGCGCCCGAAGTCCGTTTTCCGGCGATCCGTGGACCTCCTCGCCCGCGTGAAGGAGAGGCATCCCGCGACGACGACGAAGTCGGGCCTCATGCTGGGCCTCGGGGAACGAGACGAAGAGGTCGTCGACGTGTTCCGCTCGCTCCGCGCCGCCGGCGTCGACGTCGTCACGGTGGGGCAGTACCTGCGTCCGTCCGCCTGGAACCTCCCGGTCGTGGAGTACGCGACGCCCGAGCGCTTCGCGGGGCTCGCGGCGCGCGGGATGGAGATGGGCTTTTCGGCCGTCTTCTCCGGCCCCTTTGTCCGTTCGAGCTACCGGGCGGAAGAGTTCGCGCCGAAGCGAGATTGAAGAAAGATTGATTTTGCTTTCGTCTGCCGCGGGAGGACGCGCGGAGGACGGTCAACTTCCCCTCAAGGGACGTGGCCCGATTTCTTCGAAGGTGGACGTTTCTGCTCGCGCGCCTGCGCTCCGCGCATGCCGTGCGGGGGCGGCCTCCGATGCTTACCTTATTACCTTCTAAGAAAATCCCCCGTCTCCTCTTCTCGTGTGCCTCCGGCGCGTTGCTGGCGCTGTGTTTCCCGAATTTCTCGATCCTGCCGCTCCTTCCCGTCGCGTTGATCCCGCTGATTGCCGCGCTCGACGGCGCCCGGCCGAAGCAGGCGGCATTCCTCGGGTACGCGTTCGGGCTCGTGTTCTGGGCGATGACGATTCCGTGGATCGCCTACACGGTCCTCCATTTCGGCGGCGTGCCCTGGCCCGCCGCCGGAATCGCACTCGCGGCGGCGGCGGCGATCTGCGCCGTGCCGTTCGCCGTGGCGGGCCTGCTCTACGGCTGGGTCTCTCCGCGTTCGGCCGCCGGCCTCGTCGCGACGTTCGGCGCCTCGTGGGTCGTGCAGGAGTTCTTCCGCACGGTCGTGTACGTCTTCGGCGGCTTCCCGTGGGCTCTCCTCGCGAATCCGCTCGCGGACGTCCCGCAGCTGATGGGCACGGCGGCTCTCGGCGGCGTCTTCCTGACGTCGCTTCTCGTCGCATCGCTGAACGCCGCCCTGTACGTCGCGATCACGCGGCCCCTCCGGAATCTGCGGCTCGGGTGGCTCGTCGGCGCGTCCCTCGCCGGCGTTCTCGCGGCGGCGGCCGGGCCGCGGCGGCCGCGTCCGGCGGGAGAGGTCCTCGTCGTCGGCGTCGTCCAGCCGAACGTCAGGCAGGATCTTCGCTGGGAGCCCGGAACCGCGGAACGCCTCTTCGCCGACCTCGAGGACCAGACGCGGAGGCTCTGCCGGCAGGACCGGCCCGTCCTCGTGCTGTGGCCGGAGAGCGCGTCGCCCTACGCGTGGTCGTTCTCCGAGGCATACCGGCAGAGGGTCATCGCGCTTTGCCGGGAGCTCGACATCGCGATCCTCCTGAGCTCGGTCTGGTCCGATGCGCCGGACGATCCCGAGGCGGCGTTCTACAACGCGGCCGTCCTCGTGACGAAGGCCGGCGCCGCGCGTCCGCCCTATTTCAAGCAGCGCCTCGTGCCCTTCGGCGAATACGTGCCGCTCGCCGGGCTCCTGCGCAGGATCCGGCCCATCAGCCGCGCCGTCCCCTCCTCCTTCACGCCCGGAAGCGGCACGACCCTGCTCTCCCTCGGGTCGTGGAAGCTGGGCGGCGCGGTCTGCTACGAGGTCGTGTTCCCCTGGATTGCGCGCGACGAGGTGCGTTCGGGCGCGGACGTCCTCTTCACGCTCACGAACGACGCGTGGTACGGGCGCGCGGGGGCGCAGCGGCAGCATTTTCAGTCTGCCGTCGTGCGCGCGATCGAGACGGGTCGCCCGCTCGTGCGCGCGGCGATCACCGGGATCAGCGGGGCCGTGGACGCGACGGGCCGCGTCCTCGTGACGCTGGATCCCGACGTCAAGGGCGCGTTCTCGGTGCCGCTCGAGCGTCCCTCCGCTCCGCCGCCCGCCGTTGCCGCGGGAGATGCCGTCGCGTGGGTTTGCGCGGCAGGGCTTCTCGCCGGTATCCTCCGCGCGCGGGTTTTCGAACCCCGAATACGCCCAGGAGGAGATCCCACGTGAACGAAGAACGAATCGAGCGCCTGCTCGAGCTTGCGTCGTCCGTGAGCGCCCTCCGGGGCTATCTTTGACGTCCGCAAAGCCGCGAAAGAGAAGGAAGAGCTCGAACGGACGACCGGCGAGCCCGGCTTCTGGACGAACGCCCTCGAGGCGCAGGAGACGCTCCGCAAGCTGAAGCGCGCCGAGCGGGTGCTCGCGGACGACAAGGATCTGAAGGAACGGCAGGAGGAGCTCGAGATCCTCGGCGAGTTCCTCCGCGCGGGCGAGAAGGTCGAGGCGGATGCCGACACGGCGCTCGCCACGATCGCGCCCTGGGCCCGCCGCAAGGAGCTCACGTTCAAGCTCACGCACGACGAGGATCCGCTGCCCGCGCTCGTCGAGATCCACGCGGGCGCGGGCGGGACCGAAGCCCAGGACTGGGCCGACATGCTCATGAGGATGTACCTCCGCTTCGGCGAGCGCCGCGGATGGAAGACGGACGTGCTCGAAGTGACGTATGCCGAGGACGCGGGCATCAAGACCGCGACGCTGCGCTTCGAAGGGGAGTACGCCTACGGGCACATGAAGGCCGAGCGCGGCGTGCACCGCCTCGTGCGCATCTCCCCGTTCGACGCCGCGGCCCGGCGCCACACGTCCTTCGCGGCCGTCTACGTGTCGCCGGAGATCGACGACACGATCGAGGTCGAGATCGACGACAAGGACCTCCGGATCGACACGTTCCGGGCCGGCGGCAAGGGCGGGCAGCACGTGAACAAGACCGAGTCGGCGATCCGCATCACGCACCTGCCGTCCGGGCTCGTCGTGCAGTGCCAGAACGAGCGCTCGCAGCACAAGAACAAGGACTCGGCCATGAAGGTCCTGAGGTCGCGCCTCTACCAGCGGGCCGTCGAGGAACGTCTCGCGAAAGATGCCGTTCGCGCGGGCACGAAGATGGAGATCGGCTTCGGGTCGCAGATCCGCTCGTACGTGCTCGCGCCCTACAGGCTCATCAAGGATCACCGCACGAACTACGAGGTCGGGGACGTCGATCGCGTACTCGACGGCGACCTCGACGGCTTCATCGAGGCGTACCTCCAGACCTTCGTGAAGCGGGGCGAGAAGGCCGCGGCCGACCGGCAGGGGTTCGGCACTTCCGAAGCGGGGTCATGACGGAGACGAACGACGGGGCGTACAGCCCCTGGATGGAGGACCTCCGAAAGCGCCTCTCGCGAAGCTGGCCGGCGCGGCCGCTCGTCTCCGAGCGGGCCCCGGGCGCGGGCGCGGTCCCGCTGCGCCCGGCGGCCGTCCTGATCCCCCTTTACGTGCGCGAGAGGGCGCTTTGGACGCTCTTCACGAAGCGGACGGAGCTGGTCGAGCACCACAAGGGGCAGATCTCGTTCCCGGGAGGCGGCAAGCACGACGCCGACGTGAACCTCTGGGAGACGGCGGTCCGGGAGACCGAGGAAGAGATCGGGGTTCCGCGGGAGGGCGTGCGGATTCTGGGAGCCCTGCCGCGGCTCGTCACGGTCACGGACTTCGAGGTCGCGCCGTTCGTCGGGGCGATCCCGTACCCGGTCGCGTTCGCGCCTCGGCCGGGCGAGGTCGAGTCGATCATCGAGGTGCCGCTCGCGTACCTCCTCGATCCCATGGTGGTCGAGGAGCGGCCCGTGAAGTGGAAGGGCAGGGAAATCATGACGCTCGTGTACCACTACCGCGGCCACGCGATCTGGGGCGCGACGGCGCGCATCCTCGCGGACCTTCTGACGGTGATGCGGGAGGACGAGGCGCCTTCCAGCGGAGACTGACGGTTTCTACTTCTCCGGAACGCTGATCCCGGACCCCCTGAGGAACGCCGCGGCCGCGGCCGCCTTCTCGCGGTTCGCCTTGAAAACGGCGGAGGCCGGCTCCTTCGCGAGCGCCTTGTCGAAGAATCCGACGGCCTCCTCGTAACGCCCGCGTTCGTAGGCCACGGCACCGGCCTCGTCGTCGAGCGGCGCCTTGTCGAGCGCGGCGGAAGCGGCGAGGCTCTCGGCGGCGTCCTTGAGCGCGCCCGTCTGGCGCTGCGCGCGCGCGAGGGCCCACGCGCTCTCGACGTTCGTCGGGTCGCGAAGCACGGCCTTCTTGAGCGGCTCGACGGCTTCGGCGGCCTGCCCGCGCTCCAGGAGAAGCGTGCCGAGGCCGCGCAGGGCGGGCGCGTAGTCGGGGTCCGCGCGAACGGCCTCGCGGTATTCCTTCTCGGCGTCCTTCCAGAGGCCTTTCCGGCGGAGTGTCGACGCGAGGTTCGCGCGCACGATCTGGCGGTCCGGCTCGACGGCGGCGGCCTTCATGAGCGGCTCGAGGGCGGCGTCGATGTCCTTCGCCTGAAGGAGAACGCCCGCGTATTCGGTCAGGACGGATACGTCCCTCGGCGACGCCACGGCCGCCGTCGCGAAGACCTGTCGCGCGTGGGCGAGGTCTCCGTCCGCGCGGGCTTTGCGACCGAGCGCCAGGAGCTTCGCTCCGTTCTCGGGATTCACCTCGGTCGCCCGGCGGAGCGCATCGAGCGCGTCGTCCCAGTTCTTCTCGCCCATCGAGAGCTCGTAAAGGTCGAGCAGGGCCCCCTCGTTCCTCTCGTTCTTCTTGAGCGACTGCTCGAGGGTGGCCTTCGCGAAGGCCATCTCCCCCCGCAACGCGTACGCGTTTCCGAGCAGGCGGTAGGCATCGCTCGACTGCGGGTCGATCTCGAGGAGGCGGTTAGCGGCCGACTGCGCGTTCAGGGCGTCACCGCGCGAGAGGGCCGCTCGCCCGAGAGCGAGGTAGTCCGTGCCGGCCGCCGCAGGCTGCGCAGGCACGACCGCTGCCGCGCCGCCGGCAGGCGGCCGGGGAACGGTGAGCGCCGTGGGCGGAACCTTGGGGGCGTCGGGTCCGGAGCCGCGAACCTTCGCGGCCTCGGTGAACTTGCCCTGCTTCTCGTACGCCTGAGCGAGAAGATCGATCGCCTCGGCATCGAGCTTTTCGCGCGGCACGTTGTAAAGCAGGTCGTGAATGACGTCTTCGGTGTTGCCGTCCGCGAGCTTCTCCCTCGCGACGCGCTTCAGCTCTCCGATGTCGGCCGCGGGGGGCGGCCGCGCCACGACGGCCGAGGCGCGAACCTCGGCGGCGAGCTTCACGAATTCGGGCGAGAAGAAGTCGGCCACGATCTCGAGGTCCGGGCTGCCCGTGAACGCGCGTCGGAGCGCATCCTGCGCGTCGGACTTCTTTCCGTCGTTGAAGTGCGCCCAGCCGGATTGCACGAGCATTCGCGAGCGGCGCTGCGGATCGCTCGCGGCGGACGCCGCGCTCTCGAACTTGAGCGCGGCCTTGCGGAACTGACCGGCGTTGACGGCCTTGCGCGCCTCTTTTTCGAGCGATTCCGAGCCTTCCTGCGCGCGGGCGGGCGCGGCGAAAAGGACGAGCGCCGCGAGAGAGAAAGAGAGAGAGAAGAGGGAGACTCGCTTCACCAACGAGATTCTAGCTATTCCTTCTTCAACTCGATACGGGGGATCGCGAACGAGTCGTCTTCGGCGACGTCGACCGTCCTCGTGTAGGTCCTGTAGCCGGCGAGGCTCACGCTGATCTCGTGGGGGCCGGCGCGGAGCGTCTTTTTCATCGGTCCGCCCGTCGAGGTGCCGATCAGAACGCCGTCCAGGCGGATCTCCGCCCTTGCCGGAAGCACGGTGAACGTGAGGATGCCGCGCCCCGGAAACTCGCCGGTCACGGTCATGGCTTTCGGCCCCGCCGCCGAGATCTCGAATTCCTTCGGGATCTTCATGAAGCCCGGCGCGTCGAAAACGGCGGCGTGCCGCCCCGGCTTGAGGGTGACGGTGATCGCCCTCGGGAGGTTCGCTTTCTGGGGCTTTCCGTCGATGGTGAGCTCGGCGTAGATGTTCGACTTGAACGTGACGGGCGCCGACGTGGCGACTTCCTTGACCTTGACGGGCGCGGCCGTGGGCTCGGCTGCCGGAACGGCCGGCGCGGGAGGGACTGTCGCCGGCTCGGCGCTCGTCGTTGCGGGAGCCGGGGGAGACTCCGTCCCCGCCGTCGAGGCCGCGGGGGGAGGAACGGAGGTCGGCGTCACGGGCGCCGCCGGGCGCCTGCTCTGGGCGACGAACCAGGTGCCCCCTGCCACGACCACGAGCACGATCGCCGCGAGGAACACTTTCAGGGCCGATCCGCCTTCTTCGTGCGCGACCCGGCGGCTTGCCGCAACGCCGTCCGTGCGGAGGTGGACGTCCGCGAGACCCCCGGCCGTCGGCCGGGCGGCCGCGGACGGACCGAGCGGCGTGTCGATGACGCGGGGGGCCCTGCCCGTCGGGGTCGCGCCGATGGAAACGGAGCGCGAGACCTGAAATCCCTCGGACGGCGTCGCGACCGTCTTTTCCATGTCGCTCGGCATCTGGAACGCGGGCCCGTCCGGGACGGTCTGGAGAAGCGTCTGGCAGTCGGCGCGCATTTCGGAGCAGGAGGCGAAGCGTTTCGTGCGGTCCTTCTCGAGCGCCCTGAGAACCATGGCGTCGAGGCTGTGGGACAGCGCCGGATCGAGCGAGCTCGGCGCCGCGGGCATCTCGTTCATGATCTTGTAGAGGACGGTGGAAATGTGGTCGCCGGTGAAGGGCTTCTGCCCGGTCACGATCTCGTAGGCAAGAACGCCGAGCGAGAAGATGTCCGTTCGCGCGTCGAGATCCTCGCCGCGGATCTGCTCCGGTGCGAGATAGGACGCCGTGCCCAGCGTGATGCCCGTCTGCGTGAGCGTCGACTGCGAGACCAGAGACTTCGCGATGCCGAAATCCATGATCTTGACGGTTCCGTCCTCGAGAATGCGGATGTTCGAGGGCTTGATGTCGCGATGGATGATGCCTGCCGCATGCGCGTAGCCGAGCCCGTCGCACACGTCGATCAGGATCTGGAGCTTGCGTTGGAGCGTGAGCGGCACCTTCTTCTTGATCGCCTTGTCGAGGTCGTCGCCGGTCAGGAACTCCTGGACGATGTAGGGCGTGCCGTCGTCGGTGACGCCGAAGTCGTAGATCGTCGTGACGTTGCGGTGATGGAGGTTGCCCGCGAACTCGGCCTCGCGAAAGAACCGCTTCTTGATCTCCTCTTCCTCGCTCTGGCAGGTCTTGATCGCGACGTTTCGCTTGATGAACGGGTCCCGCCCCTTGTAGACGGTGCCGAACCCGCCCACACCGATCTTCTCGACGATCTGGTACTTCCCGACTTGCGTCAGCATGGAACCAAAAAAATCGTACCACGCGGCTATCATTCGCGGATGCGCCGCCGCCTTTCCCTGGTCGTGGCGGTCCTCGGGGCCGTGTGGGCGGGCTGCGACTCGCCGGACACCGCACCGGGGATTCCGGTGAGCGCGCCGCTCTCCCGGGCCGAGACGCGCGACGTGTACCGGCCTCCGGCCGACGGACGCGTGACGGCGGCCCAGGTGGAGACCTACCTCTCGGTCCTGGACCGTGTGCGCCTGGACCTTCGCGGGGCCCGGCCCACGCCGGCCGGTGATCCGCTCACGACGGTGCCCGCCGACGTGGCCGCCGCGCGCGCCCGAGGCGTGAACGTGGAGGAGTTTCTCTGGGTGAAAGAGCGCGTGCTCGAAGCCGACGCGGCCGCGATGACGGCGCGACTCAACGCGTCGGCCCTCGTTCTGCTCGAGAAGACCCTTGGCGACCTGAAGGCCCGGCGGGCGGACGCGGCGGACGAGGGGTCCCGAAAGCTCCTTGCCGAGCAGACCGCGCAGTTCGAGGCCGAGGCGGAGCGCATCCGCCGCGAGTCGAAGCGCCGGGAGCCCGACTCCGTCCGCGCGAACATGAAGACGCTCGATCCGTTCCGGACCCGTCTCGCGGCCGCGCAGGAAGCCGTGGAAAAGCCGCTCCTCCAGGAACCCGCAAAGAGCGCCCCGAGGACAGTCTCTCCAGCATCCTGAGCGCGCACGCCGTCGGCCGCCCGGATACAATCCGGGCCATATGACCACTGCAATCGTCTTTGCCGAAGGAGTCCGCACGCCGATGGCCGATTACAACGGCCCGTTCGCGGACATGACCGCCACCGACCTCGCCGTCGCCGCCTCCCGGGAAGCGCTGCGGCGCGCGCGGTTCGAACCCGGGGAGATCGGACACGTGATCTTCGGCAACGTGCTCCAGACCTCCTCCGACGCGATCTACCTCGCCCGCCACGTCGGCCTCCGGTCGGGCGTGCCGAAGGAAGTCCCCGCGCTCACGGTGAATCGCCTGTGCGGCTCCGGCTTCGAGGCGATCGTCCAGGCGAAGCACCGCATTCTGCTCGGGGAGACGGACGCCGTCCTCGCGGGCGGCACCGAGAACATGAGCCAGGCGCCGTTCGTGGTCCGCGGCGCCCGCACGGGGCTCCGGCTCGGGCAGGGCAAGCTCGAGGACTCGCTCATGAGCGGCCTCTTCGACACCGTGCCGGGTCTCGCAATGGCACAGACCTCGGACAACATCGCGCGCCGCCTCGGGATCACGCGCGCCGAGCAGGACGCGTTCGCCCTCGAGAGCCAGCAGAAGGCCGCGGCCGCCCGGGCAGAAGGTCGGCTCGGCGAGGAGATCGTCCCGGTCGAAGCGAAGAGGGGCCGGAAGACCGTCTCCGTGACGGAAGACGACCACCTGACTCCGGACTCGACGCTGGAGGGTCTCGCGAAGCTGTCGCCCGCTTTCGGGAAAGACGGGATGGTGACGGCGGGGAACGCGTCGGGCATCGTGGACGGGGCCGCGGCCGCGGTCATCACGACGGAGGAACGGGCCCGCGCGAAAGGGATCGTCCCGCTCGGGCGCCTCGTGTCCGAAGCGGTCACGGGCTGCGATCCCGCCGAAATGGGCCTCGGGCCGGTTTCGGCCTGCCGCGCGGCGCTCGCGAAAGCGGGGAAGACGCTCCTCGAGATGGACCTCATCGAGATCAACGAGGCGTTCGCGGGCCAGATCCTCGGGGTCGTCAAGGAGCTCGCGATCGATCGCGCGAAATTGAACGTGAACGGCGGCGCGATCGCGCTCGGCCACCCGCTGGGAGCGAGCGGCGCGCGGCTGACGCTCACGCTCCTCAAGGAGCTGCGCCGCCGCGGCAAGCGCTGGGGCCTCGCCTCGGCCTGCATCGGCGGAGGCCAGGGCATTGCGCTGGTCGTGGAGGCGTGCGCGTGAGCAACGTTCGAAGAGCGCCGAAGATTCTTAGAATGGTTAAGAGGGAAAAGAAGATGTCTGCCGTGCTCGCGCCCGAGCGGAGTTCGTGCATGTCTGAGATCCGAAAGGTCGGGGTCCTCGGCGCCGGCCTGATGGGGTCGGGGATCGCCGAGGTGTGCGCGAAGGCGGGATACGAGACGATCGTCCGCGAGGTCGACGAAAAGGCGCTCGCCGCGGGCCGCCGCCGCATCGAGAATTCACTTTCGAAGGCAGTCGAGCGCGGCAAGCTGACGGCCGTCGACGGCGAAGCGATCCGTAAACGCCTGGTCTTCTCCTCTTCACTCGAAGAAATCTCTTCTTCCGATCTCATCATCGAGGCGATCGTCGAGAATCTCGAGGCCAAGCGCGAGGTGTTCAAGGCGCTCGACAAGTCGTGCGCGCCGCACGCGATTTTCTGCTCGAATACGTCGTCGCTCACGATCGCAGAGATGGCGGCCGCCACCGCGCGGCCCGATCGTTTCGCCGGTCTCCACTTCTTCAACCCCGTCCCCGTCATGAAGCTCGTGGAGGTCGTGAAGGCGATCGGGACGTCCGACGACACGATCGCCCGCGTGACGGCCTTCGCCCGGTCACTCGGCAAGGAGCCCATCGCGGCTCGCGACAGCTCGGGGTTCGTCGTCAACCGGCTGCTCGTGCCGTTTCTACTCGACGCGATCCGGGCCCACGAGGAGGGGGCGGGCTCGCTCGAGGACATCGACACGGGAATGAAGCTGGGTTGCGCGCATCCCATGGGCCCGTTCGAGCTGCTCGATTACGTCGGGCTCGACACCGTGTACGCAATCGCGGAGATCATGTTCACCGAGTACCGCGAGGCGCGGTTCGCGCCGCCGCCCGTGCTCAAGAGAATGGTCCTCGCGGGGCGGTTCGGAAGAAAGACGGGAAGAGGATTCTATGAATACGACGAACGGGGCAACAGAAAGGGCTGAGCCATGAGGATGATCGATCCGCTCATCATGGAGCTCGACCGGGAAGCGTCATCGACCCGAAAGATGCTCGAGCGCGTGCCGGAAGGGAAGAACGAGTGGGCGCCGCATCCGAAATCGATGACGCTCGGGAAGCTCGCGACGCACGTCGCGACGCTCCCGGGCTGGGCGAGCTCGCTCAAGGAGGACGGCTTCGACGTCGGCGAGAGCTCGGTCGGAGTCCCGCCGCCACCTGCGACGACGGCCGCCCTCCTCGCGCTCTTCGACAAGACGATCGCGGATGCGAAAGGCGACCTGAGCGCGCTGGACGACGTCCGGGCGATGGGGCCCTGGACGCTCTCGATGAAGGGGAAGCCGGTCTTCTCCATGCCGCGCCTCGCCGTCGTGCGGATCATGATCCTCAACCACTCGGTACATCACCGCGGCCAGCTCTCCGTCTACCTCCGCCTCCTCGACGTGCCCGTGCCCGGGATGTACGGCCCGAGCGCGGACGAAAACCCGTTCGCCTGAAAGAGGTGCCCACGATGTCCGTCGTTCTCAGCGAGGTCTCGGATCGAATCCTCACGGTCACGATCAACCGGCCCGACAAGCTGAACGCGCTCAACCCGGAGGTGATGGAGGGGCTCGGAGCCGCCTTCGAGAGCGCGCGCGGCGACGACGCCGTCGGCGGCGTGATCCTGACCGGCGCGGGCGAAAAGGCGTTCATCGCGGGCGCCGACATCACGATCTTCCGGTCGTTCACGCCCGTGTCCGCCCGCGCATTCGCGCGAAGGGGACAGGAGCTCCTGGACACGATCGAGAATCTCGGCAAGCCGGTGATCGCGGCCGTGAACGGCTTCGCGCTCGGCGGCGGCTGCGAGGTGGCGCTCGCCTGCACGATGCGCGTCGCGTCGAAGACCGCCCGGCTCGGGCAGCCCGAGGTGAACCTCGGCATCATCCCGGGCTACGGGGGGAGCCAGCGGCTGCCCCGTCTCGTCGGGAAGGGCCGGGCCTTCGAGATCCTCCTCACGGGCGACATGGTGCCCGCCGAAGAGGCGTATCGCATCGGCCTCGTGAACCGGGTCGTCGAGCCGGCCGAGCTGCTGCCGGCGAGCCGGGAGATCCTGAAGAAGATCCTCGCGAAGGCGCCGGTCGCGATTCGCTACGTGCTGGACGCGGTGAACGCGGGTCTCGAGATGCCTTTTGCGGCCGCCGAAGACCACGAGGCGACGCTTTTCGGACTCTGCGTGGCAACCGAGGACATGAAGGAAGGCGTCTCGGCCTTCCTCGAGAAGCGCCCGGCGAAGTTCACCGGGCGCTGAGGCCGCTCGGGGAAGCCCTCCCCCCTCAAGGGGCCGCGGGCGGCTGGTAGGGCTTGAGCTGCTCGTCGATCACCTTGCGGTCGCCGACGACGACGAGCGTCATCTCGTCGGGCTTGATGTACGTCTTCGCGACACGCGTGACTTCCTCGGGCGTGACGGCGTGGACGCGGGTCGGGAAGCCCGTCAGGTACGAGTCCGGCAGGCCGTGGAGCTCCAGGAAAGAGAGCTGGTTCGCGATTCCGGCGCGCGAGGAGTTCTGGAGGACGAACAACCCCGCCAGGTAGTTCTGAATTCCCTTGAGCTCCGCGGCCGAGGGCGGCTCTGCCCGCAAGCGGTCGATCTCCCCGAAGATCTCCTTCAGGGAGGGTCCCGTGACGTTCGTCGTCACGTCGGCGGACTGCACCCAGATCGCGCTCTTGCGGCGGGCGGAGACGATGCTGAACGGCGAATAGGTATAGCCCTTCTGCTCGCGGATGTTGCTCGTGATACGCGAGCCGAAGGAGCCGCCCAGGAGCGCGTTCGTCACGAGGAGCGACGTGTAGTCGGGGCTCGTCGGATCGATGACGGGGAGGCCGAGCTGGAGCGTCGACTGCGAGGCTCCGGGCCGATCCACGACGACGAGACTCCGCCTCCGGGACGCAGTGGGCGGGGCGGGGACGGGCGACGTCGCCTTGCGCCAGCCCTCGAAGGCCTTGCGGACCGCGGCTTCCGTCGCTTTCGCGTCGAAGACGCCGACGACGAAGAGCGTCGCCCGGTCGGCGCCGATGTTCGCCGCGTAGAACGCCTTCGCGTCGTCGAGCGTGAGCGCCTGCAGCTCCTCGGGTTTCGGGAAGATGCGGCCGTAGGGATGACCCGGGTAAACGGCCGCGCGAAACGCCTCCGTCGCCATCTGACCGGGCTCGCTCTTCGCGAGTGAGAGGCGGCGCGCCAGATTTGCCTTGAGACGGGCGAGCTGGGATGCGGGGAACGCGGGGCTCTGGGCGACGTCGGCCACGAGCGCGACCATGCCCGGCGTGAACTCGGAGAGGATCTCGCCGCCGATCGAGGTGGCGTCCTCGCCCGTGTTGACGGCGACCTCGCCACCCATTGCCGCGGCGTCCTGCGCGATTCGGGTCGCGCCCCGCGTCTTCGTGCCCTCCAGGAGGAGGTCGCCGGTGAGGTCCGAGAGCCAGACCTTCTTCTCGGCGTCGTTCACGTTGCCCGAGCGGACGGTGAGCCGCACGAGCGCCTTCGGCACGGAGCCGTACGGCACGAGCGTGACCTTGAGGCCGTTGCCGAGCGTGAAGCGGGTGGGGGTCGAGAGCCGGAACGGGCGGGGCGCGTCCGGCTCGGGTGCCTTCTCGCGGGCGGGGGGTTCGTCGGCGCGCGCGCCGGGGAGGAGGCCGACGAGGACCGCGAGGGTGACGGCCGGGAGAAAACGGCGAATCGTCATGGTGTCTTTCACTCTTCTCTTCTCACATCTTCGGGCGGGAGGCGGTGGGAAGCTTCGGCGGCTCCTCGGCCTTCGGCTCGACGGTCAGGATCGTGCGGTTGGTCTTGCGGAGATACTCCTGCGCGGTCTTCTGGAGGAGCTCCGGGGTCAGCTTCGCGAAGTTCTCTTCGAGGTGGTTGATGCGCTCGGGGTCGTCGTCGAAGAGCGCGAAGGACGCGAGGAGGTCGGCGCGGCCGAATCCGACGAAGCTCTCCTGCATGGCGTAGAGATCGGAGCGCATCTTGACGAGAGCCCGGTCGAACGTCGCCTTGTCGACCGGGGTCGCGCGGATCTTCTCGATCTCCTCGTCGAACGTCTTGAGGACGGCGTCCGCGGACTTGTCGCGGTCGTGGAACAGGGAGACGGTCCAGAGCGTGGGACCGGCGATGTTGAACATGTTGCCGAGCCCGTTGATCGAGGATTCCACCTCGCCGGTCAGGCCGGTGCGCCGGACGAGCGCTTCGTGGAGCCGGCTGTCGTTTCCTCCGGCAAGGATCTTGTCGAGCAGTCCGAGGGCGTAATACTCCGGCGTGTTGCGCGCGGGCGCGTGATAGGCGACCGCGAGCGCGGGCCGCGGGGCCAGATGGTCGCTCTTGCTGACTCTCTTCTCCTTCTCCTGCCGCGGCTCCGAGATGTCGGGTTTCGCCGGCTGCGTCACCGCGGGGATCGAGCCGAAGTATTCCTTCGCGAGCGCGAAAGCCGCCTCCGTCTCGAAGTCCCCCGTGACGACGAGGACGGCGTTGTTCGGCGCGTAGTACGCCTTGAAGAACGCCTCGGCGTCCGCCAGCGTCGCCGCGTCCAGATCCTTGAGGTCTCCGTAGAAATTGTGGGCGTTGAACCAGTTCGCGTTCGCGATCTGGGGGACGTCCAGCCAGGGGAAACCGCCGTACGGACGGTTCAGGACGTTGACCTTGACCTCGTTTTTCACGACGCCCTGCTGGTTCACGAGGTTGTCCTGGTTGATCGCGAGGCCGCGCATCCGGTCGGCTTCCGCCCAGAGGGCGGTCCTGAGCACGTTCGCCGGGACGACCTCGAAGTAGTTCGTGAAGTCGAATCGCGTCGAGCCGTTCAGGAGGCCGCCGTTCGACTGGACGAGCTTGATGAACTCCATCTTCCCGAGATTCTTCGAGCCCTGGAACATGAGGTGCTCGAAAAGATGGGCGAACCCCGTTCGATCCCTCGGCTCGATGCGGAAGCCGATGTTGTAGTAAACGCCCACGACGGCGGTCGGCGACGTGTGGTCGGGCGAAAGGACGACTTTCAGGCCGTTCGGCAGCTTTCGGTAGACCACGGGGATCCGTGCGCGCGCCGGGACGGACGGCTCCGCGGCGGGGGCGAGCGGCCCGAACGCAGCCGCGAGGGCGAGTGCGGAAATGGCGAGGCGTGCCTTCATCGTTCCTCCAATTCGGGTATCCCCAAAGATACGCGCGAGGCGCTGCCTGGGTTTCAGGCCCGCTCGCGAGGCGCCCGGCGAAAGTCACCGGGAGCCGGCCCTGGTCGCCTGGTATGGGTTGCCGTACAGGATGATATAGTGACCCATATGAAGACGACGGTCGAGATCAGCGACCCGTTGATGCGCGAGGCGCGCGAGGCCGCGGTTCGCGAGGGGCGGACCCTGCGCTCGCTCCTCGAGGAGGGCCTCCGCGAAGTCCTCGCGGGGCGCAGGAGGAAAGGGCGATTCCGGCTGCGCGACGGCAGCTTCAAGGGAAAGGGCCTTCAGCCGGGGGTCGATCTCTCCAACTGGGAGCAGATCCGGTCCCTGATTTACGAGGGGCGCGATTGATCGCGGTCGACTCCAACATCCTGATCCATGCCCACCGCTCGGAATCGCAATGGCACGATGCGGCTCGAACCCGCATCGCGAACCTGGCCAGCTCGGATGAAACCTGGGCGATCCCCTGGCCCTGCATTCACGAATTCCTGGCCGTGGTGACACATCCGAAAATCTTCAATCCGCCCACGCCTGTCGAGCGGGCTCTGGAGCAGATCTCGATCTGGCTGGAGTCTCCGTCGCTCGTCCTCCTTGGGGAGGCGATCGGGTACTGGGAAGAGCTCTCCTCGGTCATCCTCTCGAGCGGCGTTACGGGGCCTCGCGTGCACGACGCCC
Source organism: Thermoanaerobaculia bacterium (assembly GCA_963809425.1). GTDB lineage: Bacteria > Acidobacteriota > Thermoanaerobaculia > UBA5066 > UBA5066 > Fen-183. The sequence goes on from CAWEJK010000002.1 coordinate 114,688, forward strand.
GCATCGCGGCCCTCTGCGTCCTCCATGGCGCGAAGGAGCTGTGGTCGGCCGACCGGGACTTCGGCCGCTTTCCCGATCTGAGAGTCCGAAACCCGCTCGTCGGGTGACGCCTCAGCCTCCGATCCAGCTCTCGTGGTATCCGGGCGACTCCAGCGCGAGCGCTTCCCGGGTCAGATGCAGGGGCGCGAACGTGTCCATCATCACGGCCAGCTCGTCCGTCGAGCGCGTCCCGATCGAGCCCTCGTACGCGCCCGGGTGCGGGCCGTGCGGAACGCCCGCGGGGTGGAGCGAAACGGCCTTCGGTCCGACGCCCTTGCGGCTCGTGAAGTTGCCGCGCACGTAGTAAATGACCTCGTCGCAGTCGACGGAGGCATGCGGGTAGGGACAGGGAATCGCGTCGGGGTGCGTGTCCGTGACGCGCGGAACGAACGAGCAGACGAGCGCGTTGCGCCCGGCGAACGTGGAATGGATCGTGGGCGGCAGGTGGACGAGGCCCGTCTTCGGCTGGTACTTCAGGATGTCGAAGGCGAACGGCCAGACCGCTCCGTCCCACCCGACGACGTCGAAGGGCGACGCGACGGGGAAGCGTTCGACGAACCGGTCGTCTTTCTTCACGAGGATGCGCTTCGGGCCGGGGCGCGGGCCCTTGAAGACGGGCCGGACGAAGTCGCGGTGCGTGTACGGCGCGTCCATCCGGAGCTGGCCGACCGGGTTGCGGAACTCGCGAGGCAGATGCAGGCCTCCACGGAGCTCGAAGAGGATTCCTTCGAAAGGTGAAGAGATCCGGAAGCGATGAACGACTCCCCGCGGTACGGCCAGATAGTCACCGCCGCGAACCGGCAGGTCGCCGAAAGGCGACTCCAGCGTTCCCTCTCCTTCATGGAAATAAAAAAGGTCGTCCCCGTCTCCGTTCGAAAACCCGTCCGGACTCTCCGCTTCCCGCGGCAGCCTGAAGAGGGAGACGACGACGTCGTCGTTCATCAGGATCGGCGTGAATCCCTCGGGCGCTTTCTCGCCCAGCACGAGCCGGCGCTGGAGAGGCCGGGGAGGGGCGGGCGTCCCGGCGCGGCGGTCGAAAGGCCCGGGCGCCGCGGGCCCGATTCGAAGGTCCGTCATCGGCGGACCCTCGTGGTACAGGATCGAGAACTCGCCGTCGAAGCCCCGGCGCGTGAGGCACTCCTCGAAGCGCAGCGCGCCGGACGCCGAGCGGAACGCAGTGTGCGGCTTTGGCGGCACTTCGCCGAGCTGCATGCGGTCGATCACGGAAACGTCCGAAGAGAACGAAGAAAGATTCTCTTAGTCCTAATCTTCATCCCCCTCAACCCACCACCTCCAGAGCGGACGAGTCCGACCGCTGGGTGGCCTCGATCGATTCGAAGAGGGCGCGGAAGTTCCCGTAGCCGAAGCCGCGGTCGCCCTCGCGCTGGATGACCTCGTAGAAGAACGGGCCGGCCTTCTCGTCGCCGTACATCGCCGTCGCGTCGAGCATGAAGATCTGGAGCATGTACTTGTCGTCCGAGCCGTCCACGAGGATGTGGTTGCGGCGCAGAGCGTCCATGGGCTCCTTGATGTTCGTGATCTTCACGTCTTCGAGGCGCTTCGGCAGCCGGTCGTAATACGCGCCGGGCGCCGGAAGGAACCGGATGCCCCTCGCGCGGAGGGACTCGACGGCCGGAATGATCTCCTTCACGAGGAACGCGACGTGCTGCACCCCCGCGCCATGGTGATCCTCGCAGAAACGGTTGATCTGGCTGTCGCGGAAGAACGGCCGCATGGGCTCGTTCGTGGCGAACTTCACGCCGCTCTCGGGATCGGCCATGACGATCGAGCGCAGGCCGGAACCCGTCATGCGGCGCGCGCCGAGCTCGGCCGTGTGGAACTCGACGTCCCAGTAGTGCGTGAAACCGAGGACGTCCCGGTACCAGTTCACGACCGGGAGCATCGTGTAGGCGTTCGACGTCACGTGGTCGATCGTCGCGAAGCCGTGCGGATTCTCGCGCGGCGTGCCGGCGCCCACGTTCTCGAAGTCGGGCGCGAAGAGCGGGTACTTCCCGTCGCGTTCGATGAAGCGGAACGTGGTGTCGTCGAGCGGCGTCGCGATGCTGAACGTCCGGAACGCGCCGCCTTCGACCTCGTCCGCGGCGATGTCCGACAGGAAGGTCGCCCCCCGCGCCGCGAGGAAGTCCCAGGCCGCCTGGACGTCGCGCACGCGAAGCGCGAGCGAGGAAATGCCGTCCGGGTGGATCCTCAGGAAGCGCGCCGCCCGCGACTCGTTCCGGCTCGGGCTGGAGACGAGGACACGGATCTGCCCGGCGCCGAAGACCGAGGCGATCTCGCCCCCTTTTTCGATCTTCGACGCAGAGGCGCGCGCGACCTCGGTGAACCCGAGCGCCTGCGCGTAAAACCGGCGGCTGCGTTCGAGGTCCCTGACGACGAAATGGAACGAGTCGTACCCCACGATGCCGAGCGAATCGACCATAATACAATCTTAGCTCGATGGAGCCCCAGCACCTCGTTTACGACTGGAACCGCGCCGCCGGCGAAGGCCGGCCCCGGCACCTTCCCGTCGAGCTCGTCGACGAAACGCTTCGCGACGGCCTCCAGTCCCCGTCGGCGGTCACGCCGACGCTCGACGAGAAGTTCGAGCTGATCGTGCTCATGGAGAGGCTCGGGATCGACACCGCCGTCATCGGGATCCCGGCCGCCGGCGGAAGCTCCGTCGCGGACCTGGAGAGGCTCGTGCAGCGCATGACCGAGGCGCGGCTGACTCTCAAACCCTGCTTCGCGGCGCGTACGCTCGCAGCCGACATCGAGCCGATCATCGGGATCTCCCAGCGCGCGGGCCAGGCTCTCGAGATGACGACCTTCATCGGCTCGTCGCCGATCCGGCAGTACGTCGAGGACTGGGATCTGTCGCGCATGATGAAGCTGACGCGCGACGCCGTTTCGCTCGGCACCCGCCACGGCCTCCGCGTCACGTACGTCACCGAGGACACGACGCGCGCGCGCCCCGAGGATCTCGTCGCCCTCTACGGGACGGCGATCGCGGCGGGGGCGTCCCGCATCTGCGTCTGCGACACGGTGGGCCACGCGACGCCCGAGGGCGCCGCGACGCTCGTGGGATTCCTCGCGGAATTCGTGGCGCGGGAAAACCCGGCCGTGCGCATCGACTGGCACGGCCATCGGGACCGGGGGCTCTCCATCGCGAACTCGCTCGCGGCCCTGCGTGCGGGGGCGCACCGGGTCCATGGGTGCGGGCTGGGGGTGGGAGAGCGCGTGGGAAACACGCCGCTCGATCTCATGCTCGTAAACCTGCAGCTTCTCGGCTGGATCGATCGCGATCTGTCCGCTCTCGCGCGCTACGTCGCGAGGGTGTCGGCGTGCCTGAAGGTGCCGATCCCCGACGGCTACCCGGTCGTCGGACGGGACGCGTTCCGGACGGGGACGGGCGTCCACGCGGCCGCGATCGTGAAGGCGCGCGCGAAGGGCCACGACTGGCTCGCGGACCGGATCTACTCCGGCGTCCCGGCGGGGATGGTGGGCCTCGCGCAGGTGATCGAGGTCGGCCCGATGTCCGGCGAGTCGAACGTGATCTTCTGGCTGAGCGAAAGGGGCATCGAGCCAACGGCCCAGCGGGTCGCCGCGCTTTACCGGGCCGGGAAGGCTTCCGACCACGTCCTTTCCGAGGCCGAGATCCGGACGGTCTTGTCGGCCCTGCCGGATCCGGCCGGCGCCGAGGCGCCCGCCGCCGACCGCGTCCAGGGCCCTTGACCCGACGCGGAAGGCCCGGCTTCCGTAGAATCGTCGAGTGAGTACGGGATCTCCTGCCAAAACGCCGGCCGGCGTCTTCTTCCAGAAGCACCTCCCGCTCTTCCTCGACTATCTCTCGGCGGAAAAGGGCCTCTCTTCGAACACGCTCGAGGCGTACCGCCGCGATCTCGCGGCTTTCGGGAAGCATCTCTCTTCCACGCGGACCGACATGTCCCGGGTCACGCGCGGCGACATCGTCGCGTATCTCGGCGTCCGGCGCGCCGAGGGGATGTCGCCACGCACGCTCGCGCGGCTCACCTCGGCTCTGCGCGGCCTCTACGGGTTCCTCGCCGCGGAGAAGATCCTCGGGGCGGACCCGACGGCCGACCTCACGAACGCACGGCGATGGGCGATGCTTCCGAAGGTCCTCTCGCCGGAAGACGTGACGCGCCTTCTGGACGCGCCGGACGTGACGACGCCAAAGGGCCTGCGCAGCCGCGCGATGTTCGAGCTGCTCTACGCCTGCGGCCTCCGGGTCTCGGAGCTCGCCGCGCTTCCCGTGGAGGCCCTGCGCCTTCCGGAGGGCTTCATCATCGTGCGCGGCAAGGGCGCGAAGGAGCGGGTCGTGCCGATCGCGGACTCCTCCGCGCTTTGGGTCGCGCGCTACCTGCAGTCGGCACGGTCCGGGAAGCCGGGCGCGGCGGGGCGATGGGTGTTCCCGGGCGCGCGCGGAAAGCCGATCACGCGGCAGACCGTCTTCCTCGCGCTGAAGGCCGCGGCGCGGAAGGCGGATCTTCCGGCTTCCGCCGTCTCTCCCCACGTGCTCCGTCACGCGTTCGCCACGCATCTCGTCGACAACGACGCCGACCTCCGGGCCGTTCAGATGATGCTCGGCCACGCGGACATCGCCACGACCGAGATTTACACGCACGTCTCCCGGTCGCGCATCCGCAAGGTCTACGACCGGACGCACCCCAGGGCGTAGGCATGGAAGAGAACGAGAAAGATTTGCTTAGAAGGGTAAGAGGGGCCGGTGCGGCGGGTTTTGCACTCGCCGTTCTTGGCGCGTTCCTGGGTGTGGCGCCCTCGGCCCAAGCCACGCTCGTCGTCTTCGAGGACGGACGCCACCTGCGGGTCGCGACCTACGAAGTCGTGGAGGGCGATCGGCTCAAGGTCGGGCTCGTTGGCGGCGGCTCGATGACGATTCCCCTCGACGTCGTCGAGCGCATCGTGGACGAGGAGTACGAGCGCCCGGCGCCCGTCGCGGCGGAGGACCCGAATCGCATTCCGGTCGGGCCGCCCGCGGAAGCGAGCCGGTCGATCCGCACTTTCACGGAAAATCTCTCTTCTTCCTCCTCCTCCTCGTCTTCTCTCTCGTCCCCCTACTCCGCTCACATCCTCGCCGCCGCGAAGGAGCACAAGGTCGACCCGGCGTTCATCGCGGCCGTCATCAAGGTCGAGTCGAACGGTCATGTGCATGCCGTGTCCCGCAAGGGGGCCCGCGGACTCATGCAGCTCATGCCGGCCACGGCGCGACGCCTCGGCGTGAAGAGGCCGTTCGACCCGCGGGACAACATCCGGGGCGGGGTCGCGTACCTCGCCGAGCTCGCCGAGCGGTTCGGCGAGACGAACGCGGATCTCATCCTCGCGGCTTACAACGCCGGCGAGAGCGCCGTCGAAGAATACGGCGGCGTGCCGCCGTACCGGGAAACCCGCGACTACGTGAAGCGCGTGCTCGCGCTGTGGTGTCCGCCGGCGCGGCTCGCGCGCGCGGCGCTCTGATGTTCCGGACGGCGCGCGCGTTCCTCCTCGTCGCGCCCGGAGCCTTCCTCCTCGTTCTTCTCGCGTACCTCGTGGCCCACCCGCGCGCCGCCGAGACCTTCACCGCGTATCCGATCCTCGCCGACGCCCTCGGGGCCGCCATCACGAAGAGGCCGCTCGTCCGCTTCATCGCGGCGTCGATCGTCTCCTTCCTGCCGCCCTACCTCATGGCGGGCCTGCTGCTTTTCTTCGCCGACGCCGGCGTGTCGGCTGCCGCACCGCTCTGGTCGCGGCGCCCCGTCCGAATCGGCCGATTCGCCGCTTCCTAAGGAGAGCCGGTGGGCTTTTGTCGGGGGCACGGCGCTCGCGGCGCCGTTCTTCGGCGCCTCTCTCCAGCGCGTCGCGCACGGCGGGGACCTGCAGGGGGGGATCAACGTCGGGCCGCTCCTCGTGGCGCTCGCCGCGTTCGCGGCCGTGGCGGCGGGGCTCGTCCTCGGCGGCATCGCCGCCGTGCCCCGGGCGTTGATCAGCCGGTTGCGATCGTCCGCGGGAGCGGGCGATTCGAGATCCGGGCGAAAAGCGACCTGACGCCCGCGCCCCTATACTTTCGGCGTGAGCGCGCCTTCCGACACCGTCGTCGTCCTCGATTTCGGCTCGCAGTACACACAGGTCATCGCCCGGCGGATCCGCGAGGCCCGGGTTCGCTCGGTCGTCCTTCCGTTCGACGCGAAGGCCGAGGAGATCGCGAAGCTGGGCCCGAGAGGGCTGATCCTGTCCGGAGGCCCATCGAGCGTCTACGACGGCGGGGCGCCTCGGGGAGACCCCGGACTCTTCGATCTCGGGATTCCCGTCCTCGGGCTCTGCTACGGAATGATGTGGATCGCCGAGCGCTTTGGCGGCCGGGTCGGCAGAGCGCCGGGGCGCGAGTACGGGAGGGCATCCGTGAACGTCCGCGGCGGACGGCTCTTCCGTGGCCTCGGACCCGTCGAGACGGTCTGGATGAGCCACGGCGACCACGTCGAGGCCGCCCCGCCGGGCTTCACGGTGACGGCCCGCACCGAGAACGCGCCGGTCGCCGCTTTCGAAGACGCCGCGCGAGGTCTCTATGGCATTCAGGGGCACCCGGAGGTGCACCACTCCGAGCACGGCGCCCAGATGCTCGAGAACTTCCTCTACGACGTCTGCGGGGCGAACCCGACGTGGACGATGGCCGGCTTCCGGGAGGCGCACCGTCGCGCGCCTCAAAGACGAAGTGAAGCACGGACTCGTCCTCGGCGCGCTCTCGGGAGGCGTGGATTCGACGGTCGCGGCCGTGCTGGTCCGCGAGGCGGTGGGGGAGAGGTTTCGCGGCGTCTTCGTCGACACGGGGCTCCTCCGCAAGTACGAAGGCCGCCAGGTCATGGAAGCATTCCGGCACCTCGCGCTTCCCGTCACCGCAGTCGACGCGTCGGAGCGGTTCCTCTCGGCCCTCGCGGGCGTCACCGAGCCCGAGCGGAAGCGGAGGATCATCGGCGGCCTCTTCATCGACGTCTTCTCCGAGAACGCGAAAGCCGTGGACGGCGCCGAGTGGCTGCTGCAGGGCACGCTCTATCCCGACGTGATCGAGTCCGTCTCGATCAAGGGCCCGTCGTCCGTCATCAAGACGCATCACAACGTCGGCGGACTCCCCGAGAAGCTCGGGTTCCGCCTCCTCGAGCCGCTTCGGGAGCTGTTCAAGGACGAGGTCCGCCGCCTCGGCGAGGAGCTGGGAATACCAAGAGCGATGCTCACCCGGCATCCGTTCCCGGGGCCCGGCCTCGCCGTGCGGATTCCCGGCGCGATCACGAAAGAGCGCGTGCGCATCCTGCAGGAGGCCGACGCGATCTTCATCGAGGAGCTGCGAGACTCCGGCTGGTACGAGAGGACGTCGCAGGCGTTCGCGGTCCTGCTCCCGGTCAAGACCGTCGGCGTCATGGGCGACGGTCGCACGTACGAGAGCGTCCTCGCGCTCCGCGCGGTCACGACGGAGGACTTCATGACGGCCGACTGGGCGCGCCTCCCGCACGACCTCCTCGACCGCGTCTCCCGCCGCATCGTGGGCGAGGTGCGTGGCGTGAACCGCGTCGTCTACGACGTCACGTCGAAGCCGCCCGGCACGATCGAGTGGGAGTGAAGGTCTCGGCCGTCAGCCCAGCGAATCAGGCCCGAACGCGCGGCGTTCGCGTCACGGGCGACGACTCCTCGAGCAGTGCCGCCGCCACGGTCGCGAGGAGGTCGGCGGCCGGCCGGAGGCGGGCCGCGGGAATTCCGGAAAGGACGCGCGCGACGACGGCCTCGACCGTGCCGGTGGACGGCACGTCGAGCTTCCGGCCGCGGCGTGTGAGGTCGAGCCGGGCGCGTCGCCCGTCCTCGGGATCCCGCATCCTGCGGACGAGGCCACGTCCCTCGAGTCGATGGAGGATCCCGGTCAGCGTGCTCGGATGCAGCGCGGAGTATCTCCGCGAGCGTGCCCGCCGAGATTCCGGGCCGCCGGCCGAGGACGCGCAGGGTGACGCGCTGCGGCCCCGTGAGGCCGAGGGAGGCGTGCATGCGTTTCGACAGGGACTGCAGCCCGTGGTCGAGCGCCCAGATCAGACGCATGAAGTCGAGCACCCTTCCGAGGGGCTTCGCGGGTTCGCGCGCCGCGTCCACGTCGGGAATGATCGCACGGCCATTGATTTGACCTCAAACTAAAAATGCGGGAGACTGGGCGGCGAAAGGAGCTCCCGATGCCAGAGCGTTTTCGCTATTTCACCACCGGCGCGATTGCCGCCGCCGCCCTGCTCGCCGCCGCCTGCTCTCAGAAGCCCCCGGCGCAGAGCGCGGCGCAGGCGCCGACTCCGACGCCCACGGTCGTCCGCCTCGAGCCGACGCCCGCCCCGACGCCGGCCCCGCCGCGTACGGCCGTCGAGGAGGAAGGGCTTCCGAGCTCGGTGGACGAGATCAACCGCCGTGGCTACCTCAAGGACGCCTTCTTCGAGTTCGACAGGTACGCGATCGAGACGTCCGAGCGGGACGCACTCGCCGGCGACGCGACGTGGCTGAAGGCGCACCCGTCGGTACGCGCGAAGGATCGAAGGGCATTGCGACGAGCGCGGGACGGCCGGGTACAATATGGCGCTCGGGGAGCGCCGCGCGGCTGCGGCGCGGGAGTACCTCGCGAGCCTCGGCGTCGACGCTTCGCGCCTCCAGACGATCTCCTACGGCAAGGAGCGCCCCTTCGCGACGGGCCACGACGAGACCGCCTGGGCGCAGAACCGCCGAGGCGCACTTCGTCGTGACGGCACGCTGACGGTGGAGCCGGAGGAACGTCGCCGCCGAGGCTCGCCGACGAGACGCGCTGGTACACGGAGCACGCGGCGCTCCTCATCAGCACGCTGAAGTGGACGGTGCTCGGCGCGGCGGCCGGCCTCTGCGTCGGATTCGGGACGCGCGCGTTCCTGTGGGCTCTCGGGGCGTCGGGGACGTGGGTGAAGCGCGTGACGCCCGGCGGCGATCCGGCCGTTCTGGCTTCTCCCGCTCGCTCTCCCGGTGTGCGTGCTCCTGGTCCGGACGTTCGCGCCGACGGCACGCGGGCACGGGACGGAGGCCGTCATCGCGGCGATCCACCGGGAATCCGGCCGGATTCCCTGGAAGGTCGCGCCCGTCAAGCTCCTCGCCACCGTCGTGACGCTCGCGTTCGGAGGCTCGGTCGGGAAGGAGGGGCCCTGCGCACAGATCGGGGCCTCGATCACGAGCCTGTTCGCGGACATCCTCCGCCTGAAGGACGAAGACCGGCGTCGGCTCGTGATCTGCGGCATCGGCGCCGGCTTCGCCGCGGTCTTCGGAACGCCGATCTCGGGCGCGCTCTTCGGGATCGAAGTGCTCTACCTCGGGCGGATCGAGTACGCCGTCCTCTTCCCGTGCCTCGTCGCCGGCATCGTCGCGCACCTCGTCTGCGGCGTGCAGGCTCCAATACCCGCCCTCCACGAGGGGCTCGGCGGCCTCGGGCGCACCGAGCTCGTCGGCCTGTCGATCGTCTTCGGAGCCGTGTTCGGCATCGTCGCGCTCCTCCTGATCGAGACGATGCGGGGGCTCGAGAAAGGCCTCCGGCGCTTCGAGAAGCACCCGTACCTCGTCGCCGCGGCCGGGGGCGTCTTCCTCGCGGCCTTCTACGCCTTCGTCGGCGATACGTACGCGGGGCTCGGCGTCCCGACGATCGAGAACGCCCTCGCCGCGTCGGCAACGGTCGCGCTTCTCGCGTTTCTTTGGAAGATCGTCGCGACGGCCGTCACGCTCGAGACCGGCGGGAGCGGCGGGATCGTGACGCCGCTCTTCTTCATCGGGGCCACGAGCGGCGCGGCCCTCGCGCGGCTCCTGCACCTCCCGACGGGGCTCTTCGCGGCCTTCGGCTTCGTGAGCGTCGTCGCCGGCGCCGCGAACACGCCGATCGCCGCGGCCGTAATGGGAATCGAGCTCCTCCCGCGCGACGTCGGTGTTTACGCGGCGCTCGCCGCGGGGACGGCGTTTCTCCTCGTCGGGCACCGGAGCGTGTACGCGAGCCAGAAGATCGGTCTCTCGAAGTCGGCGGGCCTCGACGTGCAGATGGAGGGCGCGATCGGCGACCTCACGCGGTCGGGGATGCACGTCCGGCCGGGGAGCCTCGTCGACAGGGTCCAAAGAGCCTCGAGCCGGTCCTCCCCGCGCAAGGGAGAGAAGCCGGGGGAGCCATGAGCCCGCGCCAGTTCATGAGAAGCCGAACGCTCTCACGGTGTGGGTCCCCGCTGCGTCAGGCTGTGATCCAGGCCTTCGCATGGTCGAGTTCGTTGTCACCAAAGACCTTCACCGGGCAGGGGACGAGGAACCCGAGCCCTTTGACCGCGTCGGCGAGCCACTGCAGGTCCGTGACGAACGCAACCCGCTCGAAGGCCTTGCGGTTCCTCAGGCCGACCACGGCGTCGTCCCAGAGGGCGGCGGCCGTGAAGCCGTCGAACTCGGATCCGACCCGATAGAGGAAGCGGATCCTCTCGTGATGCGCGAGCGCCTTCTCGACTGCCGGTATCAGGACAGACTCGTAGTCTTTTCCCGTGACCTTGCCCTTCGCCGAGATCGCGACGACGTCTTCCGGAAATCCAACGATTACCTCAAGCACGAGAACCTTCTTTCTTTGTAGGTTCTTCCCCGTGAACCTCCCGGCCGGCTGATGAACTCGCAAACCGTGTACTCGTGAGCACCTCCGTACAGAGCCCGAACGAACAGACGACCTCGCGGTGGGCGGCGAGCCAGCCGGGTGGCAGGAAAGGTTCGAGACGAAGAGGGCGGCACCCGCCGACGAGCCGCGGGCTCCGGGAGTGGACGACCGCCCAAAGCCGGCTCAGCATCCGCGAAGGCAGGCTCTCGCCGAACGTCAAGCACGCGAGGCAGAGCAGCCCCTCGGGAACGAGGACGCGTGCCGCCTCGCGAAGAGCGGCACGGGCCTCGTCCTCCCCGAGCAGATCGAGGACGTACGTCGACAGGAACCGGTCGCAGACTGAATCGGCAAGAGGGAGCGTCGGAGCGCCCGACGTCAGGTGCACGTGCGTGCGGCTCGCCCACGGCTTCAGGCGAGCCTCGGCCAGGCTGACCATCGTTGGGCTGACGTCGAACCCGTCGTAGGTGGCGCGTGCGGAGAGCCGCTCGCGCAGGAGGCGCTCGGCGAGGCGGCCGGTGCCGCAGCCGAGCTCCACGACCGCGTTCGCGCTCTCGAAGAAAGCATGATCGAGGAGAGCGTCGATCGCCGGGTCTTCGTAGAAACGCTGGAGGTCCTGCCGGGACCCGAAGGCGTCGTAGACTCCGCGCCTCCTCGTGGGAAAGGAGGGCGGCTCCTCATGCCATCACGGCCCACGCTCCGGATTATCCGGCGCGCTCGATCTTGTGGAAGACCAGGCCGACCTGGTCCTTTCCCTTCCGGACCTCGAATCCGTTCGGATCCGCGCCGGCAGGAAGGGGAAGGACCTTTTCGAGGCTCTCGGCCGTCTCGACGTCGCTCCCGCCCTTCTTCACATCCTTGCGGGCTTCATAGCGAAAGCGAATGCGGTTCGCGTTGACGTCGAACTTGACCGAGCTCGTCGAGGCCGGGAACCCGAAAGTCACCGTGACGTCCTTGCCCTGGCTCGCGACCTTCGTCGTGATGCCCGCGAGATCCATTCGCCTCGAGTACCAGTCGTGGAAGGAGCTGCCGAAAAGGGAGCGCTCGGGGCCTCCGAGGCCCTCCTCGAGCCGGCGGCGGGTTCGATCGATCTCCGCCGCCACTCCGGGTGGCCCTGATGCGGCGGCCCGATGCACGACGATGTAGTCCGCCTCGGCCAGACACGCGATCCCAAGAAGCGCAGCGATTCCCCATGGAGCCCTCGTTCCCATCGGACCCTCCTTCGACGGACGGCATGCGTGCCCGAACGGCCCGAAATCCGACCGTCGCAACGCACGTGGGCTTGCAACGCGCGTACCGGCAGAAATGGCGCGGCGATCCGGGTTCACAATTTCAAGGCTTGGCACGAGTCGGAACTGACAGGCGCGCCGGAGGTCAGATTGGCGCTCCGCGAGGCAGCCGGAGCCCTCCGGCGGGCGCCAGCCGGACAGAAAACCCTCGAGGTTAATACTTTGTCCTCAAACTATCGCATTTCTGAAGGGTGGCACGTCGCTTGATTGAGGGTTCCTCGTCGGCTCACCCCGCGCCGGCCACAGACCAGGGGAACAGAAACGGAGGACCCAATGAAGAAGAAGAGCGCAATCGTCGCCATCGTCACCCTCATGACCTCGCTCGGCGGAGCGCTGTCGCTCGAGGCCGCGTCTCCCGCCTCCCAGGCGAAGGCGCCGGCTACCGCGTCCGCGGTGCCCGCAAAGGCGGTCCACTCGAAAAAGAAGATGCATACCGCCAGGCACGTGAAGAAGCACAGGACGGTGGTCCCCGCGTCGAATCCGGCGAAGTGACCCCGGCCGTGGCCGACTCGGCTAGTTTTCGGCGACGAGGTCGGGCTCGGGAGACACCGGGTTCCTGTCGAGGGCGCCTTCGCGCTTCATCTCGAAGTTCCACTTCCAGATCTGGTACACGGGCGGATAGACGAGCAGCTCCAGCAGGAACGACGTGAAGAGGCCTCCGATCATGGGCGCGGCGATCCGCTTCATGACGTCCGAGCCCGTGCCGGTGGCCCACATGATCGGGACGAGGCCGAGGAACATGGTCGCGACCGTCATGAACTTCGGCCGGACGCGCTTGACCGCGCCCTGGAGGATCGCCTGCTGGAGGTCGTCCAGGCTGCGGAGGCGCCCCTCCTTCTTCGCCTGCCCGTAGGCGAGGTCGAGGTAGAGGAGCATGAAGACCCCGGTTCCGGCATCCACGCCGAGGAGCGCGATCAGACCGACCCAGACGCCGATGCTCATGTTGTAGCCGAGCAGATAGAGGAACCAGATGGCGCCGATGGCCGAGAAGGGAACCGCGAGCGCGATGATGGCCGTTTTCACCGCGGACCGGGTGTTCAGATAGAGCAGGAGAAAGACGAGGACGAGCGTCACCGGCACGACGAGCTTGAGCCGCTCCCGGACGCGCTGCATCGCTTCGTACTGGCCGCTCCAGGAGATCGCGTATCCCGGCGGGAGCTTGACCTTTTCGCGTAACACGCGCCGCGCCTCGTCGACGTATCCGCCCGGATCGCGCCCGGCCAGGTCCACGTAAACGTAGCCGGTCAGGAGGCCGTCCTCGTCGCGAATCATCGAAGGCCCGCTGACGGTCTTGAGGGTCGCGAGCTCGGCCAGCGGGATCTGCCGCTGCCCGCCCGACGCGGAGACGAGGACGCGGCCGAGCGCCCCGAAGTCGCCACGGAAATCGCGCATGTAGCGCACGTTCACCGTGTAGCGCTCCCGCCCTTCGATCGTCGTGGTCACGTTCTCGCCGCCGATCGCGTTCAGGACGGCGGTCTGCGCCTCGTCGATGCTCAATCCGTAGCGGGCCAGCGCCGGGCGGTTCCAGTCGATGTCGAGGAAATAGCCGACGCCGGTCCGCTCGGCGAAGACGCCGCGGGTCCCTTTCACCGTGGGCAGGACGGCTTCGATGCGGGTCCCGATCTCTTCGATCTTTCCGAGATCGGCGCCGGAGACCTTGAGCCCCACCGGCGTCCGCACGCCGGTCGTCAGCATGTCGATGCGTCCCTTGATCGGCATCGTCCACGCGTTCGACACCCCGGGAATCTTCAGGGCCGCGTCCATCTGGCTGACGAGCTCTTCCGTCGAGATGCGATCCGGCGTGATGCGGCGGAACACCGACTGGGCCCACCCGGGCGCCCAGGACGAGTACCACGTGTCGACCTTCCGCCATTCGGATCTGGGCCGTAGCGTGATCACGGTCTCCAGCATCGAGAGCGGAGCCGGATCCGTCGGCGTCTCGGCGCGGCCCGCCTTCCCGAGCACGCGGTCCACCTCGGGAAACTGCTTGATGATCCGGTCCGTGGCCTGGAGCAGCTTCTGCGCCTCGCCGATGGAGATGCCCGGCATCGTGGAGGGCATGTAGAAGAGCGACCCCTCGTCCAACGGGGGCATGAACTCCGAGCCCAGCCGCTGATAGACCGGAATCGTGGCGACCACGAGGGCGCAGGCGCTCCCGATCACGAGCCATTTCCGGCGGAGCGACCAGGCGGCCACGGGCTCATAGAGGCGGATGAGCAGCCGGCTGATCGGGTGCCGCTCCTCGGCATGAATCTTCCCGACCAGGAGGAAGTTCGCGGCCTGACACAGCCGGCGCGGCCGGAAGCTGAAATCCTTCACGCGCGTGAAGAGCAGCCGCAGCGCGGGATCGAGCGTGATCGCGAGGAGGGCGGCGACGATCATGCAGAGAGTCTTCGTGTAGGCCAGCGGCTTGAACAGGCGGCCCTCCTGCGCCTCCAGCGTCAGGACGGGGAGGAAGGAGACCGCGATGATCAAGAGGGCGAAGAAGCTCGGGCCGCCGACCTCCTTCACGGCGCCGATGATCACGCTCCGGTAATCCTCTCGTCGATCGCTCCGCTGCCACAGCTCCAGCTTCTTGTGCGTCTGCTCGACCACGACGATCGCGGCGTCCACGAGCGCGCCCACTGCGATGGCGATTCCCCCGAGCGACATGATGTTCGCGGTCACGCCCATCAGTCGGAACGGAATGAACGCGATCAGGACGGCGATCGGGATCGTGATCACGGGGATGAGCGCGCTCGGGACGTGCCAGAGGAAGAGGAGGATCACGGCCGCGACCGTGATGCCGATCTCGATCAGGGTGCGCCTCAGATTGTCGATCGAGCGCGTGATCAGCTCGGCGCGGTCGTAAATGGGGACGACCTTCACGCCGGGCGGCAGGCCGGGCTCGATCTCCTTGATCTTCGCCCGCACGCGCTGGATCACGTCGAGGGCGTTCTGACCCTGCCGCATGATGACGATCCCGGAGACCGCTTCCCCTTTTCCGTCGAGATCGGCGACGCCCCGGCGGAGGTCCGGGCCGAGCACGACCTGTCCGATGTCCTTCACGAGGATGGGCGTGCCGGTCTCGCTCGCGGCGAGCACGATGTTCTCGAAGTCCGCGACGGACCGCGCGTAGCCGCGCCCCCGCACCATGTACTCGGTGCCGCCGAAGTCGATCAGCCGGCCGCCGGCGTCGCTGTTGCCGCCGCGCACGGCGTCGACCACCCGGCTGATCGGCAGGCCGTAGGCCTGCAGCCGGTTCGGATCCACGTTGACCTGGAATTGCCGCACGTACCCGCCGAGCGAGGCGACGTCGGCGACGCCCACGACGGACTTCAGGTGGTAACGGAGGTACCAGTCTTCGACGGACCGCATCTCCGCCAGGCTGTGCTTTCCCGACTCGTCCACGAGCACGTACTGGTAGATCCAGCCCAGGCCCGTCGCGTCCGGGCCCAGCTCGGTCTTCACGCCCTGCGGGAGGCGGGGCAGCACCGCCGAGAGATATTCCAGCGTGCGCGAGCGCGCCCAGTAGAGATCGGTGCCCTCCTCGAAGACGACGTAGACGTACGAGTAGCCGAAGTCGGAGAAGCCGCGGACGGCCTTCACGCTCGGGGCGCCGAGCATGGCCGTGACGATGGGATACGTGACCTGGTCCTCGACGATGTCGGGGCTCCGGTCCCAGCGCGAGTAGACGATGACCTGCGTGTCGCTGAGGTCCGGGATCGCGTCCAGGGGCAAGCGCTGCATCGACCACCAGCCCACGAGCGCCGCCGCGGCGGTCAGGAAGAAGATGGTGAATCTGTTTCTCGCCGAGAACTCGATGATCCGGTCGATCACGGCTGGCGCCCGCCTGCGGCGTCGGCTGAAGCCGCCTTCATCCGGCTCTCCGAGTCGAGGAAGAACGTGCCCGACACGACGATCCGTTCCCCGGGCGTCAGGCCCTTGACGATCTCCACCCGGTCGCCGAAGCGCCAGCCGGTTTCAACCTGGCGAGGCTCGTAGACCCCCTCGCCGCGCTCGACGAAGACCGTTCTCCTGAGACCGGAGTCGAGGACCGAATCCACGGGAACGGTGATCGTGGGCGGGAAGGGGACGGGCAGCTCCACGTCCACGAACATGTCCGGACGGAGAACGTAGCCCGGGTTGTCCGTCTCGAGCCGCACTTTCAGCGTCCGGGTGGCCGCGTCGAACTGCGGCAGGACCTCGGCGACACGGGCCCCGAGGGTTTTCCGCTCCGTGGGGAGCGACACCTGCGCGCGCACGCCGGTTCGAAGGTCGTGGGCCTCGTTCTCGAAGACGTCCGCCAGGACCCAGACGCGGCTCAGGTCGGCGATCCTGTACCACTCCGCGCCCCGGTCGAACTTCAGGCCGGGCGAGACGTTCCGCGAGAGGACGAAGCCGTCGGCGGGCGACACGATCTTGATCTCCGAAGGGACCTGACGCGTCTGCCTGATTTCGTCCATCTGGAGAGCCGACATTCCGAGGTTCAGCACCTGGTCGGCGCGGTACTGAACGTTCGCGTTCGCCGCCGGAACGGAGTCGGCCTCCGGCAGCCCCTCCGAGGCGCTCTGCCTGAAGCGATCCGAGGCGCCGAGGTTGAGGATGTACGTCTGGATAATCTGCGCGGCCAAGGGCGCCGAGAACGTGGCGAGCAGCTGGTTCTTCCGGACCTGGCTCCCGGTCGTGACCGCGGACACGTCCCGAATGAAGCCATCGATCCCCGCATTGAGCCGGTAGACCCGGCCCTCTTCGGGGACGACCCTGCCGAACAGGCGAAGCGTGCGGGTGCCGGAGACCTTCTCCACCGGGCTCACCGTCACACCGATGAGCTGCTGCTTCCCCGGGCCTATCGGCGCGCTTCCGGAAGGCGCGGAAGATGGACGGCTTGCCTCGTCGGCCGTCGCCGGCCCCGCGTCCGCGTAGACCGGCTCCAGTTTCATGCCGCAGCACGGTGCCGTCCCCGGCTTTTCCGACCTGATGGCCGGATGCATCGGACACGTGTAGTAGAGGATCTTCCGGGCTTCGGTGGCCGTGGGCTCGACGATCTTCGAGCCGGCTGTACCGGGATCCGGCCACGAACGCCCCGCCGATCAGCAGAAGCAGCCCGAGGGCGTAAGCGGCTTTTCTCATGTAAGCGACCCGAACCCCCCGGCGCCGGAGCGCCGGGGGGTCCTACCTCGGAAGCCTACACGATCGTCCAGCCGAACATCATGTTGTGATCTTCGTGCGCCAGGTTGTGGCAGTGAGCGACGTATTTTCCCTTGTAAGTTCTGAAGTTCCGGTAGAACTTCACGGACTCGCTCGGGTAGAGCGCGACGACGTCCTCCCGGCCCGTGTCATCCGGATGGAGGGCATCCGGGGCGGGTTTCCCGTTGCGCGAGAGGACCCGGTGCTCTTCCATGTGCATGTGCATCGGATGGACCCAGCCGCCGCCTCCGTTCTGGATGGTCCAGATCTCCGGCTGCCCCTGCTTCGGGAGGGCGAGAGCGTTCACGGGATCGAACTGGAGCCCGTTGATGAGCCACTGGGTCTCGCTCAGGCCTCCGCCGGAGACGCTGCCGCGCTGCAGCGTGAACTGCCGCTGGGGCAGGTTCGTCAGCGGCGGGAGGACCGGCAGGGGCTTCAAAACGCTCGGAACCACGCTCAGATCCTGCTCGGGCGGGGGGCCGTCGATGACGATCTTCACCATCGGAACCATGTAATCCTTGGGAATGAAGTTCGGATCGAACGGGAAGTTCGGCTTGCGCCCGTCGGGCATCTCGAGGGAGTTCACGAGGTAGATGACGTCGCCGGGCTTGGTCGGTGACCCGTCCTGGTACTTCGTGAAGTCGACGACGAACTCGCGGCGCTTCGCCGGCCAGAGCTCGAAGGAGTTGCGGACGATCGGGTTCGGCAGGAGCCCCCCCTCGCTCGCGATCTGCGTGAACTTCATGCACTGCTGGCCGTTCGGGAGCTGCTGCTGGCCTGCCTTTCCCGGGGCGGCAACGGGCGTCCCCCGCATGAGCCAGAGCTGATAGATCCGCGAGACCGAGCAGTCCAGGAAGCGGAGCCGGTACTTCCGCTGGCTGACGTGCAGCACCGGGTAGGCCGTCCCGTTCACCGTGAAGATGTCGCCCACGAAACCGTGGTTCGGAAAGTGGCGGAAGAACGTCTTTCCCCACCACTCGGGGTGCACCTCGCCGTTACCGTTGTGGAAATCCTCGTGCGGGGTGACGCCGTCATCGAGGACGCAGTCGTAGAGGGCGAACGGGATGTCGTACTTGACGTCGAAGCTCCCGTCCGGGTTGTTCGTCCGGACGCCGGGCAGGCCGAGCGCCTTGCTCCCCGGCGCGAACCTGGCCGTCTCGTCTCCCGGATCGAGGACCGGGTCGTAGTGCGGCATGAGCCCCACCATCCCCTTGTAGACGTTCGGGCCGGTGTGGTGCATCCGGTGGTCGTGGAACCAGAGGAAGGACTGCTTCTCGTTGTCGTCGCCTCCGGCCGGATAGTTGAGGTAGAGGTTGTCGCACCACTCCGCCGGGCTGGTAGCCCCCGTCGTGATCCGTCATGTGGTGGGGCTGGCCGTCGCTCTCCGGCGCCGTGTGGCCGTTGTGCAGGTGCGTGAGGAACGCCCAGTCCGGAGCCCCGAAGTCCTGACGATCGAGGCAGCCGGGGTTGATGTCGAGGTCGTTCTCGAAGCGGACGCAGGCGGGCTTGCCGTACTCCACGTTGATCATGGGCCCCGGGAACGTGCCGTTGAAGTTGTAGCCCGTGCTGCGGGGCAGCATGTACCCGCCGTTGAACGGGGAGGCTTTCGCGCCCGGAGGCAGTGAGA
This sequence comes from Thermoanaerobaculia bacterium, assembly GCA_963809425.1. Lineage (GTDB taxonomy): Bacteria > Acidobacteriota > Thermoanaerobaculia > UBA5066 > UBA5066 > Fen-183. The sequence goes on from CAWEJK010000002.1 coordinate 133,469, forward strand.
TGAACTTGCCGTCCTTGTCGATCGGCCTGCACTGGCGACGTCGTGAACTGGGTTTCGGCCACCTGCACCCTGATGTGGTAGTAGATCGGCTCTGACGGGTAGTTCGCGAGCACGGTGCCCGGCGTCCCCGGCCAGAGCTGATGCGTCCCGGCGTCCGGAAGCTGATAGGTCGTTCCCGTGACGGGATCCTTGGAGCTCCGGCCCCTCGCGCCCAGCGCGTCCTGGTCGCCGCTTCCCGGGCCGGGATGGCAGATTCCGGGCCCGTGGCCTGACGTCCGGACCGTCCACGCGTTCGTGGCGTTCGGAGTCAGCGTGCCGTCGGGCTGGCGGTACCCCGGCTTCATGGCCTGCGGAATCGCCATCGGGTCGGTGAACGGGTTCATGATGAGCGGACTGGTCGGGAACGCCTCGATCACCTGCCCTGTCGCCGTATGGGCGAGGGTGATGTCGATCGGCGTCTGGTCGATGAAGCCTGGGGTGCATGCCCCCAGCGCCTTTCGACCGATGAGAGCGGCCGCTCCGCCCATCACCCCGAGGCCCAGCAACTCGCGCCTGTTGATCCGACCCTGCTTCTTCTTCGTGCTCATCGCCTTCTCCCTTTTCTCCTTACCCGACGTACTCGGCTGCACGCTGGTAAACCTAGGCTCGACCTCGCCGACGTGTAACGGGAGAAAACACGGGATTTGCGTTTGCAAATTGTCCGTACTGAATACGCAATCTCCGAAAGGCATCCGTAGGAACTACTTAGCTGCTGCCGCTTTCGGGTTTTTCTCTATCTTTAGCCGAGAGATTCTGCTTCGAATCGATTACAATTTTGCCCCGTAGAAATAGGGGAGGATCGTCCATGAACCGAACTCTCTGTGCGCTCGCTCTGGTTCTCGTCACGGCCTCCGGCTCCCGCGCCGTCGCGCAGGTCATCTATGCGGCGACAGGTTCGAACGGCGTTTCGGGAGTCCTCTACACCGTCGATCCCGCGACCGCTGCTTCGACCGTCGTCGGCCCGACCCGGATCCCGAACTTCATCGGCTTCTCGCCGATCGGCCTGACCGGTCTCGCGTTCCATCCGACGACGGGCGTCCTTTACGGAGCCACGGTGAACAGCGGGCCGTCGACGAACCTCCACAGCCTCGTCACGATCGACAAGGCGACGGGCACCGCGACGCTCATCGGACAAATGGTGGATCCTGTCGGCGACATCGCTTTCGACGCGGGCGGAACGCTCTACGGGTGGCAGGCCGGCGGAACGCAGAAGTCGCTCGTGACGATCAATCTCACGACCGGCGTCCAGACCCTGGTTGGCATCTCGGGGCTCACGAATACCTCGGGAAACGGCCTCTCGTTCGCGGGCGGAACTCTTTACCTCGCGGCGAACGGGTCGAACGGGGTGCTGCGCACGGTCGACCCTCCCTCGGGCGCGACGACAGCCGGTCCATTGCTGACCGGAGCCCCCCAGTCACCCGGCGCGATCGCCGCGCTCGCCTCCGATCCGAGCGGAATCCTCTTCGGCGTCAACACGAATCAAGGAATCTCCCCGACGACGGTCAATCTCGTCGTCATCAATCCGCTGACCGGAGCCGTGCAGGACCGGGGATCCCTGCCGGCGGACACGGACGCGATCGCATTCACGAACGGAGGCGGCGGGACGTCGCCCGGCTCGTACTTCCCCGTGACTCCCTGCCGCATGCTCGACACGCGGTCGACCACCCCGATTCCCGCGGGGGGAACCCGGGCCCTGACGATCGCGGGCGGTACCTGCGGAATCGCGGCGGCGGCGAAGGCCGTGTCGCTCAACGTGACGGTCACGAACGTGCAGGCGACCGGCCATCTCGTCCTCTACGCGGCGAATCAGTTCGCCCCCGACGAGCAGCATCAGCTTCAACATCGGCCAGACGCGCGCGAACAACGAAATCGTGCAGGTCGCGACGAACGGTTCCGGGGCGATCGCCATCCTGAACGTCTCCTCGGGGCAGGTCGACGTCGTCATAGACGTGAGCGGCTTCTTCCAGTAACCGCCTGAAAGGCGTATCAACGTCCCCATGAAACGAGCCCTCTTCGCGCTGGCCCTGGTTCTCGTCACGGTCTCGAGCTCTCGCGCCTCGGGGCAGACTCTCTACGCGGCGACCGGATCGAATGGCGCCGCGGGAAAGCTCTACACGGTCGACCCCGCGACGGGCGCGTCGACCCTCGTCGGCCCGACCGTGATAGGCGCGTCGGCCATCGGCCTGACCGGGCTCGCCGTCCATCCCGCGACGGGCATCCTTTACGGGGCCACGTCGAATGCCACGGGGGTCCTGAACCCGCGCAGCCTCGTCACGATCAACCCCGCCACGGGCGCCGCGGCGCTCATCGGACAGATGGCGAACCCCGTCGGCGACATCACGTTCGACTCGGGCAGCACGCTCTACGGATGGTCCGCGAATCAGGGAACGCAGGGTCTTTACAGGATCAACCTCTCGACCGCGGCCCAAACCAGGGTTCCTCCAGGCGATCCCGGCTTCGCGGGAGGCGGGGGTAACGGCCTCTCGTTTGCTCGCGGCAAGCTGTACCTCACGGGAAACGCCGCTGCGAACGTCGCCGGCCCGATCAGCCCGGGCGCCACCGGAGCGCTCCGCACGGTCGATCCCTCTACGGGCATCACGACGGTTGGCCCGACGCTGACGGGAGCCCCTCAGCCGGGGAACGACACGCAGCCCGGCCAGATCAACGCCCTCGCCGTCGACCCGAACGGCCTCCTCTTCGGCGTCAACTCGAATAATCAAGTCCCGGCGAAAAGCAACCTCGTCGTCATCGACCCCGCCGCCGGCGCGGTGTCGAACCGAGGCGCGCTGCCGGACAACACGGACGCGCTCGCCTTCACGAACGGGGCTGTCGGGACCCCGCCCGGCTCGTATTTCGCCGTGACGCCCTGCCGCATCCTCGACACGAGGCCAAACGCCCCGATTCCCGCCGGGGGAACCCGGTCCTTCACGCTGGCGGACGGGACCTGCGGAATCGCGGCGGCCGCCAGGGCCGTGTCGCTCAACGTGACGGTCACGAACGTGGGGGCGACCGGCCACCTCGTCCTTTATGCGGGGAATCAGGGCGCCCCCCCGACGAGCAGCATCAGCTTCAACGCTGGCCGGACGCGCGCGAACAACGAGATCGTGCAGGTCGCGACGGACGGTTCCGGGGCGATCAACATCCTGAATGTCTCTTCGGGGCAGGTCGACGTCGTCATAGACGTAAACGGCTTCTTCCAGTGAGCTCGAAACGGGTCCCGCGACCCGCCAATCAGTAGTTTCTACGGATACTCGCAGGCCGCTGCGTACTTAACGCGGACATTTTGTAGACGCAGTTTCCGTGTTTCTTCCCATTACGGCGCGCCGCGGTCGAGCCTATCTTTCGTGCGGGTAAGAAAAGAGCCGCGATTGCCGGGAACAGCGCGAGTGATGACAGGAAGGAAGAGGGAAGAGAAGTGTACCTCACAGAAAAAGCATCGAAGCGCAGGCTCAAGGTAGCCGAGAACGCCCGCAGCAACCGTCTCGAAATCGTAAAGGCGCTTTCGCACGGCCAGATCCACCGTCGGGAGCTGATCAAGTGGGGCCTCGTCGGGGCATGCGGCCTGCTGATGCCGATCCGCGGCCTGAGCCCGTTCGTCGGCAGCACCCGCGCCGATGCCGGCTCCGACGGGGATTCCATTCAGCCCGGGGACGAACGGGCTGGCGTTCACGCAGCCGATGCTCCGCATGGAGGTCCAGCCGCGGAAGCCGGTTTCGAGCCTGGATCCTGCGCCGACGGCGGAGTGCAACGACAAGTTGCAGCCGGTCCCGGCGGCTCTAGGTGGAGGCCTTGGCCCGATCGAGGGGCGCCCGCCGGGGCCGGACTGGTCGCACCAGCGGTGGGACACGATGCCGCCGAAGGTTGCCATCGAGGTCACGCAGGAGGGGGCCCGGATCAACCCGAACGGGGACATTCGCTTCAGGTTCCACCCGAACCTGCCGACGCAGGACCCGAACTCGGTGTGGACGTTCAACGGGACGATTCCGCCGAAGCTCGTTCAGGGCCGGTACGGCGAGCCGATTCTCTTCCGCCACCACAACAGGCTCCCGGCGGACGTCCGAAGAACGGCGGCTTCGGGCGGCACACGATCTCGACGCACGAGCACAACGGCCACCACGGGGCGGAGAACGACGGCTTCACCGGCGCCTACTTCTTCCCGGGCCAGTTCTACGACTACCACTGGCCGATCGTGCTGGCCGGGCACTACAGCATCAACACCGACGCCACCGATCCGCAGGCCGGCACGCCCGACGACAGCGGCGGCCTCGATCAAGGTCCCGGGCGACTGGCACGAGACGATGAGCACGCACTGGTTCCACGACCACATGTTCAGCTTCACGTCGCAGAACGTGTACAAGGGCAACGCCGCGATGTTCAACATCTACAGCGGCCTGGACCGCGGCAACGAGGCGATCAACGACGGCGTCAACCTGCGGCTGCCCGAGCGGCACGGCGAAGGACTGGGGCAACCTGGACTACGACGTGAACCTGATGCTGGCCGACAAGGCGTTCGACCAGAACGGACAGCTGTACTTCGACATCTTCAACTTCGACGGGTTCCTCGGCGACGTGATGACCGTCAACCTCGCCTACAAGCCGTACTTCGAGGTCGAGCGCCGCAAGTACCGCTTCCGCATCCTGAACGCGAGCGTGTCGCGCTTCTTCAAGGTGGCCCTCGCCAACGCATCGGGCACGCGCAGCCGATGATCCAGATCGCCAACGACGGGAACCTGTTGCCGCAGCCCGGTGATCGCTGCACGCAGCTCGACGAGCAGGGCATCGCCGAGCGCTACGACATCGTCATCGACTTCTCGCAGTACCAGGTCGGCGACAAGCTCACCTGGTGAACCTCTGCGAGCACCAGGACGGCAAGAAGCCGGCCGAAGGACCTGTCGCTGGCCGACGCGCTGTCCGGCAAGTCGGCGGATCCGTGCGTCGGGCGGTTCCTGGAGTTCCGGGTCGTGCGCGACCCGGCGCAGCCCGACCTGAGCCAGGTGCCCAGCGACGCTGATTCCGAATCCCGACCTGTCGAAGATCCCGGTGGCGCGCGGTCCGGAACTTCGTGTTCGGCGACGGCGCCAAGCAGACCGAGCAACGACCCCTCGCGGCGTTCATCGGTCCGTGGGGCATCAAGACGGACGGCGGCGCAGGTGCTCGCCGCCGACTTCAACCGCATCTCGGCGGCGCCGCAAGTTCGGCACGCGCGAGGTCTGGAACCTGATCAACGGCGGCGGCGGCTGGGATCACCCGATCCACATCCACTTCGAGGAGGGCCAGATCCTCGCCCGCAACGGCAGCGCCGCGCAACGTGCCGGCGTGGGAGCGGGGCCGCAAGGACGTCTATCGGCTCCGCCCGGGCGGCAGCGTCACGCTCACCATGCAGTTCCGCGACTGGGGCGGGATGTTCATGGAGCACTGCCACAACACGGTGCACGAGGACAACGCCATGCTCCTGCGGTGGGAGATCGGCCGCGGCCTCGTGCCGATGCCGTCTCCGAACCCGACTCCGCAGGGATGCGAGTGGCTCTCATCGACGGCTCTCCCGACCGCGTTCTGAGCACGGCAGGAGCGAAAGGAGATGGACCGATGAGAAACCCGAGCAACCCGATCAAGGACCACCGGACCATCGCGCGCCCGTGGCCGCGCTGTTCCTGGCGGCCGCGGCCGTCCTCTGTGCAGGTACCGTTCTGGCCGAAGATTCGGATTCTGATTCTCCCTGGGGGTCGAGCTACTTTCCAAACGTCGTTTTCACGACTCAGGACGGGAAGACGGTTCGCTTCTGGGACGACCTCCTGAAGGACAGGAAGGTCCTGATCAACTTCATCTATACCGAGTGCGGCGCTTCGTGCCCGCTCGAGACCGCGAAGCTGGTCCAGGTGCAGCGAATCCTCGGGGACCGGATGGGGAAGGACGTCTTCTTCTATTCGATCAGCCTCGATCCGAAACGGGATACGCCCGCTGCCCTCAAGGCGTATGCCGAGAGGTACAAGGCCGGCCCGGGTTGGCTGTTCCTCACCGGCAAGAAGTCGGACATCGAGCTCGTGCGCAAGAAGCTGGGGCAGGCCGCCGGCCCCGGCCAGAACGAGCTGACCGACCACGCGACGACGCTCATGATGGGTAACACGACGACCGGCCAGTGGCTGCGGGACAGCGCCACGGACGACCCCCGTTACATCGCGGTCATGGTCGGCGATTGGCTGTCGTCGTGGAAGGATCGCAAGAAGGGCGAGAGCTACACGAAAGCGCCGCCTGCCGACGAGAGCACGTCCGACAGGGGAGCGTACCTGTTCAAGACCCGCTGCAGCCCCTGCCATACCGTCGGCAGTGGCGACAGGCTCGGACCGGACCTCGCCGGCGTCGCCTTCGCCCGGGACCACGACTGGCTCACCCGCTACATCGCGGCCCCCGACGAGGTGCTGGCCTCCGGCGACCCCATCGCATCTGCTCTTTTCGCCAAGTACAGAAAGCTCCGGATGCCGAACCTCCGCCTGGACGGGAAAGACGTGGACGCGCTCGTCAGGTTCCTCGAGGCGAAAGGCGCCCGCGCCGCAGCCGTCCCGGCAGAGAAGGTCAGCAGCGCCAGCGGCCTGCAGAACTGAAAACGACGATGAGCAGGTCAGCCCGTCATGCCTTGCAGAACCGGCCCGAGAGCATCAAGACGCTCCGCGCCCTGCTGGGCCTCTGCCTGGCGCTGACCTCGGGCCTGGCGTCGGGCCAGCAGCAGGAGCCGGCACCCGGGATTCCCCGTTCGCTCAAGACCGTCCCGATCCCGGAACCCCCGGACCTTGGCACGTACGTCCGGAACAAGACGGCGCTGATCCAGCTCGGCAAGGCTCTGTTCTGGGACATGCAGCTCGGAAGCGACAACCAGGCCTGCGCCTCGTGCCACTTCCACGCCGGGGCGGACGACCGGGCGATGGGCCAGCTCGATCCGGGCCTGCGCAGCGTCGCGCCCGACGACACGTACCAGCTCGGTGGGCCGAACTTCCAGCTCCAGGCATCGCACTTCCCGTTTCACAAGCTCGCCGATCCGAACAACCGCGGCTCCACGGTGCTGTTCGACACGAACGACGTGGCGTCCTCGCAGGGGACGTATGCCACGCTGTTCACGCACGTCAACCCGGGCCAGGCGCGCGACTCGGGCACTCCGCTGGCCGACCCGGACTTCAACGTGAACGGCGTCAACATCCGAAGGGTCCCTCCCCGCAATACACCGAGCGTGATCAACGCCGTGTTCAACGTCCACAACTTCTGGGACGGCCGGGCAAACCTCTATTTCAACGGAAACAACCCGTTCGGCCCGCTCGACATGGATTCCGGCATCTTCGTTCAGGTCGACGGCACGCTTCAGAAACAGATCATCCGGATGGAGAACGCGAGCCTGGCCTCGCAGGCCACAGGACCGCCGCTCTCCGACATGGAGATGTCGTTCTCGGGCCGGACGTGGCCGGACGTGGGCAAGAAGATGCTCACGCTGCGGGCGCTCGCCATGCAGACCGTGCATCCTGCCGACAGCGTCCTCGGACGTCTGTCCATGGCGCCGTTCGGATCCAAGGGCCTCAGCACCGACTACGGCTCGATGATCAGGGCCGCTTTCTGGAAGCCGTATTGGCAGTCCCCGATGATCGTCACGTTCGCCAACGGCAGACCCGCCTTTGCGGCGAAACCCAACCGCCCGCTGAGACTCGACGAGTACACCCAGATGGAGGCGAACTTCGCCTTCTACTTCGGCCTGGCCATCCAGGCCTACGAGTCCACGCTGGTCTCCGACGACACGCCGTTCGACCGGTACGCAGAGAATCCCCAGTCCAACCCCCTGACGCTGAAGCAGGCGCTCGGCCTCGGCGTCTTTCTCTCGGCGGGCAAGAGCGAGTTCGAGAGAGAGCAGGGCGCCTGCGCGAACTGCCACGCGGGACCCGAGTTCACGAACGCGTCGTTCACGTTCCGGGGGGCCGCCGCGAACCGCGTCGAAATCATGTTGATGAGCGACGGAGTCGCCTTCTACGACGGCGGCTGGTACAACACCGGCGCGCGCAGGACGACCGACGACGTCGGCCGGGGCGGCGACTCGCCGTTCGTCAACCCGTTCACGGGTACGCCGTTTCCGCTGTCCGAGGCGCGGCTCGGAGTCCTGGCCCGCCAGGGGCTGCTGCCCGCCGCCGTCGCGCAGTACGTCGCGCCGCTGCCGTTCGGGGCCCCTTTTCCGGACCCGACCCGCACGGCCATGAGCGGCGCCTTCAAGACCCCGAGCCTCAGAAACGTCGAGCTGACGGGCCCGTATTTTCACCACGGCGGGCAGGCCACCCTGCGCCAGGTCGTGGACGAGTACGACCGAGGCGGGGACTTCCACGAAGACAACATCGCCGACCTGCACTTCGACATCCTCGACCTGTCCCTGACCGAAGAGCAGAAGGAAAACCTCGTGGCCTTCCTCCTCACGCTCACCGACGAAAGAGTGCGGCAGGAAATGGCCCCGTTCGACCATCCGCAATTGTTCATTCCCAACGGCTCGAGGCAGCAGGGTTCCCAAATCGTCGGCAACTTCAACCTCATCGGCCCGGGCGGCTTCCGTGACACCGAGCAAATCCGCGAGATCCCGGCCGTCGGCGCCCTCGGCCTTCCCGCCGAGGGCCTCCCTCCGCTCCAGACTTTCCTCGGCCTCGACCCCTACCGCGCAGACACGAGCGTTCCATGACGGTATCCTTCATCGCAGGAGAAGCCCCCATGAATACCTCGGCAAGGACATCGCAAGGCGACACCTTAGGCAGGTTGCATGGAGGGGCGGTCTCGCTCGTTCTCTTCGCCTCGCTCGCGTGGGCCGGAGCCGCCGGGGCGCAGCAGCCGCTGCAGGCGGTCGGCTCGCCCTTCGACATGGTCGGCTTCATCGAGGCCGCCACGCTGGACGCTCCCGGCGACGTGCTGGCCGGCGGGACGCTCCAGGTCAACGGTCACACCGTCGTCGTTCCGCGCAACACGATCCTGCAGATGCCGGCCTTCGCGGCGACCTGGCAGCAGCTTTTCACGATGGCCCCCCCTCCGTACGGACCGGTCCAGACGGGCCTCGCGGCGACCGATAATCCGGCGCCGCTCACGACGTACGAAGTGCACGTGCTGGGCAACCGGATCGGCGACACGTACATCGCCGGCCTCATCTTCATCTCACAGCAGTCGCTCAATACCGGCCAGGGCTTCATCAACTTCATCGACTACGCGAACGGGGAGCTGCGCGTCGGGGGAGTGCTCGGCAACCCGACCACCGGCACGCGCGTGAAGATCAACGACCCGATCGGGCGCTTCGCCCCGGTGTACGCGCTGGACCCGCGCTTCACGATCGACGAGGACAACCCCACGGTCAGGACCGAGACCGGATACCCGATGTGCTTCCCGCACGTGAACCCCGCGGTTGCGGACGACCCGCTCTGCCCGCAGCGGAACCGGCCCATCGACCCGTCGACCGGGTTTCCCCAGACGATCTTCACGATGCAGGACCCGGGCGCGGCACCCGGGCCGGCGGCCGGCACGAACGCGTGGGTGGCGGCGCCGTTCGAGGTGGGCGACTACATCACGTATGGCGGTACCCGCATGAAGGACGGGCCGCAGCCCAGCGCCGGCCCTCTGCCGGCCGGAGGGATGGCCGCAACGTACATCCTGGCGCACACGATCATCGCGAACCTCGGCATCTTCACTGCGCCCGGCAGGGTTCCGGTCTACGTCGCGACCGACGTGATGATCCTCGGCGTGGGCGGCATGCCCATCGCCGGCCTGCCCCAGGAAGCGACCGTGAGGACGAAATTCGAGGGCTTCTCGACGGACATCAGCCGGGTCATCAGCCTGTGGGGCATGGACGTGGACTCGTGCAGCGCCACGATCAGCGATCGCCTGTGGGGAATGATCAACATCGACCCGGGACCGCCGACCGGTGCCGTAAAGGGGCGGTGGCGCTTCGCGCCCCCGGCCAGGATCATCCTCATGCCTCCGGCGGGAACGTTCCTGCCGGCCACGCGCATGATGAGGTCCGTATCCGAAGGCGCGTATAGCGCCGCGAGTCCCGTCATCTCGAACAACGGGCTGATCACGGGGCAGTACAACGCGCCCATCTTCGAGTTCCTCTTCCCGGAAAACCTCGGGATCGGCAACCCGCCGGTGCCGCTCAACCTCCAGGATTTCCCGTTCCTCGTCAACGGAACGTTCGCGGCCCTCCCCGGCGTGAACGCCGGTCAGCTCGAACCGTTCCCTGCCGCGGCCGTCCCCGCCCCGCTCTGCGGCCCGCCGCCGGACCCGGCCCCTCCGACGGCCGTTGCCAGCGCGAATCCTCTCGTGACGACCGTGGGGGCGCCCGTCACGCTCGACGGCAGCGCGAGCTCCGATCCGAACGGGCTCGCGATCGCCTGGACCTGGACCCAGACGGCAGGTCCGGCAACGCCGCTCGTGCCGAACTTCTTCGTTGCGAAGCCCTCGATCACAGCGCCGCCCGTCGTCCCTCCGGCGACGAGCGTGGACCTCACGTATCAGCTCATCGTCACGAACACCGCGGGGATCGTCTCGCTTCCCTCGTTCGTCACGATCACCGTGAACCCCGCGACCGGGGTCCAGATTCCGATCGCGAACGCCGGCGCGGCGCAGACGGTGGGCGCCGGGTCGATCGTCCAGCTCAACGGGACGGCGAGCGTCGACATCAACGTCCCGCCCCAGGTCCTGACGTACGCCTGGACGCAGACCGCGGGCCCGCTCGTGACGCTGTCGAACACGGCCGCCGTCACGCCGACGTTCACCGCGCCGACGCCGTTCCCCATCGCGACCACTCTGACGTTCTCCTTGACGGTGACGAACGCGAGCCTGCTCGTGTCCACGCCCTCGGTCGTGAACATCACCGTGAATCCCGTCGCGGCGCCGATCGCGAACGCCGGACCGAACCAGACCGTCAACCCGGGCGTCCTCGTCACGCTCAACGGCAGCCTGAGCTCCGATCCCAACAGCCTCCCGCTCACGTTCCTGTGGCAGCAGGTCGCAGGTCCGGCGGTCGTCCTCAGCAGCGCCACGGCGGTCAGCCCGACATTCACGTCGCCGGCCAGCGGGACCGTCGGCCTGACGCTCACGGTCAGCAACGGCATTCTTTCCTCGATCGCGGCCCTCGTCTCCGTCACCGTCAATACCGCGGGGCCCGACAACGTGATCATCACGGTGGTCGAGTACCGCACCGTCAAGCAGCGCCTGACCGTCACGGCCACATCCTCCGTCACCGACGGCGGTCCCATCCTGACGTTGATGGGATTCGGCCCGAACGGGACCGGCATCCAGATGCCGTTCCTCGGGGGCGGCGTTTACACCGTGATCCTGACGGGAGTGGCGCAGCCGGGCACCGTCACGGTCAACTCGAGCCTGGGAGGGTCGGGGACGTCTCCCGTCACGAGGATTCGCCTCTAGCAGTAAAGACTCAGGAGGTTGTTCACCCGGGTAAACCGGTGGAATGCTGTTGGTACGAAGCAGCGGAACCCCCTCGGAGAGACCCGGATGAACTGCCGTAGCAGAGCAAGGTCGAACCCCCGAACCGAGAGCTAACCGTCCGAGAGAAGGGTGCTCGAGCTGCGCCAGAAGCGTCTCGCGGGGCGGGTCAGAGAGCAAAGAAGACTCGGCCTCCAACACAACACCCGCTGGCGGTTCTTCGAGAAGGCGGCCGGGTCGAAGGCCGGCGCCGGCGCCGGCGGCTACGGCTTGATCTCCAGAGGAGCCTCGGTCGGCCCCTTGACGGTCACGGACTTCTGCGCCGTCTTCACCTTCTCGTGCCAGGTCTTGACGGTGTACGAGCCGTCGGGCAAATCTGGAATCACGTAAGAGCCATCCGGTTTCACCATGGCGAAGTAGGGTGTCGGGACGACGACGATGAACCCGAGCATCGCCGGATGCACCTTGCACAGGAGGGTCACCACGCATTCCCTCTTGTACGTGTAGCTCCGGACCTCGCCCTGCGGCCACATTCCGAGGTCGAACCTCTCGGCGCAAGCGTTCGGCGTGAAGACGTTGTGAAGCTCGGAATCCGAATTCAGAAAGTCCACGGTCGAGCCCTGCTGCACGGCGAGGACGTGCGGCTTGAACAGCATGTTCTTCTGGTCGATCTTCGGGCGCGTCTTGGGGGCGGGGAACGTCTTCCCCGCGATCGCGCCGACGTAGACGACGGCGTCCTTGCAGTCCGGAACCACCTTGCAGACGACCTTGCCGTGAAGATCGCCGGCCGCGAGCGGCAGGCAGGCGGCGAGGGAAGCGACGGCGAAGGCGATTTTCTTCATGGAGCACTTTTCCTTCCGCTCTTGGCGGCCCTGTTCGTCACCGTCGGCTTTCTGGTTCTCGAGCTCGCTGCCTCCTCGACCTCGAGAAACGCGTTCAGCTGCTTGTAGAGCGCCGTCAGCTCCACCTCGTGTCTTGCCTCGTCCTCGCGAAGGCCCGTCAGAAGCGACCTCCAATCCTCGTCGTCGCAGTGCGCGATCGCCCTCTGATACAGAGCCTGGGCGCTCCTCTCCTGCGCGAGAGCCATCTTGAAGATGTTCGACAGCGCTTCTCTTCTCTTCGAGAGTTTCGGCTTGACCGTCATCGCCTCACGTCCTTTCGCGGTTCGAGATGGGCGGAGCTTAGGAAGTCCTGCCCGTACCCGCAAGCGCGATCGACGCAGGGAGAGGCGATTTCAATCGGTTCAGCGGGCTCCGGCCATCGTGATGACGCTGCCGTCGTTCGTCCCGGGGCTGACGGGGCCGCCGTCGTTGACGACGCCGTACGCGATGAATCGGTCGTCGCCGGACACCTTCAGGACGCGGACGTAACCATTCGCGACACCGAAGTCCGCCAGCACCGAGTTGAGCTGCTTCCAGCCGCCGGGCGGAAGGGTGATCGTGGCCTGGCCGGCCTTCTGCATCGTGATGCCGTTATGGATCTCGTAGGTCAGGGTCACGGGCCGCCCGACGTCTCCGACGTTCACGAGCGCGAGGTTCGATCGGGTGCCGCCGTCCTGCCTCAGGCCCGTCACGAACGCCTCGATGACCGCCGCGGCCGAGGCCGGAACGCCGGCGTACGACACGCCGTAGCGACCGGCCCCCGCGGCCGCCGCCGTGACGCGGGCGCCCGCCCATCCGCTGGACGGGACGCCGGCGGCGGCGAAGGTCACCGTCAGGGACCCGGCGTGGCTTTCGCCCGGCGCCCCGATGCCCGCGTTCTGCGCGCGGAGGAAGTCGACCACACTCGGAATGGTCCTCTGTTCACCCGCCAGCAGCGTCACGGTGACGGGAGTCGCCGGGACACCGCCGGCCGAGAGCGACTCCACGTACGAGAGCGTCGCGACGAGGTCCGCTGATCCCGGATTCGACAGCGTCAGCTCGGTCTCGTATACCGACGTCTCGACGATCGCCGGAACGATCAGCGGTTCGGCGGGGAGCGCGGTCGGAGCCATCTCGAGGAACGAGCCGTCGTTCGTGCCGTTGTCGTTGATCACGCCGTACGCCACGAACGGGGCCGTGCCCGAGACCCGCTCCACGGTCGCGTAGCCGTTCGACATTCCCGCGGCGGCGAGGACCCCGTTGATCTGATGCCACTCGCCCGCCTGCAGGGTGAAGTCCCCGAGCGCGACGTGCCGCGCGTCCCCGAGGTCGCCGGAGCTCAGCGTCACTCTGAAGGTGGCCGGTCCGGCCTGGCCCGCGTTCAAGAGGGCCATGTTGCTGCGGTTTGAGGAATCCTGCCTGAGTCCGTAGACAGCGACCTTCGAGGCGCCGAGATTCGCGGTGGAAGGGGCGCCGTAGCCGACGCCGGAGCGTCCGATGCCCGACGGCGACGTCGTCCGCGCCCGGGCGAAGACGGTGGGCGAGGCGTTCGTGCCGGTATACGAGACGCGCAGCGTGCCGACGTCTTCCGCGGCGACGGGGACGCTCCTGTCCTTCAGGTAGGCGATCACGTCGCCGATGACGAGCTGCTGTCCGGCTTCGACGCGCTGCACGACGGATCCGCCCGAGGGCACCGTCCCGGCCGCGAGCGAGGGCTCGGACGTGTACGTGAGCGTCAGGTCCACGGCCGCGCTTCCCGTGTTCGCGAGCGTCAATTCCGAGGAGTAGACCGTCCCGATACCCGAGATCTTCAGGACGACGGGCACGATGTCCTCGCGGCTCACGGGCACGCCCGGCTGGCCGGCGATGGTGAGCGAGTAGCTCCGGCTGCCGGTGCAGCCGTTCGCGTCCGTTGCGGTCACGGTGACGGGGAAGCGTGCCCGACTGCGTCGGCGTCCCCGAGAGCGTGGCCGTCGCCGCGTTGAAGCTCATCCCGGCGGGGAGCGCTCCCGAGAGCGCGTAGCCGACGGGCGCCGCGCCACCGGCGCTCGTGAACGTCGCACCGGCGTATTCGGACGAGACCGTCCCTTGCGGGATCGTCGCCGGCGCGACCGCGATCGACGGACAGGCGATGTTCAGGTAGGTCCAGCGCTTCGCGAGGCCGCAGAACGCTCCGGTTTCGCCGTCCGCCTGCCAGAACCCGGGCCACCGGACGTCCATGAGGTACTCGCCCGCGGTGTTTGGCAGGGCGAGGGGAACCGTGACGCCGAGCTGCCCGGCTCCGACGAACGCGTCGCCGAGGTTTCCGAGCGGAAGGCGCCCCGTGTTCGGGTCGTAGCCGAGGAGCGTCGCTTTCGGAAAGGGGCCGCCCGCGAGCGCGGGGATGGGGGGGTTGACCGGGTTCAGGTAGATGCTGGACGCGAATCCGAGCTGGACCGACGCGTGCCCCGCGAGGTTCGATCCGATCGGGGGCGCCGAGGTCATGGCGACGTCGCTCGGGCAGGGGAGGACGAGCTGTCGCTGGACGCCGGCCGAGGCCGAGGACACCACGAGCGTGATGAAACCGCCCGTGCCGACGATCGGCTGCGGGCCGGCCGGGTCGACCGTGAACGGGTCCGTGAGGCTCCCGAACGCGTGGACGAGCGGAACACCGTTCAGCGTCACGGTCGTGTCGACCGGCGGAGCTTTCTTGTCGAGGTTGACGATCACGAGACCGGGCGAGCCGGAGGTGGCGCCCTGAACGGCGATCTCACCGACCGCCGGATCGACC
The DNA here is from genome assembly GCA_963809425.1 of Thermoanaerobaculia bacterium. Taxonomy (GTDB): domain Bacteria; phylum Acidobacteriota; class Thermoanaerobaculia; order UBA5066; family UBA5066; genus Fen-183. The sequence continues at coordinate 148,580 of CAWEJK010000002.1, forward strand.
ACGAAGAGCCCTACCGGTGTCGCGAACTGCCAGCGGCCGCTGCCGCTACCGCCGATCGTCCCAGGCGCCGGGCGGGGATCCGGCGGCGGGGTGCCGGGCGCCTTGACGGCCAGGTCGCCGCCTTTCGCCCCGAATGAGGCGAGGAGCGCGACCAATGGCACGTAGAGAAAGAAGTCTTTGATTCGAGAGCCGCGCAGGGAGCGCCTTGGGACTCTGTCGGATCTGCTGATGAACATTGTCAGAGTCCTTTCCGGGAAGACGAATGGACTTGTTTACGGACGATTTCCCTGATCGGGATGTGTCTGCTGGTAGTGACTCCTCGCCGGCCTTTCTTGCTGCACATCAGGTGGAAAGGGAAAGGCGAAGGGGCGACTTGGACGCCCCTTCGCTCGCCATGGGTCGCTGGTTGAAGAGGGCGAAGGGGCGGATTGGACACCCCTTCGCTGCTCTATGAACTGCCGTCTATGGACGAACCTTGGTCAGCGGGGAGGTCTGGCTGCCTCCGAGGCTCGAGTTCACCGTAACCGTCGCCGGCTGCGGCACCCCGGTCAGAACCACTGTGTAGAGGCCGCCGCCGAGGAAGGACATCGGAACGCCGGACCCGTTCACCCCGTAACCCATAAGCGAGAGGATGGGGGTGCCGTCGAGAACGGAGGAGCTGGCCGTGACCGTCAGGCGCTGCTTGCCGATGCGGTACTCGGCCACCGTGATGATCACGGTATCGACGCCCGCGGTGTTGATCGTCACCGAGGTGAGGGCGGCAACCGACGAGAGGAACCCGTTGTTCACCGTGAGCGTGAAGCCGATCGTCCCCGAGGCCGGTGCGGTGAAGGTCGGTCTGATGGCCGTGGTGCTGCTGAGGACCACCGCTGGCCCGGAGACCTGCACCCACTGGTACGTGATCGGGAGGCCGTTGGGATCGGAGCTCAGACTCCCGTCGAGAGTCACGAGCTGGCCTGGATTCTTGGCCTGGTTCGACGCCGGCGTTCGCGATCGGTGCGACGACCGGGTTTACCGTGATGTTCACGGTCGACGGAGCTGACGCGAGCAGGCCCGGCGAGTTCGTCACGGTCAGAGAGAACGTGAGGGTGGTCGCCGCCGGGAACGGGGTCGGCGCCCTGAACGTCGGCGTGGCCGCTGCCGCGTTCGACAGCACGACGGCCGTACCCGCGGTCTGCGTCCAGGCAAAGGTCAGGGCCTGGGGCGGGACGTTGGGATCGGAGCTGGCGAGTCCGTTGAGCTGGACAGTCGCTCCGGCACCCACGGTCTGCGCGGCACCTGCGTTCGCGATCGGAGCGAGGGTCGCATTCGCCGGGTTCACCGTGATGGTGACGGAGGCCGGCGCCGAGGAGAGAGCCTCGGTGTTCGTGACGACGAGCGAGAACGTGAAGGTCCCCGCGGTCGTCGCCGTGAAGCTCGGATTGGACACGAAGTTGCTGTTCAGGGTGATGCCAGCGGGAGGCGTCCAGACCCAGGCGATGGCGAGCCCGTTCGGGTCAGAGCTCGCGCTGCCGTCGAGCGTGACGACTATTCCGACGGTCACCGTCTGATTGGCGCCGGCGTTCGCCGTCGGGGGGAGCGGGTTCGGAGGCACGCCGCAGAGCGGGAGCGGGACGCTTGCGGCGGGGAACGGAACGAGCTGCCCGACGTTCACGCCCGGGAGAGCCCCGAACGTGCCGTTGACGAGGAACGGGAAGTCGACGAAGTTGAACGGCACCGGCGGGCTGCCGATCCCGAGGTTTTCCGGGAAGAGGTATTCGAAGATGGGCAGTGCGTACTGGCCCGTGATCAGCCCGTTGTTCGAGATGATGGGCGCGGCGGCGCTGTACGCACCAATGAGAGCGCCCCGCATCATGCGCGTGGCCGGCAGGTAGGTGCCCGCCGCTGGCATCGTGAGAATCTGCTGTTTCGGCCGGGTGCGCCAGCGCCCCTTCACGGCGCCCGTCGGCGGGCCCGGGTCGACGCTGACCGTACCCCAATCGCGGTCGCTGGTCGTGGCGGTGCACGAGTCCACGTCGATGCCCCAGAGGCTGATGTTCCGGCTGGGATCGGTCGTGAAGCCGCCGAAGCCGGTCCTCACGGTCGCTTCCTGGGGAAGGCCGGCGATGGGAAGGCCACCCACGCCGAGGAGGGCAAACTCGAAATTCACGTAGGCCGGGTTCGTGCCGGGCGCGGTGAAGATCCCGACGTTCGCGCTGATCGTGTGCGCCGAGATGTAAGTCGCGGCCATTCCCGCGGCGGGCAGCGGGCCGGCGCTGGGCTGCGGACCGTCCTTGAAGAGGGTGCCGGCATAGCTGACGTAGTCCCCGACCTGGAACGGAGCCGCGATGTAGGAGTTCGTCCCGTTAGCCGGCCCGTGAGCCGGCAGCGCCATCTGCGGCAACGTGGCGGGATCCTGCATCGTGAAAATGGTTTGGGGGAAGCCTGTCACCGGGTCGATGGGCCGGTTCCGCTGCGGGCAGAGCGGGTCATCCGCCACCGCCGGGTTGGAGTGCGGGAAGCACATCGGGTAGCCAGTCTCGGTCGCGATCGTGGGGTTGTCCGTGTCGATCGTGAAGCGGGGGTCCAGCGTGTACGCCGGGGCAAAGCGCCCGATCGGGTCGTTGATCTTCACGCGCGTTCCGGTGGTCGCGTCGCCGATCAGGCCGCCGACGTGCAGCTCGCCGTTCGCGTAGTCGATGAAGTTGATGAACCCCTGGCCGCCCATGAGCGACTGCTGCGACATGAAGATGAGGCCGGCGATGTACGTGTTGCCGATGCGGTTGCCCTGCACCTGCACCTCGTACGTCGTGAGCGGCGCGGGAACGTCGTTCATGGCGAGGCCGGTCTGCAAGGGCCCGTAGGGAGCGGGCGCCATCGTGAAGAGCTGCTGCCAGGTCAGCGCGAAGGCGGGCATCTGGAAGATCGTGTTGCGCGGCACGATGATCGTGTGCCCGTTGACCGTCACTGTCCCGCCTGCGAGGACGTCGCCGGGGGCGTCCAGCGTCGCCGACTGGATGAAGCCGTTGATGTCGAATTGCGAGCCGTTCGGGCTCAACGGCAGTTGTGCGGCCGCGGTGCCGGCCCAGGCGAGCGCGGCGACGAGCGCGAGCGACGCGAAGACTGCGCCGGCCCGGGAGACGGCCCCTTCTTCCCGTGAAGCGCGGGACGTCTCGTGGAGCGATCTCCTCGCGGGGGTAGTCATGGTGCCTCTCCTTTCTTTCGCTTCGCGAAAGATCTTTGTCGTGTGATCGATCGTTGTTACCGAGTCGCCGGGCGTGAGGATCCACCTCTGGTCCGCGGCTGGTGGCTCATGCTTGCGTAACATCTTCGGGTCCCTCCGCGCCGGTCTTCTCAGCATTGGTCGGGCGGGCGAAGGGGCGGGTTGGACGCCCCTTCGCTCGCGCTAAGTTCGTTACTAGTTCAGGCGGCTCGTCACCGGAGACGTGGCCGATCCGCCGGCGCTCGAGGTGACCGTCACCGTGAGCGGTTCGGCGATTCCCTGGATGGTGACCGTGTAGGTGCCGCCGGCGAAGGCCATCGGCAGGTCGGTCCCATTGAGTCCGAAGCCCTTCAGGACGAGCGTCGGCGCCAGCGTCGGGCTCGCGGTCGCGATCGAGGACGTGGCCGTCACGTCGAGGCGCTGCTTGCTGATGCGGTAGATCACGCCCGTGATCGCGACGGTGTCGGCACGGTGACGACGTTGATCGTGACCCTGGCCGTGCCGGACGCCTGGTTCAGCGAGTTCCTGCACGACGAGGTTGATGTCGAACCTCGTGTTGTTGTTCGGGATTCTGAAGGTCGGATTCACGATCGTGGTGCTGCTGAGCACGACGCCTCCGCCCGGATTCCAGGCGTACGTGAGCGGGAGGCCGTTGGGATCGAAGCTGGCGCCGCCGTTGAGCTGGACGAGCCGGTTCGTCGCGGCCGTGTTGGCCAGGACGGACTGGTTCGGACCCGCGTTCGCGGTCGGGGCCACCGCGGCCCGCACCGTGATGACGACGGTCGACGCCGCGGACGTGAGCAGGCTCGTGTTCGTGACCCGCAGCGAGAACGTGAGCGTGTGCAGGGCGAGGGTAGGCGTCGCCGTGAACGTCGGCGTGGCCGAGGTCGCGCTCGACAGCGTCGCGATCGGCGCGCCGGCGGTCTGGGTCCACGCGTACGTCAGGGCCTGGGCCGGGATGTTCGGATCGAAGCTCGCGGTGCCGTTGAGCTGAACGACGGCCCCGGCGTTCACGGTCTGGGCCGCGCCGGCGTTCGCCGTCGGAGGCAGAGCCGCGGCCGAGCTCGCCACCGTGACGGTGACGGTCGCGGGCGTGGAGGAGAGGCCTTCCGTGTTCGTGACGGTGAGCGAGAAGGTGTACGTTCCCGCGACTGTCGGCGTGAACGTCGGCTTCGGCACGGTCGTGCTGTTGAGCGTGATACCGGCGGGCGCCGTCCACACCCAGGCAACGGCGAGGCCGTTCGGATCGAAGCTCGCGCTGCCGTCGAGCGTGACGAGCTGGCCGGTGACGGGCGCCGCGGGCGAGAAGGAGGCGACGGCCGTCGGGGGAGTCGGCGGGGGCGGCAACCCGCAGAGCGGGGCCGGAACGGGGTTCGCGGGGAACGGAACGAGCTGCCCGACGTTCACGCCGGGAAGGGCCGCGAACGTGCCGTTGACGAGGAACGGGAAGTCGATGAAGTTGAACGGCACGGGCGGGCTGCCGATCCCGAGGTTTTCGGGGAAGAGGTAACTCGAAAATGGGCGCGGCGTACTGTCCCGTGATCAGCCCGTTATTCGAGATGACGGGCGCGGCGGCGCTGTACGCGCCCGTGAGGACGGACCGCATCATGCGCGTCGCCGGCAGGTACGTGCCGGCCGGCCGGCCCGCTGAGGATCTTTGAGGCGGCCGGAAGCGCCAGCGACCCGCGACGGCGCCCGTCGGCGGACCCTGGTCGATGTCGATGCTGCCCCAGGAGCGGTCGCCGGTGGCGGGCGCTGCAGGCGTCGACGTCGATGCCCCACAGGGTGATGTTCCGGGCGGCGCCGGAAGCGCGCATCCGTCGTGAAGCCCTCGAACCGGGTCCTCACGGTCGCTTCCTGGGCGAGACCGGCGATGGGCAGGCCGCCGACGCCGAGGAGCATCACGTCGGTCGCCACGTAGGCAGGGTTCGTGCCGGGCGCGGTGAAGATGCCGACGTTCCCGGTGATCGTGTGCGCCGCGGTGTAGGTCCCGGCGATCCCGTTGGCCGGCATCGGGCCCGCGCTGGGCTGCGCCCCGTCCTTCATGAGGGTCCCGGCATAGGAAACGTAGTCACCCAGTTCGAGCGGAGCCGCGACGTAGGAGTTCGTCCCGGTCGCCGGCCCGTGATCCGGCAGCGCCACCTGAGGCAGCGTGGCGGGATCCTGCATCGTGAAGATGCTGAAAGGGAACCCGGTGTCGGGTCGATCGGGCCGGTTGCGCTGCGGGCAGAGCGGGTCGTCGGCCACCGCCGGGTCGACGTGCGGGAAGCAGAGCGGGTACCCGGTCTCTGTCTTGATCGTCGGGTTGTCGTTGTCGATCGTGAAGCGCGTGTCGCCCGGGATAGACCGGAGCGAACCGGCCGCTCGGGTCGTTGATCTTGACGCGCGCGCCCGTGCTCGGGTCGCCGATCACGCCGCCGACACGGATCTCGCCGTTCGCGTAGTCCATGAAGTTGACGAAGCCCTGACCGCTGAACAGCGAGTGCTGCGACATGAAGATGAGGCCGGCGATGTACGTGTTGTTGACGACGGTTGCCCATCACGTGGACTTCGTAGGTTCCGAGCGGCGGCGGAATGTCACCGAGCGCGAGGCCAGTCTGAACACCGGTGTACGGCGGCGGGCGCCAGATCGAAGAGCTGCTGCCAGGTCAGGGCGAAAGCCGGCATCTGGAAGATCGTGTTGCGCGGCACGATGATCGTGTGCCCGTTGACCTGGACGGTGCCACCGGCGAGTACGTCGCCGGGAGCGTCCAGCGTCGCTTTCTGGATGAAGCCGGTGATGTCGAACTGCGCGCCCACCGGCGTTAACGGCAGCTGCGCCGTCGCGACACCCGCCCACGCGAGCGCGGCGACGAGCGCGAGGCACATGAAAAGGGCGCCGCTCCGGGAAGCGGCTACTTCCCGGGAGTCTCGGGACGCCTCGTGGAACGGTCTCCTCGCGGTGGTACTCATGGAGCTTCTCCTTTCTTTCGCTGAGCGAAAGAGCGCTGGCGGGTTGTCGTGATTGAGATTCATACTCATCGTTTTTTTCCAAATAGAAGATGCGGCTGATATCGATTCCGTGTAAGGGTGGAAAACACTTAATTTTTCTGAGGAAAATGTCCGTAATCTGTACGCAAGCGGGGGCAGGGCTCCGTAGAAACTACGGAGACGCTTTTATCGGAGGTCGTGCCGTGGGCCTTGCGATTCGGCCCTATTGCTGGACGCCGGGCACGTAGCTGCCGTCTCCTGTCCTTTGACCGGGCTGGCCGCCGTCGTTGATGACGCCGTAGGCGTACCAGGGGGCGGCTCCGGCGGTCCGGCGGATCCGGACGTACCCGTTCGGCACGCCGCCGCTCGCGAAGAATCCAGGGGGCTGGACCCAACCTCCGGGATTCAAGGTCAGCGAGAGAGGCTGCCCCACCGCCGTGCCGCCGTTCGAGCCGTCGAGCGCCTGGAACTCCAGCGTGATCGGACCCGTCCCCTCCGCTCCGGTGTGGATGGCCGCCACGTTGCTCCGGTTGTTCGCGTCGGCCTTCAATCCGAGGACGAGCGCGGAATCAGAGAACTCCTGGCTCGATCCGACGGCCGGGTAGAAGAGCCCGAATTCCCCGCCGGCGGGCGAGAGCGACGATGTCCGCGCTCCCGCGAAGGCATCCTCGAGGCCGACTCCGCTCACATGGATCCGCAGGCTCCCCGCGTAGCTCGCTCCGCCGCGGGCCCCGATGGCGACTCCATTCGATCTCAGGAAGTCGATGGCGTTCGGAATGATCCTCTGCCGGCCGGCGGCCACGTCGACGGCCATCGCCCCTCCCGGCCCCGCGGCCGGCGACAGGGACTCGACGTAACGGAGCGTAAACGTCGCCGTGGCGCTCCCGCGATTCGTCAGGATCAGCTCCGACTCGAAGGCACCCGTCTCGACGAGGACGGGCACGGTCAGCCGGCTTCCGATGAAGGTCCCCGGGAGCGCCGGGATGAACGAGCCGTCGTTGGTCAATTGGTCGTTGACGACTCCATACGCGCCGAACGGCCCGCTCCCCGTGGCCCTCTCGACGATCGCGTACCCGGAGGGAAATCCGGCCATTCTCAGGAGATTCGCGTCCTCGTACTGGAACCAGCCGTAGGCCGATAGCGAGATCGGCCGGCCAGCCGTCACATCGAAGGCGCTCCCGTCGTCTCCGGATACGAGTGTGACCTCGAGCGAGACGGGGTCCGGGCCCATGTTGTAGACCGCGACCTTGGAGCGATCGGCGTCGTTCGTCCGGAGGCCGCAGACGTACTGCTTCGCGGCGGCCGACGAGGCGGCCGGGTCGCTGTCGGTGTACGCGAGGCCAGCGCGCCCCGAGGGCTGAGAAGCGGCGGTGTCGGCGCCCGTGCGGACGGTCGCGCGGACGCCGGCGGCGGCTGCGGATACGACGAGCGTTCCCCCCTGGCTTCCCGGGACCGGGATCGGAACGCCCCGGGATCTGAGGTGCGAGATGACGTCGGGGTAGACGACCTGCTGACCGGCAGGAACGTCCTCCATGACGATCCCCGAGCCCGAGCCGATCGCTCCGGTGTACGAGAGCACGACCGTCGCGGAGCTGGCCCCCAGGTTCGTGAGCTGCAGCTCGCTGGTGTAGTGCGCCGACCCCAATCCCGTGACGTCGAGGACGATCGGAACGAAACCCTTGAAGTCGGCTGGCGGCGTCGCGCTCACCGTCAGCGTTCCGGAGCCGCTCGAAGGATGGAAGTTCGCTCCGCCCGAGTAGTCGGCCCTGATGGTGTACCTCTTGGCGGCCGTTCCTCCGGGCAAGGCGTAGCTGGCGCTGGCGCTGCCGCTCGTCAGCGTGGCCGAGGTGACGGCCGCTCCGACGTTCACCGCACCGTCCACCACCTGGAAGGTGACGGTCCCCTGGTTGATGATTCCCCCGGCCACCGAGCTCGTCAGGGTGACGTTCTGTGTCGCGTTGCTCGAGCCCACGGTCGTGTCGTCGACGGTCATGGTCGTCGGCACCGCGTTCGCGGCCGTATAGGTGTAGCTCAACGGCTCTGCCCATTCGCCCTTGAACTTCGTGGACAGGTAGACGTAAACCGGCAGGCCGTTCGTCGGAATGTTGACGAGCGTGACGGACTCGACCGTGAGGGGCGCGTAGAAGATCTCCCGACCGACCAACGGAACCTGCGTGACCTGCAGGAAGTAGTCGTTGCCGCCGACCCCCGGGCTCCAGGTAAGGGTCACGGTCTTTCCCGGAAGCGTCGACCCGGGGAAGGGGCTGATCATTTGGGCCCGCGGATCGGTCTGGGCCGCGGCGCTGCCTGCCGCGATACAGAAGAAAACCGCCAGCAGCCAGACTCTTCGGATCGAATTCACGAGGGCTCCTTCCCGGCGAACCGAAAGGGAAGAGAGCCGGTCGAAGAGCAGCCGGACCTGCTCTTCGACCGGCGGGGGACATGACTCTCCCGGCTTTAATTCCGGATTCTGTCGATGGCGTGAGGCGCGCTCGTTCCTCCGAGGTTGGACGTGGCCCGGAGAGGTGCCGCCGAGCACGGGGTCGAGAAACCATTGGGCGGGTTGCAGGCCGGCGGCGGCGCATTGATCAGCGTGATGACGTGGGTGCCGCCGCCGTTGTTCGTGAACGTGTTGCCCAGACCTCCGGCTGCCGGGTCGGGGTTGTACGTGCCGCTCGCCGGGCAGGGTGTCTGGCCGGCGACATTCTGGCAGGCGTACGGCTGCAGAGTCAGGATGACGGTCGGGCTGTTGACCGACGAAGTCGCGTTGATGACCATCCGCCGCTTCGAGGTCCGGAACTCCGTCCCCCCTGCCGTGAGCGTGATGACGTCCGAACCGGGGGTGACGGTTGCGGTCACCGTGGTGGCGAGGGTGGACGGCGTACCCGCCTGATCCAGTGCCCGGTAAGTGAACGTGAATGTGGCCGACGCCGTCGCCGTGAAGGTCAGGTTGCCGCCCGCGCAGACCGTGCCGACTGCGGCGGGGACGCCGCCGTTGCAGCTCACCGTGGCTCCAGCAGCCGGCAGCGTCACGATGAGGGCGGCCGCGAGATCGGCCTGGCCATCCGGGTCGGTGTCGTTGGCCAGCACGTTGATCGGGATCTGAAGGTTGACGGACGTGGCGGCCGTGTCAGGGTTCGCGACCGGGGGGTCGTTCGCCGGAACGACGGTGACCGTGAGGGTCCCCTCGTTCGAGATCTGCCCGCCCACGGTCACCGTGTAGCCGACAGCGTCGGTGCCGAAGAAGTTGAGGGAAGGGGAGTACGTGATGGTCTTGTCTGGATTGAGTGTTGCCGTCCCGCTCAGCGGCGGGCGCACGATGAGCACGGTCGCGACGAGCGGGTCGATCGGGGAGCCGTTGACGCTGTCGTTGGCGAGCACGTTGATGCTGGACGCCGCGGTGTCCTCGGCCGTCGTCGCGCTGTCCGGGTTGGCCACCGGGAAGGCCGGAACCGACGGAGAGCCGGTGCCCGTCCGGACGTCCAGAGTGGCCAGGCCGGTCCGATTCGACACGACCGTCACCGTGGCCGGCGGCGCAGGGAGGTTCGAAACCTGGAACTGGCCGGTCGCGGGGTCGATGGGGCCAAACCCGGCTACGGTCAGCGTTGGCAGGGTCCGTAGATCGCTGGATGTCGCCGCGACCGTCAGCGTCCCGCCGCCAAGCGTCGGGTCCCAGTTCCTGACAGTGATGTCGACCTCATCCGCCACGTCTTTCATGAAGTAGGCCGGAACCAGATTGCCGAACGCGTCGCGCGCGTTGGAGTCCCTCACGCAGACCTGGAGCGGGATCTCATCCGCGGGCAGGAACTGGGTCTGCCCCCACCAGTTCATGCCGCTGACGGCCATCGGGAGGACCGGAACGCCGCTGGGCGCGCCGATCACATCACCGGTAACGGGATCCGTCGCGCAGGGCGCCAGGTAGTAACCGAGAGCTGGATTGGCCGGAGCCGGTACGACGCCGGCGGGCAGTCGTCCCTGGCCGGTCGGCGCGCCCGTGGCGAAGACATCGAGCTTCTTCTCGTTGAGGGCCGGCTTGTCGGTGTAGCTCGCACGGTTTACCGTGACCAGGCCGGGCATCCCGCCCGTCATGACCCGGCCGTTGAGGCTGAAGAAGAACTCTTCCGTGATGAGCGTGGTGACCCCGCCCAGGGTCGCCGTGATGCGGAAGTAGTTCTGGCCCACCGGGCTGCCCGTCACGGGCCCGACGCGCGCCGGATCGGCGATGTATGCCTTCCCGGTCCCCGGGTAAGCCGTCGGAGCGCCCCCGCCGAAGTGAAGCGGATCGGTATCAGGAGTCGGATTCGCGGCCGTCACCGGAGGCATTTCGGGGCCGCCGGGGGTCGCCGACGGAAGGAGGAAAGGCCCGATCTCCGAGTTCAGCGCGCAGGTGAACCCGTTCAGGCTCGAGCAGCCGATGCCGATGTCCGAGGTGAAGAAGAGCTTTTCTCCGGCCAGCATGCCGGGGAAGTCGAAGTTGCCGAACGGCGTTTCCACGTGGTAGTCGCCGTCCTGAGGCAGGCTCGTGTGCACGACGCGGACGCGGCCGAAAACGACCTGGTCGCCCTGGACGACGGGGCCGACGGCGAAGGCGCCTTCCAGGGCGAGAACAACCTGCCCGGTGGTTCTGACGCCCGCTCCGGCGAGCCAGTAGAAGTGCTCGTCGAAGAAGCTCCCGGGAAACAACTCGGGCGCCGTCGTGTCGCCCGGCAGGAGCACGCACCAGCCGCCGGCCAGCTCGGACGCGTTTAGCGGCGTGCAAAACTCCAGCGCCACGCCAGTCGTGTCCTGGTACCACAGGGGATAGCCATTGACTGCACTCACGGGGCCGACCCGCTGAAGTCCGGCGTGAGCCGCCGGCGCCGCCACGGCGAACAGCAGCACCAGAATTGTGAGATTGATCGAGACGCGTGCCCGCATAGATCCTCCTTTTCAAACCACGTTTAGTCCATCTGGTGCGAATCTAGGGCCGGTTCATGCCGAATTTAAGCGTAAGAAACACGCAATCTGCACTCGGAAAATGTCCGTATTCAATACGCAGTCTCGGGCAGCGTCGCGTAGAAACTACGGAGTCTCGCGGTCCGGTTCCGGGGGGACGTAGCCGAGGGGTTCGAGCTGGCGGGTGTCGAGATCGCTCAGCGGCGACCCGACGCTCGACGCGTTCGGGGCGTTCGGGCCGCTCGCGCGGCACCAATCAGCCTATCGATGATGGAGAAGCCGGGGCAATTCAGGCCGGCGCCGGCGCCTCCGCCGGGAAGTATCCCCGTTTCAACAGGGAGCACTCCCTGACTCTGCCGACGTTGAACTGAACGACGATCCTGTCGTCCATGCGGTACGCGTTGCCGACGAAGTCCACGAGGACGCAGCGGCCGTCGCGAGCCTTCAACCTCAAAGCGGGGCAGCGGACGTAGCCCTCGCGCCGGACCTTCTCGAACAGGGTGTCGCCGTGCACGCTGTCCGCGAGGAGACCCGTGCCCCGGAGCGACCTGCCCAGGAGCTTCTCCCGCGGGTAACCGAGAATCTCCGTCAGGAACGGGTTGGAATCGACGATGACGGCGTTTTTCGAGTCGAGAACGAGGATGCCGTCCCGGTCCGCCGCGTCGGGCCACTGGCCGGCGGGAAACTCCGGCTCATGAGGCACCCCGCATTCCGCTGTGACCTGATGGTACATATGACCCCTCCGACTGTCTCGTCGCAGTCTCAGGAGAAGATGGGTCCGAAACCCGCGCAATGTAAGCGTGGAAAACACGAGTTCTGCGCAGACGGAATTTACGTGGAGAATACGGAGCCGGCGGGCGGGACTCCGGTGAAACTACGGAACCGCAGGGACTGTCCGGCGCGTCTCAGCCCGCGAGATTGTGCTCGGCGGCCCAGTGGACGAGCTCGGCGCGATTCGAGAGACCGAGCTTTTGCATGATGTTCGCGCGGTGCGACTCCACGGTCCTCGCCGAGATGAACAGCTTCTCGGCGATCTGCCGGTTCGTGTAGCCGCGGACGATGAATGTCACGACGTCGGCCTCGCGGCTCGTGAGCGCCTCGGGGTCCGCCCGCCGGGGCGCGGGCGCGCGTACCGGTTCCTCCAGAAACAGCGACCGGGTCATGGAGGGGTGGATGTAGAGGTCGCCGCGCCACGCGGTCTCGATGGCATCGAGGAGCTCCGACTCGACGGCCCTCTTGACGACGTACCCCGCGGCGCCGGCCTTCAGCGCCTCGCGCAGGAGCGTGGCGTCTTCGTGGACGGTCAGGATGAGAACCTTCGCCTCGGGGACCTTCTCCTTCAGGCTGCGGGTCAGCTCGATCCCCCCGACGCCCGGCATGGAAATGTCCAGGAGGATGAAGTCGGGCTTCAGCTCGATGGCGGCGCGCAAGGCGTCATCCGAGGTCGCGGCCTCGCCGACCACCTCGTAGTTCGTCTCGTCGTTGAGGAGTGCCCGGAGGCCGGCGCGAAGGACTCCGTGGTCGTCCGCGATCAGGATCCTAATTGACATTTGGAATCTCCACGACGAGCGTCGTGCTCGAACCAGGGCTGCTTTCGACCAGCAGCTTACCTCCGAGCATCTCCGCGCGCTCGCGGATGCCCGGGAGGCCGAGCCGACTCGATTGGCTCGCGGCTTCGACGTCGAACCCGCGGCCGTCGTCCTCGACGACGAGGGAGATCCCCGCGCCCCGCAACGTCAGGACGACGCTGACCTCCTTGGCGCCGGAGTGACGGACGGCGTTCGTCAGGGCCTCCTGGGCGATCCGGTACAGGGCGATGTCGACGTCTGGCGAGAAGCGCTTTCCGTCGAAGCCGAAAGTCTCCAGCCGGATGGCAGGTCCTCCCGCTCTCGAGAAGCCGGCGACCAGATGCCCGAGCGCGGGCACGAGCCCGACATGGTCGAGAGCGGCCGGCCTGAGATCGCTGGCCAGCCGGTGCAGGCCCTCCTGCACCATGCCGGCGATGTTCTTGAGCTCCCGGGCGCTGCCCCTGACCTCCTCCGGACTTCCGGTCTTGTTCTCCAGAAGGCGCAGACCCAGCATCAGGGACGTGAGCAGCTGCCCGGCCTCGTCGTGGAGCTCGCGCGCGATCCTCCGGCGCTCGTTCTCCTGTCCCTCCACGAGCTTGCGGGCCATTTTCTGAATCTGCTCTCTCCCCGAGAGCACCTCCTCGAAGAGGCGCGCGTTCGCGATCGCCACCGAGGCGGGCGCGGAGAGCGCTTCGACCAGCTGGACGCGTTCCGGCGTGAAGAAGCCGGGCTCGGCCTTGACCAGCGTAAAGAGGCCGATGGCCTCCCCGGCAGCCATCAGCGGCACGCCGAGCCAGCTTCGCTCGATGTCCGACTGGCCCCGCGTGCCCCATCCCGGCTCCTCCTGCGTGTCGGCCACGCAGACGCTCCGCCCCGAGGCCAGCACTTCCTTCACGGTCGCGTTCGCCTCGGAGTCGAAGGTGCCGAGAGGCACTTCCTGGAAGTCGAGGATCCCGTCAGCGGTGAATATTGCCCGCACCCTCACGCGCGATTTGCTCTCGAAAAGCATGACCTTCGCACGGTCGAAGGGAACGAGAGTGCCGAGATGCTGGAGGAGCGCCGGGAACACGGCCTCGATGTCGAGCGAGCGCGTGATCGCGAGGCTCGCGGAGCGAAGAGTGTCGGCATGTTTCCGGGCGACCTTCTCGGCCGTGAAGAGGTTGGAGTTCTCCACGGCGATCTCCACCTGCCGGGCGATGGCGCCGAGCAGGGAGTCCTCCGACGCAACTTTGTGATCTGGAGCACGCCAGAGGAGATTCAGGACGGCATCCCCTCGGCTTCCGGCGGGAAGCAGGACGCCCCGGTGTCTCTGAAAACCCTCCACAAGAAGGGGATCGCCGAGTGTTTTCTCGCACTCTGTCGCCGCCAGAGTGCGGCCGGACGTCGTGGGGGAGACGCACCAGGCGGTGCAGGTGGCGCAGGCCGGCCGAAGCTTCGGCTCTTCAGCCGAGACGAGATCGTCCGACACGCCCCGGACGGCCACGAGGCGCGACGCCCGGGGGCATCCTCCGTCAAGAGCCGAGATCCAGCCGGCCCCGGCCCCGAAAGCAGTTATCGCGACGTCGAGGACGCGGGTCAGCAGCCTGTCCATGTCGAAGTCGCCTCTCGCCGCCTCGGTAATCCCGTACAGCGCCGTGAGCTCCGTCGCGCGCGTCTGGAGCCTGCGGTCGGCAAGGCGCCGCTCGTCGAGCAGCCGCGAGAGCGGGCGGAAGATCAGCAGCGAGAGCGCCGGGACCATCACGCCGATGATGATGGCCGTATCGATGAAAACGGACCCGACGCCGCGTTCCGGGAGCCCGATGAGCGCGTGCGAGACGACCTGGGCCACCAGGATCACGCCGACGCTCACCGCGGCCGACATCAGCCAGTTCGCCGTCCTTCGGGGCGCCGGCGTCCGTCTCTTCCTGCTCATCTCATTCACCGTCCGAATCGCGCTTGAAAGCCGCGCGGATGGCCGAGATCAGCGCATCCGGCGGGCCGCTCTTCGTCACGAAGTCCACGGCCCCGGCCTCCCGCATCGAGGCGGCGATCGCTTGGTCCTCGTGCATCGACAGGCCGACGATCCGCACACCCGGCCGGTCGGCCACGATCTGTCGGGTCGCGTCGATGCCGTTCATGTTCGGCATGTTCACGTCCATGATGACGACATCAGGCTCGAGGGTCCGAACCAGCTCCATAGCCTCGGCGCCGTCGGCCGCCTCTCCGACGACGTCGATGTCTCCTTCCGCCTCGAGAAGCCCGACGAGCGCCTGACGGAAGATCCTGTGGTCGTCGGCAAGGAGGACCCGGATGGGGCCGGACCGGGCCGGAGCGGCGACGCGCCCCGCCTCGGCCGGAATCGCCGCGCTCGCGGGCGCCGCGGTGACGGCCGCAGCCTCCTCCGAAAGCGGTCCGGCCGGCGCCCGGAGCGTCACTCGTGTTCCGTGTTCGTTGGCTCTTTCGACGGTCATCCCGCCGCCGATCAAGCCCAGGCGCTGCTTGATCAGAAACAGGCCGACGCCCCCTGCCTCGTTCCAGCGGTCAAGCTCGACTCGCCGATCGAGCCCCTTGCCCTGGTCCTCCACCCGGACCTCGACGTGGTCTTCCGCGCGCTTGAGCGCGATGCGCGCCTCGAGCACGCCCGAGTGCTTCACGACGTTGAACAGAAGCTCCCGTGTCGCGTCGAAAAGCAGCGCCTTCACGTCCGCATTGGCGGGCTCCACCCATTTCTCGCACACGTCGAGATCGACCTTGAGGCCGTGCAGCTCCCGCATGCGGCGCGCGAGCCATCCGAGCGCGGCGGCGAGCCCGGCCTCCTGCAGGAGCGTCGGGCTCAGCGCGACCGTCAGCGAACGGCACTCCCCGATCGACTCGTCGAGCAGCTCGTCGACGTGCTGGGCGAGGGACCGGAGGTCGTCATTCGACACGCGAGCCTTCAACGCGCCGAGATTGAACTTCGCGGCGACGAGGATCTGCTGAAGGTGGTCGTGAAGGGCGACGGCGAGCCGCTGGCGCTCCCGGCGCTCGGCTTGCGACAGCTCGCCCGCGAGCGTCTTCAGCTGGACGGACCGTTCTTCCGCCTCCCTCGTCCGCTCGGCGACGCGCTTCTCGAGCGTCTCGTTCAGCTCGCGGAGCCGCTCCTGGGCCTCCCGGCGCTCCGTCACGTCCAGCTTGATGGCGACGAAGTGCGTGATGGAGCCTTCGGTGTCGGCGACCGGCGTGATCGTCTGCTCCTCGGTGTACAGGCTGTGGTCCTTGCGCCTGTTTACGATCTCGCCCTGCCAGACGCGCCCCGCGCGGATCGTCTCCCAGAGGGTTTTGTAAAACGCAGCGTCGTGATGACCGGACTTGAGGAAGCGAAGATTCCGGCCGATGACTTCGTTGGCGCTGTATCCGGTCATCCGGGTGAACGCCGGATTGACCCATTGGATCGCCCCGTCCGTTCCGGTGATGACGACGCCGTTGGCCGCGGACTGCATGGCCGTCAGATGGAGCCGCAAGCTCTTCTCCGCCTGCCGCTGCTCGGTGATGTTTTCCAATGAAGCGGTGAAGTATCCGGTCTTGCTGCTGTAGACCGAGACGGAGAACGAGGCCGCGAGGGGCTCGGAAGTCGATCTCGAACTTCTCCGGCTGGCCGGTCATCGCCACCCGGCCGCAGGCTTCGATCAGCTCCGGATGGGACTCCTGAATGTCCGGCGATGAGCTCGGTCGCCTTCTTCCCGACGACGTTCTTCAATCCGGTCACGCCCTCGAAGGCCCTGTTGACCGAGAGAAATCTGAAATCCCGGGGCCGACCGTTCTCGAACAGCATCTCGTGGTACGCGACACCATCGAGCATGTTGTCGAACAGCGCGCGATAGCGCTCTTCGCTCTGCCGCAAGGTGTCTTCCGCCTTCGCATGCGCCGCACGCAGCCGGAGGGACGCGACGCCGTACGCGACGTCGTCGGCCAGCTCCGCCAGCAGCGTCACGTCGTCGTCCGAGAGGGGGTCCGGCTCCTTCGAGTAAATCGAGATCGCGCCGAACGCCTTGCCCTCGGCCATCAGGGGAAGCGCAAAGGACGAGGCGTACCCTCGTTTCTGCGCCTCCTCGCGCCACGGCGCGAAGCGGGGATCGGTGAGGATGTTCCGGCACGTGACGGGCTGTCCCGTTCGGATGGCGGTGCCCGTCGGACCGGCTCCCCGGCTGTCGTCCGCCCACGTGATCCTGAGCGTGTCGAGATAGCTCTGTTCGAAGCCCGCCTGAGCGACCGGCCGGACGGTCTTGCCTTCGTTCTCCTCGGCATACCCGATCCACGCCATCGCGTGGCCGCAGTCCTCGACGATGATCCGGCACGCCTCGGCGAGAAAGCTCGATTCGCTGTCGGAGCGCGTCATCGCCCGGCTGCTCTTGCGGAGCGCCCTGAGCGAACGGTTCAGCCTGAGGAGCTCCTGCTCGGCCTTTCCGGGCAACGCGAACTCGCCGGATCTCCGCTTCGAGGTCTGCGTTCCCGGGTCGGACGCGGTCTTGGAGTCCGCGGAAATCATGCCTAATCATAAGGCTCTTCGAGGGCGCCGCACAGGGTCGGAACGCAAATTCCGTAGTATCTACGGGGTTTTCCAGCCGTATCCGTAAATGCTACGGATGCGAGGAACGGAAGCGGGACGCACATTCTTCAAGTTCGACAAAGCTTCGAAGCGAATGCCGTTGACGCGGCAGCAGCAAGAATGGAGGATCAGATGAAGACACTGCGCAGGTTGATGAGTCTGGCGGCGATCCTGGCGGCAGCGGCCCAGCCGGCGTCGGCGGCCAAACCGCCCACTCTCTGGGGCACGACGGGTGCGTGCAGGCAGGCCGTTCCGGGCGCACCGTGCAGGCAGCAGAGTGTTCTTCTGCGGCTCGATCCGGCGACCGGCGCGCTCCTCGAGACGATCGGTCCGGTGGGCTACACGGTCAACGGGCTGGCCTGGGACCGCACCGGCGAGAAGTTGTACGCAACGACGGCGATCGGAGACGTGAGGTTCCACGGACTGATCACGATCGACACCCGTACGGGAGCCGGTACGCCAGTCGATTCGCGTGTCGTCAATTTCGGGCTGTCCGGCGCCGATTCTCCAGTCCACTCCATCACGATCGATCTCGGTGGGCGCATGGTCGGCTGGTATGACGAATTTTCCCTCCCCGGGGCCCCCAAGGTCACCGATACTTTCGTCCAGATCGACAAGCGCACGGGCATCGCGACCGAGTTTCCTGCCACCGGGATCGACACGTTTCAGAACGGGCTCTCGTTCAGCGAGTTCAACATCCTGTGGAACATCGATGCTCCCCGTCCGCCTACGGGAGTCCAGACTCAGACTGCCTACATGATCGATCCCGCCGACGGAAAGCCGCTCTGCTGGAGAACCTTGACTCCGCCCACGGCGGCGGCTCTCGGCGATTTCAATCCCGAGAACGATCTCTACTACGGGCTGAACTTCGACAGCACGGATATCACGAATCCCTTCAAGACCTTCATCGTGACGGTCGATCTCCACAGCGGAACGGTGACGACCATCGGACAAACCGTCGACGACCTGCATACGCTCGCGTTCAACAGGAAGGGTAGATAGACGAGCGGATTGCCCGGGGTCGTTCGGCCCTGCGGTACGGTAAGATCCGGGGGAATGCACCGACGCCGCGCGCACGATAGCCGGGCTCTCGGTGAGTCGCCCGATCGCGTTCCCGTCCTCGCGGCCGTGCTCCCCGCGTACAGGGCGGCGGCGACGATCGGGGCCGTGATCGGCCGCATTCCCGCGGAGGTCCGGCACGTGATCGTCGTGGACGACGCTTCTCCGGACGACGTCCGCGCCGCGGTCTCCGCGACGGGAGACCCCCGAGTCCTCTTGATCTCTCACGAGTCGAACCGCGGCGTCGGCGGCGCGATGAAGACCGGCTTTACGCGCGCGCTCGAGCTCGGAGCCGACATCGTCATCAAGATCGACAGCGACGGACAGATGGACCCCGCGTTGATCCCCGAGTTCGTCGCGCCGCTCCTCGATGGCCGGGCCGACCTCGCGAAGGGAAACCGCTTCGCGGACCTTGCGTTCGTCAGCGCGATGCCTCCGCTCCGAAGGGCCGGAAACCTCGTTCTCTCGTTTCTCGTGAAAATGGCGTCCGGCTACTGGAGCCTGTTCGATCCGTGCAACGGCTACATCGCCATCTCGAGAGGCCTCCTCGAGGGCATTCGGCGCGGGCGCCTGGCGGACCGCTATTTCTTCGAAATCAGCCTGCTGTGCGAGTCGTATCGCGCCCGCGGCGTCATCGTGGACGTCGCCATGCACCCGCGCTACGGCGACGAAGTCAGCTCCCTGAGCCCGATGCGCTCCCTCGTCGAGTTCTCCTGGCGACTCCTCGCGCGGACCGCGCGGCGGATCGGGTTCGCTTATTTCCTCAGGGATTTCAACGTGGTCTCCGTCTTCATCTCGGCCGGCGTTCCGCTCATGGCTTTCGGCGTCCTCTGGTCGCTCTATAACTGGTACCTCTCGTGGGCGGCGAACGTGGTGGCGTCGACCGGCACGGTCATGATCGGGACGCTCGCGATCATCCTGGCCTTTCAACTTCTCCTTCAGGCGGTCGCCCTCGACGTACAGAACGAGCCCGGCCGCCAGCCACGTTGAACCGCGCGATGGCCGAGCCAACGAGTCGCAGGCGTTCCGGCCTTCCGCGGACGTTTTTCCTGGCAGCCGGCTGCTGCCTTCTCGTGTTCCTCGCGGCATGGTCGAACATCTTCGGCAACGCGTTTCATTTCGACGACAGCCACGTCCTCGAAAACAACCTCTTCGTCCGGAATCTCGCGAACGCGGGGCGGTTTTTCACCGATGTCCGGACGACGAGCGCGCTTCCGCAGAATCAGGCGTACCGCCCTCTCGTCACGCTCAGCCTCGCGATCGACTATTTTCTCGGGCACGGCCTGTCGACCAGGGTCTTTCACCTGGATCAGCTCTTTCTTCTTCTCGTTCTCGGCACCGCGCTCTACTTCTTCTACCTTCGGGTGATGGACCGTGCTTCCCCAGGGCCGCTCAATCCGTTCCTTGCGCTCTTTTCGGCGACTCTCTTCTGCGTCCACACGGTGAACACCGAAACCATGAATCTGATGCACGCGCGCTCGGAGATCCTGAGCGCGCTCGGCATCCTCGGCGGTTTCCTCATCTACGTCGGCTCTCCGCGCCTGCGGCGCCTCCAGCTCCATCTCCTGCCCATGGCCGCGGGCGCCCTCGCGAAGACACCCGCCGTCCTCCTCGCGCCCCTTCTCTTCATGTGGGAGTTCATCGCGCCTCCGAAGGACCGCCCGGTCGCGCGCTCCTTTTCCTCGCGCCTGAGGACAGCCCTCGAGGCGTCGGCGCCGGCTTTCGTCGCCGCGCTCCTGCTCTTCTGGTTCGTCGAGAAGAAGATGGCTCCACCCACGCTCGACTACGGGGGCGGGAACCGGATCGCGTACGCCCAGACCCAGATCTGGGTCTGGCTCCACTATCTCCGGCTCTTCTTCCTTCCGGTGGGCCTGTCTGCGGATACGGACCTCGCCCTCATCAACGCCTGGTACGACACGCGCGTCCTCGCGGGAGCCTGCGCTCTGGCGGCGCTCGCGTGGGTGGCTTTCCGCTGCGCGAAGACTTCGGAGGCATGGCCCGTGACGTTCGGCCTGGCCTGGTTCGCGATCGGCCTTCTCCCGACCTCGAGCATCCTCCCGCTCGCCGAGCCTCTGAACGAGCACCGGGTCTTTCTGCCGTTCATCGGCCTCGTGCTGTCCGCCGTCTGGGGCTGCCGTCTTCTCTTCGCGGGCCGCAGCCGGACGGGTGTCGTCGTCGCCCTTTGCGCGGCGATCCTCCTCGCCCTCGCGCTCGGCACGCACATCCGCAACCGGGCCTGGCTCACCGGTGAATCGCTCTGGGCGGACGTCACGGTGAAGAGCCCGGGAAACGGCCGTGGCTGGATGAACTACGGGGAGAGGCTCATGGCCCGCGGCCAGCTCGCGAAGGCGCGAGAATGCTACGAGCGGGCGGCCCTGCTCACGCCGAACTACTGGGCGCTGGAGATCAACCGCGCGGTCGTCGAGAACGCTCTCGGAAACCCGGCCGCGGCGGAACCTCATTTCAGGCGGGCGATCGAGCTGGGCCCCACGATGCCGGATGCGCATTACTTCTTCGCGCGCTGGCTCGCCCCGATGGGCCGCGCACCCGAAGCGGCGTCCCACCTCGAGACGGCCCTCCGTCTGAGTCCCGGCGCGGTCCTCGCCCGAAGCCTCCTCATGGATCTGCGCGCCGCAGCGGGCGATGTCTCCGGCGCGGCCGCGCTCGCCCGCGAAACGCTCGAGACCGATCCCCTGAATTCCCGGGCGCGTGCACTCGCCGATGGCCGCCTTCCGGGCGAGGCCGGGTCCAGCGCCTTGGCGAATCGCCAGGCCGGAATCGCGCTCGGACAGAGCGGCGATTTTGTCGCGTCGGCGCTCGCGTATCGCGCCGGCCTCGCGCTCGATCCTTCCGACGCGGACGCGCTCAACAACCTCGGGTGGACCCTCGGAAAACTCGGTTACTTCCCGCAGGCGGTCTCGCCGCTCGAACGGGCGATCGCGATACGGCCGGACTTCACGCTCGCCCGAAACAACCTCGCGTGGGTAAGGAGCCAGATTCGATGAGCCTTTCCGACCGCCATCCGATCCAGGACGGGGGGCGTCCGGACCGACCGATGGCGCTCTCCGGTCTCGGGTGATGAAAGGGTTGCTCGACCGGCTGCGCGAGCCGGGTGCCGACGGCCTCGACCTCGATGGCGAGGCGCGCCTCGAATGGCACCGATCCGTGCTCGCCCGCAAACGGATGACGCGCGAGGTCTTCCTCGAATGCCATGACCTTCTACGTTTGCTGGACCAGCGATACCTGACCGGCGAAGGCGTCGCGGTCGAGGTGGGCGCCGGAGCCGCGCCGATGCGCGACAGCGATGAGGCCGTGCTGTCGGCCGACATCGTGTACGGGCGGCACCTCGACTGTGTCTTCGATGCCCAGCGCATGGGCTTGCGCGCGCGCAGCGTCCGCGTGGTCTACGCGCAGAACACCTTTCATCATCTACCGGAGCCCGAGCGGTTCTTCGGCGAGCTCGAGCGCGTGCTGTCGCCGGGCGGCGGCGCCATCCTCCTCGACCCTTTCTACGGCCCCGCCGCGACCTTTCTGTTCAAAAGGCTGTTCCGCAGCGAAGGCTTCGACAAGACGTTCCCGGCGTGGGAGACACCTGTCGCCGGCCCCATGAACGGCGCGAACCAGGCGCTGAGCTACGTGATCTTCGTCCGCGATCGCGGGAGGTTCGAGGCACGCTTTCCGTCGCTCAAGATCGTGCACGACGAACCCGTCGCCAACTATCTCCGGTATCTCGTCTCGGGCGGGCTGAACTTCCGACAACTCCTCCCCGACGGAGCGGCCGTTCCGCTGCGACTCGTCGAGCGCGTTCTGTCTCCGCTGCGAAGAGTGCTGGCATTGCATCACGTCGTCGTCCTGAAGAAAGAGGAGCGTTGACCCTCGCCGCGGTGGCAGACTAGGCCGTGACCGCTCTCGTCGTCACCGGCGCGACCGGATACATCGGTCGCCATCTCGTGCGGTCGGCCGCGGCGCGCGGCTGGGACGTGACGGCCGCGTCGCGCGAGCGGCCCGCGGGCCCGGGCGGGCCGTGGATCCCCTACAGGCTGGAAGAGCCTCTCGCCGCCGATCTGTTTCCCCTGGGAGCCACCGTCATGCACCTCGCGGCCGACACGCGCGGCGGCAGCGACGGCGGGGAGGATGGGGAAGTTGCCGCGGCGCAGCGACTCCTGGAGACGGCGCGCGAGCGGCGTCTTCGCATCGTTTTCGTGTCGAGCCAGGCGGCGCGCAGCGATGCGCCGACGGCCTACGGCCGCGCGAAGTGGCGCGTGGAGCGGCTCGTGCTTCAGGCAGGAGGGAAGGTCGTGCGGCCCGGCCTCGTCTACGGCGGCCGACCGGGAGGGCTGTACCAGCAGCTCCTGAAGCAGGTGCAGGACACCGTCGCGCTGCCCGCGCTGCTTCCAGCGCCGCGCGTCCAGCCGATCCACGTCGAGGATCTCGTCGAGGGCTTGCTTCGGATCGTCGAGCGCGACGACGCTCGTGTGAGCGAATACAACCTCGCCGCGCCCGAGCCGGTTTCGTTCACGGCGTTCCTTCGCCTGCTCGCGACGGTCCGCTTGCGGCGCCGTCGCGCGTTCGTGCCGGTGCCGACCGCGGTGCTCGGGCCGGCGGTGCGCGTGGCGAACCGGATCCTGGGCCGCGCGTACGATCCCGCGCGCTTGCGCTCGCTCGTCGAATTGCCTTCGTTCTCGAGCGCCGATTCCCTCGCGGCGCTCGGCCTGCGGCTGCGGCCGCTCGCGTCGGGGATGCATCGGTCGGGCAGCGATCGCAGGCGCCGGCTCCTGCGAGAGGGCCGGGGACTGATCACCTACCTGCTCGGCGAGCCGGCGTCTGCCGCGCTGATGAAGCGTTACGCGCGCGCCATCGAGAGCGTGCGGGACGGGTTGCCGGCGGGCGTTCCCGAAGTGCTGCTCGACTGGCCAGGCGGTCTGTCCGTGCTCGACAGCCGGGCTTTGCTGCGGTCGGCCGGCGCGGAGGAGCTCGGCTGGCGACTCGATGCCGCCACGGCGCTCGCCGAAGCTTCGCCTGCCGGCGCACGGCGGTTCCTCCTGATCGGAAACTCGGCCGGTGCCGCGGGTGCGGCGGCCTCGCTCGCGGGAGTCGCGCTTTCCGAAGGGTTGTGCCGCCTCGTGCGCCTGTTCGCGTCGCCTTTTCTCCGCCGCGCCCTGGAGCGAGGGCATGCCGGCCGCTGACCGTCCTCCGTTCGACGTGATCGTGGTCGGCAGCGGGCCGGCCGGGGTCTCCGCGGCGTTTCCGCTGGTCGAATCCGGCCTGCGGGTGCTGATGGTCGACGGCGGCGAGACGCCAGGCGTCGGCGTGCCTGACTCGGAGTACATCGCCGCCCGCGAGTCGGATCCGCGCCAGTGGGAGTGGATGATCGGGCGCGACTACCGGGCCTTGCGCGAGCCTGCCGCGACCTCTCCGAAATTCCGCGCACCGACGCTCGAGTACGTGTTCCGAGGCTTCGCGGAGGCGAACCGGATCGCGGCCGAGGCGTTCGTTCCGGTCGGCTCGCTCGCGGTGGGCGGGCTCTCGAATGCCTGGGGATGCGGTGTCGCGCGGTTCTCGGGATCGGACCTCGAGGCATTCCCGTTCTCCGAGGAATCGCTGCTGGTTTCGTTCGAGGCGGTGGCGCGGCGGATCGGCGTCAGCGGACGCAGCGACGACGACCTGTCGGGATTTTTCGGCGTCGACGCCTGGGCGCAGAGCCCGATCCCGATGGATGCGCTGCACGAGAGTCTGGCGCGGAGCTATCGGCGGCATCGCGAGGCGCTGGTCGGTGGCGGCTTCCGCCTCGGCCGTGCGCGGCTCGCGGTGCTGAGCGAATACCCATCGGGCGAGCGCCAGCCCTGCTCGCAGCAGGGGTTCTGCCTCTGGGGATGCGCGCGGCAGGCCCTCTACTCGGCGCGCTACGAGGTGCGGCAATTGGCGAGGCACCCGAACTTCGAGCATCGGCCGGGGTTCGTCGTGGACCGCCTCGAGCGCGTCGGAGACGCCTGGCGTGTCTGCGGGCGGGATCGCCGCGACGGATCCGCCGAAGCTCTCGGCGGACGCAGCATCGTCATGGCTGCCGGCACGCTCGCCACGACGTCCATCGTGATGCGGTCGCTGCCCGGGTTCACGGAGGCGCGCCTCCTCGCATTGCCGATGGCCGCGTTCGTGCTTTGGCTGCCCGGGTTTCTCGGCACGGCACGCGCGCAGGCGCCCGGAACGGCGCAGCTCGCGTTCACCCTCGACGGCGCGCCGAGCGGCACGATCTGCGGCTTCACGTTCTCGACGCACGCGCTCCCGGTTGCGGAGTTCGTTCACCATGCGCCGCTGGCGCGTCGCCACGCGCTGCGGCTCTTCCGCGCTCTGCTGTCGTCGACGATCGTCGCCAATTGCTTCTTCCCAGGCCGCCTGTCGCAGAACCGCATGCGGCTCGCGCCGGACGGGTCGGTCCACGTCACGGGGGGAGCGATGTCTTCATTGACGGGCGAAATCGCGTGGGTCCGATCGCGGCTGCGCGCGGCTTTCCTGCGCTCCGGCGCGGTTCTGCTGCCCACGACCTTCAAGCCCGGCCAGACCGGGGCCGACGCGCACTACGCGGGGTCGATTCCGATGCGGTTGCGCCCGGGAATCGGCGAGTCGACCGCTGATGCCGAAGTGCAGGGACTGCCCGGCGTGTACGTCGCCGATGCGTCCGCTTTTCCCTCGCTGCCTGCCAAGTCGCACACTCTTGCCCTGATGGCGTGCGCCGACCGCGTTGGGCGGCTGCTGTCGCGCCGGGTGTCACGCAACGGCTGAGACCGGCCTGCTTTCTCGTTGTGATGCCTGAGCCGTCAGGAAAGAAAAAGAGCCGCCCGGGTCCTTGGACCTCACGGGCGGCGGGAGGATTCTGCGAGAAGTTCTGCCCCGCCGGCGACGTCGTCACCGGCAGGGCGGGTTGTTCAACGACCTATGGTGAGGTAAACGTGGTGCGCCAGTGGAACTGCGTCGAGCCAGGTGTTCCGGCGGGGGTGATCTCCACCGAAATGAGGTCGCCTGCGACGAGGGTCACGTTGTGTGCCACGTTCGTGTCCTGACACCGGCCGGGGATGTTGCCGCCGCCGCCGGGCGTCAATGAGCAGAGCATGCCGGTCTGCACTCCGTTCTTCATGATCCTCAAGGTCCACGTCTGGCCGGCTCCGGGACTCTTTTCGGCGTATATCTGGAATTTGCTGAGTGTTCCCCCGAGCGGGACCGGATAGCTCGCCTCAGTCTCGATCAGGCTCGACTCGGCGTTGATTCCCATGTACGAGACGCTGAGATTCGTAGGTGTCGCGAAGCCCGTGCCACCGGAGAGGATCTGAGCTTGAGGCCCGGTGGCGCCGGTCGCGCCGGTGGCGCCGTTCGTTCCGTTCGTGCCGTTCGTGC
Organism: Thermoanaerobaculia bacterium; assembly: GCA_963809425.1. Taxonomy (GTDB): domain Bacteria; phylum Acidobacteriota; class Thermoanaerobaculia; order UBA5066; family UBA5066; genus Fen-183. Next base: position 174,267 of record CAWEJK010000002.1, read on the forward strand.
CGTTTACTCCGGCGGCTCCCGTGGCGCCGGTAACGCCGACAGCACCGGTGCTGCCCGTGGCGCCCGTAGAGCCCGTGGCTCCGACGTTCCCAGTGGGGCCGATCGGGCCCTGTGCACCCGTTGCGCCGACGCCGCCGGTGGCACCGGTCGCGCCGTTCGTACCATTCGTGCCAGCGGCGCCCGTAGCGCCGGTGGCACCCGTTGCACCATTCGTACCGTTCGTGCCGGCGGCGCCCGTCGCGCCGGTGGCACCGTTCGTCCCGTTCGTGCCGGTCGGACCGGTCGGGCCAGGTACCGTAGATGCGGCACCGGTAGCGCCGGTGGCACCGATCGGACCCTGTGCACCCGTTGGGCCGACGTTACCGGTGGCGCCGGTCGCGCCGTTCGTGCCGGCGGCGCCCGTCGGGCCCTGGGAGCCGGTCGCGCCAGTGGCTCCGTTCGTTCCGTTCGTGCCGGTCGCACCGGTCGGGCCAGGCACTGTGGAAGCGGCACCGGTAGCGCCGGTGGCACCGATCGAACCCTGTGCACCCGTTGGCCCGACGTTGCCGGTGGCGCCGGTCGCGCCGTTCGTACCATTCGCGCCGGCAGCGCCCGTCGGGCCCGGGGAGCCGGTCGCGCCAGTGGCTCCGTTCGTTCCATTCGTGCCGGTCGCACCCGTCGGGCCGGGCACTGTGGAAGCGGCACCGGTAGCGCCGGTAGCGCCTGTCGCGCCGTTCGCGCCCGTGGCACCGTTCGTTCCGTTCGTGCCGTTCGGACCTGTCGGGCCGGGTACCGTGGAAGCAGCTCCCGTGGCGCCGGTGGCGCCCGTCGGGCCAACGGGACCCGTCGCGCCAGCAGCGCCCGCGGGGCCCTGCGCTCCGGCTCCGGTCGCGGCGATGACGAGCGTGCCGGCTCCGGGCGTGAGCGTGACGTTCGTGCCGGCTTGCAGAGTCAGGTCACCGGTCAGAGAGTTGAGGCTCGTGACCGTGGGCGTTGTCGCGTAGTAACCGTTCGTGTCGAGGATGACGTCGCCGCCAGAGACGCCGAGCACCACCGAGATGCCTCCGGAGGCGCTCAGGGGGACGACCGCAGCATTCACGACGATGTCGTGGCCGAAATAATTGAGTGTCGATACAGGAGGTAGCGTTCCACCCTCAGGGAAGAGAACGAGGAACCCCGGACCGATGGGATTGACGACCGTTGCGTTCAGGGAGATGGCCTGGGCGTTTGCGGGCACGTTGCAGACGCCCGCTAGCGTGTAGCTACGCACGGTGCCCTGGGGCAGGAAGCCGCCGCCGAGAGGGGCGACAAACACCGGCGAACGCGTATCGACGAGGCGGCAGGGTGGCAGCGCGATAAAGGGGAGCGCCACGGGTCCGGCGGCGAGCGCCTGACGTCCCGCAGCGAGCGCGGCGCGTCCGCTCTGATCGGGACCGGGTGAAACCGCCGCCGGCGACCAGTACGGCGGGGCCGTCCAGGTCTGCGGCACGTCGGAAACGCCATCCATCGGGGCCATCGTGGCCGCCGTGAGCGACAGAGCCGGAAGCAGAGCCATTGAGATCAGGGCGAGACTCTTCTTAGTGCCTCTCATCATTTTCTCCTTACCCCTTCCGCGTGGTTTACGAACCGACGTGGTGCGGGTAGAAGATGTGCCGCGATGCGTCTCCATATAAGGGTGAAAAATACGGGATTTGCGATTGAATAATGTCCGTAATCACTACGGATCTGGCGGCGCGAGTCCGTGGAAAATACGGACCGACTTCCGGCGAGCGGTCCGCCTCCACGCCGGCAAAAGGAAAACCGCCCGAGGGTACTGCGACCTCTCGGGCGGGCGGGAAGAGCTATCGGGGAGCGTTTACCTCGCCGGGAACGTCGTCCCCGGCGAGGCGCGATCGAACCTAACTGAGTCTATTTGCACCTCCACGTGACGCTCGCAGTCGGCCCTGTACCACCGGTGACAAGGGTCGCAGCGGTGTCACCGGGGACGTACGAGACCGTGTGGGTTGTGTCATTGCAGGCCGTCAAGCCAATCCCAATTTGGCAAGTGATTCCTGTCGTTATGCCGTTCCTCAAGAGGTCATACTGGGTCGTGACGGTGTCCACCGACTGGACTACAAAGAACACATCGACGCTGCACGCCAGTGGAATCACTCCCTGAGACCGGGTTTGGTTCGGAGCGCCCGTGACGGTGGAACCGCTCGGTGCCAGCCAGCTGCCAGACGTGGTCTTTCCGACGAACATGTACTGGAATCCGGAAGCCAGAGCGGCAGACCCGGTCGCTCCGGTCACGCCTGTCGCACCGGTCGCACCCGTGAGTCCGATCGGGCCGATTCCACCGGTGGCGCCCGTCGCGCCGGTGAGTCCGGTCGGGCCGATCGGGCCCGTCGCACCCGTGAGACCTGTCGGGCCGATGGGGCCGGTTGAACCGGTCGCGCCCGTGGCGCCCGTGGCGCCCGTCGCGCCGGTCGCACCGGCGTCGGCGAGGACTGACCAGAACCCCGGGCTTGTATTGGGCTGGTGGCCGACGTTCGCACCAGCAAGACTGATGTAGGTAGACCCGAGGAAAGTGGTGGAGTCGTTGAGCGCGTAGGTCGCGCCGGCGGTCCACGCCGATTTGAATACCATCCCGACGGGGCCGATCGCGCCGGTGGCGCCGGTGATACCAATCGGACCCTGAGCGCCGGTGATACCAATTGGGCCCTGTGCGCCCGTTGCGCCGACGTTACCAGTGGGGCCGATCGGGCCCTGAGCGCCCGTCGCGCCGACGTTGCCGGTGGCGCCAGTGGGGCCAATCGGGCCCTGGGAACCCGTTGCGCCGACGTTGCCAGTGGGGCCGATCGGGCCCTGTGCACCCGTGGCTCCATTCGCGCCCGTAGCGCCGTTTGCGCCCGTAGCACCTGTCGCGCCGTTCGTGCCTGCGGCACCCGTAGCGCCGGTAGCCCCAGTCGAGCCGTTTGTTCCGTTCGAGCCGGTCGCACCGGTCGGGCCAGGCACCGTCGAAGCAGCACCCGTCGCGCCGGTGGCGCCCGTAGCGCCGTTCGATCCGTTCGTGCCAGCAGCGCCGGTAGCTCCCGTGGCTCCGTTCGCGCCGGTGGCGCCCGTTGCGCCGTTCGTTCCGTTCGTGCCTGCGGCACCCGTAGCGCCTGTGGCTCCGTTCGCGCCGGTGGCACCCGTTGCGCCGTTCGTTCCGTTCGTGCCCGCGGCACCCGTAGCGCCCGTGGCGCCGTTCGTTCCATTCGTGCCGGTCGGACCGGTCGGTCCAGGCACCGTCGAAGCGGCACCCGTAGAGCCGGTGGCGCCAGTCGCACCGTTCGTTCCGTTCGCGCCCGTTGCACCAGTCGCACCGTTCGTTCCATTCGTACCGGTCGGACCGGTTGGTCCAGGCACCGTCGAAGCGGCACCCGTCGCGCCGGTGGCGCCCGTAGCGCCGTTCGATCCGTTCGTGCCGGCAGCGCCGGTTGCACCCGTTGCGCCGGTGGCTCCGTTCGTTCCATTCGTGCCGGTCGGACCGGTCGGCCCTGGCACCGTGGAAGCGGCACCCGTAGCGCCGGTGGCGCCCGTCGCGCCGTTCGTTCCGTTCGTGCCCGCGGCACCCGTAGCGCCGGTGGCTCCGTTCGTTCCATTCGTGCCGGTCGGACCGGTCGGTCCAGGCACCGTCGAAGCAGCACCAGTGGCGCCGGTGGCGCCAGTCGCACCGTTCGTTCCGTTCGCGCCCGTTGCACCAGTCGCGCCGTTCGTTCCATTCGTACCGGTCGGACCGGTTGGTCCAGGCACCGTCGAAGCAGCACCAGTGGCGCCGGTGGCGCCGGTCGCGCCGTTTGCACCGGTCGAACCGGTCGGGCCGGGTACGGTTGAGGCGGCGCCCGTGGCGCCCGTAGCTCCGTTCGTTCCGTTCGTGCCGGCGGGACCCGTCGCGCCAGTCGCGCCGTTAGCGCCCGTCGAGCCCGTCGGACCGGGCACCGTGGAGGCAGCACCTGTGGAGCCGGTGGCGCCCGTCGCGCCAGTCGCGCCGTTAGCGCCCGTCGAACCCGTCGGACCGGGCACCGTGGAAGCAGCACCCGTAGAGCCGGTGGCGCCCGTTGCGCCAGTCGCGCCGTTAGCGCCCGTCGAACCGGTCGGACCAGGCACCGTGGAAGCAGCACCCGTAGAGCCGGTGGCGCCCGTTGCGCCAGTCGCGCCGTTAGCGCCGGTCGAACCCGTCGGACCAGGCACCGTGGAAGCAGCACCCGTGGAGCCGGTGGCGCCCGTTGCGCCAGTCGCGCCGTTAGCGCCCGTAGAACCGGTCGGACCGGGCACCGTGGAAGCGGCACCCGTAGAGCCGGTGGCGCCCGTTGCGCCAGTCGCGCCGTTAGCGCCCGTCGAACCCGTCGGACCAGGCACCGTGGAAGCAGCACCCGTGGAGCCGGTGGCGCCCGTTGCGCCAGTCGCGCCGTTAGCGCCCGTCGAACCCGTCGGACCGGGCACCGTGGAAGCGGCACCCGTGGAGCCGGTGGCGCCCGTTGCGCCAGTCGCGCCGTTAGCGCCCGTCGAACCCGTCGGACCAGGCACCGTGGAGGCGGCACCCGTAGAACCGGTGGCGCCGGTAGCGCCCGTTGCGCCGGCGGTACCCGTCGGGCCGGCGGCACCCGCTGGACCCTGCGCTCCGGCCCCGCTCGCCGCGATCACCAACGTGCCTGCTCCGGGAGTGAGCGTGACGTTCGCGCCCGCCTGCAGTGTGAGGTCACCTGTCAGCGAGTTGAGGCTCGTGACGCTGGGCGTTGTCGCGTAGTAACCGTTCGTGTCGAGGATGACGTCGCCGCCAGAGACGCCGAGCACCACCGAGATGCCTCCGGAGGCGCTCAGGGGGACGACCGCAGCATTCACGACGATGTCGTGGCCGACGTAGTTGAGTGTCGATACAGGAGGTAGCGTTCCACCCTCAGGGAAGAGAACGAGGAACCCCGGACCGATGGGATTGACGACCGTGGCGTTCAGGGAGATGGCCTGGGCGTTTGCGGGCACGTTGCACACGCCGGTCAGCGTGTAGCTACGCACTGTGCCCTGGGGCAGGAAGCCGCCGCCGAGAGGGGCGACAAACACCGGCGAACGCGTATCGACGAGGCGGCAGGGTGGCAGCGCGATAAAGGGGAGCGCCACGGGTCCGGCGGCGAGCGCCTGACGTCCCGTGGCGAGAGCGGTGCGTCCGCTCTGATCGGTGTCCGGTGCAACAGCCGGCGGCGACCAGTACGGCGGGGCCGACCAGCTCTGCGGCCCATCGGAGATGGCGTCGATCGCGGACGCCGTGGTTGATAGAGCCGGAAGCAGGGCCATCAATGAGATCAGGCCGAGCCTCCCCCCACGAATTGTTTTCATCGTCTTCTCCTTACCCTTCCGCGTGGTTTAAGCAGGAACCTACGTGGTGCGGAGAAGATGTGCCTCGATGGCGTTCCGTATAAGGGTGAAAAATACGGGATTTGCGATTGAATAATGTCCGTAATCACTACGTAATAGCTGCCGGGAGTCCGTAGAAACTACGGAGTCCGGGAGAACGAATGAAGACGGACGAGACGTTAGAGGGGTTCAACGGCCCACTCTCTCCTGGGGCAGGAGGCGCCGTTCCGAGGCCGTCACGGCGACAAAAAGAAAACCGCCCGAGGGTTTCTTGGACCTCTCGGGCGGAGTCGTCACCGGCAGCGGGGTAAGGGCCGCTCGATGACTGACTATGGTGAAGTGAACGTAGCGCGCCAGTGAAGCGGGGTCGACCCGGGCGATGCGTGGGGAGTGATCTCCACCGAAATGAGATCTCCTGCGACGACGGTGACGTTATGGGCGGCATTGAGGTCTTGACACCGGGCGGGCGTGTTGCCGCCCCCGCCGACGATTGTGCAGAGCATCGTCGTCTGCAATCCGTTCTTCAGAAGCCTCAAGTCGTAGCTCTGGCCGGCTCCGGGACTCTTGTCCGCGAATCCCTGGAAGCCTTTGATGGTCCCCCCGATCGGGAGCGGGTAGCTCGCCTCAGTCTCGACGATGCTCGACTCGGTAAGGAGGCCAATGTACGAGACGCTCAGATTGGTGGGTGTCACGGTGCCGGTGCCGCCGCCGATGACCTGAGACGGAGGGCCGGTCGCGCCAGTCGTGCCGGTGGCTCCGGTCGTGCCGGTCGGACCCTGCGGTCCGGTCGAGCCGGTCGGGCCAGGAACGGTTGAAGCTGCACCCGTGCTGCCGGTGGCGCCGGTCGGGCCGATCGGACCTGTACCACCTGTGGCGCCGGTGGCTCCGTTCGTTCCGTTCGTCCCTGCTGCACCCGTCGCGCCGGTTGCGCCTGTGGCACCGTTCGTTCCGTTCGTTCCGTTCGCGCCAGTCGCACCGGTCGGGCCGGGCACCGTGGAGGCGGCACCCGTGGCGCCCGTCGCGCCGTTCGTTCCGTTCGTTCCGTTCGTGCCGGCCGCACCCGTCGCGCCTGTGGCTCCATTCGCGCCGGTCGCACCGGTGGGGCCAGGCACCGTGGAGGCGGCGCCCGTAGCTCCGGTTGCGCCATTTGTTCCGTTCGTTCCAGCAGCTCCCGTGGCGCCGGTGGCGCCCGTGGGGCCAACGGGACCCGTCGCGCCAGCAGCGCCCGCGGGGCCCTGCGCTCCGGCTCCGGTCGCGGCGATGACGAGCGTGCCGGCTCCGGGCGTGAGCGTGACGTTCGTGCCGGCTTGCAGAGTCAGGTCACCGGTCAGAGAGTTGAGGCTCGTGACCGTGGGCGTTGTCGCGTAGTAACCGTTCGTGTCGAGGATGACGTCGCCGCCAGAGACGCCGAGCACCACCGAGATGCCTCCGGAGGCGCTCAGGGGGACGACCGCAGCATTCACGACGATGTCGTGGCCGAAATAATTGAGTGTCGATACAGGAGGTAGCGTTCCACCCTCAGGGAAGAGAACGAGGAACCCCGGACCGATGGGATTGACGACCGTTGCGTTCAGGGAGATGGCCTGGGCGTTTGCGGGCACGTTGCAGACGCCCGCTAGCGTGTAGCTACGCACGGTGCCCTGGGGCAGGAAGCCGCCGCCGAGAGGGGCGACAAACACCGGCGAACGCGTATCGACGAGGCGGCAGGGTGGCAGCGCGATAAAGGGGAGCGCCACGGGTCCGACCGCGAGCGCCTGACGTCCCGCAGCGAGCGCGGCGCGTCCGCTCTGATCGGGACCGGGTGAAACCGCCGCCGGCGACCAGTACGGCGGGGCCGTCCAGGTCTGCGGCACGTCGGAAACGCCATCCATCGGGGCCATCGTGGCCGCCGTGAGCGAGAGAGCCGGAAGCAAAGCCGCCATCGAGACCAAGCGAAGCTTCTTGGTAATACCCCTCATTGCTTTCTCCTTACCCCGTCCGCGTGGTTTTGATCCGAACCCACGTGGCGCGGGTAGAAGATGTGCCTCGACACGGCTCGATATCAGGGTGGAAAACACGGGAATTGCGATTGAATAATGTCCGTAATAAATACGGATTCGCGGGGCCAGGATCCGTGGAAACTACTGAGCCTCGGGCTCTCCGAGTCGTTCGCGCGCGCTACGAGCTGTTTGGGAATCGTGGACCGCATCGGCCATCTCGAGAATCTTCTTCCACTGGACGACTGCTTCGTCCGGTTTTCCCGCCCTGTCGAGGGCCTTCGCGAGCTGCAGCGTGGCGCCGTAGTGAGCAGCGTTCCGCTCGAGTACCCGCCGGAATCGGACGACCGCATCGGCCGGATCGTTCCGTTGGTACAGCGCGTCGAGGCCGGCCCGCATCAAAGTCTGAAGCGCATTGGCCGCGACGAGCTCCTCGAAGTGACGGCCGAGAACGAGTCCGCTGCCCGGGCTGGCCATGATGTCGGATGGATCGGAAACGAGCTCGGTCACCTGAAAGCCGTCGGCGCCCAGATCGCGGTAGCCGCGGACATAACGGTCGGGAAACCCGAGAATGTGGCCGAATTCATGGGCCAGCGTGCGGGGCGTGACGTCGTGCGGGCCGACCACGATGGCGCGCCCGGCCGTCTCGTGGGTCGAGCCGGCGCCCGTCGTGAGCACGCCGCGTCCCTCGGGGAAGCGCGCGATGTGCGCCGCGACGTCGATCTTCTCGCCCGCACGGGGAGGCGCGCAATTCGCGGCGGCCTTGCCGCCGCCTTCCGTCCCGCAGTACAGACGCTCGGGCGTCACGACGTCCATGTCCACCCGCACGCGAAGCTCGTCCCGCCCGGCGCGGCCACGCCACATCGTCTCGACGGCCGTCGTGAACGCTCGAAGGAACGCGGTGTCCGTGATGTCGGTCGTCATCGACACCGCAACGAGCCGTCGATGATCCGCCGCCGCCTCGATCCGCACGAAGGCCGGCGGATCGACCGAGCCCATTTCGACCACGATGTCCCGAGGCAGCGGCCCCGGTCGCGACTGCGCCTGGCCGATGGCCTCGATCAGCTTCGAGGATCGGTCGTAGCGCGGCCGATCACGCGCGATGTCCGCTTGCCAGAGCCAGTTGTAGTCGATGTCCGCGTCTATCGGGCGGCGATGGTCGACGGCGGTCTTGTAGCCGGCAACGAGCGCCTCGTATGCCGAGCGGCTCGCAGCCGATGGTGTCGGCGCGACCGCAGAGAGATCGGCATCGAGCCGATCGAGCGCCGCCATCTCGCGCGCGATGAGCGTCTCTGACCAGGGCCAGCTATAGCTCACCACCTGCGGCCTCGCGGGCGGCGTTCGCGGCGCGTCGGCGACGATACGCGGGAGGTTCTGATACCCGCTTCGTTTCGGCGGCGCCGGTTCGAGCGTCGCCAGCAGGTCCGGCGCTCCATGCGCCAGGGCCTCCGACAACGCCCGATGGAACCGCTCGAGCCGCTCGGCGAGTGCGCGCTGGCGCGCCTCGGCCTGTCGGCCGCGTACGACATATGCCGCCTCCGCGCCCGAAGCCAGAGCTGCGGCGGTCGTGATCGAAGGAGCGGCAAGATAAAGAATGCTCGCCGCGGCGGCCGCGCGGATTCCGATCATCTCGTGCCGCACGTCGTCGACCTCCGTCCTTCCCCGTGTGAAAGCGCCGGCGAGCGCCGCGTTCTCTCGACCGGGCCACGCTATCGCAGCCGACGACGACGGTCGAGACGAGCGGCGAATGCGCGGGGCGCATCGCCGTCGCCGGTGGCAGGGTTCTTGAATAGGCGGGTCAGTGGGAATCCTTGCCGGCCGGCTCGCCGCGCTCGTCGTCGCCGCTGCAGCTTTCGGCGGGTCGGGCTGCGCCGTCACGAGCGGTATCTTTGGCTCCGAGAAGCGCAACGTCTACAAGTTCGACCATCCCTTTTCGGTCGAGAACGCGAACTTCCGCCGGTCGGCGGAGGCGCTCGGAAACGTCATGGTCGGGGGAAACGACGCGTCTCTCCTGATCAACGGCGACGAGATCTTCCCGGCCATGACGCGGGACATCCGGAGCGCCAGGACGAGCGTCAATCTCGAGACCTACATCTTCCAGCCGGACGAGGCGGGACGCCAGTTCGCCGACGCGATGATCGACGCGGCGAGAAGAGGCGTCGAGGTGCGGCTCCTCGTCGACGCCTGGGGCAGCAAGCTCGGCGAGCTGGAGCAGCCGCTCAAGGACGCGGGCGTGAACGTCCGGAGGTACCGGCCTCTGCGGCTGTTCTCCATCTACAAGGTCGGGAAGCGTACGCACCGGAAGATCCTCGTGGTGGACGGCCGCATCGCCTACACCGGCGGGCTCGGCATCTCGAAGAGCTGGCTCGGCAACGCGCGAAGCACGAAGGAATGGCGGGACACGCAGGTGCGCGTGGAGGGGCCCGTCGCCGCGCAGATGCAGGCCGTGTTCAGCGAGGACTGGACCTTCACGACCGGGGAGATCCTGGCCGGGGAGAAGTTCTATCCGGAGATCGCGCACGCGGGGTCCATGTCCGCCCAGACGATCAAGGCGTCCCGCGGCGACATGTCCTCGCTCGCGAAGATGCTCTATTACGTCGCGATCCAGTCCGCGCAGAAGAGCATCCACATCGCGAACGCGTACTTCCTCCCCGACAAGCAGGTCCGGGACGCGCTCGTCGAGGCCGTCAAGAGGGGCGTCGACGTCCAGGTCATGGTTCCCGGGCGGAATATCGACCTTCCGATGGTGCGCTCCGCGTCCTGGCTCCACTACAGGGACCTTCTGGAGAACGGCGTGAAGATCTACGAGTACAAGCCGACCATGATGCACAACAAGGCGATGGTCGTGGACGGCATCTACTCCACGATCGGGTCCATCAACTTCGACGCGCGCTCCATGAACAAGAACGCGGAAGAGAGCCTCGCCTTCTACGACCGCGGCTTCGCGCAGAAGGTCGAGGCGATGTTCCAGGAAGACAAGAAGAGATGCGAGGAGATCACCTTCAAGGCGTGGAAGAGCCGCGGGCTCACGAAGCGCCTCGCCGAGCTCGTGTTCTGGATCTGGGAGCCGTACTACTGAGCATGCGAAAAGCCCGTTTCCTTCTGGCTTTTCTCCTCGTCGCGCTGCCGCTCGCCGCCGCGAAGCGGCCGGTCGCCGAGCAGGAGAAGATCGACTGGCTCCTGTCGGAGATCGAGCGCTCCGACGCCACGTTTCTCCGGAACGGCGCCGAGTTCGACGGCCGCAAGGCGGCGTCCCACCTGAAGATGAAGCTCTTCTGGGCGGGCAAGCGCGTGCAGACGGCGCGGGACTTCATCTCTGGCGTCTGCTCGCACTCGGAGGCGTCCGGAAAGCCCTACGAGGTTCGATTCAAGGACGACACCCGGCGGCCGCTCGAAAAGTGGCTGTTCGATCGGCTGGAGACGTTCGAAAAGCGGTGATCCTCCGAATGAAACGAGCCGCCGTTGCCACGATTCTCCTGACCGGTCTCCTCGTCCCCGGCGCTTTGCCGGCGGAAACGGTGGCCGTGCGCCACGCGGAAGGTCTCGTCCACGGCTTTCTCTTTCTCCGGTCGCTCGACGGCGCCGCTCTGGCGAGCGGGGACCTCATCCAGACGTCCGAGGGCGACCGCGTCACGAGCCGTCTGGTTTTTCATTTCAAGGACGGCTCGATCCAGGACGAAACGGCCGTCTTCACGCAGAGCGGGCGTTTCCGTCTCCTGACCGATCACATGATTCAGCGCGGTCCGGCTTTTCCGCACCCGATGGAGGTCTCGATCGACGCGGTGGGGGGACGGGTGTCGGTCCGATATCGGGAAGACGGCGGAAAGGAGAAGGCCGTCGAGGAGCAGATGTCTCTGCCCGCGGACCTCGCGAACGGAATCGTGCTGACGCTCCTGAAGAACATCGCTCCCGACGCCGCGTCGACCGAGGTGTCGATGTTGGTGGCGACGCCGAAGCCGCGGCTCGTGAAGCTCCTGATCACTCCTGCGGAGGAGGCCTCCTTCTCCGCAGGCGACGCTTCGCGCAAGGCGGTCCGCTTCAACGTCAAGGTCGAGCTCGGCGGCCTCGCGGGCCTGATCGCGCCGCTTCTCGGCAAGCAGCCGCACGACACGTCGGTCTGGATCCTCGGCGGGGAGGCTCCCGGCTTCGTGCGGTCGGAGGGGCAGATGTACCAGGGCGGTCCCCTCTGGCGGATCGATCTGGCGTCACCCGTCTGGCCGCGGTAGAAAAGGTACTCTTGGGGACCGTGAAACCGTCCGGCTCCCGGCGCCCGAGGCGACGGCACATTTTCGCGATCGTCCTCGTTTCGGTGGCAGCGGGTTACGCACTCGCCGTCACGATTGCGAAGTCGGGGGCCCCGAAGCAGACGGTCTACGAGCTGCCTCACGACTTCACGTTGAACGAGCAGACGTTTCTGCCGTCCGCGCTGCCCGGCGCGGCGATGACGTCCGGCAACAGGCTCGAGATTCTCGAGAACGGCGACGCGATCTTTCCCGCCATGCTCGCCGCCATCGCCGGCGCCCAGAAGACCGTGAACTTCGAGGCCTACATCTTCTGGTCGGACGAGGTCGGTATGCGCTTCCGCGACGCGCTCGCGGAACGGGCCGCGCACGGCGTCGCGGTCCGCGTCCTCCTCGACGCGATCGGTTCCCCGGGCCGGCGCATGAAGGCGGGCGACGTCGATGCCATGCGCCGCGCCGGCTGCCGTGTGGAGTTCTTCCACTCGATGAAGCCGTGGATGCTCTGGGTGTTCAACCATCGCAACCACCGGCGCGTTCTCGTGGTGGACGGCACGCTCGGCTTCACCGGCGGGGTGGGGTTCGCCGATTCGTGGCGAGGCAACGCCGACTCGAAGGACCATTGGCGCGACACGCAGGTGCGGGTGGAAGGGCCCGCCGTTCGGGGCCTCCAGCGCGCGTTCCAGGAGAACTGGTCGGAGGTGACGGGCGAGGCGCTCGTCGGCGAGGAGTTCTTTTCCGCGCTTCCGCAGATCGGGGAGAGCGCCGTCGCCGTCGTGCCGTCGTCACCGCTCGCGGCGATGTCCGGTGCGGGCCGCGTCTATTCGATCTCGCTCGCCGCCGCCTCGAAAGAGATCTGGATCGCGAACTCCTACTTCCTTCCGGACGACGCGACGGCCGGTCTCCTGGTCGCTGCCGTGAAGCGGGGAGTGGACGTGCGGGTCATCGTTCCGTCGGACGAGCATAACGACGTGCCCGCGACGAAGGCGGCGGGACGCTCGTCCCTCGGACCGCTTCTGCAAGGAGGCGTGAAGATCTTCGAGTACGAGCCGACGATGTTCCACCTGAAGACGATGGTCGTGGACGGGGTCTTCTCGACGGTGGGTTCGGCGAACTTCGACGAGCGGTCGTTCCATCTGAACGAGGAAGTCAACCTGTTCGTGTACGACGGCGCGTTCGCCGGGCAGATGAAGGAGAGCTTCCGCCGGGATCTGTCGCGCTGCCGTCCCTACACGCACGCGATGTGGAAGGAGCGCTCCCTAAGGAAGCGGGTCACGGAGTGGCTCGTGACTCCGTTCCGGTCGGAGCTGTAGTCAGAGCTCTCCCTGCGCCCACCTCAGGCCCGTCCGCGCCACGATGTGCTCGCGGCGGGCGCGCGCGAGGCTCGCCTCGGCCGAGCGCAGGGCGAGCTGGGCGTCCTCCACCTCGATTCGGGTCTTCACCCCCAGCTCGAACCCTTTTTCCGCCATCGCAAGGAGGCGCCTCGCCTGCTCCACGGTCCCCGAGAGCGCCCGCACGATCTCGGCCGAGTCGCGCACGGCGTCGACGACGACCCGCACGTCGAGCGCCACGCCGTCCCTCGCCCGGGCGACGTCGATCCCGAGCGTCGCCAGATTGCTCTGCGATTCGAGGACGCGCCCCCTGGTCGCGAGCCCGTCGAAGAAGGGGAAGGAGAGGTAGACGCCGGCGTTCCAGGTCTTGCCGTCGGCCGACACGTCGCCGGCGCTGATCCCCTTCCAGCCGGCGGCGCCCCGGAAGTCGAGCTTCGGTTTGTCGCCGGCCCTGGCGATCTTCACGAGCTCTTGCGCGACGATGATCTGGTGGTCGAGCTCCTTGATGTCGGGGCGCGCGGCGAGGGCCTTTTCGAGTACATCCTCGTATCGCGGCGCGTCGAGGAGGTCCACGTCGAGCGTTCCCTTCACGCCGGCGATCGGTTGCGCGAGCGCGAGCAGGATCCGGAGCTTCTCGAGCGCCAGCGCCACGAGGTTTGCCGCGCGGATCGCCTCGGGACGCGCGTTCTGCACGGCGACGTCCGCGGCGAGGACGTCGTAGTCGGTCACCGTTCCCAGCTCGAGGCGCCGCCGCGCCTCCTCGAGGTGCCGCCCGCGCTGGGTGAGCGTTTCCTCGGCGATGACTTTCAGCTCCTTCGCGAGCAGAACGTCGGTGAAGGCCTCCGTGGCGTCCCTCAGCGAGGTCTGGCGCGCGGCGTCCAGCCGGTCATCGGCGCTCGCGATGCCGGCCTTCGCCGCCCGCACCGCGGCGCCCACCTTGCCCCAGGCGAAGAGAGTCTGCGAGAGCTGGACCTCGGCGTAGCGGTTGTTCTGCGCGACCGGAATGAAATCGCCGAAGAAGGCCTTGAGACTCTCGTCCCATTGCCGGTTGTAGGAGGCGACGAGCGATACGTCGGGAAGGGCGGCAGCGCGCTCCTCGAGGTACTTTCCCCGGACCCACGTCTGGTACTGCCGCGCCTTCGCCACGTCGCGTCCCTGGGAGGCGGCGAGGCGGAGCGCATCGTCGAGCGTCAGAACGACGCCGGTCCCGGGCGATGCGGAAGCGGCGGCCCCCCGGTCATCGCCGCGCGCGACACCCGGGAGAAGGAGCGCGGCCAGGAGCACGGCGGCCGTTCCCGGGACCTTCAGCGGGCGCGTCGCCTCGCTCGCGCGGGCGGCCGCGCCGACGGGGAGGTGGTTCGTCTCGGCGGCGTTCGATTTCGCCCACCGCCGGTGGATGAAACCGGCGAGGTCGTCGAAAAACGTGTACACGACGGGGATGACGACGAGCGTGAGGATCGTGGAGGTGATCAACCCGCCGACGACGGCGCGGGCCATCGGGGCGCGCATCTCGGCGCCCTGCCCGATGGCAAGAGCGAGCGGAAGCATGCCGAAGATCATCGCGAGCGTCGTCATCAGAATCGGGCGGAGCCGCGTCCGTCCCGCGGAGATGAGCGCCTCGCGGCGGTCCATCCCGTCGCGCCTCAGCGTCTTGGCCCGGTCGACGAGGAGGATGGCGTTCTTCGTGACGAGCCCCATGAGGAGGATCAACCCGATGAGCGACATGATGTTCACGGTGTCGCCCGTCAGGAGCAGCGCTCCCGCCATCCCGACGATCGAGAGGGGAAGCGAGAGCATGATCGAGAGCGGGTCGATGAAGCTCTCGAACTGCGCCGCGAGGATCAGGTAGACGAAGATGATGGCGAGGACGAGCGCCTCGGCCATGTAGCCGAAGGACTCGATCATCCACTCGGTGTCCCCTCCCATCAAGGCGCGGTAGCCGGGAGCCATCTTCAGGGTGGCGGCGGCCTCCATCGACTTTTCTCCGGCCGTGCCGAGCGGCAGGCGGTCGAGGTTCGAGGAGACGACGACCTGGCGCGACAGGTCGCGCCGCGTGATTTCCGAAGGGGAGAGGGCCCGCTGCGTCTTCACGAGGTCGCCGATCGGAACGAGCCCCCGGCCGCGCGACGAGACCGCGAGCCTGAGGTCGCCGACCTGGGCGACGTCCCGCCGCTGCGCTTCCGGCAGCCGGACGCGGACGTTGACCGATTCGCCCGCTTCGTCGTCCCAGGTGGAGACGATCTGGCCGCCGACGAGCGCCGAGACGGTTCGGACGATCGCGTCGGTGGAGACCCCGACGTCGCGCGCCCGCTCGCGGTCCACCGCAAGGCGGTACTCCGGGAGGTCCTGCTCGAGGGTCGCGTCGAGGTCGACGAGGCCCGGGATCTTCCGCAGCTTCGCCTTCAGCTCGGCGGCGTACTCTTTCAGGCGCGGGATCTCCTCCCCCTTGATCAGGACCTGCATCGGCTTCTGCATGCTGTCCGGATCCTCCTCGACCGAAGGGATGATCCCGGCGATCCGGCCGAGCCGCCGGCGCACGTCCGGCATCAACGCGTTCTGCTTCCGCGTGCGCTCGCTCTGCTCCTTCAGCTTCACGAAGATCGTCGCGTCGCGCACCGTCTCGTTCTCCGCGGCGCCGACCGTGGCGTAGGTCTGGGCCACCTCGGGAAGCGCGCGGATCTGCTTCAACGCCTCCTCGAGGCGGCCGCGCGTCTCGGCAAGCGACGCGTCGGGCGCCGTCTTGAAGCGGACGAGGAACTCGCCCCGGTCGAAGGGCGGCATGAACTCGGCCTGGAGGAGTCCGAACAGGACGAGGCCGCCCGCGAAGGCCGCGGCGGCGGACAGGAGGACGGTCGGGCGGTGGTCGAGCGCCCAGCCGATCAGGAGCTTGTACCGGTCGGCCATCCGGTCGAACCAACCGTTGAAGCGGTCGAGGACCCGCGCGACCGCGTGGCGGTTCGTCTTGCGCTCGATGTCGGGGTCGACCCAGCGCGAGGAGAGCATCGGGTCGAGCGTGAAAGAGACGAACAGCGAGATCAGGACGGCCCACGTGACCGTGATGCCGAACTGAAAGAAGAAGCGCCCGATGATCCCCTTCATGAAAGCCACCGGCACGAACACGGCGACGATGGAGAGCGAGGTGGAGAGGACGGCGAGGCCGATCTCGGCCGTCCCCTCGCGCGCGGCGGTGAAGTGGTCGGCGCCGCGCTCGAGGTGCCTCACGATGTTCTCGCGGACGACGATGGCGTCGTCGATCAGGAGCCCGATCGCGAGCGAGAGGGCCATCAGCGTCATCACGTTCAGCGTCATGCCGAGGAAGTACATCGCGATGAACGAGGAGATGACGGAGATCGGGAGCGTGAGCCCCGTGATGACCGTGGACCGCCAGGAATTCAGGAAGCAGAAGACGATCAGCACGGTGAGGAAGCCGCCCAGGATCAGCGTCGTCCTCACGTCCTCGACCGACTCGCGGATCATGACCGAGGCATCGCGCACGAGCGCGATGTCGGTGCCCGCGGGGAGCTCGGAACCGAGCCTCCCGATCTCCTTCTTCACCGCGTCGACGACACCCACGGTATTCGTCTTGCTCTGCTTGAGGATGTTGAGGGCGACGGAGGGGACGCCGTTCACGAGCGCGAGCGAGCGGGGCTCCTCGACGCCGTCCACGACCGCCGCGACCTCGCCGAGCGTGACGGCGTGGCCTCCCTTGCTCGCGATGACCATCCCCTGAAAGTCCGCCACGTCCTCGGCCTTGCCGGAGACGCGGAGCGGCACCTCGGTGCCGCCCCGATTGATCCGGCCGAGCGGCGTGTTGACGTTCTCGGACGAGAGGCCGGCGATCACCTCGTCGACGCCCATCCCGAGGGATTCGAGCCGCGCGGGATCGAGCAGGACGTTGACCTCGCGCTTGCTCGCGCCGACGAGCATCACCTTGCCCACGCCCGGCACGTTCTCGAGGCGCCTCTTCACCCGCCGCTCCACGAGCGTGGAGAGCTCCCGCGGCCCGAGCGTCGTGGAGCGGACGGCGAGCGAGACGATCGGCATCCCGCCGATGTCCATCTTCTGGATGACGGGGTCCTTCATCGCCTCGGGGAGCTCGCGGCGGATGGCGGAGAGGCGCGCCCGCGCGTCCTGCGAGGCGTCGTTCACCTTCACGTTCAGCTCGAATTCCACGATCACCGAGGAGAGCCCCTCGCGCGAGACGGAGCTGACGTGCTTGACGCCCGGGATCGGGTTGACCGCCTCCTCGATGCGCCGCGTCACCTCGCGCTCGACGCTCTCGGGCGAGGCTCCGGGAAGCTCGGTCGTGATCGAGACGACGGGGAACTCGATGTCGGGGAACATGTCGACGGCGAGGCGCCGGTAGGAGAACAGCCCGAGCGTCACGAGGGCGAGTATCAGGACGGTCGCGAAGACCGGCCGCTTGATGGAGAGGTTCGAGAGGAACATCGGCTCAGCCCTTTTTCGGCTCGGCGGCCGGAGGGGAGTCGGGCTTCACGATCTCCACGACGTCGCCGTCACGCAGGTTGAAGCCGCCGCGCGTCACGACGCGGTCGCCCTTCGCGAGGCCGGAGACGATCTCGACCTCGTCGCCGGAGGTCGCGCCGGTCGTGACCGTCCGCTTCTTCGCGGTCTCGCCCTCGAGCGCATAGAGGACGGCCTGTTTCTGCGCGAGATCCCACGAGAGGATCGCCGAGCGCGGGGCCGTGAGGACGTTCGCGCGTTCGCCGGTGACGATCTCTCCCTTGACGAAAAGCCCGGAGCGGAGCGTCCCCGCGGCGTTCGGGACCTCGACGAAGACCTTTACCGTGCGGCTCGCCGCGTCGGCGGCGGGGTTGACGAACCGCACCTTCCCCTCGAACGTGCGCCCGGGCACGGCATCGGTCGCGAACGTGAGCGGCTGGCCCACCCGGACGTCGAAGAGCCTCGAGGAGGGGACGGCGACCGCGAGGTCCAGGAGCCGGTTGTCGACGATGCGGAACATCGTGTTGTCCGAACCCATGTTCTGGACGAAGTCGCCGGGGTTGACCGAGCGGGACGCCACGACGCCGTCCAGCGGCGCGCGCAGGATCGTCTTGGCGAGCCGCGTCTCGGCCACGTCCCGCTGGGCGCGCGCGGCGCCGGCGGTCGCCCGGGCCGCGTCGGCGGCGGTGCGGGCCTCGTCGACCTGCTGCTGCGTGGCGAGGCCCGCCTCCTTCAGCTTCTCGGTCCGCTCGCGCTCGCGGGTGGCCCGCGTGACGGCCACCTCGGCCTGGAGGAGCGACGCACGGGCCGAGGCGGCGACCGCCTCCGCCTCCCGCGCATCGAACCGGAGGAGAACGTCCCCCTTCTTCACGCGCGTCCACTCCGGGACGAGCACCTCGGCGACGATCCCGCTGTACTCGGCTTTCACCTCGGCCTGCCACTTCGGTTCGAGCGTGCCGACGACGGCGATCGTCTGCCGGAGGGTCCCGACGGAGACGGGCGCCGCCTCGACGGCCATCTTCTGCGGGGCGCTCGCGGCGCTGCCGCTTCCTTTGCCGGAGCAGCCGGCCAGTACGGCGACGGCGAACGGAGCGAAGGCGAGGACGAGCGGGGAGGTCTTCATCGTGCGGGTTCCTTCTTGATGCGCGGACGCGGACTGTGAGCGGGCGCGGCCACACCGCGCAGGACGACGTCGAGAAGGCGGTCGAGCCCCTCGGACCCGAGGGAGGGCTGGCGTTCGGCGATGTGGCACTCGATCGCGGTGATGAGCGAGCCCTGGAGGGCGAGCGTGGTGTACCGGACGTCTCCCCGGCGGATGTCGCCGGATTCCATGCCTTCGCGCACGGCTTCGGCGAGAGCCGCTTCTATCCTCATGGGAAGCGCCTCGATGTCCACTTCGGGCGTCCCCTGGGGTGGACCGTAGTAGATCGCGTAGAGGAGCCGAACCTCCGGCTCGCGCCCGTCCGCGATTGCGTAGATGCTCTGGCAGATCGCCCGGATCCTCTCGAGCGGAGTGCCGGACTCGAGCCGGGCGGCGTCGAGCCGCACTTCCATCTCGCGCTCGAGGCGCCCGACGAGCTCCAGGAAGATCCCCTCCTTGCTCCCGAAGTGGTGGTAGAGGAGCGGCTTCGTGACGCCGGCGCCGGCGACGATCTCGCGGACGGACGTGGCCGCGTAGCCGCGGCGGGTGAAGAGCTCCGAGGCGGTGACGAGGAGCCGCTCGCGCGCGGGCAGCGTTCGCGCAGGCACGCGTCGGGAGCTGGAGGCGGATCGAGGCGGTGCGGGCATTCGTGACTTGAGGGTACTACCGACCGGTAGTTAAACCTCTCATACGGCCAAGCGCCAGTCAAGGTTTCGGGCCTATGCCTCCCTCGGGCGGAAGAACTGCGCCGGCGAGCCGCAAGTCGCTGATGCACCTGCGTTACAGGCATGTCCGGGCGGGAGCGTACAGACTCGGGCCGGAGGGGTGCGTATGTCTCGCTACCGGATCGCCTGGCTCCCGGGGGACGGCGTCGGCGTGGAAGTCATGGACGCGACGCGCCTCGTCCTCGACGCCGTCGGCCTCGACGCCGAGTACCCGCACGGTGACATCGGCTGGGAGTTCTGGTGCAGGGAAGGCGACGCGTTTCCCGCCCGGACGATCGAGCTCCTGAAGAACGTGGACGCCGCGATGTTCGGCGCGATCACGTCCAAGCCGTCGAAGGCGGCCCTCGACGAGCTTGCCCCGGCGCTGAAGGGCAAGGGCCTCCTCTACCGCTCGCCGATCGTGCGGATGCGGCAGCTCTTCGACCTCTACGTCTGCCTGAGGCCCTGCAAGGCCTACGCGGGGAACCCGCTCAACTTCAAGGAAGGCCTCGACCTCGTCGTGTTCCGCGAGAACACCGAGGACCTCTACGCGGGCGTCGAGTTCTCGCCGGTCCCGCCGGAGCTCTCGCAGACTCTCGCGAAGCTCGCGCCGGCTTTCGCGCCGTTCAAGGGCCTCCGGCCGGACGACTACGCGGTCTCCTGCAAGATCAACACGCGCAAGGGCTCCGAGCGCATCGTGCGCGCCGCGTTCGAGTTCGCGCGGACGAACAAGCGGAAGAAGGTCACGGTCGTCCACAAGGCGAACGTCGTCCGAGCCTCGGACGGCGTCTTCCTCGAGGAGGCGCGCAACGTCGCGAAGGGGTTCCCGGAGATCGCGACGGACGAGGCGAACGTCGACGCGATCTGCATGTGGCTCCTGAAGAACCCGGCGAACTACGACGTTCTCGTCGCCCCGAACCTCTACGGGGACATCATCTCGGATCTCTGCGCGCAGATGGTCGGCGGCCTCGGGTTCGGCTGCTCCGGAAACATCGGCGTGAAGCTCGGCGTGTTCGAGCCGTCGCACGGCTCGGCGCCGAAGTACACGGGGCAGAACAAGGTCAACCCCCTCGCGACGATCCTCGCCGCGAAGATGATGCTCGACTGGCTCGGCGAGAGCGAGAAGGGCCGCGCCGTCGAGGCCGCCGTCGCGGAGGTCGTCGGGGACGGGAAGGTCCGCACGTACGACATGGGCGGCGCCTCGACGTGTCTCGAGATGGGGCAGGCCGTGGCCCGCGCGCTCCCGAAGGCCTGAAAGGAATGACGATGAAGAAGACGAAAGTGGGTGCGACCGTCGTCGAGAAGATCCTCGCGCGGGCGTCCGGGAAGGACGCCGTGCACGCGGGTGACGTCGTGGAGCCGCGTGTCGACCTCGCGATGTCGCACGAGAACGCCGCCCTCGTGATCAACCAGTTCCAGGAGATCCACGAGGGGACGGGCGTCGCCGCGAAGCCGTGGGATCCCTCGCGAATCGCGATCATCTTCGATCACCGCGTCCCGGCCGAGTCGGCGAAGACCGCCACGAACCAGAAGAACGTGCGCGCCTTCGTCGCCGCGCACGGGATCGCGAAGTTCCACGACATTCGCGGCGACACGGGCGGCATCTGTCACCAGATCCTCCCCGAGTGCGGCTACGTGCGGCCCGGAATGGTCGTCGTCGGGACGGATTCGCACACGACGAGCCACGGCGCGCTCGGCGCGTTCGCGTTCGGGATCGGAGCCACGGAGATGGCGAGCGCCTGGGCGCTCGGCGTCGCCGTGAACATCGAGGTGCCCGCGACGATCCGCGTCGAGGTCTCGGGGACCTTCGCGCACCGCGTCGGCCCGAAGGACCTCATCCTCCACCTCGTGGGCCTCCTGACCGCGCAGGGCGCGAACTTCCGCGTCCTCGAATTCGCGGGCGACGCGATCGCGCGGCTCTCGACCTCGGGCCGCCTCGTCCTCTGCAACATGTCCGTCGAGGCGGGCGCGACGTCCGGCATCGTGCCGGCCGACGCCGAGACGGTGCGCTACCTGCGCGAGGAGGCGGGCGTGACCGATCCGCTCGATCTCGTGACGAGCGATGCCGATGCGATTTTCGAACGGACGATCACCCTCGACATCTCGGAGCTCGAGCCCCTCGTCGCGTGCCCGCACACCGTCGACAACGTGAAGCCCGTCTCCGCCGTGGCGGGCACGCCCGTCCAGCAGGTCGTGATCGGGTCGTGCACGAACGGGCGGCTCGACGACCTCGCCGAGGCCGCGGGCATCGTGAGGGGCCGGCACGTGGCGGCCGGGACGCGCATGCTCGTCTTCCCGGCCTCCGCGAGGATCTACGCCGAAGCGATGCGGCTCGGCTATCTCGCCGACTTCATGGCCGCGGGAGCGGTCGTCATGAACTCGGGCTGCGGCCCCTGCCTCGGGATACACGAGGGCGCGCTCGGCGACGGCGAGACGGCGATCTCCACGACGAACCGGAACTTCAAGGGGCGGATGGGAAACCCCGACGCCGAGGTCTACCTCGCGTCGCCCGCCGTCGCGGCGGCTTCGGCCCTCACGGGCGTCATCACGGACCCGCGGAAGGAGAGCTGAGATGGCTCGCGCGAAGAAGGCGGACAAGATCCGCGTCAGAAAAGTCGAGGCGGTACGCGTCATCCTGAGCCTGGGCGACGACGTGTCGACGGACGTCGTCTATCCGGGGCGTTTCATGGCGACCGTCCTCCCGGCGGAGACGCCCGCGTACGCGTTCGCGGACCACGCGGCCTTCCAGGCGGCCGTGAAGGCGAAGTCCATCCCGCCGGGCGCCATCATCGCGGCCGGGAACAACTTCGGCTGCGGCTCCTCGCGCGAGCAGGCCGCGTCGTGCCTCAAAGGGCTCGACGTCGTCGTCGTGGCGAAGAGCTTCGCGCGCATCTTCCTGCAGAACGCGATCAACCTCGGGCTCAAGGTGGTCGTCGCGCCGGGCTTCGCGGCGGGCGAGGGCGACGAGATCGTGTTCGAGGGAGGGTGCGTCGAGAACCGCACGAAGCGCACGGCGTTCGACATCACGCCGCTCCCGACGGCGCGGCAGGCCATCATCGACGCGGGAGGCCTCGTCCCCTACACGCGGGCGCGGCTCGTCGGCGCGGCGGCCCGAACCTGAGCGCTCAAGCGGGGGCTCCCTCGCCCCCGTGCGCCGCCGGGGGGAACGATCCGGATTCAGGAGCGTTCTCGGCCGTTTCGTCGTAGAGGCCTTCCAGCACGTCGCGGTAGCGCTGCTCGACGACGCGGCGGCGGACTTTCAGGCTCGGCGTCAGCTCGCCCGTCTCGATCTTCAGCTCCGCCGGCAGGATCGCCCAGCGGCGGATCGCCTCGTACCGCGCGAGGTGCGCGTTCACGTGCTCGACGTGCCGGCGGATGAGCTCGACGACCCTCGCGTCGCGCACGAGGTCCGCGTAGGACGCGTCGCGAATACCCTCGGCGCGGGCCCACGCGAGAAGCTCCTCTTCGGAGAGGCTGATGAGCGCGGTGCAGAAGCGCCGCCCCTCGCCGTGCAGGAGAGCCTGGGCGATGACGGGCGTCTCGAGCTTCAGCTTTCCTTCGACGTGCTGCGGCGCGACGAACTTTCCTCCCGAGGTCTTGATGAGGTCCTTCTTCCGGTCGGTGATCGTGAGGTGGCCCGCGGCGTCACGGGCTCCGATGTCGCCCGTGTGGAGCCAGCCGTCCGCGTCGAGGGCGCGCGCCGTTTCGTCGGGGAGCCCGTAGTACCCGCGCATCACCCCGCGGCCGCGGAGGAGGATCTCGCCGTCTTTCGCGAACGAGACCTCGATGCCGGGAATCGGGAGCCCGACGGTGCCCCAGCGGTTCCGGTCCGGGAGGTTGGAGACGGTCATCGCCGTCGATTCCGAGAGGCCGTAACCCTCGAGAACCGTGAGGCCGAACGCGGCGAAGAACTCGGTGAGCTCCTTCGCGAGGGCGACGCTGCCGCAGATGAAGAACCGGAGGCGCCCGCCGAAACGCCGGCGGATCTTCCCGAAGACGAGGGCGTCGGCGAGGCGCCGCCGCGCTTCGAGAAGAGCCCCGACGGTCCGGCCTTCGTTCCGGCGCCGCGCGACCTCGGTGCCGATGCCGAGCGCCCACCGGAAGATCGCGGCCTTCGCCTTGCCGCCCGCGAGCACCTGCTCGAGGATCTTGGCGTGCACCTTCTCGAAGATGCGCGGGACGACGCAGACGAACGTGGGCTTCACCGCCGCGAGGTTCGCCGCGATGCGGTCGGGGCGGCCGTCGACCGCCGTGGGAAAGCCGAAGCCGATCCCGAGGGTCACGCACACCTTGCCGAAGACGTGCGCGAGAGGGAGCCAGAGAAACTGCAGGTCGGAAGGCCCCAGGAGGCCCAGCGAGCCGATCGACTCGATCTCGAACAGCCAGCAGTCGTGCGGCAGCTCGACGCCTTTCGGACGGCCCGTCGTCCCGGACGTGTAGATGAGCGTCGCGAGGTCGGACGGCCCGGCGGCCCCCGCGGCGGCCTCGTATCCGCCGGGATGCTCCGCGTCCCACGCGCGGCCGAGAGCCGCGAGGTCGAGAAGGGACATCGCGTCTCCCGGAAGGCCCGCCGACGCGTCGAAGAGAACGAGATGGTCGAGGCAGGGGAGCGCGTCCCGGCGACTCACGATCCGCCGAGCCTGGGCCGCGTCCTCGGCGAAGACGATTTCGGCCCGCGAGTCGGTCAGGATGAAGGAGGTGTCCTCCTCGGTCGAGACGGGGTAGACGGTCGCGGTGACGCCGCCCGCGCAGGCGACCGCGAGATCCGCGAGGATCCACTCGAGGCGCGTGCCCGACACGATGGCCACGCGGTCGCCCGGCGAGAGTCCGAGGGACAGGAGCCCGCAGGCCAGGTCGCGGACGCGCGAAGCGGTCTCGCGCCACGACAGGCTCTTCCACAACCCGTCCTCGGGGTGGAGAAACGCGGGCGCGTCCGGCGTGGCGGTCACGCGGGCGAAGAAGAGATCCGGGATCGAACGGTACGGGGGCGGCCTCACGACAGACCTTCCGATCCAGCGTCCGCACCCTGCGGCCGGCCCGGCAGCGGCTGCGCGCGGCGGAGATGCAACGCTTCGTCGAACGCGGCAAGCGTGCCGCGCGCGGTCTCATCCCAGGTAAAGCGCGCGGCCTGCCGGAGGCCGGCGGCGCGCATCCTCGCTCGCATGCCGTCGTCGGCGAGGACACGCGCGATGGCGGCCGCGGCATCGTCCTCATCGTGCGGATCGAACCAGGCGGCCGCATCGCCCGCCACCTCGGGTAACGACGAGGCGCGCGCGCAGATCACCGGACAGCCGAGCCGCATCGCTTCGAGCACCGGGAGGCCGAAACCTTCGTACGTCGACGGCATCACGAAGGCCGTCGCCTTGCGATAGAGCACGGCGAGATCACGGTCGCTCACGAAGCCGAGCGTGAGCATCCAGGGGGCGCTCGCGTGCCGGGACCTGAAACGACGGCGTGGACCGGCCAGGACGAGGCTCGCCCGGGGATTCGCGGCGACGACGCGCTGCATGGCGCGGGTGAGGAGCGCGTGGTTCTTGCGCCGATCCGCAGCGCCGACCGCCAGCACGAAGGGCTCGCGCACGCCGAGGCGCTCGAGCGTCGAAGCGTCATCGCCGACCGGCGGCACCACGAAATCATCCGCGGCCTGCGGCACGATTCGAACGCGGTCGCGCGGAAAGCCGAGCAGGCGCCGTATTTCGTCCGCCGTGAACGACGAGACGGCGATGATGAGCGTCGCCCGGCGCGCGGTGACCGTGTAACGGCGCCGCAGGAGGAAGTTCTTCCAAGCCCTGCTCCAACGCGGATCCGGCAGCGCGAGGGGCGCGACGTCGTGCATCGTCACCACCACGGCGCCCTGCGGCGGCACGGGGCCCGTCACGTTCCACGGATACCAGAACACGTCGGCGGACGACTTCCGCAGCTCGCGCGCGTGGAGCACCTCCGTGCGTCCGCGGAGCGCCGGGTCGGACGCCACCGCGGCCGCGAGCCGCTCGACGTCGCGCCGGTTCTTCGTGAACACGGCGAGGCGAAGCTCGGGGCGCAAGGCCACGAGCCGCGGCAGGATCGCGCGCACATAGCGTCCAACCCCGCGCACGTCGCGCAGGAGGCGCGTGCCCTCGACGGCCACGGAATATGCCTCCACCACGCAAAAGTTAGATCCTCGGCACCGAACCGGGCAAGGTGTAAGACGCATTAGGTGCGCCGCAGCCCCGAAAGGCCTAAATTCACCGGTATGAGCACATCCTCGCCCTCCCTCGTCCTGCACGGCGCCGCGCGCTTCTCGTTCTGGGACTGGTGGGTCGACCGCAAGACCCGCTGGGTGCGCGACGAGGTCCGCCAGCTGGACGAGGGAGTGTTCCGGGCGCTCGCGGCGGGCACGGGCCTCCCGCCCATCCACCAGCGCTCGATGTTCCCCTTTCACAACGTCAAGGACGGGGCCGACCGCTTCCTCGGGATGTCCAAGGGCGGCGAGCGGCCCTACGCGCGCATCTACACGCGCCTCGGCAACCCCACCTCCGAGTACCTCGAGCGCGTCCTCTTCCGCCTCGAAGCGCAGCACGTCATCGAGAAGGCGCTCGCCGTCGACGAGAAGGAACCGACGATCGGCTGCCTCATCTTCGGCTCGGGCATGGGCGCGATCTCGACTCTCCTCCTTTCGCTGTTGAAGGCCGGCGACGCCGTCCTCGCGGGCAACATCTACGGCTGCACGGACAGCCTGCTCCGAAACATGTCGAAGTACGGCGTCGGGGCCGTCTTCTGCGACACGGGCGACACCGGCGACGTCGCGCGCCGCCTCGAGGAGCACGCGAACGTCGCGGCCGTCTTCCTCGAGTCGCCCGAGAACCCCACGCTCCGCCTCTGCGACATCGAGGCGATCTCGCGCCTCACCGAGGCGCGCGGGATTCCCCTGATCGTCGACAACACGTTCTGCTCGCCGTACCTCCAGCAGCCGTTCCGGCTCGGCGCGGACTTCATCGTCCATTCCCTCACGAAGTTCATCAACGGCCACTCGACGTCCGTCGGCGGCGCGCTCCTCGGGCCGTTCCGCTTCCTCAAGAACGACCTCTTCCCGTGGTACAAGGACCTCGGCGCGACGCCGTCGCCCTTCGACTCGTGGCTGAACTCGATGACGATCCAGTCCCTCGCCGTCCGCCAGAAGGCCCAGAGCGAGAGCGCCGCGACGATCGCGGCTTTCCTGCGCGGTCACCCGAACGTCGCGCGCGTGACGTACCCGGGTTTCCACGATTTCCCGCAGAAGGACATCGTGAAAAAGCAGATGCGCGACGGCGGCTCCCTCATCTCGTTCGAAGTGAAGGGTGGCGCCGCCGCCGGCGAGAAGCTCATGAACTACCTGGCCCGCAAGGACGTCCCGATGGAGCTCGCCGTCAGCCTCGGGGGGGCGATCACCTACGTCGAGCAGCCGGCCTCGATGACGCATGCCGTCGTCCCCGAGGCCGATCGCCTGGCCCGTGGTATCACGCCCGGCCTCATCCGGATGAGCGTGGGGCTGGAGGGGCCCGAGATCCTGATGGAGCACCTCGACCGAGGCCTGGACCTCTGAAATCCGACGCGGAGGAAGCCATGCCGAACGAGGACCACGCGAACGTCCCCGTCATCCCTCCGGTTCTCTTCGGGCTCGGCATCGGGGCGGGTTTCGCGCTGCAGCGGCTCGTTCCCGTCCGCCTCGTCCCGCCCTCTCTCGAAGGTCCCGCTTGCTTCGCGGGCTCGGCGCTCGCCCTCCTCGGCCTGGCATTCGGGGGCGCGGCGTTCGCCACGTTCATGAGGGCGCGGACGACGCCGCACCCGAATCACCCCGTGAGCGCCCTCGTGACGTGGGGGCCGTACCGCGTCTCGCGCAACCCGATGTACGTAGGGGCCTCGGCCTTCACGGCGGGGATCGCGCTCGTCGCGAACACGCCGTGGGTCCTCGCGGCGCTCCCGCCCGTGTGGCTCGCGCTCCGCCGCCTCGTGATCGACCGCGAGGAGGCCTACCTCGAGCGCAGGTTCGGGGACGCGTACCGGACCTTCACGGCGCGCACGCGCCGCTGGCTGTAGGCGCCGCCGGGTCAGAACGCCCGCAGGCCATCCACGATCGGGCGCCGCGCGGCCCGCACGGCGGGAACGATCGCCGAGAAGACGCCCACGACGAGCGCGACGCCGGCCGCGAGGGCGACGACCTCGGGGAAGATCTTCATCCCCGCCGCAAAAGGCGACATCCGCGTCTCCATGAGCGCGCCCTTGAGGCGGGATAACGCCGCGACGAACAGGAGGAAGCCGAGGCCGCCGCCGACGCACGCGAGGGCGAGGCTTTCGCCCACGACAAGGCCGACGATCCGCGCGCGCGAGAAGCCGAGCGTCCGGAAGACCGCGACCTCGACGACGCGCTCTCGCACGGCGAGCGCCATCGTGTTTGCGGCGATGAGGATGACGACGCCGATGATGACCACGCCCATCGCGGTCAGGAGGAGCTGGACGTTCCCGAGGAGCGAGACGAAGCCCATCGTGAAGGCGTTCTCGCTCTCCGTCTTCGTCGGGGCGGGCGAGTTCTCGAAGAAATCGTCGATCTGCTTCGGGAGGCGCTCGGCGCAGGCGGCGTTCGCGCAGCGGGTCCACACCGTCGAGACGTTTCCGCGGAAGGGCGGGTACGCCTCCTCGAGGTACGCGCGGTGGAAGAAGATGCTCGCGGAGTTCTCGTACGGAAGGCTGTAGACGCCCTGGACCGTGAACGTCAGGTCCACGGGGTAGAGCGTCCCGGTGATCGTCACGCGGTCACCGATCTTCCAGCCATACTTCTTCACGATCGCGATGCCGACGAGGCCGCCCGCCCGATCCCTCTTCCAGGCCTCAGCCGACCCTTTCACGATCGTCGCGTCGTCGAAGACCCGGAGGAATTGCTCGGGGTCCACGGCGAAGCGCGGGAAGACGTTCCCCGCGCTCGCGTCGCGGTAGAGGCCGCCGAGGCGATCGATCGGCGTGATCGCGCGGACACCTTCGAGCGGGCCGATCTTCGCGAGGACGGCGTACGGGAGCGGTGTCGTGAGACCGACCTTGTGGCGCGTCACGAGGCGGTAGAGGCCGCGCTCGCGCGCCGGGTCCGGAAGGTTCAGCGTCCTCAGGAAGGTCGCCATGAACGCGACGAGGAACACGGGGAACAGCACCGAGCCGACGGTCAGAAGCGTCCGCGTCTTCTTGCGGAGAAGGTTTTTCAGGATGAGAGGCAGGAACCGCATCGGGTCAGCCGGCGCGGAATTATGAGGCACTACAATCGCCAGCGGGATGTCCGGCGACTTCGTTCACCTTCACCTCCACACGCAGTACTCCCTCCTCGACGGCGCGAACCGGCTCAAGGACCTGATCAGGCAGGTCAAGTCGTCGGGCATGGACGCCGTCGCGGTGACGGACCACGGAAACATGTTCGGGGCGTACGAGCTCCAGACGTCCGCGCTCGAGGCGGGGATCAAGCCGATCCTCGGCGTCGAGGCGTACGTCGCGCCGGGCTCGCGCTTCGACCGCGAGAGCGTGAAGACGCTCGACGGCGAAGGGAGCAACTATCACCTGACGCTTCTCGTCGAGACTCCCGACGGCTACCGGAATCTCGCGCGGCTCGTGTCGGAGGCGTTCCTGTCCGGCTTCTACTACAAGCCCCGGATGGACTGGGAGCTCCTCGAGAAATACCACGAGGGAATCATCGCGCTGTCCGGGTGCCTGAACTCGGAGGTCTCGAAGCGGCTCCGGATCGGCGACTACGAAGGAGCGAAGAAGACGGCTCTCAGGTACCGCGACCTCTTCGGGAAGGACCGCTACTTCATCGAGATCATGGATCACGGTCTTCCCGAGCAGAGGCAGATCCTGCCGGACCTCCTGAAGCTTTCGTCGGAAACCGGCATTCCGCCGGTCGCGACGAACGATTCGCACTACCTGACCCGCGACGACGCGGCGGCGCAGGACGTCCTCCTCTGCATCGGGATGGGGAAGACGCTCAACGACACGAAGCGGATGCGGTTCTACAACTCGGAGTTCTACGTCAAGAGCGCCGAGGAGATGCGCGACGTGTTCCGCCCGTACACGCTCGAGGCGGTGCGGAACACGGCCGCGATCGCCGAGCGTGTCACGCCGAGCGTCATCGTGGATACGGGCCTGAAGATCCCCGCGTTCCCGGTCCCGGGAGGGGAGCAGACGCCCGAGGCGTATCTCGAGGATCTCGCGAAGGAGGGTCTCGAGCGCCGCCTCGAGCCGCAGCGCGCGGCGTTCGCGGACGGCACGGCGAAGAAGACGCGGGCGGAGTACGACGAACGCCTCACCTGGGAGCTGTCCGTCATCCGGAAGATGGGCCTCTCGAGCTACTTCCTCATCGTCTGGGACTTCATCAAGTACGCGAAGGACCAGGGGATTCCCGTGGGTCCGGGGCGGGGGAGCGCCGCCGGCTCGCTGGCTGCGTACGCGCTCAGGATCACGGACGTCGACCCGCTCACGTACGACCTGCTCTTCGAACGCTTCCTGAACCCGGACCGCATCTCGATGCCCGACATCGACGTCGACCTGTGCGAGCGCCGCCGCGGCGAGGTCATCGAGTACGTGCGCACGAAATACGGGCGCGAGAACGTCGGCCAGATCATCACGTTCAACTCCATGAAGGCGCGGGCCGTGATCCGCGACGTGGGCCGCGTTCTCGACGTGCCGCTCGCCGAGATAAACCGACTCTGCGCGCTCATCCCCGCGAATCCCGGAAAGCCGACGATGCTCGCCGAAGCGCGGCGGGACGTGCGGGAGCTGGCGGACGCGCTCCGGGACAACGAGACCTACCGGCGCCTCTTCGACCTCGGCGAGCGCCTCGAGGGCGTGTCACGGCACGCGGGCGTCCACGCGGCCGGCGTCCTCATCGCCCCGAAGCCTCTGGTCGAGTACCTGCCGCTCTACCGCAACAGCAACGACGAGATCACGACGCAGTTCGAGATGAAGTCGGTCGACCGGATGGGCCTCCTGAAGATGGACTTCCTCGGGCTCATCACGCTGACGATCCTCGACGACGCGCTGCGTTTCGTGGAGAAGAAGGACGGCAAGCGCCCGGACGTCGACGCGATTCCGCTCGACGATCCCGAGGTCTACAGGCTCTTCGCGGACGGGCGGACAGACGGGATCTTCCAGTTCGAGTCCTCGGGGATGCGCGACCTCCTCCGCCGCGTGAAGCCCGAGGTCTTCGACGACCTCGCGGCGCTCAACGCGCTCTATCGCCCGGGGGCGCTGGACGCGGGGACGGTCGAGGTATACATCCAGCGGCGCCGGGGAACGAAGTTCGAGTACCCGCTGCCGCAGCTCGAGCCGATCCTCCGCGAGACGCACGGCGTCCTCGTCTACCAGGAGCAGGTCATGCTCGCGGCGCGGGTCGTGGCGGGCTACACGCCGGGCGAGGCGGACAAGCTCCGGAAGGCGATCGGCAAGAAGGACGAGGCGCTGCTCAAGGCCGAGGGCGACAAGTTCATCAAGAAGTCCGTCGCGAACGGGACTTCGAAAAAGAAGGCAGAAGAGCTGTGGGCCCTCATCCTGCCGTTCGGCCGGTACGGCTTCAACAAGTCGCATTCGGTCGTGTACGCCCTCCTCGCGTACCGCACGGCGTGGATGAAGGTGCACTACCCCGTGGAGTTCCTCGCGGCCACGCTGACGGCGAGCTCGGGGAGCTCGGACGACGTCGTGAAGTACGTGAACACGTGCCGGGAGATGAAGATCCCCGTGCTGCCTCCCGACGTGAACGCCTCGGATCTCTCGTTCGCGCCGGACGGCCCGGCCATCCGCTTCGGGCTCGGGGCCGTGAAGGGGGTCGGGGAAGGCGCCGTCGCGTCGGTACTCGCGGCGCGCGCCGGCGACGGGCCGTTCAAGTCCCTCACGGACTTCTGCTCGCGCGTCGACCTTCGTCTGAACAACAAGAGGGTCATCGAGGCGCTCATCAAGTCCGGCTGCTTCGACTCGCTCGGGAAAAGTCGCGCGGCGTTCCTCGACGGGCTCGACCATGCCGTCGACGTCGCCGCGGCGGCCCGCGAGGCCGCGGCGTCGAGCCAGAGCCTGCTCTTCGACGTTCCCGAGGAGACGCAGGTCGAAGACGACTTTCCCGACAAGCCGGAGTGGAGCGTCGACGAAAAGATCCGCTACGAGAAGGAGACGCTCGGCTTCTACATCACGGGTCATCCGCTCGCGCGCTTCGAGGACGAGATCCGGATGTTCGGCGACGTGACGTGCGAGACGCTGCGCGATCGTCTCGACGCGCCGGTGAAGCTCGTGGGCCTCGTCGGCGCGATCAAGAAGAACCAGATCAAGAAGGGGCAGAACGAAGGAAAGATGATGGCGAAGGCGGTCGTCGAGGATCTGACCGGCTCCGTCCCCGTCACGGTCTTCGCGAGCCTTCTCGAGCGCGTGGGCTCGTGGCTCGCGCCGGGGAGGGCCGTCCTCGTGACGGGAACCGTTCGCCTGTCCATGTCGCCGGGCGGCGGGACGCACGATGCCTCCGAGGGCGAAACGGCCGGCGTTCCGATCGAGGTCATCGCACGCGAGATCCAGCCGCTCGAGGGTATGCGCGAGCAGGCCGCCCGGGAGGTGCTGATCTCTCCCTCGAACTTCGACACCTTCGACGAATCTGCGATGGGGGAGATTCTGAGAAGGTACCCCGGCTCGATGCCCGTCTTCCTCGAGATGAGACGCTCGGGCCAATTCGAGGCGCCCCTGAAGCTCTCTCCGAGGTTCTGGGTCCGGCCGACACCCGATTTCACGGCGGATCTCGAGAAATTGCTCGGGCCGAAATCCGTCCGCTACTCCTACCCGACGTCTCCGTGAGCGAGAGCGGCGCGTCCGCGTCCGGGTTCGATGCCGAAGACGTCGGCGTCCAGCTCGCGCGCGCCGGCGAGGTCGCCGACAGGCGCGAGGTCGGCCTCTGGCTCGTCGGAGGCGCCCTGCGCGACCTCCTCCTCGGGCGGCCGCTGCGTGACGTGGATCTGGCCGTCGAGGCGGCAGCGGCGAACGCGCTGGAGCTCGCGGCACGCCTCGGCGCCCTGCCCGGATGGGCGCTCGAAAAGACGCACGTTCGTTTCGGAACCGCGACCCTCCGGGCGCCGGGCGGACTTCGCGTGGACGTCGCGTCGACCAGGCGGGAGGAATATCCGGCGGCGGCCAGCTTGCCGGTCGTGACCGGCACGACGACGATCGAGGAGGATCTCGGCCGCCGGGACTTCACGATTCATGCGATGGCGCGGCGGGTCGCACGCCGGGGCCTCGTCGGGCGCGTGCTCGATCCCTTCGGAGGACGCGAGGACCTCGCGGCGAAGAAGCTCCGCCTCCTCCATGCGAAATCCCTCGTCGACGACCCGACGCGCGCGTACCGCGCGGTGACGTACGCGGCACGGCTCGGGTTCGCGTGGGACGAGGAGTTCCACAAAGCTCTGAAGGCGGCTCGGCGCGCACGAGCATTTCAGGCGCTTTCGGGGGACCGAATGAGGAGGGGAATAGAAGAGATTTTCTTAGAAAGTGAATGGGAGCGGGCGGTCCGCCTCGCGAGTGACCTCTCGTTGTTTGGCGACACCCTTCCGGGCTGGACGGGCCCCCTCTTACCTTCTAAGAAAATTCCGGCTGAGTTGATGGCTTCGGCACTCGTCGACGCATCACGTACCGTGGATGTGCGGCTGAAACCGGAAGAAATCTGGCGTCGGCTGCTCGAGCCGCTGCCGCCGCCCGAGCGCGCCGCCGTCGCGTCACGATTGAACTTCCCGAAGGCCCTGAGGCGTGCCGCGGAGGTGGAACCTCGATGACGGCAAGCGCGCTCCTCCGCGTCCTTCTCGCGGCGGCGCCCGTCGCGACGCCCGTCGTGACGCCGATCCCGGCGGCCACGCCGCTTCCGACACCGACGCCCGAGAAGCGTGATCCGCACCTCGTCGCCGCTCTCGAGTCGAGGCAGGGGCTCGGCATGGAGCGCGTGGCCCTCTTCGACGACGGAACCCTCGTCCGCGTTCGCGGATTCCGGGGCGAGCGGATCGTCGACCGCAAGGCGCTCGCGCCCGAGGAGGTGGCGGTCGTACGCGGAATCTGCCTCGAGGCGCTCGCGGTGCGGGCGAAAGACGTCGACGACCCCGGCCGATCGGTCCTCGGTGACGCCGGCGGCCGGCGGATCACGCTCGAAATCGTCGATCCGGCAGGGGGATCCCGCCTGTACGCGTACGACGATCTCGCGGCGCTTCCTCTGGCCCTGGGGAGAGCGCGGGGGGCGCTGGAGGACCTGCGAGGCCGATTCGAGAAGCAGGATCTCGCCGAGACGAAGTGGGACACGGGGAATCTCAAGCCCGGGACGTTCCTGCGCCGGCGGTCCGACGGGGTGTGGTACCGCGTCGTTCACGACGACGCCCTTGATCACGATTTCGAGCTCGAGGAGCTCGCCTCGGAAGGGGAGCAGGGAAGCAACAAAATGAGGATCTTCGTGTACCGCGGCGACCTGCCGCGACTCTTCGAGGATCCCTCCGTGGCCGGGTCGCGGCCACCGGAGTCGTCGCCGGCGAAGAGGCGCTGAACGTGTTGCGCGTCACGGGCGGCGCGTGGCGCGGACGGAAGCTCGAGGTTCCCGAGGGCATCCGCCCGACGACCGAGCTCGCACGCAAGGCGGCGTTCGACATTCTCGGACCGGCGATCAGGGGCGCGCGCGTGCTCGACGCGTGCGCGGGCTCGGGAGCGTACGGTCTCGAAGCGCTCTCGCGAGGCGCGGCGCACGCAACATTCGTCGAGTCTGACCGGCAGGTTGTGAGAATCTTGAGGGGGAATGTGGAACGTCTCGGTGCGGGGGAGCGGGCTCTCGTCGAAGAGACGTTCGTGGCCCGTTTTTCTTCGATGGGTGAAGAGAGCGGGAGGCCCGCGCCGGCGTCGAGGCGTCCCTCGTTCGACGTGGTGTTCCACGATCCCCCTTTCAAGGAAATCTCCGAACCCGACCTTCAGCTTCTCTTGCCTCTCGTGCGAGCCGGGGGCTGGTTGATCCACGAGCGAGGAGACGACGAGGTCCATCGGCCGATGGGGCTGGCGCCCGCCGACCGCCGCCGCTACGGCAGGACCCGCTTCCTCATCTTCCGCCCCGGATTTTCCGCCCCGTGACGCGCGGAGCGTCCTGTTAAACTCCGCGCTTCGCCGCATAGCGGCTTTGGAGCATAGAAACATGGGCAAGTACCGCAGTCTCTTCACGTCCGAATCCGTCACCGAGGGCCATCCGGACAAGATCGCCGACCAGATCTCGGACGCGATCCTCGACGCGATCCTGAAAGACGATCCGATGGGGCGTGTCGCGTGCGAGACGCTCGTCACGACGGGGCTCGCGCTCATCGCGGGCGAGATCACGACGAAGACGTACGTGGACATCCCGGGCATCGTGCGGGAGACGATCAAGGACGTCGGGTATACGCGCGCGAAGTACGGCTTCGACTACGAGACGTGCGCCGTCATCTCGACGATCGACAAGCAGTCGCCGGACATCGCGCTGGGCGTCGATACGGGAGGGGCGGGCGACCAGGGCCTCATGTTCGGGCTCGCCGTGCGGGAGACCGAGGAGCTCATGCCGCTTCCGATCACGCTCGCGCACAAGCTGACGATGCGCCTCGCCGAGGCCCGAAAGTCGAAGTCGCTCGAGTGGCTGCGTCCCGACGGCAAGAGCCAGGTCACGGTCGAATACGAGGGCGACCGCCCGGTGCGTGTCGAAGCCGTCGTGATCTCGACGCAGCACGCGGAGTCGGTCCCGACCCCCGAGCTGCGTGAGGCGATCCGCGAGGAAATCATCCGCCCGGTGGTTCCGGCGGCCCTCCTCGACGACAGGACGAAGTTCCACATCAACCCGACCGGCCGTTTCGTCACGGGCGGTCCCCAGGGCGACACGGGTCTCACGGGCCGGAAGATCATCGTCGACACGTACGGCGGCTACGGGCGGCACGGCGGCGGCGCCTTCTCGGGCAAGGACGCGACGAAAGTGGACCGGTCGGCTTCGTACATGGCGCGTTACATCGCGAAGAACATCGTGGCCGCCGGCCTCGCCGACAAAGTCGAGGTCCAGCTCGCCTACGCGATCGGGGTAGCGGACCCCGTGTCCGTGTACGTGGACGCCTTCGGAACGTCGAAAGTCGACGTCGAGACGCTTTCGAAGCTCGTCCGCGAGCACTTCGCGCTCACGCCGCGGGGGATCATCGAGGCTCTCGACCTGAGGCGACCGATCTTCCGCAAGACGGCGGCCTACGGACACTTCGGACGCAACCTCCCCGAGTTCACGTGGGAGCGCACCGACAAGGCCCCGGCGCTCGCGGCGGCGTTCGGGGCGACGGTGCCCGCGACCGCCTGAAGAAAAAGGATTCGGATTAGGATTTCTTAGAAGGTGAATAGGGCTGGGGTCACGCCTCCGCCCGAAGCACCGCCGGCCCGGAGTGCGACGGCGCCTTGGATCTTTACCCTTTCTAAGAAATCTCCTTTCCCTCTTCCTCTTCCTCTTCCTTTCCTCTTTCTCTTCTTCCTCTTCTCTGTCTTCTGTTTTCCATCTATCAATTCTGCGCGCAGTTAATATCACTCTTACGTGATGTCATGATATAAACCTCGAGTGCTGGACGCCGCCCCCGCCCTGTCCGCTCTCGCCGACCCGCTCCGGCTGCGGGCGGTCCGTCTTCTCGCCCGAGAGGAGCTGCAGGTGCGGGAGATCCAGCGAATTCTCGGCGCCTCCCAGTCGCGGGTCTCGAACCACCTCGCCGTCCTGCGCCGCGCGGGCCTCGTCGAGACGCGCCGCGCGAACGGAGCCGAGAGGTACGCGGCGACGGAAGACGGCCTGAAGCTCTGGACGTCCGTCGCCCCCGCCGTCGGCGGCGCGGCATTCCCGACAGACGACGCGCGGCTGAAAGACGTGCTCGAAGAGCGCGTCGCCGCGCTGCCCGAGGGCGGCTTCGACGCGGTGGCGGGGGAGTGGGACCGCTTTCAGGGTCCTTTCTACTCGGCGGGTGTCCGCGAGGCCGCGCTTCTCCGGCTCCTGCCGCGGGGACTCCGCGTGGCGGACATCGGGTGCGGCACCGGACTCCTCACGCTGGCGCTGGCCGGCGTCGCCGAAACCGTCGAAGCCGTGGACGCGAGCGACCGGATGGTGCGCCTCGCGCGCGAGAAGCTGCGGCGGGCGGGAGCGTCGAATGCGACCGTGCGGCGCGCGAGCGCCGAGAAGCTCCCCTTCGGGGACGGTGCGCTCGACGCAGTCTTCGCTTTTCACCTCCTCCGGCATCTCGTGCGTCCCGCGGACGCCCTCGGCGAGTTCGGACGCGTCGTGAAAGCGGGCGGCCGGGTGGTTCTCGTGGAGCTGGAGCCGCATGGCGTCCGCGCGCTCAGGGCCGCCACGGGCTCGCATCACCTCGGGCTGCCGCGCGAGACCGTTCGCGCCGCCCTGAGGCGCGGGGGCTTCGCCGACGCGCGCTTTTCCTCTCTCTCTCCCTACCGCGTCCCCTCGGAATCCGGGGAGGTCGCACTCGCCACGTACATCGTCGACGCCGTCCGGGAGTCCGCGCACGGCCAGAAGGAGATCGCATGACGACCGCCACCCTCCCCGCCCACGACGTCAAGGACCTCGCGCTCGCCGCGAAGGGTCGCCTGCGCATGGAGTGGGCCGACCGCTCGATGCCCGTCCTCGCCCGCATTCGCGAGCGCTTCGAGAAGGAGAAGCCGCTGAAAGGCCTCCGTCTCTCGGCCTGCCTGCACGTGACGACCGAGACGGGCAACCTGGCCCGGACCCTCGCGGCCGGCGGCGCCGACCTCGTGCTCTGCGCCTCGAACCCGCTGTCGACGCAGGACGACGTCGCGGCGGCGCTCGTCGCGGAGTTCGGCATCTCGACGTACGCGATCAAGGGCGAAGACAACAAGACGTACTACTCCCACATCCAGGCCGCGCTGGCGCACAGGCCGAACATGACGATGGACGACGGCGCCGACCTCGTCTCCTCGCTCCTCTTCATCGCGCTCGGAAAAGAAGGGCAGCTCGAGCCGTCTCTCGCCGCGTGGGCGAAGGGGCTCTCCGCGGCCGAAAGGAAGACGCTTCTCGAGGGGATCGTCGGCGGCACCGAGGAGACGACGACCGGCGTGATCCGGCTCAAGGCGATGGAGAAGGAAGGCGTTCTGAAGTTCCCCGTCCTCGCCGTGAACGACGCCGAGACGAAGCACTTCTTCGACAACCGCTATGGAACGGGCCAGTCCACGATCGACGGGATCATCCGCGCGACGAACCTCCTCATCGCCGGCCTGAACGTCGTCGTCGCGGGCTACGGCTGGTGCGGCAAGGGCGTCGCGATGCGGGCCAAGGGGCTCGGCGCGAACGTGATCGTCACCGAGATCAACCCGGTTCGCGGAATCGAGGCCGCGATGGACGGCTTCCGCGTGATGCCGATGTCCGAGGCCGCGAAGATCGGCGACATCTTCGTCACCGTGACCGGCAACAAGAGCGTGCTCGCGGACGCGCACTTCGCCGTGATGAAGTCCGGCGCCGTCATTTCGAACTCGGGGCACTTCAACGTCGAGATCGACATCCCGTCGCTCGAGAAACGCGCCGGCTCGCGCCGGATGATCCGCGAGTTCGTCGAGGAGTTCCGTCTCAGGGACGGCCGGACGATCTTTCTGCTCGGAGACGGCCGCCTCATCAATCTCGCGGCGGCCGAAGGCCACCCGGCCTCGGTCATGGACATGTCCTTCGCGAACCAGGCCCTCGGCGCCGAGTACATGGTCAGGAACCACGAGGCGCTTGGGAACAAGGTCCACTCGATCCCGGTCGCGATCGACGCCGAAATCGCGCGCCTCAAGCTCGCGTCGATGGGCGTCCTGATCGACGTCCTCACGCCGGAGCAGAAGAAGTACCTCTCCGGCTGGGAAGAGGGAACGTAGGAGAACTACCGAGAGGAAGAGAAGAGGAAGATCTTCTTAGAAGGTAATAGGTCCGGGGAGCGCGGCCGTCGCATCGAGGCGCGGCCGCGACGCCTTGAACGGGCACCTTCTAAGAAATCTTTCTTCTCTTTTCTTTCTAAAGAAATCCCGGTCCCTCTCTCAGGTTCTGACTCCAAGGAGACCCCACGCCGCCCCGAGACCGAAGAACACATTCGGCGCCCAGGCGGCGAGGAGGGGAGGAATGGCTCCCTGCTCTCCGAACGAGACGAGGAGCGCGGAAAGGAACAGGTAGGTCAGGCCGAGGAACAGGGCGACGCCGACGCCCGCGACGGCGCCGCGCTTCCCGTACGCGAAGGCGAAGGGGAGTCCGACGAGCGTCAGGAGCAGAGCGGACGCCGCCGCTGCCGTCTTCTGGTGCAGCCCCGTCGCGAGCATTGCGGTGCCGGCACCCGCCCGGCGCCGCACCTCGATGAAGCGCGCGAGCTCGCGATAGGTCATCTGGCGCGGGTCGGCCTGGCCGGCGGCGAAACCGGCCGCGGCTTCGGGCGCTTCGATGAAGAACGGGCCGTCGCGCCGGATGGCGAGGGCATGGCCCTCGGTGAACGTGCGGATCCAGCCGTCTTCCGCGAAGAGGCCCTTCCCGGGGGCGAGGCGTGCCCGCGCCGCATCGAAACGGGAGACGAGCCTCCAGGTCGACGGATCGATCTGGAGGACCGACACGGCGGTGGCCATGCGGGAGGCCGGCTCGTAAGCGTCCGCGGAATAGAAACGCCCCGCGTCGCCGCGGAACCAGGCGCCACCGACGCTGCTGACCGGAGGCGCCTGTCCTTTCAACAGAAACCTGAGTCGATCGGCTTCCGAGGCGGCCGTGGGGACGACGCGCTCGGCGAAGACGAAGAGGAAGCCTCCGGCGATCACGGCGAGGACGAGGATCGGGGCCGTCGTCCGGTAGAGAGAGACGCCGTGCGCGAGAAGGGCGGTCGTCTCGGCTGAGCGCACGAGGCTCGCGATCGTGACGAGGGCCGCGACGAGGAAGGCGAACGGCACGATGGTCAGAATGATCGGGGAGAGCGACGCCTGGACGTAGCGGAGGATCATGGAAATCGGCGGCCGATGTCGAGCAATGTCGTCCGAAATCTCGAGGTAGTCGATCAGCACGTAGAGGATGGCGATCGAGGCCACGACGAGGGCGAAGGTGCCGAGGAATCGCCTCGCGATGTATCGGTCGACGAGAAGGAGGCCCGGCAGGGAAGAGCGGCGGCCGGTCGTCGTGACCGGGCGTTCGGAGAGGGCAGGGGCGGCGCCCGGGCGGGACCCGCTGCCCTCGAAACGCGCGGCGAGAGGCGCCGATTTGAACAGGGCGAAGATGCTCTTGTCGCGCCGCACGCGAGCGAGGGCATAGGCGCCGAAGGCGAGCAGCAGGAGATTCGGCAGCCACATGGCGAGGCCGGGCGACATGCGGCCCTCGATCGCGCGCGCCTCGCCGGTCGCGAGGAGGGCGTAGTAGAGGAGGACGATCCCGATGGACACCGTGAACCCGGCCGCGCGGCCTCCGCGCCTGTTGACGATTCCGAGGGGGAGCCCGATCAGACCGAAGACGAGGCAGGCGGCAGGTAACGCGAATTTCTTGTGGACCTCCGTCAGGGCGAGCCGGCGGTCCTCCGGACGGCGCGTCCGCGCGCCGGCGCGCTCGAGAAGCTCGCGGAGGGTCTGTTCCCGGATCTGCTTTTCGGAGACGCCCAGCGTCGGCCCGTTGTCCTGCAGCACCATGCGCTGCCGCGAGAACGACGTGACGTCGTACCGTCGGCCGTCCTCGGCGATGTGGTGTCGCTCGGCGTCCTCGACGCGAAGCCACAAACGGCCCTGGTCCTCCTCGAGCTCGAGCCAGCCGCGGCGCGCGAGCGTCAGCTGCGCGCCTTCGGGATTGGACCGGTCCGAGATGATGAGTCCGGTGAGCTCACGGCGGTCCGGGGACGCCCCTTCGGCGTAGACGCGGAGGCCGGCGATCTCCGGGCTGAATACGCCGGGCTGGATTCTCTGGGCGAACGCAAAGCTCGAGAGGCGGAGCTTCATCGCGTAAAGGAGATGATTCGTGCGCGGTACGACGGCGAGCATCAGGACGAGCGTCACGCCCGCGGTCGCGGCGGCAAGGGCTCCGATCGGGCGGTAGAGCACGAGGAGATCGACGCCCGACGCCCGAAGGGCGGTCAGCTCGGAGTCGGCCGAGAGGCGGCCGATCCCGATGAGAAGCCCGAGAAGAAACGCGATGGGCAGCGTGAGGACCACGATGTGCGGCAGAGACAGCGCGACGACGACGGCGGCTTCCGCAAACGGGCGTTCGCTCTGAACGAGGAGCTCGGAGAACTGCACGAGGCCGCGCACGGCCATGAACCCGGTATAGGCGAGAAAGCCGACGACCGTGGGCCCGGCCACCTCCTGAAAGACGTACCGGTTCAGGCGCGAGAGCACGCCGGATCGTAGCCGAACAGGCCGCTTTCCCAGGCCCAAACGCAACGTCCGATAATATTTATTATGTTAAATTCTAGAGACCAGTCGCCTGAAAACATAAGGTGGGAGTCAAGGGAGGGTCCGCCGGGGATTTCTTGGAAAGGAAGAAAGAAAGAGGAAAGACTCCCTCTTGATTCTCTTTCTTTCTAAGAGGTCTTCTTCTTCGCTTTCGCCTTCACGAACCGGCCCTGGGTTTCGAGGTCGATGTCCCCCGCCTCGATTCGGCGCGCGAGATCTCGGATCGCATCGAGAATCTCGTCCCTCTTGTGGAGACGCCCCTTGAGCACGACGCTCACTCTGTAGTTCCGCTCCGCGGGAGTGAAGTCGAGCGTGTACGCCTTTCTGAGTCCTCCGAGCTTCGTACCGGTCCCTCGGCGCGCGTCCTTCTTCGCCTCTCTGAGAACGTCCCGGCTCACCCCGCCGCCGCTCGCCATCGCTGCGACGGCGGCGAGCATGAGGTCCTCGTCCTTCAGGCGGCCGAGCTCGAGGAGGAAGGATCGCGAGCCGATGTCGGCGCGCCGACACTCCGTCTGGACGCGATCCGGGAGCCGCCCGATCGAGAGCGCCTCGGTGATCGTGACGCGCGATTTCCCGACGGCATCCGCGATCTGTTCGTGTGTGTATCCGTGGCGTTCCTGGAGCGCACGGTAGCCCTCGGCCTCTTCGAACGGGCTGAGATCCTTGCGCTGCAGGTTCTCGACGAGCGCGATCTCGAGCAGCTCGTTGTCCGGAACGTCCATCTCGATGCACGGAATCTCCGCGAGGCCGGCGTCCAGCGCGGCGCGGAACCGGCGCTCTCCGGAGATGATCGTGAATCGACCGTCGCCCCTCGGGCGGACGAGGATGGGCTCGAGGACGCCCTTGTCGAGGATGGACTTCGTGAGCTCGGAGAGATCTCCCATCGCGCTCCGGGGCTGATCCGGATTCGCCTCGATGAGGTGAATGGCGATGCGGCGCCCCACCGGAAGCTCATCCGCGCGGACGAGCTGATCGACGAAGTGAGAGTCGTGACGCATACGCGAGGATTCGGGGAGGCCGCGGCGCTTAGACACGGGAAAGAATCTCCTCCGTCAGGCTGTAGTACTCGAGCGCGCCCGACGAACGCGGAGCGAAGCTGAAGATGGATTCTCGATACGCGGGCGATTCCTCGAGTCGTATGGACTTCGAAATCGTCGTCTTGAAGAGCTTCTCCTTGAACACCTGATGGATCTGACCCTGGATGTCTTTTCCGAGCGTCGTGCGCTTGTCGTGGAGAGTGATAACGACGCCGAGGATCTGGAGATTCGGGTTCGGACGGCTCTTGATCTTCTCGATCGTCTCGA
This sequence comes from Thermoanaerobaculia bacterium, assembly GCA_963809425.1. Classification (GTDB taxonomy): domain Bacteria; phylum Acidobacteriota; class Thermoanaerobaculia; order UBA5066; family UBA5066; genus Fen-183. Next base: position 216,200 of record CAWEJK010000002.1, read on the forward strand.
GCAGATCGTCCGTGCCCTCCAATGCAAAGTAGGACGACTGGATCGGAATCAGGATGTGGGTGGAAGCGACGAGCGCGTTCACCGTGATCATGCCGAGCGTGGGCGGGGTGTCGATCAGGATGGCGTCGTACTCCCCTGACTCCCTGACGACCTGAAACTTGTCCTTCAGCCTGAAGTGACCGTCGATCTCCCCGAGCAGCTTGGACTCGACCTTCGCGAGCGAGATGCGCGCAGGCGCGACGGTGAGCTTCGGGATCTTCGTGGGCTTGATGATGTCGAACACGGACGCGGTCGAATCCGTCAGGACGTCGTACATCGATTTCTCGACATCCTTGCGGTCGAGGAAGGACATTGTGGAATTGCCTTGCGGGTCCAGGTCGACGAGCAGGGTCCGGAGACCTTTTTGGGCGAGCGCAGCGGCGAGGTTGATCGCCGTCGTGGTTTTTCCCACGCCGCCCTTCTGATTCGCAACGGTGATGATCATGCGCTGGAGTCGCGGATGATACGGAGGGTGCGCGGGCGCATCAAGGAAGAATCGCTGCGTCGCGCGCCAAGAACGCTACATCCGGTACTTGCCGAGTGTGTCCGGATCCGCTTCCTCGAGCCACTTTCGGAGCCGCTCGGAGTTCTGCGCCTCCGAGGTGTCTTCCCCGCTGCGGCTTTTTTCAAGAACCGATTCTTCCACGAATACCGGCGCGGCCAGCCGGAGGGCCAGAGCAATCGCATCGGAGGGCCGGCTGTCGACGAGCAATTCCCGGTTCGCGACACGGAGGTGGATCTGCGCGTAGAACGTGTTTTCCTTGAGGTTGTTGATGACGACCCTCAGGACGTCGCCATCGATCTGCGTGATGAGGTTCTTCAGAAGGTCGTGCGTCATCGGCCTGGGCGTCGTGACGCCCTCCATCTGGAGAGCGATCGCATTCGCTTCGAAGATGCCGACCCAGATCGGAAGAAAGTTCTTTTCATCCGCATCGCGCAGGATCACGACCGGCATGTTCGCGATCGGGTCCACGATAAGGGCCTTGACCTCCATCCTGACGCTCAAACAGAGTTCTCCTAAGACTCAATCTAGGTAGTAAGGCGCTCGAATGCAAGGCACGGTCCGCAGAGGAATGTTCTCGCCAAACGTTAACTTCTTTTCTTAGAATGGTTTATAGAAGATTTTCGCGGCCCGAAATGAGCTCGGGACTCGAGTCCGAGACACCCATCCGAACGACATTCGAAGAAATCCCCTCTTCGGTCTTCTCCTCGATCTTTTCTTCGGTCTTTTTCTCGGTCCTGCCCTGTCTTCTTCCGAGCAGAGAATTCGGAAATCCCCGGTCGATCCGTACGTCGACGAGCGTCCCGGGGGCGAGATCGGGTCCGTCCAGAATGTTCACGACGCGGCCGCAGCGCGATCGGCCGGAGCTGTTGCGCCTCTTGCGGTCGAGGCCTTCCACGAGCACCTCGAGCGTCTGTCCCTCGAGGGCGCGGTTCAGGCCGCGCTGGACGTCCTGCTGGAGCGCCTCGAGCCGCACGAGGCGCGAGGAGGCCTCCTGCGGCGTCACGTCGTGCTCCCACCGAAGCGCCGCCGTTTGCGGGCGCGGCGAGTACGTGAACGAGAAGACGCCGGCAAAGCGCACCTCTTCGAAGAGGGACAGAGTTTCGGCGAAGTCGGCCTCCGACTCGCCCGGGAACCCCACGATGACGTCGGTCGAAAGCGCGAGGCCGGGAACCGCCGAGCGGATCCGCCCGACGAGGTCGAGGTATTCCCCGCGCGTGTACTGGCGTTTCATGCGCCGGAGAACGGCGTCGGAGCCCGACTGCACGGGCAGGTGAAGCGCCGGAACGACCGCGGGCGTCTCGCGCATCGCGACGACGAGCCGGTCCGTGAAATCGCGCGGGTGGGAGGTCACGAAGCGCAAGCGCCGGATTCCTGGGATGGCACCGACCGCGCGCAGGAGGTCCGCGAGATCCTCGCCCGTCTCGGGATCGCGGAACGCGTTCACGGTCTGGCCGAGAAGCTCGATTTCGATCGCGCCGCCCTCCACCAGGGAACGCGCCTCCTCGACGACGTCGCGGAGGCGACGGTTTCGCTCGCGCCCCCGGGTGCGGGGAACCACGCAGAACGTGCAGTTCTTGTTGCAGCCTTCGATCACCGTGATTCCCGCGCGGTACGACACCGCGTGCGCGACGGCGCCGGGCGTGTAGACGACCTCGTCCGGGTCGAAGCCGGTCTCGCAGGGCCGGTCACCCTCTTCGTCGACGCGGCGCAGCACCGACGGGAGGGCCTCGATTCGCCCGGTCCCGAGCACGAAATCGACGTGGGGAAGCCGCTCCAGCAGGCTCTCCCCTTCCTGCTGCGCCACACAGCCGCACACGCCGAGGACCGTCCCCGGGCGCTCGCGCTTCATCTTCGCGAGACGGCCGATCCGGTCGTAGACCTTCTGCTCGGCCTTGTCGCGCACCGAGCAGGTGTTGAGGAGAACGACGTCGGCGTCCTCGGCAGACGAGGCCTCGACGATTCCCTGCCGCCCGAGCAGCCCGACGAACCGCCGACCGTCGAGCACGTTCATCTGGCAGCCCCACGTCTCCACGAAGACGCTCCGGGCCGGACCTGCTCGCGGAGGCACCTTCACTTTGAGAGCTTAGCAGCAAGGAGAAAGAGAAGAATCGGGGGCGAGGCCGCGAGTCGCGCCGGAACGCCGCCCAGCGACGAGACGCGCAACACCTTCTAAGAAATCCTCGGCCTCATATCTTCTATCTTGGCTCTACTATCGCAGCCAGCCGGGCGGGGCATTCGACTTCCGTGCGTCCTCGGAAAGGTCGTCGAGAACCCTTCGGGCGTCTTCGAGCTCCTGCCGGGCCTTCGTGAGGTCCTCGCGGGACCGGTCCCACGCAGGCTTGACGACCGCATCCCGGCGGTTGCCGTCGCTCATCGCGTAGAAGTCGTTCTCGAGTTGCTTCGTCTTCGTCTCGAGGTCGCGCACCCGGGCCTCCCCGTCCGTGACGAGGGCCTTCTGGTGAGCCACGAGCGTCCTCCAGTCGGCTTCGCTCCGGCCCTTGTCGTCGCGGGCGACGTCGGGAGCGCCCGGGGTGGGAGTCGGCGAAGCCGCGCCGCGCGCGGCCTTCCCCTGCGCGGTCCTGGCGGAAGCCCCCTTGCCGGACGTGCCCTTGCCCGATGCGGGTGTCGGGGTCGCGCCCTTCAGGAGATTCTCGTTCGTGATCGTGCCGAGGGACTTCTTCGGGGGCTTCTCCTTCCGATTCTCTTTCGACTGCTTGACGACGTCGGCGAGAGAGCTGCCGCGTCCGGCGCCCGGAATCCCGGCCTTTCCTCCGGACAGGACCGACGAGGTCGGACCCGGAGTCGGCGTGGGCGTGAGCGAGGTCGCCGAAGCCGGAGTCGGTTCCACGTCTCAGGCCGGACAGCGCGGGCTCCTGAGCGTCCGCCCGAATGAACGCGAGACCCGCGAGGACGAAAAGCGAGGCACACTTCATGGCTTGGACGTCCCTTCCCGCCCGTAGCGGTCCTCGAGCCTGACGACGTCGTCGAGCTCCGGCGTCGAGACTTCGACGAGAAGGCAGTCGGCGCCCGCCGCATACATTCGGTGGCGCGTTCCCGGGGTCACGTGAAAGTTCTCTCCGGGGGCCAGCCGAAGGTCCGCTCTCTCGCCCTCTGTCTCGACCTCGAGTCCGAGCGTTCCTTCGAGCACGTGGATCGTCTCTTCCTTGCGGTTGTGGTACTGGAACGAGAGCGACTCGCCCGCGCGGATCAGGATCAGCTTTCCGGCGTAACGCCCGGTTTCCGCGAAGATCCGCTCCTCGCCCCAGGGCTTCGGGACGATCCGGGGACCGCGGGAAGAGAGCCGATCGCTCATGCGCGCACCCCGGCGCCGTTTCTCGCGAGGTCGCGCATCTCCTGCTCGAGAAACGCCGACACCTCGTCGGCGGTCGAGAGCGAGAGCGCGGCGCGCGCGACGCGCTCGGCATCCTGGATCGAGACCCCGCGCAGGAACTCCTTCACGACGGGGACCGTGCGGGGCCCCATCGAGAATTCGCGGATTCCGAGCCCGAGGAACAGGATGACGAGAGCGGGATCCGCGGCCATCTCGCCGCACACGGAGAGCGGTTTCTTCGCGTGGAGGGCGGCCTCGGCGACGCGCGCGACGAGGCGGAGCACCGCCGGATGCGTCGGCCGGAAGAGGCCCGAGACGGTCTGGTTCGCGCGATCGACGGCGAGCGTGTACTGGATGAGGTCGTTCGTCCCGAGAGCGAGAAAATCGACCTCCGGCGCGAGCAGGTCGGCGGTCATCGCCGCCGACGGAACTTCGATCATGGCTCCGAGCGGGATGTCGTCGGGCACGGGGATCCCCCGCTCGAGGACGTCTTCGCGCGCTTCCTTCAGGAGAGTCCGCACGCGCCGGATTTCTTCGACTCCCGAGACCATCGGGACGAGGATGCGCAGGTTCCCCCCGACCGCGGCCGCGAGCAGCGCGCGCAGCTGCGTCGAGAACATCTCGGGCCGCGCGAAGCAGAGCCGCACGCCCCGAAGACCGAGGACCGGGTTCGGCTCGTCGGAGCCGATCAGGTGACGGGCACCCTTCTTCCCGCCGAGGTCGTACGTGCGGATCACGACCGGGCGCGGCGCGAGCCGCTGGATGACTTCGCGGTAGGCGGCCGCCTGCTCCTCCTCGGACGGGAACTCGGTCCCCTCCTTCGAGAGGTACAGGAACTCCGACCGGAACAGACCGACGCCGTCGGCGCCGTATTCGATGACGTCTCCTACCTCGCTCAAGAGCTCGATGTTCGCGCGCACGGTCACGTCGGCGCCGTCCCGCGTGCGGGTCGCTCCGCCGTGGCTGCGCTCCTTGAGCGACCGTTCGTGCCGGGCTTCCTGATCGCGCCGGTTCCGGAACAGGGCAATGACGTCTTCGGACGGCTCGCGCCAGACGATTCCGTCGCGGCCGTCCACGACGACACGATCGCCTTCTCCGACTTCGGCGAGGAGCTGAGGGACCCCGACCACCGCGGGAATGCCGAAGGAGCGCGCGAGGATCGCCGCATGGGACGTGCGCCCGCCGCGCTCGGTCACGAAGCCGACGACCCGGTCCCGCGGAATGCGCACGGCGTCGGACGGCGTGAGCTCGTCCGCGACGAGGACGATCGCCTCGCCCACCAGGTCCTCCATCCGGAGGCGCGAGTTCTCCTCCCCGCCGAGATGCTTCTTCAGCGCGCGCGCGACGTCGTCGATGTCGGCGGCGCTGTGGGCGAAATTCTCGTCCGGGATGCTCCGGAAGCGCGCCATGAGGTCGGCGGTGGTCTGTGAAACGGCCCACTCGGCGTTCGCTTTTTCGTGCGCGATCCGCCGTTCGATCGGGCCGAGGAACGTGCGGTCCTTCAGGAACAGGGCGTGCGCGTGAAAGATCCCCGCGTACTCCGAGCCGAGACGCTCCTTCACGTGGCGGGCCGTGGACTCGATCTCCTCGGCGGCGGCATCGGAGGCCCGGCGGAACCGCTCGATCTCGGACTGGATCTCCTCGGGCTCGAGCGTCCGCTTCGGCGAGGAGTCTTCCCGCGAGACCCACAGGACGGCCCGTCCGACGGCGATGCCGGGAGAAACGGGAATGCCGGTCAGCGAAAGGGGGCGCTTCACCCCGTTATCTTAACCGCGGCTCAGTCGGCTTCGTCGAACTTGCGGTCCACGAGGTCGCGGAGCGCGGCGAGCGCCTGCTCTTCGTCTCTCCCCTCGGCGCGCACGACGAGCGGCGTGCCCTTCCCCGCCGCCAGGAGCAGGAGGCCGAGGATGCTCTTGCCGTCCACTTCGTCGCCGTCGCGCGCGAGGGTGATCTTCGCGTCGAACGAGGCCGCCGTGTGGACGAGCTTCGCCGCGGCGCGCGCGTGCAGGCCGAGGCGGTTCTTGAGCGTGAGGGTCTGCTCCTTCATCGCCGGGACCCTCCCGGAGGGCCTTCGACGAGCTCGGCCGCGGCCACGATCGCCCGACGCCCGCGCTCCACGAGCGTGTGGGCGATGTCGCGGGGGCTCCTGCCCTCGCGCGCAAGGCCGCGCGCCTTCACGACCATCGGAAGGTTGATGCCCGAGACGATCTCGATCTTTCCCGGATCGAGGAACGCGAGCGCGAGATTCGACGGAGTGCCGCCGAACATGTCGGTCAGGAGCACGACGCCCTTCCCGCGATTCACCTCGGAGATCGCCTTCTCGAGCCTCCGGCTCGCGGCCTCGGGAGACTCGTCCCACGCGAGCGACAGGGCGCCGATGTCGTCGGGCTCGTCGGGCTCGAGCATGCGGACGGTCTCGCGCAGGGCGTTCGCGAGAGGCCCGTGCGACAGGAGGAGGAGACCCACGAAGGGACCTGTGGAAATCGTCATGCTCAGTCGAGCGCCTCGTCCCGGTGCGAGACGCGCACCGGATATCCCATGGCCCCGAAATCGCGCGCGAGCCGCTCCGCGACGTACACGGACCGATGCCTGCCTCCCGTGCACCCGATTCCGATCGTGAGGTACGCGCGGTTCTCGCGCCGGTAGTTCGGCAGGCAGAACGCGAGGAAATCCCTCAGGCGGGTGTAGAAGGGCTCGGTCTGGTCCCCGGCCTCGATGAACCGCGCGACCTCGGGATCGCGCCCCGTCCGGCCCCTGAGGCGCGCCTCGAAATGCGGGTTCGCGAGAAACCGCACGTCGAAGCAGAGGTCGAGCGCAGCGGGGTGCCCGTGCTTGAACCCGAAGGAGATGAGCGAGACTGCGAGGATCCCGGGGTCTCCCGGATCCCGGAAGTGCTCCGCGACGGCGGCTCGCAGCTCGTGGACCGTCATCGCCGTCGTGTCGATCACGAGATCCGCCTTCTCCTGCACGTCGGCCAGAAGGCGCCTCTCGAACGCGACGGCCTCGCCGAGAGAGCGCCCGTCGGCGAGCGGATGAGGCCTCCGGGTCGCCGAGAACCTGTTCAGGAGCGCCCGGTCTTCGCAATCGAGGAAGACGACCGTGATCGGAAGCCGCTGGCGGAGCTTGTCGAGGAGGCCCGGAAAGCGCTCGGCGAAGTCGGGATTGCGGACGTCGAGCACGACGGCGTTCTTCCGGCGCGGCATCCGGCCGGCGGCGACCTCGCCCGCGAACTCCTCGAGGAGGGAGAGAGGGAGGTTGTCGACCGTCGTGTAGCCGATGTCCTCGAGCGCGTGGGCGACGTAGGACTTTCCCGAGCCGGAGAGACCCGTTGCGACGACGAGGCGCGTCCCGCTCCCCGTCACCGCGCCCTCTCGCGGGCCGTGAGCTTGCGCCGGACGCGTCGCGCGATCGTGAACCGATCGGAAGCCGCCTTCCGGGCGATCTCGTCGTGCACCTTCGCCGCGATCTCCCGCGCGGCGTTGAAGCCGCGCCTCTTCAGGAGCTGGTTGCGCGCGGCGATCTCGACGAGGAGGGCGACGTCGCGGCCGGTCGCGACCGGCATCCGCACGCGCGGCACGGCCACGCCGAGGATGTCTTCGAATTCCTCGTCGAGCCCGAGTCGGTCGACATTCTCCTGCTCGTTCCAGTCGGTCAGCTGGATCACGAATTCGACCGTGTGTCGTTCGAGGACTGCGGCGACGCCGAAGAGCATCGGAACGTTCACGATCCCGAGGCCGCGCAGCTCCATGTGATGCCGGATGAGCCCGGACGACGACCCGATGAGGACGTCGTTCGGAAAACGCTGCACGACGACGAGATCGTCCGCGACGAGCCGGTGCCCGCGCTGGACGAGGGAGAGCGCACATTCGCTCTTCCCGACGCCCGAGTCGCCGAGGAGGAGGGTGCCGAGGCCGCCGACCTCGAGGAGAACGCCGTGGAGGGTCGCGCGCGGCGCGAGCGATTCCTCGAGAAACGCGGTGAGGCCCTCGATGACGACGCTCGTCATGCGCGCGGTCTTGAAGAGCGGGATGCCGCGGCGCCGGCACAGATTCGTCAGGACCGAGCCCGGCTCGATTCCCTTCGTCACGACGACGCAGGCGAGAGGCAGCTGGGTGAAAGAGTCGAGGCGCTCCCTGGCCACGCTCCTGGACAGCGTTCTCAGGAAGTCGAATTCGCTCTTCCCGAGAATCTGGACGCGGTTCGGCTTCACGTAGTCCGTGAAGCCCGCGATGGCGAGGCCCGGCTTCTGCACGCGCGGCCAGTCGACCGGCCGATCGAGCCCCTTGTGCCCCACGACGAGCTCGAGGCCGAGCGAGGCGAGGGCGGGCGCGCACAGGTCGCCGGCGCGCACAAGAGGTTTCGTTTCGGCCGGATCTCGCATCGCGTCTCGTTCTCCTCCCCGGCTACTCGGGGACGACGAGACCGAGCGTCCCGTCCTTGCGCCGGTACAGGAACCGCAGGGCGTGGTGGGAGGCCGGGTCGCGGAAGACGAGGACCTCCCGTCGCGAAGCGGCGAACGCCGTGAGGGCGTCCTCCTCGAACATCGCGCGCGGCGCCTGGGTTTCGCGCCGGGGTCCTGAATTCCGCGCCGGCCCGGCCGGCGGCTCCGCGGGCCAGGTCTCGGGATTCCGGACCGCCGAGGCGGCGCGCTTCTTGACGCCGCTCACCTTCGTCTTCGACTTGACCGCCTGCGCGGAAATCCGGTCCATGACGTCCTGCGCCGCGGTTGCCTGGTCTCCGGCGCGGGCCGCGGCCGTGAGCGTGCCGTGGCGGCCGGCCACCGAGACCTCGACTTCCAGATCCTTCTTGCCGGCCGTCACGACGACGCGCGCCTCCGCGTCCCCCGGCAGGGTGCGGCCGAGCTTCGCGAGCTTCGTCTCGACGATCTCGCGCAGGCGCGGGTGGAGGCGGACGTGCCGGGCGGTGAAGGTCGTCTTCATGGTTCCTCCTCGGGGACGGCCGGGGCCGTCTCGCCGATCTCCTCGGGCTCCGCCTCGTCCGGGCCGGCCCCGGAGGCGGTCTCGCCGACGCGGCGGATCGAGCTGGCCGGGATGCGGAGCTCCTCGCGATACTTCGCGACCGTGCGGCGCGCGATGCGAATTCCGTCGCGAAGGAGCAGTTCCGCGAGGCGGGCGTCCGAAAGGGGGTGCGCGGGGTCCTCCGCTTCGACGAGACTCCGGATCTTGCCCTTCACGGCGAGCGAGGAAACGTCCTCCCCCACCGACGACGCGATCGCCGAATGGAAGAAAAACTTCATCGGGACGAGGCCTCGCGGCGTCGCCATCCACTTGTTCGAGACGACGCGCGAGACCGTGGATTCGTGCATGCCGATGTCCTCGGCGACGTCGCGGAGGACGAGCGGTTTCAGATGCGCGACCCCGTAGTCGAAGAAGTCGTGCTGCTTCTTCACGATCGACTCGGCGACGCGCACGATCGTGCGCTTTCTCTGGTCGAGGCTCTTGAGCAGCCACTGCGCCGCGCGCATCTTCTCCCTCAGGTAGCTCCTGCCTTCCCCGTCGAGGGCGCCGTCCCGCGCGAGGAGCATCCGGCGATAGAGCGCCGACACGCGAAGGCGCGGGAGGCCGTCGTCGTTGAACAGCACGACGTACTCCTCTTCGACCTTCACGACCGCCACGTCGGGCTCGACGTAGATCGTGCGGGAGGAGTCGTAGGCGCGCCCCGGCTTCGGGTCGAGCTTCCGGATCCACTCGTGCGCCTGCTGGATCTCTTCGAGCGGCACGTTCATCTGCCGCGCGAGGAGGGCGGCGGGTTTCGAGCCCAGCTCCGCGAAACGGTGCGTCACGAGCTCGACGAGGAGCGGCGTCGCGATGTTCGCGGCCCGCGCCTGGAGGAGGAGGATCTCGGCGAGATCGCGCCCGCCCACTCCGCACGGGTCGAATGACTGCAGGAGCGCGAGCGCCTTCTCCGCCGTCTCCATCGAGCACGGCATGGCCGCGCAGACCTCGGCGAGGCTGACGCGCAGACACCCGTCCGGGTCGACGTTGCCGATCAGGAACCCGCAGGCCTCCCGGACGCCGGGAGGGGCATCCGAGACGCCGAGCTGCTCGGTGAGGTGCGGCTCGAGGCCGGGCGGCGCGTCGGCCCGGTTTTCGAGCGAGAACTCCTCGGCCTGCTCGCTCATGCGGGGAGCCGTCGCCGTGCCGTCCATGTAGTCGCCGAAGTAAGCCTCGAGGTCGATGTCGCCGAGGGCGTCCTGCAAGGTCTCGGTCGGCGCGGCATCGACGACCGGTTCGGGAGCCGGCGCCTCGTGCATGGCGGCGGCAGGCTCCGGACCCCCGTCCGCGCCGTCGGAAAGCGCGTCGACGTTTCCGGGTCCGGTTTCCGGCGTCTCGGCGAGCTCGCGCTCGCGCGTCTCCGCGGCGCCGGAGTCCTCGTCGGGCGCTGCCGCGGCCTCCGGATCCTGCTCCTCGAGCACCGGGTTCGAGACGAGCTCCTGGTTCACGACGTCCTGCAGCTCGAGGCGCGTCATCTGCAGCAGCTTGATGGCCTGCTGCAGCGTCGGCGTCATGACGAGCCGCTGCGAGAGTCTCAGCGAGAGTTTCTGTTCGAGTCCCAATGCGTTGTCCGAAGCCCCGCTCAGGCGCAGGCCGCGCTGATTCTACCGCCGCGAGCCCGGACTCAGTCGAGCCGGAACCGCTCGCCGAGATAGACGCGGCGCACCTCGGGATCGCCGGAGAGTCCGGCGGGCGTTCCCGTCCGGAAAATGGCGCCCGCATGGATGATGTAGCCGCGGTCCACGATCGCGAGCGTGTCGCGCACGTTGTGGTCCGTGATGAGGACGCCGATGCCGGCTGCCGCGAGATTTCGAATCACCTGCTGGAGGTCGAGGACGGTAATCGGGTCGATCCCGGCGAACGGCTCGTCGAGCAGGATGAATCGCGGCGAGAGCGTGAGGGCGCGGGCGATCTCGAGCCGTCGCCGTTCGCCGCCCGAGAGCGTGTCCGCGACCGCGTGGGCGAGGTGTGAGAGTTTGAAACGGTCGAGGAGGCCGTGCGCGGTCTCCTCGCGCATCGCCCGGCTTCCGGGGAGCGTCTCGAGAATCGCGAGGAGGTTCTCCATCGCGGTCATCTTGCGAAAAACGGACGCTTCCTGCGGCAGGTACCCGAGTCCGCGTCGCGCGCGCCGGTACATCGGGAGCGTCGTGATGTCCTGCCCGTCGAGAAGCACGGAGCCGGCGTCGGGCGCCACGAGCCCCACGACGATCGAGAAGGTCGTCGTCTTTCCCGCTCCGTTCGGGCCCAGGAGTCCCACGACCTCCCCTCCGGAGACGAGGAGCGACACCCCGGCGACCACCGTGCGGCCGCGGTAGGCCTTCACGAGGTCGCGGGCCTCGAGCACGGCCGCGGCGGCGCTCACGAGCTCTCCGGTTTGAGAATCGTCTCGGTGGGCACCGACCCATCCGTCTCCACGTCCACCTGAGAGCTCTTCTGCCGGAACGTCAGGACCGCGCCGGTCGAGCGGTTGCCCTTCCCGTCGAGAGCCGTGGCGGGCGCGCCCTCCAGCGTGACCGCTTCGGTCTGCGGACGCCAGATCGCTTTCGTGCCCTCGCCCCTGCGGTGCTGCGCGCGATCTTCGACGACGACGGCGCCCCGCGCCTCCGTGTATTCGATCGTGCGGTCCGGGGCCAGACGGATGTCCGTCACGTCGGAGCTCATCGTGAAGATTCCGGACGTCATCGTCGCATGACCCTCGAGGCGGACGAAGCGCTCCTCTTCCCGGTGGATGAGGACGTCTCCCGACGCGTTGACGGTCTCGCTCGGGCGGCCGCCCGGCGGCAGTCGCGTCCCATTTTTGGCGTCTTTACGGGCGTCGTCTCGCGCCGGAAGAACGCCTGGACCTTCTGCTCGGCCCGCATCGTCTTCGCGGCGTCGTCGAGCTCGAGCGTGCCGCAGCGCAGAACGTTCTCGTTCTGCCAGGCGCGCACCGAGCCCGCGAGGACGAGCCTCGACGTTCGGGTCAGAAGCTTCAAGGTGTCGGACTCGGAGAAAAAGGGGCTCTTCCCGTCACCGCCGAGAAAGCCGCCTCGGCCGGGCCCCGACCCTGGCGCGTACGAGGCCTTCACGGTCCCCGCGGCGTCGAGGCGCTCCTCCCGCGCGTTCCACGACAGCGATCGGGCCGTGATCGCGCCGCGCTCGTCGTGGTAGCGCGCGGGGACGTCGGACTCGCCCGAGAAGACGGCCGTGTCGTCCCGCCCGCGCAGCGTGCCGTGCGGAGCCTTCAGCGTGGCCCTCTTCCCGTCGGTCAGCTCGACACCGTTTTCGAACGTCGCCGTCTCGATCGAGCGGCCATCCGGCAGGAAGAGGACCCGGGCGAAGCCGGCGGTGAGCGTGCGCAGCCCCGAGCCGGCGGGTCCACCGGCCCGGCCGGATTCGGCGGCGTCGAGCCGATTGGCCACGGTGAGCTCGCGGAAACCCCCGTTTTCGAATCTCCCCGAGAAATGCGGCGCCCGCGCGCGGCGCGCGCCCGCGGTGCCCGACGTGATTGACGCTCCGGCGGGGCCGAGGTCGAGCCTCGCGAGACCCGGGGCGCCCCCGTCGGCTTCGAGACCGGCCGGTTGTCCGGACGCGTCGACCCGCATCTCGAGGGCGTCGCCCTGCGCCGTGAGCGCGGCCGGCGGCTGCCCCGATTCAGGAAGGACGAGGAGGAAGGCGCCCGTCGTCGCCCGGAGCCGGCTTCCGTCGGGCTCGGCGAGCCGGGAGACGCTTTCGCTCCGGAGGATGAAGCGGTCGGTCTTCAGGACGGCGCCGCCCGTCGCGTCGAGCCTTCCGTCGCGGGAGACGACGACCCGCGGCGCGGCCAGATCCACGGCGCGCCCGCCTTCGGCCCGCCCGCCGAGGTGCGCGTCGCCGTCGAGCACGAGATTTCCGTCCCTGACGCCGAGCTTCCCGGAGGCGGCGCGGGCCACGAGCGCGCCCCGAAGCGCCGTGACGGGTCCCTCAGACGCGAGCTCGCGGCGCGCGGGATCGTAGCGGAACGAGGCGGCCGAGAGGCTCGTCTCCTCGCCCTCGATCTTCACCCCGTCGAAGACGCGGAAGGCCCGCGAGCCCTCGATCATCTCGGCGCGCGGCGCTCGCACCGAGATCGCCCGTTCGCCGGCTCCCTCCCGCGACTCGAACACGACGTCCTTGAGTCGGAAGATCTTCTCCCCCTTTTCCTCGAACCTGACGGCTTCCGTGGCGCGAACGCGATACCGGCCCTCGGAAGCCCGCGTCTCGTCGTACTGAAAGTCACGGAAGCGCATCGTGTCGCGCTTCCCTCCGGATTCCTTCAGGAGCGTTTCGGCGACCGGATCGCGGACGCCCTCCGTCCGCGCTCCGGGCTTGCGGTAGGAGAGGACGACGAGGAGCGCGAAGCCGACGACGAGGGCGAGGATCGCCGCCCGGATCATCCGCCGAAAGCGCGTCATGGCGCCGCCGGCGCGAGGTCGACGATCGTGAGCGAGGGCCGGCCCGTGAAAGAGTCGATCGCGAGGTTCGCGGCTACGTCCAGGCGTCCGGCGCGCGCGGCCGGCGGGATGTCGGCGAGCGTCCAGCCCACGGCTTCGAGGCGCCGCCCGCTGGACGCGAGCGAAACGCGGAGCCCACGTTCGCCGACGGCGCGGCCGCGGCCGTCCCACTCGAGGCCGCGGAACCCGAGAAGCGGCTTCGGATTCTCCTGGCCGTGCGGCTCGAAACGCTCGAGGGCGCGCGCGAGCGGGTCGTCCGCCTCGGGGGCCTCCACTTCGGTGTCGACGAACAGCTCCTCGGTCCACTCGTCATCGTCGCGCGCCGCCGCGAAGGTGTCCCGCAGGTCGTCGCGAAAGGCCTCGAAGGACGCGGCCGGCAGCGTGAGGCCGAGCGCGGCGGCATGACCGCCGAACTCTTTCGTATAGCGCCGCGCCACGGGCGCGAGGCGCTCGAAGAGCGGCGTCTTCCCGTAGCTGCGGCCGCTGCCCGACACGACGTCTCCTTCGCGGGCCAGGAGCAGCACGGGCCTGGCCAGCTCCTTCGCGACACGGGACGCGGCGATTCCCAGAACGCCGCGGTGCCAGCCGTCCGCGGCGTCCCCCGCCTCGACCACGATGGCGTCGCGCGCCGCGTCGAAACCGCCGGCGAGCCGCGCGAGCACGAGGTCGACGACGCCCTGCTGGACGGAGCGGCGCTCGTCGTTCGCCGCCTCGATCTCCCCGGCGAGAATCTCCGCCCGGGCGGCATCGGCCGTCGTGAGCAGCTCGAAGGCGCGCGCCGCGTGGTCGAGCCGCCCCATGGCGTTCAGCCGGGGCGCGATGCGAAACGCGACTTCACGCGTGGAGGGCGCGCGCCCGGCGGGAACGCCCGCACGCCGGAGGAGAGCCGCGAGACCGGGAGCCCGCGGGTCCGCGAGTCCCTCGAGGCCCCAGGACACGAGGACGCGGTTCTCGCCCGTGAGGGGGACCATGTCGGCGACGGTCGAGATTGCCGCGATCTTCGCGAGAGAGGCGAGCCAGCGGCGGCGGCCCGCTGCGTCCACGCCCACGCGCTCCCCCGAGTGGATGAAGAGAGCCTCGGCCAGCTTCCACGCGAGGCCGGCGCCGCACAGCTCCTTGAAGGGATACCGGCAGCCCGGAAGCTTCGGATCCACGAGCACCGCGCCGTTCGGCAGCGCGGCCGGTGGCAGGTGATGATCCGTCACGATGACGTAGACGCCGCGGCTCGTGGCCTCGGCCACGGTCTCGACCGCGGTGATCCCGCAGTCGACGGTCACGATGCCCTCCGGCTCGTGCTCTTCGAGCGCGCGCCGGAGCGTCGACGCCCGAAGGCCGTAGCCGTCCTGGAGCCGGTGCGGAATGAAGGGCCGCGCGTCGGCTCCCAGCTTCCGGAGGACCGTCGTGAGAATCGCGAGCGCGCCGACGCCGTCGCAGTCGTAGTCCCCGAAAACGACGATGCGCCCGCCGCGCCGGGCGGTGGCCGCGAGGAGCTCCACGGCGGCGGGCAACCCTGCCATCGCGAAGGGATCGTGCAGCGCGTCGGGGGCGGGCGCGAGATGCGTGCGCGCCGCGTCGACGTCTTCGAAGCCGCGCGCCGCGAGGACGCGGGCCGCGGGCGCGGGCAGGCCGAGCTCCCGGATGAGGCGGTCCGCCGCATCCAAACGCTGGGGCCGAAGGTGGCGCCGCACGAGGCGCGGCGCGCGCGCCCGGGCGCTCACGCGTTCTCCCAGGCCCCCATCGCGCGGAACTTCGCGTACCGCGCCTCGAGCAGCTTTTCGAGCGGAAGGTGCGCGAGGCGCTCGAGCCGCCCCTCGATCGCGCGCCCGACGGTGTCGATGACCGCGACCGGGTCGGCGTGGGCGCCGCCCGAAGGCTCGCGCAGCACCTCGTCGATGACGCCCAGGGCCTTGCAGTCCGCCGCCGTCAGCCGCATCGCTTCGGCGGCCTCCTTGGCGCGGGCCTGGTCTTTCCAGAGAATCGCGGCGCAGCCTTCGGGCGAGATCACGGAATAGACCGAGTGCTCGAGCATGAGGACGGCGTCGCCGATTCCGATCCCGAGCGCTCCGCCGGAGCCGCCTTCGCCGATGACGGTCGCCACGATCGGGGTGCGAAGGCCCGACATCTCGAGGAGATTCCGGGCGATCGCCTCCGCGACGCCCCGCTCCTCGCTTTCGAGGCCGGGAAACGCGCCCGGCGTATCGATGAACGAGAGGACGGGCTTGCCGAACTTCTCGGCGAGCTTCATCACCCGGAGCGCCTTGCGGTAGCCCTCGGGGCGCGGCATCCCGAAGTTGCGCCGGATCTTCTCCCGCGTGTCGCGGCCCTTCTGGTGTCCGATCACGGCCACGGGGCGCGCCCCCAGAAGCCGAAGCCCGCCACGATCGCCGGATCGTCCGCGAAGGCCCTGTCGCCGTGCCATTCCACGAAATCCCGGATGAGGATGCGCACGTAGTCGAGCGTGAACGGCCGGTTCGGGTGCCGCGCCACGAGGGTCTTCTGCCAGGGCGTGAGGTTTTCGTAGATCTCGCGGGACAGCTTCTGGAGCTTCTCCTCGAGCTTCTCGACCTCGCGCTCGCGGGCGGGGCTCTCCGCGAAGCTCTTCAGCTCCTCGAGCCGTCGCTTCACGCGCTGGATCGGCTCGTCGAACTGAGCCTCGTTCGCCATGCGGAGACTGTAGCAGAGGCCTCCTCCCGTTGCTCGACGGCGGCGGCGTTTCGGGGCAAGCTTCGAAGAGGAAGAGAAAGAGATTCTTAGAATGGAAGAGATCGGAACCCTCGCGGACACGGAACTGGTCTGTCCCGCTTGTCGCGGCGCGCTTTCGAGGTCCCCCTCCGCGCTCGGGTGCCGGTCCTGCGGCCGTTCGTTTCCCGTCGACGACGGCATCGCGGATTTCGCCGAGGGGCGGTACTTCGTCGACCATCCGGATCCGAACGCGCTCTCCGAGAACGTCCGCCGGGGAATGGCGAACGAGAACGAGGGCCGCCGCATCGAGGATTACTACCTCCCGATCCTGCGCGCGGCCGGCACGCGGCGCGTCCTCGATTCCGGCTGCGGGAACGGCGAGGCGGTCGACGTCCTTCGGGGCGCCGGTTTCGATGCGTGGGGGCACGATCTCTCGGCGTTCCGCAAATGGCAATGGCGGTTCCGGACGCACCGCGAGCGGCTCGTCGTGGCGGACGGACTGAAGCTGCCGTTTCCGGACGGGTACTTCGACGCCGTGATCTCCTCGGGCGTTCTCGAGCACGTCGGCGTCTCCGAGCGAGGCGGACCCGCGATCTACGAAGTCTCGCCGGTCCCTGATCGCGACGAGAAACGGCGCGCCTTCCTCGCGGGCCTCGCGCGCGTGCTCGCCCCCGGCGGCGTCCTCTATCTCGATTTTCCGAACGGCGCATTCCCCATCGACTTCTGGCACGGGCCGACGGCCGGCGGGGCCCGGTGGCATTCACGTGTCGAAGGATTCCTTCCGACGGTGCGGGAGCTCCGCAGGCTCGCGGCGCGCCTGGATCCCCCTCTTTTCGTCTCCGTGCGCTCGCCGCACCGCCGGCTGCGCTTCAACCAGGTTGGCGCGCACTGGTACGGGCGCCTCTTCCGCGCTCCGATGGCGGGCTTCTACGCGATGACCGCGGTTAGAGGCTTCACGTGGCTCGCCTCGACCCCGCTGAATCCCTACCTGACCCTGTCGCTTCGCCGACGGGTTTCTGGCTGAAGCCGTGGTCGGAATCTCCCGCCGCAGGTTCCTCTCCGGGTCCGCCGCGACGGCGGCTCTCTTCGGCGCGGGCCGCAGGCCCGTTCTTTCCGAACGATCCGACCCGTCGCGCCCGCGCCGCACCGGGCTCACGCACGTCGTCGTCGCGATGATGGAGAACCGCTCGTTCGACCACCTGCTCGGCTGGCTGCCCGGCGCGGACGGGCGGCAGGCCGGGCTCGTCTACACGGACGCGAAGGGCGTCCCGCACGCGACCCACCCGCTGGCACCCGACTTCCAGGGCTGCGGGCACGCCGACCCCGACCACTCGTGGACCGGCGGGCGCGTCGCGTTCGACGGCGGTGCCTGCGACGGATGGCTCCGCGCCGGTGCGAACGACGACTTCGCGATCGGCTACTACGCGCAGGCCGACCTCCCGTTCTTCGGTCAGGCCGCGCTCGACTGGACCGTCTGCGACCGCTACTTCGCGCCGATCATGGGACCGACCTTTCCGAACCGCCTCTACCTGAACGCGGGCGTGACGGACCGCCTCGAGAACACCGGGGACCTCTGCACGCTCCCGACGATCTGGGACCGGCTCCAGGATGCGCGCCTCGAAGGCCGCTATTACTCCTCGTCGCTCCCTTTCTCCTTCCTTTCGCTCTGGGGCTCGAAGTACCGGCCGATCACCCGGTCGTACGACGAGTTTCTCGAGGACTGCGCGAGCGGACGTCTCCCCGCGGTCGCGTTTCTCGACGCGCCGAGCGAGGGCGAGGGCACCGGCGAGTCCTCCGACGACCATCCGTTCGGGGACGTCCGCGCCGGCGAGGCCTGGCTCGCGGGGACGTACCGCGCCGTCACGTCATCGCCGGCCTGGCCGCACACCCTCCTCGTGATCACGTTCGACGAGTGGGGCGGGTTCTTCGACCACGTGCCGCCCTCCGTGGCTCCCGACGTCGAACCCGCGTACGCGCTGCGCGGCTTCCGGGTCCCGTGCCTCCTCGTCTCGCCCTGGACGCGATACGGGGGCGTCGTCAGCCGGACGTTCGACCACGCGTCGATTCTCCGCATGATCGAATCGCGCTGGAGCCTTCGTCCGCTCTCCGTCCGCGACGCCGCCGCGAGCAGCCTCGCCGACGCGCTCGACTTCTCCGATCCCGATTTCTTCGTGCCGGACTACGCCGTCCCACCGCTCGTGTCCGTGCGCTGCCCCTAGAGAAGGTTCTGCGGGTCGACGTCCAGGCGCGGCGGCTGCGGTAACGCCGCGAGGAGGCGTCCGGCCTCGGCGATGGCCTCGCGGCGTTCGGCCTTGATGACGAGGTGGTAGCGCCAGAGGCCCTTCAGGCGCTCGAGCGGCGCCGGTGCGGGCCCCAGGATGCGGATCTCCCGGGCGACGTCCGCCGACGCGAGGGCCGTGAACGCCGCGCCCGCCGCGCGATGGGCCTTCGGCAGCTCGACGTCCACGAAGAGCGCGAGGAGGAGATGCGTGTACGGCGGGTAGCGGAACGCCTTCCGAAAACGCAGCTCTGCCTCGGCGAACGCGGGATGGTCCTGCTTCACGGCGGCGCGAATCGCCTCGTGATCGGGCCGGGACGTCTGGACGGCGACGAGCCCCGGCCTCTCCCCGCGGCCGACGCGTCCCGCCGCCTGCGTGACGAGCTGGAACGTCCGCTCGGCCGAGCGGAAGTCGGGGAACGAAAGGAGCGCGTCGGCGTCCAGGACGGCCAGAGCCGTCGCATTCGGAAAGTCGTGCCCTTTCGCGACCATCTGCGTCCCGAGCAGCGCCTGCGAGCGCCCCGCCTCGAAATCCTGGAGCACTCCCGCGGCACCGCCGCGCCGCGCCGCCGCATCGCGGTCGAGAACGGCATAGGGGATTCCGGGGAAGCGCTCTTCGAATCTGTCGGCCAGGCGCTCCGTGCCGAAGCCGATGGGCTGGAGCGCGTCCGCGGCGCACTTCGGGCAGGCAACCGGGCGGCGAATTTCGTCGCCGCAGTAGTGGCACAGGAGCCGCTCGTGCCGGCGGTGGTACGTGCGCGCGACGGAGCAGTTCCCGCAGCGAAAGTCCTCGCCGCACGCGCGGCAGAGGAGGCTGGGCGAGAACCCCCGCCGGTTGAGGAGGAGGATCGCCTGCTCTCCCCTCTCGAAGCACGCCGTGAGGATCTCCGCGGTGCGCGCGGCGAGGAGGACGCGCCCGTGATCGCCTTCGCGGGCCTTCTCCTCCCGGAGATCGACGACCTCGACCTTCGCCCGCGGGCGGGCCCCGGGGCGGTCGGGCAGCGCGAGGCGCGGCAGGCGGCCCTCGCGCGCGGCGCGCTCCTGCTCCATGGACGGCGTGGCCGAGCCCAGGACGAGCGTCGCGCCCTCCTCGTGGGCGCGCACGCGCGCCACGGCGCGGGCGTCGTAGCGCGGCGACTCCCCTTGCTTGTAGGCGGCGTCGTGGGCCTCGTCGACGACGATGAGGCCGAGCTCCGGCAGCGGCGCGAAGACGGCCGAGCGAGGGCCCACGACGGCATCGACATCCCCCCGTCGCGCGCGCTCCCATTCGGCGGCGCGCTCGCCGTCCGAGAGGCCGCTGTGGAGAAGGGAGATCCGGTCTCCGAAGCGCGCCACGAGCCGCCTCACGAGGGCCGGAGCGAGCGCGATCTCCGGTACGAGGAGGATCCCTCGTTTTCCCGCGTCCCGCGCGGACTCGAGCGCCGCGAGGTAGACCTCGGTCTTGCCGCTGCCCGTCACGCCGTCGAGGAGGAATTCCATCGGCGTGCGCCCGCGGACGCTTTCGGAGATCGTCTCGATCGCCGCCCGCTGCGCTTCGGTGGGCACGGGCCGCCTGTCCTGGTCGGAGGCTCCGACGTGCAGGCCGATGTTCGTGCGGCGTTCCGTCTCGATGGCCGCGACGAGACCCGCCTTCGCGAGAGCGGAAACCACGGCGGTGGTGCCTCCGGCCTCACGCATCTCTGCGATCGAGGCGGGCCGGCCGAGGGCGAGGAGCCGGGCGTGCAGGGCGCGGCGCTTCGGCGCACGCGAGAAGGCCGGGTGATCAGCCGGGGCCGGGCGCGCGACCCATGCCCGGTCGGACGGAGCCGCGGCGGCGCGAAGGCTCTCGGAGCGGATCCGCGCGAGGCCCCCCGCGACGAGCAGCTTGAGTGCCGACGGCAGGCCCTTCCGCCCCACGCGTTCCACGAGATCGGTCAGGCGGGCTTCTCCCTTCTCGAGAAGCACGGCGAGAATCCCGCCGGCGACGCCGTCGGTCCGCGCGCCGACGGCGCCGGGCGTCGGCACGAAGACGGCTTCGGAGGCGCGGAGCAGCCGGGCCGGGACCGCCGCGCGCAGGAGCTCGCCCGGCGGGACGACGTAATAGGCGGCCGCGCGCACGAGGACCTCGACGAGACGCCCGGAGAGAAACGGCGCGTCGTCGAGCGCCGCCACAACGTCGCGTTCCACCGCGCCGTCGGGAGCGGGCGGCGGGTCGAGCGAGACGACGATGCCGGTCGCGAGCGCGCTTCCGAACGGCGCGGCGACACGCGCGCCCGGGATCAGAGGTCCGACATCCTCCGGCACCCGGTAGCTCGGCAGTCCGGGAAAGTGGTTCGGAAGGAGAAGCGCGACGCGCGTCAGACGCGCGCCCTCGGCTTCTGATCGGGGGTCTCCTCGGGCACGTCTTCGTCCGCGGGGTCGTTCCGCACCGTCGGCTCGTCGGCATCCACGAAACGCTTCTCCGCGGGCTCCCAGCGCCAGCGGCGCGTCGGGTCCAGCCCGAGGTCCGGCGTGATGATGAGGAGCGAGCGCTCGATCGTGAGGTCGCCCGCGCCGAGAGAGATCGCGCGCTCGACCCAGATCGGAGTCTGGAACGTGCCGTCCCCCGCGCCGAAGAACACGGCCACGTGGAACCACGGGCCGCCGGATCCCTTTCCCACGAAGGCCTGCGCGAAGTCCAGCCGGCCGTCGCCGTCGAGATCCCCGCGAACGAAGAACGGGTGATAACCCCCGTAGACCTCTTCGAGGTCGCGGCGCTCGTCCGACTCCGCCGCGTCGCCGTCCTCGGCGGCCCGCACCGCAAGCCCGTCTTTCGCGAAGGTCTCGAGCGCGTGCTCGACGGCGAGCCGCTCGACGCTCGTCCGGCCCGACGCGTCGAGACCCCGCGCTTCGGCGCTCGACGCCTTCATCGCGGGCTTCGCCGGCTTCGGAGCCGGCTTCGACAGAAGGAAGGCGGCGGCGGTCGCGCCGGCGACCGCGAGGGCCGAGAGGACGTAGCGAATGCGCACGCTCACGGCTGCTTCCCCTTCCGCGCCGGCGCGTCGATCCCGAGCCGCGCGAGCACCGCGAGCAGATCCTCCCACGCGTCCTTTTTCTGGGCGGGCTGGCGGAGGAGGTACGACGGGTGAAGAGTCGGCATCACGGGGATGCCTCGATAGCTCCCCCATTTGCCGCGGAGGCGCGTGATGCCCTCTTCGGTTTCCAGCAGGAAGTGCGCGGCGAATTTGCCGAGCGCGACGAGCACCTCCGGCTTCACGAGATCGATCTGCCTTTCGAGGTAGCCGCGGCAGGCGGCGATCTCGTCGGGCTCCGGATTCCGGTTCTCGGGCGGACGGCACTTCAGGACGTTCGCGATGTAGACGGACGAGCGCGGCAGCCCCATGCCGTCCTCGATCATCCGCGTGAGAAGCTGGCCGGCGCGCCCTACGAACGGGACGCCCTGCGCGTCCTCGTCGGCCCCCGGAGCCTCGCCGATGAACATGATCCTGGCGCTGGACGAGCCGTCCGCGAACACCGTCTGCTTGCGGGTTTTGCACAGCCGGCATGTGACGCAGGAAGAGACTTCTTTTGCTAAAGACTGCAGCTCCAGGGCCGAAGCGCGTCGAGCGGAAGGCGAAGCGGCGGGAGACGGCGCATTTTCTTCGAATGGTGAAGAGAGATCGGGAAGCGCCGGCGCCGCAGGGGACGCGCCTGCGGGCTTGCCCGCCGCCCTATTAACCTTCAAAGAAATCTTCTCTTTCTCTTCGAACCTTGCATCAAGGTAAAGCTCCGCCACGCCGAGGTCGCGATAGTAGGCGAGGGTTTCCCGAAGCGCGTCGGAGCCGGGGGGCCGCGCGGGGGTCACCCGAAGATCACTCGGTCGGGAGCAGGTCGACGGCCGCGATCTCTTCGACGGCCGGTTCGGGGGACGCGAGCTGCCAGCGCACGAGGTCGGCGTTCACCTCTTCGAGAGCGACGCGGGTGACCTTCGCGCGTTTGCTTTCGATCTTCGGGCGCGCGCCCTGGACGAGCTGCTCGGCCCTCCGGGAGACGATGTGAACGAGGCGGAACTTCGACTCGACGTTCGGCGGAAGCTGCGACATGAAGAGATTGTCCTCCGTGAGATTCAGGGCGCGAAGGTCCTGAGGATCGATTCGAGGCGTTCGCGCCGGCGGCCCTTGCCCGCCCGCCGCGCCACGAGGATCGAGCGAAGCTCGTCCACCGCGGTCTCCAGATCCTCGTTGATTATCGCATAGTCGAACTCGCCCCATTCCTCCATCTCCTTACGGGCCGCGGCGAGCCGGCGGAGAACGGCGTCCGGGGCGTCGGACCCCCGGGCCTTGAGCCGTTTCTCGAGGACCTCGCGCGAGGGCGGGAAGACGATCACCTTGACGGCCTCGGGCACGTGAGAACGGACCTGCCGGGCCCCCTGGACGTCGATGTCGAGAAGAACGTCGATTCCGCTTGCGAGGCGCGGCTCGACCTCTTCGCGGGAGGTGCCATAGAGGTTGCCGTGCACGACCGCCCACTCCAGGAAGCCGCCGCGGGCCTCGATCGCGCGGAACGCGGGCTCGTCGACGAAGTGGTACTCGACTCCCGTACGCTCCCCGGCCCGCGGAAGCCGCGTCGTGTGGGAGACGGAGAAGTACAGGGAGGCCCCGATCCGGGGATCCCGGAGAACGCGGTGAATCAGGGTCGTCTTTCCAGCCCCCGAAGGCGAGGAGACGATGAACAGGTCGCCACGGCTCACTGCGGTGCTCTCATTCGACGTTCTGGACCTGTTCCTTGAATGCTTCGAGATCGGATTTCAGGTCGAGGACGATCCGTGTGGCGCCCGTTTCCCGGACCTTGGATCCCGAGGTATTCACCTCGCGGTGAATCTCCTGCACGAGATGGTCGAGGCGGCGGCCGACGGGCCCACCAGCGGCGAGAAGGCGCCGCAGCTCGACGAGGTGCGTCTTGAGGCGGTCGATCTCTTCGGTGATGTCGGCGCGATCGGCGAGGAGGGCGACCTCCTGGACGAGCCGGGCCTCGTCGAGCGCCACCCCCGCCGCCAGCTTCGCGATGCGCTCGCGAAGGGCGACGGCTATGCGCTCGGAGATGCCCGTCCGAGCCACGTCGAGCGACGCCACCCCTTTGTCGATTCGCTCCAGGATTTCTTTGAAGGTGAGAGAGAGAGCGGCCCCCTCGCGCGCCCGTGCGGCGTCGAAGTCCTGGAGCGCCTGTTCGACGAGCGAGACAAGAGACTCCTCGAATGTGGTATCGGGCGCGGCGCCGGCGTCGTCCGTCGCACGCACGACCCCCGGCAGCGCGAGAAGGTCCCTTGCGGAGAGATCCGCCGGTAATCCCCTTTTCGAAGAATCCTCTCTCCATTCCCTCGCGTAATTTTCCGCCGCTTCCATGTCGATGCGGGCCGTTCCCGAGGCGCCCGCGGGCTCGCGTGGTCCGGATCAGGACGTCGACGTGCCCGCGCGCCACGACCTTCCCCACGGCCCGGCGGACGGCCGGCTCCGAGGCGGCGTATTCGTCGCGCAGCTTGATGGCCACGTCGAGGAATCGGTGGTTCACGCCGCGGATGACGACCGAGACGTCCGTCCCGTCGGGAAGTGTCGCCGCCGCGCGGCCGAATCCGGTCATCGATTTCACGGTGCGTTGCTCCCCGCCTCCGGCGCGCCGCCCGGCGCTTCGAAAACCTGGAGGTCGTGAAGGCGACGATACATCCCCCCGGCCGCGAGCAGGTCCGCGTGCCGCCCGCGCTCCACGATCCGGCCGGCGTCGAGGACGACGAGCTGGTCGGCGCGGCGGACGGTGGAGAGCCGGTGCGCGATGACGAGGACGGTGCGCCCCGCCATCAGGCGTTCGAGGGCTTCCTGCACGGCGCGCTCGCTCTCGGCATCGAGCGCCGACGTCGCTTCGTCGAGGACGAGGATCGGCGCGTTCTTGAGGAGAGCGCGCGCGATCGCGAGCCGCTGTCGCTGACCGCCCGAAAGGCGGGCGCCGGCCTCGCCCACCCGCGCGTCGATTCCTTCGGGGAGCGCGTCCACGAAGGAGAGCGCGTTCGCCGCCGAGAGGGCGGCGCGCACGTCGCCGTCCGACGCGCCGGGGCGGCCGTAGGCCACGTTGCGCCGGATGCTTTCGTCGAAGAGGACCGTCTCCTGCGTCACGAGGCCGATCTGCGCGCGCAGGGAAGCGAGCGTCGCTCCCCGGATGTCCGTCCCGTCCACGAGCACGCGGCCGGCCGTCGGATCCATGAAGCGCGGCAGGAGGCTCACGAGCGTGGACTTGCCGCCGCCGGACGGCCCGACGAGAGCCGTCACCGATCCGCGCGGGAGAACGAGGTCGACGTCCACGAGGACGCGGAGCCCGCCGCCATAGGAGAACGACACGTTCTCGAAGCGAATCTCCCGTCCGAACGGGCCGAGCGGCCGCGCCGCGGGCGCGTCGGCGACGTCGTTCGGGGCGTCGAGCACCTCGAAGAGGCGGCGTGCCGAGGCGAGCGCCTGCTGGAGCGCCAGGTTCGTCCGGGTCGCCCGCTTGAACGGCTGATACATCATCGCGAGTCCGACGCCGTACGAGATGAACGTGCCGAGCGTCATCTTCCCCGCCGCGATCCGCGTCGTCGCGTACGCGAGGAGAAGGAGGAACGCGAGGACGGAGGCCGTTTCGACGAGGGGCGACGCGAACGCCATGACGCGCGCGCCCTTGCGCGCGAGGCGGAACGTCCGCTCGTTCACCTCCGAGAAGCGCTCGCTCTCCCACTCTTCGGCCTCGTAGGCCTGGACGACGCGGGCCCCGCGAATCGTCTCCGACAGGACGCCCGTGAGGTCGCCCATGCGTTCCCGCGCCGCGCGCGAGAGGACGCGCAGGCGCTTCGCGATGAGGACGACCGGGACCACGATCGCGGGAGTGATGAGGAGAGCGACGAGCGTGAGCTGCGGGGAGAGCGAGACGACGACGACGGCGAGAACCGCGAGCGTCGCGAGCGACTGGACGAGGTCGGCGAGGTCGGTTCCGAAAAGGCTCTGGATGCGGTCGACGTCGCCCGTGACGCGCGCGATGAGGTCTCCGGATGGGTTCCGGGCGAGGAAAGCCCCCGACTGGCCGAGGATCTTCTCGTAGAGCGTCTTCCGGAGGTCGCGGACGAAGGCGAGTCCGACGGCGTTGAACCGGTATTCGGCCACGAACGCGCAGACGTTCTTGAGCAAGAAGGCGGTGAACAGGAGGAGCGGCAGGACGAAGACGCGCGTCGCCGGCTTGACGCCGAGAGCGGACTCGAGCGACGCGAGGCCGGCGTCGAAGGCTCCGGCGATCGCGGTGCGCCGCACGACGGACTTTTCGCCCACGACGGACCCGAGGCCGGGCGTCTCGCCGGCGTGGGCCATCACCGCCGTTCGCGCCTCGGGCGTGAGAACCTGATCGAACAGCGGCCCGAAGAGGTACGTGACGAGACCCGTGAAGACGGCGACGCCGACCATCGCGAGGATCGCCGCGACCGCGGCGGCCCGGTGCGGGCGGAAGAGCACGAGGAGCCGCCGGAAGTCCCTCACGCGCGACTCCCCGGCGGGACCGGCCGCAGAGCGGCGAGAAGCGCCTCGGCCGTCCGGCCCGGCGCGCCGGGAGGGCCCAGCTCCGCCAGGCCGCTCGCGAGCCTCGCGCGCGTCCGGGCAACCAGGTCGGGATCCTCGAGGAACGCGGCCGCCTCGGCGGCGATGCGCACCGGATTGGCATCGCCCTGCAGCAGCTCGGGCACCGCGGCGGTCCCCGATCCGTCGTCGCTCACGAGATTCGCCATCGCGACGAAAGGGACCCTCACGATCCGGCTCGCGAGCCAGAACGTCAGAGGATGCACGCGGTAGACGACGACCATGGGGACGCCCGCGAGAAGTCCTTCCACCGTCGCGGTCCCGGACGCCACGAGCACGACGTCCGCGGTCGCGAGGAGAGCGAGGTGCGGGCCCGTCACGACGCGCCACAGCGCGAGGTCCCCGCCGACCACGTCGTGCAGGAGATCCAGCGGAATCGAGTCGGCCTGAACGACGACGATCTCGAGGTCGGGGTGACCCCCGCTGAGGCTCCGCACCGCGTCCCGCAGGACGGGCAGGTTGCGGCGGATCTCCTCCGTGCGGGACCCCGGCATCAGGACGACGCGCCGCACGCCCGGGGCCGGCGGCTCCGCCGGGACGGCGAACTCCAGGGCGGCCCGATCGACGAGCGGGTGACCCACCCACGTGACCCGCTCACCGAGCCCACGGGCGTCCCACCAGCGCTTTTCGAAGCGGAACAGGACGAGGACCGCGCGTCCGAGGCGGGCGATCGCCTGCGCGCGGGAGCTGCGCCACGCCCACACCTGGGGCGAAACGTAGAAGACGACCGGAATCCCCGCCTTCGCCAGCCGACGGGCGAGCGGAAGATTGAAGTCCGGAGAGTCCACGAGAACCGCGGCGTCGGCCTTCTGCGCCGCGGCTTCCTTCACGAGCGTCCGGATGAGCCGTCGCGCGAAGCGCAGCTTCGAAAGCGCCTCGACGAGGCCGACGACCGCGAGGTCCTTCTGGTGCGCGACGAGACGCATGCCCTGCTCCCGGCAGCCCTCGCCCCCGACTCCGAACGCGGCGAGAGAGGGTACCCGCTCCTTGAGTGCCGCGAGGAGAGTGCTCGCGTGCTGGTCGCCCGAAACCTCCCCGGCCACGACGAGGAGGTTCAACGCGACACCGCCTGAAACAGGAACCCGAGGGCGACCGCGCACCCCACGAGTCCGAGAAGGGTCTTCAGGAAGAAGCGGCACCCGTCTCTCGGATCGTCCTTCCAGAGCAGGGCGGCGAACGCGGCCATGAGCGCCGCAAGGAGAACGAAGAGCGGGAAATGGTCGGAAACGAGCGCTCACGCGCGCCTCCCGGAAGCGCGCTCGAACACGTCGAGGACGAGGAGGAGCTGCATGATCGCGGCGACGAGGAGAAACGTGCGCCCGTATTCGTACGTGGCCGCCGACGGATTCCGGGGCTCGAGGAGAATTCCCGCGAGGGCGGTCGCGAGGACGACGGCGAAAAACGCGCCGCCGCGGGCTTTCAGGCCGAGCAGGAAATGGCCGAGCCCGGGAAGGACGGCCGAGGCGAGCACCAGGAGGGCGATCGTCCCGCCCGGGCGTTTCACGGACGGCGGGCGAACGCGGCGGCGAGCCTCGTTCGCGTCGCCCCGAGCTCCTCGGGAATCGTCCGCGTGGCGCCGAGGACGGTCAGGAAATTCGTGTCGCCCTCCCAGCGAGGGACGACGTGCAGATGCGCGTGGTCCGCGACGCCCGCGCCCGCGCTGCGGCCGATGTTGAGACCCTCGTTGAAGCCGTCGGGCCGATACGCTGCGGCCAGGATCTCCTCGGCGGCCGCGGCGAGGTCGAGAAGCTCGTGACGCTCCGCCGGGGTCATCGCGGAGAGCGACGCGCGGTGCGCGAAAGGAGCGATCATCAGGTGCCCGTTCGTGTACGGGTACCGGTTCAGAGCGGCGAACACCGCCTGACCCCGGTGAACGATGAGACCGTCCTCGTCCGTGCGGCCCGGAAGAGACGCAGAACAGACACCCTTTCACGGGCTCGCCGGCGCCCGTCAGGTAGGCCGCGCGCCACGGCGTGAAAAGCGACTCCATCAGCCCGGGCCGGCGCCCGGATCCCGTGTCCCCGGCACGCCGGGAGGGGCGGAGGGCGCGGAAGCTTCGGGAGTCGACTGGTTGATGAGCTCCTTCAGCTTCTTGCCCGGCTTGAAGTACGGCACCCGTTTCGGCGGCACCATGACCTTCACGCCGCTGCGCTTGGGATTCCGCGCGATCCTGGCGCCCCTCTGGCGCAGCCGAAAGCTGCCGAATCCCCGGAGCTCGATCTTCTCGCCCGACCGCAGAGAGGCGATGATGCCGTCGAACACCGAGTCGACGATGATCTCCGCCTGCTTTTTCGTCAGGTCGGTGGCGTGGGCGACCTGCTCGACGAGGTCCGCCTTCGTCGTCGTGCCATCCGCGCGGCCTACCACAGAAAGAAGACGTTCCATCCGCCCCCCACCGGTGCGCCCGACAGCAGGCGCCCCGTCCACGTCGATTCCGAAGGTCCCGTCAGGAGTTCGATGAGTCCCGGCCTCGAGGGCCGCGGATGCCAGACTTCCGCGGGCAGGGAGAGGTGCCCGAGGCGCGCGGCGCGGTCGACCGCGTCGCGGTAGTCGCCGATCTCATCGACGAGTCCGAGCGCAAGCGCCTCCTCCCCCGTCACGACGCGCCCATCCGACATGTGGGCGAGCGCATCGGGCTTCAGCCGGCCTTTGCGGCCTTCGGCCACGGCCGTCTGGAACTGCAGACGCAGCCTCTGGATGAGGTCTTCGAAATACTTCCTCTCCTCGTCCGAGAGCGGCCGGGACGGGTTGCCCGCGTCCTTCAGCGCGCCGCTCTTGAGCGTGACCGCGCGGACCTTCGCCCATTCGAGGAGATCCCCGTAGTTCATCCACTGCATGATGACGCCGATGGATCCGGTGATCGTGCCGGGGTTCGCGACGATGTGGTCGGCCGCCACGGCGGCGTAGTACCCGCCGGAAGCGGCGACCGATTCCATCGAGACGACGACCGGCTTGCCCGTCTCCCTCTTGAAGCGGCGAATCTCGCTGAAGAGCTCCTGCGACGCGGCCACGCCGCCGCCGGGCGAGTTGATGCGCACGACCACGGCCTTCACGCCGGGCGCCGTCTTGAACTTCGCGAGCATGTCGCGGAAGCGATCCGCGGACAGGATGATCCCCTCGATGTCGACGACACCCACGCGCCCGCCGAGGGCGAACGACGGCGCGCCGACGCCGCGCGGCGAGAACACGAGAGCGACGGCGCAGACGAGCAGCAGCAGAAACGCGAAGGCGGCGGCCGCGACGATCCAGGCGACGGTGGAGCGCTTCACGCGGTCATTCCCCGGACGCGATCACGGCTGCGCTCCGCTTACTCGTGCGGGTCGGTCCCGGCCGGAACCGGCTTCTCGACCGCTTCCGCCGTGCTGTTTCCCGCCGGTTCGGCCGGCGCGTGGGGCGCGTCCCTCTCGGGCTGCTCCACGTCGCGGGACGAAAGCCCGATGCGCTGCTCGGCCGGCTCGATCCGGAGCACGCGGACGCGCACGGCGTCGCCTTCCGCATAGTGGGAAGACGGCTTCTCCCCGCGCGCAAGCGGCGTCTCGGAGACGTGCATGAGCCCTTCGAGGCCCTCGGGCAGCCGCACGAAGACGCCGAACTCGGCCACTTTCGCGACGGTGCCGTCGACGACGTCCCCGGGCTGGTGCTTCGCGGAGAATTCTTCCCATTCGTTCGGGCGGAATTCCTTGATCGAGAGGCTGATCCGCCGGTTCTCGACGTCGATCGCGGTGAGGACCGCCTGCACTTCGTCGCCCTTCTTGAGAACCTCGGACGGGTGCTTCACGCGCCGGCCCCAGGACATGTCGCTCACGTGGATGAGGCCGTCGATTCCTTCCTCGATCTCGACGAAAGCTCCGAAGTCGGTCAGGTTGCGCACGGTGCCCTGGATGCGGTCTCCGATGTGGTACTTCTCGGCGAGCTGCTCCCAGGGGTTCGGCTCCGTGGCGCGGAGCGACAGCGACAGCCGCCGCGTCTCGGGGTTCACGTCCGCGATGACCGCCTCGATCGTGTCGCCGACGTTCAAGAGCTTGGACGGGTTCTTGACCCGTTTCGTCCAGGACATCTCGCTCACGTGGATGAGACCCTCGACGCCTTCCTCGAGCTCCACGAATGCGCCGTAATCGGTCAGGGAGACGACTTTTCCGCGCACGCGGGCTCCCACCGGGTAGTGAGCGGGCAGGTCGTGCCACGGGTCGGGCTTCAGCTGCTTCATCCCGAGGGAGATACGGCCCGTCGCCTCCTCGAAGCGAAGGACCTTCACGTCGACTTCCTGCCCCACGTGCACGGCGTCCGAAGGGTGCGCGAGGCGTCCCCACGTCATGTCCGTCACGTGCAGGAGGCCGTCGATTCCGCCCAGGTCCACGAACGCGCCGTAGTCGGTGAGGTTCTTGACGACACCCCTGAGCGTGCGGCCGTCCGCGAGAGCGTCGGACGCTTCCTTCTTCTTGACCTCGGCGACCTCGTCGAGGATGGCTTTTCGCGACAGGACGATGTTGCCGCGCTTCTTGTCGAGCGAGACGACGCGGAACTCGAGCTCGCGACCCTTCAGGACGTCGAGGTTCTTGAGCGGGCGCGAGTCGGCGATCGACCCCGGCAGGAACGCGCGGACACCGATGTCGACCGAGAGGCCGCCCTTCACGCGCTCGAGGACGCGACCCCTGACGGACGCGTTCGTGGCGAACGCCTGCTCGACCAGGTCCCACGCCTTGCCGCGGCGGGCTTTCTCGTAGGAAAGCACGACGTAGCCGTTCGGTCCTTCGGTGCGCTCGAGCACCGCCTCGATCTCCTGCCCCGGATGGGGAAGGCGGTCGGCCGGCATGTGGTGGAATTCGGAGCGCGGAATCATCCCCTCCGACTTGTAGCCGATGTCGACGAGGATCTCGTCGGCCGTCACCTGAAGCACTCGGCCCCGGATGAGCTCACCCTCCTTGAGAGAGCGCTCGCTCTCGGCGAGAAGTCGCGCGAACTCTCCGTCCTGCGCGCCCTCATCGGCCCCCTGGCCGCCGTCGTTCTTCGGGTCCCTAGGCGACATGTACGCGTGCTCCTTCGCGGTTTGATATTGGGTCGCCTGGATCGCCTCGGGGCAAACGCTTAAGCGGCCGGAACCCTTGATGTTAGACGGGCGGGGGGAGGCCGGTCAACCGGGCGGCGGAACAGGCTGGCCGACGGCCGAAAGGACACGATCCACGACTTCCGTCACGGAAAGAGTCGAGGTGTCCAGCCGGACGTACGTCCCGTCGTCCGTGAGCGGCGAGTCGGCACGCGTCGCGTCCGCGTGGTCGCGCGCTACCATGTCGGCGAGCACCTGCTCGTAGGTCTGCGGCGAATTTCGCGCCGACAGCTCCGCGAACCGGCGGCGGGCCCGCACCGCGGGCGACGCCGTGAGAAAGAACTTGTGGGGGGTCTCGGGAACCACTTTTGTGCCGATGTCCCGTCCCTCGAGCACGCCGCCTCCCTCCAGGGCGAGGCTGCGCTGCATGCCGGCGAGCCGCCGCCGTACGCCCGGCACGGCGGAGACGGCCGAGGCGTATTTCGAGATGTCGGGTGTACGGATCTCCTTCGAGACGTCCTCCCCGTTCAGCCAGGTGCGCGCATCCTCGACGCTGCCGGTCACGCGGACGTCCACGCCCGAGGCGATCGCGACGACGGCCGCGTCGTCTTCGAGCGGAAGCGCGATTCCCTTGCGCTTCACGGCGAGTCCGACCGCGCGGTACATGGCGCCCGTGTCGAGGTACGGCACGCCGAGGCGGGCGGCGAGCGCCTTGCCGACCGTGGACTTCCCCACGCCCGACGGCCCGTCGATCGCGACGATGAGCGCGTTCAAGCCCCGACTTTCGGGAGCGCGGTGGTGTTCGGCGTCCGCCGCGTCCCATGACGATCCGCCCTCGGGCGCGGCGGCGCCGGCCGGATCGCGCGCAGCGCCATGACCTCTTCGGGCGACAGGTCGCGGAAGGTGCCGGGAGGCAGCTTCGCGTCCCGGATCGGTCCGATCGCGACCCGGCGGAGCTTCGTGACGGGATGGCCGACGAGGTCGAACATGCGGCGCACCTGGCGCGAGCGCCCTTCGCCGAGCGTCACCTTGAGCCACGCGTTGCCGCCGGCACCGTGCTTCTCCGGAGTCGTTCTCTCGAGCTCGATGTCGGCGGGCGCCGTCCTCGTGCCGTCGTCGGGCAGCGTGACGCCTCTCCGAAGCCTCTCGAGCTGCGCGGGCGTCGGCACGCCGGAGACCTTGACCTCGTATTCCTTCCGGCAGCCGCCGGAGGGATGCGTGAGCTTGTGCACGAGCGGCCCGTCGTCCGTGAGGATGAGCAGCCCCTCGGACTCGACGTCGAGCCGGCCCACGGCCACGACGCGCTCGCCGACGCGTCCTTTCAGGAGCTCGAAGACGGTCGGGATGCCGCCCGGATCCTCGCGCGTGACGATGAGGCCCTTCGGCTTGTTCATGAGGATGTAACGCCGCGCGACCGCGATGCGCACGAGCTTGCCGTCCACCTTGACGTGATCCTTCGTGATGTCCGCCTTGACGCCGAGCTCCTTCACCTTGTGGCCGTTCACCGTGACCCGGCCCTCGAGGATGATCTGCTCGGCCGCGCGCCGCGAGGCGATGCCGGCGGCGGAGAGGATTTTCTGAAGTCGTTCGGCGGTCATGGTT
Organism: Thermoanaerobaculia bacterium; assembly: GCA_963809425.1. Classification (GTDB taxonomy): domain Bacteria; phylum Acidobacteriota; class Thermoanaerobaculia; order UBA5066; family UBA5066; genus Fen-183. The sequence continues at coordinate 248,748 of CAWEJK010000002.1, forward strand.
CTTCTTCTATCTTTTCTTCGACATTCTGCTCTGGGAACAGCTCGGTCTGCGCCGTGTTCGTCTCGACGCCGTAGAGCGCGTCGAGGTCCTCCGGGCGCGGGAGGTCCTTCAGGTCGGCCAGGCCGAAGTGAACGAGGAATTCCTTCGTCGTCTTGTAGAGGAACGGGGTCCCGACGACCTCCTTGCGGCCGGCCGTCGTGATGAGCTTCTTGTCGAGGAGGGTGCGCAGCGAGGACGCCGAGTTCACGCCGCGGAGCTCCGCGATCTCGGGCGCCGTGACCGGCTGCCTGTAGGCCACGATCGACAGCACCTCGAGGCTCGCGATCGAGAGCTTGTTCCTTCCTTCGAGCCCGAGCAGGCTGCGAACCGGCAGGTCGAATTCGTTGCGCGACACGAGGCGCGCGCCGCCGGCGACGCGGTCCACGCGCACGCCCCGCCCCTCGGCCTCGCAGGCCTTCTCGAGCGCGTCGAGCGCGACCTCGACCTCCGCCTTCGTGATTTCCGCGGCCTCGGCGAGCCGCTCGACGGTCGCGGGCTTGCCGGACGCGAAGAGCAGGGCCTCGAGGAGCGCGACGTGCGTCGTCACCGGTAGGCCTCCTCGTAGCCCTCGAGCGACGCCGATTCGCCCGTCGGGTCGAGATAGATCTCGTTGAACTCGCCGTCCTGCCGCGCGCGGACGACGCGGAGCCTCAGGAGCTCGAGGACGGCGAGGAAGATGGCAATCGCCTCGCCGCGACCGGAGAGCCCGCGGAACACGTCCGAGAGCGGCACGGGGCCGTTTCCGGCCTTCACCCGCGCGAGCATCTGCTCCATCTTCTCCTTGATGGAGAACTTCTGGTGGGCGATCTCCATCGAGGGCGGATGCTGAGAGCGGTACCGGTCGACGGCGCCCTTGAAGAAGGTCAGAAGGTCGAACAGAGAGACCTCCGAGAGGTCGGTCTCCTCGGCCTCCCCTTCCCCGGCGTCGACCCTCGCGGGCGGCCGGCCCCACAGCCCCAGCCGGACGGCCTCCATCTCGTGCAGCGACTCGGCGACACCCTTGTACTTGCGGTACTCGAGGAGGCGCCTCACGAGCTCGTCGCGCGGATCTTCCCCCGGCTCGCCCCCCCCGGCGGCCGCGCGCGGCAGCACCATCTGGGACTTGATGTGAAGGAGCATCGCCTCGACGTAGAGGAACTCGGCCGCGATCTCGAGGTCGAGCTCGACCATGAGAACGATGTACTCGTGGTACTGCCGGCAGATGTCGGCCACGGGGAGATTCCGGAGGTCCACCTCGTTCTTGCGGATGAGGTGGAGGAGCAGGTCCAGCGGCCCCTCGAACATCGGCAGCTTCAGCGGGTAAGGCTGCATGAGGTCCGCGCCGGCCGGGACGGGGATGCGGATGCCTTCAGTCATCGGAGAAGAGGGGATTTCTTAGAAGGTGAAGAGAGGCGACTCTCACAGCAGCCCCATCGCGTTCGAAACGCGTCCCATCGTTTCGTTCGCAATTTCTCTCGCCTTCTCGTTTCCCGCCTCGAGGACGTCTCTCACGTAGCCCGGTTTCGCGACGATTTCCGCCCGCTTCTGGCGCACGGGCTCCAGCGCGGCGTTCATGTTGCGGATGAGGTGCTTCTTGCAGTCCACACAGCCGCGCGCCGCCGTGCGGCACTCGGAATCCACCACCTTCTGCTCCTCGGGGGGCGAGTAGAGGACGTGGAACGGGAAGAGGTTGCAGACGTCGGGGTTCCCCGGGTCGGCGCGGCGCGCGCGGCCGGGGTCCGTGACCATGCTCATGACCTTCTTCTCGACGTCGGCGGCGGAGTCGGACAGGGCGATCGTGTTGTCGTAGCTCTTCGACATCTTCCGGCCGTCGAGACCCGGCACCTTCGGGGTCGCCGTGTACAGTGGCTGCGGCTCGGGGAAGACGTCGCCGTAGAAACCGTTGAAGCGCCGGACGATCTCCCGGCATATCTCGAGATGGCTCTCCTGGTCCTTGCCGACGGGCACCCAGTGCGCACGATGGAGCGCGATGTCGGCCGTCATGAGAACCGGGTAGCCGAGAAAGCCGAACGTTCCGAGATCGCGCTCGCGGAGCTGCTCGATCTGCTCCTTGTACGTCGGCACGCGCTCGAGCCAGCCGAGCGGCGTGATCATCCCGAAGACGAGAGCCAGCTCCGCCGTCTGCGGAACGCGCGACTGCACGAAGATGACGGACTTCTCCGGGTCGAGGCCCACGGAGAGCCAGTCCGTCGCGGCCTCGAGCGAGGCGTGGCGAATCTGCGACGCGTCGGCGTAGTCGGTCGTGAGGGCGTGGAGATCGGCCACGAAGTACCGGCAGTCGTACTCCGCCTGCAGGTCCACCCAGTTCTTCACGGCCCCCCAGTAGTTGCCGAGGTGCACCCGGCCCGTCGGACGAAGGCCGGAGAGGACGATTTTCCTGGAAGGTCCGGCCATCAGGCCCTCAGCCACTGGATCACGAGGTTCTGCACGGGCCGCATGACGAACCCGAGCGCTCCCGTGAACATCGCCACGATCAGGATGATGAAGCCGAACCGCCGCAGCCAGATGATGGCGGGGAGCGCGGCAGCGGGCGCGAGGCTCTCGACGACGCCGAAGCCGTCCAGGGGCGGGATCGGCAGCAGATTGAAGATCGCGAGGGAGACGTTCACGAGAACCGAAAGGGCGAAGATGAGCGAAAGCGCGTACAGGGGGCTCGCTTTCGAGGGCACCTCGCTGCCTTTGACGAGCTCGAAGGCGGCGCCGAACACGACCGCCAGCAGCAGGTTCGAGAGCGGCCCCGCCGCCGAGACGAGGAGGTTCGCCCGGCGCGGATTCGGGACGCCCCGGAGCGAGACCGGCACGGGGCGCGCCCAGCCGAAGACGGGCAGCCCCGAGAAGGCGAGCATCGCCGGGAACAAGAGGCTCCCGATCGGATCGAGGTGCTTGAGGGGATTCATCGTGATGCGCCCCAGGTCCCGTGCCGTGTTGTCGCCGCACTTCATCGCCACGTAGCCGTGGGCCGACTCGTGGAACGAGACGGCGAACAGCAGCACAACGATCTGGATGACGATTTCGAGCGTTTTCTGGGGGTCCACGGCGCCCTCGGGCGCGGATTCACCGCGCGGGCGCGGATGTTAACCCGGAACGAGAAGGCGTCAGTCTCCGGCCGGAAGATCGGCGGCGCGGAGAAGGAGGGGCGTGCGGAAGGGAGCGTCCGCGTTCCCCGCGAGGAGCCGCGAGGCTTCGTCGCGGGCGCGCTTCATCCAGGCGACGTCGCGGACGAGATCGCCCACGCGGAAGAGCGGCACCCCGCTCTGGCGCGTGCCGAGCGCGTCGCCGGGGCCCCGGCGCTTGAGGTCTTCCTCGGCCACCACGAATCCGTCGTCCGTCTTCTCGAGAACGGCAAGCCGCTCGCGCGCTTCGGGCGACGCCTTCGTGCCGAACAGAAGCACGCAGCGCGAGGTCCGTTTCCCGCGCCCGACGCGTCCCCTGAGCTGATGGAGCTGGGCGAGGCCGAAGCGCTCGGCATTCTCGATCAGCATGTAGGAGGCGTTCGGCACGTCGACGCCGACCTCGATGACGGTCGTCGCCGCGAGGACGTCGAGCCTGCCGGCCGCGAACTCCGCCATCGTCCGCTCGCGCTCCTCGGGGGGAATACGGCCATGCACGACGCCGACACGTCTTCCGGGCAGGGCCCGGCGGACCTCCTCCACGTGCTTTTCGACCGCGCGCGCCTCGATCTTGTCCGACTCCTCTATGAGGGGGACGACGACGTAAGCCTGGCCCCCGGCCCGGATCTCGGCCTCGATCTCCCGGAACGCGCCGCCACGCTCGGCCTCGGGGAGCACGCGCGTCGCGACGGGCGTCCTCCCCGGCGGTTTTTCGTCGAGCGTCGAGACGTCGAGGTCCCCGTAGAGCGTGAGCGCAAGAGAGCGCGGAATCGGCGTCGCGGACATCACGAGGAGGTGCGGCTTCTGGCCGGCCGTGTCGGCCCCGTCGGCTCTCACGGCCTTCGCCGAGAGCGCCGTGCGCTGGGCGACCCCGAAGCGGTGCTGCTCGTCTATGACGATGAGCCCGAGCCGCAGGAACTCCACGGGCTCCTCCAGGAGCGCGTGCGTTCCGACCAGCAGGTTGACGCGGCCGCCCGCGAGCTGGTCGAGGAGCGCGGCGCGGGCCTTCCCTTTGACGCGGCCCGTGAGTAGCGCGGGCACGAGCCCGGACTTCGCGAGCAGGCGGAAGATCGTCGCCGCGTGCTGCTCGGCGAGGATCTCCGTCGGCGCCATGAGGGCGGTCTGGTACCCGCATGCGGCGGCAAGGACGGCCGAGAGCACCGCGACGATCGTCTTGCCGCTCCCGACGTCGCCCTGGAGGAGGCGCCGCATGGGCGTGCCGCGCCGGAAGTCCTCGCCGATCTCGCGGATCACCCGCTTCTGCGCTCCGGTCAGCGCGAACGGGAGGAGAGCCTTGAGCCGCGCGCGGATGGCGTCGTCGGCGGCGAGGAGAGGAGCTGGATCGGCGGCGCGCGCGCGGCGCCGCCGTTGAAGGCCGACCTGGAACTCGAGGAACTCCTCGTAAACGAGTCGATGGAGATGGGGCGAGGTCCGCGAAGTCCAGGGCTCCGCGTCGGCCGTGCCGCCCGCACTGCCCGGGAAATGCGCCTCTCGCAGGGATTCGGAAAGAGACGGCAGCTTCGGACCCTCGCCTTTCCGGTCGTGGATGCGTTCCGGGAGACGGTCTGCAAAGTTTCTTAGAAGGTGATTGACGACTCGCCTCCGCATCCGCGGTGTGAGTCCGGGAAGCTTGCGGTAGATCGGCACGACCCGGCCGACGGAGAGGGGATCCGTTCCGTCGAGCGAGCCGGCGCCGCCGCCCGCCCCTCCTCCCTCTTTCTCTTCACCTTCCAAGAATTCTTCTATCTGCGGGTTCTCCATGACGAGCCCGCGCCGATAGCGCGCGGCCTGTGTCGCCATTCCGTAGACCCAGAAGATCTTCTTCGGGACCATCCACCGCTGGAGGTATGGCTGGTTGAAGAAGACGAGGCGGAGAGAGCCCGAGCCGTCGTCGAGGATCGCCTCGAAGATCGTGAAGCCGCGGCGCCGCGTGCGAATGAGGCGCGCGGACAGGACCTCCCCTTTCACGGTGGTCGCCGGCCCCTCGGGCACGAGAGCCGAGATCGGCGCGATGCGCGTGCGGTCCTCGTAGCGGAACGGGAGGTGGAGGAGGAGATCGAGCGCCGTCTCGACTCCGGCCTCGGCCAGCTCCTTCGCGCGCGCGGGGCCGACGCCCGGCAGCGTGGCAAGCGACGGGAGCGGCGGCGGCGGGAGGATGGCGCCTACGCCTTGCTGACCCGGAACGTGAGATCCACGAGCCCGAAGCGCGTGCGGTCTCCGTCCTTGATCGTCACCGGCTGGCCCGTGACGATGCGCGCGCCGTTCACGAAAGTGCCGTTCATCGTCCCGATCTCCTCGACGACCCTGAACTCGCCGTTTTCGTGGACGATTTTCGAGTGCCGGCGCGAGACGGACCTCTGCGTGTCGAGGTTCGCGAGATCGACGTCCGGTTTGATACCCGTGACGGGGTCGATCCGCCCCACGGTGGTTTCGCCGTCGCGGTTCAGGAAGAACTCCTCGCCGCCCGCGGATGCCACGAGCCGGAAGATGTCGTGGCGCTCTGCGACCTTCGAGAAGATGTCGGAGGAGCTCTCGTCGAGTGCCGGAGCCGCGCCCGTGGATTGCTCGAGGAGCTTCGTCGTCTCGCGCAGTCTCCGGGAGAGCTTGCGGAGCATCCGCACCGCGATCTCCGCGTTGTGCCGGAGCATCTCGTCGAACGTCGACTGGTTGATCCGGACGAGCTCGACGTCCGTCTTCGCGCGCGCCGAGGCCGTGCGCGGCACGTCCTCGAGAATCGACATCTCGCCGAAGAAGTCGCCCTTCTCGAGCGTTGCGAGGAGCTTCTCCTCGCCGCGCCGGCTGCGCTTGATGACTTCGACGGAGCCGGACTGGATGACGTACATCTCGGTGCCGACCTCGCCTTCCTCGAAGATGGTCTGGCCGGCGGAAAAACGCGCGAGGTAGTCCGTGAACCCGCCCGGCGCCCCCGACTTGACGACGACCTTCATAGGCGCGGGAAGTTTATCCGAACCCGAATCGATTCGATGTGCGCCGCAGCCGGGGGTCTTCAAGAGCGATTCATCAGGGAGGGCGCGAGAAGGCCGAAGTGACTCGGGCCGGACGATAAGCCGGATTCTGTAACCGGTCGGCTCGCGCCTTCCGGCCGGCGGTCATTCCTCCAGGCCCGGCCTTTCGGACGGGCTCGAGCGACCGACCCGGTGACGTCGGCCGTGAAGCCGCGAGGGCGGGCGCCCCTTCCATCACCCTATTTGGTCTTGCTCCGCGTGGGGTTTCGCCTGCCGGTCCCGTTGCCGGAACCGCGGTGCGCTCTTACCGCACCTTTTCACCCTTACCTGCGCCTCGCGGCGCGTCGGCGGTATGTTTTCTGTGCCACTTTCCTTCGGGTTACCCCGACCGGAATTTCTCCGGCACGCTGCCCGCGGGAGTCCGGACTTTCCTCCCCTCCTTCCGCCGAAGCGTCGAGAGCGGCGACCGCCTGTCCGGCCCGAGTCGTGTCGAGGATATCAGTTGATGACGACCATCGGGACGTACGAGCCGTCCGACGTGCGCGAGCCCGCGCCGGGCCCGTCGTTCACGACGCCGTAGACGACGAAATCCGACGTGCCGGCCACGGGCCTCACGCGCACGTAGCCGTGCGCGATCCCCGCTCCGAAGAGAATGCCGTTCACCTGGGTCCATTGCCCGCCCGTGAGCGGGATCGTGAGCGTCCGGACGGGAGCCGTGGAGCCGGTGTCCGCGTCGAAGACGTCGACGACGTACGCGACGGCGGCCGCGCTCCCGGCGCGGGCGTCGGCGATCGCGAGGTTGCTGCGCACGTCCGCGTCCTGCCTGAGGCCGTACACCCAGGCCTCGCCCTTCGCGCGGACGGCCGACGCGACCGCCGGGTACGAGAGGCCGTACGAGCCGCCCACGGTCCCATCGGGGTTCGGGTTCGAGGTGCGGGCGAGCGCGACGGCGCCCGACACGAGGAGCGTGCCGCCCTGGTTACCCGTCGCGGGAATCGCGAGTCCGAGCCCACGCAGATAGGAGAGCGCGTTCGGCGTGACGAGCTGCTGGCGCGTGCCGAGCTGGACCGTCCTCGTCCCGCTCCCCTCGCCCGAGAATGCCGACGACGCCGTGTACGTGAGCGTGACTGTGACGGGCGCCGACGTGGGGTTCGTGAGCGTCAGGTCCGTCGTGAAGTGCGGGGGCCCCGGCACGTCGAGCAGGATCGGGATCAGGCCCTCCGTGGCGTTCGCGACGAGAAAGCTGCCGTCCGAGGTGCCGCCGCCCGCGCTGCCGCCGTCGTTCACGACGCCGTAGGCGATGAAGCGGTCGCTGCCAGCGGTCCGCCGCAGGCGCGCGTACCCGTTCGTCACGCCCGTCAACGTGTTGTTGAGGACCTGGTTGTACTGGAAGAACTCTCCCGGCTGGAGCGTGCGCGCCAGGGGCGCGCCCGCAAGCCCGCCGCTGTCGCCGTCGTAGAGCTGGATTTCGAGCGAGACGGGCCCCGACGTCGCGCCCGACGTGGGCCCGGGCGCGTGGACGACCGCGAGGTTGGAACGGAAGGACGCGTTCTCGCGCAGTCCGTAGATCCAGGTATCGCCGGATCCGTTCGCGCCTCCGGAAATCACGGCCGGCGCGAACAATCCGAAAGCCCCGCCCACCGAGGCCGAGAGGTTCGGCGTGGACGTGCGCGATCCGGCGAAGACCGAGGCGGGGTCCGTGACGCCGACGAACGTCGCAAAAAACGTCCCGAGCTTCGACGAACCGTCCGAAGGGAGCGTCCACCCGTTCGCGGCGAGGAACGCGATGACGTCGGGAACGTAGAGCTGCCTCCCGGCAGGGAGCGTGCGGGCGACGGCCGGGCCTCCGGCGCCGGGGCTGCCGGAGGCCGGAACGTAGACGAGGATCAGCGTCGCGTCGGAGGCGCTCCGGTTCACCGCGACGAAATCCGAGGTGAAGTGCGACGAAGCCGCCCCGAAGACATCGAGGACGACCGGCGCCTGAACGACGATGCCGGTCGGCGGCGTCGCCGCGACGCTTCCCACCGTCAGGAAGAGCGTGAGTCCGCGCGCGACCGAGCCGGACGTGGCCTGGAGATGAAGCGGGTACGTGCCTGCCGCGACCGCGCTCGTGGCGCTCAGGGTCAGCGTCGCGGGCTGCGCTCGCGAAAGGACGCCGGTCACGGGGTTCGCGGGATCTCCCGGCCTGAACTCGGCCGTCACACCCGACGGAGCGCCGGCGAGGGTCACGGTGGCGACGGCGTCGCCGGCGGCGGCGCCGAGCTGGGTGAGCGCGAGATTCACGACGACGCTTCCGCCCGCCGAAAGAACCGGCGTCGCGGGGTTCGCCCCGAGCGTGAAGTCCGTCGAGGAGGGAGCGGGGGCCGAGAGCGCGAAGGCGAGCGCGGACGCGTCGAGGGAGCCGAGGCCGGTCGCGGCGTCATAGCCCGTGCCTGCGGCGTAGCCGGGGACGCCGGCCGCCGCGTTGCTTCCGGTCGTGATGTCGTGAAAGACCGCGAGCGGCGAGGAGGCCGAGACGTTCGGAAGTCCGTACTGGGCCCGCCCGACCGCGTACAGGAGCGGGTTCAGGTTGCCGAGCCGGGTGCCTGCCTTCTGCGACAGGAGCGCCGCCAACCCGGCGAGGGCCGGAGACGAGAAGGACGTTCCGCCGAAATTCGTGACGAGGCCGGTCGTGCCCGTCGTGTGTCCCTGCACGAACATGTACGGCGTGCTGGGCGAGGCGGCGAGCGAGACGTCCGGGACGTAACGGGCGCCGTCGGCGGTCACGCCCGCGACTTCCTGCCAGGGCGGGCGCACGAAGAGGATGCTCTTGCCGCCGCCGCTTCCGCTCCAGGTGGTCTCGGGAACGTAGCCCTTGACGGACTTCTTCGTCGTCGGGTCGTTCGTCGTGTTCCAGTACGTCGACGAGTTGTCGGTGAACGTCGTGCCCCCCACGCACGTGGCGTAGGGCGACGAGCAGAGGCCGTTCACGCTCGCGCCCGACGCGTTGACTCCTTTCGGATCGCAGCCCGTGACGCCCGAGTCGCCCGAAGCGACAAAAACGGAAATGCCCTGAGCCGCGGCCTGAGCCCAGACGTTCGTGTAGAACGAGGTGTCGACGTCGCCGAAATCGAGCTCACACGCTCCGTACGACAGCGAGAGAACGTCCGCGAGATTCGCGCTCACGGCATGGAGCGCGGAAAGATCGACTCCGAATGCCGTCGCCGTGTCCTGCGACGTGATGAGAAGCGTGCGCGCGGAAGGCGCGACGGCGCCCGCCCACTGGAGGTCGATATCGCTCTCGAGCTCGTCGTTGCTGAGGATGCCGGGATCCGGGCCGTTCAGGACGACGATGGGGTCGTTCGCGGGAAGCCCGAAGTACTGCCGGAAGAACGACGTGTCGGCGACGTTGACGTTCGACTGCCCGAGAAGGCCGATCGTGATCCCGCTGCCCGTGAGCCCCGTTGCGGCGAGCGCATCGACGTTGTAGATCGCGGTGAAATCGGCCGGCGCGAGGTAGTGGCTGCCTCCCTGGGTGTTCGCGGGCCCGCGGCGCGCGAGCGGCCGCCGCCGGGGAAACGAATGAAGCGAGAGCACGCCCGTGACCCGGCGCGCGAGATCGAGCGGAAGGCGCGCCGGCCGCACGTTCGCGATGCGGACCCGGCCCTCGACGAACAGCTCGTGGAGCTCGGTATCGAAGGCGCTTTCCACGTCCCGGGCGCGGCCGGAGAAGACGAGAGCGGCGCGGCCGGCGGGCGTGTCGTCGACCTCGAGGCCGTGACGCGTCAGCCACTCGCGCAGCGCGGAGACGTCCGCGTCCGAGGCGCCGAACTGCTGCTCGAATTCCCCGGGGAGCAGCCACCGCCGAAAGTCCGGAGAAGCGGGATCCTGCTGATCGGCAAGCAGACGCCGGAGGTGGGCGGCGTTCCGGTGCGGCAGGACGAGGAGAATGCGGTCGAGCCGGACATCGCCGTCGAGGCGCGCGATGTCGCGGGCGCCCGCCACCTCCCGCGGGACCTCGCCCACGGTCGAAAGGACTTCGTCCTGCCGCGCACCGAGCGCGGCCGGAGCGACGAGGAGCAGGAAGAGCACCGCCGTGCCGGCGGGCGGCCCTCCGGAGCGGCGGCGGCCGAAGAGATCGATCGACCGCGCCATGCGTGGAACCGTCAGCACGAAAAGGAGCCCGATCGCCGCCACGACGAGCAGAGCGACGAAAGGCAGGAAGATCGAGACGAGGCTCTGCAGGAACGCGAGGATGTCCTCCGCGAGGGAGAGGCCCGCGTTCGCGATGCCCGCCGTGAGCGCCGTGGACGTCAGGCGCGTGGCGCTCTTCACGAGGTGCGAGACGAGGGCGACGGCCCCGCCGGAGCCTCCGGCGACGACGTTGAGCAGCGGCGACCCTTCGAGCTGGACGGAGGCGATCGCGACGAGCGCGCCCACGAACGGCCGGATGAACGAATGGAGAAGATGCCAGAAGTGATCGAGCCCGGGGATCTTGTCGGCGACGAATTCCATCAGAAAGAGCACGGCCGCCACGGTGAGGGCCGGCGTCGAGCTCAGGAGCCGCGCGATCGAGCCCGGGTAGTCCTCCGGAAAGTAGCGTGCCATCGACCCGTATACGAGCAGCACCGCGTAGGAGTTGAGGCCCGCAGCCGCCGAGAGCCCGAGGCCGGTGCCGAAGAGCTGGGGAATCCCGCTCGTCACCGGGCCGCCTTCGCCGTGATGTCCTGGAGCGCGACTTGCGCCCTCCGGTTTCCCGGGTCGAGCCGCATCACTTCCTTGAGCGCCTTCACGCGCTCCGGCTCGTTTCGCTCGGAGAGGCAGGCCTCGGAGAGCTCCCACCACAGCTCGACGTTGTCGGGGATGTACTTGACGGCCCGCCGCATGGTCTCCGTGGCATGCCGAACCCACTTCGGGTTCTTCCGCTGGATCCTCGCGAGGAGCACCCAGTACTCCTTCTGGCCCGGGTCGAATTCGACGGCCTGCCGGACCATTTCGAATGCCGGGTAGAAGTCCTCCTCCTCGTAGAGGGCCTTCGCGCGCGTGTAGTTCTTGCGGGCGATCTCCTTCTGGACTTCGACCGTCGGCTCGGTGCCGGGGAGCGAGATGGTATCCGCGCTCACCTCGAGCGTCCGGTCGTACGCCTGGCGCGATTCGGGCGTGCGGAACGTGCGCTCGGCGCTGCGAAGGCTGGCGAAGAGCGCCTCGAGCGCCTCGCGCGCGTCCGCGAGGTGCGGCTTCATGTGGTGGTCCGGATGGAAGATGCGCGCACGGTCGTGAAGCGCCTTGGCGATGACCTCGACCGGAGCCTGCGTCTCGACGCCGAGGAGGTCGTAGTGCGTGGCCCAGTCCAGACGGCGATAGGTATTCCAGACGAGCTCGCGCTGGAGCTCGCTCTGCTCGGCGACGCGCGCGGGAAGCTGGGCGCCCGTGATCTCGACGTTCAGGAAGAGGAGGCCTTCCGCGACGCCGCTCTTCTCGATGGGGCGCCCCTGGGCGACGAGCCGAAGCAGCCCCGTCCCCGCGAGCCGGGCGACGATCCTCTGGTCGCGATGAATCTGCTCCACCGTCGTCGCCCCGTCGACTCTGCCGAGCACTTCCGCCTCCGCGGCCGTGACCGGAATCGCCTGATAACGCATGAGGATGTCCGGCGCGAAGACGGGCCGGGCTCCCGGATCGAGAGGCGAATTGAGCTGAGAGGCGGGCGTCGGCAGGCGGCGCAGGGCCTCGAGGACGAGACCCCCCGTCGGTCGATCCATTTTCGCGGGGACGGTCGGGGCCGCGTCCAGGGGCGTGACGGTGAAGACCCCGGCAGTCCACTTGAAGGTGTCGAAGAACAGGCGTTCGGAAAGTGCCCGGACGGCGGCCTCCGCGACGTACCCGGGCACCGCACCCGATTCGGTGAGCGCCCGCGCCAGGCCCTGCCCGGGCTCGTTGAGCGCCTTTTCGAAAGCCGACAGGAGGAGGTTCTCCTCCGCGAGGCCGAACGTCCGCAGCAGCTCGCCCACGAGCTGGGCCTCGCGGTTCGAGCTCGCGAACAGGACCTGGCCACGGTCGAACGAAAACGTCCGCTCTTCGCCCTTGCTCGACACGAGCAGCCTCGCCGTGGCGCGTTCCCGGTAGAGATTCCGGACGACCTCGGCAAACGGGGTGCGCTCGATGGATCCGCCGGTCAGCATCTTGACGCGGCTGTCGCTGTTGGAGGGAGTCATTCCTTCGAAAGTGTAGCAGCGACAGCCGACCTTTCGCGGCCCGGACCCCGCCGAAAGCGCGCGATCCGCGCCGCGACCGCCTTTCCCGCGACGGCCGCGAGGGCCTCGTCCGTCGCGGCAAGGACGGCTTCGGCGCCGCCGAACGCCGCGAGCAGCGTCTTCACGCGCGCCGGGCCGAGACCGGGAACCGCGAGAAGCGGGCTCTCGAGCGCGCGCTTCCCGCGCGCTCGCCGGTGCGATTTCAGGCCGAATCGATGCGCCTCGTCGCGCGCCCGCTGGAGGAGCTTGAGGCCGGCGTTCGTCCTCGCGAGCACGATCGGGGCCGACCGGCCCGGCACGAAAACCTGCTCTTCGCGTTTCGCGAGCCCGGCGGCCGGGATCTCGATGCCGATGCGGTCGAGCGCCGCGAGCGCCGCCGACAACTGTCCCTTTCCCCCGTCGATCAGGAGCAGGCCGGGCAGGGGCCGCCCCTCCTCCGCCGCGCGCGCGTAGCGGCGCGACACGGCCTCGCCGATCGACGCGAAGTCGTCGACGCCCGGCCGGTCGATCCGAAAGAGGCGGTACTCGTCCTTCGCGGGCTCGCCGTCCACGAAGACGACGCAGGAGGCGTACGTCGCCTCTCCGTGAAAGTGGGAGATGTCGAAGCACTCGATCCGGGAGGGGCGCCGGTCGAGATCGAGCGCCTTGGCGATCGCGAGAGTCGCCTTCTCGCCGCGCTCCCGCGCTTTCCGGAAGCGCCGGAGGTGGTTCTGGCGCGCGTTGTCGCGGGCGATCTGTACGCGCTCGAAGGCCGCCCCCCGCCGCGGCGTCTTGATCGTGACGCGCGCGCCCTTCCGTTCCGTGAGCCACGTCTCGATGGGCTCGAGCGCCTCGTCGGAGACGTCCACGGGGAGAAGGACCTCCCTGGGGAGGAAGCTCGACGCCACGGCGTCGTAGTACTGGGACAGGAGCGACACCCAGAACTCCTCGGAAGGGACGTCCCCGAGGCCCTCCCAGAAGTATTCCCGCGAGTCGAGGACGGTCCCGCCCCGCACGAAGAGCAGCGAGACCGCCGCGTGGCCGCCGTCCTGGAAATCTCCGAAGATGTCGACGTCCTCGCCCGAGAGAGACTGCACGCGCTGCTTGGCGGCGAGCTCCTCGACCGTGCGCAGGCAGTCACGATACGCCGCCGCCATCTCGAAGCTCTCCGCCTCGGCGGCCGCGCGCATCTTCTCCTCGAGCCGCGGCGTCAGCTCCTCGTTGCGCCCGGAGAGAAACAGGAGCACGTCCCTGACCGCGTCGTCGTAGGCGTCCTTCGTCGTGAGACCCGACACACAGGGGCCGAGGCACGCGTGCATGTCGTAGTAGAGGCAGGGCCGCGGGAGCTTTCCGTCGATCTCGATGCGGCAGGTGCGGATCTGGAACATCCGCTGGACCATCTTCATGGCGCCCCGGCACGTGCGCGCCGGCAGGAACGGTCCGAAGTAGGAGTGGCCGTCCTTCAGAACGCGGCGCGTGACGAACGCCCGGGGCCAGGCCTCCCCGGTCGTCACCTTGATGTAGGGATACGTCTTGTCGTCGCGGAGGAGGATGTTGTAGCGCGGCCGGTGCCTCTTGATGAACGCGTTTTCGAGCGCGAGGGCCTCGCTCTCGGTCTTCGCGACGACGGTGTCGATCGACACGAACTCGCCGAGGAGGGCTTCCGTCTTCGGGTGCTTGGGCCCCGCGTTGAAATAGGACGCGAGCCGCTTCCTGATGGAGCGCGCCTTGCCGACGTAGAGGATCTTTCCCTTCGCGTCCTTGTAGAGATAGATGCCCGGCTGGTCGGGATAGAGGGAGAGATCCGGAGGCGCGCCCACGGTTTCGATTCTACGGAGCGTGTCTAGAACACCTTGCCGAGCTGCCTCGCGAGCGTCGAGACCTTGACGTACCCGAAGAACCGGCCGCTGCCCACGAGCCCGAGGGCGCCCGGGACCTTCGTGCGCGGGTCGTTCGAGTAGAGGGTTCCGAAGGCGCTCTTCGTGAACGCGTGAAACGCGGCGTCGTAGGGATACCACCACGGCATGGCGGGGGCGTCTCCCATGTCGACGCTCACGTGCTTGATGTTCACGAGCTCGTGGAGGCCGAATCCGGCGTGGCTGCGGCCGAGCCCCGACTTCTTCACGCCGCCCCAGGTCGCGGTCGGCTCGCCGAACGAGAACAGGTGGTCGTTGATCGTCACGGTTCCCGCGTGCAGCTCTTCCGCGAACCGGCGCGCCGTGCGGCGCGAGCGCGTCCAGCCTGACGCGGTGAGGCCGAACGCGGAGTCGTTCGCGAGCCGGATGCCTTCGTCGAGGGAATTCACCGCCATGACGGGCAGGAGGGGTCCGAACGTCTCGTCACACATCGCGTGCATCGCGTGGTCGACGCCCGTGAGGACGGTCGGGGGGAACCACCACCCCTTCGCCCGCGGGCGCTCCCCGCCCACGAGAATCGTCGCGCCTTTCGAGACGGCGTCCTGGAGGTGCGCCTCGACGAGATCCCGCTGGCCGGAGGTCGTGAGGGGGCCCATGTCGGTCGTCGTCGAGAGCGGATCGCCGAGCCGGAGCATCTTCGTCCGCGCCACGATCCTCGAAAGCAGCTCGTCGGCGACCTCCCGCACGACGTAGACGCGCTCGACGGATCCGCACGTCTGACCCGCGTTCACGAACGCGCCCCAGACGAGCCCCGCCGCCGTCCGGTCGAGATCCGCGTCGGCCGCCACCACGGCGGCGTCCTTGCCGCCGAGCTCGAGGACGACGCCCGTCAGGTTCTTCGCGGCGCGCTGCATGACCTCGACGCCGGTCGGGACGGAGCCCGTGAACAGCACCTTCGCGATGCCGCGGTGCTCGACGAGGAGGTTCGTGTCGGCGCCGCCGGCCGTCACGACGTTCACGACGCCCGGCGGCAGTCCCGCGCGCCGGCACAGGTCCCCGACGGCAAGACCGGTCAGGGCCGTGGCCGACGCGGGCTTCAGGACGACGGTGTTGCCCGCCGCGAGGCAGGCCGCGATCTCGACGAAGGGAATGCCGAACGGGAAGTTCCACGGCGTCACGACCGCGACGACCCCGAGCGGCTCGAAGCGGTAGCTGCCCCTCTTGTGGGCGAAGAGGATCTGCGCGTAGTCGATGGGCCGCTCCGCGAGAAGCTCGCCCGCGTGCCTCGAGAGATAGCGCAGCGTGTCGGCGGCCGGCACGATGTCCACGGCACGCGCCTCCCCGACGGGCTTCCCCTGCTCGGTCGCGATGAGCCGCGCGATGTCCTCGTGCGCGCGCCGCACCTCCTCGAGCAGCCGCGCGAGGTGCCGTTGCCGGCCGGCGACCGGCGTCGTCGACCAGGAGAGGAACGCCTTTCGCGCCGAGGCGACGGCCATCTCGATCTCGCGGGGGCCGGCACGGAAGACGTCCGCGAACGCCTCCTCCGTCGCCGGGTTCACGGCCGCGACGGACGCGCCCGTCTTCACGTCCTGGCCGTCGATGATCGGGGCGTTCGTGAAGGGGAACGGAGACATCAAATCATGGCTCCGCGCGTGATGGCGTCCTTCTTCGTGCGCCAGAACGCCACGAGCCGCTGGGCGTAGTCGGAGAAAGGCGGGCAGGCGACGTCGAAGCGCGCGAGATCCTTCGTGGCCTGCTTCGCGTCGTAGTGGACCGGATGGTCGAAGTAGTCGAGCGACTGGACGGGCATCCCGAACGCCTTCTGGATCTGCGTCGGCGCGAAGAGCAGCTTCGCGACGAGAAGGGGCACCGGCACGTAGAGGAACGACTTGCCGAGCGCCTTCGCGAACATTTCCTCGATCTCGAACGCCGTCGCGGGCCTCGGGTCCGTCAGGTGGTAGGTCTTTCCGATCGCCCCGGCCCACGTCGAGAGGCGGGCGATCGCCTCGAGCACGAAGTCCACGGGGACGAGGTTCACCTCCGCGGCGCCCGTCCCCACCTTGATGAAAGCGCCGGGGGACGGGAGCACGCCCATCGCGTTCAGGGAGAAGTAGGGGCCGTCGAACTTCGCCGTCTCGCCCGTTTTCGAATTGCCGACCACGATTCCGGGCCGGTAGATCGCGGCGGGAATCCGGCTCTCCTTCACGGCCGCTTCGGCCAGGAATTTCGTCTCCTCGTAGAAGTTCTTGAACTTCTGTCCGACGTCGAGGTCCGTCTCGCGATACGTTCCGACGGCGGTGCCCGACACGTAAGCCGTCGAGACGTAGTCGAGGCGCTCGAAAGAGGGCGCGCCCGCGAGGAACTCGAGGACGTTCTTCGTGCCCTCGACGTTGATCCGGAGGCCGATGTCGCGCGCGACCGCGAGGTCGTACACGGCGGCGAGGTGGAAGCAGCCCGCGAGGTCCTGCAGGAGCGTTTTCGCCTGCGACGCCGCGAGCCCGAGACCGGGCGAGGTGATGTCGCCGACGACGAGGCGGATCCGCCCCTTCGTGCCGGGATGCTCCCCGGCGAGCGCCACGACCGACTCGTCCGCCGCGGAGAGGAATTTCTCCTGCACGAGGCAGTGGAACGTCGTGTCGGGCTCGAGCTCGAGGAGCCGGGGGATGAGCCGCGCCCCGATGAAGCCTGGAAATCCCGTGAACAGGACATGGCGGGAAGGGCGGGAGGGGACGGTGCGGCGAGGCTTGGCCATAAGAATGAAAGTGTAGTACCCGCTAAAGCTCCGTGCCAAGGGCAGGATCCTGCAGGAGCCGGCGATTGAACTCCCCGATGCGCGCGAGCATCTCCGGCGGGCGGGCGCACGGTACGCCGTCCAGGGTGAGGATAGGTGTCGCCATCGTCAGCGAACCGAGGAGAAGCGCCCCCTCGCGCAGCTTCTCCGCCGTGAGCAGCGCGACGGCGGACCGCCCTTCGAAGAAGGCGGCCGCCGTGACGCTCGCGAGGACGCCTTCCGGCGCCAGCACGGGCGTTCCGCCGTTCCAGGCCGCGAGGCCCGTCGTCGTGCCTTCGAGATAGTACCCGTCCAGGGAGCGCAACAGGCCCTCGTCACCCCCGGCCTTCTTCGCGAGGCGGCCGCCCTGGACCGCGGCGAAGTAGCTCGTGGACTTCACGCCCGGCGTGTCGCGCTGGAGATTCAGCGGGAGCGAAATGGAATGCGAGCCCTTGCGGCGCTCGAGACGGCTCGCGGGAATCGGCAGGAGATGCGCTTCGAGACGATAGGAGGCCTCGTCGTCGAGGTCGTCCCCTTCCGCGAACCAGGTGAGACGGAGCGCGCGCTGTTCGTCCGGTCCCGCGGCGGGCGACGCGTCGAGGACCCTCCGCGCCGCCGCGTTCAGGCGCTCGCGGGAGGGTTTCGGCAGCTCGAGACCCGACAGAATCCGGAGTATGCGGTCGAGGTGCGGTTCCCACAGGACCGCGCGCCGGCCGGCGAGAAGCGCCGTCTCGAAGAATCCGAAGCCGCGCTGCACGGCGGGCGAGAGGAACCGGACGGGAGCGTATTCAACGGGCATCATGCACCTTCCCGGCGGCGAGCGCGGCCATGGCCGCTCCGAATTCCCGCGACTTCGATTCCATTTCGCGCCATTCGGCGTCCGGCTGCGAGTCCCAAACGATTCCCCCTCCGGCGTGATAGTCCACTGTATCCCGGCCGACGATCGCCGTGCGGATGGCCACGTTGAAAACGGCCCGGCCGTCGCCCCGCACGAACCCTGCCGCGCCGCAATAAGCTCCGCGCGCGACGGGCTCGAGGCCGTGGATGAAACGGAGAGCCGCCCGTTTCGGCGCGCCCGTTATCGAGCCGCCGGGCAGCGTCGCACGGAGGACGTCGGCGAGCCCGATGCCGGGGCGGAGCCGGGCCTGCACGGCGGACTCGAGGTGGTGGAGATGGCGGAACGAGCGGAGCACGCGGAGAGCCGTCGTCTCGACGCGCCCCGGCTCCGCCACCTTTCCGAGATCGTTCCTCAGGAGGTCCACGATCATGACGTTCTCGGCGGCGTCTTTCGCGGAGACGAGCAGGTCCGCGCGGCGGTGCGCGTCCGTTCCCTCGTCCGGCGCGCGCGCGATCGTGCCTTTGATCGGCTTCGTGACGACCAGGCGCCCCGCGAGGTCGACGTCGAGGAACAGCTCCGGCGAGTTCGACACGACGGCCCAGTCCCCGTGAGCGATCGTCATGGCATAAGGCACGGCGTTGTCGGCGTAGAGCGCGTCCGAGAGAGCGAACGGTTCGACGCGACCGGAGAAGCGCGTGCGGCTGGAGAGGTTCACTTGATAGACGTCGCCCCTTGCGATGCCCTCTCTGATGGCCTCCACATCGCGAGCCCACTCGTCCGAAGAGAGCGACCGCTCCGCGGTCGCCGATTCTTTGAAGGTGAAGAGAGGGGAATCGACCGGGCAGGGCGGCGCAGGGCGGCTGTCGGCGGAGCGACGGGTGTCGAAGATGGAGAATTCTGCGAATGGAAGAAACTCGTGCGCCCGCACGAGGGAAGTCGACCCTTCGAGGAAGACACCCGCCTCGTAGGAAATGAATCCTACGGCGATCAGGTTCGGATCGCCGGATCGCGCCACGTCGTCCAGCTCAGCGAGGACGCCGGGTAACTGCTCCGGCGTCTCGGCAGAGATTTTCTTCTCTTCACCTTCTAAGAAAATCTTCGGTGCTCTCCCCTTTCCCAGCCCCCAACCATCCCCCCTGAAGAGCGCTTTCATCGGCATCGTCTAGTCTATGAGGATCGTGAGCGCCCCACACCCCGCCGTCGAGACGACCATCCAGGTGCGCTACGCCGAGACCGACGCCCAGCGCGTCGTGTACCACGGCAACTACGTCATCTGGTTCGAGGTCGCCCGCACGGCGTTTTGCGAGCGCGCCGGATACCCGTATCCCAGGATGGAGGCCGAAGGCTCGTTCATCACCGTGACCGAACTGCGCGTGCGGTATCGCCGCTCGGTGCGCTACGGCGACACGGTGGTCGTGAGGGCGCGGATGACCGCGCTGAAGAGCCGCGGCTGCACGTTCGCGTACGAGGTCGTCCTGCCGGGCGGCGAGCTCGCGGCCGAGGGCGAGACGCAGCACCTCTTCCTCGACGGCTCCGGAAAGCCGCGCACCGTTCCCGAGGCGATCGCGGACGCGTTCCGCGCGTTCTCAGGCCTCGCCGTTTAGCGGCCGTTCGGGACCTTCCTCGTGAGGGCGCGCTGGACGAGGGCCGGAACGAGGCCCGTCACGTCTCCGCCGAGCTCGTGCACCTGTTTGACGAGGTGACTCGACGTGTAGGAGAGCTCCTCCTTGGGCGTGAGGAACAGCGTCTCGACCTCCGGATCCAGCCGGCGGTTCATGAGGGCCATCTGGAACTCGTGCTCGAAATCCGACACGACGCGCAGGCCGCGCACGACGATGCGGGCCTTTTCCACGCGCATGAACTTCACGAGGAGGCCCTTGAAGGACTTCACCTCGACCTTCGGTTCGCGCCGGAAGATCCCGCGGATCATGTGGAGCCGCTCCTCCACGGTGAAGAGCGGGGCTTTCTCCGTGTTGATGAGCACCGCGACGAGCACCCGGTCGAAAAGGTGGCAGCCTCTCCGGATCAGGTCGACGTGGCCGTTCGTCATGGGATCGAACGTGCCCGGATAGACGGCGGTGCGCTTCACGCGAGCCACGATTGTACGTCCCCGCGCCTTCCGAGGAACGCATCGCCGAGCCGGCGCGCCGAAAAGACGAGAAGGAAGAGCGCGACGCCCGGCGGAAGGACGCACCACCAGGCGCCGGGCAGGAGGTTTCGCGCCTCGGCGAGAGCGCGCCCCCAGGAGGCGGCCGGCGGCGGCGCCCCCAGCCCGAGGAAGGACAGCCCTGCCTCGGTGAGAACGGCCGAACCAAGCACGTAGGGCAGGGTCGCGAGGGCGGGCGGGAGCGCGTGCGGGAGCACGTGCACGAACAGGAGCCGGGCGTCCGAGGCGCCCGAGGCGCGGGCCGCGTCCACGAAGGCTTCGTGTTTCAGCCGCTGGGCGCCGGCGCGCACGAGGCGCGCGGCGTCCGTCCAGCCCGTCAGGGCGATGAGGAGCGCGGCGATGAGAAACGAGGGTCTCAGGAACGCCGCGCCCGCGATGACGAGGACGAGGGCCGGGAGCGCCTGGACGATCTGCAGCAGGAGAAGGACGGCCCGGTCCGTGCGGCCGCCGGCCCAGCCCGCCAGCGTCCCGAGCGCCGCTCCGAGCGCGAGCGCCAGCGCGGAGGCCAGGAGGCCGGCCGCGATGGAGAGGCGCGCCCCGTGGAGAAGGCGCGCGAGCACGTCGCGGCCGAGCTCGTCCGTGCCGAGGAGATGCCGGCCCCCGGGAGGCGCCAGGCGCCGGTCGAGATCCACGCCGTCGGGGTCGAACGGCACGGGCGCGCCGAGAATCGTCTCTCCCGAGCGGCCCGTGACCCACGGCTTCTCGCGCGCGACGAGCGGAGCAAGGAGCGCGAGCAGCGGAAAGAGCGCGAACGCGATCCCCGCGCGGCGGAGCGCGGCCCGGGCGCCCGTCACAGGGTGATTCCCTGCGGCACTTCGTCATCCGCACGCGCCGTGCGGGGATCGAGCACGGCGGTGACGAGATCCGCCGCGAGCGATGCGGCCACGACGACGGCGGCAGACAGGAGCGTGAGGGCGAGAACGGTCGGCAGGTCGCGCGCGAAGACCGCCTCCGCGAGCAGGCCGCCGGCTCCCGGGAGCGAGAAGACGCGCTCCACGAGGATCGAGCCGGACACGACGGCCGGGACGAGCGCAGCCCCCATCGCGGCGAAGGGAGCCGACGAGCGGCGGAGCGCGCGCCGAATCTCCGCAGGCGGTCCTTCCCCCCGGGCGCGTCCCGCGCGCGCGGCCGGATCGGCAAGGGCCGCCGCGACGCAAACTCTCACGAAGCGAGCGACGAGGGCGAGCGACGCGAGCGTCAGGGTGACGACGGGCAGGACGAAGCCGTTGAGACCCGTGTCCGCGTCGGCGAAGAGAGGCGTGACGCGCAGCCATCCGGAGAAGACGAGGAGAAGGAGGAGGCCGAGGACGAACGTCGGCGTCGAAAAGAGCGCGTCACAGACGAATCCGGAGATCCGGTCCAGGCGTCCGCCCGGCCGCCGGGCCGCCTTGATCCCGAGGGGCACGCCGACGAGACACGCCAGAAAGAGGGCGGCGAGGTTCAAGGCGAGCGTCGTGGGCAGCGCCCGGGCGACGCGGGCCGACACGGGCTGGCCGTCCACGAGGGAACGGCCGAAATCGAGGCGGATCGCGCGCCACGTCCACGTGAGGAAGCGCTCGGTCACGGGCCGGTCGAGCCCATAGAGATGCCGGAACGCGGCGAGCGCCTCGGGCGAGACCGCCACGGCGCGGTTTCCGCCGGCCCGTGCCGCGAGGGAGGCCGCGTCGCCGGGAGCGGCCGTGACGAGCCCGAACACGAGGGCGAGGACGCCGATCAGAGTCAGCAGGGCCGAGGCCGCCCGGCGTAGCACGAATCGGAGCATGGAGAGATGTTACTTGGCTGCCGATCTACGAGATCGGACCCGTGGTCGCGCTCGTCCGCCAGCCGGCCGCTCCCGGCCAGAACATGAAGAGGCCGATCGGCGACGTCTTCACGTCCATGAGGCGCGAAGAGACGCCCCATCTGATCAGCGGGCTGTTCAGGAAGGTCACCGGCTCGTCCTCGTGGATGAGGGCCTGCGTGCGCGCGAGAAGCGCGCGGGTCTCTTCCCTGCCGAACGTCGTCCTGAGGCGGTCGAGAAGCGCGTCGACCTCGGGGTTCTTGTAGAACGCCGCGTTGGATCCGTTCGGCGGCACCTGCGCGGAATGCCAGCTCACGGAGAGGTCCGGGTACGGGTCGAGGTTGAGCGCGGCAGCCCACGCCTCGAGCTCCCCCGCGTCCAGCTTCGCCGCGAAGGCCGCCCACTCGAGCGGCTGAATCGCCATTTCGATGCCCGCCTTCTTGTACGACTGCTGCGCCAGCTCCACGATCTGTTGCTGGATGTCGCTCCCCATGCCGAGCGAGAGCGTGAACGCGAGCCGCAGGTTTCCCTTGCGCCGCGTTCCGTCCGGGCCCTTGCGGAACCCGGCCTCGTCGAGGAGCGCCTCGGCGGCCTTCGGGTCGTAGGGCCACGGCCGGATGGACGGGTCCCATGCCCAGTGCGCGGGCGGGAGGGGTCCGTTCGCGAGCTTCGCGAGGCCGCCGAAGAGATTCCGCCCGATGCTCTCGCGGTCGAGGAGCATCGTGAGGGCGCGCCGCACGCGGCGGTCGGCGAAGACCGGCGAGCGGTTGTTCCAGCCGAGATAGGAATAGGAGAGCTGGTCGAACGTCACGGCGCGCGGCGCGCCCGGCGTTCCGGCCTTCGCTTCCAGCGCCTTCATCCGCGCGAACGAGAGGCGCATCTCGTCGATCGCGCCGCTTTCGAGCGCCGAAAAGGCCGGCGCATTCTCGGGCACGACGCGGAAGATCACCTGCTCGGCTGCCGGCTTTTCGCCGAAGTACTGCGTGTTCCGGACGAGCGTCAGCGTCCGGCCGGCTTCCCAGGATCCGAGGCGGTACGGGCCGTTCGCGAGCGGGTTCCGGTTGCGCGGATGCGTCGCGACGTCTCCGCCCGCCCACGCGGCGGCGGAGAGGAGCGGCAGGTTGAAGGCGTCGCGCCGGCCGCCGGCGGCCGTCTTGAAGACGACGCGCGCCGTCTGCCCGTCCACGGCCTCGGCCTTCACGAATCCGTCGAAGAGCGCCCGGCGCGTGAGCGCGGGCGCCTTCGGGTCGAGGAGGGTCGTCAAGGTGAAGACGACGTCCTGGGAGGTGACGGGCGTGCCGTCCTCCCAGCGCGCGTCCTTGCGGAGGCGAATCGTATAGACGAGATGATCGGGAGAGTCGGAGACGTCCTCCGCGAGGCCCGGCACGAGGTTCAGCTTCTCGTCGTAATCCAGCAGGTTCCGCTCGAGGAGCGCGAGGACGACCTGCTCGGGGTCCATCGTGGCGAGAATCGGGTTGAGTGTCTTTGGGTCGCCCTCGAGGCGGCGCCGGACGACGCTGTCCTGGCTCTTGCCGCGCACCCCGCAGGCGGAGAGGAGAACCACTGCGGCGAGGAGAGCGAGCTTCTTCAAAACGGCCACTCCACGGAGATTGCCGCGACGTTGCCCATCGCGTCGAGCACGCGCATCGACAGGACGGCCGGCCCCGGCGGCTTCGGGATCCGGAAGACGAAGCGTTCGATCGGAGAGTCCGCGGCGCCATCCTCGGCGGGGAGGAGGCGCCAGCGATCCGCGTTCACGGCGCCTTCGGCTTTCGTGACCGGCGAAATTGCATCGGCGGCGCGAACCGTCACGACGGCGGAATCTCCCTCGACCCTTTTCGACTCCACGCTCAGGACCGGCGGCGTGTTGTCTATGACGACGACGCCGGTCTCCTCGCGCGCCGTGAGCGCTTCGCTCTCGGGCTGCGAAAGGCGGTCCGACGCCGTGACCCGAAAGCGGTAGCGTCCGTCGGAAAGCGCCGTCGAGTCGAAGGAGAGGTACGTGTCTTCAAGGTCCTTGCGCACCGAAAACCAGGTCGAACCTTCTTCGCGGCGCGCCTCGATCTCGTACCGCAGGACGTCCCCATTGGGATCGGCACCCTTCCACGTGAGTGTCCGGTAGCCCTTCCGGAAAAGCCTCTTTCCGGGTCCCTCCCCCACCCCGTCGCGCGGCACCTCGAGGCCGGAATAGATCCCCGACTCGTCGGGATTCGTCACGGAGAGGACTCCCAGGCCCGTCGCGCCGCGCGAGAAGACCGCGCCGGGCTCGAGCAGCGCGAGATTCTCGAGGACCGGACGGGCGTTGCGTTCGGAGTAGGAGAGGTCGATGTGTTCGAGGACCGGGGACTCGCCCTTCGGCGAGGCCGTAAGGGACGCTTTCCACTGGAAGAAGCGGGCGACCGGCGGCTTTGCGCCTCCATCGACCCCGACCGCCGTCCAGGCCGACCACGTGGCATCGGGCTTGTCCGAATTGCCGGCCCTCACGAAGAGCGACAGCGCCGCACCCGCGGGCACGTGTCCCTCCCAACGGAGGTGTCCGAACGTCGACAGGCGCGAGGCGTCCTTCACGGCGGACGTGAACGTGCCCGACGCCGGATTCCCGGCGTCGGGTCTCAGGATTCCCGCGGCGCCCATCGTCACGACGGCGAACCCGGAGCCCACGGCCGGGACCGCCAGCACGAGCTTCTCCGCGGTCGACGCCACGAGGCGGACGCGCCTGTCCTTCCACTCGTAGACGCGCCCCTTGGAGCCCGTCGCGACGAGGAGCGCTCCGTTTTCGGCGAGCCGGAGACCGAGAATCGATTCCTCGGGAAAGAGCCAGCCCGGCTCGACGAAGCCGTCGGGCTGAATGACGGCGATCTCGGAGCTGCTCACCGAGCGCGGCTCCACGGGGGGCCGAACCGTGGACGTCGTGGCGGACACGGCCACCGAGCCGCGCGGCGCTTCCTCGGTTCGCGCGGGCGCCGGCGTCGGCGTGGGAGCGGGCCGGACCAGAATGTCCGCCGGCGCGGGCCGGCCCGAGGTCGCATCGAGCTGCGACGCCGCCGCATAGAGGACGCCCCGGGCGTCCACGGCGAGTCCCGTGACCTCCGGGCGGGAGAAATCGTGAAGCGTGCGCGGGCTGCCGTGTGCCGGAAATGCGACCACGAGGCCGCGATCGGACGTGCCCGCGTACACGGTGCCGTCGGGGCCGACCGCGAGGGCGCGGATGTGCACGTCCTCGATCTCGTGGAAGAGCTCGAGCGCCCCCGAGGCGGCCTTGCGATAAATGCGGCCCTTGTTTCCCGTCCCCGCGTAGAGCGTGCCGTCCTTCGCGAAGGCGAGAGCCCAGATGGCCGCCTCCTTCGGGTCGCCGACGACCGTTCCGGCCTTCGCGGCGTCGGCGGCCTTCTGATCGACGCGATAGATCTTGCCGTTCGGGGAGGACGCGCAGAACACCGTGCCGTCCGGCGCCACCGCGACCGCCGTGACGTTCGGCTCGGGTGCGGTGAACAGGAGCGTCACGCCCGCGCCGTTCGAAACGAAGAGGCGGCCCAGCCCGCCTCCCGTCGCCACGAAGACGCGGCCGGAGCCGTCGGCCGCCGCGGCGAACACGGCGGCATCCGCCGCGTCGTCGGGCCACGCGCGGGCCGCGAGCGCCGCGCCGAGCGTGAGCCGTCCGTCGGCGGAGACGGCGACGCCCTTCGCCTCCCCCGAGAGGAAGTCCCGCGCTCCCGCCGTGACGGCGATGCGAGGCGTGCCGCCGAGAAGAAGCGGCGCGGCGAGGACGGCGGCAGAGAGAGCAGCGAGAGCCGGGAGGAAACGTCGCATCAGGAGCGGGGCCTTTCTACCTCGAGCTCGAGGCGCACGGAACCGGACGCAGGCCGGTCGAGGACGAGGATCTCTTCGGCGAGGATTCGGGACGGAACGGAATGGCGCGGGTTTCCCTCGCTTCCCTCGGACAGAACCATCGCGAACGAGGGCGGAAGCGCCGTCAGCGTGCCGTCACCCGTCGTCGCCCCGCGCCCCGGGACGAGCAGGAGCGCCGCGAGGCGGTCCGCGGGAACGAGCCGCGCGATGGCGGCGCGCAGGCCCGCGAGGCTGCGCGGCTCGGAGGGCTGGGCGGCGACGCGTGCGCCCGAGGCGGCGTTGCCGTCCCCGACGAGGACGATCGCGCGGCCTTCGGGTGTCTCCTTCGGCACGGTGAGGGACAGGACCCGCGTCTCGACTCCGCCGCGACGATCCACGAGGCGCACCGTCACATGCAGCGTTCCGCCCGGCGCCGCTTTTCGCGCCGAGAGAGCCGCGTCGACGATCCGGAGCCGCCTCTCGCCGGGCGTGCTCACGATCGAGACGTCCACGCCGGTGATCCCCGGCTCCTCGTACTCGTTCTGGACGATGAGCCCGGTCAGGACGTTCGCGGTCATGAGGGCGAGCTCCTTGGCGCGCGGACCCGTCATCTGGTCGGCGTAGACGAACGGCCCCGCCTTCGTGTCGACGGCCACGCGGAGTCGAAGCGTCCGTTCGACGGGCGTCGCGTCGAGCGTCGTGAGAGCCGCGTCCAAAGAGATCGAAAGGAGGATCGGAAGGAGCGCCGCCTCGCGCGCGACGCCCCAGGACAGCGTCCGGACGCTCTTTCCGCCCGACTCGAGCCGGAACCGCACGGGAACGAGGGACGCGGGCCGGTCCGTGCGCCCGGCGACGCCGCTGTCGCGGTCGTGCGTCAGGCGATACATGGGGGCCAGGGCGTAGGCCAGCTTGAACGAGAGATTCGCGCTCGGAAAGATCGTCACGACTTCCGCCGGAGCTGCCGGCAGCTCGATGCTTCCGGCTCCGAGGAACGGGTGCCCGAACGCGAGAAAGCGTCCCTCTCCGTCCACGCGCGTCACCGTGCCCGTCGCGCCGAGCTGCAGGTCGCCGTCGATGAGAAGCGCCGTCAAGGCGGAACCCGCCGCGAGCGGCGCCGCGGGGCGCGCCCGCTCGGCCGCCTGCAGCGGCGTTCCCAGAAGGCCGGGCAGCGGCCCCGACGCGAGAGGGATCCCGAGTCGTCCGAGATCGGCGCTCCATCGCCCGAGTGTGTCGACCGGGAAGCCGGTGGAGACGGGAGCGAGGAGAGAAGCGGGCGCGTGGGCGGGCCAGCCCGGGCGCGCGTCGACGATCCGGCGCAGGGCGAGGAGCCTTTCGTCTTCCGGCAGCGCGACCGCCGCGGCGAATTCCGCAAAGCCGGCCGCGGAGAAGCCGCGATGTGTGGCGCCTTCTGATTTCGTGTCGACGTCGGCTCCGTCGATCGCGAGCATCGATTCGATCGGCGTGACCGCTCCGACGGGCTCCTTCGCGAACCCCCACGTGGAGGCCACGGCCCCCGCGAGCCGGCCTTCGAAATACACGGGGCTGCCGCTCATTCCGGCGAGAATGCCCGTCTTTTCGAGCCCGAGCCCGCCGACGCGGACGATGATCTGCGAACGCCCGAGGGTGTTCGGCACGACCCCGAGGACCTCGACGTCGAAGCGCTCCACGAGAGAGCCGTGAAGCACGGTCAGGCCGTAGCCCTTCATTCCCGCCCGGACCGACGAAAGCGGCAGGATGTCCGCGGGGAGAGGCGCGGCCGGAGCGGACGCGGCGAGACGCGCGGCGAGAAGCGCGGCGAAGAGAGAAAAAGGCGCGGCGCGGAGCGCACGGCGCTTTGACCCCCTCGAAGATTCCATGCTACCTTGACGGGACGGCCCGAGACGGGTCCGTCGCGGAACGCATCCCGAGAGGGAGTCACACGAAACCATGACGGAAGCCGGCGGCTCGAACATCGTCCAGCTCTTCACTTCAGCGGGACCGACGGCCAAGGCCGTCCTGCTCGTCCTCGCGTTCTTCTCCCTGGTGTCGTGGGCGATCATCATCGGCAGGTTGTGGAGTTTCTCACGCGCCGCATCCGACTCGCGCGCGTTCCTGAGCCACTTCCGAAAGAGCCGGAAGTTCGCCGACGTGCTCGGGATCTGCGACAAGTGCGAAGCGAGTCCTCTCGTCGGCATCTTTCGCGCGGGCTACGCCGAGCTGGACCAGCAGGTGAAGGACGGCCGCGAAGTGGCGCCCGCCGACACGGGCCGCCTGTTCGTGAAGAGTCTCGCGTCGATCGAGCGCGCGCTCGAGCGCGCGGCCGGCGTCGAGACGACCCGTTTGACGCGCGGGCTGCCTTTCCTCGCGACCACGGCCTCCGCCACGCCCTTCATCGGCCTCTTCGGCACCGTCGTGGGCATCATGATGGCGTTCTCGCAGATCGCGCAGAAAGGCTCGACGTCGATCGTCGTCGTGGCGCCCGGCATCGCCGAGGCCCTCATCAACACGGCAGCCGGCCTCGTGGCCGCCGTGCCGGCGCTCATCGCCTACAACAACTTCGGCGGCAAGATGCGCATCGCGCGCGCCGAAATGCGCGACTTCGCCCTCGAGTTCATGAACCTGGCCGAGCGCCACTTCACCTGAGGGCCGGAACGTGGCTTTCAAGCTCGACGACGACGCGGACGCCTTCTCGGACATCAACGTGACGCCGCTCGTCGACGTCATGCTCGTCCTTCTCGTCATCTTCATGGTCACGGCGCCCCTCCTGCATCAGGGTGTCGAGGTCCAGCTCCCGAAGTCCGTCGCCCAGAATCTTCCGAAGACGCCGGAAGATCCGCTCATCCTCTCGATCACGAAGAACGGAAACTACTACCTGAACGAGACGCCCATTCCGAAGTCGCAGCTCAAGGAGAGGCTTCAGCTCATCCTCTCGCGCCGCCGCGACAAGGCCGTGTACCTGAAGGCGGATCGCAACCTCGCGTACGGCGTCGTCGTGGAGACCATGGACACGTTGAACCGGCTGGGCGTCGAGAGCCTCGGCATGGTGACCGAGCTCAGGAGCGAGGGCGCCAGGTGAGGACGCCGGCGACCGCCCTTCCCGGGCCGCTGACCGTTTCGGACATTCTCGAGCGGCGCGCGCACGGCGGCCGCGCGCCCCGCGGTCTGACGGCAGCCGTTTCCGTCCTCGCGCACGCGGCCTTCCTCGCGATGCTTCTCCTCGTGAGCCGCCCCCCCAAGGCAAAGGTCTTCCTCCCCATGGTCCCTTCCCGTCCGCGTCGTGAGCCCGGCGTCGCTCGGCCGGCCCGAGGCGGCGCCCGCCCCGGCGCCGGTGGCGGCGCCCAAGGAACCTCTGCCCGCGCCGGTCAAGGCCAAGCCCGTCATCGAGAAACCGTCGGAGAAGATCCTCCCGTCCGCGAAGGCGATGCCCGAGCCGAAGAAGCCCGCGAAGCCGGAGAAGCCGAAGCCGGCGCCCGGGCCCGCCAAGGCGCTTCCGGGGCCCGCCCTGGAGCTTCCGAGCGCCGCCGGGACCGCCCACGGCGCAACGTCGGGCGCCGGCGCCGGCATCTCCTTCGGGGCTTCGGTCACGTCCTTCGACGCCGACTTTCCCGTTCGCCTATTACGTCGAGCAGCTCCTCTCCCTCATCGGCGCGAACTGGTTCAAGCCGGAGGCCGCCGAGGGCGCGAGCTGCGTCGTTTCCTTTCGCGTTCTCCGCTCCGGACAGGTGACGGACGTCAAGGTCGATTCCGGGTCGGGTGTGAGCTACTACGACCGGGCCGCGGCGCGCGCCGTGTACGCCGCGAACCCGCTCCCGCCCTTGCCGCCGGACTACCGCAACGATTCGCTCGGCGTGCACCTGAAATTCCAGTGAAGGGGACTCGTTGAAAGAGGAAGAAAAGAGGATTTCTTTGAAAGTAAGAAAGAAAGACAAAGAGAAAGATTCTTTGAAAGGAATTAGGAGGGCCGGCGTGCTCCTGGTCATGGCCGGCGTCACGTGCGCCGCTCCCGTTCTCGGGCAGGCGCCGAAGCCCGCGACCTCCGCGCCGGCCCCCGCGACGGCGCACACGCCGTCCGGTTTCCCGCAGGCGTCGAGCATCGACCTCACGCTCACCGCCGGGGCGGGCGCGCGCCGCCCGCTCGCGATCCCGATGACGATCGCGCCGCTTCTGCCGGAGCTCCAGACGAAAGCCGTCGATCCGTTCTACACGACCCTGTCCGACGACCTCGCCGGCTCGGGAGTCTTCGTCGTGGCCGATCCGTCGCTCTACCCGAAGGCCATGCGCCCGCCGCAGAACCGGGAAGAGGGCGACGCGTGGAAGGCCACGTCGGCCCAGTTCCTCCTCGACACGCGCCTGTCGCCGGACGGAGGGAACGTGGTCGTCGAGGCGCTGCTGTGGGACCTCGGGACGCTCAGGTCCATCCTGAGCAAGAAGTACACGGGCGAGACCCGCGCCGCTCGCAGGATCGCCCACACCCTCGCGAGCGACCTCGTGCGCCAGTTCACCGGGAAGCCCGGCCCCTTCCTCACGAAGATCGCGTTCTCCTCCGACCGCGACGCGCCGCGCGTGAAGGAGATCTACACGATGGACTTCGACGGCGATAACCAGCGGCGAATCACGACCTCGCGCACGCTGTCGCTCGCGCCCGACTGGTCGCCGGATGGCGCAAAGCTCGTGTACCAGTCCTACGAGAGGGACACGCCCGGCCTGTGGCTCATCGGAAAGGACGGAGGGGACAAGCGGCAGATCCCGGTTCCGACCCAGCTCAACGCCTCCCCGTCGTTCTCCCCCGACGGCCGGACGATCGCGTTCTGCGGCAGCGTCCGGGGCAACACGGAGATTTTCACCGTCCACACGGACGGCTCCTCTCTCAAGCGCCTGACCGAGAACGCCGCGATCGACTCGACGCCGCGGTGGTCTCCGAACGGTCGCGAGCTCGCGTTCACGTCCAACCGTCAGGGCTCGCCGCAGATTTTCGTCATGGATCTCGAAGGGGCGAACGTCCGGCGCGTGACCCTGGCCGGCAACTGGAACGACGAGGCCGCGTTCTCTCCGGACGGCGGACGCCTCGCGTTCGCCTGCCGGAACGAAGGCGATTTCCAGATCTGCGTGATGGATCTGCTTTCGGGTCGGACCGTACAGATTTCGAGCGGACCCGGCGCCCACGAGGGGCCGACGTGGTCGCCCGACGGCTCGAAGATCGCCTGGGAGGTGCAGCGCGGCAGCTCGACGCAGATCGCCGTCGGGAACGCCGACGGCAGCGGAACGGCGCGCGTCGTGACGTCGTCCGGCAACAATTATTCCCCCTCGTGGGTCAAGACGCTAGAATAGAAGTCCCACGGGGAGTTGCCTTCCGGCGTACGCCCCATCACCGCAACCAACGGAGGCTCAAATTCCATGAAACAGTCCCTCAAGGCCGGTTCCATCACCCTCGCCGCGCTCGCGTTCGTCGTGGCGTGTTCGCCAAAGCCAAAGCCCGCGCCGCCGACCGCACCGACGCCCGTTTCGACGCCGACGGTCGTCACGGTCGAGCCGGTCGCCACGCCCGCGCCGATGCCGACGCCGAAAGTGGATGTGGACAGCATTGCGGGGCTTTCGATGGACAAGCTGAGCGGCATGCTCAAGCCCGCTTTCTTCGATTACGACAAGGCGGACATCCGTGGCGACGCCCGCGACGCCCTCTCCGGGAACGCGACCTGGCTGAAGAAATACAGCTCCGTGCAGTTCACGATCGAAGGCCATACCGACGAGCGCGGCACGGCGCAATACAACCTCGCGCTCGGCGACCGCCGCGCGAACGCCGCGAAGGATTATCTCGTCTCCCTCGGCGTCGACGCGTCCCGGATCAAGACCGTCTCGTACGGCAAGGAGCGTCCCTTCGCCACCGGACACGACGAAGACTCGTGGCAGAAGAACCGCCGCGCCCACTTCGTCGTCACCGCGAAGTGAACGGGAAGCGCGCCTCGCGCGCCATTCGTTCCGTCGCCGCCGCGGGGCTTCTCGCGGCGGCCGCCGGCTGCGTCAGCGGAAGCGACATCGACGGCCTTCACAAGCACATTTCGACGGTCGAGAGGGAAGTCGACGTCGTCGCGAAGCAGTCGTCGTCCAAGGACGAGGTCGCGAAGCTGAGCGAGAGACTCGCGAAACAGGCGGAGACTCTGTTGCGCTCGAATGCCGATCTCGGCACGAAATTCGACGACCTCACGCGCGAGATGCAGGCCCTCGCGGGCAAGCTCGAGGACGCGAACCGGCGCCTGACGCAGCTCTCGCAGCAGATCGCCGAGTCGCAGGCGCGCACGTCGGGCGCCTTCACGGGCGCCCTGTCGGCGCCCGCTTCGGCCCTGCCGACCGTCTCGGCGGGTCCGGGCGCCGCGTTCCAGGCCGGCGCGGGCCCCGCTGTGGCGGCCGGAGCGGCGCCTCGCGGCGGCACGATCACGCCCGCCGACCTCTTCGCGCAGGCGACCGCCGATTACCAGCGCGGCCGTTACGACCTCGCCCGGCAGGGCTTCGAGGACTATGCGGAGAAGTTTCCGCGCACCGACCTGTCGGACGATGCCCTCTACTGGGCAGGCGAATGCTGGTCGGCACAGAAGAAGCCGCGCGAAGCGATCGCAATCTTCGACAAGCTCTTCCGCTCCTATCCCCAGAGCGACAAGGCCCCGGCCGCCCACCTCAAGAAGGGGATCGCCCACGTCGAGCTGGGCGAGAAGGCTCAAGCCATGGTCGAGCTGAACTTCGTCGTCAACCAGTTTCCCGGCTCCGACGAGGCCAAGAGCGCGCGCCAGCGCCTCAAGTCCCTCGGCGGCGATTCCCGCTGAATCAAGAGAGAAAGGCACACCCGAACTCCATGGCCAACACCAAGCAAGCGAAGAAGCGAGCGGCGCAGAGCGACCGCCGCCGGGTCCGGAACAGGTCCGTCGTGACGAGGGTCCGCAACGTCGTGAAGAACCTGCGCAGGACGGCGGAGACCGAGGCCGCGAAGGTCGGCGACCTGCTGTCGAACGCGGTCTCCGACCTGGACGTCGCCGTCCGCAAGGGCGTACTCCACAGGAAGACGGCCTCCCGCCTGAAATCACGGATCTCGAAGACCGTGAACAAGGCGAAAAAGGCGGGCGCGAAGTAGTTTAGGTAGGTCCTCGTCGCCGACTCGGTATCAGGCGGCCGGCGTCTCGTCCGGCGCGTCGAGCACCTCTCGCACCTTGCGGGCGAGGGCGGAGGGCGTGAAGGGTTTCTGGAGAAACGCCCGTCCCCGTCCGAGCTGTCCGTTTCGGACCACCCCGTCGTCGGTGTAGCCAGACATGAAGAGAACACGGATGTCCGGATGAAGCTCCCGTAGGCGAGAGGCGAGTTCAGTTCCGCTCATTTCCGGCATTCCTAGATCCGTCAGGAGCAGGTGAATCGGCCTCGCTTCTCCACGGACTCGTTCCAGTGCGTCCTTCCCGCTGCCCGCCTCGAGAACGCGGTAGCCGTGCTTCTCGAGAACGCTGAGCGCGAGAGCACGGATCGCCCGCTCGTCCTCGACGAGAAGGATCGTTTCGATCCCGAGAACCGGAAGAGACACCATCGACCGCGTCGGAACACCCGAAACCGCCTCCTCGACCCTGGGTAGATAGACCTTGAAGGTCGTCCCCTTGCCGGGCTCGCTGTAGACCCAGATGTATCCCCCCGACTGCTTGACGATGCCGTACACGGTGGAGAGCCCCAGCCCCGTTCCCTTCCCCTTCTCCTTGGTCGTGAAGAACGGCTCGAAGATGCGAGCCTGCGTCTCGGAATCCATGCCGACTCCCGTGTCGCTGACAGCCAGCATCATGTAGCGGCCAGGAGGGACCATGGCGTGCCGCTCAGCGTAGGCGCCATCCAGCTCGACATCGGCCGTCTCGATCGTCAGCTTCCCGCCCTTCGGCATGGCGTCACGGGCGTTGACGATGAGGTTCACGATCACCTGTTCGAGCTGCCCCGGATCGGCCCGGACGTTGCCCTCGGACAGGTCCAGCCGCGTGACGAACTGTACGTCCTCGCCGATCACACGCCCCAGCATCTTCTCGAGGTTCCCGACCAGGTCATTCAACCGCAGGACCACGGGCTCCAGAACCTGCTTGCGGCTGAAGGCCAGGAGCTGCCGCGTCAGGGCGGCCGCGCGCTGGCCTGCTCCGCGGATTTCACCGATCTCTTCCTGCAAGCTGGAATCGGACGGCAACTTCGAGGCGAGCACGTCGGCGTAACCGAGAATGGCGGTCAGTAGATTGTTGAAGTCGTGTGCAACTCCGCCCGCAAGCTGTCCGACGGCCTCCATCTTCTGGGCCTGCCGGAACTGCTCTTCGAGCAGCCGGCGGTCCGACAGATCCACGGTGTAGGCGATGATGCTCCCCTCGGAAGCCTCGAGCATCGCGATCCCAATCAAGAGCGGCACACGCGTTCCGTCCTTCCGGATCAACGCCTTCTCGTAAGGTTGGGCGACCCCCGTCCGCTGAAGTTGCTCGACCGCGATCCGATCCTTCTCACGGTACTCGGCTGGCGTCATTTCGTCCCAGCGGACGACTCCCGAAAGCAGCTCCTCGTGCGTGTATCCGATCATGGTGAGGTAGGCGTCGTTGGATTCCAGGATTTGGCCGCTGAGATCGGCCACGGTGATCCCGATCGTGTTGGAATCGAAGAGCCGGCGGAAGCGCTCTTCGCTCTTGCGCATCTCCTTCTCAGCCCGCTTGCGCCGCGTGACGTCGAAGAAAATCGCCAGCACGCAGGGCGCGCCCCCGACCTCGATCGGCGCGACAGAGCCCACAGCGTCATGGATCTCCCCCGATCGCCCTCGAAGCTGAAGCTCCAGGTTCAAGGCTGCTCCCTCGCCGGCAATGCCTTCCGCGATGCGTTTGAGACTCTCAGAATTCACGAACAGACCGACTTCCGAAGGGGTGCGCCCGATCACCTCCTCTCGGGGATACCCGAGAACGCGAACGAACTGGTCGTTGACGTCGACGTACCGGTTCGTTTCGACCTCTCGGATGCTGATCGGGACGGGGCTCGCGTGAAAGGCAAGCGAGAATCGATCCTCCGACTTGCGGAGAGCCTCCTCGGACCGCTTACGCTCTGTCACGTCGTCTTGAACGGCGATGAAACCGCTGCGCCCTCCCTGCGCGTCGAGGACGGGACTGACGGAATTCTCCACGGTGACGAGCCGGCCGTCGCTTGCCTTGTTGACGAACTCCTCCCGCACGAATTCGCCAGCCAGCAGACTCTGCCAGAAGCGCTCGTAGAACGCCTCGTCGTGCTGGCCGCTTTTCAGGATCCGGGGCGTCTTGCCGAGCACTTCCTCCTTGGGATACCCGTAGATCTGCTCGAAG
The DNA here is from genome assembly GCA_963809425.1 of Thermoanaerobaculia bacterium. GTDB lineage: Bacteria > Acidobacteriota > Thermoanaerobaculia > UBA5066 > UBA5066 > Fen-183. The sequence continues at coordinate 283,625 of CAWEJK010000002.1, forward strand.
GCGGGGTTGATGTAAGTGATCACTCCGTTCGGGTCCGTCATGAAAATGGCGTTCCTCGCCTGCTCAACCGCGCGCAGAAGCTTTTGAATCGATTCCTCAGCCCGGCGCCTCGCCCGTCGCTGGGCGGCCTGCTCGAGCTCCCGCTCGACGGCGGGAACCAGACGCGTGAGGCTCCCTTTGAGGAGGAAGTCATGAGCGCCGGCCTTCATCGTCTCGACCGCAACGTTCTCCCCCACAGTTCCCGAGACGACGATGAAAGGCAGGTCGAGACCCGTCTCTTTGTGCAACTCGAGGGCCGCCGGAGCGCTGAAGAGCGGCATGACGTAGTCGGACACGACGAGGTCCCAGGGTTCCCGTTCGAGCGCGGTCTTCATCTGTTCGGCCGTCTCGACGCGCTTCCAAACGACGTTCCGGCCCGAGCGGCGGAGCTCACGCGCGAGGAGCAGAGCGTCGTCCTCCGAATCTTCGACGATCAGAACGCGAAGAGGATCCGACATTACGCTCCTCTCGGGACCGGTGGCGGCTCGTTCAAGACGAGCCAGTAGAGCCCGAGCTGCCGGACCGCCTCGGTGAACTGCGCAAAATCGACCGGCTTGCGAATGTAGCTGTTGGCGCCGAGCGCGTAGCCGTTCACGAGGTCCTGCTCCTCCTTCGAGGAGGTGAGGATGACGACCGGAAGGAGCCGGCTCCTCTCGTCCGCCCGGATCCGGCGTAGCACCTCGAGCCCGTCGACCTTCGGCAGCTTCAGGTCGAGAAGGACGAGCGCCAGAATCGTTCGACGGGGTCGCGACCCAGGTAGCTTCTGGCTCCCGAAGACGATATCGAGCGCCTCGACGCCGTCGTTGGCCACGATGACCTCGTTGGCGATGTTGTTCTTCTTCAACGCGCGCAGCGTCAGCTCGACGTCGTCGGGATTGTCTTCGACGAGGAGAATCGCCCGGTTGTTCATGGTCCCCTCCTTCAGAGCGTGAACGAGATCGTGGCTCCGCGGCCCGTTTCGCCCTCGGCCCGAACGGTGCCGCCGTGCCGGTGGACGATGCGCTGGACCGTCGCCAGGCCGATGCCCGTGCCCGGGAACTCCGCTTCCGAGTGGAGCCGCTGGAATGGCGCGAAGAGCTTCTCGCGTGTGCCATGTCGAACCCGGCGCCGTTGTCGCGGACGAAGTAGGTCACGTGACCGTCATGGCTCGTGGCTCCGACCTCGATGATTGCCATCGCGGATTTCCCCGTGAACTTCCAGGCATTGCCGAGGAGGTTCTGGAACACGATGCGCAAGAGTCGCGGATCCGCGTTCGCGACGAGGCCGTCGGGGATCACGAACTCGACGCGCCTGTCGGGAGCGGCTGCCTCGAGTTCCGCGCGCGACCGACCGCGCCAGGGTTGAAAGGTCGGTCCGTTCCCGGCGAAGCTCCGAGCGCCCGACGCGCGACAGCTCGAGCAGGTCGTCGATCAGCACCCCCATCCGCTGCGCCGCGGCGCGTACCCGCCTCAGGTAGTCCTGCCCCGTCGCGTCGAGCTTCTCCGAGTAGTCTTCCAGCAGGGCCTGGCTGAAGCCGTCGATGGCGCGAAGCGGCGCTCGCAGGTCGTGGGAGACCGAGTAGCTGAAGGCCTCGAGCTCCGCGTTCTTTCGCTCCAGCTCCGCGACCAGGGCGGCGCGCGTCTCGGCAAGCTCGCGGGCGGCGCGCGCCTCGGCTGCCTCGATCTCGCTGCGCAGGAGCTGCTCGCGGAGGTGCCGGTGCTCGTCCTCGAACTGTCTGCGGCGGATCTGGGAACGCAGCCGCGCCCTGAGCACCTCGAAGTCGCTCGACTTCGCGATGTAGTCGTCGGCGCCCGCGCCGAGGCCCTCGATCATCGCTTCGCGGTCCTCGAGGGCGGTCAGCATGATGAGCGGGATGTCGCGCATCCCGGGAGCGCCCTTGATGCGCCGGCAGGTCTCGTTGCCCCCGATGCCGGGCATCATGAGGTCGAGCAGGATGCAGTCGACGGGCTGGACGGCGAGCAGCTCGAGGGCCTCTTCGCCGGAATGCGCCAGGACGACGTCGTAGCCCTCCTCCCGCAGCATCGACGGCGAGCTCCTGCAGGTAGGTGGCGCTGTCGTCGACCGCGAGGATTTTCTTCGGCCCGAGCAGGCTCGCGTGCCCCGGTCCTCCAGCTCCTTGCTCGCGCTTCGAAGGACGGCCGCGAGGCGGGCGAGGATGACTCCCGTTTCCTCGTCCTTTCGCACGAAGGCGTCCGCCCCGGCGTCGAGGGCCTGAAGCTCCACGTCCTGTCGCTCCGATGCCGTGAGAAGAAGGCACGGGACTCCGCGGAGCACGGCGTCGAGGCGGATGCGCCGGATCGACCGTGCGCCGTCGATGTCCGGGCAGAACACCGTCGACGACGATGGCGGCCGGCCGCGAGTCGGCGGCGACGCGGAGCCCCTCCTCGCCGGTCGCGGCGAGTCGCGACGAGGTATCCGGCCGCGTCAGCGCCTCGCCGGAGCTCCTCGCGGAACGTCGCGCTGTCGTCGATGACGAGAATCGTGACGGCCCGTCGGCGGCTCGGTCCCCTGTTCGCGTCGAAGAGCTCCCGGGCACGTGCCACGACGTAGCCGCGGTCGTACGGCTTGCCGACGTACTCGTCGGCGCCGACCTTCAGCCCGCGCATGCGGTCGCCGGACCTCGGCCTCGGTCGACAGCAGGAGCACCGGGAGCTGCGGTCGCCGGCGCGGCCCGGAGCTCTCCGAGAAGCTCGACGCCGTCGCCGTCCGGCAGAATCACGTCGAGAATCACCAGCGCCACGGGCTCGCGGGCCGAGCGGCCTGCGCGCGCCTCGCCCGCCGTCGCGCAGACGACCGTCCGGAAGCCGGCCGCCTCGAACGCCTCCGAGAGATCCATCCGGACCGTCAGGCTGTCGTCGACGATCAGGACGGTCGCGTTCATGGCGAACTCTCCGGCCGCGCGCCGACGAGCGCGGCGAGCGCCCGGCCGATCTCGCCGAGCGGAAGAACGGCCTCGGCCGCTCCGAGGCGGACCGCCTCGCGCGGCATCCCGTAGACGACCGACGTCGCCTCGTCCTGGGCGATCGTGAAGCCGCCCGCCCGCCGGATGGCGAGAAGCCCGGCGGCCCCGTCGCTCCCCATCCCCGTCAGCAGACACGCGACGCTCGCGGCGCCGAACTCGAGGGCGACCGACTCGAAGAGGACGTCGACCGACGGCCGGCACGAGTGCCGCTCCGGGTCGCGTGAGTCGGAGTCAGCCGCTGTCCCGGACGACGAGGTGCCGGTCGGGCGGCGCCATGAGGACGCGCCCGCGCCGACGTCGGACAGCGGCTCGCCGTCGCGCGCGTACGCCACGCGGTGCGGCGTCTGCCCGTCGAGCCACTCGGCGAAGGCCACGCCGAACGGCTCGCCGATGTGGAGCACGAAGAGAATGGGGACGGGAAAGCGGAGCGGGAAGAGCCGCGAAGGATCTCGATGACGGCCGCCGGCCCGCCGGTCGACGCGCCGATGGCGAGCAGACGTCGCCGGACCGGCCTCCCGGGAGGGCGCAGCTCGCCGAGCGTCGACCGGGCGATTCCGCGGACCGGTGCGCCGCGGCGCGCTCGCGGATGCGTGATGACCTTGATGCGCGAGACGAGCTTGACCGTGGCGACGAGCTTCCGCTCCCAGGCGTCGTCGGGCTCGTCCCCGAGCGGCTTCTCGAGGACGTCGACGGCGCCGGCCGCGAGCGCGTCGTAGGTCTTGAAGAGCTCGCCGCGGTTCGTCGAGGCCGACACGATCAGGATCGGCGTCGGGCAGTGCGCCATGATGTACTCGGTCGCGGCGAGACCGCTCATCACCGGGCAGCATCATGTCGAGCGTGACGACGTCGGGCCGGAGGTTCTGGCAGAGCTCGATGGCGTCGCTTGCCGTCCTCGGCCTCGCCGACGACCTCGATCTCGGGATCGGCCGCGAGCACCTCGCACAGGCGCTTTCGCACCGTCAGGGAGTCTTCGACGACGAGAACACGCGTCTTCGCCATGGCCTATCCCACCAGCTCCCGGATCGTCGCGCAGGAGCTCGCCTGGTCGAACTCGCCCTTGACGATGTAGGCACGCGCGCCCAGCTCCTCGCCGCGCCGCCGGTCCTCCGGCGACGCTGCGCGACGTGACCAGGATCGCGGGGACGCCGCGAGAGGCCGGGATCGGCGCGCAGGCGTTCGCACGAACGTCGAACCCGTCCATGCCGGGCATCTCGACGTCGACGACGAAGAGGCTGTAGCGCCGCTCCTCGCCTTCTCGAGCGCCTCCTCGCCGGACACGGCGCAGCTCGACCTCGTAGCCGGCCGACTCCAGGATGCTCTGCTCCAGCATCCGGGTCGTCAGCGAGTCGTCGACGACGAGCACCGGCGCGCGCGGCGCGACCTCGACCTCCGGCGCGGGCGGCTCCTCCCGGCGGCCGCACCGACGAGCTCGCTCGGGATCGAGGACGAGCTGCGGATGGCCCTCGGCGTCGAGCGAGGCACCCGCCACCAGCCGGTCTACGGGCGCGAGCATCGGACAGCGGACGAAGGACGACGTTCCCCGTACCGACAACCCTGTCCACTCCAACGGCCGCAGACGCAGCGCCTCCGGAAACGACCACGGCCGACCAGGCGTGCCCGGAACGGGGCTGTCGGCCCTCCCTCCGTAGCGGTCGCGAAAGAGGCAGGAACCGGATGACCCTCCCGTCGTACACGACCGAGTCCCCGTCGTGGGGTCCGCGCGATGTCGGTCGCCTTCACGCGGAGCGTTCCGCGGACGGCGTCCAGAGGAATGGCCGCCGTCACCCCCGACGCCGTCGACGAGGAGGGCGTCCAGGGACGACACCGAGACGGGAAGTACGAACTCGACCGTCGTCCCTTCTCCCCTCCTCGTCTGCACCGAACTGCCGCCCCCGAGCCGAGCCACCACTTCGCGAACGATGTCGAGGCCGATTCCGCGCCCGGAGGCCTCCGTCACGACGCCGGACGTCGTGAGCCCGCCCTCGAGCAGAAGCTGAAGCAGTTCGTCGGGCTCCGAGCCTCTGCACGTCCGCCTTGGAAAGGCCCTTCGTCTGAGCGACGCGCCGCACGGCGTCGATGTCGACGCCGCGGCCATCGTCGGCGCAGCGGAATACGGCCCGGCCGCCGCGACGGACGACCTCGACGGTGACGCGGCCGGCCGGCGGCTTGCCGAGCGCCGCCCGCTCTCCTTCGGCTTCGACGCCGTGCGCGACGGCGTTACGCACGAGCTGGACGAGAGCCCTCTGCACGGCTCCGAGAACGTGAGCCTCCAGCCGCACGTCGCCGCCATTCAGCTCGAATTTCACGACGTTTGCCGGTGCTCCGGGCGGCGTCCCGCGCCGTTCGTTCCAGCGACGAGAAGAGACTGCTCGCCGGCAGCAGGCGAAGGTGCTCGGCGGCTTCGTGCACCTGGCGGATCTCCCGCTCCGCCCGGTCGAGTCCGGCCTTCAGATTCCTCCCGAGACCGGCGATGACGGCTCGAAGATCGTCCGCGAGGGATTTCGCCCTCTCGGGGAACGATCCCTCACTCTGGCCGGACGTCTCGTTCGAGCGGCTCGAAGCCATCTGCGCCACAAGGAGGTCGGCGAAATCGCGCGCCTTCTCGACGACGTCGAGGCTGCGGCGGACCGTCCCGAGCTGCACGCTGGCCTCGGCGATCCCTGCAAGGAGCGCGTCCATCTCGGCGAGGTCCGCCCGGACCGTGCGGAACGTCTCCTCCGGCGGCACCTGGGGTGCCGGCGCCGGCCCGTCGCCTTCGGAGATGGGCCCCAGGCCGGCGACGTGGCCGCTGATGGCGTCCAGGAGCCCGAGAATCTTGTCAACTCGCTCCCGCGGAGCCGGGTTGGCTTCTCCCTTGAGCGGAGCGAGCTCATCCTCGATGGAATGGGCCAGCTCGGAGATCTCGGGCTGCTTGACGATGCGGGCGGCGCCTTTCAGCGTGTGCGCGAGCCTCAGGAGACGCTGAACGAGGTCCGCTGGCGGCGGACCTTTCTCCAAGTCCATCGCGCCCGTGCCGAGCTGCTCGACGAGCTCACGGGCTTCGACCCGAAAATACCTGTAGGGATCCTGAGCCAGTGTCACGCGCTCGCCTGGGGCTGGATGATCCGAAGCAGGTTTCGCGAGAGCTCCGTGAGCTGCGTGGCCGTCTGCAGCGTCTCGCTCGAGCTGGCCTCGGTCTCCTTGGCCGCCTGTGAGACGTTCACGGCGGCCTCGTTGACCTGCTCCACCGCGGTGGACTGCTGCTTGGTGCTGAGCTCGATCTCCCGGGCCGCCTCGGTGGTCGTCTGAACGAGATCGGCGATCTGCGTGAAGGCCGTGGCAACCTCCGCGAACTGTTTGGCTCCCGCGTTGACGGCCTTCGCGCCCCCCTCGGTCGCCATGACTGTCGTGTTGACGGAGCTGCGGATGCTCTCGATGAGGTCACGGATTTCCTTTGTCGATCCCGAGACACGCTCGGCGAGCTTGCGGATCTCGTCGGCGACGACGGCGAACCGCTTGCCGGCCTCGCCCGCGCCCGCAGCCTCGATGGTGGCGTTGATCGAGAGGATGTTGGTCTGCTCGGCGAGCTCGTCGACGATGTCGAGGACCGTGCCGATCTGCTGCGACTTCTTTCCGAGGTCGAGCATGTGGCTCACGATGAGGTCGATCTGCCGGCCGAGGGCGCCGATGGACTCGTGTCCCTTGTCGACGGTCCCCTGGCCGGCCCGTGCCGCCGTGGCGGTCTTGCCGGCGATCTGGGCGACGTGCTGGGCCCTCTCGGCGATCTGCCGCGACGTGGCGAGAAGCTCGCTCATCGTCGTCGTGATCTCGTTCATGGAAGTGACCTGCTCCCTCGTGCCCGTCGCCTGCTGGTTGGCCGCAGCCTGGAGCTCGGCCGAGGAGCTCTGCACCTTTCCCACCGCGCCTCCGACCTGTCGCCCAAGGGAACGCGTCAGGACGAGCGCCACGACGAATGCGACGAGGATCGCAATGGTGCCCAGAGCGACCACCAGCGTGATCGCGGAGGCGGCCCTCTCGGACGAGGCCAGCCTGCCGTCCTCGAGAAGTCGGCTCTCGCGCGAAACGAAGGCGTCGATCTGGCGGTTGAGCGCGTCGCGCTTCGGCGCGACCTGGTCGTCGTAGGCACGGACTGCGGAGTCCGGTGAAGCGTTGGTCTGGCGTAGAGCGATGACCTGATCCGCGGCCTGGTTGTGCTCGCGCTCGGCCCGATCGATCTGGTCGAGCAGTTGCCGTCCTTCGTCGGTATAGACGGACTTCCGGAGCCGGGCGAGCGTCTCTGCGGAATCGGCCCGCACGACTCGAAGTGCCTCCAGGAATGTACCTCCCGCCCGAGAAGGAATCCACGCAGCGAAGCCGAGTTCTTCTCCCGGAAGGCGTGGAGTTTCTCGGCGTCGATGAGGTTCTGGGCGTTCACCGTGATCACCCGGTCCTTGACGCTGACGACGGTACGAAGCGCATAGGTCGCGACCGCGCCGATCGCCACGGCGAGGACGACGACAGAGGTGAAGCCGGCGGCGACTTTCTGTCCAAAGGTCCAGTCACGATTCATGGGTCAGCTCTCCCTTGACGGGCGCCCCGGGGCGCGACCGTCGGTTGATGGCTTCCGTAAGCGAAGAAATCGCGAGAACGGGACGCGGCACGTCGAAGATCCGCGCGACCTCGCGAGCGTGTACGTGAGCCCCCTCGGGCGCGCGGCGCGAGATCCCTCTCGGGAACGGATTGGTACCCCTCGTAGTCGTCGAACGCCAGCCCGACGAGGTCGCCTGCTTTGACGAGCACTATCCAGCGGGGGGCGTCGCCCGACGGATATCCGAGGAAGCCGCGCAGGCTGTACGCGGTGTGGATGCCGCCCCGGAAGCCGACGAGGCCGAGGAACTCCGGAACCGCACTCGGCGCCGGAGTGATCCTCCGCCCCGCGAGAAGTCCGGCCACCTCGCTCAACCGGAGCGCCCAGGGGTCGCCGCAGACGCGAATGGCCAGAAGCTCCACGTCCCGTTTGGTTTCCGTGCGAGGTTGACGTGAGAACTCCAGGTCGAAGGCACGTCGAAACCCGTCCGCGCGGCTGGCGCCACGGGCCGAGCCGTCCGTCATGGGAGGCCTCCGCTCGATACGAGCTGGGCGCGACAGAGCTCGAGGAGGCCCTCGCGGCTGAACCCGCCGCCAAAGAGAAGCACCCTCGACGCCTCTTCGCGCTGCAGGAGGACGAGGGCCTGGCCCAGCTCCCGGCGCGCCGCTTCGAGGTCGCCCGACCGCCTGCCAGCAAACCCGCGTGCAGGCGGGGCATGGCAAAGCCGGGGTCGAGGTAGGCCGACGCCTGATCGTGATCGATCGCCCCCTGCCGGTCGCCGGCCTCCTCGCAGCAGAGCGCAAGTAGGTACTGTGCACCTGCATTCAGCTCGTCGATCGCGAGAAGGTCCGAGCAGCTCTTCCTGGCCTCGGCAAGCTGCCCGCCATGAGTCTGCAGCACCGCGCGCAGGAGCAGGACGTCCGGGTCGTGAGTCGACTCGGGCGGCAGCGCGCTCACGCATTCGAGCGCCTCCGCAAACCGCTCCTTCCGGAGCAGGTCCAGCGCGAGGTTCAGATTCCAGGGAAGAACTGTCGGCGGAGTTCCTGTCGCCACGACCTGGTTCGCGGAAACAGACTCGGGTTGCGCGAGCTTCTGAATACGTTTCGAGGCGATTCCGATCGCTTCGACCCACGAGCTGGACGTCTCCAGTACGACGGCCAGGGGGACGGCCGAAGGGAGAAGCGTCTCCGATTTGGGGGTTGAGCGACCTCGTTCGGGTCTTTTCCGTCGCGCTCTTTCGCTGGTAGTAGAAGGTTCCGTGCGTATGACGAAGATGAAACGCCTGTGAGAGACCTCGCAGTGTCTCGGCGGATCCGAGGAACAGAAATCCGCCCGGAGCCAGCGCACGCTCGACACGGGCGATGAGCGCTCGTGCCTGGGAGGGGGTGAAATACATGACGACGTTGCGGCAGAAGATGATGTCAAAGACATCGGGCTGCCACAGGACGGGATCGTCCTCGGCCAGGTTTCGCTCCTCGAAGCTCACCATCGGACGAACGCCCTCGTCGAGGACGTACTCGCGGCGGTCCTCGCGAAACCACCGCCGCTGCAGCTCGGTCGGGGGTGTCCCGCAGCGACCAGGCCGAGTACCGTTGCGCGGGCTGCCTTCTCGAGCACGGATGCGTTGACGTCGACGCCCTGATCGACACGGTCCACCTGGCTGCGTCCGGCACGTGTTCCCGGATCAGAATGGCAAGGGAATACGCCTCTTCGCCGGAGGCGCATCCGGCTGAAAGGATCCGAAGCCCGCGCGACACCGACCGCACGCGCATCCGGTCGGGAAGGGCCACCTCCGTCAAGGCCCGGAACTGATCCCAGTGCCGGAAGAAGTAGGTCTCCGCGACCGTGAGCTCCGACACGAGTGCGCGGCGTTCGCCTCGAAAGAACTCTTCCACACTTTCCAGGCGGAAGAGGTACGCCTCCGAGATCCCGCCGCCGGCGTCCACCCGACGCTCGAGGATGTCGGCCAGGAACCCGAGTTTCGTTTCGTCGAAATTCAGACCGAGCCGCCTCGCGACGATGGTGCGGAATCGCTCGACCTCGGTGACCGAAGCTACCGTCACGTCGCCGCCTCGCCCTCGTCGACCGTCCGCCAGGCCTCATCGGAAAGGATCCGCGCGGCTCGGAGGACGAAAAGCAGGTCGGCATCGAGCAATCCGAGGGCCGATATCACTTCGGACCCCGCATCCCGTAGCAGCGGCGGAAGGTCGGTGACGGACGCTGCCGGGAAGCTCCTGACGCCCAGAACCTCTTCGAATGCCAAGGCAACTTGCCTCTCGCCGGTCCGGAGGGTCACGAACCGGGTGGGGCCCGAGTCCTCGTTCATCCCGAGAAGTAATCCGGCGTCGACGACCGGAATGGGCGTGCCGCGTATGACCGAAAGTCCGCGCACAAACGATGGCATCCCGGCGAGCTTCTCAATCGGAAGAGGCCGCATCGTCTCGATGACGTGCTCGAGGGGCAAGGCGCAGAGCCGCGCCCTAGCACGACAAATCAACGAGGCCTTTCGTGATGATTCCGGAGGTGGGGGGCTGGCCTCGCGGCCAGTCAAGCGACCTTCCTTCGGAAGAGAACCTTCGAGATCGGTTCCGCCTGCCCCGGCGTTCGCGCTTCCTCGGAAGGCCCTCGACCTCTCCCGAACTCAAGCAGCCTCTCCTCGATTCGTCGGGAAGGATGGGTTCGAGCGGCGAACTTGAATTCGGACATCGGGTGGGCCTCCGGCCCGCGTAAACGTCCTCCTCCTGTCTAAATCATACGCCTACGCGCGGTAAGGAACGCCGGGCCGGAATGTAATGCCCGCGCTAACGCGCAGGTATCGGAGCGCGCGGCAGGCAGCGGGTCCTAGAAGCCTTCCAGGATCGTCGTGACGAGGTTCTGGGCGAACGGGCGGGCCATCGCCTCGACCGCCTCGCGTTCGCGGTCGTAGTACGAGCTCGCGCTCGACGGCACGGTGTACGGCTGCCGGAACAGGTACGCGGGCTCCGAGAAGATCGGCTTGTCGGTGGACTTCTCCGTGAGGACGAGCTTGCCCGTCACGGTCACCTGATACTCGACCGCGATTCCGTTCGCGTCGAAGCGCACGGGCGAGACGTTGCACGACGTCAGATGCCCGGCGAGCTCCGAATCCGCCGCCGACCGGTCGGAAACCGGCTTCAGGCGGCCGCGCGCGGACAGCTCGCGGATGACGGCGTCCGTCAGCCTCTGCTCCAGTCCGACGACGGTCGTGTCGTTGACGAACTGCGACACGTAGACGGTCTTCACCGTCGCGGGCAGCGCGCTGGACCCTGTGCCCACGAGCGCATAGCCACAGCCAGACAGGGAAGCGGCAAACAGAGAGAGGAAGACGAAAAGAAGATTCTCTTTGAAAGAAAGAGAAGAAGGGCCGCGGATATCCCTCGGATGGCCGGTGTCAAGGGCGCGCTCCGCGCGCCGCGCAGCGGTCACGGACCCTTGACACCGGCCATCCGAGGGCACGTTTCCAGCTATCGGCGGCTGCATCAGCAGCCGCCGCATATAAGCAAAGAAATCTCTCTCGTTCTCCCCTCACTCGAACGACCACATTCAGCAGCCGATCCTGCACCCAGATGGTCTTGACGCGCTGTTTGCCCTCGAGCCACTTCGCGATGACCGGATTCGACTCGGCGGCGCCCACGGCTTCCTTCTCGGAAGATCCTCTTCGAAGCTTGATCTCCGCGCGCACCTTTCCGGAAATCTGCACGGCGATCGACGCGAGCTCTTCGACCGCGAGCGCCGGATCGAAGTCCGGCCAGCCCGAGACGAGGAGGCTCTTCGCGCCGCCCATCCGCTCGTTCAGCTCCTCGGAGAGATGCGGCGCGATGGGATGGAGCAGCGTGACGAGCGTGCGCAGCGTCGCCGCGGTCTCCCCCGCGTCCGCTCCCGCGTCGTTCACGAGAACGGCGGCGCCGTTGAGGAACTCCATGAGGTGCGCGACGGCCGTGTGGAACGAGAACCCCCGGAAGTCCGCCGTGACTTTCCTGATCGCCATGTGGCGCGCGCGGGCCGCGGGCGAGTCGGCCTTCGCCGGCTGCGCCTGCGGGTCCGCGCCCGTCGCGAGGAACCGGTCCACCGTGCCCCGGACGCGCCAGAGAAAACGCTCCGGCCCGCTGATCCCCTCGTCGCTCCACTCGGCGTCTTTCTCCGGCGGCCCGAGGAAGAGGACGAACGCGCGTACGGCGTCGGCGCCCTTCTCGGCGATGAGCGCGTCGAGCGACACCGAATTGCCGCGCGACTTCGACATCTTCTCGACGCGGCCGGTCGGGGACAGGCGCGTGATCATGCCCTGGTTGAAGAGAGCCGAGAACGGCTCCTCGAACGACACGAGGCCGAGGTCCTTCAGGATGCGCGCGAAGAATCGCGCGTACAGGAGGTGCAGGATCGCGTGCTCGATGCCGCCGATGTACTGGTCGACGGGCGCCCACTCCTGCACGACGGCGGGGTCGAACGGCGCCCCGGCGTTCTTCGGGTCGATGTACCGGAGGTAATACCAGGACGAATCGACGAACGTGTCCATCGTGTCCGTCTCGCGGCGCGCGGGGCCGGAGCACCGGGGACACGTCGTGTTCACGAACGAAGCGACCTTCTCGAGCGGATTGCCGCCCTTGCCCGTGAACGGCGCGTCCTCGGGCAGGACGACGGGAAGGTCCTTCTCCGGCACCGGCACCCAGCCGTCCTTCCCGCAGTGGATCATTGGAATCGGCGTGCCCCAGTAGCGCTGGCGCGAGATCAGCCAGTCGCGGAGGCGATATCGAACTCGCGGTCCGCCGATCCCTCTCCGGGCGGCTTCGGCGGCGATGAGTTCGCGGGCCTTCGGAAGAAGATTTTTCTGAGAAGGTGCCGGAGGCAATGAGCCAGCCCTCGCCCGTATAGGCACCAGCCTCCCCCTCTTCCCTTCTAAGAAAATCCCCGTTCTTCCCTTCTTCTTCCTTCCGAAGCAAATCTCTCTTCTCTTCTTCGATCACCTTGACGATCGGGATCCCGTACTTCTTCGCGAAGTCGAAGTCGCGGGTGTCGTGAGCGGGCACCGCCATGAGCGCGCCCGTGCCGTAGTCCGCGATGACGAAGTTCGCGAGCCATATCGGCACGTCCTCGCCCGTGAAGGGGTTGATCGCCTTGCGGCCGGTGTCGCGGCCGTCCTTCTCGGCGCCCTCGGCTTCGCGCACGATCCGCTCCTGGCTGCGCACGGACGCGACCCATGCCTGAAGCTCGGCCTTCTTCGGGTTCCCCTCGAGGAGGCGCGGGACGAGCGCGTGCTCGGGGGCGAGGATGAGCGCCGTCGCGCCGAAGACGGTGTCCGGACGCGTCGTGAAGACGCGCACCGTTTCCCCGAGCGACGGAATCGCGAAATCGAGATCGGCGCCCGTGGACTTGCCGATCCAGTTGCGCTGCATCGTGACGACCTTCTCGGGCCACTTGCCGAGGGTGTCGAGGCCTTCCAGCAGCCGTTCGGCGTAGTCGGTGATCTTCAGGAACCACTGTTCCAGCTCGCGCTGGACCACCGGCGTCTTGCAGCGTTCGCAGACTCCCCCTTCGGCCTGCTCGTTCGCGAGGACCGTGAGGCACGACGGGCACCAGTTGACCGCCGATTTCTTCCGGACGGCGAGGCCCTTCTCGAGGAGCCTGAGGAAGAACCACTGGTTCCAGCGGTAGTACTCGGGCTCGCAGGTCGTGACTTCCTTCGTCCAGTCGTAGAGAACGCCCCACGAGCGAAACTGCTCCTTCATGGCCGCGATGTTCGCGAGCGTGGAGGTGCGCGGGTGGATCCCCTTCTGGATCGCGTAGTTCTCCGCGGGAAGGCCGAAAGCGTCCCATCCCATCGGGCAGAACACGGTCACCCCGGTCTGCCGGAGGAAACGGTGGAGAGCGTCGGTCAGGAAGTAGGTGCGGGCGTGCCCCACGTGCAGGCGGTCGCCCGACGGGTACGGGAGCATGACGAGGAGGTACGTGCCTTCGCCCGCAGGCTTCCCCGTGTCCACGAAGGCGGCCCGATCCGCTTCCCAGCGTTCGCGCCACCTCGCTTCGATCCGGAGAATTTCGTCGCTTTTCGTCGTCGGTGTCGTGGTGCTCATCGGGCCGGCGAGTGTAAACCTCTCCGCACGCCCGGCGTCAGCGCCGCGGGGACGCCGCGAGCGCGCGGGGATCGAGAGGCGCGCCTTCGACGGCCTCGACGACACTAGCGCCGCGGGGCCTGTACAGGGTCAGGCCGCCGTCGGCCGTCTCGAGGACGGGCCGCTTCAGCTCGGCCGACCGGCCGGCGACATCCACGTGGAAGCCCGCGGGGGGCTGCCGGTCCAGCGCGAGGTGCCGCGCCGTGACCGTGTTCGCGAGACCCCCCGGATCCGAGGGCACCCATCCCAGCCCCGGGACGAAGACCTCGATCCATCGGTGCCGGACGCCGCCAAGCTCCGGATTGAATACGCTTCGCGATTCGGGGGTAAGTTCCCGGGCGCGCTGCGCGACGAGAATGCCCGTGACTTGCCGGGCGGGAACGCCCGCGCGGACGAGCAGCTCGGCCGCGAGGAGCGACCGCCCCACGCAGGAGGCCCGGCGGGCGCGAAGCGTCGCGGAAGCGGTTTCGGACGATCCGTCCGGCAGCGCATAACGGATGCGGTGAGCCGTGAAGGCGATCACCCGCTCGACGGCTTCGAGGACCGTCTTCGCGTCCTTGAGAAGCCGCCGGGACAGTGAATCGAGCACGGCATCCTCCGGGAGCGGATCCGCGAGGACCGCCCGCGCTTCCGTGGAAAGCGCTGCGGGAGAGGGAGGGAAAGCGGCGTCCACGGTGAGCGGAGCCGCCTCGACCTCCACGCGGGCTTCCATCACCCGCCCGTCCGGCGAGGAGAGCGCGATGCGATAGCCGGGCCCCTCCACCGGGCGCGCGTAGCGCCACGGCGCGGGCCCCTCGAGCCTGTAGCGCGCCCACTCCCCCGGAGGCGGAGTCTCCTGCGCGGCCGCGATGCCGGCGCACGCGAAGGCGAGGCTGAATACCGCGAGGCGGCGTCTCATCCCGCGGTCTCTCCGGCGCGAACCCGAGGGCCGAACGTCGCGCGGCGGATGGCATCGAGCACCCCGTTCACGAACGGACCGGAGGACGGAGTCGAGAATTTCTTCGCGATCTCGACGGCCTCGTCGATCACGACGGCGTTCGGGATGTCTTCCTCGAAGAGCAGCTCGTAGAGCGCGAGCCGCAGGAGATTGCGGTCGACCGCCGCCATCCGGCCGAGTCTCCAGTGCTCCGACCGCTCGGACAGCTTCGCGTCCAGCTCGTCGCGTTTCGCGAGGGTCCCCCGGACGAGGCGCTCCGCGTATTCCTGTACTTCGGGACGCGCGAGGACGTACTCCTCCGTGCGCAGGAACATCTCCTCGGGCGGCGTCCCCGCGAGGTCGTTCTGGTAGAGCAGCTGAAGCGCCAGCTCTCGGGACTTCCGCCGGCGGCCGCTCACACGCGTCCCCTCCGCCCGGCCGTCAGCGCGCGGAGCGCCGGGAGGGAGCCTTCTTCAGGTTCGCGCGGAGATCGGCGGCCTCGACGGCGGCCATGGCCGCCTCGAAACCCTTGTTTCCACCCTTCGCGCCGGAGCGCTCGAGCGCCTGCTCGAGGGTGTCGCAGGTGAGGACGCCGAACGCGACGGGAAGATCGAGCTCGAGGGAGACCTGGAAGACGCCCTTCGCCGTCTCCCCCGCCACGAAGTCGAAGTGCGGCGTGCCTCCGCGCAGAACGGCGCCGAGAGCGACGAGCGCGTCGAACGTGCCAGAGCGCGCGAGGTCGCGGAGGGCGAGGGGGATTTCCCAGGCGCCGGGAGCGCGCACGAGGACGACGTCCCCATCGGCCGCGCCTGTCCGGCGGAACGCATCGAGCGCTCCGTCGACGAGGCGTGACACGACGAGGTCGTTCGTGCGGGCGGCGACGATGCCGAAGCGGCGTCCCTTCGATGAAAGATGACCTTCGATCACGTTCATGGGACCGGAGAGTGTACCAGCCTCAGCGGGGCAGGAGCTCGTCGACGCGCGCGTGGGGACCTTCCGAGCCGAAATTCTCGCGATACCGGGCGACGAAGTCGGCGATCGCGTAGCGCGGCGGCTGCGGGCCGAGCGCTTCGAGGGTGTAGACGGCGGCCACGCTCCCGACCCGCCCCGCGACTTCCCACGGCAGCCCGTGGTGCCGGGCCGCGAGGAGCCCGCCGCGAAAGGCGTCGCCCACGCCCGTCGGGTCCACCGCGGGACCCCGCAGGGCGGCGGGGGGGATCCGGATGGTGGCGGCGCCCGCGACGCCATCGGGATGTCCGTCCTGCAGGGCGATCGTGGAGCCCTCGGCGCCGCGCGTCACGATCAAGGCGGGCACCTCCAGGAGCATTTCGGCTTCCGAGAGGCCGGTCTTCTTCTCGATGACGCCGAACTCGTACTCGTTCGCGATCAGGATCGCTGCGCCCCTGAGCCCCGCGAGAAGCTCGCTGCCCGAGAGCCGCGCGACCTGCTGGCTCGGATCGTAGACGTACGGGATGTGCAGCTCGCGGCACTCCTTCGCGTACTTCGCCATCGCGTCCGGGTCGTTCGGCGAGATCACGGCGAGGCTCACGGCGCTCAGGGAGAGATCGCGGAAAGAGAGCGTCGTCGCGCGCGCCATGGCCCCCGTGTAGAACGTCGCGATCTGGTTCTGGCTCTGGTCCGTGGAGACGAAGAACGAGGCCGTGTAGAGGTCGTCGCAGATGTGGAGACTCGAGGTGTCCACTCCCTGATCGGCGAGCCAGCGGCTGTAATCGAGCGCGTCGACGCCCGCCGTCGCCATGATGACGGGCTTGTGGCCGAGGAGCGCGAGCGTGTACGAGATGTTCGGAGCCACGCCGCCCCGCACCTTCCGCATCGAATCCACGAGAAAGGAGACGGAAAGGCGATCCATGCGGTCGGGCACCACGACGTCGAGGAACTTCCCCGGGAACGTCATGAGGTAGTCGTAGGCGACGGAACCGGTGACGACGATGCGGCGTGCGGTCATCTGACTTCTTTCTTCACTCTTCGTTCCTTCTTCACTTCTTCAGGAGCAGTTCGAGACGCCTCGCGGCGGCGGGTGAAATGCGCTCTTTCGCCGTGAGGACGGCCCACGCGAGGGCGTCCGCGCAGTCGCTCGGGCGATCGGGATCGAGGCGCCGCACGGCGTTCGCGAGGACGCGGTTCGCGGTGCTCGCGTTCCGCCTGAGGACTTCGAGGACGGTCTCCACCGAAACGGCGGCCTCCTCCTCGTGCCAGCAGTCGTAGTCGGTGACGAGCGCCATGGAGGCATAGCCGATCCCGGCTTCCCGGGCGAGCTTCGCCTCGGTGGCGTTCGTCATCCCGATCACGTCGGCGCCCCAGGAGCGGTAGAGGAGCGACTCGGCCTTCGTGGAGAACTGCGGCCCCTCCATGCAGACGTACGTCCCGCCCCGATGACACACGGCTCCCTCGGCCTTCGCGGCCGCCGCCAGGGCATCGAGGAGGACGGTCGAAACCGGGTTCGCGAACGAGACGTGGCCCACGCAACCGCCGCCGAAGAACGTCGAGACGCGGTGCTTCGTCAGGTCGATGAACTGGTCCGGAAGGACGATGTCGGTCGGCTTGTACGCCTCCTTCATCGAGCCGCAGGCCGAAGCCGCCAGGAGCCACGAGCAGCCGAGCTTCCGGAAACCCCAGACGTTCGCGCGGTAGTTGACCTCGGAGGGTAGGAAGGAATGGTGACGACCATGCCGGGCGAGAAAAGCGACAGGGACTGAAGAAAGAACTCCGAGAAAGTAAGAGTCGGAAGGAGAGCCGAAGGGAGTGCGAAGCGTGATCTCGCCCGTAATCTCGAGGCCGGGAAGCGAATATAGACCCGAGCCGCCGATGAGGCCGATACGAGGGAGGACCGAAGAAGAAGATTTCTTAGAAAGTGAATGGGGGGCGGAGCGCACCGGAGCCTCCTCGCGCGCCGAGCGGCGGCTACCAGCTTTCTTACCCTTCAAAGAAATCTTCGTCTTCCTTTTCCCTCTTTCGTTCCTCCTCCGAGCAAGTGTTTCTTTCTTCATCTCCCGCGCCCCATCTCTTCGAGGATGTCGAGCGCGAGCTTCAGCGCCGCGCGGCCGGCCTCGCCGGTGACCTCCGGCTCGCTGCGCTCGGCGCAGGCTTTCAGAAACGCGGCATCCTCGGCGGCGAGCGCGTCCGCGGGCTCGACCTTCACGGGCCAGGGCAGGATGCGCGGCGGGCCGCTGAGCCGGTCGAGACGGAACGCCGTCACGTCGCGCTTCTGCGTGTCGATCGAAAAGTACCAGTCGGGCTGGAAGAACCGGAACTTCCGGGTCTTCTCCTGCGAGACCCGCGAGGCCGTCAGGTTCGCCACGCAGCCGCCCTCGAACGACAGCCGCACCGAAGCGATGTCGATCTTTTCGCTCAGGATCGGCACGCCGACCGCCCGGATTTCGGTGACCGGCCGGCCCACGAGGTCGAGCGCGATGTCGAGATCGTGCACGAGGAGGTCGAGGACGACGTCCACGTCGAGGGCGCGCGGCACGAACACCCCGAGACGGTGCGCCTCGATGAACTTCACGTCGGTCACGAGCGGGCGCACGGCGGCGACGGCCGGGTTGAAACGCTCGATGTGTCCCACCTGCAGGACCCGACCTTTCGCCCGCGCGAGCGCCACGAGCCGATCGGCCTCGGCGAGCGTCGCGCTGATGGGCTTTTCGACCATCACGTCGGCCCCTCCGGCGAGGAGCTCCTCGGCCACCGCGGCGTGCGTGGAGGTCGGCGACGCGACGACGACCGCGCTGGCCCCGGCGTCGAGAAGCTCCTTCACGGAGCGTCTTCTCACGAGGCCTTCGCTTCCGTGCGCGGCCTCGATCCTCGCGGCCGTCGCGTCGTCACCGTCGACGAATCCCACCGGCTCGGAGCCGGCGAGCTCAGTCAGGATTCGCGCGTGGTGCCGGCCGAGATAGCCGCACCCGACGATGCCTGTCCGGATCTTCGCCATGCCGGGCGCAGTCTAAAGGATGGCGCGCGGCGGCACGGCGGAGCGCTTCAAGCGGCGACTCGTTCGCGGACCGTGAGGACCGGGCACGGCGCCATGCAGACGAGGCGCGCGGCGACGCTTCCCATCACCATGCGCGAGACGCCTGTCCGCCCGCTCGTCCCCACCACGAGCATCGTCGCCCGGGCGCGTTCGGCGGCCTCCGCGAGCGCGTCCTGCGGAGAGCCCGTGAGAATCTCCGTGCGGGCCGGTACGCTCGCGCGGTCGGCCCGGCGGCGCAGAGCCTCGAGTCGCAGGCCGGCCTGCTCGCGAATCCGGTTCTCCAGCTCTCGCGCGATGTCTCCGATGCCGTAGCCGAGGACCCCGGGAGTCGCGATGACGTGTCCCACGACCAGCTCCGCGCCGCGCATCCTCGCCATCTCCAGCGCCACGTCGAACGCCCTCGCAGACGCCGGCGAAAAGTCCGTTCCGACGTAAATCGTTCGTGCGGCCACAGGGACCTCCCCGGGGAATCCGCTCGGACCGAATTCCCCAGATGAAGTTCGCGCCGCGCGGGCGCCGGCGACATGATCCATTTGAATCAAACCGTGACCCGCGCGAGGTGTAGATTCGCGCGCATGACAAGAACGACTCTCGGTCTGACACTGATCCTCCTCGCCGCGGGCGCGGCCGTCGCCGCCGACCCCAAGACCGGAACCTTCCCGCAAACCGAGGGATTCGTGGACGCGAACGGCGCCCTCGTCTACTGGAAGGCGGTCGGCCGCGGCGCTCCCCTGTTCGTCGTCCACGGCGGTCCCGGCGCCTCGCACGACTATTTCCTCCCGCACCTCCTCCCGCTCGCGCGGACGAATCGCCTCATCTTCATCGACGAGCGGGGCTCGGGCCGGTCCGAGCGCCTCGAGAACGCGAAGCTCTACACCGTCGAAAACATGGTCGAAGACATCGAGGCGGTCCGTTCGGCCCTTGGCCTCGGGAAGATCCACCTCCTCGGCCACTCCTTCGGCGGCGTCCTCGCGCAGGCCTATGCCTTCAAGTACCCGCAGCAGCTCTCGAGCCTGATCCTCTGCAGCACGTTCCACACGACGAAGGCCATCAACAAGGCGCTCGCCGACATCAAGGCTGCCATGGCCCCGGAGCTCCGCGAGCGAATCGAGAAGATGGAGAAGGCGGGCCTCTACGGAAAGGGTCTGCCCTGGCAATGGGGCCGTTACCCGGACGAGTACATGAAAGCGGCCTGGGCGGAAGGTTACTTCCCGTACCTCTACCAGAATCGCCCCGACGCGAACTACGACCCGGCACCCGGGCCCAACATGGGTTGGGAGGTCTATCGCGAAATGTGGGGCTCGACGGGCGAATACGTCGTGGACGGAAACCTGGGTCCGCTCGACACGACCGAGCAACTGAAGAAGGTGCGCGTGCCGACGCTCGTGACCGTGGGCGATCACGACGAGAGCGCGCCATGGATCGCCGAAGAGATGGCGAAGCTCGTGCCCGGGGCAAAGCTCGTCATCTTCCCGAGGAGCGGGCACATGACTTTCGTCGACCAGCCGACGATGTTCCGCAAGTCCATCGACGACTTCACGCACCGGCGGAAATAGCCCGCGAAACCCGCCGCGGGTTGCCGCGCGCGAAGCGACCGCGTAACCTCCGCGGCTCACATGAGCGCACGCGACTGGAAATCCACCCTGCTCCTGCCGAAGACGGAGTTCCCCATGAGGGCGGACCTCCCGAAGCGGGAGCCCGGTCGCCTCGCGCGCTGGCAGGATGGAGACCTCTACGGCCGCATCCGCGCCGCCCGGAAGGGCGCGCCGCGTTTCCTCCTCCACGACGGGCCGCCCTACGCGAACGGCAAAATCCACATGGGCACCTCGATGAACAAGATCCTCAAGGATCTCGTCGTGCGCTCGAAGACGCTCGCCGGCTTCGACGCGCCGTACGTTCCCGGGTGGGACTGCCACGGCCTGCCGATCGAGCTCAAGGTCGACAAGGAGCTCGGTCCGAAGAAGCGCGCCATGACGGACGTCTCGTTCCGCGACGCCTGCCGCGCCTATGCGGAGAAGTGGATCGACGTCCAGCGGACCGACTTCATGCGCCTCGGCGTTCTCGGAGCCTGGAAGTCGCCCTACCGGACGATGGACTTCTCGTACCAGTCGGAGATCGCCCGCGCGTTCGGACAGTTCGTCGAAAAGGGCCTCGTCTCGTTCGGCTTCAAGGCCGTCCTCTGGTGCGTCCACGACCGGACGGCGCTCGCCGAGGCCGAGATCGAGTACGAAGACAAGACGGACTGGTCGATCTACGTGGCGATGCCGCTGAAAGAAGATTCTTCGAATGGCGCGTGGCCGGGCATCGCGGGGGCCGCGGACGCGCCGCGCCTCTACGCCTTGATCTGGACGACGACACCCTGGACACTGCCTGCCAATCGGGCAATCGCGCTGGGTCCGAAGATCGAATACATTCTTCTTAGAAGGGAATCGGACCCTGCCGCCGCCTACCTCGTGGCCGAGGAGCTGGTCGCTAAGGTGACGGACGCTCTCGGTTGGACGGACGCCAGCCCTCTTCCCCATTCGAAGAAAAGCGGCGAAACGATCGCCAAGGCGTCGCCCGCGTTGCGCTACGCCCGCCCGTTCGCGTCCGAGCCATTCGACAATTTCGGATTCCTTCTCGGGCGAGCACGTCTCGACGACGGACGGCACCGGCCTCGTCCACACCGCTCCCGGCCACGGCCGCGACGACTACGAGGTCGTGAGGCGCGCCGGCTTCAAGGTCGACGACCCGGCCCTCTGTCCGGTGGACGAGGGCGGGTACTACGACGCGAACGCGCCGGAGTTTCTCCGCGGCAGGCGCGTCGTGACGCCGAAGACGCCCGCCGACGACGCGAGCGAGGCCGTCCTCGCGGCTCTCCCGCGCACGCCCGACGAGGCGGTCGCCTTCTCGGCGCACCCGGAGCGCGATCACTCCGGCGCCCTTCTCCTCCATTCGAGGAAATCCCCGCATTCCTACCCCCACTGCTGGCGCTGCAAGCACCCCGTCATCTTCCGGGCGACGCACCAGTGGTTCATCGACCTCGGGGCTCTGCGCGATCGCGCGATGGCCGAGATCCGAGGCCGCGTCGCGTGGATCCCGTCCTACAGCGAGAACCGCATCGGCGCGATGGTCGACAACCGTCTCGAGTGGACGATCTCCCGTCAGCGCCGGTGGGGCTCGCCGATCACGTTTCTGCGCTGCGTGGATTGCCGGGAGAAGGGTGTCGTGAGTCACTTCCCTCCCGTGGCGGGCGACGTCACCGAAAAGGAAAGAAGGGAGAGAGAAGATTTCTTCGAAAGGGTACGAGAGACTTTCCGCGAGCACGGAGCGAACGCCTGGTACGACGACGCGTTCCCCCCGTCTTACTTTCTAAGCAAATCTTCTCTTCGTCTTCTTCTTCCTCTTCCTCTTCAGCCTCCTGTTCTGCCTGTGGCGGCACGCACTTCGAGAAGGTCAAGGACATCCTCGACGTGTGGTTCGACTCCGGCGTCTCGCACGCGGCGGTCCTGCGCTCTCACGACTACGGCCTCGCAGACCCCTACACGGCGCGGCCGCCCGTCCCGGTCATGTACCTCGAAGGCCACGACCAGCACCGCGGGTGGTTCCAGTCGTCGCTCCTCACGTCCGTCGCGCTCACGGGCCGCGCGCCGTACGACGCCGTGCTGACGCACGGGTTCGTCGTCGCGGGCGACGGCCACAAGATGTCGAAGTCGCTCGGGAACACGATCGAGCCGCAGGACCTCCTCAAGACGGACGGCGCCGACGTCATCCGCCTCTGGGTCGCCTCGCTCGACTACACGAACGACGATCCGCTCTCGAAGGAGATCCTGCAGCGCACCGCCGAGGCGTACCGGAAGATCCGGAACACGGCTCGCTTCCTCCTCTCGAACCTCTTCGATTTCGACCCGGCGGCGGACGCCGTACCCGCCGAGAGGCTCGAGCCGCTCGATCGCTGGGTGCTCGACGCCGCCGCGCGCTTCGCGGCCGAGGCGCGTGACGCCTACGCGCGCTACGAGTTCCACGCCGTCGCGCGCCGGCTCCTCGACCTCGTCACGACCGACCTTTCGGCTTTCTGGTGCGACGTGCGGAAGGACGCCTTCTACGTCCTCGCGGCGAACGACCCCGTGCGGCGCTCGGCGCAGACGGCCGCCTGGAGGCTCGTCGAGACGATCGCGGTCGCGCTCTCCCCGATCTGTCCGTTCACGGCGGAGGAGATCTTCGAGTCGATCCCGGGGCAGGCAGGGGACCCGGCGAAGCTCTTCACGATGAGCTGGAGCGACCTCACCCTTCCGGAGATTTCTTCGAATGAAAGAGAGGCGTGGGGCCGGGTACTCGCGCTCCGGGCGGAGTTCCTGCAGGCCCTCGAGCCGTTGCGACGCGAGAACAAGGTCGGCTCCGCGGCGCAGGCCGAGGCCGTCGTCGGGAGCGTCGCCGGCCTCGACGAGGCGCTGGCCCTTCTGTCCCTTTCAGAAGAAAAACTGGCTGACGTGTTCGCAACGCCGCACGTCGTGCGGTCGGTCGACGCCTGCATCGTCCTCGTCCGCCCCGCGGAGGGCGCGAAGTGCCCGCGGTGCTGGCAGGTCCGCAAGGACGTCGAGCCCGGCGACGACGGCATCTGCGCGCGCTGCCGGCGCGTCGTGGGCGAGTAGAATCCCCCTCGTGCCGCGCCGGCTCGTCTACCTCGGAATTTCCCTCGCCGTCGTGGCTCTCGACCAGCTCACGAAGGCGATCGTGTCCGCGCGCATCCCGCTGCACGAGACGATTCCGGTGATTCGGGGGTTCTTCGACCTGACGCACGTGAAGAACACGGGCGCGGCTTTCGGCATCTTCGCGTCCTTCAGCTCGCCCGCGCGCGCGACGATCCTGACGCTCGTCGCCGGCGGTGTCTTTCTCGCCGTTCTCGCCTGGTCCCTGTCGTCGCCGGTGACGCTCACGCGCCTCCAGACCGCGCTCGCGCTCGTCCTCGGCGGGGCCGTCGGGAACCTGATCGACCGCATGCGCTTCCACTCCGTGATCGATTTCCTGCGCTTTTACGCGGGCCGCTGGGAATGGCCCTCGTTCAACGTGGCCGACAGCGCGATCAGCGTCGGCGTCGTCCTGCTCGCCTGGGACATCTGGCGGCATCCCGGCAAAGAGCCCGAGACATGCACCCAGAACTGATCCGCATCGGCTCTTTCGCGCTGCCGAGCTACGGCGTGATGATGGCGCTCGGCTTCCTCGCGGGTCTGTGGCTCGTGAGAAAGCGGGCTCCCGCGTTCGGGCTCGCGCCCGACGCCGCGTCGGACGTCGGGATCTGGCTTCTCCTGTCCGGTCTCGTCGGCGCGAAGGTCCTGCTCGTCATCGTCGAATGGCCGCAGTACGTGTCGTCCTGGGAGGGCCTGAAGGATCTCGCGCGGGCGGGCGGCGTCTTCTACGGCGGCTTGATCGGCGCGGTTCTCGGCACGGCGATCCTCCTCCGAAAACGCAGGATCCCCTTCTTCACGTTCGCCGACATCGCGGCGCCGTCGATCGCGCTCGGGCAGTTTCTGGGCCGCGTGGGCTGCCTCCTCGCGGGCTGCTGCTGGGGCCGCCAGTGCGATCTGCCGTGGGCGATCACGTTCTCCGACCCGGTCGCGAACACGAACGTCGGCGTCCCGCTCGGGATTCCGCTTCATCCGACGCAAGTCTACGAGGCCGTCGGCACGCTCGCCCTCTGCATTCTCCTGCTCGTCTTCGAGCGCCGCCGGTACTCCGGCGAGACGTTCGTGCGCTACCTCTTCGGGTACGCGATCCTGCGTTTCACGATCGAGATTTTCCGCGGCGACCCGCGCGGCTCGGTCTTCGGCGCCATGTCGACTTCGCAGTTCATCGCGATCTGTCTCGTCGTCACGGCGGCCGCGATCTGGGCCCTGCGCCGCAGGACGGCGCCCGCGCCGGCCGCCGTTCCATCGGCGTGAGCGAGGAGTCCCGGCGCCGGCGCGCGTTCCGCGCCGACCGCGGTGATGCCGGCGAGCGCATCGACCGTGTCCTCCTCCGGCACCTGAACGACCTGCCCGAGGCCTCGCGGACGAAGATTCAGGAGTGGATCGACGGCGGCCACGTTTCCGTCGGAGGGAGGAAACCGAAGAAGAGCTCCGAGAAAGTGAAGACGGGAGAGGAGATCGCGGTCGATCTTCCCCCGCCCCCGGGCCCTCGTCCCGACATCCTGGCGCAGGACATCCCGCTTTCCGTCCTTTTCGAAGATTCCGAGATCCTCGTCCTCGACAAGCCGGCCGGCCTCGTCGTGCACCCCGCCGTCGGCCATCGCGACGGGACGCTCGTGAACGCTCTCCTCCACCGCTCGAAGGAATGGGCCGGGCCGGCCGACCGGCCAGGTCTCGTCCATCGCCTCGACAAGGACACATCCGGGGTTCTCGTCGTGGCGAAGACAGAGCGGGCAATGGCTGTTCTTGGGAAAGCGATGAAAGAGAGATTCCTGGAAAAGGAGTATTTGGCCGTTGTCTTCGGACACCCAGCGGTGCGCAAAGGGAAGGTCGAACTCGGAATTCAGCGGGACCCCAGGGATCGCAAGCGCATGGCCGCCTCGAAAACCGAGGGCCGACCGTCGACTACCTTCTATGAAATCCTCTCCGAATCCTCGGGCACTCTCTCTGGTCTTTCTCTCCTGAAATGCCGGCTCGTCACGGGCCGCACGCACCAGATCCGCGTCCACCTCAAGGCGATGAACCTCCCCATCGTCGGCGATCCGACGTACGGCTCGCCCCGCTGGAAGGGCCTCAAGGACGCCGCGCTCGCGGAGGCCTGCAGGACGTTTCCCCGCCAGGCGCTCCACGCCTGGCGGCTCACGCTGACGCACCCGGAGACCGGCGAGCGGATGACCTTCGCCGCGCCGGTGCCGGAGGACTTGGCTGGCCTGCTCTCGGCCGCCGGGCTCGAGGCGCCCGGCCTTTGATAATCTGACGCTCATGAGCTCGACCAGGACCGCCGCCAGCGTCTCCGCCCGCGGCCTCGCGATGCCGCCCTCGCCGATCCGCAAGCTGATGCCGCTCGCGGAGGAAGCGAAAAAGCGCGGCGTGAGCGTCTATCACCTGAACATCGGCCAGCCCGATCTCGAGACGCCCGAGCCGATGCGGCGCCGGCTCGCCGCCCTGAAGGACAAGGTCTACGCGTACTCGCCTTCGAACGGGACGCCCGAGTACCTCGATTTTCTCCACGCGTATTACCTGAAGCTCGGCATCGATTTGAAGCCGGGCGAAGCTCTCGCGACGACTGGAGGGAGCGAGGCGCTGCTGTTCGCGTTCATGGCCTGCGCCGATCCGGGCGGCGAGATCCTGACGGTGGAGCCCCTCTACACGAACTACCGCTCCTTCGCGGCGATGGCGGGCCTCAGCCTGCGCCCGATCGTCACGCACGGCGAGGACGGTTTTCACCTTCCGGCGCGCGCCGAGTGGGAAAAGGCTCTGACGCCGAAGACGCGCCTCGTCCTCCTCTGCAACCCGAACAACCCGACCGGGACCGTCTACGCGAAGGCGGAAGTCGTGCGCGCCGCGGAGTTCTGCCGCGACCACGGCCTCTTCTTCGTGTCCGACGAGGTCTACCGGGAGTTTCTCTACGACGGACGGGAATCCGTCAGCGCCCTCTCGCTCGCGGGGTTCGAGGACGAGGTCGTCGTCGTGGACTCGCTCTCGAAGCGCTTCTCGGCCTGCGGCATCAGGCTGGGCGCCCTCGTGACGCGGAATCCCGAGGTCGCGGCGGCGTGCAACCGCATGGCCCAGGGCCGCCTCTCGCCGCCGGGGCTTGCCCAGCACATCGCGCCCGGAGCCCTGGAGCTGGGGCCGGACTACTACCGGGGCATCGTGACGGAATACGAGAAGAGGCGCGACACGCTCTACGAAGGGCTCTCGAAGATCCCCGGCGTCTTCCTCCGCAAGCCCGAGGGCGCTTTCTACTTCGTGGCGCGCCTGCCCGTTCAGGACAGCGACGATTTCGCGGCCTGGCTCCTCACGAGCTATTCGTTGGACGGAAAGACGGTCATGGTCGCCCCCGCGAGCGGCTTCTACGTGACGCCGGGCCTCGGCCTCGACGAGATCCGCATCGCATACGTCCTGAAGGAAGCCGACCTGACGGCGGCCGTCGAAATTCTCGCGCAGGCGATTCCGGCGTATCGAAAAGCAAGAGGCCTCGACTGAGTGACGACGGTCGGCCGCGGTTCGCGTGGCCGGCCGCTCTCTCTACCTTCTAAGAAATCTTTCTTTATCTCTTCTTCTTCGCCGAGGCCTCGCCGGCCGGCACGTCGATCTGCGCCTTCTGGATCGTGCCGGAGTAGTCGACGTAGATCGACTTCCACTCGCTGAATACGTCCAGCGCGGCGAGTCCCGCCTCGCGATGCCCGTTTCCCGTCTTCTTGGTGCCGCCGAACGGCAGATGCGTCTCGGCGCCGATCGTCGGGAGATTGACGTAGAAGATGCCGGCCTCGAGGTCGCGCATCGCGACGAAGGCCTTGTTCACGTCCTGCGTGAAGATCGCCGACGACAGGCCGTACTCGCTGTCGTTCGCGACGTCGATCGCCTCCTCGAGCGATGCGACCGGGAGGATGGACGTGACGGGGCCGAAGATCTCCTCGCGTGCAACGCGCATCGCGCGGTGGCAGTCGGCGAAGACGGTGGGCGCCACGAACCAGCCTTTCTCGTGGGCCTTGCCCGCGAGGCGCCGGCCGCCCGCGACGCACTTCGCGCCCTCGGCCTTGCCGATCGAGATGTAGTCGAGAACCGTGTCGAGCTGGCTCTCGTTGATGGAGGGCCCCATCTCGTTCGTTTCGTCGAGTCCGCTGCCGACCCGGAGGGCGTTCGCACGCTCGGCGAGCATCGCCGTGAACTTTCTCACGACCTTCTTGTGCACGAGGAGCCGGGAGGACGCCGTGCAGCGCTGGCCGCTCGTCCCGAAGGCGCCCCAGATCGACCCGTCGACGGCGAGCTCGAGGTTCGCGTCGTCCATCACGATGATCGGGTTCTTGCCGCCCATCTCGAGGTGGACGTGCTTGAACGAGGGGGCGCAGGCCTCGTTGATCGTCTGCCCGACGGACGTCGAGCCGGTGAACGAAACGACCTTGACGCGCGGATTCTTGAGAAGCGGCATCCCCACTTTCGACCCGCTGCCGGTGACCACGTTGAAAACGCCGGGGGGAAGGCCCGCGTCCTCGAGGGCGCGCGCGAAATTCACGACCGAGAGCGGCGTGTCCGTGGCGGGCTTGATGACGACGGTGTTTCCGCACACGAGGGCGGCCGTCGATTTCCAGGCCGGAATCGCCATCGGGAAGTTCCACGGCGTGATGAACGCGCAGACGCCGATCGGCGACCGCACCGACATCGCGAACTTGTTCGGCAGCTCCGAGGGGGTCGTCTGCCCGTGCAGACGCCGGCCCTCGCCGCCCATCAGGAACGCCATGTCGATCGCTTCCTGGACGTCTCCGCGGGCCTCCTTGAGAACTTTCCCCATCTCGCGCGTCATGTCGCGGGCGTACTGCTCCTTTCGGTCGCGCAGGATCTCGCCCAGGCGGTAGAGAATCTCGCCCCGCTGGGGGCCCGGCACGAGGCGCCACGACTTGTACGCCTCGGCCGCGACGTCGACGGCCTCCTTCGCGTCGCGCTCGTCCGAGTCGGCGAAGCGGCCGATGAGGTCGGTGACGTCGGCGGGGTTGCGGTTCTCGAACGTTCGGCCGGAACGGGCCGGAGCCCATTTTCCGGCGATCCAGTTTCCGTGAGCGGGTGCGGACGAGGCCGACGAAGCCATGTTGTGCGTTCCTTTCGCGTGGTGGTCAGCGCGACGGCGGCGGGGTCTCGGCCCGGCCGCTCATGTCGATGCGCCCCGTGAATCGGGCTCCCTCGCCGATGACGATGCTGGGAGCTTGAATGTTTCCTTCGAGAGTGCCGGTCGGGAGGAGCTCGACGCGCTCGGCGGCGCTCACGTTGCCGACGACGTGTCCCGCGATGGCCACGGTGGCGGCGGCCACGTCGGCCAGGACGACGCCGCCGAGACCGACGCGAAAGGCCTTCGAGACCTCGACGCGGCCCTCCACGCGTCCCTCGACGAGGACGTCCTCGTCCCCGAGCAGCTCTCCCTGGAACCGAATCCGGGAACCGATGAGGGAGGACCGGGGAACGGGCTCTCCGAAGGCCTCGGGCGCCGGACCGCCCTTCTTTCCGAAGATCGCCATCGCGCGGTCGGAGTCTAACCGGGGCAGGCGAAGCTGCCACCGGCTCTCCGGGCACGAGCGCGAGGACGAGAGCGCCCGCGACCCCCGAGAGAAGCGAACCCGCCAGAATCGCTGCCTTCGCCGCGTCTTCGAAGGACGCGTCGCCCCCGAACGCGAGACCGCTCACGAAAAGCGACATCGTGAAACCGATGCCTCCGAGGAGGGAGATCCCCCACAGCGTGCGCCGGCTGCGCCGGTCCGCCGGCAGGCTGCCCACACCGAACCACGCGAGAACGGAGACCGTGCCGAAGATGCCGATCTGTTTGCCGGCGAACAGGCCCACGAGAATGCCGATCGCGAGGGGCGATCCGGGCAGGCTCGAGAGAAGCCCTGGCTTCAGGGTCACGCCGGCGTTCGCGAACGCGAAGATCGGCATGACGAGAAAGGCGACCCACGGGTGAAGGGCGCGTTCGAGACGCCGAAGGGGCGCCGCTTCGCCACCCTCCGCCGGAACGGTGAATCCGAGGAGGACGCCGGCCACGGTCGGGTGGACACCGGACTTCGCCATCGCGGCCCACATCACGACACCGATCACCAGATAAGGGGTCAGGACCCCGACACGGGCCCGGTTCAGGCCGAGGAGCACGGCAAAGGCTGCCGCCACGAGCGCGAGGGCGCGAAAGTCGACGCCTCCGGCGTAGAAGATCGCGATCACGGCCACCGCGATGAGATCGTCGACGACGGCGAGCGCCGTCAGGAAGACCTTGAAGGCCGGGGGCACGCGATTTCCGACGAGCGCGAGGATGCCGACCGCGAAGGCGATGTCCGTCGCCATCGGAATCGCCCACCCGTGCCCTGCCGGACCCGCGGCGTTCCACGCGGAATAGAGGAGCGCCGGGACCACGGCACCCCCGCACGCGGCCGCGACCGGGAGGATCGCCGCGCCCTTGCCGGACAGCTCGCCGGTCAGGAACTCGCGCTTGATCTCGAGGCCCACGAGAAGGAAGAAGACCGCCATGAGGCCGTCGTCGATGACATGAAGGGGGGTCGTCTCCACCGCGAACGGCAAGACGTCGACCCGGAGCGGCAGGTGCGTGACGCGCGCGTAGACGCCCTCGAGCCCCGAGTTCGCGAACACGAGGGCGAGAACCGTCGCCGCCAGGAGGAGGACGCCCGACGCCGCCTCGGTCTTCAGGAACTGCTGGAGCGCGCCGATCGGACTGACGAGCGCCGAGTCCGATCGCATCCGGGCGAGTCTAGCGGATGCGTTCAGTAGCCTTCGTGGATCTTCACGTCCTTCGTCTCGCGAAGGAACAGGCCGCCGATGACGACCGTGATGGCCGCGACGACGATCGGGTACCAGAGCCCCTGGTAGATGTCGCCCGACGCGGCGACCCAGGCCGTCGCGATGAGCGGAAGCATGCCGCCGAACCAGCCGTTCCCGATGTGATACGGAAGCGACATCGAGGTGTACCGGATCTTCGCCGGGAAGAGCTCGACGAGGAACGCCGCGATCGGCCCGTACACCATCGTCACGTAGAGGACCATGATCGAAGAGGATGAGGAACGCCATCCCGCAGTTCATCTCGTCCTTCTCGAAGCGTGCTCGGGATAGCCGGTCACCTTCAGGGCCTCCTTGAGCTTCGCCTCGTCGTAGCCCGTGATCTCGATGCTGCCGATCCTCGTGACGACGTCGGTGGCGCCCTCGGCCGGCAGCGTCGTGAAGGAGAGGCCGTACTTCGTCAGGAAGTCCTTCGCCTTGTCGCACGGGCGTGAACTTCGTGAACGGCGTCACGAAGATGTGCATGCTGCAGTTCGGAGGCGGCCACCGAGATCGTCGTCGAGTCCTGGTACGTCTCGAGGCCGGGGTTCACGTAGTGCGTGAGGCCCTTGAAGAGCGGGAAGTAGGTGACGGCGGCGATCAGGCAGCCGAACAGGATGATGTTCAGGCGGCCGATCTTGTCCGAGAGCCAGCCGAAGAGGATGAAGAACGGCGTGCCGATGACGAGGGAGCACGCGATCAGCGTGTAGGCGGTCTGCCAGTCCATCTTGAGCGTGATCGTGAGGAAGAAGAGCGCGTAGAACTGGCCCGTGTACCAGACGACGCCCTGGCCCGCCGTCGCGCCGAAGAGCGCGAGGGCGACGTACTTGTTGTTCGGGTACTTGAAGAAGCTGTCCTTGATGGGCGACAGCGAGCGCCTTCCCCTGCGCCTTCATGCGCTGGAAGATCGGCGATTCCTGCAGCCTGATCCGGATGTAGATGGAGATCGCGAGGAGGACGAGCGAGAGGATGAACGGAATGCGCCAGCCCCAGGTCGCGAACGTCTTCCGGGCTCATCATCGTGCGGCAGGTGCCGATGACGACGAGGGCCAGGAAGAAGCCGACGGTGGCGGTCGTCTGGATCCAGCTCGTCGCGTAGCCGCGCTTCTCGTCGGAGCGTGCTCGGCGACGTAGGTCGCCGCGCCGCCGTACTCGCCGCCGAGGGCCAGGCCCTGCAGGCGAGCGGAGGACGACGAGCAGGATCGGGCGCGAACCAGCCGATGCGTCTCGAACGTCGGGAGGAAGCCGACGAGGGCCGTCGCGCCGCCCATGACGGACGATCGTCACGAGGAACGTGTACTTGCGGCCGACGAGGTCGCCGATCCGGCCGAAGAAGATGGCGCCGAACGGACGGACGAGGAAGCCCGCCGCGTAGGTGACGAACGCCGAGAGGAGGGCCGCCGTGGCGTTCCCCTTCGGGAAGAAGAGGGCTCGCGAAGAACGGGGCGAGGGTCGCGTAGAGGTAGAAGTCGTACCACTCGAAGACGGTGCCGACCGACGACGCGACGATGACGCGCCGTTCCTCGGCCGCGGTGATGATTCGTTCACCGGTTGCGGGCGCTACAGTACTCA
Source organism: Thermoanaerobaculia bacterium (assembly GCA_963809425.1). Lineage (GTDB taxonomy): Bacteria > Acidobacteriota > Thermoanaerobaculia > UBA5066 > UBA5066 > Fen-183. Next base: position 315,268 of record CAWEJK010000002.1, read on the forward strand.
TCGATTCGCTCCATGCGGCGGGCGCCCGCCGATGCCGCCGCCGAGGATGGCGACGTCGAGGGGCGTCTTTCGTCTTGATCTCCCGTGAGTGATAGTGGCTGGGACCGATTCATTATCGGGCTGGAATCCTTCAGAACCGGGGAGAGTGAGGCGGGGCATGTTGGTCCGGGACATCATGAGAAGTCCGGCGTCTGTCCATCTCGCCGGAACACCACGCTGCAGGACGCCTACGCGGACGATGCGGGAGAAGGGAATCCGGCATCTGCCGGTCGTCGACGGGGACCGGCTCGTCGGCGTCATCACCGATCGCGATCTCCGGCTGGCGACCAGCGCGCTCGCGCCGTCGCCGTTCCCGCCGGGGAGCCGCGTCTCGGCGGTCATGTCCCGGGCGCCGCTGACGGCGGATGCCGCGGACCCGGTCGAGGACGCCGCGCGCACCATGCGGGAGAAGAAGATCGGCTGCCTCCCGATCGTGGAGGACGGGCGGTTGATCGGCATCATCACGGGCCTGGACCTGCTGGACGCGCTGATGCGCATGACGGGAGTGGACAAGCCCTCGGGTCGCCTCGAGGTGCGCCTGCCGGATCATCCCGGAGAGCTGGCCCGCCTCACGAGCTTTCTCAGCCATCGCGACCTGAACGTTCACTCGATTCTGACGTATCCCGAGGGTCCCGACTCGGTTCGCACGGTGCTGCGCGATCGGCTCGATCGAGATCCGGCTGCTCGCCCAGGACCTGCGCCGCGCCGGGTTCGAGGTCCTCTGGCCGCCGGAGAAGCCATGCCCTCGGTGATCTACCATCCGGCGTACCGGCACTATTCCTTCGGCGACGACCACCCGTTCAGCCCCGTGCGCGTCGACATGATGCTCGACCTGCTGGACGCGCTCGGACTCCGCGTGGACACGGTCGAGCCCCCGACCCGGCCACGCGCGAGGACATTCTCGACGTGCACGCGGAAGACTACGTGCGCCGCGTGGAGGAGCTGAGCGCCGGCGAGGAGGTCCCCGACTGCCAGGAGTACGGGCTGGGCACACCGGACACGCCGGCCTTCCCCGGCATGGATCAGGCGGCGCGGTGGCTCGTGGGCGGCACGCTGCACGGCGCGCGCCTCATCTGCGAACGGGGCGAGACGCGCGTCCTTCAGCTGGGCGGGGGGCTGCACCACGCGCGGCGCAGCTTCGCCTCCGGTTTCTGCATCTACAACGACCTCGCGATCGCGATCAACAGCCTCACGAGGCGTGACCTCAGGGTGGCCTACATCGACATCGACGTCCACCACGGCGACGGCGTCCAGGGGATCTTCTACGAAGACCCGCGGGTGATGACCGTCAGCCTTCACGAGTCGGGCAAGTACCTCTTCCCCGGGACCGGTGAGATCCACGAACTCGGCTCCGGAGCGGGTCGCGGCTTGAAGCTCAATCTGCCGCTCGAGCCGTTCACCGAAGGCGAGAGCTACCTCGAGGTGTTCGAGCGGGTGCTTCCGGCCGCTCTGCGCCATTTCCGCCCCGATGTCCTCGTGGTCCAGGCCGGGACGGACGCGCACTTCGACGATCCGCTCGCCGACCTGATGCTGACGACCCGCGACTACGAGACCATCTTCCGCCGAATCCTCGAGTGGGCGGACGTCTACACCGGAGGCCGGGTGCTGTTCACGCTGGGAGGCGGCTATTCGGTCCGGGCGGCGCCGCGGGTGTGGGCGATCCTCTATCTGCTCGTGCACGACCTGCCGGTCGCCGAGACCCTTCACGATCCGGCTTCCTCCCGCCCCGAGATTCCCAACCGGTACGAAATTTCGCACCGCAACCGGCAGGTGGCCGAGAGACTTCTCGACCTCACGCGCCAGTACTGGTTTCCGCAGTAGGGGGCTGGCACCGGCGGCGGTCGCTCGCTCACGGATTCGGGACGAGGATCTTTCCGGTGGCCTTCCGGCGCGGGAAGAGAAGGACGTGCCGTCCGCTCTGGATCTGGAAGATGCCGACCTCGTAGTCCCGGGGGTCCCCGTGCTCGTCGAACCGCAAGCGCTCGAGCGGAAGCAGGAGGTCCGTCTTCCCGAAGCGCGTCGGCCACGGCGTCCCGCGAGGGAGGTGCGGCCGCTCGAGTGGCCTCCTCCAGCGCCGCCAGAACCGCTCGCGTCGCCGTGTAGCCGTACATGCTGAGCGGTGCCGGAGCGTGGCCGAACTGCCTCGCGAATCCTGTCTCGTAGGCGCGGCTCCCCTCCAGATCTCCGGAAAGAGATATCCCGGGCTCCCAGACGACGGCGCCCATCGCGCCCTCCGCGAGCGGGCCGAGCTGCTCGACGAGCGCGGGGAACTCCATTCCGAAGGCGCCCACGACCGGGAAGCCGGTACGCGTCCGGCCGGAAAGCTGGCGGAGGAGAACGAGGTTGTCCGCGAAGAACCCGTCCATGAGCAGGAGCTGCGCGCCGCTCGCCTTCACACGGGCGAGGAGCGGAATGAAGTCGGGGGTCCCCGTCTGGAAGCTCTCGAAGGCGGCGATTCTGACTCCGCGGGCCTCCAGCCGCTCCTTCTGAAGTCGCGCGAGCTGTGTCGCCCCGGGGGTGGACGAAAAGAGGATCGCGACGTCCTTCGCCGGCAGGAGCTCGAGCGGGACGGCCGTCGTCGCATCCACGAACGGCTGCAGCCGGCTGATCCTGAAGAAGTAGACGTTCCCGCGCTGCGTCAGCCGCTGATCGAGCGAGGAGCTCGCGACATACGGGACGTGCTCCCGCTCCGCCACCTGCGCCACCGGGCCGACGATGCTGTCGACGTATCCCCCCACGAGCGCGCTGACCCGCTCGCGCGTCGCCAGCTCCTGGGCCGCGGTCGCCGCCTCGTCCGGCCGGCCGCCGTCGTCCCTCGTGATCAGCTTGACGCGGCGCCCCTGGATCCCTCCCCTGCCGTTCGCCTCCGCGACCGCGTAGACCACCCCTTCGTGCACCGCGGTTCCCTGCGCCGCGAGCACCCCGCTCAGGGAGTCGACCTCACCGATTCGGAGCTCCGCGCCGCCTTTCGGCCCGCGCGAGCACTGCGCGGCGAGAAGTGCCAGCGCCAGCAGCGGGCCGAACGCGACGTACGGCGGGACCTTCAATCGGCGACCGGTTCCGTGTCGAGGCTCAGATCGCAGGAAGAGGCTGGCGCGCTTCCGTCAACAGCTGCCGGGTCCCGTCGGAGCGGGCCGTGTCCCGCTCCATCTGGATGGACGCGAGGCGGGACCGCCACGGCGCGAGGTCGAAGTCCTCTTCTTTCGGAGATGCGAGGCAGGCGTCGATCAGATCCCGGTAGAAACGGATCATGCGCTCGACGAGCGGCACGGGGTATTCGCGTCCCTGCACTTTCAGGCACGCGACGTCGAGACTGATCAGGTGCGGGATGTCTTCCAGCAGGAAGAAGGCATCGTTCTTCAGGGCTACGGCGCTCTCCCACTTCTCCTCGCCGGAATGGAGCTCCCACGACTCCATGCAGACGCGGTAATCGAGGCCGCCGCGGTTCGGGCTTCCCTTGAACAGGTCCTTCCCGAAGGAGTCCGTCGTGCGCTCGAGGCGGTGATAGGGAGACATCCAGCATTTTCCGAGGTACGTGTAGCACTTGTTCGCGTGAATCAGGATTTCGATCCCGACGTCGATCTGCTCTTTCCGGGACGCGAGCTCCCTGAGCGTCAGCTTCGTGTCGGCCACCACCTGCGTGACGCCGATCGACCGGTAGAACCTCACGTCCTCGTTGTTGAGGATGTTCGCTCCGATCGAGGCGTGGATCGTGAGCTGCGGGAATCTCCGGTGGACCTCGGCGATGGCCCCGATGTCGGTCATGATCGCCCCGTCCACCCCCCAGGTCACGAAACGCTCCATCTTTTCCAGCATCGGCGCGATCTCGTGGGACTGCATGTTCGTGTTGAACGCCACGCGCAGCTTCGCGCCGCCCGCGTGGGCGATTCCGATCGCGGCGCGGACGTCCTCGTCGGGCATCTCGTACTTGTCGCGCCGCCGGCTCCAGCCGCGCGGCCCCACGTAGATGGCGTTGGCGCCGTTCGCGACCGCCCCTTCGACCATCGGGAGATTTCCTGCCGGCGCCAGAAGCTCGACCATGACCTTCCTCCTTGACCTGCCTACGACTCCATGCGCGAAATCGTCGGAAGCGATCCGAGCGCTTCCGGCCGGAGCCCCTGGTAATCCATTCCGCTCCTGCCGAAGTAGAACCCGTTACAGAGACCAATGTGGGCGTGACGCCGAAGCGTCTCCCAGGATCCCTCGTCCACGTCGCCGTTGCCGGCGATCGCCCGCTCCAGAGCCGCGTGATACACCGCCGCGACGTCGCGCCGGTATTCGGGGGTCTCCGAGACGGCCTCGATGCGGAAGTGCCGGTGGCCGTCGGCGAGGAGACGCGGCAGGTGCTCGAGCATGCACACGTCCTTGCCGCTCAGGATTCCCTTCCCCAGCGTCTTCATCGCCCAGTCGCCCTGCTTCAGGAACAGCTCCTTCTGGCAGAGGTCGGGGCACTTGATTCCCCACTTCTCCTCGTAATCGAGAAGGAAGCAATAGTCGGAGACCCCGAGCGGCATCTTCCCGTGAACGAGGAGCTCCAGGGGCGCGCCGCACGTCGCCGTGATCTCGTTGATCTCGTCGAGGCTCAGCTCGTAGTTCGGCGTGAACCGCACCGCCCCGAACCCGCGCAGGACTTCGGCGCCGGCCGCGGTGTAGATGTTCGCGAAGCCCCCGACGTGCACCGGAAGCTCGGGGAACTCCTCGTGGGCGATTCTCAGGATGCCGAGGTTGTGAACTTCGACGGCTTCGGCTCCGGCAGCGGCCGAAGCCTCCAGCATCTTCCTCACCTTCGGCAGGAAGTCGTTCCGCGGCGCCGCATAGGTCGCCACGTAGGCCTTCTTCCCCTGGTCGCGAAGGATGTGGAGCCCCTCCTTGAGATCGCCGAGCTGCTCCAGGAAGTTCGATTCGTAGAGCCGGCAGTAGATGTCGCCGAGGTAGACCCCGTCGTAGCCGGCCAGGTCCGAGGCCCGAAGGTCCCGCAGATTCGCGATCGTGGTGTTCAGCTCGAACCCGTTCATGCGGTGTCAGCCTCGCGTCCCGTGGAGCATTGCCCCATCCGTCATTTCTCTCGTCATGTCTTCTCATCGTCCGACGACGGCCCACGCCGCCGGCAACGCGGCCGGCGGCCGGCTCGTACGCGTCCGGAATCGTCCCCGCGTCGAGCGCCTCACGGTAGCGGCGAACGAGCGGCGCCAGCAGCTCCACCGGAAGGCTTCGCCCTTGCAGCTTCAGGACATCCACGCCCGCTTCGGCGTAGGCCTCGACATCCGCGATCCGGCTGATCTGGCGGCTCGGAAAAAGCCGCGTGTCGACCCGGCGCCCGGCGACGAACAGCTCCCAGGGCTGCTGGCAGATTCTGAAGCAGCCGCCGACGCCTCCTCGTTTCATGCTGCCGGTCTGCCGCAGCCCCCGAAGGGCCCCCTCCGGCGTTTCGCCTTCGCCCGCCTTCGGCGCATACACGGCCGGAGAGAGCGAGGGCTGCAGATGCACGTAGCTCGGCATCCAGCACTTTCCGAGGAGGACGAACTCCTCGACCATGTGGACCATGATCTCCACGGAGATTCCCCGGACGGTCCTGATCTCGCGCATCTCCGCGGGGCTCACCGTTCCCGGCAGAACGACGGCGTGAGCGCCCAGGTCCCTGAAAAACGCGACGTCCGCGACGGACTGGGCGCCGCAACCGATGCTGGCCGTCAGGCGCAGGTCCCCGAAGCGTTGCTTGAGCGCCGTCAGGATTCCGACGTCGTTCACGATGACGTCTCGAATCCCGAGATCCAGGAGGGCGGGGATGCTCTCGAAAAGTCGCGCGCGCTCCGCGGGCTTCGGGATCGTGTTCAGGGCGACGTGAAGGTTCCGGCCGGCGGAGGCGACCGCGCGCTGCGCGGCGGCCAGCTCGTCCCAGTCGAGCTCCCTCCGCGCGCCGCCGCGGCTCCAGCCCTCGAGGCCCACGTAGACGGCGTCCGCCCCCGCGCCGAGCGCGGCCCGGACGGCCTCGGGACTTCCGGCTGGAGCGAGGAGCATCGGCACGGCCATCACCTCGTCCAGATTACTACGTGCTGTCGACTATTCATCGTGTCGAGTGATGATTGTAGGCTGCGATTCCGGCCCGCCGTCAAGGTGTTTCTCGACGCGGGCCGTTCCCTATAATCGACGGCGATGGTCCCGCGCCAAAGTCTCACGGACACGTACCGCACGATGGCGCATCTCCGGCGGTTCTTCGAGTCGGTCCGGAAGACGATCACGACCGAGCCGACGAACGGCGGCCTCACACCCGCGCAGCAGTTCGCCCTCCTGACGCTCGCGGGCAACCCATCGAGCGCCCCGCTGACGATCGGCGACCTCGCGCGCGAGACCTTCGCGACGATGAACACGACCTCCGCCCTCGTCCGGCGGATGGAGCGCGCCGGCCTCGTGCGCACGACGCGCTCCCCGAAGGATCACCGCTTCGTGTACGTGAAGCTGACCGCGTCGGGCGAACGCCGCCTTCGCCCGTCCACGGCGGCCGTCGCGAAGGCTCTGCGCACCGCGGCCGACGGGCAAGGGAGGGCCCAGCTGCGCACCGCGTTCGAAACGTGGTTCGACAACTGGGGTGCCGTCATCGACGCGCTCTCCTCGGGCGGGCGCCGGCCGCGCCGCCCTCCCGCCGCGAAACGCCGCTCGCGACGCTAGAGCTCGAGGGCGTCTCCCTTGCCCTGCAGCCTCACGCCGGCCTTCAGCGCACCCAGGAACCTGGAGCGCAGCGCCTCGCTCATCAGGGCCTTTTTCGCCGGCGGCAGGCCGAGGAAGGCTCCGAGGATCGCCCGCATGACGGAGTGCGTGAGCCGGGACGGGTCGTCGAAGATCTGATTCTGAAGCGTCCCGCGCTCGAGGCACTGGAGGATCACCCGCTCGAAGGTCGTCTCGGGATGGAGCACTCGTTGTCCGCGCTTGTGGAGCTTCATCGCGTCGAAGGCACAGTCGAGGCCGCAGACCCCGCAGCCGATGCACAGCGACTCGTCGACCCTCGGCACGCGGCGTTCCGGGTCTCCTCCCGATCCTTCCACCGGCACCATCTCGATCGCGTGGATCGGGCAGGCTTCCGCGCACGTCCCGCAATCCCGGCAGACGTCCTCGTCCGCGCGGGCGATGAACGTCGAGGTGACGATCGCGTTCGCGCAGCCGAAGCGGCTGAGCCCCGCCAGCACGTTGCAGCAGCAGGCGCAGCAGTGGCAGATGAAGCCGACGTTCTTCTGCACGTTGTCGGCCGACAGGACGAGGCCCTGCTCGCGCGAGCGCGCGAGATTGTCGAGCATCTCCTCCTTGCTCGCCTCGCGGGCGAGGCCGTGGCGGATCAGGAAGTCCGCCCCGCGATCGAAGGCCGTGCAGACTTCGAGCGGGCCGTCGCACTCCCGCACGCCGGCGTGCAGCTTCTCGTGCCGGCACGAGCAGATGCCGATCGAGAATTTCCTGGCCGCGTCGAGGATCGCGCCGGCTTTTTCGTAGTCGAGGATCTCGACGTGAGGCGCGATCGCCCCCTCGTGGGGCAGCGCGCGAAGGATGCTGACGCGGGCGCCGTCCCTGCTGTTCTCGACGAAGAACGCGCCGTCCGAAAGGTACTCGTGGAACAGCTTGCCGAGCGTCGCCGAGTCGACGCCGGGGCCCGTCCGCATCATCGAGAACTCGAAGATGCCGATCGCGATGGGGCTCGGCATGTACCGGGTGACGTCGCCGAACAGGAAGTCGATCACGAGCCCGCGGTCTGCCATGCTCTCGAGAGTCTTGCGCAGCGCCGACTCCTCGCGGCCCGTGGTCCTCGCGATGCGCGCGAGGGAGGCGAACCCGTACGGCATCGCGACGAAGATCTCGGCTTCCTCCCGCGAGTACAGCTCCTCGAGAATCCTGCGGAACGTCTCGCTCCAGGGCGCGCGAAGCGTCAGGCTGTCGATCTTCTCGCCGAGCTGGCGGAAGACGTCCTTGCCGGCGAGGTGGCCCACGGCGCGCCGAGCGAGCCCGCTATTTCCTCTTGTCGCTCACCTGAAAGAGCAGCGAGTCGCTGACGTGCGTGACGAGGCTGTGGAAGTTGTGCTTCACCTTCCGGAAGCCCGGGTCCGTGACGATCTTCTCGAGCGCCGCGAGGCTTTCCAGGTCGACCTGGACGAGCCGCTGCGGCGATGACCCGCCGAGCATGCTCTTGAACACGCGGACCCCCTTGACGCCCTTGAACTTCAGCCAGACGTCCTTGCCGGGGCCCTTGGTGTACTTCTCGTACTCCCTCAGTTTTCCGGGGAGAACGTCGAACCGGTATTCGAAGGTGATCATGGAACGCCTCCTTCTTTCTTCATCTGCCCGTCCAGCAGGCCGCCCTCTTCCCGAGAAAAGCGGAGATCCCCTCCTGGGCATCGACCGCCATGGAGTTCATCGACATGATCTCCTTGGCGTATGCGTACGCTTTCGGCTGGTCGAGGTCGATCTGCGAGTAGAAAGCCTGCTTTCCGATCGCGAGCGTGACGGGGCTCGCCTCCGCGATCCGTCCCGCGAGCTTTCGCGTTTCCTCGCGCAGCGCGCCGGCCGGCACGACGCTGTTGACGAGTCCCCACTCGGCCGCCGTCCTCGCGTCGACCGGTTCCCCGGTGAGGAGCATCTGGAGGGCGCGCTTCCGGCCGACGGCGCGGCTCAACGCCACCATGGGGGTCGTGCAGAAGAGCCCGATCTTGACGCCCGGGGTCGCGAACCAGACGTCGTCGGCCGCCACCGCGAGGTCGCAGGTCGCCACGAGCTGGCATCCGGCCGCCGTCGCCGACACCCTGGACTTCGGCGATGACCGGCTGCGGGATCGACTGGATCTTCGTCATGAGCTCGGCGCAGACGTCGAAGATCTGGCGGTACGCGTTGATGTCCCTCCCGACGAGCTCGCTGAGATCGTGCCCGGAGCTGTAGACCTTCCCCGCCGCGCCGAGGATGACGGCGCGAAGCTGCCTGTCCTCCCCGATGCGCCCGAAACAGTCCAGGAGCTCCTTCATGAGTCCCAGCGACAGGGCGTTGCGCCTCGCGGGGCGATTCAGCGTCACGACGGCGACGGACCCCTCCGTCTCGAAGAGGAGATTCTCGTACGCCATCTCGTGCCCTCCCGCTCTAATGGCCGCAGTATTGTGGGTAGTACTCATCGTCTCCGATCCATTCCGGGAACTGGGCGCGTACCTCGCCGAGAGGCTGGAAGTCGGCGTCGAACTCGAGGGCGACCACGCGCTGGTCCTGCCCGTCGTAGTACCGGAAGACGTAGCGACCGTCCGGCAGGACCTGCGCGTCGATGGCCCGGCTGTCGTCGAAGTTCAGAGCCATGCAGATCAGAAGCTCGGCGGCCGAGTACACGACACCCTTGATCGTCAAGGTCTGACCGCCGCTCCCAAGGGCGCCGTAGCGGCTCTCGATCAGCGCCGGGCCTTTCAACCCAGCCATCGCGCTCACGCCGCCGGCGGAGACGCGACGGGGCGCTTGAAGATCAGGTGGAGGCCGATCGTCCCGTAGGCGACGCCGTCCTTGTTCGGAGCGATGAGAGGCGCCGACGAGACGAGCTCCCAGCCCTCGGCGCCGGTGCCGTTGATCCAGGCATCCAGCCCGCTCACCATTCCTCCATCCCCATCGCTGAAGATGACCATTCGATCGAAGTATTCCCACTTCATGATCTGGCCCCCGTCTGCTCTCAGCGTAGCACAGGGTCCCGCAGAGAACGTGCGTCTCGTCAGGCCTTTGCGAGGTGATCCGCGAGCCAGGCCGCCGTGGTTTCGCAGGCCGATCGGTTGAAGCGGAGCTCGCTGTGGTTGAACCAGCGCGGAAGGTAGCGGATGAGGCCGTTCTCGTGCTGCACGTCCGGGCGAATGTCCTCGGAAACGAGGCGCTTCTCGGCCCCGGTGAGATCGGCCTGCAGGGCCGCGGAGCCGTCCAGAAGCGCCTGGATATCGCGCTCCGAATACAGGAGGAGACAGGGGCGGCCGTGCGGCGGAACAGGGCCGAGCTTCTCGAGGAGCTCGAGGACATACCCCGAGTAAGGCTCGCGGAGCCCCGGGCTCGGGAGGTTCTCGAACATCCACTTGCCTTGCGGGGACATCTGCATCATGACGGACGGCGACATCGCCACCATGACGTCCGCGGACGACATCAGCGCGAGTCTTCCGCCGAGGCTGTGGCCGATCACCGCCGTCCTGCCGAACCGCCGGACGAAAGCGACCGCGGCCTCGATCTCGTCGCGCATCGCCGGGCCGATCGGCGCCGCGTTGTCCCCGTGCCCGCACATGTCGATCGCGAGCGCGGCTATTCCCTTCTCCGCGATCGCCGTCACGACCCCGAGCATCTGCTCCTTCGACGAGCCGTAGCCGTGGCACACCACGGCGCCGCCGCGAGGCGAATCCGGCACGAAGAGGAAACCGGGAATGGCATGGCCGTCCGGCGCGGCCAGATCGCTCACACGTCTAAAGTCCATCTAATCCCTCCAGAGCGCGCCATTCTACGTGCGAGCTGATTCAGGGGGGCTGGCACAGCGACGCGAGATCGGCCGCCTGCACGGCGCCGTCGCCCGTGCCGTTGTCTACACGGGAGGTATAGGCGGAGGCAGAGCCGCTCGCGACGGCAATGTAGGAAGCGACCAGACCGGCCGCAAGCAGGAAACCGAGCTGCTTTGGCATCGAGCGCACTTCTCCGAGGATTGCGCTACGGCTTTACTCCGGAGCTGCCGCCTTCCTTCGCCCCGGCCTCGAGGGCCGCGAGGCGCGCGTTCATCTCTTTTTGCTTCTGCCACCGGGCCGTGACGTCCTGGACCATCGCGGCCACGCCCGCGAGCTCGCCGCTCTCGGCGCGGACGAGTACGACGTTGAACTCGATGGAGATCCGCGAGCCGTCCTTCCGCATGGCCGGAACCGCGAGCGGGTCGCGTCCGTACTTCGTGACGCCGCTCGCCATGACCTTGTCCCAGCCTTCCCAGTGCCTCTGCCTCTGTCGCTCCGGCACGATCAGGTCGAGCGACTGTCCGAGCGCCTCTTTTTCCGTGTACCCGAACACGGTCTCGGCTCCCGAGTTCCAGAGGCGGATCTTTCCCTCGCGGTCCGCGAACATGATCGCCATCGGACTGTGCGCGACGATTTTCCGGCAGAGCGAGTCATGGTCGGCGGGCTCGGTCATTTATTGCTCCTTCGACGGTCGTCTTCGCGACCGCTGGTGGTGGCGTCCGTGGCGCTTGGCGCCGCGGGAGAGGTCGTCGTGTAACGCGCGGCCCGCCCCTTCCGGGGGAGCGCCACGCGGATGCGCGCGTCGAGGATGCGGCAGCCCTGGCCGGGAGACCCGACGAAGACCGGGCTGAGCTCGAGCTCCGCGATGTCGGGCACCTCCTCGACGAGGCGGGAGACCCGCAGGAGGACGTCGTGGATCGCCTCGATGTCGGCGGGCGGGTAGCCGCGATAGCCCGCCAGCAGAGGATAGCCGCGGGTTTCACGCACCATGGCCGCGGCCGCCCTGTCGGTCAGCGGAGTCACGCGGACCGCCGGCTCCGCGATCGCCTCCACGTGAATTCCGCCGAGCCCGAATGCGATGAGAGGGCCGAAGGACGGGTCCTCGAACATGCCGACCGTCACCTCGACGTCGCTCTTGACCGTCGGCTGCACGAGCACCCCCTCGTTCGGCACGAAGCTGCCATCCGTCTTCAGGGAATCGCGGATCAGGCCGAAAACCCGCCGGACCGCGGCCTCGTCGGCCACGTTCAGGTGGACGGCCCCCTTCTCGGTCTTGTGAAAGATCTGGGGGCTTGCCGACTTGACGGCCACCGGGAACCCGACGCTCCGGGCCATCCTGGCGGCTTCGTCGGCCGTGCGCGCGACCCCTCCCGGAACAACGGGAAGGTGCATGGCTCGAAGGACCGCTCTCGCCTCGTCCGCCGTGAGCCAACCCGCTCCGCGCTCCTCGATCGCCTTCCGGCAGGTTCCGCGCGCGAGGGCGGGGTCGATGTCGTCGAAGTCCGGGACGATCCCGTGCGGGCCCGCTCGCCACACCGCGTACGTGGCGACCTTTCCGAGGACGCGCGCGGCCGATTCCGGGTAGGCGTACGTGGGAATCGTCTCGCCGGCGAGCACGATCGGCCCGCTGGCGTCCTCCTTCGCGACGAGGCAGGCCAGGACCGGCTTGCCCGCGCCTCCCGCCGCGCGCGCTCCCGCCGTGCCCAGCCGGATGGCCTCCAGCATCGCGGCCGATTCGTCCGCGTCGAGCGGGGTCTGGATCGCGATCACGGAATCCACCTCGCGATCGAGGAGCAGCAGCTCGAGCGCCCGGGCGTACTGTTCCGCCGTGGCCGAGGCGGCCAGCTCGAGCGGATTGCCGATCGCCGTGCCGGCCGGGAGGAACGCCTCGAGCCCCTTCGTCGTCGAGTCGGAGAGCGAAGGTACCATCAGCCGGGCGGCCTCGCAGGCGCCCGCGCAGAGGATGCCGGGGCCGCTCCGGTCCGAGAGGATCGCCACGCGGCGCCCCGCCGGCAGAGGCTGCCGGTCGAGCGCAGAGGCGAGGTCGAAGAGCTCGTCCAGCGTCTCGGCGCGGATGACGCCCGTCTGGCGGAAGAGCGCATCGACCACGGTGTCGTCCGCGCCGAGAGCCGACGCGTCCGGTCCGGTCTCCAGGCTCGTCGCGCGGCGCCCCGGTTTCACGACGACGATCGGCTTCCCCCGGCTCACGGCCCGGGCGACCCGCGCGAACCGGCGCGGATTCCCGAACGACTCGAGGTACAGGAGGATGACCCGCGTCGCGTCGTCGCCCTCCCAGTACTGCAGAAGGTCGTTGCCGGAGATATCGACCTTGTTTCCCACGCTGATGTAAGTCGAGATGCCCACGTGGCGCTGCCGCGCGAGCGCCAGCATGGCGAGGCCCAGCGCCCCGCTCTGGGACAGCATCGCGACGCTCCCGCCGGGCGGAAGAGCCGGAGACACCGAGGCGTTGAGCCGGACGGCCGGATCGGTGTTCAGGAGACCCATCGAGTTCGGGCCGACCACGCGCATCCCGTGGCCGCGGGCTTTCTCCAGGAGCTTCTCCTGCAGGGCGCGCCCTTCGGCGCCCGCCTCCGCGAATCCGGCCGTGATGATGACGAGCGCACGGACGCCGGCGGCGGCGCAGTCGTCCACGGCCTCCAGCACCGAGTCGCGCTCCGTCACCATGATGGCGAGATCCGTCCCGCGCGGGATCTCTCGCGCGGAGGGGTAGGCCGGCCACGGCGCGATGGATGGCAGGGCCGGGCTCGCCGCGTATATCGGGCCCTCGAATCCTCCGTGGGAAAGGGCCTCGAGGATGCGCGTGCCGATGCTCGAGGTGTCCCGCGAGGCGCCGACGACGGCGATGGACCGCGGCTGAAAGAAAGGACGAAGCGACGCGGTCGTGAAGACGCGATCCCTGATCTCCGAACGGCTGACGCTGTCCTCGCTCGGAGCGACGGAAAAATCGATCTCGACGGACTCGTCCTCGATCTTCGAGTGAATCGGAAAGCCCGACTGGCGGAAGGTCTCGAGCATGAGCTGGTTGCCGAGCAGCGTCAGCGCCCAGAAGCGGACGAAGCCGTGCCGCACCGCCAGAAGGGCCAGCCGCTCCAGGAGAAGGCCTCCGAGGCCTTTCCCCTGAAACTCGTCGTCCACCGCGAAGGCGACTTCGGCGCTGGCCTCGTCGCGCGCGACGTAGGACCCGGTCGCGATGATCCGGGACGTGCCCTCGACGACCCGGCTCACGATCAGCGTGAGCTGCGACCGGGGATTGGACGAATCGCATTGCCGCCTGAGCAGCGTCTCGGCCGGGTCGGCGGCCGAGAAGAAGCGGCGCCGCTTCGACTCCGGCGAGAGCTGGTGGAAGAACTCGCGCAGCGCGTCGAGGTCTCCCGGCTCCGACGGGCGGATGAACGCGGTGGAGCCGTCGCGCAGGATGAGACGGCCGAATTCCGCGGAATCCTGATAGGTCGGCGGCAGGAAAAGTGTTCGCATGAAGCGGACGTCGTGCCTATCCCCCGCGTCAGCGGGGCGATCATGTTAGCACCGCGGAGCCGGCAGGCGGGGTCCGCTATCATCCCGCGCGTGTCATCCGCCATCCCGGTTTTCGACGCCCACATCCACGTCGGTCCGCATGACCAGATGAACGAGGGAGCCCGCCGCTTCATGCTCGGCGGGCGGGACGACCTCGACCTTCTCGGGCGGGTCATGAGCTCGGCCGACGCTCTCCTCCGGGTGATGGACACCGAGGGGATCGCGCGGGCCGCGCTGATCAACTCCGTGGCTCCCGACGTCATCGGGATCACCGACCTCGTCAATCCCTGGATCGCGCGGTACGTGGAGGGCCACCGCGACCGTCTCGTCCCGGTCGGGGGGATCCACCCACGGCACTCGCGCGACGTCGCCTCCGACATGAAGCGGCTCCTCGACGTCTACCGCCTCGGCGCGATCAAGCTGCACCCGCCCCACATGGAGATGGCCGCGAACGCCTACCGGAACGAATGCCCCGCTCTCGCCGACGTCTACCGCCTCGCGGGCGAGGCGAAGCGGCCGGTCCTGATCCACACGGGGACGTCCATCTTCCCCGGCGCCCGCAACGTCTACGCCGACCCGATGCCCTGCGACGACGTGGCCGTCGACTTCCCCGGCACGACGCTCGTCCTCTGCCACGCCGGCCGCCCTCTCTCGTACGACACGGCTTTCTTTCTCGCGAGGCGCCACCCGAACGTCCTGCTCGACATCTCGGGGATCCCGCCGCGAAAGCTACTCGACGTTCTTCCGCGGATTGCCGAGATCGCCGACCGCGTCCTGTGGGGAACCGACTGGCCGTCGAAGGGTGTCCTCACGATGCGCCGGAACGTCGAGGATTTCCTCGCGCTTCCTCTTCCGGACGCGGTCAAGCGGAAGATCCTCTTCGACAACGCCGCCGCGCTCTTCGCCCCCGAGTGACCGCGCGCGCGGTGCTAGCATCCGCGACGAAAATGCCGGCGCTCCGAACGACCGAGATCCGCGACAAATACACGGGCGAGGTGATCGGCGAGGTGCAGGTGGACACGCGCCGGGACCTGCGCGCGAAGATCCACCGGGCGTTCCAGGCCAAGGGGGTCGTCAGGAAGACGAGCTTCGAGGAGCGCGCCGAGCTCGGGCGCCGCATCGCGACGCGGCTTGCAGAGCGCCGTCCCGAGTTCGAGGAGCTCATGGTCCGCGAAGCAGGCCAGCCCCGCAAGTTCGCGCGATGGGAGATGGACCGGGCCATCGCGAGCGGTATGAACCTCGAGCGCAGGCTGGAGCTCCTGAAGCCGCGGGAGCTCCCCGCCGCCTCGGGGCGGAACTTCCTGACGCGCGAGCCGTACGGCGTGGTCGGAGTCCTCCCTCCGCGCAACACGCCTCTCGTCGTGCCGCTTTACACGATGCTCTGCGCGCTCGGGGCCGGCAACGCCGTCGTGGAGAAGCCTTCGAGCCTCGTTCCTCTCATCTGCCGGCGGCTCGTCCAGATCGCCGTCGAGGCAGGCTGCCCTGCCGACAGCGTCCAGTTCTCGACCTGCCCGGGGGAGGACGCTGCCTGGGAGTTCATCGAGAACCCGGAAGTCGACGTCCTCGTCCACTACGCTTCGAGCCCCGTCGGCAAGGACAACCTCATCAAGATGGGCTCCCACCTCGCGAGGACGAAGAAGACGCTCGGCGAATGCATGCTGCACGTGGGCGGGCGGATGAAGAAGTACGTCCCCGAGCTCGCCGGGAACGACCCGTTCATCGTGCTCGAGAGCGCGGATCTGACGAACGCCGCCGCTGCCGGCCTCCTCGGGGGTTTCGCGCACAGCGGTCAGCTCTGCATCGCCGCCAAGCGGTTCATCGTACAGCGCTCGATCGCCCCGGAGTTCCGGGAGCGGCTCGTCGATGGAATCCGCCGGTTGAAGGTGGGCGACCCGCGCGACGAGGAGACCGACATCGGTCCCATCGGCAAGCACGAGAGCCTGGACATTGCGACATACCAGGTCCGGGAGGCTTTGGAGAAGGGCGGCCGTCTCCTGATCGGGGGCCGGGCCGAGGCTCCGTTCTTCACTCCCACGCTCGTCGAATTCGAGAAGGCGCAGATCCTGGGACGGAGCGAGGAGGAGAAGCCTTTTCTCTGGACCGAGGAGGCCTTTGCTCCCGTCCGCTCCTTCGTGGTCTTCGACACCGTCGAGGAGGCGGTGGCTCTCGCGAACGACGGCCCGTACGGCCTCGGCGCGAGCGTGTTCGGAGAGCCTGCCGCGGCGTCGGCCATCGGCAGCGACCTCGCGGCCGGGAGGGTCATGATCAACGAAGGGCCGCTCTACAGCGACGTCTCGCTGCCGATCGGCGGGATCCGCGACAGCGGGCTGAACGGCTCGACCGACAAGCTCGAGGAGATGGCCTACATCAAGCGGATCCACCTCGCGACGTGACGGGCGCTCCCAGGAAGTCCGAGAGCTCGGGGACGTTGAAGCCCGGCTTCCTTGAGCGTTTTCTTCACGGCCCCCACGTCGATCGTCGAGAGCCTGACGAAGGCGACGAAACCGTCCTTCGAGGGAGACAGGATCAGGCTCCGGATCTCGGTTTCCATCTCCCCGAGCTTCTTCAAGAGCTGAATGAGGGAGCCGACGTCGCTCGGGAGGAACACTTCGATCCTCACGCCGGCTTCCTCGATCCTCAGGGTGTCGCAAAACGCCGCCAGCACGTCCGCTTTCGTGATGATCCCCGCCAGCTTCCTTCCTTCCACGACCGGCAGGGCGCCCAGCCTCCTCTTGTGGAAGATGAGGAGCGCGTCCTCGACCGTATCCCAGGGGCTCACCGTGACCACATCGCGCGTCATGACCTCCTCGACCGTCTTGTTCTTCACGACGATCCTGCCGGTCTCGGAGACCGTCGTCTCCTCGAACGTCGAGTTGCGTATGTCCGTGCCCGACACGAAGCCGACCAGCTCCCCGCCCTCGACGACCGGCAGCTGATGGATCCTGTGCTCGTGCAGGGCGTGGCTCGCGAACCTCAGGGTGTCTTTTCTCCCGACCGTGATGACGCTGCGTGTCATCCTCTTTCCGACGAACATTACTGACTCCTTCCCTGAAGCGCCCTGAGGTGGGCGAGGGCCGACGAGGCGAGGGCGGGACCGTCGTACCCCCCTTCCAGGACCGACACGACCCGGCCCCCGCAGAATCGATCCGCGAGCTCGCAGACTCTGCGCGTCATGTAGACAAAGGACTTCTCCGTGAGATCGAGGTCGGCGATCGGGTCCCTTTCGTGCGCGTCGAAGCCCGCGGAAACCATGATGAGACCGGGCTCGAACCGCTCGATCTCCGGGACGACCTCGCTCTCGAAAGTCGCGATCATCTCCTCATCCACCGTGTGCGGCTTCAGCGGCAGGTTCAGGGTGAGGCCCGCGCCCGCCCCCCTCCCCCGCTCCATCCTCCGGCCCGTGCCCGGAAAGCAGAACGTCGGATGCTCGTGGAGGCTGCAGTAGTACGTCAGAGGGTCTTCGTCGAAGATTTCCTGCGTCCCGTTGCCGTGATGGACGTCCCAGTCCAGGATGAAGATCCTCTCCACGCCGTAGATCGCCCGCGCGTAGACCGCTCCCACCGCGATGTTGTTGATGAAGCAGAATCCCATCGCGGAAGACCGTCCCGCGTGATGCCCGGGCGGTCTGACGGCGCAGAAAACGTTGTCGACCCTCCCGTTCAGGACCGCGTCCACGCCCGTCATCACCCCGCCGGCCGCGAGCAACGCCACCTCGAAGCTCCTCGCGCTGATGGAACAGTCCCTCGTGGAAAACACCTTCTCGCCGTTTCGAGCGCTCTCGCGGAATCTCGCCAGGTATTCCTCCCCGTGGATTCCCTGGAGGAACTCCATGTCGGGGACGTACGGCGCGAGCGTGACGAGCGTGCTCGTCAGACCCTGCTTTCGGACGGCCTTCAGGAGCGTGCGGAGCCGCGCGGGGCTCTCGGGATGGTCGGCCCGCGTTCTGTGCTCGAGATACTCGTCCGACGTCACGAAGCCCGTCCTCCGCGGGGTGTTCGTGTAGATCGTCTTGTACCCGTCCCACGGCGCCGAGGAGAGAAGAAACGCTTTCCCGACCGGCAGGGAGACCTCCTCGTGGAAGCGGTCCCCGGCCGAAAGCGCGTGGAAGCCCTCGGCATCCCGGTAGACGGGAATCCTCAGGTCTCGCCTGAAACGGGCGAAATCGTAAGCGTGGTTCAGGCGTCCGATCTCGATCTCGCGAACCGCGAGGCTCCGCTCCTTCACGAGAGCCCGCAGAGCGCCCTTTCTCCGGCCGGCCTCCGCCCTGTCCGAGAAGTCGAATCCCTCCTGGGCCCAGTAGTACTTGCCGACCGACAGGGAGGCGTTCAGCCGGAACTGGTTGAAGCCGAGGTCGCGGAAGAGCGGTTCGTAGTGCCGGAAGAGAGTCGAGGCGTAGCCCGACCTCTGCGCCGTCAGGCCGATGTGCTCGATGTAGACGACCCGCAGCCTCGCTCCCGAGAGGTACGCGAGCACGCCGAGCGCCGGGTCCCTCAGGGACCTGAAGCTGAGCGTCAGCTCGCCGACGCTCTCCTCGGCCTGGAAGATCTGCGTGTCATAAAGGATCCGGTCCCTTCCGAAGAGGAGGAAGTTCTCCCGGTGCGCGAACTCGTGAGTTCGCGCGGCGAGCGCTTCGAAAAGCGCGCAGGGCGCGATCGCGTTTCGGAAGAGGCGCGCCCAGAGGCGAAGCAGCTTCGACCTGCGTGGAACGTTGCCGATGAGATACCGTGTTCCCTTTCCGCTCTTCTTGATGATCGTCGGGTCGAGCTCGGCGCCGAAGAGCTTCCGCTCCCCGATCAGCTTCTCGAAGTCGCGGAGAATCTCCTCTCTCGACGGAGGATGCAGGAGGTCGTACAGAAGAATTTCAGCCCTTCGAACATATTTGAACCCAATTGGGACGGCACATCAATGTCCGGCGCGGTCACGCCTTCGCGCCCGCCCCCGCCGGAACGTCCACGCGAGCCTCGGCCGGAACCCCCGGCCGCTTCGCCAGCAGCTCGCACACGAAGGCGACCACCGCGAGCCCCGCGGCCGCGTAAAACGCCGCTTCGTAGTTCTTGTACTTGTCGAAGAGGACGCCGCCGATCCGGGGTCCGATCATTCCGGCCACGCCCCAGGCGGTGAACAGCAGGCCGTAGTTGATGCCGGCGTTCTTCGTGCCCCAGAAATCGGATGTCGTGGAGGCGTTCACCGAGAGCTGCGTGCCGTAGCACCAGTAGACGACGAAGACCATGACGTAGAGCATGACCACGTTGCCGCCGGTCAGGTAGAGCAGCGGCATGGCGACCGCCGACAGGCCGATCATGAGGCGCAGGACGTTCAGACGGCCGAGCGTGTCGGACATCCAGCCGGAGAAGATCCGGCCCGCGGCGTTGCCCGTGGCGCCGACGAAAAGGGTGATTGCCGCGAGCGCCTCGCCCGGGATCTTCATGCTCTTGGCGAACGGCACGAGCTGGCTGATGACCATCAGCCCCGCCGAGGTGCCCAGCGCGTACGCGACCCACATGAACCAGGCGGCCGGGGTGCGCCACATCTCGCCCGGCGGGAATTCGTGCGTCGTCGCGAGGACCTTGGAGGCCGGAGCCGGCGACCAGTTCGGCGGGCGATACCCGACCGGAGGGTTCTTCAGCAGGAGGGAGCCGGCGAGCGTCATGACGAAGAATACGAGACCGAGCACGACGAAAGTGGCACGCCAGCCGTACGCGGGAATGAGCCAGAGGTTCGCGAGAGGCCCGAAGATGGCCGAACCGCCGCCGTATCCGGCCACGGCCAGGCCGACGGCCAGGCCGCGCTTGTCCGGGAACCACTTCGCCATCACGGGTATGGGCGTCGCGTAGCCGAAGCCGTTGCCGATGCCCACCAGGACGCCGAAGCACACGATCAGGTAGTTCAGGCTCGACGTCCGGGCGCAGAGGAGAAAGCCCAGCGTCAGGAGAATGCAGCCCGTCAGGGAGATGCGGAGAGGACCGAGCTTGTCCTGCAGGCGGCCCGCGATGATGAAGCTGAGGGCGAAGACGACGATGGCCCAGGTGAACACGAGAGAGGTGTCGGCCCGCTTCCAGCCGAATTCCTTCTCCAGGGGGGCGACGAAGACGCTCCACGCGTAAAGGGAGCCGAGGGCCAGGTTCATGAACAGGCCCCCGACGATGCGCCAGGACCGACTGAGCGTTCTCTGTTCCACGGCGTTCTCTCCTATGCCTGTTGATCTGCCTTCCAACAGGTAGGCGGGCGTCCCCCAGGTTTCTGTGAGACCTTTCACACTCCGGAGAGAAAAACGTGAAAGGCTCTTGCTTCCTTCTTCGGAACGCCGCTCCAGACGAAGAATATCGTGAAGGATGTGAAAGGTCGTACAGAAAGTTTTCATCTCCTCGAACATATTTTCAACCGGAGTGGGACGGCACATCGATGCGGGTTCCCACATGGTGAAAGGAGGTGAATGCGATGGTATAGGCATCCTTTCGGAAATCGCCGTTGGAGCGGGTGTTTCCCTGAGTGCGTTCGTGCTTCTCGTCCTCGCCGTCGGAGGCGTCCTTCTGGGCCGCCTCGCGGATGAAGAGAAGACCGGTAAGCGGTTCTTCTGGGCGGAGTGGCCCCTTCCGAAGGCCGAGCCCCGCGTTCCCAAGGAGGACCGGGCGCTGCTGGCCGCGTGAGGAAGGCTCGTTACGAATCGCCGAGGGGCTCCATGAAGGAGCTTCTCGGCGTTCGTGCCTTCCGCTCCCGCTGAGCCGGACTTCCCGGAGTTAGACTTGAAGCCTTGATCCGACCGACGGCTCTCGAGCTGTTCAGGGGTTTGTCCGATGCGGATCTGCGCCGGATCGCCCGCCTGTGCCCTGAGCGCCGCTATCGGAAGGGCGCCAAGATCTTCTCCGAAGGAGATCCCGGCGACGAGATGTTCATCGTGACGGAGGGGCTGGTCAGGCTCGTCTCGGTCTCCGACAAGGGCGGCGAAACGATCCTCCATCTCCTCAAGCCGGACCAGATCTTCGGCGAGCTTCTCTTCGCCGAGGAAAGGCGGGCTTTCGACGCCGTCGCCTCGACGAACGTCCTCGTCATGATCATCTCGCGGAAGAGATTCGAGGAGATCCTCTCCTCGACTCCGGGGGTCGCGCGGAACTTCATCCGTCTTCTCTCCAAACGGCTCGTCCGGGTCGAGCGGGGCCTCGCCGGCTTCGGCCACACCTGGTCCTACCAGAGGCTCGGAAAGGTCCTCCTCCAGCTTTCGAAGGAGCACGGCCTCCCGACGCCCGGAGGGACCGAGATTCCCCTGCGTCTCACGCACGAGGACCTGGCCAAGCTGATCGGTACCACCCGCGAGACCGTCACGACGCAGATCAACAGGTTCAAGCGAATGGGCCTGCTCAAACGCGACGGCCAGCACTTCGTCGTGAACACGGACCGGCTCGCGGGGTTCCTCGCCCCGGCAGACGACCCGAGCCCCAGGGGGGAGACGACCCCTCGAATGGGAATGTAGTCCGTTCGCATTGACAGAATCCTCCCTCTGGGACCATGTTTCTGATGGATGGAGAGGAGGTGAGGATGATGGAAGCCATCCTTGCGGATTACATGGTCCTCGAGTCCGGCGTTTTCCTGAGCTCCGTCGTGGTGCTCCTGCTCACGTTCGGTGGGGTCGTTCTGGGCTATCTGGCCGATCAGCAGAAAGCCGGGAAGCGGTTCTTCTGGACGGAGTCTTCTCCTCCGGAGGCTGAGCTGCGGGACTTCCTTCCCAAAGGAGTGAACGTTCTTCACGCGGCCTGAAGCGGGCCCGGCATGGTCTCCTAAGCGCCTGCGAAGATGTTCGCGGGATCGAAACCGTCGTGTTGAACGGTGCGCGCTGACCGGCCGTTCGGCGCGATAGACTTCGATCACCACGATCTTCGAGGAGCGATATGAGTGACTCGCTGCAGGCGCTTTTTCGTCCGAACGCCATGGCTGTGATCGGAGCCTCCGCAAAGCCGGGGAAGCTGGGCTTCACGATCCTGAAGAACATCCTCGACGCGGGGTTCGGCGGTCCCGTCATCCCCGTGAACCCGAAGGGAGAGACGATCCTCGGGGTCCCTTCCGTCAAGTCGGTGCGCGACATCCCGTCGGGCACCGATCTGGCCGTCGTCATCATTCCCGCGGCTTCCGTCCCCGGCACGATCCTCGAGCTCGGCGAGCGGAACGTACGGGCGGCCATCGTCATCACCGGCGGCTTCGCCGAATCCGGCGCGGAAGGCGCCCGCCTCCAGGAGGAGATCAAGCGCAACGCGGCCCGGTGCGGAATCCGCGTCGTCGGGCCGAACTGCCAGGGCGTGAACTACCCGCACCACGGGCTTTGCGCGTCCTGGCCCCTCATCACCCGGAAGGGCGCGATGGCCATCGCGTCGCAGAGCGGGACCGTCGGAGCGGCGCTCATCGACTGGGCCGCGGAGGAGAAGCTCGGGTTCTCCGCGTTCGTGAGCATGGGGAACAGGGTCGACGTGGACGAGGCCGACCTGATCGAGTTCTTCGCCTCCGACCCGAATACGAAAGTGATCACGCTTTACATCGAGGGCGTGAAGGACGCGCCGAAATTTCTGGCCGCGGTCCGCGCGTGCCGGAAGCCCATCGTGGTCTTCAAGGCCGGACGGACCGAGCAAGGGCGGAAGGCCGCCGAGTCTCACACCCGGTCGCTCGCCGGAAAAGACGAGATCTACGACGCGGTCTTCCGGCAATTCGGCATCCACCGCGCCGGCTCGCTCGAGGAGCTTTACGACTTCTCCAAGGCGCTCGCCTACGTCCCGGCTCCCGCCGGACCGCGGATGCTCATCGTCACGAGCTCGGGAGGATCGGCGATCATCGCCACGGACGTCGCCGCGGACAACGGGTTCCGGATCAGCCCTCTCCCGGCCCCTCTGGCGGCACGGCTGCGGGAGGTTCTTCCGTCCCATTTCATCGTCGGGAACCCGCTCGATCTCACGGGGGACGGGGACGCGGAACGTTTCCGCCACGTCATCGCGACCGCGCGGGAGCACTACGACACCGTCCTGACGATCTTCGGGGATCCGATCCCCGGGGCGTCGACGGCTCTGGAGCCGGGCGGGACCGATCTCGTCGCGTACCTCGGCGGCGCCGACGTCGAGCGGGCCGAGCGGCTTCTCCTTCACGAAAAGGGGATCGCCGTCTTCCCCACCCCGGAGCGCGCCGTCAAGGCCTTTTCCTGCCACGTCCGGTTCGCCCGGAATCGTTTCCCGCGGGCGCCCGAGGCGCCTCCGGCGGCCGCGGCGCCGGCATCGGCCGGGAAGTCCCTTTCTCCTGCCGACTCGATGGCGTTCCTGGCGCGCGAAGGCGTGCGCGTGGTCCCGTCGCGGCAGGCGAGCAACGAGGACGAGGCCGTCGCCGCCGCCCGCGCCATCGGCTATCCCGTCGCCGTGAAGTTGAACTCCCCGGACGTGACGCACAAGAGCGATGTCGGAGGCGTCCTCCTGAACGTGAAAGACGAAGCGGGAGTCAGGAAGGCCTTCCGCGACCTGGAGAGTGTCGTGCGGCGGCTCGGGGCGCGGTCGGGCGGAGTTCTCGTGAGCGCCATGGCCGGACCGGGACACGAGATCATCGTCGGCGTGACCCGCGATCTCCAGTTCGGTCACGCCGTGATGTTCGGCATGGGGGGCACCCTGGTCGAGATCTTCCGCGACGTCGCGTTCCGGATCGTTCCCTTCACCGAGAGCGACGCAGCGGAGATGATCGGAGAAACCCGGGGAGCGAAGCTGCTCGAGGGAGTGCGCGGAGGAAAACCCGCCGACGTGGCGGCTCTCCGGCAGCTTCTCGTCCAGGTCTCCGGCCTCGTGACGCGGCACCCCGAGATCGACGAGATGGATCTGAATCCCGTCATCGTGCACGAGAACGGGCTGACCGTCGTGGACACCCGAGTCGTTTTGTCCGCTGGAGACGCTTCCTGACCTGGCCCCGCTATTCCCCGCCGGCGTGACCCGCAGCCGAAGAGGGCGGCATCACGCCCCAACACGGGACGCTGTCTTCCCACTTGTTATGGGTCAGCCGGATCGGCTCGGACTTCCCATCGACCGGCGCGACAAAAATCTCGCCGTAGGGTTGTGACTCCCCGTTTGAAAGTGGAGCCTCGTCGTTCAGCCAGGCGCGCCTGGACGCGAACGCGATCCACCTTCCGTCGGGCGAGAAACGCGAGTGCACGCTCGGCGAATACTCCTGAAACAGCCGTCGGCCGGCCTCGGGTCTGCCGTTCTTCAGCGACTGGATGAAGATCTGAAAAGTCGAGAACGCAATCAGGTCCCCATTCGGAGAAATTGAAGGCATCGTGGCCAGAGCGTCGGCCGGATCCCTCGTGATGCGCCGCACCTTCGTTCCGTCCGAGCTCATGAGATAAATGGCCTTGCTCCCATCGCGGGTGCTGCGAAAGACAATTTCTTTGCCGTCGGCCGTCAAGTCGGGAAACGCGTTGTTGCGGAACCTGCCTTTGGTCAAATTCGTCGCGTGCGATCCGTCGCCGTGGACCGTCCAGATATCCACGACCGCATCGTCGGGACCAAATGGCTGCCCCACCGTGAACGCGATCAAGTCGGCGCGGCGCGCCCAAGTCGTTCCCCACACCGCCGCGCGCTTCGCCGGACGAAACAACTCGCGCTGCCGGGAGCCATCGAAACGCCTGGCGACGAGGCGCGTGTCGGTCAACTCGCCCACGGTCGGCGACTCACTTGCCACGAATTCGAGACCGTCCGGGCTGATCGAGCAGAACGGGGAGTACAGCCCCTGAACATCGAGAATGCGATCGGGCAGCCGCACCTCGTCGTGGGCGCCGGCCGCGATGACCGACGACCCGTTCGAGACTGATCCCTGTCCCGTGCAGACCATCCGACCGTTCTGAAGATCGAACGCCGGGCCCCGGCAATCCGGTTGGGTCCCGCTTTCCAGGCGAACGTCCGATCCATCCGCCGCCGCCGACATTATCTGGTAGCTCCCGGGCCTTCTTTCGGCGAACGCGACGCGGCCGTTCGGCATGACCGCGGGCGAGAACACGGCGCCCCCTCCTGGCGTGAGCGCGCGCTGGTGCGTGCCGTCGGAGTCCATCGCCCAGATGCGGAAGCTCCCGCCTTCGCGGTCCGAGTAGAAAAAGAGCGTGCGGCCATCGCGGGACCACGCGGGAGAACCATTCATTGCGTCCGACGTCGTCAGCCGGCGCGGGTCCGCTCCGCTCAGATTCATGACATAGATCTCGGCCCTGTAGGGATAGCTGTGGTTGTTATCGCGGTCGCTGCTGAAGGCGACGAACTTCCCGTCCGGCGACACTGCGGGCCGAAAATCGCCGGCCGCGCTGCGCGTCAGATTCTTCGCTTCGTCTCCCGCCCCGGGGTCGACTGGACGGAATGGCATCGTAAACAGATCGGCGTTCCCGCCGCGATCGCTCACAAACAGCAGCGACTTACCGTCGGGCATGAACGCGGGCGCGGCGTCCATGAAATGTCCGCGTGTCAGCTGTTTCGGCGGACCGGCGTGGGTCAGGTCGATCGCATAGAGATGGGGATTCCCGGAGCGCTCCGAGCAGAACACGACCCACCTGCCATCGGGAGAAAACGTCGCGTCGTAATTGAGAGCCGGATCGTCTGTGATCGGTTTCGGCGGCGATCCGGCCTCAAAGAGGTAGAGCTGGGAGCTGACTGGCCGTCGGGTCGCATACATGAGCCGTTCGCGTGGCAGATCCGCCGCCCGGGCTGCGGGCGATTGTGCGGGTCCGAGTGCCGCCGCGGCGACTGCAAGAAAAGCGAGGGAGCGAGCCGGGCGAGCATGGGAGAGCAGCATTCTGTCTGTGCTCCTTGGGAACTCACTCGACTCTGCGTCCGCTCTCGACTGCCATTTGGAGGAATCGGGCCGCCGCTGCAAGGACTTCATCCGGCCGTTCCGCGTGCGGGGAGTGGCCGCAATGCGGAAGGATCAGTGATTCGACCGGACCCTTGACCTGCGCCGCCACGGCGTCGACCTGTTTGAGCGTGCCGTAGTGATCGTCTTCGCCCTGGACGACGAGCACGGGGCACTCGATTGCCGGCAGGTACTCTTCGATGTTCCACTCCCGGAACTCGGAACTGAGCCAGACGCCGGACCACCCTCGGAACATCGAGTCCGTGTTGCGGCCGTGATGGCGCGCGAGCCGCTCTCTCAGGCGCGCCGTCTCGTAATCCGCCGTGATCCGCTCGATCCCTTCGATGCTGATGGACTCCACGAAGACGTGCGGCGCTTCGACGATCAGCCCGAGAACTGAGCTCGAATGGGCGCCGGCATGGACCAGCGCGATCGACGCGCCGTCGCTGTGTCCGAAGAGGATCACCTTCCCGAGCTTGAAATGCTCGAGAACGGCGGGAAGCACTTCCAGCGCTTCGTCGTGCATGTAGCGAACCGGCCGCGGCCCACGCACCGGGTCTGACGCGCCGTAGCCTATCCGGCTGTAGACGAGAGCGCCGCAGCCGGTCGCGGAGGCCAGGCGGCCGGGAAAGTCGCGCCACATCCCGACACATCCAAGACCCTCGTGCAGGAACACGATCGTCGGCGCGTCCGTGGGCCGCGGTCCGAGCCAGCGGTATTCGAGGCGGGATCCGAGGACCTGGAAGCTCGCCGGCGAGGGGTCAGGGTTCAGGCCTTCACTCCACGGCGAGCCGCGCCGCCCATGAGCCTCTCGACGGTGACGATCGCGCGCTTGTGCGTGCCCCGGCCGATCTCGCCCGCGTCGTCGGAGGCCGAGACCTCGAAGAGAAAGAGTTTTCCCTCGCGGCCGACGAACTTCGCCGTGGCGGTGGCGGTGGCGCCCGGAGGAGTGGCCGCCGAGTGGACGACCTCGAGCGAGACGCCGACGGAGGCCTCGCCCTCGCGCAGATGCGGGCGGAGAACGCGCGCGGCCGCAATCTCCATGAGCGCCACCATCCGGGACGTCGCGAACACGGGCGGGAACGCGTCCGCGGGCTCGAGGTTGACGGCGCTGGCGAGATCGGAGGGCGCGACGGTGAGATGCGCGGAGGCGCTGGAGCCGACGGCAGGTTCGCTCATGGCGGAACGGACTATACGACGCTTCCGCCGGCACGAATCAGAGCAACCGGCGCACGCGCGGATCGGCGAGACCCTCGGCGCCGACGGGGATCGCCGTCAAGGCGCCCCCCTCGAGAAACATGGCCTTTGTCGCCACGCCGAGGAGCGCGCGGACGTGCTGGCCCGTCAGGATCACGGCCGCGCCTCCCGAGGCCGCTCCCCGGATCCACCCGAGAACGCGTCCCGCCACGATCTCGTCGAGACCCTGAAGAGGATCGTCGAGCAGCCAGACACGCGGGGAGCACATTCCAAATCGCGCCAATGCCAGCTGCTGCTGGAGCCCGCCGCTCAGGAGAGCCGGCCGCGCGCCGCGGCCCGCGGGCAGGCCCGTGAACAGGTCCCTCATTTCGAGAGCGCGGCGGCGCCAGGCGCGCCGGGCTGCTGCGCGAAAAGCACCGACGCGGAGATGCTCGCCGACCGTCATGTCCCCGAAGAGCCATCGCCGGTCGGAGACGAAGCTCATCCCCCGCGCGGCCCGGTCCTCCGGAGGCCGATCCTGCACGGGTTCGCCGTCGAGGAGGACAGCGCCACCTCGATGCTCGAGCAGCCCCTGGAGAGTCTCGAGCAGCGCCGATTTCCCCGACCCGTTCGCGCCCAGTATCGTCAGGACGTCGCCGGACTCCACGGACAGGCTCACCCCCGAGAAGACGGTCGCTCCGGGATAGCCGCCCGTGAGATCGCGCGCCTCGAGACGAGCCGTCACGACGGCGTCGCCTCACGCTCCGCCTGCCAGTCGGCGAGCGACCCGTGGAAGCGGACTCGACCGCCCTCGAGCACGAGGAGCCGGCTCGCCGCGTCGGTGGTGGCCGGACCATGCTCGACCCAGATCACCGCCGCGCCCTGACGGCGCGCCCGGTCGATCACCCCGGAAACACGTTCCGAAGAATCCGGACTGAGTCCGGCCAAGGGCTCGTCCAGGAGCAACATCACGGGTTTGAACGCCAGCACCCTCGCGAGCTCCAGGCGCTTTCCTTCTCCCACGCTGATCTGTCCCGCCGGGCGGTCTGAAAGCTCCAACAACTGAAGCTCCGCAAGGAGCCTGTCCACTTCGCCCGGGACGCCAGCCCGTTCCGCCGAGAACGCCACGTTTTCACGAACCGTCCACTCCGGGAAAGGTCGCGGAGTCTGGAACGCCCGGGCCAGGCCGCGCCGGGCCCGCGCCGCGGCTCCACGCGGAGACTTCACGCCGCCGAAGAGGATCCTTCCCCCGCCGACGGGGAGCCTTCCCGCAATCGCGAGGAGAAGGGACGTCTTGCCTGCGCCGTTTGGACCGAGAACCCTGAGAGTCTGCCCTGGCTCTATCACGAAGCTGACATCGCGGAGCACAACCGCTCCGTTTCGCCTCACGGTCATGCGGCGAACTTCCAGGGAGAACGAATCACGAGGCTTGGGCCTGAGAGCCGTGCCGGCCGGGATCCCCGGCATCCGGGCCCCGAGGAGTCCCTCGGGCTTGAACAGCAGGAGGCCGCACAGGACGACGCCATAGGCCAACGTGTGGGACTGGGGAAGCGCGGGCCTCAGGATCAGCTCGTCGATTGGGTAGAGAGCGAGCGTCCCGAGTATCCCGCCCAGCGGGTGCAGCGCGCCCCCGAGCATTCCCAGCACGAGCGGCAGGACAGAAAAGATCGGAGAGAAGACCACAGTCGTTTCGACGCTCCCGAGGAGGTGAGCATAGAAACCGCCCGCCAGGGCAGTCGCAGCCGCGCTCAGGATCACGGGGCGCCAGCGCTGGCCGATGAGGTCGATCCCCAGGCTCAGCGTCGTTTCGGGCGCCTGCCGGATTGCGGTTGCGGCGCGACCGCTCGCCCGGCCGAGGAATACCTCGTAGCCGAGGCCGAGGGCCAGCGCCAGCGCAGCCAGCGCCACCACGGCGGAGGGAGCCGCCCCGTCGAAACCCGGAGTTGCGGGAAGAAGGAATCCCTCTGTCCCGAAGGCCGGCACGTTGCCGGAGAGACTCTTCAGAAGGGTGGCGTAAGCGAGAGTCGCGAGAGCGAAGCTCGGGGGGGAAAGGCGAAGGGCCGGGATCAGCGGCAGCGCAGACAGGGCTCCGGCCAACGCGCTCACGCCGAGGGCCAGCCATGGGGAAAGCCGTCCCGCCGTGACGAGCCAGGCTTGCGTGAGCGCGCCCGCACCGAAAAAAGCCGCCTGTCCGAAGGAGAACAGTCCGGCGGCGCGCATCCAGCTCCAGCTCGTCGCGAGAGCGGCGTAGAGAAGACCCAAGGCCACGACGCTCAGGCCGTATCGGCCCAATGCCGCCACGGCGCTGCCGCAGGCCGCCAGGACGACCGCCCAGAGCAGAAGGAAGCGTCGCCGCTCAGACATCCGCGAGGCGAGGCTCAGGACGTACGAGAATCCAGACGAAGACGGACCCGCTCGCGACGACTTCGCGCCACCCGCCTCCCACGAGCACCGTCGCCAGGGACTCGGCGACTCCGAGCGCGATTCCCGCGGCGGCGAGCGACGCCGCTTGAGGCCGCCCGGCAAGGAAGGCCACCGCGAGCGCCACGAGCGTCCATGCGGGGCCCTCTCCCGGCGTGAGGAATCGGGTCAACAGGACGAGTCCGCCCGTGCAGGCGGCAATCGCCCCTCCCGCCAGGAACGCCACCCACTCCATCCGGGCGGGAGAAATCCCGAGGCTGGCCGCGGCCGGCCGGCATTGGCTGACCGCTCTCAAGCCCGACCCCGTCCAGGTGAGATGAAGCCAGAAGTCGAGACCCACGAGGGCCGCCGCCGCCGCAACAGCCGCCAGAAGGGTGACACGGTTGAGAACCACGGGCCCGAGCACGACCACTTGCAGCCAGTACTCGCCGGGAATCACGCGATAGGTGGCGGTCGCCCCCAGCAGCATCAGGTTCTGAAGGATGAACGCCATGCCGAGTGTTAACGCGAGGCCGTTCACCTCCCGCCGTGGCATCCGGTGGACAAGGGGAGGCAATGCGGCACCGAGTAGCGCGCCGCCGAGGGCGGTCAACGCGAGGGCCACCGGCCAGGGCCAGCCGATCCCATGGCAGAGGACGTAGAGAATGTAGCCGCCGGCGAGAACGAACTCCCCGTGGGCGAGATTCGTCAGTCGTCCCGTCGCCATGATGATCGACAGGCCCACCCCAAGGCCCGCGTAGATCAGCCCGAGCACGATGCCGGATGCGACGGCCTGCAGCAGCATCGTGCTCACGGCGCGAAATGATAGATCAGGCCCGGACTACTTCGCGGCGGCTGGCTCCTTGTCCCGCAGGACTCGCCGCAGGAGTTTCCCCTGCAGCGTTCGCGGAAGCTCGGTGACGAACTCCACGAGCCGCGGCAGCTTGTAGATCGCGACGTGGTCCCGACAGCTCTCGATGAGCTTCTGTTTCAGCTCCTCGCTCGGCGTCTGGCCCGGCTTCAGAATGACGAATGCCTTGACGTTCTGCCCGCGGACAGGATCGGGGATCCCGATCACGCCCGCGTCAGCCACGGCGGGGTGCTTGAGAAGGGCGTCCTCGATCTCCTCGGGACCGATGCGATATCCCGAGCTCTTGATGAGGTCCTCCTGTCGCGACACGAAGCTGAGGTATCCCTCCTCGTCCATCGTGCAGAAGTCGCCGACCAGGACCCACCCTTCGCGGATGAGAGATTTTTGTTTTTCCAGGAGGTTTCCGCCCTCCTCGAGGGGCCGCCAGTAAAGCGTCCCCGTGGGGCCGCGGGCATAAAGCCTTCCCAGCTCACCGGGTTTCGCGACCTTTCCCTCTTCCGTGATGACCTGGATCTCGTACCCTGGAACCGCGGTGCCGATCGCACCCGGCTTCACCTTCCGGGTTACGACGCTGGAGACGAAGACGTACATCATCTCCGTCGTGCCGAGGCCCTCGTAAATATCCTGGCCGAAGCGGGCTTTCCAGTCCAGATACGTCTTCGCCGTCAGCGACTCACCGCCGCCCGTCAGAACACGGAGGCTCGAGAGGTTGTATTTCTTCTCCGCGTCCGGGACCTCGAGCATCTTCCGGTACGCCGTGGGTAGAGCGCTCAGGATCGTCACTTTGTGGTTCTGGATCTGCTCGAAGAGCCCGTCGGGAGTGAACCTCGGGATCAGGGAAGCCGCGGCGCCGAACCGGAACGGGATCGTCGCGACCGTCGAGTATCCGCCGGCCAGAGAAATGGGAGCCGGACCGCAGAGAATGTCCTCGGGCTGGACGTTCCAGCCGTATTTGCCCATCGTATCGGGAACGATCAGCGCCTCTTCCATGTAGTGCGCCGTGCCCTTGGGCATGCCGGTCGTGCCCGACGTGTAGAGAAGGACGGAGACCGCCGTGCGTGAGCGCTTGACCGGAGCGAGAGCAGGCGACTCGTTCGCGACGAGCTCCTCGTAACAGAGAAGGTCCTGCGCCTTCAGCTCCTCCGGCTTCCCGCCGAAGACGATGATGTGCTTGGCCGTCTTGAGATTCGCCCGCGCCTTGACGACCCCTTCCAGGAACGCCGCCGCCACCACGATCACCTTCGCCTCGGCGTTGTTCGCGATGTGGGCGATCTCGTTCGGAGAGAGCATGTGCGAGGTCGGGACCATCACGGCCCCGAGCCTCAGCACGCCGAAGTTCGTGAACAGGGCCGGCGGGACGTTCGGCGACCGGAGCATGACCCGGTCCGTCTCCTCGACGCCGAGCTTTCTGAGGGCGTTGCCGATCTTGCAGGCGGCCCCCAGGAGCTGCTTGTACGTGATGACTTTGTCGGCGAACAGTATGGCGGGGCTGTCGCCCCTCCCGGCCGCGATCTGCTTGTCGAGAAGCTCTTCGGTGCTGTTCAGCGGATCGGGATAGCTCGCGAACTCCTTGAGCTTGTAGATCCGCTCGGGTTGGAATTCCTTCGGCGGGAGGTAATCCGCGGGAATCGTGCTCAACAGGTCACCTCCTCGTCTTGGCCAGGTCGTCGAGCGCCTTTTCGCATCCGACGAGGCCGCCGCGGGCCTGGTCCTGCCGCGGGTAGGCGTCCGTGGGATAGCGGTCCTTCGGGTCGCCGAAGACGAGGACGGCGGGCGTCGCCGCGGCCGAAGTCGGCCTCGAGCCCACCCTTCATGCCGAAGATCGCCCGCACCGTCGCGGGAGGACCCGTCAGGGCCGAGTGGTAGAAGCGGAACACGTCCGCCACGCCGGCCACGTCGATCGCCTCGGCGTCGACGCCCTATCGCCTTCAGCGCCTTGATCTTCTCCAGGCAGGCCGCGTTGTTGCACGGGTACTGCTCGCCTGGCTTGTCCTTGCTGGAATAGTAGAACTTGACTTTCATGGTCTCTCCTCTTCAAAAATCCATGGGGCAGTTCACCTGCCATTGGGTATCGAAGTAAGCGTCCCCAAGCCACTCGGCGATGTGAACCCGATGCTCCTCCAGGAGGGCGAGGTCGGCATCCACTTCGAAAGCCACGATCTGCCGCGCCTCCCCGTCGAAGAACCGGATAGCCCAGCGGCCGGCTTCGACGGAGGGCGCGTCGATGATCTTGAGTCCCTCGAAGCCGAAGCCGATCCGCCGCATGACATCTCCAAGCTCGTAAGCGACACCCTCGATCGAGAGAGACGATGCCCCCGTCCAGAGTGGCCCATAACGCCGCTCGAACTCCTCGCGGAGGCTCGCCACGCCCGTCCCTTGCCGCTTTAAGCTTTCTTCTTGATCGGGGGCTTCGGACACTGACCCTCCAGCCCGCCTATGGGAACCATTACGGTGAAGGGCCATTCGCGGGCTTTGCAGTATCCGAGGTACGCCCTCAGGATGTTCGGATCCAACGCCGCTTCGAAGTGATCGCAGCACTTGTAGTTCGACGTTTCTTTCTTCTTTTCAGTTTCTGCCACGGCTGTTTCTCCTTCTTCAGGCCTTGCGCAGGTCCACGATGAACTTGGGCCGGCTTCCCACGAGATCTTCCTTCTTGAGGCGGCTGCCGCTGACCGGGTTGCCGCGGAGGCTCTTCGTGATCTGCTTCTGCTGACCGGTGAAGGGATCGGGCCGGGCCTGCGGAGCCGGGCGGATCTTGTCACCTGTAATGGCGGCGCCGCTCTTGTCCTCGGCGTAGCCCGGCAGCAGATCGGCCTTGCCGGAGCCGGCGGTCGGTCCGCTCTTCTGCTGGCCGTTGACGAACGTCACGGCATAGATCGCGTCGCAGCCGGCGCACTTCGTGTTGCCGCTGAAGTTCCAGAACGGATACGGGTCGAGGAAGTTCTTGGTGGAGCACTTGGCGCACGTGAGCACCAGTCCCTGTTTGATGACGCCAGACTCGGTGGCCATCTCAGATCACCTCCATCTCTTCCATCTTGGCGAGCTTCGATTTCGTCCATCCGAGGAGCCGGCCGTAGACCCTCTCGTTGTCGGCGCCCACGGGTTTCAGCGCCCACTTCAGCCGTGGAGGCGTATCGGACATCTTGAAGGCGGGACCCTGGTGGTGCAGATCGCCGAAAGTCGGATCGTCGATCCACTGGACCGCGCCGCGCATCTTCCAGTGGGGATGCTCGGAGACTTCCTTCGCATTCCAGACCGGCTGGTTGTTGATGCCGGCCTTGTCGAGAAGGGTTGCGACGTCTTCCTTGGACTTGTCCTTCGCCCAGGCCTCGATGGCCTCGTACACGGTGCCTTGATTCTCGGCCTTGACGCGGTCGTCGTGCTTCGCGAGCGTCGTCGCGAGGTCCTTCGCCCCGATCACGCCGCAGAGCTTCTTGAAGTCCTCGTCCGTGTGGGCCGTGACGAGGATGTACCCCACCTCGGCCTCCTGCGGGTTCTTGGAGCCGGGATAGGACGACTTGCCGCACTGGACGATTCCGTGCGGACAGAGCTCCGTGTCCCAGTTACCCCAGCGCTCCCGGCGGACTCCGTAGCGACCGTAAAGCGGGAGAGCGTACTCGAGCATCCGCGTCACACCGTGCACCTGCGAGTACTCGATGAAGCACCCTTGACCGGAGACCGTGTCGCGATAATAGAGAGCCGCCATGACGGCTACCGCGGCCATCATGCCGCCCCAGTAGTCGGCCAGCCAGATCGTGTGTTTGGACGGTGTCCCGCCCCGGTCCGCGGCTTCACCCGTGATCCCGAAGGCGCCGCCCATGGCCTGGCCCAGAATGTCGTAAGAGGCGCGGACACGTCCCGGCCCCCAGCCGCCGAACCCACCCAGCCACTGGTAGACGAGGCGGGGGTTCACCTTGGAGAAGTGCTGATACCCCATCCCCCACCGGTCGAACGTTCCGGGCCGGAAGTTCTGAACCATGACGTCCGACTTGGCCGCCAGCTCCAGCATGGCCTGCCGCGCCTCCGGCCGGTGGAAATCGAGGCTGATGAACTCCTCGTTGTCGTTGGCGCCGAAGAAGCCCAGGCCCGTCCCCGCCTCCGGCACCCAGCGGGAGAGCGGATAGAGAAGGGGTTCGTTGAACGGCGTCGTGTGACGCATCGGCTCGCCGCGCCGCGGCGTCTCGATCTTGATGACCTCGGCTCCCAGCTCGGCCAGATACGCCGCGCAGGAAGGGCCGAGGATGTACTGCGTGCATGAAAGAACGCGATAACCCTTCAGAACCTCCGGCTTTCCGGGAGCCGTCTTGTGGTCGAAGAGCTGCTGACAGTAGGTTTCGAAATCGGGTGTGGCCATCTTTTCTGCCTCCTCTGCCCTAAACCACGCCGCGCTTCTTGAGCCCGGCGACCTCGGCCGGACCAAGCCCCAGCAGCTTCAGGTAGATCTCTTCGTTGTCGTATCCGAGCGGCCGTCCGATCCACTTCAGGCGCGCCGGAGCCTTGTCCTCGAGCAGCGGAGACGTGCCGTACAGGACTTTCCCGTACAGCCGGTCGTCGAACTCGTCGACGTGGCCGCGGTATTTGAAATGCGGATCCTCGGCGACCTCGTCGATGTAGTTGACACCACCGGACGCGACCTGCTGAGCGAGGAGCTGGTGCATGGCGTCTGCCCGGGAATGGTCCTTCTGCCAGTCGGCGAGGACCGTGTACGTCTTCACCTGCTTCAGGTGCGGAAGGCGCGCCGTGACGACCCGGAGGCTCTTGTCGTCGAGGATCTCGTCCTCGAGGTCGGGACGCGTCTGGCCCACCGTCCGCCAGATCCGGTACCAGAGGCGGTCGTGTCCGCCGCCCACCATGAAATAGCCGTCCTTGCAGGGGTTGACGGCGTAGATGTTGATCGCGAGGTCCCAGTTTCCGTAGCGGGGGCGGATGCTGCCGTCGAATCCGTACCAGCCCCAGTTGTAGTCCAGGATCCGGATGATCGCCTCGGCCGCCGTCGCTTCCACGAACTGACCTTTGCCCGAGACCTTGTCGCGGTACAGGAGCGCGGCGAGGATCCCGATGGCCGCCGAGGTCCCGCCGACCTGGTCCGCCATCCACATGGCCGAGCGGGTGGGCCGTCCGCCGAACTCCTTCGGGAGGCCCGTGCCGTGGACGAATCCGCAGGACGCCTGGGCGGTCGGATCGAGGTTGCCCGCCTTGTCCTTGGACGGCCCCCACTGGCCTTTCTGCCCGACCCAGCAGTAGACGAGCCGCGGGTTGATCTCCTTCAGCTGCCGATATCCGATTCCCCACGCGTCGAACTGTCCCGGCGCGTAATTCTCGATCAGGACGTCGACGTGGACGGCGAGCTTCTTCAGGAGCTCGCGGCCTTCGGGCTTCTCGAGATCGAGGGTGATGGACTGCTTGTTCCTCATCTCGTGGAGGAAGTGGAGGCCGATCGGCTCGCCCGTCTCGGCGTCCTTGATCATGTACTCCTTGCGTCCGAACGGCGTCTGCCACCGGAGCGGGTCGCCGGCCGGCGGCTCGCACTTGATGGTGTCGGAGCCCAGCTCCGAGAGCATCGAGGAGGCCCAGTTGCCGATGATCATCCCCTTGCTCAGGTCGAGGACCCGAACCGTGGTCAGGTTCTCGGGTTTCTTGAAGTTCTCGCTCTGCCTGAGCTGCTTTTCGAGTGAGAGCGGGTATTCCTTCGCCTGATCCGTGAGACCCGCGTAGACCTCGTCGGGTGTCGGGATCGGGACCGCCGGCCAGGGCAGAACCTTATGCTTCGGAAACGTGGTATCAGCCATTTGCACCTCCTGATCGTTGCGATCAGGCCCTGTTCCCCGCGGCGGCGCCGCCTCCGTAGGGGACTCGGGCCGGGAATGACGTCATGACCAGAACGCTGGGCATGGGTATCGTAGTGTCGATGGCCCACGAGGCCGGAACGAGGAACCCGGCCGCGTGGGCCTCGGAATTCAATCGAGTATCACGTTCTTCTAAGCAGCCTCCGCCACGGGCTTCGGGGGCTTCGCCATGAAGGACAGGATGATCCCGACAACGCAAGCGGCTGCCGTGATGTACATGGCGTTCGTGAAGGCTCCCGTCGTCGTCTTGATGAAGTCGATCATGAACGGCCCGCCGACGCCGGCGATGCCCCACGCGGTGAACAGGTAGCCGTAGTTCGCCCCGAGGGACTTCGTGCCGAAATAGTCGGCGGTGAGCGAGGGCATCAGAGCGAGGTATCCGCCGTAGGCGAAGCCGACCGCGCAGACCCCGACGAGCCAGAGGATGAACGTGTTGCTGTTCGGGAGGACGAAGACGAAGGCGAGGATGTACATGACGAAACAGGCGACGACGGTCTTCGTCCGGCCGAGCTTGTCGGAGACGCTTCCCCAGAACAGGCGCCCGAGGCCGTTCAAGAGGGCCATGACGCCGAGTCCGCCCGCCGCCACCGCTTTGTCGAGCTTGGCCACCTCGACGCCGATCGGAACGGCCTGCCCGATGATCATGAGGCCGGCCGCCGCGCCGATGAAGTAGATGAGCCACAGGATCCAGAACGACCCGGTCTGGATGATCTCGTTCGGCGTGTAATTCGTCTTGACGACCTGCGCGCCCGGGGCCGGGGCCGGGGGGTTCCAGCCGGCGGGCTTGTAGCCGGCGGGCGGGACCTTGAAGATGGCCGCCGCGCCGCAGACGAAGACGAGCATGATGGCCGCGACGGTGTAGAACGTCGTCGCGATTCCGCTGCTCGCGATCAGCTTGCTCAGCAGCGGACCGAAGACGAGCGTTCCGGCGCCGAAGCCGAAGACCGCGAGCCCGGTGATCGTCCCTCGTTTATCCGGGAACCACTTGATGCAGGTCGCGATCGGCGTCACGTACGCGAACCCGACGCCGAGCCCGCCGATGACACCGTAGCCGATGATCAGCATCGTGAGGTCCTTGTACATCGCGCCGGCCACGGCGCATCCGAGGGCCAGGAGCACGCCACCGAACAGACCGACCGTCCGCGGCCCGGCCTTGTCCTGCCAGCGGCCGGCGATGATCATCCCGACCGCGAAGAAGAAGAACGACGCCATGAGGGGATACCCGGCTTGCTTGACGGTGTAGCCGACCTCCTTCATCAAGGGACCCCGGACGACGCTGTAGGCGTACAGAACGCCGAGGCATATCTGCATGACCAGGGCCGCCGCGACCATGATCCACCGATTGGTTACCTTCTCCTCTGCCATGAAACCTCCTTAAGGTATCGAGAGATCGAGATTCGGCATCACTCCGGCCGGGAAATCAGCTCAACAAAGTCTCCTTTTACAGTTCGATCCGGTCTTCTGTGCCGCGTTAACGCACAAGACCGAGGGGACCGCCCGGTGCTTCCGGACGGACGGCACCCGCCTCATGAGAGGCCGGGCTGCCGCTACACGATTACGCGGAGCGGACTCCATTACCTGAATTCACCTCAAGCTAGACTGCGCGTGAGTCTTTCAGACTCCCGCCCGATGTCAAGCTGAAATATTACTTTCTTGCTAGATGCAAATGCATCAGTCGGCGACCGAAGATTCCTGTTGACGCGGAATCCATTGGATGACTATCGTCCGCGCCATAGATGCGTTCTAGTCGTGCCGCTCAACGGCGTGTTGAATTGAAGGAGGAAGGTGTGCGTTCAAGGATTCGTTCGTATCGATTCGCCCTCGTCGCCCTTGCCCTGCTCATCGCGCTCGTGCCGGCAGTCGCGAATGCTCAGGCCGTCATCAAGGTCAACGACACCGTGAACTTCAAGCTCGGCATTCTCCTGCAGGGCTGGGCCGACTGGAACGGCCAGTCCACCGCAACGGGGGATACGGCCGGGTTCCAGCAGAACCTGTTCCTGCGCCGAGCAAGGCTCTTCGTCGGCGGGCAGGTCGCGAAGGACGTGACCTTCTTCTTCATGACCGACAACCCGAACCTCGGCAAGTCCACGCAGACGGTTGCCGGCGGTGCCGGCGGCAAGGCACCGGGCACGGGCTTCATCGTTCAGGACGCGTTCGTCGAGTGGGGTATCGCGAACGAGTTCCGGCTCGACGCGGGCCTCATCCTCATTCCGCTCTGCCGCAACTGCAACACGAGCGCCGTGAACCTCGTCTCGATGGATTACGGAACCTGGTCGTTTCAGGAGAGCGCGTCGACACAGTCTTCGGTCGGCCGCGATACCGGGTTCCAGGCGAAGGGCTACCTCGCGGGTGACCATCTCGAGTACCGCGCGGGCGTCTATTCCGGCTTCCGCGCTCCCGGCGTGAAGAACTCGTTCCGATTCGCCGGGCGCCTCCAGTACAACGTGTTCGACGTCGAGAAGGTCCCCTTCTACCCGGGCACGTACTTCGGAAAGAAGAAGATCCTCTCGATCGGAGCGGGCTACGACGCGCAGAGCGATTACGCCGCGTACGCGGGCGACGTCTTCTTCGACTATCCCGTCGGCGGAGGCAACGGCATCACGGCGCTCGCCAACTACATCCACTACGATGGCGGCGTCACCTTCAACACGGCCGCGCTCTTCAAACAGGACGACCTGTATGCAGAGGCCGGTTTCTTCCTCGGCGGGCCGAAGATCATGCCGTTCCTTCGCTACGAGCAGCAGGAGTATTCGGACAACGTGAACAAGGGGCTCAACAGGAACAAGTACCAGGCGGGCTTCGGCTATTACCCCTACGGCGCAAACTTCAACATCAAAGCCGGGTTCGGGCGGACGAACGCCCCGGACAACCCGAACGTGGCCTCCACGAACCAGTACACGGTCCAGATCCAGGTTTTCTACTACTGACACCTCTCCGTGCGGCTCCGCGGGGCGCTTCGCGCCCCGCGTGAGCCCGGAGCGTTCCCTTCAAGCCGGCTTCAGGCTTCCGTCCTCCACCCAGCGCGCGAGCAACCTTCGAATCCGGAACGAGTCGGCGACGCCGGCCGCTTCGATCGCGAGCGCGCTCAGCCCCGACACGGCTTTCGCCCAGACTCCCTGCTGGAAAGACGCGTCGGGCTCTTCAGGCTCGGGTGTCGGCTTCGAACCAGTCTGCTTGAAGACGGTTTCGTCGGGAACGAGGGCGGAGAACCGCTGAAATTCGTCGTAGCGGCGCATTCCTTCGAGCAGGATCGGGACGACCTCACGCGCCGGCGGATCGCCCTCGGCCCGAGGCGGCACGTTCGCGTGCTTCACGAACGCAAACGTTCCTCCGCCGGGACGCTCGAAGAACTGGTAGGCCGCATCGTCTCCGCGCAGGGCGCCGCTCTCGGCCGATCGAATCCGCCCGGACTCGATCTGGAAGCGGCCCGCGACCGCGCCGTGAGCGTTCCGCAGGGTCAGCGCCCCCGTGACCTCCGAGGCCGCGAGGCTCTGTAGGAGGGACGGCAGCTCGAAAGTGGCGAGATCACCCGAGAGGCTCGCGGCCGCGGCCTCGTCGGCCTTCGGCGCGTCGAACGCCGCGAGGGTCCGCGCTGCGGTCTTCGCGTAGTCGGCTCCGGGATGGCGCTCGACGACTTCTTCGAGGGCTTTCCGGACCTGCGGCAGCGGCGTCGAGGAGAGCGCCTCGATGATCGGAGTGATCTTGTCGTCCCGCTTCTTGAGCGTGAGACCGAATACTTTGAACGGCAGCTCCGCCCGCAGGCTCTTGAGGAGAAGGGCGACGAGATCGACGTCCTCGGAAAGATCCTGTCCCGACAGCTCGGCGAGACGGGCCCCGGCGTCTCCGAGCCCTCCCTTTCGCTTGAGGCCGTGCTCCACGACCATCCGACGCGACGTGGCGCTTCCGAAACGCGCCAGCGCGGAGACGGCGCGATCGAGGAGAGGCTGCAGCTCGGCCTCGTCGAAGGGCGCATCGCCCTTCTTCGCGAGCATCGCCTCGAGCCGCTGGACGATCGTGACGAGCGCCGCCTCGGACCGCTCGTGGCGCGCGGTTCCGAGACTCGCGATGGCCTCCTTCACGAGGGGCGGCGGCAGCGTGGGGTTGGCGAGCGCGACGAGCACGCCGAGCTCGGCGTCCGTCGGCTCTTCCGTGGCGCGGGGGATCCGCCGGACGAGGTACAGGAGGTTCCTCTTGAAATGCCAGTCGTGGGCAGGATCGCCCGCACGCGACTCGTCCAGAAGGGCCAGCGCCGTCGCACGCGCCTCCGCGCCGTGAATCTCGAGGAGGGAGAGCAGCAGGCGCCGGCGCTCGCGCTTCTCTTCTCCGTGGAGCTCCTCGATGAACCGGCCCGGAGTGAAGCCCGGGAAGAACGAGAGAATCCGGCCGAGAGCCTCGTGGTTCCGCGGGTCTTCGCCGAGGGAGCGCACGTGCTCGAGGTCCACGGTCTCCTGCGCCCTCCGGCGCACGTTCTCGGCCGTTCCGGTCTCGACACGGTTCTCGGAGACGATTTTCTCGGCGACGTCCAGCATGCGCGACGCCCGCGCGAGCGAGCCCTGGTTGAGCTGCTCGACGGCCGCGCCCACCATCTCGCTGAACCGGCGTCCGACCTCCTCGGGATTCTCGGGAAGAGTGACGATGCGCCGCATGGCCGCCGTCGGCGCACCTTTCGCATTCGAGAGAGCCTGCTCGAGCGGCGTCGAAGGAGCCGAAACCGGCCACTGGGGAACGGAGCGCCCGAGGGTGCGAAACACCTCGGAGGTCGGAACGTCGACCCCGAGACTCCGAAGCTTGTCGAGGGCGGCATGCAGCTCACCGTCGGTTCGCGCCGCCATGGCCGCGACCGACAGAATCTGGGAGAGGAGGACGTCGCGCCTTTCCGCGCTGGCTCCCGGAAGGGCGTTCGCGGCCGCGCCCTCGACGAGCGCGGCGCCGGCTGCGGCCGTCGCGGCACGCCCGCCGCGTCCCGCGACGGTCCCGCGTGGAGCCGCTCCGCCCTCTCCGGCCGGCGCGGGGAAGCCCCCGGACGCCACCAACGGCCCGAGACGTTCGATCAGGAGCGAGAGCTCCTGCAGATGGGAAGCCGCCACGGGAAACGCCTCGCGGCCGCGGCTCGCGGTCACGTCCTCGCCGCCCGCGAGGCCCCCCTGCCGCCTCAGGATCTCGACCGGCGCCGCCAGAATGCTCTCCGTGCTGCCGAGGCGTCCGAGGTTCTGTGCAAGAAGAGCCTGGTCGGCCGGCGGACAGTTCGCCAGGACGAGGGGCTTGAGCTCCTCGAGGTAGCGCAGGAGGGAGTCCTTCGGAACGAGCTGGTAATGACCCATCGCGTGGATCTTCTCGACGGCGTGGTAGAGGTAGTCAGAGACCGCCGCCGGCTTCGCGCTCCGGAATTGCGCCGTCATCCAGGCCTGGATCTCGTTCGCCACGAGGTCCGCCGGATAGTCGAGGAGGAGATTGATCGCGTCGGAAACCATGAGCGGCGCGAGGCTGTCGGACAGGTAGCGCTGGAGTTCGTAGAGCGCCTCCCGGACGTCGGGATCGAGCGGTTGCTGGTCCTCTTCGCTAGACAAGTTGGAAAGCTCCCCCGGCGTTCCCATGCCGCGGAGGCGCAGCATGATCCTTCGTCAACGAAACTCCCGTTCATGCTAGCACGCGCATCGGAGGTCTCCGATGCCTCAGCCGCCCCGGGTCTACGGTTTCGCGCCTTCCGCTCTCGAGCCGGGCGGCGGTCCTTCGACCGACCAGTAAAGGGCGTTGAAGAGAAACGGAAACGTCGCGTGCGTCTGCGCGCGGTGCTGCGGCCGAAAGCCCAGGAGCACGAGCTTCCCCCTGCCGAAGGTCGTCGCGACCGCGGCCGCGCGCCGCGTCAGGCGGTCCGCGCCGTGGATCCAGCCGGAGACGAGCACGTCGCGCGCATCGTCGGGATAGGACGCGAGGACCCACCTCTCGAGCTCGGCTCCGGGAAGCGACGTCTGCAGGGCGGTCGCGTCGTCGAGAAACACGGCCACCTCCGAAGGCAGGCCCCAGGTCACCGGGTGCGACGAATCCACCTTGACGCGGAGGAGCGAACCGGGGCAGAGAAAGTCCTCGCGCTTCGCGCGGGCGAGCACGTTTCGAACGGGAATCGAGAATTCGTTCGCGACGTAGTCCGTCGCGGAGTCGAACGCGACGAGGGTCCCCCCCGCCTCGACGAAGTCCCGGAGGGCCTTCGCGCCCTCTTTCTCGAGGCCGCCCTGGTATTCCGGAGGAAGCTCCCGGACGTAACGCGATTCCCCTTCCTCGAGGCGCGGGCGGCCGGTCGCGATGAGCTCGGCACCCATGTCGGGAAGGACGATGACGTCGAACCGCGCGGCCAGCCCGCCCGCCCGGACGGCCTTGTTCTCGAGCGAGACCGGCGCGAAGCCGTAGCGCTCGAGGAGCCAGCGGGTCCAGCCTTCGTCCATGGAAGAGGTGAACGACTTGTAGAGCGCGACGCGCGGCGCGCGCAGGCGCGAAAGCGAAGGGAGAGACGGAATCTCCTTGAGGGGGAAAAGGGGGATCCGCGTCGCGTCGAGAGGCGCCGCCGCTGCATCCAGCGCGGGCGCGGACAGGAAGGTCGTACCGGCCGGCCAATCCCGCCCCTCAAGGGATTCGGGTCTCCGGAGAATCGAGACGAGAGCGCCGGATTTCAGCGCCGCGTTCACGACCTTGGCGCCCTCCGGACTTCCCGGCAGGAGCGCGGCCGCTCGGAAGCCCTTTCTGGAGATCTCTTTCCCTCCTGGATCGAAATCCGTCAGTCCTCCCGGAAGCGTCGCGCGCTCGACCTTCACTCCCATCATCGCGGGCAGCGTCCACGTTGC
Source organism: Thermoanaerobaculia bacterium (assembly GCA_963809425.1). Taxonomy (GTDB): domain Bacteria; phylum Acidobacteriota; class Thermoanaerobaculia; order UBA5066; family UBA5066; genus Fen-183. The sequence goes on from CAWEJK010000002.1 coordinate 358,289, forward strand.
CACGTCGTACGGCCGGACGATCTCCTTTCCGGCCACGAGCTTCACTTCGGGGTACCGTTGCGGCTCCATCATTTCGCGCACGAATCTCCCGTAGGGCTGCGCGAGCGGAAGGAACGCGTCCCCGTTCGGAGCGGACCTCACGTCGACGCCATGCTCGGACATGAGCCGGGCGAGGTGCAGCGCGGTCGCCGGATCCCGCTGGCCCTCCCCCATCGGAATGCGGTAGGCGTCGCCCGGGCTGAACGCCGCGATACTCGCGCGGGCGCGCACGGCCATGTCCTTCAGGAAGTCTTCGCGGCGGTCCGCGCAGGACTCGAGGATCGCGTCCGAGGCGATCCGTTCGTAATCCATGATGTCTCGGAGCCGCCACCAGCCGCCCGGCCACGGGTTCGGGAAATTCGTCTGCGCGCGGTAGTCGATGAGGCCCTTGCGCCCGCCCGTGAGCTCGCCGGGAGGCAGGAATACCGGAGACGCCAGGCGCACGGACGCGACTTCGGTGAGGAGGCCCGCGATGTTCTTCCACCAGCCCGTGTTCTTCGTGCCGCCCGGCCAATACGCGTCGAACGAGTAGCCGTAAATGACGCCCGTCTTCCCGTTCTGCTCGAGCCGGAGCGCCATCGAAGAACCGATCAGGTTCACCTCGCGCCACACGAGGGGATGCACCTCGGCGGCAACCGGCTCGGCATACGGCGGCATGAAGATGCGCGGTCCGTTGCTTCCCATCTGGTGCTCGTCGAGCCACACCTGGGGAAACCACTCTTTGTAGACGGCCCGGTTGAGCGCCTTCGTCTCCTTCTGCGTCAGCATGTACCAGTCGCGGTTGTTGTCGTGCCCGACGTAGGGGTGATACAGCCATGGGAGACGGCCACCCTCGTATTTCGTTCCGAGATTCTTGCGATACCACTCGGTCTCCATGATCTGGCCGTCGGGATTCAGCGACGGCAGGAGAAGGAGAACGACGTTCTCGAGCCGACGTTTCGTCTCCGGGTCGTCGGCCGTCGCGAGGGCGTGCGCCCACTCCATCGCCATCTGGGTCGAGCCGATCTCGCTCGCGTGAATGTTGCACGTCACGAGGAGGACGACCTTGCCCTCCTTCGTGAGGGCGGCGACGTCGCTGTCCGAGAGTCCGCGCGGATCGGAGAGCTTTCGCGCGATCTCCTGGAGCCGCGGAAGGTTCCGCTGATTCCCCTCGGACGTGATGATCGCGAGCAGCATGTCCTCCCCGAGCGTCGTCTTCCCGAGGTTTTCGACCTTCACGCGCGGCGAGGCTTTCTCGAGCGCGCGAAAGTAGGACGAGATCTGCCGGTAGTCCGCGAGCGTCCGATCGGCGCCGACGGTCATCCCGAGAAACTGCGAGGGCGTGGGGACGCCGGCTGCAGGCGCGAGCGCCGGCACGAGGCACCAGAGGGCCACGACAACCCGGGCGAGGAAGTTCATGACGTTCTCCTCTTCGCTGAAGCGCCGGAGTGTAAGCAATTCGGCGGCTTTCCGCATTCGGGCAGGCGTTCGCGGAGCCTCTTGACAGACACGAACGATCGTACTATTATTCTGCTATGGGTAAAGGCGACAGCACCCGGCAGGCCATCCTCGACCATTCCGTTTCGCTGGCCAGCACGGTAGGCCTGGAAGGCCTGACGATCGGACGCCTCGCCGAGGAGCTGGCTCTCTCGAAGAGCGGGCTCTTCGCCCACTTCCGCTCCAAGGAGTCGCTTCAGATCCAGACGCTCGAGCACGCCGCCTCCCGCTTCGCGGATCTCGTGATTCGTCCGGCCCTCGCGGCTCCCCGCGGAGAGCCCCGTATCCGCGCGACTTTCCGGCTCTGGATGGATTGGCCGAGGAAGAGCGGCATGCCCGGAGGCTGCCTCTTCGTGGCCGCTGCCGCGGAGCTCGACGACCAGCCCGGACCCGCGCGCGACCATCTCGTCGCGCAACAGCGCCAGTGGCTCGCCCTGATTGCCAACGTGGTTCGAGGCGCCGTCACGGAGGGGCACTTCCGCGCCGACGTCGACCCCGAGCAGTTCGCGCAGGATCTCTACGGCGTCATGCTCTCGTGTTTTCTCGCACATCGCCTTCTCGGAGACCCCGACGCGGGCCGGCGCGCCCGCGCGGCTTTCGAGAATCTCGTCTCGGCCGCGCGGGCTCCCCAGGCCTGATTCCCGGAGGGCAACATGTCGCACGCCATCGCTTCCGCACCGCGCCGACGCACTCCCCTTTCCCGGAGGTTCCTCGTCCCGGCGGTCCGGCTCGTCGGCGCGGTCAGCCCGGCGCTGGCCTCGATCGTCGCCGAGCGGATCTTCTTCACGCCCGTAAGGCATCGTGCGCCTGCTCGCGAGCGAGCCGTCCTCGGGACCGCGGCCCGCGAGTGGATCGAATTCCGGGGTAAGCGCGTCGCCGTCTGGCGCTGGGGCCATGGCCCCGCGATCCTTCTCGCCCACGGCTGGTCGGGCCGGGGCGGACAGCTAGCCGCCTTCGTCGAGCCCTTCGTCTCCGCGGGGTTTTCGGTCCTGACATGGGACGCCCCCGGCCACGGCCACAGCGACGGCGAGCGATCGGATCTGCTCGAATTCGCGGCCCTGATCGACGTGCTGGCCCGCCGCGAGGGCCGGGTCCGGGCGATCGTCGGACACTCCCTCGGCGGCGCGGCGACGGTGCTCGCGTGCGCGGGCGGCGCGCCGGCCGAGCGCGTCGTCCTCGTCGGGGCGGCCGCGGACCCGACCGACTTCTTCCGCTGGTTCCTCGGCATCGTGGGATTCGACGACGTCAGGCGCGCCGCGACGATGGCCCGGCTCGAGCGCAAGTTCGCGTTCCGCTGGGCCGAAGCGAACGTCGCGAGGGCGGCCTCCTTTCTCGGGCACATTCCCGCTCTCGTCGTGCACGACCGCGACGACGCGGAGGTCCCCTTTCGTGACGCCGAGGAAATCGTCCGCTCGTGGCCCGGCGCGCGCCTCCACGCGACGTCGGGGCTCGGGCATCGCCGCATCCTGGGCGACCCCGGCGTGATCGCGAGCCTCGGCCGCTTCCTGACCGAGGGGACGGGGCGGGAGTTCCATTCCGAGGCCGAGAGCCTCGAAGCGGGTCTCTGGGACAGAAGCACGCGCTGGCAGCCGACCCCGGCGGTCTGACCTGCACCGGGCACTGGAAACCGGCCGCTCCGCCCCGTATCGTCCGGGTGGATGGCCCTCGAGGAATATCGCCGGAAACGCCGCTTCGGCGTGACGAAGGAGCCTGCAGGAGCGAAGACGCCCGCGAAGCGGCGCGCGGCGCGCCGGCCTCTCGCCTATGTCGTCCAGAAGCACAGGGCGACCGCTCTCCACTACGACTTCCGGCTCGAATGGAATGGCGTGCTGCTTTCGTGGGCCATTCCGAAGGGACCGTCGCTCGATCCGGCGGTCAAGCGCATGGCCTCCCACGTCGAGGACCACCCGCTGGAGTACGCGGCCTTCGAGGGAATCATCCCGGCCGGCGAATACGGCGGCGGCACGGTGATGGTCTGGGACCGGGGCACGTGGACGCCGGAGACGCCCGGGGTGGATGCGGCGCTCGCGAAAGGCGACCTGAAGTTCACCCTTCACGGCGAGAAGCTCAAGGGGTCGTGGGTCCTCGTCCGCACGAAGGGATGGGGCTCGTCGAAAAAGCCGGCCTGGCTCCTGATCAAGCATCGGGACGACTTCGCGTCCGACGAGGACGTCGCGGAGACGCGCCCCCGGTCCGTCGTCTCGAATCGCCTCCTGACGGAAATCGCTCTCGACGAGGGCGGCGACGTCGAGAGGACCTCGACGGGCGATCCGGTCCACGAGGTCGAGAAGCTCCTCGCGGACCCGAAGAAGCTCCAGCGCGCCCAAAAGCAGAACCCGGCTGTCTGGCATTCCAAACCGCGCAAAGCGGGGTCCGAAGAGCAGAAGGAACGATTTTGCTGAAGAGAAGATCAAGGAGAAGAGACCGAAGAAAGGATTTCTGAGAAAGGTAAGAAAGGCCGGGTGTCGGCACCGCAGAAGTCGGGCAGGTCGCCGCGTGGAGCATCCCCCGCCCAACCCCTTTCTAAGAAATCTTCCTCTTCTCCCTCGTCTTCCTCTTCCTCAAAATCTCTCTCTTTCTCTTCGCCTTCCTCGCATGCATTTCCCGTCCCGGTCTCAAATCCGAACAAGATCTTCTGGCCCGAGGAGGGCTGGACGAAGAGCGACCTCATCGCGTTCTATGCGGGGGTGTTCTCCAAGCTGAAGCCGTACGTCGACGACCGGCCGCTTTCGCTCGAGCGCGCGCCCGACGGAATCCTCGGCGAGCCTTTCTACCAGAAGGAAAAGCCCTCCTCGATGCCCGGGGACACGCCGACCGTCGCCGTGCGTCACGGGAAGGATCGGAAGGTCACGAACACCGTCGTCGGGGGAAAGCTCGAGACGCAGCTCGCGCTCGCGAACCTCGGCTGCATCGCCGTCCACGTCTGGGGAAGCCGGGCCGACGACCTCGACCGGCCGGACTGGGTGTGCTTCGACCTCGATCCGGATTCGGGCTCGATCGCGGATGCGGTGAGCGCCTCCCTGAAGGTGAAGCAGGCGCTCGACGCCCTCGACCTCGTCTCCTTCGTGAAGACGTCTGGCGGCAAGGGGCTTCACGTCTTCGTTCCGATCACGCGCGGGCCGACGACGGACGAGGTGACGTGGTTCGCGAAGGAGCTCGGGACGCGCCTCGCGGCCGCCTGGCCGAAGGACCTCACGATGGAGATGCGGATCGCCGCTCGCAAGGGGCGCGTCTTTCTGGACTCTTTCCGCAACGCGTTCGGGCAGACGGTCGTCTCTCCCTACTCCGTGAGGCGGCGGCCGCACGCGCCCGTCTCGACGCCGCTCGCGTGGAACGAGGTCCTGCCGTCCATCCGCTCCGAGGATTTCACGATCGGCAATTTCGCCGAGCGCCTGAAGAAGCGCGACCCCTGGGCCGACTTCTTCAGGCGCCGCCAGGCGCTCGGGCCCGCGCTCGAGGCCCTCCGGAGGCTCTGAGCTACTTCTTCCGGGTGTACGAAATCTCGAGGTCCTTCGTCATCTTCCCGTCCGGCCCGGCGTGCCACGACTCGTACGTGTGGTGGTCGGCGTCCACGAGCGTGACGGCCGTCTTGGCCTTCATGGTCCTCTTTTCGGCGGGATCGTCCATCATTCCCCACGACGTGATGACTTTGCCCGCCTTGTCGAACGTGCCGGTCATCATCATGATCCCGGTCCCCATCGAGTCGACCCACGTCGAGACGAACTTCTTCTTGTAGTTGTCGAAAGCCGTGACGCCGATTCCGCTGAAGGGACCGCCCATCATGGTGCCCTCGTAGCGCTGCTCGAGGTACCGGCCGCCGAGGATCATCTTGTTTTCCGACGTGCCCGTGCTTTCCGTGGGCGGCGCGCCGGGCGCCATCCAGAACTTGCTCTTGACGTCCCAGCTTCCGACGAGGCCCTCCAGCGCCTTGTGGGGCGCGCCCGGAGTCCCGAAGGCCGTCCAGGCCTTCATCATCTCGTCCTGGCTCATCGCGGCAGCGGGCTTAGCGGGCTTAGCCGCCTTGGCGGCTTCCTTCGGCTTGTCCTCAGCGCGCGCTTGGGGCGACAGGAGCAACAGAGAAAGAATTCCTGCGAAAGGAAGAACGCGACGGCGAATTTGCATCATTCGATTAATCCTCCTTGCGGTCGTTTCAAGCGAATACGCGAGAATCGCGCTCCGCTGTTTCAGTCTTTCCTCTCCCCTCTTCACCTTCCAAGAAATCTCCAATCTCCGGTCGCGGCGCGCAGCGCCGTGCAGAATCTCCTTAGACCAGCTTCGCCTCCAGGTTTATCTGCGCCCCCGTGAAAAGCTTCGAGATCGGGCAGCCCATTTCTTGGCCGCCGCGGCGATCTCCTGGAACTTCGCGGCCGGAATGCCGGGCACGGCGGCCTCGCAGACGAGGTCGATCCGCGAGATGGCGAACCCGCCCTCCCCTTTCTCGAGATGGACCTTCGCGGTCGTCGCGACACGGGTCGGGACGAAGCCCGCCTTGGACAGCTCGTTCGCGAAAGCCATCGAGAAGCAGCCGGCGTGGGCGGCGCCCGCGAGCTCCTCCGGGTTCGTGCCCGTGCCCTCTTCGAATCGCGACGCGAACGAGAACTGGCCTTCGAAGGCTCCGCTTCCGAGGCGCATCGTCCCCTTCCCCGACTTCAGATCTCCTTGCCAAACGGCGCTGGCGGTACGTGCGGGCATGTGACGCCTCCTTTCGGGCGGATTGTGCGATGAATCAGGTCCGGGAGCGCTGCAGAAAGAGCACGATCGTGATGCCGAAGCCGATCACGACGACCGCGACCCGCGCCTTCTCTTTCCCGATGCGGCGGGCGAAACCCGCCCCGATCCAGCCTCCGGCGATCGCGCCGGTCATCATGAGCAGTGCGAGCGGCCAGATCACGACGCCGTTGAAGATGAACCACGCGGACGCCACGCCGTTGATGCAGATCCCGAAGAAGTTCTTGAGGCCGTTCATGGCGTGGATGTCCGTCAGGCCGAGGAAGCCGAGGATCACGAGCATCAGGATGCCGACGCCCGCCCCGAAGTAGCCGCCGTAGATCGCGACGAAGAACTGGGCGACGGACGCGAGCCCCCAGGACGCCCGCTTCGCGCCCCCCGTGCCGGGCGCCCGCCGCGACCAGACGATCTGGAACAGGAACAGCAGGGTCGCGAACAGGACGAGAAACGGCGCGAGCCGCGCGAACGTCTTCTCGGGCGTGAGGAGCAGCAGCACGGAGCCGAGCGCACCGCCGAGGAGGCTGGGGAGAAGGAGACGCGTCAGCCACTGCCGATGCGCGCCGACCTCGCGGCGATAGCCCGCGAGGCTCGAGACGGCGCCGGGCACGAGCGCGACCGTGGAGGTCGCGTTCGCCTGGATCGCCGGAACGCCCGCGAGGACGAGAGCGGGGAACGTCAGGATCGTCCCTCCGCCCGCGAGCGCGTTCATGACCCCCGCGGCGACCGCCGAGGCCAGGAGAAGCCCCATCTGGGCCAGCGTCATGGAGCGGCGCCCTCGAAGCCGGGGAGCCCGGCGCCCGTCACGAGGTAGACCGCGAACGTCCCGAGCCAGTGCCCGCCCTCGTAGTGCGCGCCCGTGACCGCCGCGAGGCCCGCCTCCCTGTGCGCCGCCGCCGCCGAGCGGAGGGCGGAAAGCCGCGGATCCGCTCGAGGCAGGGAGGCCCCGATTCCATCCAGCATCCACGCGCGGGAGAGATTGAGCCCGTCGAGGTGGGCGAGCTTTCCGTCGGAGGGGTCGGTGACCGTGGCGACGCGCAGCCAGGGCGAGCCGTCCAGGGGAATCCCGGGCAGAAATCGGCGAAGCCAGGACGCGAAGGCCGGCGGGGCGAGAACCCGCCGCATGAGGTCGGCCTCCGCGAGGCAGGGCGAGAGGAAGTCCTGCCCCGAGGGCTCGTAGCCGAGCGGACAGGCGCGGTCCTTCGAATGGACCTCGCGGGTCTTCGCGATCACGAGACGTTCCATCGCCGCGTCGCGAGCCACGCGCGCCCAGTCGAGCACGAGCCCGAACGCGAACGCGGTCTGCGCGTGCTCGCCCTCGCGAATCGGGTACGCGAGCTTCGGGATCCATTCCGCGAGCCGGGAGGCCGCGGCCCGCTCGAGCGGCTCCAGATTTCTGGCCCAGCCCCGGGCTTCGTCGTCGTCCCAGCCTCGGAGCTCGGCAGCGAGCCTCAGCAGCCACGCGAGTCCGTACGGCCTCTCGAACGTCGCGCGACCCTTGCCCGTGAGATACGCCACCTCTCCCGCCACTTTCTCCGGCGTGAACGAGGCGCGGAGCGCGGCCCGCGCGGGTCCGGCGAACGGAGCGCCCGGGAATCGCCGCGCGAGCCGCGCGAGAAGCCAGTGCCCGTGGACGGACGAGTGCCAGTCGTAACAGCCGAAGAAGACCGGCGTCAGCAGCCTCGGCGGCTTCGCGTCCTCGTCGCTCTCCAGCGTGTGCGCGATCTTGTTCGGGTACTCCCGGCTCACGCACGACAGCGCGAGGTCCGCGAACCGCCGGGCGGCGGCGTCGTCGAACGCGGGCGCGGAGACGGGAGCCGGCGGTCCGGCCATGAGTACGATCAGAAGCGCGTACGGCATGGAGGAATGCTACAGCGCGGCCTCCGCTATCCTCTCCCCGCGTGCGGTTCAAGAACCCCCCGGGAAGCCCTCTCCAGACCGCGGGACTTGCCGAATTCGCGCCGTTCTTCCTCCGCCGAGCGCGCGATCGTCGGCCGCCGGCCGTGCCGACCGGCCACGTCGTTTCGCCCGGCGAGGCCCGGGCGCAGCTGGCAGCGGCGGGGCCGGAGTCGCTCACCTGGCTCGGCCACGCCTCGTTCCTCCTGCGGACGGCCGGACGGACGATCCTGACCGATCCATTCCTCTCGGATCGCGCGAGCCCGTTCGCCGCGCTCGGGCCGAGGCGCTACGTCCCTCCAGGCCTTCCTCTCGACGCGTTGCCGCGCATCGACGCGATCGTGATTTCTCACAATCACTACGACCACCTGGATGAGAGGTCCCTGAGAGAGATCTCCTTGAAGGGAAGAGGGGCAACGGCGGCCGTCGTGCCTTCGGGCCTCGGTTCGTTCTTCTCGTCGCGGGGATACAAAGACGTCCGGGAGCTTGGATGGGGTGAGGGCACGCTTCTGGGGAATTCTTCATTGACTTGTCTGCCGGCGGTCCACTTCTCGGGCCGCACGCCGTTCGACCGCAATCGCTCCCTCTGGGCTTCGTGGTCGATCGTGTCGCCGTCGCGACGCGTGTTCTTCGCCGGAGACACGGGCTACGGGCCGGCCTTCGAGGAGATCGGCCGCCGGAACGGCCCGTTCGATCTCGGCCTCGTGCCGATCGGCGCGTACGAGCCCGCATCGATCATGCGTCCCATGCACTGCAATCCCGAGGAAGCCGTCGCGCTCGGCCGCGACGTCCGCGCGTCCACGCTCGTCGCGATGCACTGGGGGACGATCGTCCTTACGGACGAGCCCCCGTTCGAGCCTCCGGGACGATTTCGCGCGGCCGCGAACCGCGCGGGGTGGCCGGACGGCCGCGCCTGGGTCATGAGGATCGGAGAGACCCGAGAAACCCCGTGACGAGCGCGACCGCCTCGGCGAGGTTCTGCTTCTCCGTGCGGCCGGAAGACACACGCGGCTTGAACGAGTGGTCGCCGTCCGCGAGGAAGAGGATTCGGATCGCCTTCGAAAGCTGGTAGAGGGCGACCTCCTCGCGTGTCCCGAACGCGTCCCTTTCGCCCTGGAGGATCAGGGCCGGGGTCTTCAGATGCTCGAGGTGCGCGACACGGAGCTTCCCGGGCTGGCCCGGCGGGTGGAACGGATAGCCGAGGCAGACGAGGCCCGCGACCCCGGCCTCGTCCGCGACCATGCTCGCGATGCGCCCGCCCATCGATTTCCCGCCGATGACGAGGGAGCCCGGCGCGCCTTTTTCCGAGAGCGCCCGGATCGCGTCGTGCCAGCTTTCGCGCAGCGCTCTCTCTCGGTCCGGAGGCTTCTTCCTCCCTTCGGCGCGACGCGCGCGCATGTAGGGGAACTCGAAGCGCGCGACGCGAAATCCCGCGGAGCCGACACCGGAGGCGATCGCGTTCATGAAGGCCGAGTCCATCGGCGCTCCGGCGCCGTGCGCGAGGATGACCGTGCGCGGGGCGCGCTCTGGACCGTCGAAGAGAAACTGCTCCACCTACAATCGCCCCGTGGCGAACAAGTATCTCTCTTATGACGACCAGCGTGCGCCCAGGGTGCGGGAGATGTTCTCGCGCCTCGCGGCGCGCTACGACCTCGTGAACGACGTCATGAGCTTCGGCCTCCATCGGAAGTGGAAAAAGGACACGATCCGGCTCGCGCTCGAAGGAAGGACGGGACCGGCCCGGATCCTGGACGTGTGCTGCGGCACGGGTGACCTCTCGTTCCTCGCCGAGGAGAACGCGCTCGCGGGTTCGCGCATCACGGGCCTGGACTTCACGCTTCCCATGCTCAGGGTCGCGGCGCGGCGCCGGTCCGCCGCGCACAGCAGGAGCGCTTTCGCGCAGGGGGACGCCCTGCGCCTTCCCTTCCCGGACGGAGCCTTCGATGCCGTGACCGTGGGTTACGGCCTCCGGAACATCGCCGACCCGCTCGCCGCCCTTCGCGAGATGCGCCGTGTGCTCGCGCCCCGGGGGCGCGCCGTCGTCCTCGATTTCGGAAAGCCGGACAACCCGGTGGCCGGCGCGCTCTATCGGGTATTTCTCCGCACGGTCATGCCGGTCATGGGATGGCTCTTCCACGGAGATCCCGAAACCTACCTCTACATTCCCGAGTCGCTGGAGCGCTACCCGGCCCAGAAGGGCGTGCGAACGCTGATGCAGGAAGCGGGGCTCGACGGCGCACGATACGAGAGCCGGCTCCTCGGAACGATGGGCCTCAACATCGGCGAAGCGCCCGCCGCGCCCCGCCCGCTATAATCCCGCGTGTCCAACTCGGAAAACGGCAGCGCGTCGAGGCTTCGCCCCGGGGCGACCGCTGTGTCCGAAGCCCCTCTCCCCGTCGCGCGCTGGATTGCGATCCTCGTCGCTGGTTTCCTCGTCGTCATCGTCACGCTCGTGGCCGTCGGCGCTTCGGGACTGAACGTCCTTGCCGGCCTGCAAGCGTTCGTGAGCGCCGAGTCCCACTGGTCCAAGGGCCAGAAGGACGCCTCACTCGCGCTCTCGCGCTATCTCGACACCGGCGCCGACGCCGACTACCGGCGTTTCCTCGGCCGGCTCGCCGTGTCGCTCGGCGACCGGAAGGCCCGGCTCGCCTTGCAGCAACCCAAGCCGGACGTTCGCGCGGCCCACGAAGGCTTCCTCGAGGGCCGCAACAGCCTGTCCAGCGTGGAGGAGATGGCGCAGCTCTTCCTGCGCTACAAGAGCATCGCGGCCTTCTCCCGCGCGATCGAAGTCTGGGAGCGCGCCGACCTTCTCGTCGACGAGATGATCGAGCTCGGCACGCGGGTTCACGACGCCCCGACGCCTCTCACGCCGGCGGATCACGCGGCGTTCGCGAAGGAGATCGACCGGCTCAACGAGCGCGCCACCGTCCTCGAGGACGCCTTCTCGGCGTCCGTGCTCCAGGCGACCCGCTGGGTGCGCAGCCGGCTGATCGCCGCCATTCTCGCGATGACGTTGCTCCTGGGCGCCCTCGCGGTCGTCGCCTCGGCGCTGATCGCGCGCCTCCTGCGCCGCCGCGACGACGCCCTCCGGTCTTCCGAGCGCCGCTACCGGCTGCTCTTCGAGCGAAACCTCGCCGGCCTTTTCCGGACCACCCTCGACGGCCGGATCCTCGACTGCAATTCCGCGTTCGCCCGGATTCTCGGCTATTCCTCCCGCGAAGACGTCCTGAAGGTCTCCGCGCTCGATCTCTACGCGGAACCCTCGGACCGCGAGTCCTTTCTCGCGAGGCTCGCGCACCAGCGGGTGCTCGTCAATTTCGAGCTCTGCCTGAAACGCCGCGACGGGACGAGCGTGTGGGTGCTCGCGAACGAGAGCCTCCTCGAACCCGAGGGAGGGGGCGAGGCGGTGATGGAAGGCAGCCTCATCGACATCACGGACCGCAAACGCGCCGAGCAGCAGCGCTGGCACCAGGCGAACCACGACGCCCTCACCGATCTGCCGAATCGCGTCCTCTTCAACGACCGGCTCTCTCTCTCGATCCTGCACGCGCAGAGGCGGCGCCAGTCCCTCGCCGTCATGTTCCTCGACCTCGACCACTTCAAGCGCGTCAACGACACTCTCGGACATTCGGCGGGCGACGAGCTTCTCGTGAAGGCGGCGGACCGGCTCCGGCGCTGCATCCGCTCGGATGACACGGTCGCGCGCGTGGGAGGAGACGAGTTCCTGCTCCTCCTGAACGGGATCGAGCGCGAGGCCGACGCCGCGACCATGGCGCGGAAGATCCTGCAGGTGATCTCGGAGCCGTTCCTGATCCAGAAGCGCGAGCTGTTCGTCGAGGCGTCCATCGGCATCGGTCTCTATCCCGGTGACGGAAAGGACGCCGAGATGCTCGTCGCCAACGTCGACACCGCGATGTATCGCGCGAAGGAGACGGGCCGCAACAGCTTTCAGTTCTTCACGCAGAAGATGCAGGAGCAGTCCCAGGAGCGCGCGGCGATGGAGAGCGGACTCCGGCGCGCGCTCCCGCGCGGCGAGTTCGTCCTCCACTACCAGGCGATCCTCCGCCTCGCGACCCGCGTGCCGATCGGCGTGGAAGCGCTCGTTCGCTGGCAGCACCCGGAGAAAGGGATTCTGTCGCCGCGCGAGTTCATCCCGCTCGCCGAGGACGTCGGCCTCATCACGCGCGTCGGCGAGTGGGTCCTGCGCCGCTCGTGCGAGCAGCTCGTGGAGTGGCACGCGCGCGGCGCTTCGAGCCTTCGGATGTCCGTGAACGTGTCGGCGCGCCAGTTTCGCCAGCGGGACTTCGCCGTCGCGGTGCGCCGCATCGTCGAGGAGGCGGGACTCCCTCCTGACTTCCTCGAGCTCGAGATCACGGAGTCGATCGCGATGCAGGACGTGACGCACACGGGCCGCATCCTTTCGGAGCTGAACGACCTCGGCGTCCACATCTCGATGGACGACTTCGGAACGGGCCATTCGTCGCTGAACTACCTGAAGCACTTCCCGATCCGGCGCCTGAAGATCGACCAGTCCTTCGTGGCCGGCATGGCCCGGGACGAGAAGGACAAGGCGATCGTCGCGACGATCATCGCGATCGCCGCCAACCTCGGTCTCGAGGTCACCGCCGAGGGCGTGGAGACCGAGGAACAGGCGGCCCTTCTCCTCGGCATGGGCTGCGCGGACGTCCAGGGCTTCCTGTTCGGCCGGCCGGTCGCCGCCGACGATCTCGAGGTCACGCTGGGTCTCGGCGCCGTCCCTCCGGGCTTCGACGTCGTGCGCCCCTCGAAATCACGAACCTGATTCAGGGGAATCATCGCTCCGCGCGGCCATTCCGGGTTGAATGAAGGGAGCGACGGAGGTTTTCGATGCGCGTTTCGAAGTGGATGTCCCCGAAAGTCCTCACGCTCCAGCCGACCGATTCGATCTCGTCCGCGATTCACCTCATGAAGGAGAAGCGGATCCGCAGGATCCCGATCGTGAACGGGGGCGGGAAGCTCGTCGGAATCGTGTCCGACCGCGACCTCAAGGACGTCTCGCCGTCCCGCGCCACGACGCTCGACATCTGGGAGCTCCACGCGGTCCTCGACAAGCTGAAGATCGGCGACATCATGACGAAGAAGCCTTTCACGGTCACGCCGGACACGCCGATCGAGCGGGCCGCGCAGATCATGCTCGAGAAGCGGGTCGAGGGCCTGCCGGTGCTCGACGCGAAGGGGGCGCTCGTCGGGATCCTGACGGAAGGCGACGTCTTCAAGGCGCTCGTCGACATCACCGGCGCCGGGAAGAAACGCACGCGCGTCAATTTCGTGATTCCCGACCGCGCCGGGAGCATTCGCGAGGTCGCGGACGCCGTGCGGGCGCAGGGCGGGACGATCTTCTCGATTCTCACGTCCACCTCGAAGGTCCCGGCGGGGAAGCGGGAGCTCGTGATGCGCGTCGAGGGTGCCACGCCCGAGACGCTCCGCGCCGAGCTCTCGAAGTCCTGGGCCGACGTCACCGTCGAGACGGACTAGCTCACTTCCCGAGCTCTCCGGCCACGCGCGCGGCCGTCTCGACGCCCCGCGCCAGCACCGAACGGATCCGGCCGTCCTCGAGCGCGAGGATTCCCGCGATCGTGCAGCCGGCCGGCGTCGTCACGTCGTCCTTGAGAGCGGCCGGATGCCGCCCGGTCGTGAGCACCATCTCGGCGGCCCCGAGCGTCATCTGGGCCACGAGGGTCGTCGCCACGCTTCGCGGCAGCCCCCGCATCACGCCGCCGTCCGCGAGCGCCTCGATGATGATGTAGACGAAAGCGGGGCCGCTCGCCGAGAGACCCGTCACGGTGTCCATGTGCTTCTCTTCGAGCTCGAGAACGCGTCCGAGGGGAGCGAAAACCTCGGTCGCGAGCGCGACGTGCGCGTCGGTCGCGTGGCTGCCCTTCGCGAGCACGGTCATGCCCTTCCCGATCAGGCAGGGCGTATTCGGCATCGCCCGGAGGACCGGCGTGTCGTCCCCGAACAGGCCTTCCAGAAAACCCGTGCTGATGCCGGCGGCGATCGAAAGAACGAGGGGACGCTTGCCGCCGCGCCCGAGGCTCTCCACGGCCTTCGCGACGTCCTTCGGCTTGACGCACAGAATCACGAGGTCGGCTCCCGCGGCCGCTTCCGCGTTCGCGGTCGTGCAGGCCACGGACAGCTCCGCCGCGACCTTCTCGGCGCTCGCCCTCGTCCGGGCCGTGGCCCGGACCTGCCTCGCCTTCACCCGGCCGGACTTCAGGAGTCCCGAGGCGATCGTCCGCCCCATCGTTCCGGATCCGATGATCGCGATACGCTTGTTTGCCAGCATGAAGCCCCCTCCGTCGAGATTAGTTCATCCGAATCATCGCAACTGAGGCACGAGGGACCAAATATGCCCGGACACGTACAAGACCGACCTTATGGAGGTGAACGATGACGAAACGACGCCCCATGCAACTTGCGACGCTCGCGCTCCTCGTCACGGGCCTGAACGCCTCTCCCCTGCTCGCCCAGGGCAAGACCTTCAAGGTCGGCGTGCCTCTGCCGCTGACCGGCGCGGAAGCGAAGTTCGGCGAGATGGAGAAGCAGGCCTACGAGATGGCCGTCGAGGAGATCAACGCGAAGGGCGGCGTGAAAGGCGCGAAGCTGACGCTCGACATCCAGGACTCGGGCGGCAAGCCCGAGACCGCCACGGCGATCGTCGAGAAATTCATCACGATCGAGAAGTACCCGATCGTCGTCGGCGAGTACACGAGCCAGTGCAGCTACGCGGTGGCCGGCATCGCCGAGAAGTACAAGGTGCCTTACCTCGTCGTGACGGGCGCCGCCGACAAGATCACGCAGCAGGGCTGGAAGTACGTCTACCGCCTGAACCCGCCGTCGAGCCTCTACAACATGGGAATCTTCAGCTTCTTCGAGGAGGTGGCCAAGCCCAAGAGCATCGCCCTCCTCTACGAGAACACCGACTTCGGGACCTCCACCTCGAAGGCGATGAAGGAATACGCCGACGCCAAGGGGATCAAGGTCCTGCTTTACGAGGGTTATTCCGCGGGAGCGGTCGACTTCAAGCCGATCCTCCAGAAAGTGAAGTCGCTCCGGCCCGATGTCATCTACATGGTGTCGTACCTGATGGACGCCTCGATGCTCATGCGGCAGAGCAAGGAGCTCGACATCAACCCGCAGGCGTTCATCGGCGGCGCGGCCGGCTTCACTCTCCCCGAGTTCCTCCAGAATGCCGGCGACGCCTCCGAATTCGCCATGTCGGGCACGCTCTGGACTCCGCAGGCGAAGTACCCGGGCGCGAAGGAGTTCTTCGACAACTTCAAGAAGAAATTCAACAAGGAGCCGGACTACCACGGCGTCGAGGCGTACGCCGCGACCTACGTCCTCGCCGACGCGATCAAGCGGGCGAAGTCCTTTACCCCCGACGACCTGCGCGCCGCTCTGGCCGAGACGAACATGATGACCGCCTTCGGCCCGGTGAAGTTCGTGTCCTGGGGTCAGTTCACGAACCAGAACAAGATGGACACGCTCCTCCTCCAGGTCCAGAAGAAGAAGTTCGAGACGATCTGGCCGAAAGAAGGCGCCTCCGCGAAGTACGTCTTTCCGGTCCCGAGATGGCGCGACCGCAAGTAGGAAGCTGAGGGAGCGGGACGGCCTTTCATGTCGCCTCAGGTCGCCGGACAGCTCGAGCTCCTCGGGCAGGTTCTCATCTCGGGGATCCTGCTCGGGGGGCTCTACGCCCTCCTCGGGCTCGGGATGTCCCTCATCATGGGCGTGATGAAGATCATCAACCTCGCGCACGGCGAGCTGATGATGGTCGGGATGTACATCACCTTCTGGGCGTTCACGCTGCTGAAGGTGGACCCGTACGTCTCGATCCTGCTCGTCTTCCCCGCCCTCTTCCTCCTCGGCGCTCTCCTGCAGAAATACCTCATCGCCCCCGTCATGGAGGTCGAGTCCATCCTCCCTGAGAACCAGGTCCTGCTGACGGTCGGGATCGGCATGGTCCTCTCCAACCTCGCGCTCCTCCTCTTCAGCGCCGACTACAGGTCGGTTCCGGTCTCCTACGCCAGCAAGACGATCTACTGGGACCTGAAGCTCGGCGGCCAGACGATCTCGCTCTCGTTCAGCGTCGCGATGGTCGTCGCCTTCGGCATCGCCCTCGCTCTCGGCTCGGCCCTGTTCCTGTTCCTCGGCCGAACCGATCTCGGCCGGATGATCCGGGCCACGGCCCAGGACAAACGCGCCGCAGCCCTCATGGGCGTCAACACGAAGCGGATGACCTACGTCACGTTCGGGCTCGGATCGGCGCTCGTCGGCGCGGCCGGCGCTCTTCTGGCTCCCGTCTACTACCTCTTCCCGCAGATCGGCGGCCAATTCACGTTGAAGGCCTTCATCATCACCGTGCTCGGCGGGATGGGGAACATCCCCGGCGCCGTGCTGGGCGGCGTCGTCCTCGGACTCGCGGAATCGCTCGGCTCGGTGTACATCTCGCTCGGCTACAAGGACGCTTTCGGCTTCATCATCTTCGTGCTCGTCCTGATCTTCCTGCCCAAGGGACTCCTCGGAAAGGGGCGGGCGTGAAAGCGGCGCGGATCCTCGGCGCGGCCGCGGTCCTCCTGATCCCGGTGTTCACGAGGAACCCGTACGTCCTCCACATGCTGATCATGGTCCTCATGTGGGTCGTCCTCGGACAGAGCTGGAACCTGCTCGGCGGCTACACGGGCCAGGTCTCGTTCGGCCACGCCGCTTTCTTCGGAATCGGCGCGTACACGGCCGGCATTCTGATCAAGGGGGGCGCCCATCCCGCCACCGCGTGGGCGGGCCTGATCCTCGGCGGCCTGACGGCTGCGATCGCCGCGGCCGTCATCGGCTGGATCTGCTTCCGGCTCCGCGGCCCGTACTTCGCGCTCGCGGTCCTCGCCCTGGCGGAGGTCCTGCGGCTCGTGGCGGTGAACTGGAAGCAGCTCACGAACGGCGCCGAAGGGATCCTCCTCATCCCCGCCTTCAACACGAAGGCGTACTACTACTACATCGTCCTCGCGATCGCCGCCCTGAACTTCATCGTGATTCGCTCCGTCATGCGGAGCAAGCTCGGCTTCTACTTCCTCGCGATCCGCGAGGACCACGACTGCGCCGAGTCGCTGGGCATCAACACGACGAAGTACAAGCTCTATTCGCTCCTCATCAGCGCGTTCTTCACGGGCGTGGCGGGAGCGTTCTACCTGAACTACATGAACTTCATCGACCCGGGCATCGTCTTCTCGATCCACGACATCTCCATCATGGTGATCCTCGTGACGATGCTGGGCGGCGTGGCGACCTACTGGGGGCCCGCGGTCGGAGCCGTTCTCTACATCCTCGTCTCCGAAGTCTTCCGCGTGTGGCTGAAGTCGGGACACCTCGTCTTCTTCGGCATCCTCATCATCATCCTCATCATCTTCTTCCCGAACGGGATCGTCGGGACGTGGAACGAGCGGGCGGCGAAGTGGAAGCGCCGGCGCGCGTCGGCTCCCGAGTCGGCCTCATGAGCCTCCTCGAGCTGAAAGACGTCTCGAAGCGGTTCGGCGGCCTGCAGGCGGTCGGCCACATGTCCTTCACGCTCGAGAAGGGCGACATCCTCGGTCTCATCGGTCCGAACGGCGCCGGCAAGACGACGATCTTCAACCTCATCAACGGCTACTTCCCGCCGACCGGCGGCACGATCCTGTTCAAGGGCGCCCGGATCGACGGGCTGAAGCCGCACGACGTGTGTCAGCTCGGCCTGGCCCGGACGTTCCAGGTCGTCAAGCCGCTCGCGCGGCTCACGGTACTCGAGAACGTCATGGTCTCCGCGTTCTGCCGCACCGACCACCGCGAGGAGGCGCGCGCGATGGCGCTCGAGGCGACCGCCTTCACGGAGATGGATGCGTGGCGCGACCGCACCGCCGGAAGCCTCCCGCTCGGCCTGCGCAAGCGCCTCGAGATGGCCCGCGCTCTCGCGACGAAGCCCGACGTCCTGCTCCTCGACGAGAACTTCGCCGGCCTGAACCCGTCGGAGGTCGAGAAGACGATCGCGATCGTGAAGAAGGTCCACCAGAGCGGCATCACGATCCTCATCATCGAGCACAACATGCGCGTCATCATGGCGATCTCGCAGCGGCTCCTCTGCATCAACTACGGCGAGAAGATCGCCGAGGGCACGCCGCGCGAGGTGGCCGAGAACCAGCAGGTCATCGACGCGTACCTGGGCGTGGCGAATGCTTGAGATCCGCGGAATCGACGTCGCGTACGGCGACGTGCAGGTCCTCTGGGACGTGTCCTTCGAGGTGAAGCAGGGCGAGATCGTCGCGCTGATCGGGGCGAACGGCTCGGGCAAGAGCACGACGCTCGCGACGATCTCCAGCCTGCTGAAGCCGCGCAAGGGGGGCGTCTACTACGAGGGGGCCCCGATCCACACGCGCGCGCCGCACGACCTCGTCTCTCTCGGCATCGCGCACGTCCCCGAGGCGCGCCGGCTGTTCCCGGAGATGACCGTGAAGGAGAATCTGCTCCTCGGAGCACTCGCGCCCGACGCGAGGAAATCGCGCCCGGAGATGCTGGAGAAAGTCTTCGCGATCTTCCCGCGACTCAAGGAGCGCGAGAAGCAGCAGGCGGGGACGCTCTCGGGCGGCGAGCAGCAGATGGCCGCGATCGCGCGGGGGCTCATGGGGAAGCCGCGCCTCCTCATGCTCGACGAGCCGTCGCTCGGCCTCTCCCCGATCCTCGTCGCCGACATCTTCAAGGTCATCCAGGACGTCCACAAGGCGGGCGTGACGGTCCTCCTCGTCGAGCAGAACGTCTTCAAGACGCTCTCGATCGCGGACCGCGCGTACGTGCTCGAGAACGGGCGCATCGTGCTCAGCGGCACGGGCGCCGCGCTTCTCGCGGACGACAACGTCCGCGCGGCCTACCTCGGCGCGTAGCGCGAGACGATCGCGGCTTCAGGCCCGGCGCCGCCAGCGGAGGACGCGATCCGGCGCCGCGTCGCCAGGCGCGAGTGCGATCGGCCGAAGGAGGAGGACCCGGGAGCTTTCTTCGAATGAGTAAGAACGGCGGATCGTGCGGCCGACGCGATTCGGGACGAAGGCCGTCTCGACGTGATGCAGCACCTCGCGACGCGCCTCGTCGACTTCCCAGCGACCCGCGTAGCCGCCGTACGCGGCGCCCGCCGCCGCGAGCTCCGAGGGCGCAGGAAAGAATTCTCTTAGAAAGGGAATACGACCGGAGCCCATGAAATTCACCGACATCGAGCCCGCAACTCAGGTAGATCAACAGGCCCACGGGTCTCTCGAATCCCGGGGCGGTTTCCTTCTTACCTTCTAAGAAATTCTTCTTCTCTTCAATCCCCTCGAGCTCCCATGCCCCAACGAACCGGTCGAAGTCACGCATGCCGCCTCCCTCGCGCGCCGGCCCCTCGGTTATAGTCCCCGACCACAATTGAGGACCACGCTCACAGGAGGCATGCCATGAAGCGTACCGCGCCGGTCGCTCCGCTCGCGCTCGCGCTCGTCCTCGGGGCGCTCCCCGCGCTCGCCGAGGACACGATCTCGTTCGGCGCCGCCGTCTCCCTCACCGGCAAGACCGCCAAGGAAGGCGAGTACACCCGCGACGGGTACAACTTCTCCGTCGACACCGTGAATGCGCAGGGCGGCCTCACCGTGGGAGGCAAGAAGTACAAGATCGCCGTCAAGTACTACGACGACGAGGCCAAGTCCGAGCGCACGGCCCAGCTGATCGAGAAGCTCATCAACGAAGACAAGGTCACGTTCATCCTCGGACCGTACGGCTCCGCGCCGACCGGAACGGCGGCGCCGATCTGCGAGAAGTACAGGATCCCGATGGTCGAGGCGAACGGGTCGGCCGAATCGATCTTCAGCAAGGGCTACAAATACACGTTCGCCGTGCTCTCCCCCGCGAAGCTCTACCTCAAGGGCCTGATCGACCTCGTGATGTCGAAGGACAAGAACGTCAGGACCGTCGCGGTGCTCGGCGAGAACGAGCCGTTCTCCAAGGAAGTCGCGAGCGGCGCGGCCGACTATGCGAGAGCGAAGGGCCTTCAGGTCGTCTACCAGGAGCTT
This sequence comes from Thermoanaerobaculia bacterium, assembly GCA_963809425.1. Classification (GTDB taxonomy): domain Bacteria; phylum Acidobacteriota; class Thermoanaerobaculia; order UBA5066; family UBA5066; genus Fen-183. Next base: position 378,523 of record CAWEJK010000002.1, read on the forward strand.
TACCCGACGGGCACACAGGACGTCAGCGCGCTCCTCACGAACATCAAGGGCAAGAACCCCGACATCGTGCTCGGGGCCGGACACCTTCAGGACTCGCTCCTCATCGTGAAACAGGCGAAGGACCTCGGCGTCTCGCCGAAGGCGATGGGGTTCTCGGTCGGGCCGTCCTCGCCGGAATTCCGCGAAAACCTGAAGACGAACGCCGATTACATTTTCGGCTCCACGCAGTGGACCGAGGCCCTCAAGTACAACGGGAGCGACCCGTGGAAGACGCCGAAGGGCTACGCGGAGGCCTTCCGCGCGAAGAATCCGAAGTACAACGTCATCCCGTACCAGGTCGCGGAGTCCTCGGCAGCCGTCATCGCGTTCTGCCGCGCGATCGAGAAGGCGGGCACGCTCGATCCGGCGAAAGTCCGCGACGCGATCGCGGCGCTCGACATCATGACGTTCTACGGCCAGATCAAGTTCGACAGCCGCGGCATCAACACGTTCAAGCCGATGGCGATCGAGCAGCTTCAGCCCGACGGCCGAAAGTACACGGTCTTCCCGTCGTCCGTGGCGGAAAAGGACGCCCTGTACCCGATGCCGGCCTGGGACAAACGGAAGTAGGCGCGTGGGCGGGGCCGAGCTCGGCCAGATCTTCGTCAACGCCGTGCTCCTGAGCGGAATCCTCGCGCTCGTCGCGCTGGGGTTTTCGCTCGTCTGGGGAATCATGAACATCGTGAACCTCGCGCACGGGGCGTTCATCGTGCTCGGGGCCTACATCACGTTCTTTTTGCACGAGCTGCTCGGCGTCGACCCGTTTCTGTCCATCCCCGTCGCGACGCTCGCGCTGTTCACGCTGGGCTGGGGAATCCAGCGCGGGCTCATCAACCAGATCATCCGGGCGCCGCTTCTCGCGACGTTTCTCCTGACGTTCGGGCTCGAGCTCCTGATCGTCAACCTCACCAACTTCTTCTTCAAGGCCGACCTGCGCTCCGTGACCACCGCGTACAGCGGCACCGGATTCGCGATCGGACCCGTGCGCGTGCCCTATATCCGCCTCGGCGCGCTCACGGTCTCTCTCGTCCTCGTCGCGGGTCTGGCCTGGTACCTGAAGGCCACGCGCACCGGCCGCGCGATCCGCGCGACCGGAATGGACCTCGACGCCGCGCGACTGACGGGCGTGAAGGTCGCCACGATCTACGCGGCGACGTTCGCGATCGGCGCAGGCATGGCGGGCGCCGCCGGCTCGCTGCTTTCCATGATCGTGCCGTTCGACCCGACCCTCGGCGGGGGCTACACGATGCGGGCCTTCGCGATCTGCGTTCTCGGCGGCCTCGGCAACGTCGCGAACGTCGTCATCGGAGCCGCGATCTTCGCGTTCGTCGACGTCTTCGTCGGCGCGCGTCTGCCCTCGCTCTCGCGCGCGGTGACCTTCGCGATCCTCGTGCTCCTTCTCATCGTGCGCCCGCAAGGGATCGCCGGGAAGAGCGATTGAAGAGAGCCTCGCAGGTCGCGGCGTTCGCTTTCCTCCTGGCGCTCCTCGTCGCGCTGCCGAAGCTCGTCTCGAGCTACAAGCTCCTGACGTACACGCGTTTCCTCATCCTCGCGCTCATGGCCCAGGGCTGGAATTTCATCGGGGGCTACACCGGGTACGCGGCGTTCGGCAACGTCGCGTATTTCGGGATCGGCGCCTACACGACGGGCCTTCTCATGATCGGGAGGTGGCACGTCCCGTTCTTTCCCGCGCTCGCGGCGGGCGCCCTCCTCTCGGCGCTCGTGGCGGTCCTCCTCGGGCTGCCCATCCTGCGCCTCAAGGGCCATTACTTCGCGATCGCGACGCTCGGCGTGGCCGAGGCCCTTTCCCAGGTCGCCGACACCTGGGACGGCCTGACGGAGGGGTCGACGGGAATAGACCTGCCGCTCAAGACCGAGGGCGAGTTCTTCTACTACACGGCTCTGTTCTTCGTCGTGGCCGGCCTCGCCGCCACGTGGGCCTTTTCCCGCTCCAAGCTCGGGAACGGATGCATCGCGATCCGCGAGGACCAGGACGCGGCGCGCATGCTCGGGATCAACACGACCCTCTTCAAGGTAATCGCCTACGCGCTCTCGGCCGTCTTCGCGTCCGTCGCCGGCAGCCTCACGGCCTACCAGAACATCCACGTGACGCCCGGGGATTTCTTCAAGATCGATTACACGCTCGAGATGATCATCGCCACGATCATCGGCGGCGCCGGGTCGATTCTCGGCCCCGTCCTCGGCGCGGCGGTCTACCAGCTCCTCTCGACGTACGTGTGGAGCAGGTTCCTCGAGCTCCATCCGACGGTCCTCGGCCTCATCATCGTGCTCTTCATCGTGTTCCTCCCGCGCGGCCTCGTGACGGTCCTCGCCCGCAGGCGCGCGCGCGGAGGGCGTCCGTTCCGGGTCTCGGACCTCCTCGCGAACGTGCGCGCCCACCGGGTGACGTGATGAGCGCGCTTCCGTCTCCCGCGCCGCGGATTCCCGGCGACTCCATCCTCGAGGCCCGCGGCATCACGAAGAAGTTCGGCGGCCTCGCCGCCGTGGACGGCGTCGACCTCACGATCCGCAAGGGCGAGATCCTCGGCGTCATCGGTCCGAACGGGGCGGGCAAGACGACGTTCGTGAACTGCATGACCGGCCTCGACAAGCCGACGTCGGGCACGATCGTCTTCAACGGGCGGGACATCACGAAGACGCCGAGCTACCGCATCGGACACCTCGGCATGGCGCGGACGTTCCAGGTCGTCAAGCCTCTCCGGGAGCTCACCGTGCGCGAGAACGTCGCGACCGGCGCGATGTTCGGCGCCCGCGGAAAGGGCCGCACCGCGGCCGAGGCGCGTACCGCGGCCGACGAGGTTCTCGAGCGCCTCGGCCTCGCGGAGATGCGGAACCGGACGGCCACGGAATTGACGATTCCCGACCTCAAGCGCCTCGAGCTCGCCAAAGCGCTCGCCATGGACCCCCGGCTCCTCTTTCTCGACGAGGTCATGGCCGGCCTCAACCAGGCCGAGATCGAGAAGGCGATGGAGCTGATCGTCTCGATCAATCGGAGCGGGGTGACGCTCTTCGTGATCGAGCACGTCATGAAAGCGATCATGGGGATCTCCGACCGGCTCGTCGTGCTGCATTACGGACGCAAGATCGCCGAGGGGCACCCCCGGGAAATCGTCGAGAGCCCGGAGGTCATCGAGGCCTACCTCGGCGAGCGCTTCGTGCAGCGCGCGAGAGCCGCGGGAGAAGCGGGAGAAGAGAACGCCCGCATCGAGCCGGGCACGTTTCGGAATGCGCTCCCCGCCCCGGCGGGAGACACGCTGCTGGAGGTGAAAGGCCTCTGCTCCGGCTACGGCGAGGTGCAGATCCTGAGGGACGTCACTCTCGAAGTGAAGGAGAAGGAGATCGTCGCATTGATCGGCGCGAACGGCGCGGGCAAGACGACGCTGCTCTGGACACTCTCCCGGCTCCTGAAACCGATGGCCGGGTCCGTGCGGTTCGCCGGCATCGACATCACGGCCGCCCGGCCGGAGGAGATCGTCGGCGCCGGCGTCGTCCACGTGCCGCAGGGCCGGCGCCTGTTCGCGGGCCTGACCGTGAAGGAGAACCTGCTGCAGGGCGTCTACCTGCGACGCGACACCGCGAAGATCGCGTCCGACCTCGAGCGCGTCTACGCGCTCCTGCCGCGCCTCGCGGAGCGCGCGAGCCAGCCAGCCGGCCGTCTCTCGGGCGGCGAGCAGCAGATGTGCGCGATCGGGCGCGGGCTCATGAGCCGCCCCCGCCTCCTCCTCATCGACGAGCTGTCCCTCGGGCTCGCTCCCCTCGTCGTCGACAGCCTCCTCGCGCTCATCAAGCAGATCAACCAGGAAGGCACGACCGTGCTCCTCGTGGAGCAGGACGTCCAGGTCGCGCTCGAGAACGCGCACCGCGGCTACGTGCTGGAGACGGGCCGAATCGTCCAGACCGGCCCCGCCAAAGAGCTCCTGGACGACGCCGGAATCCGACAGGCGTACCTCGGACTCTGATCACTCCGATGACCGGGCTCCCTCTCGACGGCGGCCGGCGGGCTCTCTTCGCCCTCTTTTTCGCGACGGTCGCGGTGTTCGCGGACCTCTACGTCACGCAGCCGATCCTGCCGCTCCTCTCGAAGGAGTTCGGCGTGCCCGCGCCGACGGCGGCGCTCACGCTTTCGGTCGTCGTCCTCATGATCGCGCTCGTCTCGAACGCCTGGGGCCCCCTGGCGGATGCCTTCGGGCGCAAGCCCGTGATGGTCTGGAGCTGCGCGTTGCTCGCCGTCCCGACGCTCCTCTGCGCCGGAGCGCCGACGCTTCCGCTCCTGGTTCTCCTGCGCGGGGCGCAAGGGCTCCTGCTGCCGGGCGTCACGGCCGTCGCGGTGGCCTACCTCGGAGATCAGTTCTCGGGACCGCGACTTGGGCCTGCCGTCGGCGGGTGGGTTGCGGCATCGGTCCTCGGCGGTCTCACCGGGCGCGTTGGAAGCGGATGGATCGCGAGCCATTTCAGCTGGCGGGCTCCGTTCGCCGTCCTCGGGGTCGTCACGCTCGGCGCCGCGCTCGGCATGGCGATCTTCCTCCCCCCTTCCGTGCGAAAGGGCGGGGGCTCGGTCGGTCTCGCGTACCGCGAGATGCTCGGCCATCTGCGTGACCGGCGGCTCGTGGGCGGATTCCTGATCGGCGGTTCGGTTTTTTTCGGGTTCATCGGGATCTTCACGTACCTCCCGTACTACCTCACCGCCGCGCCGTTCGGCCTCTCGACGGGCTCGATCTCCGCGATCTACCTCGTCTACGGCGCCGGCGTGCTGACGTCCGTCGTCGTCGGGAATCTGTCGGGGCGCTTCGGCCGCCGCGCGCTCATGTCGACGGGTTTCCTGATCGCGGCAGGCGCCGCGGTCCTGAGCCTCGTCCCCATCCTCCCGGTCGTGATCCTTTCCCTCGTCGTGCTCTGCGTCGGGATGTTCTTCGTCCAGGGCACGGCGCCGGCTTTCGTGAACGCCACGGCCCGGGAAGCGAAAGGCGGCGCGGGCGCCCTCTATACGACGTTCTATTACGTCGGGGCCACGTTTGGCTCGGTCCTGCCCGGATATGCGTGGCAGGCGTTCGGATGGCCGGGGGTCGTGGCCGCCTGCCTCCTCGCGTTCGGATTGGGACTCCTGGCGGATCTCGTCCTATGCGCGTAATCGCTTCATATGATTCAGGCGCATCAGCGATTGAACTCCCCCCGTCATTCGATTATTCTCGGCATTATCCTAAACGTCCGGCCGAAGAGGAGAAATGCTCTCATGCCGATTGCCGCGCACCGCGCTCTGCGGACGACCGCCCGAGGCCTCATCGCCGCCCTGCTCCTGCTCGCGTTCGGCCGTGCCGGACAGAGCGAGGCCCAGGCCCTCATCAAGGTCAACGACAACGTCAACTTCAAGATCGGCTTGCTGCTCCAGCCGCAGATGGATTTCCAGGAGGTCCGTAACCTCACGGACACCGGCAGCGGCGGTTACCAGCAGAACCTCTTCATCCGCCGTACGCGCCTCCTCATCGGCGGCCAGGTCTCGAAGAAGGTCTTCTTCTTCGCGGAGACGGAGAACAGCACTCTCGGCAAGTCCACGCAGGCCGTCGGCGGAGCCCAGGTCGCGAAGGCGCTCGGAGCCGGCTTCAACCTCCTCGATGCCGTCGGCGAGTGGCGCATCGCGAAGGAATTCAACATCCAGGTCGGCGAGATCCGGGTGCCGATAAGCCGCGAGGGCCTGAAGAGCAGCCCGACGCAGCTCATGCTCGATTTTTCGGCCTATGCGTTCACGACGAGCGCCGCGCTCCAGAACAACGCGGAGCGGGACACGGGCGCGATGCTTCGCGGCTACTTCCTCTGCGACCGCCTCGAATACCGCGCGGGCGTGTTCTCGGGGTTCCGAGCGCCGGGCGTGAAGAACTCGACGCGCTTCACGGGACGCCTCCAGTACAACTTCTTCGATACCGAGGTCTATAACTTCGTGTCCTATGCGGGGTCCAATCTCGGGACGAAGAAGATCCTCGCGATCGGCGGCGCCTACGACACGCAGAACGACTACCGGTACGTGTCGGCCGACATGTACCTCGACTTTCCGATCCCGCTCGGCTCGTTCGAATCCACGATTCAGTACCAGTACATCAACGGCGGCAACACGTTCGCCGCGGCGCTGCCCCAGCAGAGCACTTTCCAGATCGAGGGTGGCATTTTCCTGAAGGGCGCCGGGATCGCGCCGATCGCCCGATACGAGCAGAAGGTGTTCCCCGCCGCCAACGTGAACGTGTCGACCGCGCCCAAGAACGAGAACCGCGTGGCACTGGGCCTGAACTTCTATCCCTACCCGAAGACCCCGCACTTCTTCAACATCAAGTTCTGGTGGCAGCGCGTCCAGGTCAGCCCGGGAGCCGCCACGAACCAGGTCACGCCCGGTTACGCGACGAACCAGTTCACGGTCCAGATGCAGGTCTATTACTTCTGATCGAACGGCAAAGGGGACGCCCGCCGGCCCGGCTCGTCCCCTTCCGCCGGGTTACGCCGACCCCGGAAGCTCGTTCCGTTTCGTACGGAACGTAATCGGTCTCCTCACCGGGCGGCGGCGCCCACCCACCCGCGGCCTTCCGGCCCTGGCCGAGGCGCTCGTCTCGGGTCGGGGAGAAGCCCTCGGCGCCGTCCTCGCCCGGGATCTGATCGAGAGTTACGCCGCTCTGCCCGCGCCGAAGCAGATCGAGTTCCTGAGGGCGCTCGCAGCCGACTTCGGCCCCGACCCCGAGCGGCTCGAGCGCGCGATCGGAGCCTATCGCTCGCACCCGGATCCGACGACGGCTACCGCCCTCCATGCCGCCGCCGAACCGCGCCGGCAGGAGCTCTTCCGGCGGCTGAATCTCGCTCAGGGGGGCACCGAACGGCTCGTCAGGATGCGCGCCGACGTTCTCGCCCATCTCGCGGCCCACAGGGAGCTCGAATCGGTCGACGCCGATCTGGTCCACCTCTTCACGTCCTGGTTCAACAGCGGCTTTCTCGAGCTGCAGCGCATCGACTGGTCGACATCCGCCCGGTTTCTCGAAAAGATCATCCGGTACGAGGCGGTCCACGAAATCACGAGCTGGCAGGATCTTCGGGGGCGAATCGACCCTCCCGACCGACTCTGCTACGCGTTCATTCATCCAAGACTTCCCGACGAACCTCTCATCTTCATCGAGGTGGCCCTCACGGACGAGACTCCAGCGGCGATCGGGCCGCTTCTCGCCGAAGACCGCAAGCCGCTCGACGCCGCGCGCGCGAACACGGCCGTCTTCTACTCGACGTCGAGCTGCCAGGCCGGGCTCAAGGGAATCTCGTTCGGCAGCTTTCTCATCAAGCGGGTCGTGGAGGAGATCCGGCGGGAGTTCACCGCCGTCCGCACGTTCGTGACCCTCTCCCCCGTGACGGGTTTCGTCGGCTGGCTCGAGGTCGACGAGGGCTCCGGGTCGTCCGGCATCCTTCCGGGAGACGATCGCGCGACGCTGAGGCGCCTCCTGATCGCCGGATGGCACGAACGGACGCAGGACCTCCGGCTGCTCAGGCCGCTTCTGACGGACGCCGTTGCGCGCTACCTTCTCCTCGCCCGGGACCGCGCGGGCAGGCTCCTCGATCCGGTCGCCCGCTTCCATCTCGGAAACGGGGCGCTGCTCGAAAGGATCAACTGGCTCGGTAACCGGACTCCGAAAGGCCTTGCCGAGTCCGCGGGCTTCATGGTGAACTACATTTACGACCTCTCACGAATCGAACGGAATCATGAGATTTACGCCCAAACGGG
>CAWEJK010000003.1:0-131181 GCA_963809425.1 Thermoanaerobaculia bacterium
CCGTCGACCTCCTGAGTGCGATAAAGGCTGCCTCCCTCATTTTCCCAGCAGATTCTGAGACTTAACGAGCGAGGAAGCGCCCTGCCTGGGGCTTTTGAGCGTGCCGAATCAGTGTACGCCCGGAAATGGCGTGGAGCGGGATTTCCGCGAAAGGCTGTCAAGCGGAAAAAGTGGCCGCTAAGACTGGTCCACTTTGGTAGCCAATCGAGACGGGTTTCGGTTTTGACGACGAAGAGTCGCGGCGCCTGATCGTCACGCCTCGGCTGGGATTGCATTTCCCTCGCTGACGGCCCGCGACGTCACGCCGCTTGCTCGCGGCTCGCGCGCGACCACCTGCGCGCGCGAGTACACGTGCTCGGTCGTCGCGCTCTCGCGCAAGCGGCGCGCCGCGCTCCCGGCTCTCGACTGCGGCGCCCTGATCGGCTTTCCTCTCGGCGTACCCGACGCACCATCCGCCCCCGCGCGCGCGAGCTCCGGCGTGCGGGGCGTTGGCGCCGGGCGCTCTGCAGCGCGCGCGCCGGGCGGGGCCCCACGTTCCCCTGCCCGTCACGCGCGCTGCATCCACGCGCTTTCGCGCGTGGCCGCTGGCCGGTAATGGCCTATTACCGTCCCCGGGTCTTTCATTTCCCGCTGCGCTTCGCTCCGCGGGGGCACCCCGCACGCCTCCGGGGCGCTTTCGCGCCCTTCACATAACGCGAGCGCTATGTGCTGAGGGTGCGCGCGGTAGCGCGCACCAACTCGCGCGCGCGGGGGCTTGGCGTCGGTGCTTCCTCGAGGTCGGTGGCTTCGAGGGGCGGCGCGAAGAATTTTCGCGCGCGCCTTCGGCGCGGGCGCTGTAGGCGCGTCACGCTCCGTGCTTCGCTTCGCGCGCGGCATCTGCGGTTCTCGTCCCTGCGCGTCCTCGATCCCGCGCGCGGCACGGTTCGCGCCGCGCCCCGAGAGCGGGGAAGAGCGCCGGAGATTCGCGCGCTGCGCGCTGCGGCGCGCGGCCGGAGGCCGCGCGGGTTCCCCGCGCGCTCTCCCGGCCTGGCACGAGCGTGCCGCGCGCGTGGGTTGAGGACCGCAGCCCCGCCGAGGACCGCAAACGCACGCGCGCGAACGAAAGCACGCGCAATGACAGGCCTTCAAGCAGCTCGCGCTACTCGCGCGCACCTTAATGCCCCCGGCGGTTTAACATAGCGCCCCGTTCTGTTGAAGGCCGAGCGAAGCGAGCGCCCGGAGGCGAGAGGGGTGCCCCCGGCCGCGCACGCGCGGCCGGGAAATGAAAAGCACCGGGGACGATAAACGCTTTATCGGCAAGCGGCCTTTGCAGCGCGCGTGCCGGGAGAAGGGCCGGGGAAGAGGGACCCGGCACGCGCGCTGCGCCGCGGCCGGCGCCACCAGCCCCTCTCGCCGGAGCCGCCGGGGGCGTTGTCTCCGGTCGTGCTCTTCGGGCGTGTCCTCGGCGTCGGCGAAGCCTCCTGTCGAGTCGGTAGCGGGCACGGCGCGTGCGCGAGGGTGCGCTCACGCACGCTTGCACCTCGCACGCGCCGTGACCAGCGGGCCGGAGAGAGGGGGAGTCGAGTCGCGGTTACAGGTCGCGAGAGCCGCGTGTCGTCCGCGCGATCGCCGTCGCCTTCTTGACGGCCTTTCGTCGTGCGCTCGATCTGCAGCGCCAGGTCTCGAGAGCCGCGGCTCTTCGGAGCGATCGTGGCGGCCTTCTTCAGCGCCGCCTCGGCCTTCTTCAGCTGATCGCGAGATCCCGCGAGAAGCGCGTCCGCTTTTCCATCGCGAGGTCGCGCGAGCCACGCGTCGAGCGCTTTCCGGCCTTCGCTTTCGGGCTTTTCATGCGGCCTCCGCTGAGTGCCGAATCAGTGTACGCGGCTTCGAGGGGGAGCTCGTAAAGTGGTGGAGCTGATCAGGATCGAACTGACGACCTCCTGAGTGCGATTCAGGCGCTCTCCCAAACTGAGCTACAGCCCCACCATGTCGGAGAGGCGCGGAGATTAGCGGGAAGGCGGAGGGGCGTCAAACTGCGCCGATCGGCGCTCAGTCGCCGCCCGTGGTCTTCGGAGTCTCGACGAGCTTGCGCGAGACGGCCCGGAAGATGCCCGCGATCAAGACGTCTTCCCCGAGGATCCGGCCCACGACGAAACGCATCGGCTTGGAGCGGATCGCCGCGTCCTCCGTGACCGTCAGGCGCGTGCCTTCATCTTCGGGAGCGAGTATGAACGTCCACGCTCCCGAATACCCGAGGCCGGGCTCGGTCGTGAGGACGACGAGCTTGACGGGCGCGCTCTGGGTGCGAGCCTCGATTCTCACGGGCGAGCCGAGGACCTCGATCGAGGGCGGGAGCCGGTCCTTCTGGAGCGGGCTTTCGATGTTCTTGAGGTCGGAGCGGTCGTAGGGGAGCTGCCGGATCGAGAGAAGCGCCGTCCACACGCGCTCGGGCGGCGCCGCGAAGAGGCGCGTGCGCGAGACGAGGTGCCGCGGGCTCATCCAGGCTCCCGCAAGGACGAGGAGCGCGAAGCCGGCGACCGGAAAACCGACGAGGACGAGAAGCTTTTTCATCGCTGACGGAGGAGACCTTTCGAGTAGGGATCTTCCTCCAGGCCCTCGCCGGGAAGAAGGTCCCTCAGGTTCGCGCCCTGCAGCACGGCGCGCTCCTCGCGGTTCGCCTTCGAGAAGACCCGGTGGAGCTTGGTGGCGGCCGCGTCGTGGCTCGCGGGGACGGCGCGCGGGGCGGATTCGCCGATCGCGCGCGAGACGGCGTAGAGGGAGATCGTCTCGGGAGCCCGCGAAAGGGCGAGGTTTCCGTCCTCCGACGCGGCGAGGAGGCCCGCCTCGCGGAGCGCGGCGACGAGCTCCGCGATCTCCTCGTCCGGCCGGTCGACCTCGGCCGCGAGGGCGGCCGGGGAACGCGTCGCGCGGTCGTTCTGCCACGCGCGGGCGAGGTCGAGCAGGACGCGCGAGGCCACGTAGAGCCGGCCTCCTTCCTCCGTGCGCTCCCGCGGGGTGTCGTGGTCGAGGAACTCGTCCCGGTACTGGATCGCGTGGGCCAGGGAGACTCCCCCGAGAAAAATCGTCGTCATGATGCCGATCGCGATCACGAAGATGACGATCGCCGAGAGCGAGCCGTAGGTCTGATTGAGAGCCGTGAGGTGCGCGACGCCGCGCGCAAACCCCACGCGGAGGAGCGTGAGCGCGGCGCTCACGAAGAGGGCCGCGATCGCCGCCGGTGCCCACCGCACGTACGACCCCGGGAGCTTCCGGTAGAGGTACGTGAGCAGAGCGAACGACATGAGCGACCCGAGGGGCCGGAAATCGCCGAGCGGCGCGCCGCTTTCGAGAAGAATCGACGTCAGGACGCCGAGCGCGATGGGCCCGAGAATCATGACCGAAAGGGCCATGCCGAGCCTGCGGATCGGCCGGCGCGAAGTCAGTGTGGAGCCCCAGAGGGCCTGCACGGCGCTCTCGATCAGGAAGAACGTGTTGAGCGACGTCGCGAAGAAGAAGAACGTCGCGGTGCCCGACACGGAGGTCGCCTTCAGGCTGAAGGCCTGCAGACTCGTCACGAATTCGCGCCCCGCCCCCGGCAGGAAGCGAAGCAGGCGGTACACGCCGATTCCAGACTCCCCGAAGAACGCCGAGGTGAGGAGCGTGACGCACGCGACGAGGGGGACGAGCGTGAGGAGCGCCGAGTACGCGAGACTCGCCGCGAGATCGAAACCGCGCGCGTCGAGGAATCGCCGCACGGTCCCCAGGAGCACCGCGCGCGCAAGGGGTGGAACCTCGTGGAGCCGCCTGCCGGTGAGCCGTGCCCGCGCCGCGCTGGAACCCATTTCGCGCCCATCGTACCTTCCCCTGGCGTGCCGGCTGTGACAAGATCGCGGGCCCGAGGAGGTCAGGCCATGGCCAACAGCACGGTCGAAGACGCCGCAAAAGTCGTCGAACAGAAGATCGACGCGGCCCGCGAATCGATGGGCGACAAGGCCGGCCGCCTGCGCGAGCGCGTGGGCGAGGTCGCCGAGAGCGTGAAGGCACGCGCGGGCGCCTTGAAGGACAGGATCGCCGCCACGGAATGGGAAGACGTCCAGACGGGCGTGAAGAACTACGTGCGCGACAACCCCGGCAAGTCGGTCGCGATCGCGCTCGGCGTGGGCTTCGCGCTCGGCCTCCTTCTCCACCGCAGGAGCGACGACTGATGGAGGACGCCGCGGTTCGCCCTCCGGCGCCCCACGGGGCCTCGCCGGACGGCCCGGTCGGACGGCCGGGGGAGCCCTTCGGCGACTTCTTTCCGAAGGAAATCGACTGGAAGAAGGCGGCGCTGGAGACCGTTCAGCGTCATCCTCTCCCGTGCCTCGTCGGTGCCGCGGCGGTCGGATTTCTCATCGGCCGTTACCGGGGACGCGTCATCGTGGGCGCCCTCGCCGGAGTCGCGACGAACATGATCCTCCGGCAGCTCGGCGAGTCGTTCTCGGCCGGCGACCTGTAGGCTTTTCGGATTCGGAATTCGATTCTGCTTTCGGATTCGGAATACGGAGTTTGCTTCGGATTTCGGATTCGGACTTCGGATTCAGAATTCGGATTCCTTAGAAGGAATAAGACACAGGGTTTTTTTCTCATATGCGGCGGCTGCAGTTGCAGCCGCCGATAGCAGAAATCTCTTTCCCCGAATGGCCGATGTCAAGGGTCCGAGACCGCTATGCGGCGCGCGAAGCGCGCCCTTGACATCGGCCATCGGGGAATACGGTCTTTTTCCGAGCAAGAAATTTCTCTTCTTCATCTGAGTAGACTCCCCACCATGGTGAAGGCCACGAAGCCTCATCCGTCGATCCTGACGTTCGCGTCGTCGGCCGGTTGAGCCTGCAAGCTGGGTCAGTCTGACCTGGTGAAGCTGCTGGGTGCGTTGCCGCGGGTTCACGACCCGCGCGCTCTCGTCGGATTCGAATCGTCCGACGACGCGGCCGTGTTCCGCCTCGGCGGGGCCGACGACCCGGATCCCGAAACACTGCTCGCGACGACGGACTTCTTCACTCCGGTCGTGGACTCTCCGTTCGATTTCGGTCGCGTTGCGGCCGCGAACGCCCTTTCCGACGTGTATGCGATGGGGGGAGAGGCGCTCTTCGCGCTCAACCTCGTGGGCTTCCCCGTGAAGGCCCTTCCGATGGAGGTGCTCGGCGAGATCCTGCGCGGGGGCGCCGAGGTGGCGCGCGACGCGGGCGTACCCGTGCTCGGCGGACACTCCACGGATTTCGACGTTCCGTTCTACGGCATGGCCGTCACGGGACGCGTCCGGCTCTCGCGTCTCCGGCGCAACGTGGGCGCGCGGCCGGGAGACGCCGTGGTCCTCACGAAGGCGGTGGGCACGGGAATTCTGACGTCGGCGCTCCGGGCGCGTGTTCTCCGGGAGAGCTCGCTCCTGTCCACGCTGCGGAGGGACTCCGGGCCCTCGGAGGACGAGGAGCGCGAGGCGATCGCCTCGATGACGCGCCTGAACCGCCCGGCGGCGCGCGCGGCGGACGGCTTCGCCGTTTCAGCGTGTACGGACGTCACGGGATACGGTCTTCTCGGACACCTCAGGGAGATGCTGGGCGGCGGGGGAATCTCGGCGGAGATTTCGGCAGGGGCCGTGCCGCTTCTCGCCGGCGCCCGCCGCCTCGCGACCGCCGGGATAGCTCCCGACGGCAGCCGCCGCAACCTCGCGGCGGCGCGTCCCGCCCTGGAGATCGCGCCGGGCGTGTCCGAGACCGATCTGCTCCTTCTCGCGGACGCGCAGACGTCGGGCGGGCTTCTCTTTGCGCTCCCTGAGACCGGCGCGGACGCGCTCGTCGGCTCGCTCCGGACGGGCGGAGACGCGGCCGCCGCGGTGGTGGGACGTTTCCTTCCAGCCGGCGCCGTTCGCGCCGGTATCCTCCGCGTCGTACCCTGAAGGCGCGAGAATCCGGAAAGGAAGGTTTGCATGGCCGACGAACCGACGAGCGAAGAACACTGGGAAGGCGTCGCCCCCGCCGCGAACGAGTCGGAGGCCGCTCTCGTCGCGGGATTCCTCGAGAGCCGCGGGATTCCGGCGCGCGTCGTGGATCGGAGCTTCCATCAGACCCCGACCGAGAACGAGGATCTCTCGCCGATCGAAGTCGCGGTGCCGGCGGCGCGCGCAGAGGAAGCCCGCAAAGAGCTCGCGACCCGCGAGCGTGCGTTCGCGAAGGACCCCGGATCCCCTTCCGATCTCCAGACGGACGAAGGGCCGCAGGACGTTCCTCCCGATGGCGATGGCGGTCGGGAAAACCTTGGATAGAATCCCTCCGGAGTCCGCGCACTTTTGAGCCCTGAAAAGATCGGTCGCTACGTCATCCTGCGCACGCTGGGCCGGGGCGCCATGGGCATCGTGTACCTCGCGCGCGACCCCCAGATCGAGCGCGAGCTCGCCCTGAAGACGATCCGCTTCGACTCGGCCGAGAAGAGCTTCGGCGCGGAGGAAGCGAAGGCGCGCTTTCTGAAGGAGGCGCGGATCTCGGGCCGCCTCCAGCACCCGCACATCGTGACCGTGTTCGACGTCGGCGAGGACCAGGGCACGCTCTACCTCGCCATGGAGCTCGTTCAGGGGGGCAGCTTCTCGCAGCGCCTGTCCGACCCGGCGGGCTTTCCGATGCGCGACCGGATCCGCGTCGTGGCCGAAGTGGCCGAGGCGCTCGCGCACGCGCACGAGCGCGGGGTGCTGCACCGCGACGTGAAGCCCGCGAACATCCTGCTTTCGCCGACACTTTCGGCGAAGGTCACGGACTTCGGGATCGGGAAGCTCCTGACCGGAGACACCGAGCTCACGTCCACCGGCCAGATGGTGGGTTCGCCCGCCTACATGTCTCCCGAGCAGATCAAAGGCGAGAAGCTGGATGCCCGGACGGACATCTTCTCTCTCGGCATCGTCCTGTACCAGGCGCTGACGCTGCGCAAGCCCTTCCCGGCCGATACCCTCACGACGCTCGTCTACCAGATTCTTCACGAGGAGCCGCCGGATCCGAGCCTCGTGTCGAGCGACGTTCCCGAGGGAATGCAGGAAATCATCGCGAAGTGCCTCGCGAAGGACAGGGCGAACCGGTATGCCGACGCGGGTGAGCTCGCCGACGACCTGCGCGAGGCGCTGGGCTTTTCGCCGGTCGGCTCCACCGCGGGATTCTCGGAAAGCAAGGTCAAGCGCGGGCGGCGCCTGTCGGGAACGAATCCGCCCGTCGCGCCGGCGGTGCCGTCCCCGGGCGCCCTCGCGGCGAATGCGCCCACGGCCGCGATGCGCGTGTCGATGCCCGTCGGAAAGGCCGGGCCGGTCGGAAGGCCGGCCGAGGACGCGGTCATGTCCGCGCCGACGGTGGCGTCGATGCCCGCCGTCGCCGCTCCCGACCCGGACTCCGAGTCGCCCACGATCACGACCGGCCGCCGCATGGGCGAAGCCGTGGCGAAAGCAGCCGCTTCCGGCGGCGCGGCTTCCCCCGCCCCTGCCCCGCCTTCGCCCGACCGGAAGAAGAAGGGTCTTTCTCCGCTCGTCCTCGGAGGCGGCCTTCTCGTCGTCGCCGCCGTCGTTCTCGGCGCGCTCTCGCTCTCGAGAAAGAGCGACAAGGGACTCGACGGTGCGACGCCCGCCGCCACCGGCGCGCGACCGCCGGCGCGCCCGCAGGCACCGGCGCGCCCGCGGGTACCGGCGCGCCCGCGGCCACGGCGGGGTCCGCGCTCGTTCCGCTGCCTCCGGTTCCGAATCCGCTCACCGCTTCGGCGCCGGCGACGGCCGGGCCCGCGGTCGCGGTCGTCGAGACTCCTGCGCCCGGGGGCGCGCCGACCGCCGTGCCCGCGAAGAAAACGCGCGTCAAGCCGACGGCGGCCCCACCCGAAGCGCCGGCGGCCGATGCCGCCCCGACGGCGGCGAAAACGCCGAAGCCCCCGCCGAGGCCTGCCGACCTCACGGTCACCGTCCGCCGCTTCCTCAAGGTCGACGTCTCGCCGGACCAGGCGCGCATCTATCTCGACGGGCGGTTCATCGGCATCTCCGACGACTGGGACGACTCGGGCGGCGGCTCGCTTCTCGCGTTCAATCTCGAAGGCACCCACCGCCTCCGCATCTGCGCCCCGGAACGTCGCGACCTGATCGTCGATGTCATCGTGAGGGCGACGGCCACCGACGACAAGGTCACGATCGACCGGAGCCTCGAGAAAGGGACCCCGGACGGCCCGACCGGCCCCGAGGGAAAGCTCAAGCGCCCGAGCTACCGCACGGTGCGCGGCGCCGTGTTCAACGTCACGCCGTCGGACGCGATCGTCACGGTGAACGGCCGCGAGGTGGGGCCCGCGTCGAAGTTCGCGAAGGAAGACCTTCAGTTCGCGGACATGGCGGTTTACGAGGTCCTCCTGACCGCACCCGGCCACGAGTCGAAGTCGTTGCGCGTCCTCGTCGGGCCGGCGGCCGGAGAGGTGCGCGCGAACATCAAGGAAAAGCTCAAGAAGATGTGAGCGGGGTCAGATCGGGCCCGACAGGACGCGGAAGCCCGCGACCTTCCTGATCGCGTCCTCGAGCCGCCTCGCCAGGACGAGCGCGATCCCGGCGAGAAGCGGCGCGCCCTCGGGCGCGCCCGACGCCAGGAGCTTCTGAAAGACCGCGCGGGTCAGGACGTAGACGACCGCGGGGCCGCCGTGCGCATAGATGTCGGCCGACCGGGGGGCGTCGTCCACGAGCGCCATCTCGCCCGCGATGTCGCCGCGACGGAGAATCGCGAGAGCCTCCTCGCCCGCGCCCGCGATCTCGAGCGACACGCGGAGCCGGCCCTCGGCGAGAAGGAAGGCTTCCTCTCCCCGCTCGCCCGCCGTGAGCAGCGCCGCTCCCGGAAGGACGGTCCGCGCCACGAGGCCGAGCGCGGGCAGGAGCGCCGGATCGAGGCCGGCGGTCTCGAAGAGGTCGCGCGCGCGGGCCGGGTCGACCGGCCCTTCCTCGATCGTGCCGGTCGCGGCGCGGGCGTGGAGGGGCGGGGCCGCGATCCCCTCGAAGAAGCGGCCGAGCGCGGCGTTCGCCTCGCGGAGGGCGGCCGTGAGGCTCGCGAGGGAAAGCCTGCGAAATGCGGCGCCGGAGGCGCCCGGGTCGAAGAGAAGCGCGTGAGCCTCGTCGGCCGGAAACCAGGCGCCCTCGCTGCCCGGTTCGGGCGCGACGCGCGCAACGCCCGGCGAGCCCCCGAAGGACACGCGCAGATCGAGCAGAACCGGGGCGGCGAGACGCGCGACGGGATGCGGTCCGAACGGAGTCTCGGCGAGAAGCGTCGCGCCTCCCTTGAGAAAGAGGTGCAGGGAGGCGGGCGTCGCGGTGTCCCGGAACTCGTCCCCCGCGGCGAAGCGCCGGCGGGGCCGCCTGGCGGCGAGCGAGGCGGCGTCGTTCATCGAGCCCGTGGCTTCACCTGCGGCGATCACTTCAGAGTCAGGATGACTTCCGGGAAGTCCGCCGTCTCGTCGGAGGGACCATCGGTCTCCCGGGCCACGACCCGAATCGCCTGGCCTGGCTTCACCCCGAGGTCTTTGTAGCCGATGCTGGCCGACAGGACGGCTCCCTGGAACGGCACCTTGGGCGCGTCGAACGGGCCGATCACCTTCTCCGGGTTGAAGGGGTCGGTCTTGAACCGACCGAGCGTCGCCGTCGCGTAGTACCCCTTCACCTTCGCGCCCGACAGAGCGCCCGAGCACGCGCTGCCGCCGTTTTCGTAGCTGACGCAGGCCACGAGATGCGCGAGGAGCTCGAAGCCCGGCTTCTTGCTCCAGAACGTCTCGGTGCCCGTCTTCGGGTCGTTGTCCGTGTCGAGGTAGACCGCGACGACGTCCGAGGCGAAATCGCCGCTCATCGGACCCTTCAGGGTTGCGGTGATGGTCAGTCTGGTCCCGTCACTGGCCAGCGCGAGCTTGACGACGTCGAAGCCCGGGACCGTTCCGAGGTTCGTGTTGTGGGGCCTGACGTCGCCGGCCGGGTCCGTCCACTCGACGGCGTGCATCGCCTTCTGGACCGGCGCGGGCTTCTGGGCCGCGGCCGTCGTCAAACCGAGGATCAGAATCGCGGGAGCGATCAACGGGTCCTCCTCTCCTGGTTCGGTTCACCGGGAAGCGGGACGGTCGCAGGGGAAAATCATTGTCTCACGCAGCAAGCGCCCGGATGCGGGCGGCCCGGCCTCGAGGGACGACCTGGCCTTCGAGCGCGCGGTCGACGTCCTGGTTCATTTGTTCTGTTGACGAGCCGGAAAGGCCGCCGTATCGTGCCGCGCGTCAATGACCGCTCCCTCTTCGTCTCCTCTCAAGCGCACGCCCCTGTGGGACAGGCACCGCGCTCTTGGCGGGAAGATGGTGCCGTTCGGCGGGTGGGACATGCCGGTCGAGTATTCGGGGCTCGCCGACGAGCACCGGGCTGTCCGGACACGCGCGGGACTCTTCGACGTGTCGCACATGGGCGAGATTCGCGTGCGCGGGCCGAAAGCGTTCGAGACCGTCCAGCGCCTGACGTGCAACGACGTCGCGGTGCTCGACGACGGCAAGATCCAGTACTCGGCGTTCCTCACCGAGAAAGGCACGTTCGTCGACGATCTCCTCACGTACCGGATCGCCGCCGACGACTATCTCCTCGTCGTGAACGCGTCGAACACGCCGAAGGACGTCGCGTGGGCGAAGCGGCAGGAGTCTCCGGGCGCCGCGGTCGAGGACGAGTCCCCGATCTGGGCGCAGCTCGCGCTCCAGGGGCCTCTCGCCGAGCGCGTCCTCCAGCCGTTGACGGACGTGAAGCTCGCGGACGTGGCCTACTACCGCTTCGCGCCGGGCAAGGTCGTCGGCGTGACCGCGCTCGTGTCGCGCACGGGCTACACCGGAGAGGACGGCTTCGAGGTCTACGTGCATTCCGACCGCGCGGGCGCCGTGTGGGACGCGATCCTCGAGGCGGGCCGGCCGCACGGCGTCATTCCGGCGGGGCTCGGAGCGCGCGACACGCTGCGCCTCGAGGCCTGCCTCGCGCTCTACGGCAACGACATCGACGACGAGCACACGCCCTGGGAAGCGAATCTCGGCTGGATCGTGAAGATGAAAAAGGGCGACTTCACCGGCCGCGACGCGCTCGCGAGGCAGAAAGAGTCGGGCATCACCCGCCGGCTCACGGGCTTCGAGGTCACCGGGCGCGGCATCGCGCGCCACGGGTACGCGGTTTCGGTCGACGACGCCTCGGGCCCCGTCGGAGTCGTGACGTCAGGCACACAGACGCCGACGCTGGGGAAAGCCATCGGCCTCGCATACGTCCCCGCAGGGCGCGTCACCCCGGGCACGCCTCTCGCGATCGACGTGCGCGGCCGCCCCGTGGCGGCGCGCGTCGTACCGACGCCGTTCTACAAACGCAAGACCTGATCTCAGGAGAGGGACATGAGCGTTTATCCGGACGACCGAAAGTACTCACGGAGCCACGAGTGGATCCGTATCGACGGCGCGGTGGGGACGATCGGAATCAGCGACCATGCGCAGAAGGAGCTCGGGGAGGTCGTGTTCGTCGACATGCCCGACATCGGCGAGATCTTCGACGCGGGCCAGGAATTCGGCACGATCGAGTCCGTCAAGGCGGTCTCGGAGCTCTTCCTGCCCGTCGCGGGCGAGATCCTCGAGGTGAACAAGGTCCTCACGGACGAGCCCGGGGCCGTGAACGAGGATCCGCACGGGGACGGCTGGCTCGTGAAGATCAAGCTCTCGTCGGACGGCGAAATGGACACCCTCCTCTCCGCGACCGAATACGAAAAATTCGTGGAAGAGGAAGCCAAGGCCTGAACCCCCGTCAACGTCCGGCGCCCTTGCCTTCGGCGTAGTGGTGCCGGGAAGGACACGACACCGAATGCGTTACATCCCGAACAGTCCCGCCGAGCGGGAGTCCCTTCTCGCGGCGGTCGGCGCGGCGTCCATCGACGATCTCTTCGCGACGGTGCCCGGCTCCGTCTACCGGAAACAGCCTCCCGGCCTTCCCGCCCCGGCCTCCGAGATCGAGGTGCGGCGCGACATGGGCCGGATGGCGGCGAAGAACGCGCACCTCGGTGACTGGACGTCGTTTCTGGGCGCCGGCCTCTACAGCCACCACGCTCCCGCCTTCGTCTCGCAGCTGCTCCTGCGCGGCGAGTTCCTGACGTCGTACACGCCGTACCAGCCCGAGGTCTCGCAGGGGACGCTCACGGCCATCTACGAGTTCCAGACGCACATGGCTCTGCTGACCGGAATGGACGTCGCGAACGCGTCGATGTACGAGGGCGCTTCGGCGTTCGTGGAAGCGGTCCTCATGGCCGAGCGCCTCACGAAGCGGAAGACGAAGGTCGTCGTCTCGGCCGGAATCCATCCCGAGTACCGGCGGTGCCTCCATACGTATCTCGTGAACTTCCCGTTCACGATCGTCGAGGTCCCCCTGGCCGCGGACGGCACGACGGATGCCGGAGCGCTCGCGGCCGCCGTGGACGACGCGACGTTCGCCGTCGCGGTGCAGTCTCCGAACGTGTTCGGCGTCGTCGAGAGCTGGAAGGCCGCCGCGGACCCCGCCCATCGGCACGGCGCCCTCGCGATCGGCGTCGTGAACGAGATGTTCTCCCTCGCGGTGCTCGAGGCGCCGGGCGCCTCGGGGATCGACATTGCCTGCGGAGAAGCGGCCTCGTTCGGCCTCGCGCCCTCGTTCGGCGGACCCCTCGTCGGATTTCTCGCGTGCCGCGACGCCCTCAAACGCCAGATTCCCGGCCGCCTCGCCGGTCGCACGACGGATGCGGACGGCAAGCCCGGTTTCTGCCTGACGCTCGCAACGCGCGAGCAGCACATCCGGCGCGAGAGGGCCACGTCGAATATCTGCACGAATCAGGGGCTGTTCGCCCTCGCGGCGACGATGACGCTCTCCGTCCTCGGAAAGCAGGGTCTCCGCGAGACGGCGGTCCAGTGCCTCTCGAAGGCCGAGTACCTGAAGGCCGCGGTCAAGGCTCTTCGCGGCCCGTTCTCCGTCGCGTTCTCCGGCAGAACGTTCAACGAGTTCGCCCTCCGTTGCGGCGTCCCGGTCGAGGACGTCCTCCGCCGCGGCGAGGCAAGGAAAATCCTCGCCGGCGTCCCCTTTTCCCGCCTCGATCCGGGGGCCGCGGAGCACGGCGATCTCCTCCTCGTCGCGGTGACCGAGAGAACGCCGCGGAGCGGGCTCGACGCCTTACTCGACACACTGAGGTCATACTCATGAGCGATCACGGCACACTCACCGCCCACGAGCCGCTCGTCCGCGCCGATTCGCGGCTCGACCAGAGGCGGCGTTTCGGCTCGCTCTTCGACGCGCCGCGCGCGGGACGCGTCGGCGTCCTCCTTC
Source organism: Thermoanaerobaculia bacterium (assembly GCA_963809425.1). Lineage (GTDB taxonomy): Bacteria > Acidobacteriota > Thermoanaerobaculia > UBA5066 > UBA5066 > Fen-183. Next base: position 13,340 of record CAWEJK010000003.1, read on the forward strand.
CGCCGCTCGACGTGCCCGAGGCCGATCCGGCCGCGCTCTACGGGAAGGCGCACCGGCCGGGGGTCGCGGGCGAGGTGGAAGCGTCCGAAACCGACGTCGTGAGGCACTTCACGCGCCTCTCGGACATGAACTTCGCGATCGACTCGGCGCTCTACTCGCTCGGCTCGTGCACGATGAAGCACAACCCGCGGATCAACGAGGAGATCGCGCGCCTCCCGGGTTTCAACGACACCCATCCCTACGCTCCGGAGCACCTCGCGCAGGGGAATCTCGAGCTTCTCTTCCGGCTCGAGGAGGCCCTGAAGGCGCTCACGGGCTTTTCGCGCGTCACGCTGCAGCCCTCCGCGGGCGCGAACGGCGAGCTCACGGGCGCGCTGATGATCCGCGCCGCGCACGTGAAGGCCGGCAACGCGCGCAAGCACGTCCTCGTGCCCGACTCGGCGCACGGCACGAACCCCGCGACGGCGCACTTCGCCGGCTACTCGGTGGTCGAGCTCGCGTCGTCGCCGCGCGGAACCCTCGATCTCGCGGAGCTCGACGCGAAGCTCACGAACGACGTCGCGGCGCTCATGATCACCGTCCCGAACACGCTCGGCGTCTTCGAGGAGAACATTCTCGAGATCGCGAAGCGGGTCCACGCGAAGGGCGCGTACCTCTATCTCGACGGCGCGAACTTCAACGCGTTCGTGGGAAAGGTGCGGCCGGCCGACATGGGCGTGGACGTCATGCACATGAACCTGCACAAGACGTTCTCGACACCGCACGGCGGCGGCGGACCCGGAGCCGGCCCGGTCGGCGTGGGCGCGTCCCTCGTGCCCTTCCTTCCCGTGCCCACGGTCGAGAAGTCGGGCGAGGCGTTCCGGCTGGATTTCGACCGGCCCGACTCGATCGGGAGGATGCGCGCGTTCTACGGGAACTTCGGCGTTCTCGTGCGCGCGCTGACGTACATCCTGTCGTACGGGAGCTCGATCCACGAGGTGGCCGAGAACGCCGTCCTGAACGCGAACTACCTGCGCAAGCGGCTTTCGCCCTTCTACCACCTGAAGTACGACGCGCCGAGCTACCACGAGATCGTGTTCGACGACCACCGCCAGGCGGCGATGGGCGTGCACAACATCGACATCGCGAAGCGCCTCATGGATTTCGGCTTCCATCCGCCCACGATGTCGTTTCCGCTCATCGTGCCCGGCGCGCTCATGATCGAACCCACGGAGACCGAGGGCAAGGACGAGCTCGACGCGTTCGCGGACGCGATGATCGCGATCGCGAAGGAGTGCGAGACCTCTCCCGAGCTCGTGACGTCCGCGCCGCACACGACGCCGGTCCGCCGGCTCGACGAGGCGGCGGCCGCGCGCGAGGCGAGCCGGCCGGGGAATTTCGCTCCCGTGCTCAGGGCACCGGTAAGGAAGAAGAGAATTCTCTTGCTCATAAGCGGCTGCTCACGCAGCCGCCCGGGGATCGGGTTTTTTCTGATATTCGGGGCTGCTGATGCAGCCCCGATAGAAGAAATCTCTTCCCCGGATGTCCGGTGTCAAGGGTCCTCGACCGCTGCGCGGCGCGCGGAGCGCGCCCTTGACTCCGGACATCCGGGGAATATTCACCTTCTAAGAAGAAACAGCATCACCCTTGCTCCGTGGCAGGTCGTGCGTTTCCGCGGATCGGCCTGAAGTCCGAAGCAAATAGAATCCTCTGAATGGCCACAGTCCGCGTCGCATACCTGGACGGGCGCCGCCTCGCGCGCGCGTTCGTCGCGGGGGCGCGGGCGGTCGCCGCGCACCGCGAAGAGCTCGACCGCATCAACGTGTTTCCGGTCGCGGACAACGACACGGGATCGAACCTCTCCGCGACGTTCGCGCGCGTCGCCTCCGCCGTCGCGGGCTCGCGTGAAAGGGACGTCGCGCGGGTCGCGCGCCTCGCGGCCGACGAGGCGCTCATGGGATCGCGGGGGAACTCCGGGGCGATCGTCGCGCAGCTCCTCGAAGGGTTCGCGGGCGCGGCGGCGGGCGCGTCCCGCCTCACGTCGCACGCCTTCGGGACGGCGGCGACGGCCGGCGCCACGGCCGCGCGCGATGCCATGTCCCAGCCGAAGGAGGGGACGATCCTGAGCGTCGTGTCCGCGTTCGCCGACGAGGTTTCGCGGCTCGCCTCCGAAACCTCCGACTTCGCCGAGCTGCTTTCCGCCGCCGCGGCGACGGCCGGCCGGGCGCTCGCGCGGACACGGGAGCAGCTCCCCGCGCTGCGCCGCGCCGGGGTCGTGGACGCGGGCGCCCGGGGCTTCGTCCTCTTTCTCGAAGGGGCGCTCGCGGCCTTCTCGCGGAACGCCATCGCGGCGCCGCCGGCGCCTCCCGAGGACCGCGTCGAGGCGCGCATCCGCGAAGCGCGCGAGTCGATCCTCTTCCGCTACTGCACGGAAGCGCTCGTGACGGGTGAGCGGCTCGACCGCGACGCGATCCGGCGCGCTCTCGCGCCGCTCGGAGATTCGATCGCGGTCGTGGGAGGCGCCACGCGCGTCCGCGTGCACGTCCACGTGAATCGCCCGGAGGACGCGTTCGCCGCCGCGCGGAAGTTCGGCGCCGTCGCCGACACGAAGGTGGAGGACATGCGGGCCCAGCACGTCTCCCGGTTCGCGGAGCGCGGGCGCGTCGCGGTCGTGACGGATTCGGCGTGCGACCTGCCCGAGGGCGTTCTCGAGGCCGAGAGCGTCACCGTCGTTCCGCTCCGGCTCATCCTGGGCGAGGAGACCTTTCTCGACAAGGTCACGATCACGCCCGCGGCGTTTCACGCGCGGATGTCCGAGGGCCGGCTCGTGGCGCGGACCTCGCAACCCCCTCCGGCCGACTTTCGGGAGGTGTACGGCGCCCTCGCGGCGCACGGCGCCCCGGTGCTCGGGATCCACGTCTCGGGCGCCCTGTCGGGCACGTGCTCGGCCGCGCGCACGGCGGCGACCTCGCTCCGCGCCGACGGTGGCCTCGCTCCCGTGGCCGTGCTGGACTCGAGGAACGTGTCCGTCGGACAGGGCCTCATCGTGCGGGAGGCCGCGCGCGCCGCCCGGCGCGGAGGAACCCTTGCCGAGGTCGTCGCGGCAGCCGAGTCCGCGGTGGCGCGGGCGCGCCTATACGCCGCCGTGCCGTCGCTCGACACCCTCGTGAAAGGGGGCCGCGTCACGTCCCGCCAGCGGGCGATCGCGAACGCCCTTGGCATCGTCCCCCTCATCACCGTGGACGGCCTCGGGCGCGCCCGGCCCGGCGGCGCCGCCCGGGGCTTTCCCCGGGCGTGCGTAAGAGTGGTCGAGAAGTGCCTCGCGAAGACGAGGGGTCTCGCGAGGGCGACCTGGGGCGTGGCCCACTACGGGGCGGCGGGGCTCGCCGAAAGCATCGCCGAGGAGCTGCTGACCCGCCGGCCGGGGTCGGACGCCTTCGTGATCGAGATCGCTCCCGTGCTCGCCGCCCACACCGGCCCCGGAGCCGTCGCGGTGGGGTTCCTGGCCTTACGCGCGCGTTGACGCGCTCCGGCGAATAGCGCTTGACTCTTCGGACATCCGGCAAAAAAATCCCGTAATATCTGTCAAACTGTTCATATTCAGCTTTACCTCTCAGTGTGACGTGAAGGAGGAACCGGTGTTCAAATCGATTCATAACCGGCTGGCGACCGTCGTGCTCGTCGGCCTCGTGGTCGCCGGGTCGGCGGGCCGAGTCGAGGGCGCGGGTTTCGCGCTGTTCGAGCAGGGCTCGAAGGGGACCGCCATGGGCGGCGCGTTCGTCGCCACGGCGGACGACCCGTCCGCGATGTTCTTCAATCCCGCCGGAAACGCCTTCGCAGACAAGGGGCTCACACTGGAAGGAGGCGGCTTCATCATCCTCCGCCCCACGGCCGAGTTCGACGGCGCGAGCCCGTTCCCGGGGGACGGCTACCACGCGGAGATGAGCAAGTCGCTCTACGCGATCGGACACGGGTACGGCGTCCTCGGCCTCTCGAAGGACGTGAAGCTCGCGGTCGGCTTCTGGAGCCCGCACGGCCTCGGCGTGCCCTGGGAGAACCCGGACGCGTTCAGCGGCCGGTTCCTGAGCCAGCGCGTCGACATCCGGCAGCTCGCCGTGTCGGCGCAGCTCGCGGTCAAGCTCTCGGATTGGCTCGCGATCGGCGCCGGTCCCGAGGCCCGCCTCACGGACGTCAAGCTCGGCAAGAACGTCGGGGCGATCAATCCCTTCACGCAGCGCTTCGTGGACGTGGCGCACGTCAGCATCGTCTCGACGGGCACCCCCGTGAAGGTCGGCTTCAGCGCGGGCATCCTCGTGAAACCCTGCGATCGCCTCCGCTTCGGCATCGCGTACCACTCGCACATGGACGTCGACCTCGAAGGCGGCGCCGAGTTCGGCAAGATCCCGTCGGGCAGCGCGCAGTTCGACGCGGCGGTCGCGGCGTCTCTCCCGATCGGCAAGTCCGTTCCCGCGACGACGACGGTCCAGTTTCCCTCCCTCACGATGTTCGGCGCGGCGTACGACCTCACACCGAACCTCACGCTCGAGGTGGACGGCAACTACACGACGTGGAAGGTCTTCGATCAGACGGTTCTCAGGATCACCGGCCTCCCGGACACGACGCTCGTGCACAACTTCCAGAACACGTGGGCCGTGCGCGCCGGCGTTCTCTACAAGATGAAAGCGGGCTGGGTCGCGGGCGGGTTCGTGTACGACCAGACGCCGCAGCCCGACACCGACGTGTCGCCTTTCCTGCCGGATTCGAACCGCACGGGCGGATCGATCGGCGCCGGCATCCGGGCCGGCAAATTCGAGTTCCAGATCTCGAGCCTGTTCCTGTGGTTCCAGGAGAGAACGGTCTCGACGAACAAGGACAATTTCAACGGCACCTACAAGACGTTCGCGATCCTGCCGGGCGTCACGATCAAGTCGACGTTCTAAGGGAGCACAGAAGAACATGAAGACTCCCGCTGCCTTCCTTCGCCTCGTCTCCGCCGCGTCTCTTGCCGCCACTCTCGTTGCCGCCGTCGCCCTTCCCGGCGGCCGCACAGGTCGACCTCACGCGTATCGCATGGGTCGGCGATTCCGATGGGCGCCGGCTTCTCCTCGGGCTGTCTCACGAAGCGCGTCCAGGTGGATTCGCCGATCGCGATCATCGCCCGCACGGCGGGTGTCGCGGACTTCCAGCAGCCGATCGTCAACGACCCGGGGCTCGGCGGCTGCATGACGCTGACGTCGCTCGCCCCGTCGTTCGGCGCCGAGCCGTCCACGGGCACGCCCGCGAACCTCGCGCTCCCGCGCCCGTACAACAACCTCTCGATTCCCGGCTGCGCGATCGGCGACATGGTGCGCGCCACCACGGGTGCCGAGACGGCGAGCGCCGGGGCCTGCCGCTCGTTCATCGATCTCGTCCTCCGGAACCGGCCCTCCACATCGGCTCGCCCATCGCGCAGGCGGTCGCGCTCAACCCGACGTTCGTCTTCCTCGAGAACGTGGGCAACGACTACCTCGGAGCGGTCCTGAGCGGCACCGTCATCGACGGCGTCACGGTCACGCCGCTCGCGCCGTTCACGGCCGACATCAATACGGCCCTCACGACGCTGAAGAACAAGCAGTCGAAGGGAATCGTGTTCGGCGTCGTCGACGTCACGAGCCTTCCGTTCGCGACGACGCTCCCGCCGTTCCTGACGAGCGGCGGCAAGCTCGTCCTGAACCCGGCGACGGGCGCTCCGATCCCGCTCCTCGGGCCGAAGGGCTGCGGAACCGCCCCCGCCTGCCCGATCCCGGCGAACACGATCGTGACGCTGAACGCGGCGGCTTACCTCCCGTCCGGCTTCGGCATCCCTTGCGCGGTCGCGCCGCTCCCGAACTGCAACAAGCCGCTGCCCGCGGCCGCGATCGACTCGGCGCACCCCGGCGCCCTCATCTACGCGGCCGACGTCGCGTTCCTCAAGCAGCGCGGCGCCGACTACAACACGGCCATCAAGGCCGCCGCGGCGGCTTCGGGCTACAAGTACTACGACGTGAACGATTTCCTCCTGCGCCTGAAGGCCGGTTTCGACATCGGCGGCGCGACGGTGAACGCCGCGTTCCTGACGGGCGGGGCGTTCTCGTACGACGGGTTCCACCTCACGCCGATCGGATACGCGCTTCGTCGCGGACGACATCATCCAGTTCATGAACGCGAACTTCAACGCGGGCCTGCCCCGCGTGAATCTCTCGACGTACCTCTTCAAGGGCGGCACGGCCGGCGGACTTTCGGGCTCGTCCGCGCTCTACGTTCCGCTGAACGGAGAGGACTTCGAAAGGGCCGTTCAGGGAATCTTCACGCCCGAGTTCGCCCGGCAGCTCGCGTCGATGTTCTATTTCCCGAGGCCCACGCTCGTGCAGGGCGACGACGGCCTGGTTCCGCGCGCCGAACGCCACGTCACCGCGGCATCGAGCAGCCTTGACCGGCCGAGAGACTTAGGAGGACGATGTGATCTCAGTTTCCGTTCCGAAATCGATCTCGAGGCGCGCGGGCACGGGCGTCGCGCTCTTCGCCGCGCTCCTGATGGCCGCGTGCACGTGCACGACGGGCGGCGGGTTCAAGATTACGAAGCCGGCCGACGGCTCGCACATGGCTCTCGGCGCGCCCGTCGAAGTGTGCGTGACGCCCGTGGGCGGCGATTACTGCAACTTCCCGCCGAAGGAGTACGAGGTGACGCTCGACGGCGGCCAGAGCCGGATGATCGCGGCCGACGCGAAGCCGCTCTGCACGACGTTCACGGGCGTGGGCGCGGGCCCGCACACGGCCGACGCCTACGTCATGCGCGACGGCAAGCGCGCCGAGACGGCGCGCGTGAAGTTCGTCGTCGACCCGCCGCCGCCCCCGCCGACGCCGGCCCCGACGCCGGTCCCCACGCCGACGCCGGCCCCGCCGCCGCCCCCGCCCCCGCCCGCCGTGGAGCAGGAGATGGTGGCGCTCACGCAGAAGGGCGGCTACCTCGAGGACATCTTCTTCGACTACGACAAGGCCGTCATCAAACCCGAGTACCACGACCGGCTCCAGCGCGGGGCCGAGTGGATCAAGAATCATCCCGACACGCAGATCACGATCGAAGGCCACTGCGACATGCGCGGCACGAACCAGTACAACATCGTGCTCGGCAAGAAGCGCTCCAAGGCGACGTACGACCACTTCATCAAGCTCGGCATCGATCCGTCCCGCCTGACGGTCACGACGGTCGGTGAAGAGAAGCCTTTCGAAACGGGCAAGAGCGAAAAGGCCTACGCTTCGAACCGCAGATCGCACTTCATCATCACGAAGCGCTGAAGAGGGTTTTCCCTTATTTTTCCGGCCCGGGCCGAGAGGCCCGGGCCTCTTGTCTTTCCGACGAAGGCTGGGTTAGGCTTCGGCGTCCGCCAACAGGTCCGGCAGGGGTCAGAGACTCTTCTCCGTATGTCAGGCGCTCAGAGCGGAATCCATTAAACCCTGGAGAATCAATGATTTCCGCAACTGAAATTCGGCCCGGAATGATCATCGTATACAACGGCGAGCTGCACCGGACCCACAGCGTCCTCCACAAGACGCCGGGGAACCTCCGGGGATTCGTCCAGGCGAAGCTCCGAAACCTGAAGTCCGGCGCCATGAACGAGCACCGGTTCCGGTCCGAGGACAAGGTCGAAAAGGCTTCTCTCGACACGCACCAGATGCAGTACCTCTACTCGGACGGCCAGGGGCACCACTTCATGAACCAGGAAACCTTCGACCAGGTCCGTCTCGACGACGAGATCGTGGGCGACTCGATGAAGTACCTCCTGCCCGAGACCGTCATCGAGATCGACTTCTACGACGGCAACCCCGTGTCCGTGGAGCTCCCGACGACCGTGAATCTCCGGATCGTCGAAGTGGAGCCCGGGATGAAGGGCGCGACCGCGTCGGCTTCGTACAAGCCCGCGAAGCTCGAGACCGGGCTCGTCGTCCAGGTGCCGCAGTTCGTCGAGGCGGGTACGGTCGTCAAGATCGACACGCGCGACGACAAGTATCTGGAGCGCGTCTCCTGATTCTTCTCCTCGCGGCCGCCCTGGAGGGAGCGCTCGGCGCCGGGGTCGACGTGTCGAAGGCGGCTTCGGTGGCCCCGGTTTCCATGATCGCCGAGGCCCGGCCGGACGCCTCCTTCGGGGACGCGTCGGTCGAGCCGCCGTCCGGCGGCCGTCCCGCGCTCGCGCAGCCCTGCCCGGCACGGGATCCGGAGGACGGCCGCTGCTATCCCTCGGCGGACGCCGCGGACCTCGCGTGGCTCGCGCGGTCCGGAAAGCCGTCCGCGATCGCTGCCAGGCGCGGCGAGGCGCCCGAGGAGGATCCCGACGATCCGGACGACTCCGAGGACGGAGGGGCCCTCGCGCCCGTCGACGAGGGTATGAAGGATTCCCCCGGTCCGGCCCGGCTCGCGTTCTGGAAGAACCTCGCGAAGACGGTCACCGGCCTCGTCGTGCGCAAGGCGAACAGCCGCCCCGTGTCGGTTCCCGAGCAGGAGCTCGCCGAGCTCTTCGCGACCGACTTCCCGCTGCCTCTCGAGGCGTTCGACCGGGGCAGGTACCGCGACACGTTTCTCGCGAAGCGCGGCAGGCACAAGAAACATCACGCGATCGACCTGCCCGCTCCGCGCGGGACGCCCGTCGTGGCCGTCGCGGACGGGTTCATCGAACGCCTGGGGCGCGACAAGCGCGGCGGCAAGGTGGTCTATCTCAGGGACGGCACCGGGAAGTACACCTTCTTTTACGCGCACCTCGCGCGCCACGAGAAGGGGCTGAAGCCCGGGGATCACGTCGTGCGGGGACAGCGTCTCGGGGACGTGGGCTCGACGGGACACGTCATCGGCGGGCCGCACCTCCACTTCGCGATCTTCCGGGACGAAGACACCGCCGGCCGCGCCCTCGTCGTGAACCCCTACCTCGTCTTCAGCCCGCTGCTCACGGCGCGCTGACGACCCGGCGCCTCACACCCGCCGCACGTCGTCCCGCGCGAGGGAATTCTCGAGCCACTGATTCGAGAGCTTCTCCTCGAGCCTGTTCTGGGAAAGGCGCGCGCGCAGGTTCTCCCAATCCATCTCGTCGAGCTTCTGGTCCTGGTTGAAGCACGAGAAGACGAACGATTCCTTCTTCGTGACGGGGTCCACGTGGCGCTGCAGGCACTGGGCGCAGACCTCTTTCATCATGCACTGCATCGGCGAGTTGATCGACCCGATTCCCACGTGCCGGGCGGAAAGGTACGGCGCGAGGGCGCCGTGGCGCGCGGCGGCCACGGCGGCCATCATGCGGTCCGAGCCGATCACGATGAGATGCGACGCCGCGGCGAGAGGAATCGAAGTCTTCCCGAGGCTTCCGTCGGCGTACGCGAGCATGGCCTGCACGATGTTGCCGAGAAACGTGAAATCCGAAGGGCGCGCCGCCGGAATGATCGGAGCGACGTCCACGGCCCAGACGACGACGTCCGCGGCGGCTTCGATCTCCTCGCGCTTGTAGAAGTCCTCGGCCTTCTTGTAGCCGGCGAAGTAGAGAACCCGGTTGCCGCGCCCCCGCGCCGCCTTTCCGATCGAGAAGAGGACCGCGTTTCCGAGCCCGCCGCCGCACAGGAGGACCGTCTCGTTCTCGGGGAGCTCGGTCGGGGAGCCGGTCGGTCCCATGACGACGACCTTCTCGCCTTCCTGGAGGAGCGCGCACAGCCGGCTCGACACGCCGAGCTCGAGCGTGATCATCGACAGGAGGCCTTTCTCCCTGTCGACCCATGCGCCGGTGAGGGCGCAGGGCTCGATGAGGGCCGGAGCGGGGGGACCGCCGGCCAGGCCCGGCAGCCGCGCGGCTTCGGCCTCGTAATTCTGGAACCGGTAGAACTGCCCGGGCCGGAAGTTCCGCGCGGCCATCGGGGCCCTGACGACGATCTCCACGATCGTCGGCGTGAGCCGGTCGACGCGCACGACGCGGGGCACGAGAAGGTCGTCGAGCGTCTCGCGGAACGAATGCCACGCGGCGTCGCGAGCCGCCTGCGCGCCGGGCGTGACGTCGAGAGCGTCGAGGTCGTCCGCGAAGAGCTCGCGGATCCTCGGCGCGCCGTCGCGGGCCGAGGCCATCGCCTTCACGACCGAGCCGGCGTAGACGGGATGGTTGTCGCCGAAGTACGAGAGGAGCTTGCCCGCGTACGCGGTGCCCGTGAAGAACGCGCCGACGCCGTCGTCCTTCGGAACGAGGCGGAATCCCGCGCCGTCCTTCTCGGCGACGTGCGGCCGGAAGAACTTCCCCTTCGCGTCGAGCGGGATGCTGCCGGGACGCTCCCGCCCGTACGTGATGTTCGGCGAGGTGCCGGCGGCGACGAGGAGCGTGCGGCAGGGCAGCTCGACGGTGGATCCGTCCTTCCGCCTGAATACGACGGCCCGGAGCGCGCCGAACTCGTCGGGAATCGCCTCCACGGGATCGACGTTCTCGATGAAGCCGATGCCCTCCTCGAGCGCCTTGATGATCTCCTCGTGGTTCAGGCGGTAGGCGGGCGACTCCTCCATCGAGCGCCGGTACGCGATGTGCGAACCGCCCCAGAGCTTCACGAGCCGCGCGAAGTCCGGCGTCTCGCCGGCGCGCTCGGCGCGCGCGCGTTCCGCGCGGACGGCCTGCCCGTGCTCGAGCTGGCGGACGAGCAGCCCGCGTTCCTCGGCGGAGAGCCCGGCGAAGATCGCGGCCTCGCCCTTCGCGCGGGCGAGCGCCGCGAATCGGTGAAGGGTCTTCTCGACGTGGAGCGGGTAAAAAGCCTGTGATTCGGTGGCGGTGTCGATCGCCGTCAGGCCGCCGCCGATGACGAGGATCGGCAGGTCGATGTGCAGGTTCGCGAGCGCGTCCTTCTTGAAGGCCCCCGTGAGCTGGAGGGCCATGAGAAAGTCGGAGGCCTTCCGGACGCCGCGGATGAGGTTGTTCTTCATCGCGACGACGGTCGGCTTTCCGGCGCCCGCCGCGATCGCGACGTGGTCGAACCCGAGGTCGAAGGCCTGCTCGTGCGTGAGCGTGCCGCCGAAGCGCGTGCCGCCGTAGATGCGCAGCGTTCTCCGCCGCGCGAGGTTCAGGTACAGCAGGTCGAGAAAGTTCTTGTCCCACCGCACGGTGATGCCGTATTCGGAGACGCCGCCGAAGCCGGTCAGGGTGCGCTCGTCGAGGCGCCGGAAGAGAGCCTTCGCGTCGCGGACCAGCTTCGGCGCGCGCGCGTCCGTCCCGACGAGCTCGTCGGGGAGCGGCTCGACCTTCAGGCCGTCGATCGCGACGACGGCGAAGCCCTCGTTCAGGAGGTGGTGGGCGACGGTGTAGCCGGCGGGGCCGAGCCCCACGACGAGGACCTTCTTGCCGTTGTACGGGAGCGCGTACGGGCGGGACGCGTTGAGCGGGTTCCAGCGCGTGAGGAGCGACCAGATCTCGAATCCCCAGGGCATCGCGAGGACGTCCGTGAGGACGCCCGTCTCCGCCTGCGGGATGTCGACGGGGTCCTGCGTCTGGAAGATGCAGGCCTTCATGCAGTCGTTGCAGATGCGGTGGCCCGTGCCGGGAAGCATCGGGTTGTCGATGCAGACGAGCGCGAGCGCGCCGAGGGAATCTCCCTCGCGCCGCAGCATGTGCATCTCCGAGATCTTCTCGTCGAGCGGGCAGCCGGTGAGCGGGACGCCGAGCGGGTTCGGCCGGGTACTGCCGTCCTTCTGCGTGAAGCCGGTCGCGCACGAGTCCTTCTCGCGCTCGTGGCAGAGGATGCAGTAGTGCACCTCGCCGGTCACCGCGCGCGGCGTCTTGCGGGGATCCGTCAGCGCGAATCCGTCGCGCGCCCGCGCGTGCGACGGCAGGCCGAAGCGCGCCTCGGGCAGATCCGGCCGGGAGCGCTGCGTCGCGACGAGCGCGTCGAACTTCATCGGCCTCGCGATCACGAAGGACGCCCAGGACTTCGTGCGCGCGCGGTGCTCCGGGGCGAAGCGCAGAAGCGCGACGTACCGGTCGAAAATCTCCGCCCACTCGTTCACGAGCGCGGCGTCGTCCGCGGGGACCGGCAGGGGCGTGCCGGCCGCAAGGGCGCGCAGGAGGGCGACGCGCTCGTGCGCGGCCTCCGGGGAGTACGACGCATCCCTGGAACGTGCGGGCGCGAGGGAGCCCGCGAGGTCGAACAGCTCCCATCCCGCCCGGGCGACGCATTTCTCCTCGTCGGCGGTGTCGGCACCGGCCGAGAAGGCGACGACGAGCGCGCGCCCGTGCGCGCCGGCGGCCGCGGCGTCGAAGGAGGCGATCGACGCGGCATCGGGGAACTTCCTCGCGATGCGCTTCTGGAAGACGGAGAACCGGAACTTGAAGAGGACGGCTTCGGCGCGCGCGTGCGCGCGCGCGGCGTCGCGCTCGGCGGAAACGCCGAAGAGCTCCGCGACGAACTCCGCGAGCGACCGGCTGGCCTCGACGAGAAGGGCCGACCGCTCGGCCGGCGCGAACGGCTCGTGCGCGCGGTACCGCGCGAAGCGCGCCGCGAGCGGCGCGTGCTCCCGCGAGAGCCGTTCGCGAAACAGTGAGTCGAGGTCGCGGAGCCGGTTCGGGAGAAAAAGGTCCTGGTCCGAGAAACCGAAGTTCATGCCGGGAGGATAAACTGAGTTTCCAGTGACTCGGGACCATCGCGACGTCACGGATCCGGGCGTCATTCGCGACCGGTTCCTCTCGGAGTTCGCCCTCGCGCTCGTCGAGGGCGTTCAGCTTCAGGAGTTCCTGGACTGGTCGGTCGCGCAGATCGGCCGCATCCTCGAGGTGGATCGGCTCACCCTGTTCCTCTTCGGGCCGGGCCCTCCCGGCGAGAGCCTCATGGTGCGGACGTCCTGGGCCGCCGAAGGCGTCGAGTCCCTCCCGATGACGATTCCCCTCTCCGAGTCCGTCATGTCTTTGAAGTTCGGTCAGTTCGAGCCCATGGTGGTCGACGACGTGGCGGCCTCGACCGATCTCGGCGAGATCGCGGAGATTCTGCGGGGCCTCGGCACGAAATCGGCTCTCGCCGTTCCCATCGGAATCGACGGGACGCTGAGGGGTTTCGTCGGGGCGGCCACGGTGCGGGCGTGTCGCGCCTGGGCGCCGGACGACGTCGCGTTTCTCGAGTCGGCCGTTCATCACCTCTCCGCGGCGCTCAAGCAGACGGAGCTCGTCGAAGAGCTCGGAAGGGAGCGCGACCGCCTCTCGGTGCTCTTCGATCTCGCCTCCGCGGTCCAGCGGTCGACGACGGTGAACGACGTCGTCGAGACGGCCCTCACCGGCCTCCGCGACACGCTGCTCTTTCCGATCGGCTCCTTCATGCTCATTTCGCCGGAAGGAGACGCGGTCGTCGGCCTCGGGGGTTACGGCGGCACCGACCCGGGCGACTTCTCCGGCCGCATTCCCCTGACGCCGGAACGGCCGACCGTCTCGTTCCGCGTTCTCGAATCGGGGCAGCCTCTCATCGTGAACGACGTCGAGGAGGAGCCGGAGGGGCCGTCGAAGGAACGATACCGGCGGCTCGGAGCCCGTTCGTTCGGAGTCTTTCCCATGCGATCGGCGGGGAAGACGATCGGGGTCATGAGCGTCGCGAGCCGGGACGCGTCGCGCCGGATCGAGTTCGACGACGTGGAGACGCTCCAGTCTCTCGCGGACTTCGTGGGCGTCGCGCTCGAGCAGCGCCGCTCGGCCGACGCCGTTCGGGAGGCGATGCGGGAGGCCCGAAGCCTGGCCGATGCCTCCCACGCGCTCCTGACGCGCACGGCCGACCGCCGCGTTCTCCTCGACGGGATCCTCGACGCTCTCGCGCAGCACTTCGGCCACGAAGCGTGCTCGCTCCTTCTCGCCGATCACGACCGGGGCGTGCTCGTCCAGATAGGCCGGCGCGGCAAGTGGTGGTCGCCGGCCGACCCCGTCTCCGTGATTTCCCTCGACGCGCGCGGTCTCATTCCGCGCGCCGCGCGGACCGGGCGCGCCGTGAACGTGCCGGACGTGGAGCGCGACCCGGACTACGTCGTGGGCTGGCCCGATGCGCGCTCGGAGCTCGCCGTCCCCCTCGTTCTCGACGAGCGTGTCGTCGGAGTCTTCGATTTGCAGTCGGAGCGCCCGAATGCCTTCTCGGACGCGGACGCCCGCACGATCGGCGCGTTCGCGGAACGCGCCGCCCTCGCGCTCCGGCTGTCGGAGCTCGTCGGAACGCTGGAAAAGCGCACGCGGATTCTCGAGGCGGTCACGCGGGCGACGCAGCTGCTCAATTTTCGCCTCCACGCGCCGGACGTCCTCACGTCCGTCGTCGAGGAAACGACGCGCGCGTTCCCGGTCGCCGACGGCTGCGTGGCCTGGGTGTGCGACGCCGACGGGACGAGCCTGTCCGTCGCCGCCGCGGACGGACTCGGCGCCATGACGCAGCGCATTGCAGGGACGTCGCCGCACGCGCTTTCGCGTCTCAAGTGCGCGGGGAGGGCCTTCCTCGAGAACCGCGTCGTCTTCGTGCAGGTGGAGGGCTTCGACGAGCTTGCCGCCGGCTGGGATGCGGGCGCGCGCGCCCGCGGGCGATCCGCGGTCGAGAACCCGGACGCGCACTCCCTCATGGCCGTCCCGATCCGGGTCGGCGACCATCGGCTCGGCGTTCTCGAGGTGCTCGCGATCGAACGGGATGCGTTCACGCCGGAAGACGGGGAGACGCTCGCGCTCCTCGCCGAGCAGTCCGCCATCGCGCTGCGCAACGCGCGCCTCATCGAAGAGCTACAGAAGAGCAACCGGCTGAAGGACGACTTTCTCGCGAACCTGTCCCACGAAATCCGGACGCCCTTGACCGGAATCGTCGGCTGGGCCGAGGTCCTCCTCGACTCCCATCGCGGCGACGAGGAGGCGCGCCGCGCGCTGGAAGCCATCCTGGGTCAGGCCGATTCCCTGAGCCGGATGCTCGCCGACCTGATCGATCTTTCGCGAATCGACAATTTCGGCCTGGAGCTGCGGCGCGGGCCTGTGGCGATTCCCGAGATCCTCGCGGCCGCGCTCGACGCGGTGAGTCCGGGCGCGCGGCGCAGGGGCGTCACGATCAGCTGCGCGCTCGATCCGGCGCTGCCGGGCGTGGAGGGAGACGCCGCGCGCCTCAAGCAGGTGCTCTGGAATCTCCTCGCGAACGGCGTCAAGTTCACGCCCTCCGGGGGGACCGTGCGCGTGATCGGGCGCCGGGTCCCGGGCGGAGGCCTGGAAGTCGCCGTCGAGGACGAGGGGCACGGAATCGACCCGGAATTCCTTCCGGTCGTCTTCGAGCGTTTCCGGCAGGAGGAGACCTCGGCGAACCGGCGCTTCGGCGGCCTTGGGATCGGTCTCGCGATCGCGCGCGCGATCGTCCTCGCGCACGGAGGAACGATCGTCGCCGAGAGCGAAGGGCGCGAGCGCGGTAGCCGGTTTCGCGTCACCTTCCCGCCGGACCGGGTCGTCCCGCTTCCGGGCGACGCCCGGCGTGGAAAACGGGAGGCGGCGCGGTGAGCGCGCAGGCCCTCGCGCTTCTCGAGGAACGCCTCCGCCAGGCCGAGGAACGGATCGCCGCCCTGAACCGGATCGGCATCGCGCTTTCCGCCGAGCGGGATCTCGAGAAGCTCCTCGAGACGATCCTGACGGAATCGCGGCGGTTTTCCTCCTCGGAGGCGGGCAGCCTCTACCTCGCGGAGGAGTCGCCCGAAGGCCGGCGGCTGCGCTTCAAGCTCGCGCAGAACGACGCGGTCACGTTCGCATTTTCCGAGCGCACGGTCCCGGTGAACGAGGCGAGCCTCGCGGGCTGGGTCGCCGTGCACGGAGAGCCTCTCGTCCTCCAGGACGCCTACACCCTTCCCGAAGGCGCTCCCTACCGCCACAACCAGGCCTTCGACGAGTCGACGGGCTTTCGCACGCGCGCGATGCTCGTCGTGCCGATGAACGACCATCGAGGCGAGCTCGTCGGCGTCCTCCAGCTCATGAACCGGCGCGCGCGCGCGACGGAGGCGTACGAGGCTTATCCGGACGACCTCGTTCCGTTGCTTCTCTCCCTCGCGACGCAGGCGGCCGTCTGCCTGAAGGCGAACCACCTCACGGCGTCCATCCGGAAGCTCTTCGAGAACTTCGCGCAGGCGGCGATCGTCGCGGTCGAGCAGCGCGATCCGACCACCGCGGGCCACAGCAACCGGGTGGCGGCTCTTTCCGTCGGGCTCGCCGAACTCGTCGATCGGGCGTCCGACGGACCGTATGCCGCCGTGTCGTTCTCCCGCGAGGAGCTCCGCGAGATCGGCACGGCCGCGCTGCTTCACGACTTCGGAAAGATCTCCATTCCCGAACGCGTCCTCGTGAAGGCGAAGAAGCTGTCCGAGGGGGGCCTCGGAAAGATCCGCGACCGGTTCGACTTCTCGCTCGCCGCCGCCGAGGCCGCGGAGGCGCGCGCCCTCCTCGAGCAACACGTGCGGGAGGGGGGCCCCGTGCGCGAAGGAGAGCTCGAGGCGCTGGACGCCGCGGCCGCGGGGCGCGCGCGGGAGCTCGAGGAGCTCTTCGAGGAGATCGTCGCCGCGAACGAGCCGACCGTCATGCCGAGCGACGCGCGGGGGCGGCTCGAGGCGCTCCTCGCGCGCCGCACGCGCGACCGCCGCGGCCGGGAAACAACGCTTCTTCTCCCCGAGGAGTTCCGCTTCCTGTCCATCACGCAGGGGAGTCTCTCGGACGAGGAGCGCCGCTCCGTCGAAAGCCACGTCTCCCACACGTGGCGGTTCCTCTCCACGATTCGGTGGACGGCGGATTTGGCCCGCGTGCCCGAGATCGCGTACGCCCACCACGAGAAGCTCGACGGAACGGGCTATCCCCGCGGACTCTTCCGGGCGGACATCCCGCCCGCCGCGCGCGCCCTCTCGGTGTGCGACGTGTACGACGCGCTGACCGCGTCCGACCGGCCCTACAAGAGAGCCGTCCCGCGGGACGACGCGCTCGGCATCCTCGAAGCGGAGGCGAAGCGCGACAGGCTCGACCCGTGGATGGTTTCGGCGTTCATCGAGGGGCGGGTCTGGCTCGCGCTCGGGCGCTGAGGGCGGCGGCTCTCCTCGCCCTTGCCGGGGCCGCGCTCCTCGCGCATCCGGCGTCGGCGGCACCCGCACGCTGGCATTTCGTCTTCGGGCGGGCGTGGGAGATTTCGATTCTCTTCGAAAGGAAAGAGGGGGAGGGCGACGCGACCCGTCTCCTCGTCGCTACATCGGCAAGCCGGTTCGTGTTTCTTTCCTCGCAGGATCCCTCCGGCCGCGACTCCACGGAGAGCATCCGGCGCCTCCCGGACGGCGAGACGCTCACGCGGCGCCTCGTCCTGTCGCGTTTCGAAGAGATCTCCTCCTGTGCTTCCGTGCGCGCGCCGGACGCGTGCGTCGTCTTCACGGGCTCGGCGGGCACGAGCTCCACGGGTTTCTCGGAGTACGCCGGTCCGCGCGCGGCGGCCGCGCGCGAGAAGGCCGCGGCCCTCGTGTCGCCCGGCATGCGCGACGCTCTCTTCGCCCTCGCGCCGCTTCTTCCGGCCGTCGCGGAGTTCGGATCCTATTCGAAGGATTTTCTCGGTCTCGTCTGGCCCGGGCGCTTCGCGGCGGCGCAGAAGCTCCAGCGCGGCGTCCGGAAACCGGGCTGCGACTTCGACGCGACGTTCGGGTTCGCGTGCGACGCGGGGGAGCGGGAGCGCGAGAACAAGCGCTTCGGCGGGCAGACCCCCTAGTCGTCGCGCCGCCGCTGCCACGCGTACACGGCGACGCCCACGGCCAGGATCAGGAGGCCGCGCGCGGCGTCCTTCGGAGCGTCCCACGCGATCGCGACCGTGAACAGCATCGACGTCGCGACGTAGAACGCCGGCACCCACGGGTAGCCCGGCATCTCCCACGCGGCGGACGGTTCGCGGCGCCGGTAGACGAAGAGCGCCGCGCCGCCGAGCGCGTAGAAGAAGGTCGCCGCGAAGGAAACGGTGGCGACGAGCTCGTCGAACTTGCCCGAGAGAACGAGGGCGGCCGAGAGTACGGCCTGGAAGACGAGTCCGAATCCCGGCGTCGCGAAGCGCGGGTGGAGGCGCGCGAAGGGGGCGGGGAGCCGCCCGTCCTTCGCGGCGGCCCACGCAATGCGCGGCGCCGGGATGATGTTCGCGGCGAGCGAGCCGAGGACTGAGACGATGACGGCGACCGAGAGCCAGCGCGCCGCGCCGCCTCCGAAAAGGATTTTCACGGCCGTCTCGGCGGCGCGAGGCGAGGCGCCGAGCGTCGTGGCCGGTGCCGCGCCGAGGTAAACGGCGTTCGCCCCGAGGTAGAGGAGGGCGACGACGAGGACGCCGAGGATCAGCCCGCCGGGGATGTCGCGCCGTGGGTTCCTGACCTCGGCCCCGAGGGCCGAAAGGTTGATCCAGCCGTCGTAGGCCCAGAGGACTCCCGCGAGGGCGCCGCCGATGGAGATCGCGAGCGGCGCGGACATCGGCGGGAACGCGAACGAGGGACGCACCGCCTTCGCGGCCGTCAGGCCGAAGGCAACGAGGGCGATCACGGAGCCGATCTTCACGACGGTCAGGACGCCGTTGAGCCGGCCGCCCTCCTTGATTCCGAGGACATTCCACGCCGTGAGGGCGAACGCCGTGGCGATCGCGACGAGCTGGCCCTGCGACACGGGGAGGCCCATCGCCGAGAACGCGGGCGCCGCCGTCCCGAGGGCCGGGAAGAACGAGCCCAGAAATTCCGCGAAGGCCGTCGAGAGCGCCGCGACGGTCGCCGGCATGACGACGAAGACGAGCGCCCACATGTAGAGGAACCCCCAGATCGGCCCGAACGTCTCGGAGAGATAGACGTACGGTCCTCCGGCCGCGGGCCGCCGGACGCCGAGCTCGGCGTACGTGAGCCCTGCCGCAACCGAATGGACGGCGCCGACGATCCAGACGACGACGATCCACGAGGGAAACTCGGCTTTGCGGATCACGCTGCCGGCGGAAAGGAAGATTCCGCTCCCGATCATCGAGCCCGCGACGTAAAGGACGCAATCCCAGAGCCCGAGGGCCCTCACGAGCTGCGTCGCGCCGCGGCGTCCTTCCGTCACGCGACCGGCAGCGTATCAGGGCCCTCCGGCGGGGTAATCTCGCAGCGTGACGGACGGACCGCCGGCGACCCGCAAATACGTCCTCCGGCGCGCCGCGCCGGCGAAGAGCTACCGCGTCGACTACGCGCGGGAGCTGAACGAGGAGCAGAAGGCGGTCGTGTTCGCGTCCGACGGGCCTACGCTCGTCGTCGCGGGCGCGGGCTCGGGCAAGACGCGCACGCTCGTCTACCGCGTCTCGCGCCTCATCGAGGACGGCGCCGATCCCGCGTCGCTCCTCCTCCTCACGTTCACGAACCGCGCCGCGCGCGAGATGAAGCGCCGCGTCGAGTCGCTGATCGGCGCCGACCTGAACCGCGCGACGGCGGGGACGTTTCATTCCGTGGCCGCGCGCCTCCTGCGCCCCCACGCCGAGCTCCTCGGCTACAAGGCGAACTTCACGATCCTCGACTCCGAGGACGCGAAGGACCTCCTGGAGTCCGCGACCTCCGACATCGGCGTTCCCGTCACGGAGCGGCGGTTCCCGAAGGGCGACCTGCTGCGGGCCATCGTCTCGCTCTGCGTGAACACGGGAAAGCCTCTCGACGACGTGATCGCGGCCGAGCACCCGCATTTCCTGCCTCAGCTCGACGCGATTCGAACGGTCGTCCACCGCTACCTCGAGCGCAAGGTCGCCGCGAACGGGATGGACTACGACGACCTCCTCCTGAACTGGAAAAGGCTCATGCTCGAGCGCCCCGAGGTCCGGAAGAGCCTCGGGGCGCGCTTCCGGCACGTCCTCGTGGACGAGTACCAGGACGTCAACCACCTCCAGGCGAATCTCGTCGATCTCGTCGTCCAGGACGTCGCGGCGCCGAACGTGATGGTCGTGGGCGACGACGCGCAGTCGATCTACTCGTTTCGCGGGGCGGACTTCGAGGCGCTTCTCGGATTTCCCGCCCGGCATCCGGGGACCCGGATCTTCTCCCTCGAGACGAACTACCGCTCGACGCCCGAGATCCTGCGTCTCGCGGACGCGTCGATCGCGCAGAACACGCGGCGCTTCGAGAAGTCTCTTCGCGCGACGCGGCCGTCGGGCGTGCCCGTGGCGGTCGTCGGCACGTCGGACGTCTCCCAGCAGGCGGAGTTCGTGGCGCAGCGGGTCCTCGAGCTGCGCGACGAAGGGACGCCGCTCGCGGAGATCGCGGTCCTCTACCGGGCGCACCACCAGGCGCTCGAGCTGCAGATCGAATTGACGCGGCGCGGCATTCCGTACGAGATCCGGTCGGGCCTGCGCTTCTTCGAGCAGCAGCACGTGAAGGACGTGCTCGCCTACCTGCGTCTCCTCGTGAACCCGAAGGAAGAGACGGCCTTCAAGCGCATCCTGAAGCTGCTGCCGAAGGTGGGGGAGCGCACCGCGGCGACTCTGTGGACGGCCGTCGAGGGTTCGCCGGACCCCGTGGGCTCCTTCCTGCGCCTCGACCTCCGAAAGGCTCCCGCCGGCGCGCAGGGAGCGCTGCAGAAGCTCGTGTCCACGCTCGAATCGCTCCGGCGTCCCTCGCTCCTCTCGGCGCCGGCCGAGGCGATCCGCTTCGTCGTGGACGAAGGCGGTTACGCGGACGTCGCGAAGGCGAAGTTCGAGAACCACCAGGCCCGGCTCGACGACCTCGAGGCCCTCGCGCAGTTCGCGCTCCCGTACGACGGCGTCGAGAGCTTCCTCGAGGAGGTCACGCTCTTCGGCGAGCCTACCGGCGAGACCGTGATCGCGGGCGACGAGGAGGACGAGCGGCTCGTGCTGTCCTCGATCCATCAGGCGAAAGGCCTGGAATGGCGCGCCGTGTTCGTCATCGGGCTCATCGAGGACCGGTTCCCGAACGTCCGGGCGGCCCGGACGTCCGAAGGCCTCGAGGAGGAGCGGCGCCTCTTCTACGTCGCGGCGACCCGCGCGAAGGACGAGCTTCTCCTCGTCCATCCGCTCGCCGCGTTCGACCGCTTCGGCATCGTCGTCGTGACCGAGCCGAGCCGTTTCCTGAGGGAGCTGCCGGAGGATCTCTTCGAGCGCTGGGTGCTCGAGTCGGGCCCGCCTCTTCCTCCGCTCGAGGGGCCGAAGGCTCCGCGACTCGCGGAGGCGGACGACCCGACGCTGGAAGCGGACGAGGACGAGCCCGTCAACTAGCGGCCGAGGCTAAGATCGAACGCGTGTCCGACGTGACGCCCGCACTCGTCTCATTCCCCGGCCGCGTCCTTTATCTGACCGAGAGCGCGGAGCTGATGCGGCGGCAGCTTTCCGGGGAGGATCTGGTCTGGGACGCGAACGACGTCTCTCATGCCCTTCGAAGCGATGTCTCGACCGACGAGATGACGCCCGGGTGGACGTGTTTTCACCACGACGCGGCGCTCGGGCGTTTCGCGTACCTCGGTCTCACGTGCCGGGACGGCAAGGCGCGCGTGCAGCCGGTGGGCGAGGACGCCGTCCGGCTGGGCGGGTTCGCGGTCTCCGTGGCCGGACGGCGCCGGGGGAAGGGCTCGTCCCGCGAGCAGGCTCCGTACGCGGAGCGCGCCGCCGGCATCCGCCTCCTCGTCGCCGAGAGCTTCGAGCGCATCTATCGCCAGAACGCGATCAACCTCGGAATGCTTCTCACGACGGACTTTTCGGTTCTCGAGCGTGTCCGCCGCGGCGAAGCGATTCCTCTCTCGTTCTTCACGGAGGGCGAGGACGCGATCACGCGCGCCGTGATCGAAGCCGGCGGTTTTCTTTCCTACACGCGCGCGCGCCTCGCGGGCCGCGCGGCGCCGCCGCCGGTCACGACCCTGCCGCGCGGCATGACGCTCGCCGAGAAGATCCTGGCGCGCCACGCCGTGAGGGACCCGGCCGCGGGAACGAGCGGTGTCCCGTCCGTCGCGCCGGGGGACGCCTGCTTCGTGCGGGCCGATCTGCGGTTCTCCCACGAGTACGTCACGCCGATGGCGGCCGCGTTCTTCGAGGAGAAGGCCGGAGAGGACGCCCGCGTCCTGGACCCGGGCTCGGTCCTTCTGTTCCGCGATCACCTCTCGCTTCTCGGTGAGGTGATGCCCCGGGAGCGCAAGGAGCGCGGCCTCCTCGCGCTCGCGGACTCCCTCGCGACGCGCCAGGAGGAATTCGCCGCGGCGCAAGGCATCCGGCTCTACGGCGCCGGCGAGGGCATCTGCCACGCGCTCGTCTTCGAGCGTCACGCGCTTCCCGGCCAGGTCGTCGTCGGATCGGATTCGCACACGACGCACTCCGGCGCTCTCGGTTGCCTCGCGTTCGGAATCGGAACGACGGAGGTCGCGTGCGCGTGGCTGTCGGGCGACGTGCGCGTGAAGGTGCCTGCGACGGTCCGCGTCGTTCTCGACGGCGCACGGCCGCCCGGCGTGACGGCGAAGGACGTCATGCTCGCGCTCCTCGCGCACCCGTACGTGAAGGGCGGCGGCGCGCTCGGAAAGGTCCTCGAGTACGCGGGCGGGACGGTCGCCGCCTTTTCCGCGGACGAGCGCGCGACGCTCACGAACATGGCCGCGGAGGCGGGAGCGTTCGCGGGCCTCGTGGCGCCCGACGAGACGACGGCGCGTTTCCTTTCCGAGCGCCGCGGCGTTCCGCTCGACGAGGCGCGGGCGCTGTGCCGCGGCCTGGTGTCCGACGGGGACGCGGTCTTCGACTCCACGCTCACGCTCGACGTGTCCGCGCTCGAGCCTCTCGTGGCGCTGCCCGGCGATCCCGGAAACGGCGTTCGGATCTCGGATCTTCCGGCTCCCGTCCCGATCGACATCGCATACGGCGGGTCGTGCACGGCCGGCAAGCGCGAGGACATGGAGATGCTCGCCACGGTGCTCGCCGACGGTCTCGCGAGGGGGAAGCGCGTGGCGCCGGGCGTCGACTTCTACATCCAGTTCGGGAGCCGGGACGTGAGGGAGTGGTGCCGGGAAAAGGGGTATCTCGACCTTTTCACGCGCGCCGGGGCGCGCCTGATCGAGCCGGGCTGCGGGGCCTGCATCAACGCGGGGCCGGGCGTCTCGACGAGGCCGGACCAGGTCACCGTCAGCGCGATCAACCGCAACTTCCCCGGCCGGAGCGGCCCGGGGCGCGTCTACCTCGGCAGCCCTTACGTGATCGCGGCCTCGGCCCTCGCGGGTAGGATTGCGGCGTGGACGCCCGGCGCCTGAGGACCGTCGCCGCCCTTCTTGCGGCTTCCCTTGCGGCGGGAGGCTGCCGGTTCACCTGGAATCTCTGGTCGCGCGGCGATCTGGCCCGCGACGTGACGGCGCTTCTCGCGAAGCAGGGCGTTCTCGTGTCCGGCGTGAAGTGCCGGATGTTCGGCACGCTGCGCGCGGGCGCGTGCATTTTTCCGCTCACGGCCGAGGAGACGACGCTGCTCGCGCAATCGTTGAAGCTCCGCGTCCTGGCGCCGACCGAGAGCGTGCGCGAGTTTCGCGGCGGATGCTCGGACACGCGGCCTTTCGACACCGATTTCGTGCGGTCATTCCGCACGTCCGCGTTCCGGCCGCCGGAGCTGAAGCTGCGCGACGGCGGCTCTTTCGACTACCTGTATCTCTACCATCACCCCACGTCGGGGAGAGCGTGCCTTCAGGTCTCGTACACGCAGGAAGGCGCGACCACGGCTTCCCCGATCACGAACTGATCCGGCTCTCCAGGCCGCCGCGTCAAGGATGCGGTCGTCGCCGCTTTCTACGGAATCGAGCCCCCGCGCGTTTCTTGCGTTCCGAGGTCAACGCTTCGGGGTCCGGCCCGGTAGAAGGGGATGATGGAGAACGAAGCGCCGTGGCCGAGATCCTCTTCGACGAAGCCTTGATGGCCGAATCCCTGCCGGCCGGGGGGGCTCTCGAGTCCCTCGTCGCCCGCGCGAAGGAGGGAGACGCGGAGGCTTTCGACGGGCTCATGGAGGCCACACAGACCCGGGTCGTGTCCGTCGCCTGGCGGCTCCTGGGCAGCCGCGATCTGGCCCGCGACGCCGCGCAGGAGGTCTTCCTGCGCGTGTTCCGCTCGCTCCGGCGCTTCGAGCCCGGGCGGGACTTTCACGCATGGCTCTACGCCATCGCCGTCAACGTCTGCCGCGACCTGGCCCGCCAGTCCCGTCGCCGCGAGAGGTTCTTTGCGAGGCTGGAGGAGGGCGAGGAGGAGATCCCGCGACGCCCTCACCTGCCCGCGATTGCCGAGAGCGATCTCATTCTGTCGGAGCGCCGTGCCCGCGTCAGGGTCGCGCTCGACACGCTCTCGCGGGAGCAGCGCGAGGCCCTCGTCCTCCGGGACCTGGAAGGCCTGACGTCCGAGGAGGTCGCGCGCCTTCTCGGGACGACGGCCGGCACCGTGAGGTCACGCGTGAGCGCCGCCCGAAAGAAGCTGCGCGTCCACTTCGAGCGCGTGTTCGGCGGGGCCGCGAAAGGCACACGATGACGTGCGCCCGCGCGAAGACCCTCCTCGCGCTTCACGTGGAGGGAGACCTCGGGATCGACGAGTCTCGCGCCGTCGAGGCGCACCTCGCGGCTTGCGCTGCGTGCGCCTCGGAAATCGCGGCCTACGAACGCAGCCAGGGCTTTCTGCGGGAAGCCGGGCCGGCGCCGTTCGGCGAGCGCGACTACGCGGAGATCCGGCGGGCGGTCAGGGAGCGGCTCGACGACAGGGCTGCTCGCAGCACACTCGTTCGAAGAATATTGATTTTCTTAGAAGGGAAGAGGGGGGCGGCCGTGCTCGTCGCGGCCGCCGGTCTCCTTCTTGTGGCCGGCATCACGATGCTGCCTTTCCGGAAACACGCGCCGGACACGCCGCGCACCGCCGCCGCACATGCTCAGGCCGAGCCCTTATTCCCTTCTAAGAAGGATCCAGCGGCTGTTCCCGCGCCGGCATCTGTCGCGCTCTCCGGCGGGGCACAAACCCCGTTCCCCTCCAAGCAGAAAGGACTGGGAGCCCTTGCGCCGACCCTGCCCGTTCAAACCGCCGTCGCATCGGCCGTCTCGCGCATCGAGCTTCAGACCAGCAACCCGAACGTCCGAATCATCTGGCTCGTCGGCCCGCAGCCGGCGCGGCCGCCCGAAACCGATTCCGAAGACGGAATCTGACGGAATCCAGGAGATCCCATGCCGACCCTCATCCGCCGCTCGTGCGTTCTCATCGCTTTTCTGATCATCCTCGGGAGCCTTGCCGTCGCGGCGCTCGGACAAACGCCGCAGCCCGCGCCCGTCGCGAAGGACGAGACGAAGGACGAGCCCGTGCTCGAGAAGGGTTTCCGTAACAGGGTCTTCGAGGTGAAGTACCGCGACCCGCAGGCGCTCCAGAGCGTGCTGCGCCCGATCGGGAGCGGGACGCGCGGCTCCGTGATCCTCGCGAGCCGCGACTTCAAGACGCTCAGCGTCCGCGATTTCCCGGAGAACATCGCGGCGATCGAGGAAGCGTTGAAGAGGCTCGACAAGCCGGAAGCGCCGGCGGCCGACGTGGAGCTTCGGCTTCACGTCCTCGTTGCCGGCGGGGCGGCGGGAGACCCCCTGCCCGAGGACCTCAAGGAGGTCGTCGCCGCCCTCAGGACGGCGCTCGCCTACAAGACCTACGCGCCCATCGCGGCGGCCGTGGAACGCGTCAAGGACGGGACGCGGCGCTTTTCGTGGTCCGGCCAGACCGAGAAGATCGACGCGTCGTGGAGTCCGGGTGACCGGCGTCCCGCCATGCTGCGGTGGAGCATGAGTTCGGTCGCCGTCGACCGGTCGTCCCCGGGGCGCGCGAACGTCCGGATCGACGGCTTCGAATTCGAGGCGTCGCAGCCGGGCGCCGGGCCGCTGGCCTCGCTGAGAACCGACGTCTCGATCCACGACGGCGAAAACGTCGTCGTCGGGACGTCGACGCTCAAGGACAGGGGACTCGTGCTCGTGCTGTCCGCCCGCGTCGTGAAGTAGGGCCGCTACTTGCCCACCACCTTCACGACCGCCGTCGAACCGGGGATCTTCTCTCCCTGCATCGGCTCGAAGCGGCCGGCGAGACAGCCTGCGAGGAACTTCTCGGCACGGGCATTGAAATCGATGCGGTTCTCCGGCCGCGCGAACCCGTGCCCTTCGTCCGAGTAGAGCACGTACGTCACGGTGCCCTGTTCTTCTCGATCGCGTCGACGATCTGCTCGGACTCCTTCCGTTGACGCGCGGGTCGTTCGCCCCCTGCCCGATGAGGAGCGGGCGGACGATCTTGTCCGCTTTGAAGAGCGGCGAGGCGTTCCGGATGAGCTCCGCGTCCTTCGGGTCGTCCACGTTGCCCATGCGCACGTCGAACATCGCGCGAATCGGCTTCCAGTATGGCGGGAATCGAAGCGATGAGCGTCTTGAGGTTCGACGGCCCGACGATGTCGACCGAGCACGCGAACTTCTCGGGCGTGAACGTGACTCCCGCGAGCGCCGCGTAGCCGCCGTACGAGCCGCCCATGATCGCGACCTTCTTCGGGTCGGCGACGCCCTGCTTGACGGCCCAGTCGACGGCGTCGATGAGGTCGTCGTGCATCTTCAGCCCCCACTGCCGGTTGCCGGCGTTCAGGAACTTCTTGCCGTAACCGGTCGAGCCGCGGAAATTCGTCTGCAGGACCGCATAGCCGCGGTTCGCGAGCCACTGGGCGTAGGGGTCGTAGCCCCAGTTGTCCCGGCCCCACGGGCCGCCGTGCACGAAGAGCACCATCGGCAGGTTCTTCGCGGCGATGCCGACCGGGAGCGTGAGGTACGAGTTGAGCGTCAGTCCGTCGCGCGACTTGATGGCGACCGGCTTCATCTCGGCGAGCGCGAGCCCTTCGAGCTTCGGCTGCGCCGTGAAGAGGAGCGTCCCCTTCTTGGCCGCGCGGTCCCAGGCCCACCACGAGACGGGGCCGCGGTCCGTGGTGAACGCGACGAGCCACCGGTCGTCCTTCTCGGTGCGATTCACGAGGGCGAAGTCGCCCGAGCTCAGCTTCGCGATGCCGTCGAAGTCGGCCTGCACGGAGGGATCGAGCACCTTCCAGGACAGGCGGCCCGGCGCGAAGCCCACCGCCTGGACGGTGTGCTCCTTCGGGTGGATCACGACGGGACCGGCGTCGACCTCGGGCGAGACGGCGAGCAACTTCTCGGCGCCGGTCGCGAGGTTGCGTTCGACGAGGCGCGCGGTATCGCTGCCGATCGACGTCCTGAGATACGCCGCCGCTCCGTCCTTCGTGAAATCCTCGAAGTCGAGGATTTCATCCGGGCCGACCTTGAGCAGAGTCTTCCAGGGCGACTTCACGCCGTCGCGGATGCGGATCTCGGTGCCGCCGTCGGGCGTCTGGGCCTGGGCGGCGCGGACCTGGAACTTCGCGTCCGTCCCCCAGCCCCCGACGTCGCCGGGGTTCTCGGTGTCGAGCGTCAAGGCGCCGGTTCTGAGGTTGAGACGCTGCACGTCCATGAGCTGCCGGTTGCGGATGTTCGCCTCGATGAGGACCTCGTCGGGGAAGCCCGGGTTCAGGTCGGCGACGCCGGCGCGCACGCCCTGGTACGGCGTGTAGTCGCGGACGTTGCCCGAAGCGAGGTCCACGCCGTAGACGTGAAAGTTCTCGTCTCCGTCGTTGTCCTGCTGGTAGAGCAGCGTGTTGTTGTCGTGGGCCCAGAAGTAACGGCGGATGCCCCGCTTCTTGTCGGCCGTGACCGTCTTGTCGTCGTCCTTGCCGACGGTCTTCACCCAGACCTGAAGGACGTTCTTCTTGTCGGGCGCGATCCAGGCGAGGCGCTGGCCGTCCGGGGACAGCCGCGGGCCCGACCGTTCGGGGTTCCCGAACAGGACGTCGCGGGGGATGAGAGGCGGCAGCTGAGCCGGGAGGGGGGCGGCCGGGAGGAGGAGGGCAAGGGCGGCTGCGGTGAGGGCGGCGCGCGGAAACAGCGATTTCCACATATGAGAAGAGTCTCCTTTTCAGTCAATACGTCGATTTGCGCCGTTCGGTTTTCGCTTCCGCCACGGCCGGCGGAACCTTCGGGCCCTGTCGGCGTAACTCTTCTGAAATCGGGCGCAGCCCGGGAGGCTGGACAATGGGAAAGCTGTTGAAAACTCTCCTCGCGCTGGTCCTTCTCGCGGGGGCCGCGACCGGCGTCTACGCCTACAGCAGGGGCGGCAAGAAGGCCGATGGCGGCATGAAGCTCGTCGACGCGCAGCTCGGGTCGATCACCGAGAAGGCGGTGGCCGTCGGACAGATCCAGCCCCGCCAGAAGTTCTCGGTCAAATCCAAGATCTCCGGCATCGTGAAGGTCTGCCGGGTCGAGGTCGGCGACCGCGTGAAGGCCGGCGACCCACTCTTCGAGATCGGGCCCGACCCGACGCCCCTCGAGCTCACGGAAGTCGACCGCCGCGTGGAGTCGTCGCAGGCGACGTACCAGCGCGCGCAGCTCGATTTCGCCAGGTCCCAGGAGATGTTCCGGCAGGGCATCCTCCCGAAGTCCGACGTCGACGGAAAGCGCGAGACGTTCGAGCTCGCGAAGATCGCGCTCATGAAGGCCGAGCAGGACCGCGACCTCACGCGAAAGGGGCGCCTCGCGAAGACGGAGACGACGGGCTCCGAGTCGATCATCCGCGCGCCGGCGGCAGGGACGATTCTGACGCGCGCCGTGAATCCGGGCGATCCGGTCGTCCCCCTGACGTCCTACCAGCCGGGCACGGAGCTCGCCACGGTCGCCGACATGGGCGAGCTGATCTTCAAGGGCACGGTGGACGAGATCGACGTCGGCAAGCTCCACGTCGGGCTCGCCGCGCGCATCAAGGTCGGCGCGCTCCCGACCGACGTCGTCACGGGAAAGGTCTCGCGCATCGCCCCGCAGGCGCAGCAGAAGGAAGGCGCGACGCTCTTCGACGTCGAGATCGAGCTCGAGCGCAAGGAAGGCGGCCCGACGCTCCGGGCCGGTTACTCCGCGAACGCGGATCTCATCATCCGCGAGAAGAAGGACATCGTCACGATTCCGGAGCGCCTCGTCCTCTTCGAGGACGGCGGCAAGAAGACCTCGGTCGAGATTCCGGACGAGAAGGCGAAAGGCAGCAAGGTCGAGCCGAAGAAGATCGAAGTGAAGCTCGGAATCTCGGACGGGATGAACGTCGAGGTCGTGAGCGGCCTCGCGAAGGGTGACAAGGTCGTCCAGCGGCCGCCGAAAGAGATCTCCTAGTCGATGGCGACATTGAAGGAGGTCTTCCGCCAGCTCCTCCGCGACGTGCGCAGCCAGAAGCTGCGGACGTTCCTCACGGTGTTCGGCATCGTGTGGGGAACGGTCGCCGTGACGCTCCTCCTCGCGTTCGGCACGGGCCTGAAGAAGCAGATGGTCAAGAACACGGCGGGGCTCGGAGACCGGATCTGCATCGCGTGGCCGGGGCTCACGTCCGTTCCGTACCAGGGCCTCGGAAAGGGCCGCCGCATCCGCCTCATGGAGGAGGACGTCGACGCGATCCGGCGCGAGGCCGAAGGGCTCGCGGGCGTCTCGAGCGAGTACGCGGACTCGATGAAGCTCCACCTCGATCTCAAGACGTGGCCCGTCGACGTCTCCGGCGTCTCGCCGGAGTTCGGCCGGATGCGGAACCTCATTCCTCAGGAAGGAGGCCGCTTCGTCGATCCCGTGGACATGCAGGAGCAGCGGCGCGTCCTCTTTCTCGGCGACAAGCTCGCCGGGAACGTGTTCGGCAAGGAGACGGCCGTCGGCAAGACGATCATGCTCGGCAATTCGCCGTTTCTCGTGATCGGCGTCCTGAAGACGAAGACGCAGGACTCGAGCTACAGCGGCCGCGACAACGACAAGGCGTACATGCCCGGTTCGACGTTTCTCGCGCTCACGGGTGAAAAGTACGTGAACAACGTCATCTATCAGGCGACGTCCGCGTTCGAGACCGAACCCCTCACGGCCCGGATCCTCGAGATCCTCGGCAAGCGAAAGAAATTCGACCCGAAGGACAAGGAAGCGCTTTCCGTGTGGGACACGACGGGCCAGTTCAAGTTCTTCGACACTTTCATGCTCGCGTTCACGGGCTTCCTGGGAATCGTGGGCTCGCTCACGCTCGTCGTGGGCGGGATCGGCGTTTCGAACATCATGAACGTCGTCGTCGAGGAGAGGACCCGGGAGATCGGGATCAAGATGGCGCTCGGGGCGAAGCAACGGTTCATCCTCGGGCAGTTCCTCCTCGAGACGCTGCTCGTGACGGCGATCGGCGGCCTCGTCGGGTTTGCCGTGTCGATCGGAATCTGCGCCGTGTTTCCGAAGTTCGGCCTGACCGACTCGGTGGGCGTGCCGGAAGTCTCGACCGGCGTCGCCGCGATCACGATCGGAATCCTCGGGGTCATCGGTCTCCTCGCCGGGTGGTTCCCGGCTCGCGAGGCGTCGCGGCTCGATCCCGTCGTGGCGATGAAGCTGTGAGAGGCGGCCGGAGCCTTACCGTCGTCCTGACGCTCTTCGCGCAGTCTTCCCGGCTCGCGAAGAAGCGGGCTCTTCTCACGATCGCCGCGATCGCGTGGGGCACGGTCGCGATCCTCCTGCTTCTCTCCTTCGGCGAGGGCCTGAAGCGGCAGATGGACCGCAACCGCCGCTCGACGGGCGAGAACCTCGCCGTCATGTGGCCGAACGAGACGTCGAAGCCGTGGAAGGGGATGCCTCCGGGCCGTCCGATCCGCCTGACCACGGACGACGTGGCGTTCGTCGCCGACCGCATGCCCGAGCTCACGGCCGTCATCGGCGAGGTCGTCTCGTGGCGCACGGCCATCACGTACGGGCGCAAGACCGTGAACGGCCGTGTCCTCGGCACGAACACGATCTACGGCGAAGCGCGCAAGCACTACCCGCTCGCGGGAGGGCGTTTCTTCACGGAGGCGGACGAGGCGGAGAAGCGGCGGGTCATCTTCCTCGGCGACGAGATGGCGAAGGACATCTTCGGGAAGGAAGATCCGGTCGGAAAGACGCTGCTCGTCAACAACTCGCCGTTCACGGTCATCGGCGTCATGCAGCACAAGACGCAGATGGGCGTCTACGGCGGCCCGGACCAGAGTCACGGCGTCGTCCCGTGGACGACGTTCAAGGCGATTTTCGGGCGCGACCGGCTGAACGTCCTCGTCATCCAGTCGCGGACGCCGGACGAGATGGAGGGCGCGCTCAAGCGCCTGAACGAGATTCTCGGCGCGAAGTACGGCTACGACCCCACGGACGAGCGGGCGCTCTCCACCTGGAACATCGTGAAGAACACGGTGAACGGCCGGAAGATGTCCATCGGCATCCAGATCTTCCTCGGGCTCATCGGGGCGATGACGCTTCTCGTCGGCGGCATCGGCGTCGCGAACATCATGTACGCCGTCGTCAAGGAGAGGACGCGCGAGATCGGCGTGAAGATGGCTCTCGGCGCGAAGGCACGCTGGATCACGTGGCCGTTCGTCCTCGAGGGCCTCGTCTACACGCTCGTCGGAGGCACGGCGGGCCTCGTGATCGCGATCCTCGTCGTCACGGGCCTCGGGATGATCCCGGACGGCTCGAACCGCGTCCTCGCGTTCCTCGGGCGGCCCACTCTGTCGCCGCTGATCGCGGCGGGCACGGCGGGCATCCTGGGCGCGATCGGGCTTCTGGCCGGCTATTTCCCCGCGCGGCGGGCCGCCGCGATCGACCCCGCCGCGACGCTCCGATACGAGTGAAGGCAAAAGGAGACCGCATGCCCCGCGACACACGGACCCACGCAACATCCCCCGTGGACGACATCATCGTCATGGAGGACATTCGGAAGGTCTACGACGCCGTGACGGTCAAGGTGGAAGCTCTCAAAGGGATAAGCTTCACGGTCCGGAAAGGCGAGTTCGTCGCGATCGTCGGCCCGTCGGGCTCCGGCAAGTCGACGCTCATGAACCTCATCGGGTGTCTCGACACGCCCACGAGCGGCGTCTACCGGCTGGGAGGCGAGGCCGTCGCGGGGTTGTCGCGCGACCAGCTCGCGGACGTCCGCAACCGGCGCGTCGGCTTCGTGTTCCAGTCGTTCAACCTGCTCCCGCAGATCTCGTCCCAGGAGAACGTCGAGATGCCGATGCTCTTCGGTGGCGTTCCTCCGAAGGAACGCCGCGCGCGGGCCGCGGACCTGCTCGCGAAGGTGGGGCTAGGGGATCGCCTCGACCACAAGCCCACGGAGCTCTCGGGGGGGCAGATGCAGCGCGTGGCGGTCGCGCGCGCGCTCGCGATGACGCCGGACCTGCTGCTCGCCGACGAGCCGACCGGAAACCTCGACTCGACGTCGGGCGGCGACATCATGGGTCTCTTCACGGACCTCTGGAACGCCGGAGGCACGCTCATCGTGATCACCCACGACATGACGCTCGCCCGCCGGGCGAGCCGCGTCATCGAGGTGCACGACGGGCGCATCCTGAAGGACTCCGTCGGCGTCGCGGCCTGAGACGGACCGGAGCCGGGTCGCCTGCTTCTTCGCGAAGCCGGGGGCACCCGTCCCGGCTGCGTTACTTCCCGACCTCGAGCGTCTTGACGATGTTCTCGAGGCCGTTCTCGACGGCATCCTCCATCGAGGAACCCTTCGCCTTATGGCGGATCTCGAAGATCGTCTTGCCCGACTTGTCCTTTGCAACGAGCTCCATCCCCACGCCGGGATTCGCCGCCCAGCCGCCCCAGAAGCGGGCGCCGCCGCTCGGCTCCCAGGCGTTGAAGACATTCCCCTCGATCCGCAGGTCACCACCGTCCTTCACGACGTCCCAGCCGAGCTTCTTGGACCTCTTGATCCACTGCTCCAGGTACTCGGGGCCCGATTCGGCCGCGTGCTTGCTGCGCGCGTGCTTGTTCGTGGTGCCCCATGTCTTCAGCGAGACGGTCTTGAACGACTTGAGGTCGACGCCTTCGGGGAAGTAGACCCAGTCGGCCTCCTTCCCCTTCGTCAGCTTGTCGTAGCTCTTCAGGTACTCCTGGGGCTCGTCGCGCTCCTTCGCATCGTCCGAATCGGAGAACCTCTTGGAGCTGGCCGCGGCGGGAACGCTGACGGCGAGCGCGAAGAGCGAAGCGAGCGACAGCAGGGCATAGCGGCGGGTAATCGTATACATGGTCGGACATCCTCCTCGTGGTGGTTGTGGTTCCGCCTGGCCAGGCAATTGTAGAGGCAACTCCGCGGCCGACGCCACTGCGGCCCTTCACCCTTCCAGGGAATCTTGCTATCATTTGGCCGGAGGCGCGCACTCACATCCGATCTGACTCCATCCCGCTCACGCTTCCCGAGGCGGGGCTCGGCGCGCTCTTCGGCGTCCACGACGAAAACCTCCGGCTCCTCGAGGATGCGTTCGGCGTCGAGATCGCCGCGCGCGGCCGGGAGGTTTCGGTCTCGGGCGACCCGGAAAGCACGGCGCTCGCGGCGCGGCTCCTGTCGGACTTTTCGAAGCTGATCGAGCGCGGGTACAGGGTGAAGAAGGGCGATCTGGACACGGCGATCCGCATCCTGAAGGAAGAGCCGTCTACTTCGCTCGTCGAATTCTTCGAGAATCGGTCGGTCGGGCCGGCGCTGCGCCAGGTCGTCTCTCCGCGGAACGTGCGCCAGCAGGAGTACCTGCAGGCGGTCCTCGAGCACGACATCGTGTTCGCGATCGGGCCCGCGGGCACCGGCAAGACCTATCTGGCCGTCGCGATGGCCGCGGCCGCGCTCCTCGAGATGAAGGTCAAGCGCATCGTCCTCTGCCGCCCCGCCGTCGAGGCGGGCGA
Source organism: Thermoanaerobaculia bacterium (assembly GCA_963809425.1). Taxonomy (GTDB): domain Bacteria; phylum Acidobacteriota; class Thermoanaerobaculia; order UBA5066; family UBA5066; genus Fen-183. The sequence continues at coordinate 47,068 of CAWEJK010000003.1, forward strand.
AAAGCTCGGGTTCCTGCCGGGCGACCTCGCCGAGAAGGTGAACCCCTATCTCCGCCCGCTCCACGACGCGCTCTACGACATCCTCGGCTACGAAAAGGTCGGCCGGATGCTCGAGCGCAACATCATCGAGGTCGCGCCGCTCGCCTTCATGCGCGGGCGCACGCTCAACGACGCGTTCGTGATCCTCGACGAGGCGCAGAACACGACGTCCGAGCAGATGAAGATGTTCCTCACGCGGCTCGGGTTCGGCAGCCGCGCCGTCGTCACGGGCGACGTCACGCAGATCGACCTGCCGCAGGGGAAGATCTCCGGCCTGAAGGAAGCCGACCGCGTTCTCACGGACGTCGAGGGCGTGAAATTCGTGCGCTTCGACCACCGGGACGTCGTCCGTCACCGCATCGTGCAGTCCGTCGTGAACGCCTACGAGATCTTCGAGAAGAAGAAGGCCGAAGATGCGGCTGCGGTCAACGCGGCCGCCGCGAATGGCAACGGCAACGGGCACGGGAACGGGAACGGCAAACCCTCCGCCTCGGCCGGCGACTAGCGTTCCGGCCTTCGTCAGGGAGATTTCCTTTGAAGGGTAAGAGGGGCGACGTGCGCATCGGCCCGGCGGAGCGCGCCTCTTCCCTCGAGGTGCTCGTGTCCGTGCGGAATGCGCCGCCGGTGCCGCGCGTGCGCGCCTGGACCCGCGGCCTTCTCCTCGAAGCGCGCGCGAAGCGCGCCTCTCTCTCGGTCCTTCTCTGCGGCGACGCGCGCATGCGCGGCCTGAACCGGGAGTGGCTCGGGATGGATGTTCCGACCGACGTGCTGTCTTTTCCCTCCGGCGAGCGGGAGTTCCTCGGCGACATCGTCATCGATGTGCCGTACGCGGCGCGGCAGGCCCGGCGCCGCGGCCACACCCTCCGGCGCGAGGTTCAGATTCTCCTCGCGCACGGCCTTCTCCACCTCCTCGGATACGATCACGAGACGGACGACGGCACGATGTTCCGACTCCAGCGACGACTCGTTCTCTCGGCCTTCGGCAAAGGCCCGGATGGCGTGCCGTGACCGGCATCCTCGTCGGAGGGGCGGGCGTCGCGCTTTTCCTGGCGACCTTCTTCGCGGGCGTTTACGTCGTCTTTTCCGGTTTCGGCCAGGCGCTCGAGAGCCTTTCGGTCCTTCGGCGCAAGTCGCTCCTCGAGGCGAATCCCGGGCGATTCGGCACGCTTCTCGCGTCGGAGCACGTCCGTGTCTCCCGCATCGCGGTGCGCCTGACGGCGCAGGGCGCGGTGCTCGGCGGCCTCCTCTGCCTCGGCTCGGCCCTCGCGGCGCTCGGCGCCAGTGAACCGTGGCTCCTTTCGGCGGTCGTGATCCTCCTCGGCTGGATCATCGTGGAGAGTCTCGTCATCCGCTGGGTCGCCCGCCGGGGCGGGGACGAGGCCCTCGCGGGCTTCGCGTGGCTGACGCCCGCCGTGAACTTCCTCGCGGCGCCCATGACGCCCATTCTTTCCCGCCTTCTCGAGCGCGAGGAGGACGAATCCGAGGGCGGCGTGGCAAGCGTTCCGGAGAGGCAGGAGGCCGAGAAGGACGCCGACATGCGGGCGCTTCTCGACGTCGCCCGCGAGGAGGGAATTCTCGAGGAGCACGAAGAGGAGCTCGTGACGCGCGCCGTGGATTTCGGCGACCGCACGGTTGGCGAGGTCATGACGTCACGGCCCGACATCGTGTTCGCCGAGGCGGACGCGCCTCTCGACGAGATCGCGGACCTCTTCGCGCGGACGAAGTTCACGCGGATTCCGCTCGTGGAGGGCAGCGTGGACAAGCCGGTCGGCGTCGTCCACGTCAAGGACGTGTTCACCGTCCTGCGCCGCCCGAATCCTCCGGCCACCGCGCGCCCGCTCGCGCGCCAGGTGTTCTTCGCGCCGGAAACCCAGACGGTCGCGACGCTGCTGTCCGACTTCCGGCGCCGCCGGCAGCCGCTCGCGATCGTCGTGGACGAATACGGCGCCGTGACCGGTCTCGCGACGCTCGAGGATCTCGTCGAGGAGCTCGTGGGCGAAATCGCGGACGAGCACGAGGACGAGCAGCCTCCGATCGTCGCGCAGGAGGATGGCTCGTACTCGGTGGCGGGGCGCGTTCGCGTTCCGGAGATCGCGACGCTCTTCGGGGTGACGTTTCCCTCCGACGAATACGACACCGTGGCCGGCCTCGTATCGGAGCGGCTCGGGCGGATCCCGAAGGCGGGCGAGACGGCGCGCGAGGCGGGTCTTCTCTTTCTCGTCGAGGAGGCGGACCGCCGCCGGATTCATCGTGTGCGCATCCGGCGCGAGGATCCCGCCGAGAAGGCGGACGAAGAGCCGGGGGGGCCGGAGCCGTGAGCGCCCCCGCGAGGCGCGCCGGGACGGTGGCCGTCCTCGGCCGCCCGAACGCCGGGAAGTCCACGCTCGTGAACGCCCTCGTCGGAACGAAGGTCGCCATCGTCTCCGACAAGCCGCAGACGACGCGGCGCCGGCTCCTCGGGATTCGCACCGATTCCGAGGGCCAGATCGTCTTCGTCGACACGCCCGGCCTTCACAAGCCGCTCCACCGCCTGAACAAGGCCATGATGAACGAGGCGCTCGAGGCGCTCCGCGAGGAGGACGTTCGCCTGCTCGTCGTCGACGTCTCGGTCCCGTCCGGCGGCGGAGACCGCTTCGCGCTGGACCTCCTCGCGCGCGCGCAAAGCCCCCGGGTCGCCGTCCTGAACAAGATCGACCAGGTCTCGAAGGCCGCGCTTCTCCCGCGGATGGCGGCGGTTTCGCAGGCGGGGATCTTCGACGACATCGTCCCCGTCTCGGCGCGCACGGGCGAGGGGCTCGACATGCTCCTGCCCGTTCTGCGGCGCCACCTCCCCGAGGGAGAGAACCTCTTCCCCGCCACGGCGGTCACGAACTCCGACACGAAGACGCGCGCCGCCGAGCTCATCCGCGAGAAGTTCCTCGAGAGGACCCGTGAAGAGATCCCGTACGGCCTTGGCGTCTTCGTGGAAGAGATCAGGCGGGACGAGGCGAAGGACCTCACGGTGATCAAGGCGACGGTCGTCGTGGACCGCGACTCTCACAAGGGAATCGTCCTCGGAGCGGGTGGACGCCTCTTGCGCGAGGCCGGCACGGCAGCCAGGCTCGAGCTCGAAGGGGCGCTCGGAGGGCGGTTCTATCTCGAGCTCCTCGTCGCGGCTCGGCCGGGCTGGCGCGAGGATCCTCGCTTCCTGGAGACGCTCACGAGCTGACGCGTTGACGGGGGCCCTTCGTTTCGTAAACTCACCCGGTCCGGAGCACGAGAAACGTGGACAACGACAAGAGGCGCACGCCTCGCACTTCCGTCGCGAAAGGGACACGCGGGCAGCTCAAGTCCACGATCCCCGTGGAGGTCCTGAACCTCTCGGAGACGGGGCTGCTCTTCGAGGTCGCGTCCACCCTGCGCCCCGGTTCGACCTACGACCTGACCGCGACCTTCGGCGGCGTCTCGTTTTCGGGCCTCGTGAGGATCACGCGCTGCCGCGCGGGCGGCTTCGCCGCCGACGACAAGGGCGGCCGGATGCTGATCTACCGGGCCGGCGGCGAATTCGTCGGTCTTTCCGGGGAGCAGATCTCGAGCCTGCGCCTCGCGCTCTCGAAGAGGCTCGCGTCGGGCGCGTCTCTGAAGCGCATGGCCTGAGGGACCGGACCGCTCAGTCGGCGAGACCCCGGAGGGCCTGCCGGAGGGCATCCTCCAGGCGGCGCGCGCGATCGTTCGCCGCGGCCGCGGCGGACTCGGCGTTCGAGGCGGCGGCGCGGGCGGCGGCGAGCTCGCCGCGGAGCTTCGTCATCTCGCCCCGGAGCTCCGAGCGGAGGGCGGCGATCGCCTCCTCCAGCCGGCGCTCGACGACTTCGCGCGCGGGAATCTCCTGCGTGTTCAGCTCGGGAGCGTCGTGACGGCGGAACGATCCGGAAACCCGCACGGCCCCTTTCCGCGCCTCGGCGAGGACGGCGTTGAGCTTCTGGTCGACGGTCGAGATTCTCGCGGGCGGCGGCGTCACGTGCGGGATCGGCGGTGCCGGCGGCGGCTCGGGGGCCGCCGGCGCGGGAGGCGGCACGGCAAGGGCCGCCAGGAGAACGGCCGGCGCGAGGGTGGCCTCCGGGGCTTCCTGCGCGGCCGCGGGCGACGCGGGCGACGCGGGCGGCTGCTCGGCCGCGGGTCGCGCCTCGGCGGCTGGTTGCGTCGAAGAGGGGACCGAGTCTTCCGAGAGGTCCGGGAACGCCCGTTCGGCGGACGGGACGACCCAGGCCTCGGCGTCTACTTCGGGTTGCTGCTCTCCCGGCGGCTCTTCGAGCGGCTCTCTCGGTGGCTCTCCGGGCGGCTCCTCGTCGCGCCCGGACGCATCCGCGCTTCCAGCGACGGCGAGCGCTGGCGCCGCTTCCGGAATGGCGGCGGCGGCGGGCCCTTCCGCGGCGCCGGCAGGCGCTTCCCCGGCAGCCGCCGGCGTCCCGCCGGAAAACGCCGCAGGTGCTTCTCCCGGACGGACCGCGGGCGTCTCGAGAGGCGGCTGCCAGCCGCGCTGGAGGCGGCGAAGAAGGTCCACGAAGGTGAGCTTCGAGACGAGCTTGAACGTCTCGATCACGCCCGAGCCCTCGGAGGCTACGGTTTCGACGTATGGATACGAATGAAACCCGAGCGAGTCCTGCAGCGCTTCCACCGAGAGCGCGCTCGGCAGATCGCGCTTGTTGTACTGGATGACGATCGGCAGGGTCTCGAGCGAGATCTTCTCCTCGTGGAGGTTCTCCTTGAGGTTCTGGAAGGACTCGAGGTTATGGGACAGCATCGACCACTGCGAGTCGACGACGAACACGAGACCGTCCACGCCGCGCAGGACGATCTTGCGGGTCTCGTTGTAGAAGACCTGTCCGGGAACCGTGCACACCTGAAAGCGGACCGTGTAGCCCCTGATGTTTCCGAGCTCGATGGGCAGAAGATCGAAGTAGATCGTCCGGTCCTGCGCCGTCGAGAGCGACAGGAGCTTGCCGGCCCCGCGCTCGAGGCGCTGGTGGAGGATCTTGAGGTTGCTCGTCTTTCCGCAGAGACCCGGACCGTAGTAGACGATCTTGGCCGTCAACTCCTTCGTGGCGTGGTTGAACAAGGCCATGGGTCCCCTCCGCACTTTCCGGGCGAGGCGGGAATTATAGGACGGCGGCGCCGCGGCGCCCCGGCGTATCCTTCCGCGCGTGAGTCCCGACGCACGTGGGCGGCGCATCGAGGCCACGTGGGCGGGCCTGCCCGTCCGGGGCGTCTCCGTGGCGGGACGCGAGACGTGGTTCCATCTGCCGACGCTCCATCTCGCGTTCGACATCGGGCGCGCGCCGACCGAGCTCGTCGCGGTGCCGAACATCTTCCTCTCCCATCCGCATCTCGACCACGGCGCGGGCCTCGCGTACTGGTTTTCCCAGCGGCGGCTCCTGCGGCTGCCGGACGGCGTCGCGCACACGCACCCGGCGGGCGTGCCCGCGTGGAGGAAGATCCTCGCGCTCTACCAGGAACTGGAGGGCGTGCGGTATGACGCCCGCCTCGAGGCGATGGAGCCCGGCACGCGCGTCAGCCTCCGGCGCGATCTCGAAGTGGAGGCGTTCGAGGCCGACCACCGCGTCCCGACGCTCGCGTTCGTCGCTTCCGAGATCCGGAACCGCCTGCGCCCCGAGCTCGCCGGACATTCCTCCGAGGAGATCCGCGACGCCGCGGCGCGCGGCGAATCGGTGGCGGGGAAGGTCTCGATTCCGCTCGTCGCCTGCTCGGGCGACACGGGCGAAGGAATCTTCTCCCGCGCGCCGCGCTCGTTCTTCAAGGCGAAAGTCCTGCTTCTCGAGTGCTCCTTCGTCGAAGCGCGCGACCGCGACCGCTCGAAGGAATGGAAGCACCTCCACCTCGACGAGATCGCCGAGCGGGCGGACCTCTTCGAGAACGAGGTGATCGTCCTGACTCACCTGACGCTGCGCTCGAGCCCGGACGACATCCGGAAGGCGATCGCCCGCCGGCTCCCGCCGCGCCTCGCGGCGCGGACGGTGCCGTTCCTGCCGGAGTGACTCTCAGCGAGGCGCGGGCGCGCCTGCGCCCGCGATCCGGCCGCGGCTCGCGGCCCACTCGCCCAGCGCCTGCCGCCACTCCCACGCGTGGCCGGGGGACACGACGAACTCGTGGACCTCGCCGCTCGTCGCGGTGACGCGAAGAACCTTGCTTCGGAGGAACTCTCTCTGCGCCTGGGTCCGGTCGTCGGTCTCGAGACGCTGTATTTCTTCGAATGCGAAAGAGCCCGAGCGCCCCCAGAGGCCTTCCCACACGAGGCCGGCCGGCGTGAGGGCGACGGTTCCGGGGATCAGCGCGCGTCCGCGCGCTGCCGGGGGCGCGTCGCGCCCCGCGCGGCGCGCCCCTGTGGCGGCGCCTTCGGCGCCGCCCGGGGATTCGGATTCGGAATTTCTTTGAAACGGAAGAGAGCCGGAGGCCAGAAGGCAAGGCGTCCCGATTCGAACGACGCCCCCTAACCCTTGTAAGAAAATTCGGCCCTTGCGCTTTGCGACAAGCCTCGTCGTGAGGACGAAACCTCCCGTGAGCAGCAGAAGAATTCCCGCCGCCCCCGCAACCCAGACGAACGTCACCTGAAGAGCTTCTTCCTGTTCCGGATGTAGTCCCGGAACACGAACGACGCGAGATCGGTCGGGGAGGCGTAGTAGGCCCGGCCGCGCGCGACTTTCGTGAGCGTGTCGACGAAGTCCACGAGCGCGGGGTCCGTCGCGATCATGAACGTCGTGAGCTGGATGTCGTCGCGGCGGAGCTTTTCGGCCTCCTCGAGCGTGCGGTTCACGATCTTGAGGTCCAGCCCGAACGGGTTCTTGTAGAGGCGGCCTCCCTCGTGGATGCACGAGGGCTTCCCGTCCGTGATCATGAAGATCTGCCGGTTGCGCGAGCGGCGCCGCATGAGGAGCTGCCGCGCGACGCCGAGCCCCGCCTTCGTGTTCGTGTGGAACGGCCCGACCTGGGCCCTGCTCAGCGACTCGAGAGGGACGTGCTTCGCCTCGTCGCCGAAGAGCACGATGTCGATCGTGTCCTTCGGATACTTCTGGAGGATGAGCTCCGTGAGGGCGAGGGCGACCTTCTTCGCCGGCGTGAAGCGGTCCTCGCCGTAGAGGATCATCGAGTGGGAGACGTCGATCGCGATCGCGGTCGCGCAGGCGCTCTGGTGCTCCACGTCGAAGACCTCGAAGTCGTCGGGCGTGAGGGCGAGCGCGTCGGGATCCCGGCGGGCCGCGTTCGCGACGGTCCGCATGCCGTCGAGACGCGCGACGTCGTCGCCGAACTCGTAGGGGCGGGTCTCGGGCAGCGCCTCGGCGCCCGTGCCCGCGCGGGGGATGGAATGCAGGCCCGGCCCCGCCTTCTGCAGCGACGAGAAGATCTCCTCGAGGGCGTTGCGGCGGATGCGGCGTTCGCCGGAGCCGAGGAGCGTGAGGTTGCCGTCGCCGTCGCGGCCGACGATGCCCTGCTTCTCGAGGGCCGCGCGGAACGCCTCGAGGTCGATGTTCTCTCCGATGATTCCGCGGCGCTGCAGCTCCTGCATCCACTGCATCGCCTGCTCCACGTCGCCGCCGAGGCGCGACACGAGGTCGAGAAAGAGCTTCAGCAGCTCTTCGTACGTCAGAAGCGACTGGAGGAGGTCGAGCGGCAGCTCGCCGTACCGGTAATCCACGCCGCCATGCTACGGCAGGTCCCCGCCCCCGATGCTATCTTCGGCCGTCATGCGAGAGCCGCCCCCGGACGTCGTCTCCCGGATGCGCGGCGACTGGGACCGGCGCGCCGAGGAGGATCACAAGCTCCACATCGCGACGGGACATGCGGGCTCCGAGGAGACGTTCCGGGCCTCGGGCGCGAAGGATCTCGACGCGATCGTCCTCGACGGCGTCGTCCTCGAGCCGTCCGCGGAGATCCTCGAGATCGGGTGCGGCGTCGGCCGTCTGCTCGTCCCCCTCGCGGAGCGCGTCGCCGTCGCGCATGGCGTGGACATCTCGCCCGTGATGATCGGGAAGGCGAAGGAATACGCGGCGGGCGCGCCGAACGTGCAGACCGCGCTCACGGACGGGTCGCTCGCGCACCTCGCGAACGAATCCCTCGACTTCGTCTTCTCCTTCATCGTCTTCCAGCACATCCCCGACCGCGCGCCGATTCGCCGCTACGTGGAGGAGGCCGCGCGCGTTCTGAAGCCGGGAGGCGTGTTCCGCTTTCAGGTGGACGGACGCTGGTGGTGGAAGCACGCGGAAGGCGGCCCCGACACGTACAACGGCGTGAAGTTCTCGACGGAGGGCGTCCGCGCGCTGCTCGAAGGAACGGCCTTCGCCGTCGTCGACGCCTGGGGGGCCGAGGGCCATTACCACTGGGTCACGGCGCGGAAGGCGGGAGAGGGCGCTGCCGCTTCCGTCCGCCCCCGGGGATGGGATCTGACGCTCTTCGTGTCGCTCCTCCGGCGTCTCGGCTCGCTCCGCCCGAAGAAGACCGCCGCGAGGATGCTCGCCGGCGAGGGGTCTCTGCGGCCCCATCTTCTCCGGCTCGTGAAGCGACTCGCGCGCGCGGATTCGCCGACGTTCGTCTCGGAGGCGTATCGCGCCCTCCTCGGGAGGACGCTCGACGACGCGGGACGCGCGTTCCACGTCGCGATCCTCGAGAAGGGGTTCGAGGACCGTGCCGCGCTTCTCGACACGATCACGACCTCCCGCGGTTTTCTGGATCTCTATCGCCCGTTCGTGCCCGAGGTCCCGTGGTTCGCGGCCTGCGAGATTCTCATGCGCCTCGGGGAGCAGCCGCGGACGGCGGATTTCTTCGAATTGGTGAGCGCGGCGGCCTCCCGGCTCGAGGGTCGTGACGCCCGCGACGCGATCGCTTTCGGATTCCAGGCGGTTCTCGGCTTCGAGGCCGACGAGGCGGCGTTCCGCCATCATCTCCCGCTCGTCGAGGAGCACCCCGACGGACGCCGGCTGCTCGTCCGCGAGCTGCTTGCGAACCGGGAGTACGCCGTTCCTCCGGGGGCGCGGCGGCCGGGCCTCCAGCTCCTCCCGGGAGAATCGGCACCGGGCGAAGCGGCGCTCGCGGCGAAAATCCTTGCCGAGGGTCGCGGCGCGGCCGACGACCGAGCCTTCATCCGCCTCGCGTACGAGCGCGTCTTCGGGCGGGCGGCCGACGCCGGCGGCGAGAGTTTCTATCTCCGCAAGCTCGGGGAGCGGGAGCTTTCGCGCGCCGGAGTCCTCCGGGAGCTCCTCTGGAGCGACGAGCGGCGCGGCGGCTCCCTCAGGGCTCCTTCTTCCACGTGAATTTCCGCAGCCCGTAATGGCGCTGCCGGCCATCGGCCGACCGGAACAGCGCGTCGACCTCGTGCGGGCCCTCGTCCCCCGGCTCGAACGCGTACGTCGCGTCGTAGCCCGCGGAGCGGCAGTCCAGCAGGGACGGAACCGCCGCCTGAACGTCGGGGCGCGGCACGCGCGCGCCGGCCACGGCACGGCGCTCCTCGCCGTCGATCGTGATCGTCACGTGGAGGTCCTCGCCGGGAATCCGCGCCCAGCCCGCGACCCGGAGCGGGCCCGTCACGACGGCGTTCTCGGCCGGGATGTCGATCGAACCGAGCAGGGACGGGTCTTCGCGGTGAAGCGCCTGGGTCGCGAGCGGGCCGCCGGCCGGAATCCACGGCAAAGGACCGAGCGCCTTCGCGCCCGGCTCGTTCTTCACGACGGCGTAGAGGTCGTTTCGCATGCGGCCGTCGAAGCGCTTCACGAAGAGGAGCCGGTTCGACGCGAGGCCGCGCGCGAGCCAGTCCCGGTGCGGACCGCGCGACTCCGGCGTCAGCGACGACTCGTGCACGAGGAGGTACGACGTGGGAATCTTCTCGAGAAAGTCGAGCAGGTCGCCGGGAATCGGCGTCTTTCGCTCGTCGTTCTCGATGCGGCTCACGAAAGGAGCCACGAAGCCCGCGACGGCCGTGACGAGAGGCTTGCGATGATCCGCGGCGCGCAGCATCGCGCGATAGTTGACGAGGGCCTCGGTGCCCGACGGGAGCTCGACGAGGCCGCCCTTCATGGGCGTCGACGCGAGAAAGCGCGTGACGTCGTCGGGATCGGCCTCGCCGCGGATGAGCTCGAGCGGTGCCGCGCGGTCCTCGAAGAGCAGGCCGAGGCTGGCGAGCGCGAAGACCAGCGCCGCCGTGCGCCCTCGGCTCGTCCCCCGGCGGCGCCGGCTCCACGCGTCCGCGAGGGCCTTCGCCCCGGCTCCCGCGAGAACGGCGAGACCGAGATACGCGACCATGGCCCAGCGCGAGGGCGCGCGGATGGCCCGGAAGAGGAACACCGTCTCGAAGAGCACGCGGTGGAACGGAAAGTTCAGGCCGAGCGAGCCGAAGAATCCGAGGACCGCCCAGATGCCGCCGACGAGGACCGCGTCGGACCGCCGGAGAAGACGGAGGCTGTCGGGAATGTTCTTTCCGCGCGCGAAGGGCAGCGCCTTCGGGTAGAGGATCCAGCAGCGCGCGAAAAAGGCGACCGTGAGGAGGGCGAGCGCGCGCGACGGATCCGTCGCGCGGAAGACTTCCTTGCCGCCGAGACGGACGTGTATGCCGGTGGGACTCGAGGCGAGGAGCGCGAGCGTCCCGGCGACGACCGAGATTCCGTCCAGCCAGGGAAGCGCCCGGATCGCGAGCGGTCCGGGCGCCGGCGTTTCCTCGGCCGGGGGGGCGTTCGGCGCCGCGCGCGTCAGGAGCACGGCCGCGAGCGGCAACAGGAAGAGGAGCAGCCCCGGGAAGAGTCGCTGGTTGGACGGGGGCCACACGCTGAATCCCCGCCACGTTCGGTTCCAGGGACCCATCTCGAGCCAGTCCTTCGGCAGGGCGGACATCGCGCGGACCTCGGTCTCCCCCCGCGAGTAGCCGTAGAGACTCGCGGCTCTCTGGTAGGGGATGAGGAACGGGAGGAGCGCGATGCCGGCGATTCCGAGCGCGAGCGCGCCGCGTTTCAGCCCCGCCCGGTCCCGGACCGCCTCGTTCCGGAACGCGAGCGTGAGGCCCGTCGCCGCGAGCGGAATGAGCGTGAGGATCAGCCAGTGGACGACCGCGAGGCCGTTCATGAAGAACGCCGCGCCTAGCCATGCCGCGCGCCGCCGCGTCCTTTCGCGCACGAAGAGGACGAGCGCCTCGAGGAGGATGGGAATCCAGCCCGAGGAGAGGTACGGCAGGTGCGGCAGCTCGCCGAAGCGATACGGCACGAAGGCGTAGGCGATACCCGCGACCCACGCGGCTCCGGTCGAGCCCGTGAGCGTGCGGGTGAGCCGGAACGTTCCGTAGCCCGCGAGCGCGAAGCCGAGGAGCGTCGCGAGGCCGTGCACGGTCAGCGGGCGCACGCCGAGCGCGAAGAGCGGGAAGAACGGCAGCGCGATGCCGTAGTTGTGCTCGCTGAACGCGAGGCTGTACTGCATCGGGTAGAAGACGTTTCCGTGAAAGAGATTCAGCGGGTCGTGAAACGTCTGGAAGAAATCCCACCAGAGCGTCCACGACACGAGGTAGGGATCGCCGGCGTCCGAGGCGTGGTCGCGCAGATGAAGGATCCACGGCCACGTCATGAGGATCGTCAGGCCGAGGAACGCGAGGCACACGGGGACCTCGGCGAGAAAACGGCGCGGGCGAGGCATGCGCCGCGATTCTACGGTCCGGCTTCCACGGTGACGTTCGCGGCGGAAAGTCGGGATAAGCTCGCGGCGTGAAAGGCCGGTTCGAGCCCGGGGATTTCCTGGCCTTTCTCTACGCGCTCGTTCTCGTCAGGCAGGCCTTCTGGCTCCTCCCCGAGTCGATCGCCTGGGCCGCGTCGATCGGTGTGGCGGCGCTCCTCGGTTTCCTGAGGTTGCGCTCCCGCCCGCGACGTACACCTCTGCCCGCTGCCTTCTGGTGGGGCACGGCCGCGCCGGTGGCGCTCTTCTGGGCTCTGCACCTGCCGTATCCGGACGTCGGATTCGACAACCTGAATTACCACATCCTCCACGGCGAACGGGCGCTCCGCGGCCTGCTCGCGATTCCCGGCGACTTCTACCCGCACTATTTCCCGTCCCTGAACCCGGCGCCCGACATGCTGGCCGCCCTCCTGAGGACGTTCTTCGGGTACCGGCTCGGGACGATCGGGACGTGCCTCGTGATCGTCTGGACCGCCGCGCTCGTCTTTCGCGTTCTCGAACGCGCGATCGACTCGCGGATCGTCTGCGCGCTGGCCGCGCTTTGGATCGTCTGCTCGGAGGGAATCCTCTGGGAAGTCGGCAACTACATGGTCGACCTCTACGCCCTGCCGCTCCTTCTCGAAGCGGCGCTCCTCGCCCTTCCCGAGGAGGGAGAGGCGCGGGACCCGCTCGACGACCTGCCGCTCGTCGGCGTCCTCCTCGGATCGGCCGTGGCTTTCAAGCTGACGAACCTCGCATTCGCCGCCGCGATCGGGCTCGTGTTCGCCGGCCGTCTCCTGTTCGCCTCCGCACCCCGCCGAAACCCGCGGCGGGCCGCTCTGTCCTGGCTGCTGGCCGCGGTCGCGTTTCTCCTTCCGCTCGCGCCCCACACGCTGTTCCTCTGGTGGACGACGGGGAGCCCTGTCTTTCCGCATTACAACGCCTTCTTCAAGTCGCCCCTCTTTCCGCTGTTCAACGTCGGCGACGGGCGGTTCGGCCCGACGTCGCGGCTTCAGGCGGTCGTCTGGCCGGTCGTGTCCGTTCTGCACCCCGAGAGGCTCGGCGAGCTGGCGCGCACGTCCGGAAGGCTCGCGCTCGGTTTTCTCGGCGCGGTCGCGGCGCTCCTCGTCCGTCCGCACGATCGGCGGCTCCGGGGGCTCGCCGCGATCGTGATCGTGGGATCGATCCTCTGGAGCTTCGGAAGCGGCATCCACCGATACGGCCTCTTCGCGGAGCTCGTGGGCGGGCTCGTTCTCGTCCTCCTCTCGGCTCGAGGCATCGCCGTTGCCTCGGGCAAAGGCCTCGCGCCGAGAATCCTCGCCTGGGTACCCGTCGCTGTTCTCGGGATCCAGTCGGTCGTGGTCCTGATGCTGCTGGCGCCGAGCGACTGGAGCGGCCGGCCGACCGCGTTCCACGATCCTCGTGCCGCGTGGAGGGAGCTCCGCCGCGTCGGATTCGACCGAGACCTGAAGAGAGAGCTTCCGCCAGGCCTGCGAGACGCGCTCCCGAGGTTCTCCGGGTGGGTCGACGTGGGGCCGATGATGAACGGGCTCACGGCGCTCCTCGCGCCGCGCCTCCCGACGATCGGGTTGAGCGTCGCCCCGTACTTCGAGACGCCTGCGGGTCAGGCCCGCTACGACGCGGCGCTCCGCGCGCTGAAAGGCCGCACCCTCGCGTGTCTCACGTACGAAGCGGATCTCGAGCGCGCGAGGAAAGAGCTCACGCGGAGCGGTTTTTCCATCCGGCGGGAGAGCCGGTACGACGTGCCGTTTTTCTCGAGCGCCACGATCCTCGACATCGTGGCGCTCGAGGTCGAATCGCCGCCGCCTCGCCCCGAGCCGGCGGGAAGTGAGACCCGCCCGCCAGCGCGCGAGCTCGTCCTCGATCGGCCTACGGTATCGACGAGCGCGTGGCGGGAGGACGCCGGGCTCCTCGGAAGCATCGACGAGCCTGCCGAAGATGCGGAAGTCCGCGGCACGCTCGTCGTGCGCGGCTGGGCCCGGATGCCCGGACAGGATCTCGCCGTCCACGTGCTGCTCGACGGCGTCGAGCGCACGCCGGACGAGCTTCGGCGAACGAGCCGCCCGGACGTTGGAGCGGCGGTCCCGGGTTTGGGGTCGTGCGTGACGGCCGGCTACGAAGCTCGCGTCGTGCTGGGGCCCGGGGACGCCGGCGCGCGCAGGCTGGCCGTTGTTTTCCGGTCCCGCGACGGGCGCGAGCGGCACTATGCGGCCCGCAGAATCATGGCCGTCGAGGGCCGCTGACTCATGAGATCCGGGTCCCTCCGCGAACGGGCCCTCGTCGCCGCCGCGTTCGCCGTCCTCGCGCTCCTGCGCCTCGCGACGCTCGCGCCCGATCCGTGGGAGTGGGACGAGGTTCTGTTCATGGAGGGCGTGCGCGACGGCCTCGACGTCCGCGTGAACCACCCGCACGCGCCGGGCTACCCGGTCTTCATCCGGCTCGGACAGGGAATTCGCGCGGTCGGCGTCGGGTCGTTCCGCGCGACCGCGCTCGCGGGCGCGCTCGGCGGGTATCTCTCGGTCGTCGCGCTCTACCTCCTCCTTCGCGAGCTCGGGTCGCGCCGCGCATGGGCGCTGACCGGCGCGCTTTTTTACGCGCTCACGCCTTCGGTCTGGCTGCACGGCGTCAGGCCGCTCTCGGACGGGCCGGGGGCCGCGGCCGCGCTCTTCGCGTCGGTCTTCCTCGTCCGCGCGATCGCCGGAAAAGGCGGACGGAACCTCGTGGCCGCCGCGGCCTTCACGGCGCTCGCGGCGGGCGTCCGTCCGCAGGTCGGCCTCGCGCTTCTGCCGGCGGCGGCCGTCGCGGCCGCGCTCGTGTTCCGGCGCGAGCGTCGCGCCAAACCGCTCGTCCTCGCGGTTCTCGCGGGCGTCCTCCTCTCGGCGGCGATCTGGATTCCGGTCTTCCGGAGCTCCGGGGGCTTCGCGGTCTGGAAAGACCGGTTCGAAGGGCAGATGAAGTACGTGACGGAGCTCGACAGCCCGAAGGCCCGCGACTTCGCGCGGCTGGCGTTCTGGAAACGCTGGTGGCTGGACCCGGTCGGGCACGGGAAGCTCACGATGGCGTTCCTCGGGCTCGGGCTCGCGGGTGCCGCGCTCGAAAGACGGAAGGCCGGGCCGATCCTTCTCCTCTTCGTTCCCGTCACGGCGCTCACGCTCGGCGTCCTCTCGACGGTCTCGGCGCCGCGCTACGCCCTCGCGTTCTGGGCGGCGCCTTGCGCGCTCGCGGCGTTCGCCCTCGAGCGGGCGTCGTGCCGTCGCGGAGGGAGGGTCGCCGCGCCGGCGGCGGCCGTGCTCCTCCTTGCGGCGTTCGCGGCCCTCGGCGCGCCGGCGGTCGTGGAGGTCGCGTCGCGCCCGAGCCCGTCCGTTGCGGCCATGACGGCGCTGAGGGCCGGAGGTTTTTCGCCGCGCGACGTCTACGTGACCGGACCGCTCCGCGTCCACGCCGTCGAGTCCTTCGGAAACGGGGCGCGGGTCGTGGACGAGCTCGTTCCGTTGCGCGTTCCGCCGGGGGCCGTCCTCGTCGCAAGCGACAACCGGCCGTTCGGCCTGACGCCTCAGCGCGTCTTCGCGTTCGAGACCCCGCGCCTCGCGCGCATCTCGCGCGGCCGGTACCTTCGCACCGAAGTGTTCGAGGGACGCTTCGGCGCCGGCGTCTTCCAGCCGGCCGTGACGCCGCCGGGCTCGCAGCTGGACGGCCGGGTCGACCTGCCGGAAGGGGCGACGCTTTCGGTGCGCTCCGCGGGCCCGGCGGACGTCGCGTTCAGGGGAACGGCCGCAGGCGATTCGGCCGAGATCGAGATGAAGAACTTCGACGGCGCGCGCCGCGCCGAGGTCGCCGCGAACCGCGAGCAGGCCCTGTCCTTCGCGACGGCCCCCGACGCGTCGGAACAGCTGTTCACGATCTCGTCCCGGCGCGGCCACGCCGTTCTCGATTCGTTTCGTATCACCGCGCGCGACGCGGGTCGACCTGCGTACCGCGTCGACGACGGGATTCCGGCCTCGATCGACGAGCCCCCCGAGGGCGCGCGCGTGACGCCGCCGTTCCGCGCCCGCGGCTGGTGCCAGGAGCGCGGCGGCGGGCGTGTGGACGCCGTGGAATTCCGGATCGACGGGTTTCTCCTCGGGGAGGCGCACGCGACCCGGACGCCGCGCCCGGACGTCGCGGCCGTCATCCCCGCGATCGGCGACGCGAGCGCCGCGGGCTGGGAAGCCGTTCTCTCGCCGAACGTGACGCCGGGCCGCCACCTCCTGACGGTGACGTTCCAGGCCGGCGACCGCCGCCGCGTCTACCCGCCGCGGACGATAGAAATCGCGGCGCCGGACGGGCTGCCGCGGTGACGCGCCGGTTCTTTGCGGCGATCCCGGCGGCCGTCGTCGCCGCCCTCGCGCTCGCGACGGCGCCGGCGCAGGTGCGAGCCGCGGCCGGCTGGCTGAAGGAGAGCGCGCGCGGGATCGCACGCGATGCCGAGGCGGCCCGGGCCGAGCTGCGAGGCGACGCGTATGCGGCCGCCCTCGCGGCCGCGGCCGTGCGGATCCCGGCGGGAAGCGCGTACGCGATCGCGGACGAAGGCGGGCCGGGGCCGGAAAAGAACTGGGTCCGGTGCGACCTCGCGCCGCGCGCGCCCGTACGGATGCTGCCGGGCTCCTGCGGAGCCTGGTACTTCGATCGCCCGCCGAAGGTGGTCCCCGATCTCGCCGTCGTCGTCGCGCGCGACGGGAGCGTTCGCGTCGCCGAGACGCGCTCCCTCCTCACGTCACTTTGGTCCGGTCTCACGGGGCCGGAAGTCGAGATCCCCGGCTGGATCGACGAGCCCGCCGAAGGCCGGACGGTCGCGGGGCGTTTCCACGTGGGAGGGTGGTGTCAGGAACGGGGTGGACGGCCCTGCGAGGCCGTCCGCGTTTGGGTGGACGGCCTCGAGGTGGACGCGGCGCGGGTCGAGCGTTTTCCGCGCCCCGACGTCGGGGCCGCCGTCCCGGAGATGGGCGACTGCAGCCGGGCTGGCTGGCGTGTGGCATTCGAGTCGGGCGATCTCGCGCCGGGCGGGCACTGCGTGGCCGCGGCGCTGATCGCCGGAGGCGGGCGCCACCGGCGCGTCGGGCCGTGGGCGTTCACGGTGGCGCGATGAGCGGCGCGCCAATCGCGTCGAGTCTCCTCGCGGCGGCGCTCGTCGCGGCGGGCGGCCTCGCGCTCGCCGACCTCGTCCCGTTTCTCCGCGCGCGCCCGTTTCTCCGGCGGGCCGGGTGGGCGTGGATCCTCGGGTGCGCGTGGCTGGGCGGCTCGGCGTACGCGGTCTCGCACGTCCTGCACCTCCCGCTCCGCCGCGGCGTCCTCCTGCCGCTCGCGCTCCTGCCCGTCCTTGCGGCGATCGCCCGCCGCCTGCGCTCCGCCGCTCCGAAGCGGCCCGCCAGGGCGCCTCTTTCGCCATTTGAAGGAATTCTCTCTGCTCTTCTCCTGGCGTTCGGCGTCTTCGTGACGTCGAGCCTCGTCGCGAACTCTCTCGCGATTCCCGTGTCCGACTGGGACGGCAAGATGACGTGGGTGGCGCAGGCCCGCTTCATCCGCGGCGCGCGAACCGTGGACGCGCCGGTCCTCCGTGACGCGACGGCATGGGTCACGCACCCGCGGTACCCGGTTCTCCTGCCGGTCCTCCAGGTGGCGGCGCAGGAGATCGCCGACGCGTCGTGGGACGACCGCTTCGCGCGGCCGATCTACGCGCTCTTCTGGCCGGCGTTTCTCCTCGTCCTCTTCGATGCGGCCGCGGAGCGCGCCGGACGCGTCGCGGCCACCGTCGCGACGCTCGCCGCCGCGTGCGCCCCGTTCCTCGCGTTCTCGCTGCACGGAGGCGCGGCCGGCACGTACAGCGACTTCCCGCTCGCGTGCTTCTGGGGAGGCGGCCTGCTGCTCCTGACGTCGAAGGACACGGGCCTCGCCGAGGGTCTCGCCTCCGGGCTGCTCCTCGGCGCGGCCGTCCTCGCGAAGAGCGAGGGGCTGCCGCTCGCGGCCGTCGCGCTCGCGGCCGCGACCGTCTGGGCGCTCGCTGCGCGGCGACTGCGCGGGCGCCGTGCGGCGCTTTTCGCGGCGGCGATCGTTGCCACGGCCGCGGTGCTGCTTCTCGCTTCGTGGCGCTCCGGGATTCCGCCGCGTTACGACGACGGGCAGATCGCGGCGGTTTCGGCCGGCGCGCTGGCGAAGGGCGCCGTGAATCGGCTCCCGGCTGCGGCGAACGCCTGCTTCCACGCCATGGCGGACCGCAAGGAATGGGGCCTCACGTGGCTCCTCGTGCCGCTCGGCCTCGCCCTCGGCGCGCGGCGACTCGCCCGCCTCGATGCCCTGCCTCTCGCGATCGCGCTCGCCGGCGCCTTCGCGCTCTACGCGGCGGCGTATGCGCTTTCGAGGTGGCCTCCGGTGATGCTCGCGGAGTCGACGTGGAACCGCCTCCTGGTCCAGATGGGTCTGCCGCTCTTCGTCCTTCTCGCGCTCGCCCTCGCGCCGCGGCCTCAGTCCCTCTTCCAGACGAACGACTGGGCCGGGTAGCGACGCACGCGGCCGTCGGGCGCGCGGAAGACGGCGAAGAGGTCGTGGCGGCCCGCGTCGCCCGCCTGATAGTCGAACGCAACCTCGTAGCCGGCCGTCGCGCAATCGCCCAGGGCCGGGATCACGGTGCAGACGTCGGCGCGATCGCGGCGCCGCGAGAACGCGGGAGTCCGCGCTACGCCGTCGATGTAGACCGTCGCCGAGAGGTCCGCGCCCGGGATTCGGGCCCAGCCGGCGACGACGAGGCGACCCGCGACGGTCCTGCCTTCGGCCGGCTCGTCGATGGAGCACGCCAGGTCGTCTACGCCCAGAGTCGTCACGGGGACGCGCAGCGGTGCCCCCCATGCGGCCGCGAGCTGGCCGTCCTTCCAGCGCCAGAGGGCGCGCGGCCCAATCGGGTCGAGGACCTGCGGGTCCCACTTCCACGCGCCCGGCGCGTAAGCGAGGAGAAGCTGCGTGGCGGCGGCGAACGTGGCGAGAAAAAGGAAGACGACGCGGAGCCGTCGGCCTGCCGCGAGGAATATCGGAACGGACGCGAGCGCGAGAAACGGCGCGGCCTCGGTCGTCAGGCGCGGGCCGAGGCTCCAGCCGCCCCACCACTTCACGTGCGAGGCCGCGAGGAGGACCGTTCCGGCCGCGGCCGCGAGCGAAGCGAGCGTCCATGCGACGACCCCGTCTCGACGTTCCCTCGCCTGCGCGAGGCCGATCGGCAGCAGCAGGATCCACGGGCAGAAGACGAGAAGGCCGCGGCTCGGGCTCGCGAGGACCCCGGCGAGGCCGCGTGCGAGGTCTGCGTTGAAGGCACGGTTCGCCGTGTTCGCCGCGCCGTACGCGCCGAGGGGATGGCCGTAGAGCGCGAGCAGGGACGCGCACACTGCGGCGAGGGCGGCGCCGAGACCCGTGAAGTAGCGCGCCGCGCCCCGGCGATCCGTCGCGAGGAGCGCGAAACCGATCGCGGCGGCTCCCGCGAGCGCGGTCGGCCGGCAGGCGAACGCGGCGCCCGCGGCGACGCCGGCCCACACGGGCAGCGGACGGGCGCGAAGAGCGAGGAAGAGAGCGAGGGCGAGACAGAAGATCCCGCCGGTGAAGCTCCAGAGCGCCTGTGCGGCGTTCGCGGGGACCGGCGTCGCGAGCGCGAAGACGGCGGCGGCGCCCAGCGCCGCGCCGTCGCCCCAGCGGCGCGCCGCCGCCCAGAGAAGCGCCGCCGCGGCGACCGTGATGAGCGCGGCGGCGTGCTTTTCCCACCGCGCCACGAGGTCCGGCGTCGCGCGCCCGCCGCTTCCGAGAAGCGCGAGAGCGGCGTGCGGGAGAGCGACGAACGCCGTGCCCGAAGGAAAGGCGTTCAGGACGCGCCCGCCGGCGCGCGCGGCGGCGTACGGCAGGTTCGATCCGTCGAAGGGCGGCGTCCTCGAGAGGTCGACGGTGCCGCGCGTCAGGACGAGCGACGGCAGGACGCGCGTCGCCTCGTTGTCGCCCGACGTCAGGTTGACGCCGTTGCCCGCGTAGAGGGCATACAGCGGAAACCCGGCCGCGATGAGGAGGACGGCGGGCGCGAGCGCGCCGCGCCGGGCGCAGGCGATTCCAAACGCGGCGAGGGGAATCGCGAAAACGAGCGGCCCGAGCGTGCCGGCGCGCGGCCACCCGGGCGAGAGCGCCGGGACGAGAGGGATCGCGACCGCGCACGCGGCGAGGACGCCCGCGAGTCCCGTGAGCAGGCGCACGATCCTGTCGTTCGAAACAGGCGTCTCCACGGTCGATCTCATTTGCCGGGCGGCCGCCATTGGAAGCGCCGCCTCCCATAGTGCCGTTCGCGGCCGTCCGCGCTCGAGAAGACGGCCTCGATCGTGTGCCGTCCCTCGTCGCCGGGTCGAAACGGGATTTCCGTGCCGTAGCCGGCTCCCGAGCAGTCCCCGATGTACGGAAGGGCGGCGGCGACATCGGGACGAGGCATGCGCGAGGCGCGCGCGCTTTCGCGCACGACGCCGTCGAGGTAGACGGTCACGCGAAGATCCTCACCGGGAACGCGCGCCCAGCCCTGGACACGGAGCGTCCCTGCGACCGTTTCGTCTTCTCCCGGCGTGTCGATGGACCCTGTCAGGCGCGGGTCTTCGGGGGCGGCAACGCCCGTGCCGGCGGGCCGGACGCGGACGAAGAGGATGTCTCCGGAGAGCGGATAGCTGCGCCGTTCCAGAAACTCGCCCCGCGGGACGGGAATTCGCTCGTGCTCGGACGTCAAGACGACGTTGCACCGGTCGAGGGGGTCCTCGCGGACGATCGGCTCGAGCCACGTGAGGCCGCGGGTTTCGCGATAGAAGTTCAGCGCGGGCTCGAAGACCCAGTTGCCGCCGAGCCGGATGCTCCCGAAGCCTTCCCCGTGCAGCGCCGTGAGGTCGTCGGCGACGCGGCGCGCGTCCGCGTCATACCGCCAGATCGTCGTGTGGTCGAAGTTCGCGGAGCGGATCGACGAAAACGCCGCGATTGCGGCGAGAGAGGCGGCGAGCGACTGCCCCGCGATGCGCACGGCGCGCGGCGGAGCGGCCGCGAGAACGTCGAGTCCGCCGGCGGCGCTCAGCGCGAGAAGGGGCAGGAAGAAGATCGCGGTCCGATCCTCCAGGTACGGCGTCCCGACGACGGCGTGCTGGGCCACGGAGCCGGCTGCCGCCAGAACGAGCACGAAAGTGGTGATCTGTCCGACCCTTCGCCCTCCGGCGCCGGACGGCGCAAGCGCCCCGACGAGACCGAGCATGAAAAGAGCCGCCGCGACGCAGATCGCCGCAGCGATTGCGAGGCGCCCTGCGCCCGACGCCTCGGCCGTGACCCGCGCGAGCGAGCCGGCGGTGTCGGCGAGGAATCCCCTCGATCCCCCCGCATAGAACTGGCCCGTCCGGTCGAGGGCCAGGATTCTCGGGCCTAGGATCGCCGCGACGAGCAGGGGACAGATCGCGAGATGGGGTGCCCAGCTCCGGAGGTCGTGCCGGTTGCGTGCGGCGGAGACGACGAGGAGCGCCAGGACGGGCAGGAGGAACGCAAGGTTCGAGAGGACGGCGAGAAACGCGCACAGACCGCCGACGAGAAGCTCCCGGCGAGCCGATTTCGGTGCTTCCTCGGCTCGGACAAATCCGAGAAGGGCGGCCGAGAGAAAGGCCAGTCCGAGCCCGTACCCGCGCGAGAGCGAGAACAGCTCCAGAAGAAAGGGGTTCGCCGCCAGGAGGAGGAAGGCGGCCGCGCCGGCCGCGGCGCTGGAAAAACGGCGGCTCAGGGCGATTCCGCAGGCGAGGTAGAGACCGAACGCGAGGACGTTCGGAAGCCTCAGCGCCCATTCCGAAGGGCCGAACGCAAGAACGGCCGCGCGCGAGAGCAGAGAATTGAGCACGTGATTGTTCACGGACCCGGGAATCGCGAGGATCGCCCCGAACGAACGGCCGATGAAGCCCAGGTAGCCGAATGCTTCGTCGTGTGCGATCGGGACGCGCACGGACCGAACGGCGGCATACGCGAACAGCGCGGCGGCGACGAGCGCCAGGGCGCGGTCACGCGCTCCGTTCAGGAACCCCCCTCGACCCGCGCCGCCGGACGTTGCTCCCTCGCCCGAATCGTCAGCGGATCGCGGCCAGCTCGTAGAAGTAGTCCACGAACGAGCGCACGGCGCCGTCGTACCCCGAGATCTTCGGGTTCGTCGACTCGATGACGTAGTACTCGTCGGGCGCGTGCGCGCCGCTGCCGTGGCCGAGGCCGTGGTGGCCCGAGGCCAGCTTGAGCGGCTCGCCCGTGAAGACGTAACCCGGGTACGAGCCCGCGTTCCGCACCCACAGGAACGGATCGAGGCCGCCGCGCTTGAGGACGGCCATCTGCGCGCGGATGAGCGGCGTCTCGGCGGACGTCTCCGTCGGGCCGTAACCTCCCGAGACGTTCACCTCGATGTCGCCGAAGCCGCGCTTCCGGAGATGCGCCTCGAGCGCCGCGATCGCGCCGTCGAACGTCATGTCGGGAACGAGGCGCAGGTCGAGCTTCGCGAGCGCCTTGTTCGGGAGCATCGTCTTGCCGCCCGGGCCCATGTAGCCGCCGACGAGGCCCTGGATGTTCACGGTCGGCGAGAAGCAGAGGCGCTCGAGCGAAGCGCGCCACGTGTCGTCGTGAGCCCAGCGCGAGGCGCCGAGCATCTTCTTCGCGGTGGCCTCGTCGAGCCGTTTCGCGGCCGCGTCGAGCAGCGCCGCCTGCGCGGGCGTCGGCGGCCTGGCGGCCGCCGCGAGGCCGTCGATCGCGGGATCGCCGTCCGCATTCACGAGGGTCGCGAGAGCCTGCACGAGGTGGAACGCGGGGCTGTCGAGGCGCGCGCGGTTCGCGGAGTGGACGTCCTTCGTCGGGCCGCGGCCCCACTTCGCGCCGCTCGAAACGAGCTCGAGCTCCACGACGCCCTTGGCTCCCAGCGAGACCGTCACGGAGCCGTCGGCGTCCTGGCTTGCCGACGGCATGAAGACGCCCATCGTCTTCCCGAGCGCCGCGAGGACCTCGGGCTTTTGCACGATCTCGCGGATGTGCGGCGAGCCGATCTCCTCCTCGCCCTCGGCGACGAGGACGAGGTTGACGGGGAGCTTCACGCCCGCGCCCTTGAACGCGTGAAGCGCGGCGAGCAGAGCCGACTCGGGGCCCTTCTGATTGACGGCGCCGCGGCCGACGATCGCCTTGCCGAAGCCCGGCTTGTCCACGAGGCGCGCCTCGAAGGGCGGCGACGACCACTCGGCGGGGTCCGCCTGCTTCACGTCGTACATGAAGTAGAGGCCGACGGTGCGCGGCGCGCCCGCGTCGAGCGTCGCGAAGACGCCCGGATGGCGGGACGTCGGCATCTTCACCGCCTGCTGGAAGCCGGCGTCCTTCGCGAGCACCATCATCTGCGCGCAGCCCGCCTCGATGCCGCGGTTCTCGGCGGCGATGGACGGATTCCGCACCCAGTCCTGCAGGCGCGCCACGGCCTCGCCGTGGCGTTTCTCGATCTCGGCGTAGATCTTCGCGCGGTCGTCCGCGGCGAAGGCGAAGCGGGGGAGGGACGACACGGCGGCCGTGGCGGCGGCCGCTCCGAGGAGGTCGCGTCTGTTCATCGGCATGGCGCGAAGTCTACGCCGCGGTCTCCATGACATACGCCGGAGGTCGCCTTCCCTCCGTCCGAATCCTGAGACGAGCCGTCAGGGAATTGTTCTTGCAGAGTTCACGCGTCGAGGGGAGACGTTCGCTTTGAGACACTTTTCTGCCGTTCTAATCGCGTTTTCGGCCATCGCGTCTTTTTCCGCCGGAGCCCCTGGTGCCGAACCGGCTCCCGCCGTGAGGCTTCGGCAGATGAACGACACTCCGTTCTCTCTCGAGTCGCTCAAAGGGAGCGTCGTCGTTCTCGACTTCTGGGCGCCGTGGTGCGTGCCGTGCCGGGCGAGCTTTCCGGCCCTCGACGCACTCCAGGGTAAGTACGAAAAACAGGGGCTGCGCGTCCTCGGCCTCACGCTCGACGCGAACGACGACGCGATCAACGCGTTCCTGAGCGCCGTCCCCGTGGGGTTCACGATACTGAGAGACTCGTCCGGGCAGGCCGGCGAGGCGTTCAACGTCGTCGCGATGCCGACGACGTTCGTCCTCGACCGGCAGGGCCGCGTCGCGGCGCGCTTCGAGGGCGGCGGCGCGGCCGTGCACGCGAAGGTGGAAGCGGCGGTCGTGACGCTTCTCGCGGGCGGCACGCTCGGCGGGGCCGCGGGCGTCCGCGTGGCCCCTTCGGTCCAGGCGACGGGCGGCGTCAAGGCCTGGGAGCGCGGCTACCTCGCGGACCCGATCATGAATCTCGACGGCGACAGGATCACGCAGATGCTGCGCGAGCACATCCACGCGAGCAAGGAAGCGGCGGCCGGCAACGGCGGCGCGGCCGGAGGCGGCTGTGGCTGCAACTGAGCGCGCCCTTCGCCGGGCGCTTCGCCGCGCGCGGCGCCGCGCCCGCAGGGCCGCCCGCCGTCCCTCCCTGCCGCTCCTCGCGGCGGGCGCCGGGGCGCTCGCGGCGCACGGGGCTCACGCGCAGTCGCAGATCGACGCGCGCCTCCTCTTCTACAAGGAGTCGGGTGCCCGGACGCAGGTCATCAACCCGCTCGTCAACGTCCACAACGACCTCGGCGACGCGTGGGGGACGCTCGACCTCCTCCTCGGCTACGACTCGATCTCGGGCGCGTCCCCGACGGGCGGCTATCCGTCCGTCGACGTGACGACTTCCGCCTCGGGCCGCACGATCGCCGGAGGCAGCCTTCCGCAGGCCTCGTACAACGACCAGCGAAAGTCGGTCGGCCTCGCCTGGGTCCGGAAGATCGGGTCGAACCTGCCCTCGATCGACGTGTCGTACGCGAAAGAGAACGACTACACGGCCCGGAGCGTCGGCTTTTCCGACGCATGGACGTTCGCGGGAGGGCGCGGAACGCTGCACGGCGGCGTGGACTTCTCGAGCGACATCGTCGCTCCCGTCACGAACAGCCTCGTGCTGCCGAAGAAACAGCAGGGTTTCGCGCTCGGCGGAACGTGGATCCTCGGCGGGCGCGACCTCCTCGACGTCTCCGCCTCGCTCATGAAGCAGTCGGGGTACCTGGACGACCCCTACAAGATCGTCCCCGTCGGGACGTCCGCGAGCTTCGTCGAGCTGCCCGAGCACCGGCCCGACAGCCGGCAGCGCCGGGCCGTCGTGGGCAAGTACGGCCACTACTTCCTCTGGGGCGGCGCCCTGAAGGCCACGTACCGATACTACTGGGACGACTGGTCCCTGAAGGCGCACACGCTCGAGCTCGTGTACGACCACCGCTTGAGCGAAGACTGGCTCGTCTCGCCGACCGTGCGCCTCTACACGCAGTCGGCCGCCTCGTTCTGGGGGAACACGTTCGCGGCGAAGCAGGAGTTCATGTCGTCGGATTACCGCCTCGCGGCGTTCTCGAGCGTCCTCGGCGGCATCGCGGTGAAGCACAAGATGAGCGAGTCGGTCGACGTGAATCTCGGCTTCACGGTCCAGTCGCAGGTCGGCAAGGATTCGATCACGGTCTCGAAGCCCGCGACGAGGACGAGCCCCGGGGCCTCGGCGTCGATCTCGGCGGCCGACCTCGACGTCACGACGGTCACCGCCGGCTTCACATGGCGCTACTGAGCGACGGCGACGGCCCCGCGCTCTACACGACGCGCTTCGCCCTCATGGGCGGGCGGGCCGTCGTGCGCTTCGTGGACCTGCGCGGACGCGCGGCCGCCGAGGCGGTCGCGCGCGCCGTCGAGGCGGAGGCTCTTCGCGTCGAGGTGAAGTTCTCGCGCTTCAGGGAGACGAGCGTCGTCTCGGCTATCAACCGCGACGCCGGGCGCACTCCCGTCGCCGTGGACGACGAGACGGATTTTCTCGTCGGCGCGGCGATGGACCTCTGGAAGGACTCCGGCGGGCGTTTCGACCCGACGGTGGGCGTCCTCCGGAAGGCGTGGGACTTCAAGGCGCGGCGCGTGCCTTCCGAGGAGGAGGTCGCGGCGCTCCTGCCGCTCGTTTCCGGAGCGTCGGTCGCGCGGCGCGACCGGACGGTTTTCCTGCGCAAGCCCGGCATGGAGCTCGACCTCGGCGGCGTCGGCAAGGAGTACGCCGTGGACCGCGCGGCGGGGGTCCTCCGCGAGGCAGGCGTCTCGTCCGCGATCGTGGAGTTCGCGGGCGACGTCCGCACGGTGGGGAGCCGGGGCGACGGGCGGCCGTGGCGCGTCGGGGTCGCGCACCCGCGCCGCGAAGGCAGGATCGCGTTCGCGCTGAACCTCCGGGGGGATGCGGGAGTCGCGACGTCCGGCGATTACGAGCGCGGCTTCGTGGAGAACGGCGTGCGGTACCACCACATCCTCGACGCGACGACGGGCTGGCCCGCGCGTGGCGTCGCGTCGGCGACGGCGGTCGCGCGGACGGCGTTCGAGGCGGGGCGCTTCACGACGCTCGCCATGCTCCTCGGCCCGGACGCGGGCTTCGCGCTCCTCGACGGGGCGCCGGGCGTCGAGGGCGCGCTCATCACGGACACGGGCGAGGTCCGCGCGACGACGGGCCTCGCCCGCCTCGCGTCCCTTCCGGCGGCCGCGTACCCGGTGCTCGAACGGCTGCGCCGGAGGGCCTAACCCCGGCTGCGCATCAGGTTGAACTTCGCGAGCTCGGCGTACGTGACCGTCGAATCGAGGTCCTCGCGCGCGATGCGGAGGTGCTGGACGAGCCCTTCGAGGACGAGCTCCATGAGGAACGCGCGCTCGTAGTGGTCGCGCGGCCTCGCGTGCTTGAGGACGACGTCCGAAAGGCCCTTGACAGATTCGAGCGTCTTCAGGTGCTCGGAAAACGGCGTGTCGTCGGAGAGGACGACTTTCCTGTCGCCGGCGAAGGCTCCGATGATGTCGTCGTACGGGCCCTGGGCCGCGGCGGCGCCCGCCGTGCCCCGGCGGGCTTCGGCGCGCTCGAGCGTCGTCGGTCCGCTCAGGTCGTCCTCGTCCAGCTCGCCGCCGCGCGGCCGGCGCCGGCTTTCGGCGCGCGTGCGCGGGCCCTCGACGGGCGGAAACTTCGCTTCGAAGAGCGCTTTCACGGCGTCGCCGATGAGCCTCTTGGCCACGATCTCGGCGCCCTGCTGCTCGCCTTCGAACACCATCTCGACCTTTCCCGTGATCGCGGGCAGCGCCGCGAAGAGGTCCACGAGGCGAGGTGCGACGACGGCTTCGCCCGTCTTCAGCGCCCGCCGTTCGAGATTCGACACGAGCAGCTCGCGCGCCGCGATCGAGAGACGCGCCGACACGCCCGAGGACTGGTCCACGAGCTCGCTCTTGCGCGCGACGAAGGCGATCTCCTCGACGAGGAGCTTCACCTCGTCGCCGAGGAGGACCGTCAGGCCGGCCGCCTCGCGGTCCGTCCAGGCTTCCTGGTCCGTGATGGCGGAGGCCGTCTTCGCGTCGACGGGATAGTGCGTGAGGATCTGCGACGCGATGCGGTCCTTCAGCGGCGTGATGATGTTGCCGCGGTTCGTGTAGTCCTCCGGGTTCGCCGAGAAGACCATCAGGATGTCGAGCGGGATACGCAGCGGAAATCCGCGGATCTGCAGGTCGCGCTCCTCGAGGATGTTGAGGAGGCCGACCTGGATGCGCGGCTGCAGGTCCGGCAGCTCGTTGATCGCGAAAATGCCGCGGTTCGTGCGCGGCACGATTCCGTAGTGGATGACGTCTTCGTCCGCGAACGTCTTCTTGAGCGTAGCCGCCTTCACGGGATCGACGTCGCCGATGAGGTCGGCGATCGTGACGTCCGGCGTCGCGAGCTTCTCGCGGTAACGCGCCGCGCGCGGCAGCCAGGCGACGGGCAGGTCGCTGCCGGCGCTCGCGGCCATGCGGCGGCCGTACGCGGAGAAGGGCGCGAACGGCGATTCGTTCAGCTCCGAGCCCGCGATCACGGGGATCTCGTCGTCGAGGAGGTTGACGAGCGCGCGCAGAAGACGCGTCTTCGCCTGGCCGCGCAGGCCGAGGAGAATGATGTCGTGGCGCGCGAGGATCGCGTTCTGGAGCGCGGGCAGGACCGTCTTCTCGTAGCCGAGGATGCCGGGGAAGACGTTTTCGCCCTTCTTCAGCTTCGCGATGAGGTTGTCCCGCACCTCGTCCTTGACGGACTTAGGTCCGTAGCCTGCGGCGATGAGTTCTCCGAGTGTTGTCGGGCGATCGGTCATGTGACTACTTTAGGTGATCGGCGATTCGAGGAACAGCGTTGCCGGGGGGACCGTGACGTTCCCCCCGGAGCCCCCTTCCGGAAACCGGCGAGTGACATGATCAGGCGATGGATCTGAGGCGGGTCTTCGGAATCGTCAAAGTGGCCTGTGAGGCTGCGGGCGCCCGATGGGCGGTGATCGGCGGCGTTGCGATGAACGCCTACGGACACGCGCGCAATACGTTCGATGTCGACATTGTCGCGGAAAGCGTATATCGGGTCGGGATTCTCGATGGGTGCGCCAAGTCCGGTTTTCGCGTTCTCCACGACGTGCCGGCTTTTTCCAACCTCCTGCACGACGACCGGGATCTCGGACGGCTGGACTTCATGTGGCTCGACGAAATCACGGGGAGCCGGATCTTTCGCGCGGCGCGCGTGCTGTCGGTACCGGACGGCCCCGACGTGCTGGTCCCGGCTCCAGAGCATCTCGTCGCGATGAAGGTGAAGGGGATCCAGAATCAGCCGACCAGAGTCTTCCGTGACGCGACCGATATCCAGCATCTTCTTCGAATTCCGGACCTGGACGATAATCAGGTTCGTGAGTCATTCGCCAAGGCCGATCTCATGGATCTTTACGAGCGGCTCCGTGAACTCTCCTGAGCCGCTGAACCTCGAATCGTTCCCTCTTCCGACCGCAGAGGAGATGGAGGCGATGCGGAAGACGGATCCAGGCTCCCTGCCCTGGGACGTCTATGTCGATTTTCTGAAGCAGTTCACGCCGACGCGGGAGCAGCTCGAAGCGTTGCCGCTCTCGCCGGACGTCCCGCCGTTCCGCCTCGACTGAGCCGGCTCCCTCGGTTTCTGCCTGACCGGACCGGTCAGTGGAAGTTGCGGCCCAGTCACCCGGCTGAGAAGTCGCGCACCGGATCGCCCGGCGGGACCACGGGCACGAGCGGGATGGACTTCGACGCGAACCGCGCGCCGAGCGACTCCATCCGCTTTTTCGACCAGCCCGCGAACGTGTCTTCGACCTTTCCGTCCGGCGCGAGAAGGACGAGGAGCGGCACCGATTCGACGTTGAACGCGTTCGAGGCGACGAACGTGGGCTCCGGATCGAGCAGGAGATCGAACGTCGCCGCGCCGTGCGTCGCGTAGTACGCGCGGCTCGACGCCGCGTCGTCCTGCGAGATCCCGACGACGTGCACCGATTTGCCGCCATAAGCCCCGTGAAGCCGCTGCAGGTACGGCCACGCGAGCTGACAGATGGGGCAGCTCGTCTTGAAGAACGCGAGAAGGACGGGGAGGCCGTTTCCCGCCACGACGACCTCTTTCGTCGAAAGCGAGCCGCCGTCCGTCGTCCGGAATCGGGCCTCGGGCGCGAAGGAGCCCGCTGGAAGTTCCATGCCGGGAGTGTATCCGGAGACGGGACGTCGGGGCGTCAGTCCGCGCCGCCGGCGGTGCCCGCGGGAACCGGCGTCGTGCCCGCCGCGGCGCGCGGCGCGCCGGTCGTCGCGTCGGCGACACGCATCGACACGGCCTTCGCGCCGTCGGCCGTCGGCAGATAACGCGCGACGACGTGGTCCTTCGGTTTCAGCTCGGCGAAGGTGGAAGGCTGCTTTCCCCTGATGACGGGCACGTCGGGTCCGACGGCGAGGGCGATCGTCTCGCGGGTCGCGGGCTTCCCCTTGACCGTCGTGGACTTCACCGACTCGCGCACGAGGATGAGTCGCGCGGGGAAATCGACCCACACGATCTCGCCCACGATCGTCTTCGACGCGGCGGCCGCGCCCGCCGGCGCAGACTTCCGCGCCGCGGTCCCGGGCGCCGCGGTCCCGGGCTTGGCGGCTTCCTCGGGAGCGATGAGGAGTGCCAGAAGGAGGACGAGGACGGACATCGCGGGCGTCCCGTGCACGAGCCATGCCGGATCTGGCGGGAGACCCCGCGCCGCATCCTGAAGCGAAAACCCTGTCTTTCAAAGGCTTACGGCCCCCCTCGCTGTCCCTTGCGCGCCGCGCGCGCCGACGGCTGACCCATTCGGTCGACGGGGGACGTCCAAATGGAATGGTCGAGGTCGCCTCAGGCCGGCTTCTTCAAGCCGAACTTCTCCAGCCGATATTGCAGCGTTCGGTATGTCAGTCCGAGGAGGCGGGCCGCCCGCGCGATGACCCAGCCGGATTTCTCCATCGCCTGGACGATGAGCTGGCGCTCGAATTCCTCGATGTCGATTCCCTCGGCCGGGATGTCGAAGCCGTACGGCCGCGCGGAGGGCGCCGTGCGGAGGCGCACGTCCGCGGGGAGGTCCTCCGGCCGGATCGTGTTCCCTTCGCACAGGAGCACGGCGCGCTCGACGAGGCTCTCGAGCTGACGCACGTTGCCGGGCCACGGATGCCGGACGAGAAGGTCCATCGCTTCGGGGGAGACCGTCGTCACGGCCGTGGCGTGCGACGCGTTCGCCTTGTCGAGGAAGCGGCCCACGAGGGCCTTGATGTCGGAGGCGCGCTCGCGGAGCGGCGGCAGGGTGACGGGAATCACGTTGAGGCGATAGAAGAGGTCCTCGCGGAACTGGCCCGTCTTCATCATCCCTTCGAGGTCGCGATTCGTCGCCGCGACGATGCGCACGTCCACGGGAATCGTCTCCGTGCCGCCCACGCGCTTGACCTCTTTTTCCTGCAGCGCGCGCAGGATCTTGCCCTGAAGCGGGAGGGTGAGGTCCCCGATCTCGTCGAGAAACAGCGTCGAGCTGCTGGCCGCCTCGACGAGGCCGATCTTCTTCGTGTCGGCGCCCGTGAACGAGCCCCTCTCGTGACCGAAGAGCTCGCTCTCGAGGAGGTTCTCCGGAATGGCCGCGCAGTTGAGCGCGAAGAAGGGCTTGGCGGAGCGGAGCGAGCGGGCGTGAATCGCGCGGGCGACGAGCTCCTTGCCCGTGCCGGATTCGCCGCGGATCAGGATCGTGGAGTTCGTCGGGGCGATCTTCTCGACGAGCCGGAACACGTCGCGCATCGGCGCGCTCTCGCCGACGATGGCCTCGAGCCCGTCGTTCTTCAGCCGCCGCTCGAGGCGGAGATTCTTCTCGGCGAGCCGGAACGCGTCGACGGCCCGCTCCACGCGAAAGAGCAGCTCGTCGGCGACGACGGGCTTCGACATGTAGTCGAACGCGCCGAGACGGTGCGCCTCGCGCGCGCGCTCGACCGAGCCGTGCGCCGTCACGAGGATGACCTTCGGCGCGAGCGGCCCGTCGGCGAGAGAGTTCAGGCTCTTCACGACGTCCATCCCGGTGAGGCCCGGCATCTTGAGGTCCGTGAGTACGACCTCGGGCCGGATCTCGGCCGCCTTCGCGAGCGCCTCGCGCCCGTCCGCGGCGGCGGCGACCTTGTAGCCCTCGTCTTCGAGAATCAGGGCGAGCGACTCGCGCTGATGCTTCTCGTCGTCGACGACGAGGAGGGTCGCCTTCGGCTCTTTGTCGTTCACCGTGCTCACGGGGGAGAGATTACCCCGGGGACCCGTCAGGCGCCCGCGGGCAGAGAGACGCGGAAGAGGGCGCCGGGGAGTCCGTCCCCGCGCGGGCCCGCCGCGACCCTGCCTCCGTGCTCCTCGACGATCCGCTTGACCATCGCGAGGCCGAGGCCCACGCCCCCCTCCTTCTTCGAGAAATAGGGGTCGAAGAGGCGCGGGAGGTCGGCCTCGGGAATCCCGGGTCCCTCGTCTTCCACGGTGAGGACGAGACGGCGGCCGGGTTCCTCGATCCCGCTCTCGGCGGAGACCCGCACGCGCAGGAGGCCGCCGTGCCGTTCCATCGCCTGAATGCCGTTCTGCACGAGGTTCCAGATCGAGGACTTGAGGAGGTTCGCGTCGGCCCGAAGGAGGGGCACCGCGTCCGGAACGTCCTGTTCGATCGTGACGTGGGCCTGGGCCGCCGTCTCGGAGAGGTCCGAGAGCGTGTGTCGCACGAGGGCGGAGAGGTCCGTCGGCGCGAACGCGAGGGTGAGAGGCCTCCCGTACGCGAGGAAATTGTTGATGAGGATCGCGAGGCGGTCGATCTCCTCGCGAAGCGCCTCGATGCGCGCGCCGTACTCGGCCGCGGCGGCCTCGTCGTCCGGGCGGTGGCGGCGCCTGAGGACGTCGAGCCCGAGGGACAGGGCGTTCAAGGGGTTCTTGATCTCGTGGGCGAGACCGGACGCGAGGTGGCCGATCTCGGCGCGCTTCTCGGCGCCCGCGAGGCGCACCTCGAGCTCCTGCCTCTCCCGCAGCTTCTCGGTCATGTAGTTGAAGGTGGAGGACAGCCGGCCGATCTCGTCGTCGCGGTCGACGGGCACGGTGACGTCGAGCCGCCCTTCTGCCACCTGGGCCGCGCTGTCGGCGAGCGCGTCGAGGGGACGCGTCGCGTTGTGCGTGAGGACGAGCATCGCCGCGAGGCCGAGCGCGAAGACGCCGAGCAGCGCGAAGAGGCGCTTCCGGAAGTTGTCCGCGAGCTGGGCACGGATGTTCTCGAGGTTGTAGGCGATCTCCACGTGCCCGCGGAGGTGGCCGTCGATGACGATCGGCACGACGAGGTTCCGGTTCGTGGGTCCCGAGCCGATGACGCCGGAGATCACGATGTCCTTCGGGCTCGGCGTTCTCCTCGGATGCCGGCCGGCGGTTCCCGGGGGCGCGGCTTCGATCAGGGGCCGGCCCGTTTCGTCCGCGACCTTGATGTTCTGGAGGCCGCGGGCGCGGAGCGCGGCCGTGTAGTCCTCGAGCACCTTCGGGTCTTTCCAGCCTTCGGGGCCGATCTGCGTCGTCGCGACCTCGATGGCCTTCGCGACGGCCTGGTAGGAGCCGTCCGCCTCGTTGAGCGTCTCGTCGCGGGTCTGGAAGTAGACGAGCGTCTGCGCCATCGCGGCGAGCAGGAGAATGCCGGCCCACGTGAGGCCGAGGCGCGTGGAGAGCCGGATCCCCCGGACGCGGGTGCCGCCGGTCACCGCCGCCTCATGGGATGTTGAAGGAACGCCACGTGAAGTAGAGGCCGAAAACGACGAGGAGCCCGCCGGCGACGAGCGTCGAACGCGACACCCACGCGCCCGCGCGGGAACGCCAGCGATCGACGAGCTCGATGAGCAGCATGAACCACGAGAAGACGCCGAGGCCCACGCCGAGGGCGAAGCCGCCGGCCCCGGCGGCAGTCGGCACGAACAACCGGTGTCCGACGAGGAAGGAGATGAAGAGCGTCCAGTTCACGAAGAGCGCCGGGTTCGCGGCGCCCTGCAGGAGGCCCGTCAGCACGGGAAACCGGGAGAATCCCCCGGGGGGGTCGGCCGGGCGCGGCATGAAATGAAGGCGCGACACCCGGGGGTCCGTCCTTTCCGCGTCGCGCCGCGCGTCCACGAGGAGGAGCTTCGCGCCGTAACCGACGAGGAAGACGGCGAGGATCCCCCGCACCCACGGGTTCGTCACGACCTTCTCGAGGATCCAGCCGAGGCCGAGCCCGATGAGGGCGCAGATGAACGTGTCCACGGCCGCGCCGCCGAGGGCGACGCGGTAGGCGTCCCGTCGCTTGCCCTGGAGGCTTTTTCGGAGGCATGTGACATTGAGCGGGCCTGGCGGAATCGCGCCGATGAACCCGGCGAGAAAGCCCATCACGAGGGCCAGCGGGAAAGCCGCCACGGGTTCCTATCCTCTCACGGCCCGTTTGCGGCTCCCGCCGCCGGGGCGTACAGTGAAGGTGTGAGACGCCTTCTCGTCTGCGCCGCCGCGGCCCTCTTCCTCGTCCTGGCGGGCATCGCCGCGCGCGCCGAGGAGCGTCTCGAGTTCGAGCCGAAGGTGGGAGCCGTGGGCGGGCGGGTCGTCGTCAGGTCCGGCGTGCCCGCGGGCGCGCAACTCCTGTTCGGGGGCAGGCCCGTCGGCGTCGTCAAGGAAGCCGACGGCATCTCGGCGTTCATCGTGCCGCCCAGTCCTTCGAAGAGCGCGTTCCTCGAGATCGTGAGCGGAGGCAAGACGATTTCGAAGAGCGCGGTGCCGTTCATCATTTCCGGCGCGTCGCTGGCGGCACCGCCGAAGCTCATCGGCCTCAA
The DNA here is from genome assembly GCA_963809425.1 of Thermoanaerobaculia bacterium. GTDB lineage: Bacteria > Acidobacteriota > Thermoanaerobaculia > UBA5066 > UBA5066 > Fen-183. Next base: position 81,070 of record CAWEJK010000003.1, read on the forward strand.
GGAGGCGATCGACGTGTTCGGCTATTCCGATCCGCGTCCGACGGGCGGAGAAAAGCCCGAGCCGAAAGCGCGTCCCGTCCTGAAGCTGGACGACGACGAGATCCTCACGATCGGCGAGCCCGCGCCCTACCGGCTGGGGCCTGCGGTCGACAGCGGCGATTTCGCGACGGCGGGACACACCTCGATGTCCGGCACGGGCCTCCTCATCACCGCGCGGCCGCCGAAGAAGAAGACGCCCGTCCCTCTCCCGCCGCCGCCGCCGAGCGACTGACGCCGCGGGGCGCGCCCGCGAAGAGCGAACCGGTTGCCTCGCCGGCTGATGCACGTGAATCAGGAGAATTCCCCGGGCGGAGAACCACAGTTTGCCTTGGATGTCGTGCGCGTGTCGTGAGCCTCCGCCCGCTCTTCGCGGAGGTCCGCGATCGCGTGCCGCCGGCGAAGGAGATGCGCCATGACCTCGCTCCGCTCTCGCCCGTCCTCTCGCGGACAGGCTCTCCCGCTCCTCGTCGCCGCGCTCGCCTCTGTTTCCGCGTTGGGGCTCCTCCTCGCGCGCGGGCCGGGTCGGAATCCCGCGACGTCGTCCCTCGCGGGGTCTGTCGTGTGGATGCTGCCGGCGAGCGCGCACGCGCCTGGAATGAACGGGGCGAGCTGGCGGACGGACCTCGAGGTGCACAACGCGGGGACGACGGGTGCGACGTACACGGTGGAGCTGCTCGCGCGGGACGCGGAGAACCTCGCGCCGCAGAGCCGCACGTTCTCGCTGTCGCCGCAGCAGTCGGTGCGCTACGTGGACGCGCTGATGGGGATGTTCGGCTTCACGGGGGCAGCGGCGCTGAGGATCACGGCGTCGTCGGACCTCGTGATGGTGACGAGCCGGACGTACAACCAGATCGGGGCGAACCCGTGGAACCTGCCCGAGGGGTCGTCGTTCGGGCAGTTCGTGCCGGCGCTGGCGGATGCGGAGGCGATCGCGTACGGGGAGGAAGGGCGGCTGATCCAGCTGTCGCAGCAGTCGGCCTCGACGCTGACCGAGTTCCGGACGAACGTGGGGCTCGTGAACGCCACGGGGGCGGCCCTGGATGTGACGGTGGACTGCTACCGGGCGAACGGCACGTACATGGGGACGAAGTCTGGGAGCGAGACGCGGCTGAGGGGATATGAGTTCCGGCAGCTGAACGAGGCGATGGGGGCGTGGGGAACGGTCGCGGACGGCTACGTGGTGATCAAGCCCGCGACGAGCGGCGGAAAGATGTACGCGTTCGCCACGGTGATCGACAACCACAACTCGGGCGACGCATTCTTCCTGCCGGCGGTTAAGAAGGCGGCGGGCGGTTCGGCCCCCACGCCCACGCCTACGCCGCCCGCGGGACTCGGGAACCTCTTCCCGTACGGCCCGCCGGACTGGCAGGCGGCAATCGTCGCGGACTCGCAAATGGGCAGCCGGACGACGACGCGCCTGTCCTCGGCGCTCACGACCTGGGTGAGCTGGGCCGTGGCGAACGACGGTCCGGGCGACATTTCCGGCACGATCGAGTTCGAGCTGCGGCTCGACGGCGCGCGCCTCGAGGGGTGGTACGTGGACGACGGGCTTCCCGCGGGCTACTACCTTTCCGTCGAGGACTACGACATCCCGCCCGGCGGGATCTCGCCAGGGACGCACACGCTCTCGATCGTGGCCGACTTCACGAACGGCGTCCCGGAGACGAATGAATCGGACAATTCGGCGAGCGGCACATGGACGTGGACGACGTCGCTCTTCGTTGCGGGCGGCGATGTCGCCGAAGAGTCCGCTCGATCCGGAGGCGCGCCGGCCGCTTCAGGGCGGCTCGTGAAGCGCCCGATCGCCGGCCGCCGCGCGGGCGCGGCGCTCGCGGGGTCTGTCGTCTGGATGCTGCCGGCGAGCGCGCACGCGCCTGGAATGAACGGGGCGAGCTGGCGGACGGACCTCGAGGTGCACAACGCGGGGACGACGGGTGCGACGTACACGGTGGAGCTGCTCGCGCGGGACGCGGAGAACCTCGCGCCGCAGAGCCGCACGTTCTCGCTGTCGCCGCAGCAGTCGGTGCGCTACGTGGACGCGCTGATGGGGATGTTCGGCTTCACGGGGGCAGCGGCGCTGAGGATCACGGCGTCGTCGGACCTCGTGATGGTGACGAGCCGGACGTACAACCAGATCGGGGCGAACCCGTGGAACCTGCCCGAGGGGTCGTCGTTCGGGCAGTTTGTGCCGGCGCTGGCGGATGCGCAGGCGATCGCGTACGGGGAGGAAGGGCGGCTGATCCAGCTGTCGCAGCAGTCGGCCTCGACGCTGACCGAGTTCCGGACGAACGTGGGGCTCGTGAACGCCACGGGGGCGGCCCTGGACGTGACGGTGGACTGCTACCGGGCGAATGGCACGTACATGGGGACGAAGTCGGGAAGCGAGACGCGGCTGAGGGGGTACGAGTTCCGACAGCTGAACGAGGCGATGGGAGCGTGGGGAACGGTCGCGGACGGCTATGTGGTGATCAAGCCCGCGACGAGCGGCGGAAAGATGTACGCGTTCGCGACGGTGATCGACAACCACAACTCGGGCGACGCGTTCTTCCTGCCGGCGATGAAGAAGGCCGCCGGCGGCTCTGCCCCGACGCCGACACCGACGTTGCCGCCACCGACGCCGACCCCAACCCGCACGCCGACACCGCCAGTCGGGCCGACGCCGACGCGCACCCCGACGGTGCCGCCCGGTTCCACGCCGACGCCTACCGCCACGCCGACTCCGCCCGTGACCGGCGGCGTGATCAACGGGCCCTCGGGCTCGACGCTCACGCTCGCGCCGGGCTACAGGGAGACCGGCATGACGGTTTCGCTCTCCCCGGCGGACATCGCGCCGCTCCTCCGGTCGAACGAGACGCCCGTCTCGTCTGCCGTGAAAATCTCCGTCTCAGGAAACGAGCCTCTCCTGGCCGGCGGCAATTTCAAGATCACGATTCCTGTCACCGGAACCGTCTCCGACCCGGCGATCCTGATGATGAAGGCCCTCCTGACGACGGGTGTTCCGTACCCGGTACTCGGCATCTACGACGCGGCCGCGAAAACGTACACCGCGGAGGTGACGGGGCTCTGGGATGGCTGGGTCTTCGGCGTTGTCTCGGAGCCAGGGGTCGAATTCGTATCTGGATCGGCCGCGCGTGGGCGCGAGCCTCTGGGCTGGCGGACGCCGATGGACTGGGGTACGTGCGTATTCCGCGTCGTCAAGCACACGAATGTCTGGTCGGACGCGAAGATCGAGAGCGACATCGTCGATCCTGCCTGGTTCGCCTGCGATGAGCTCCGGAGCGAGGGATTCAGGTCGCCGCGCCTGTGGGTCGATTCGCGGACGCACACCCGGGTCATCCATCTGAGCAACGACCCCGCCATGCCGACGATGTACGCCGAATGCTGGGCGACGTCCCCCCTGCCGTGGTGCGACCCGAGCTCGTCGGGCTTCTCCACGATGGGTCTGACCGAGGATCAGCTCCTCCTTCTCGGTGCGATCTACTACAACGTGTCTGAAATCGCGCCGTATCTGGTCTCTCCTTTCTTCGCGACGCCCGGCGGTGCGCTCGCTCACGAGATGACCCACGGGTCGATGATGGGGACGGACGTTCGGCGGCGGTACTACGTCAAGGCCAACGGGGAATGGACGCACACGCTGAAGGCCTGGTCCGAAGGCGGGGCGACGATTCTCGAAGGGAGTTACTCGGCCCGAGGAGACCGCCTCGGCGAGGGGCCGGTGACGGTGCGCGTGGACCCGAAACCACAACAACTCGACGCGGCAGCCGATGATCCGGAACAGGGCATCTACACGAAACAGGACTTCCTCGGATGGTTTGCGAAGAAGTACACGAACGGAAGCATGACCTTCATCCGGTCGATGTACGAAGCGATGAGCGACGAGACGAACGGGCAGTACGGGCTTCTCGCGGGCGAATACCGGACGCTTTATCGGCGCGCGGTGGATCGGACCTTCCGTCCGAAGTCCGGCAAGGGGCTTTCGGATGTCTACCACGAGTTCGCTCTCGATTGCGGATACCGGCACTCGGCTGCGGCCGCGCTCCGCGCGGCCGACGTGCTCGTCGCGAACACAGCCGCCACGGCCCTCTTCCCCGAGCGGCAGGAATGGGACCTGGCGACGCAGGCCTCGATCGAGGTGAAGAAGCTCCCACCGCTCACGACCCGGCTCGTCCGCGTCGCGCTGCCCGCGGCCGTCCGCGCGCGGCCCACGCTCGACCTGTCCGTCGTGTCGTCGGGCGCCGACGTCTCGTCGTCCGGCGTGCGCGTCACGATCTTCCGCGAAGACGGCACCGGAACCATGCTCCCCGGAGGGGAGATGACGGTCCTCGACGCGTCGCAAACCGTGAAGGTCCCGATGACGGCGCCCGTCGATCGCCTCTCGATCTTCGTCTCGAACACGTCGATCGAGGACCGGACGGCCACCGTGAAGATGGGAACTTTCGGGTCCGTGATCTTCGTCGGCACGTGGGCTCCCGAGCACGGCAGGGGAACGCCTGCTACTCGCCCCGCGAAGCTCCTCGCTCCGCCCGTGCTCGGGGCGGTCTTCATCCTCGACAAGGGAATGTTCCAGGCCGATCAGGCCTACCTCGCGCTTCTCAATCCGAAGTACGGCTGGACCCTGAGTGGAACGGGCTCCATCACCGGCGACACGGCGACGCTGCACTTCAAGGCGGGCTGGACCGACTTCGACGACAAGGACGTCGCGAAGGCCCGGCTCGACGTCGACGTCACGTGGTACGGCACCCGCCAGCCCGTACCACCCGCATCGGCGGCCCAGGGCGTCACGGAGTACTTCACGGGTCCGTCGAACATCCTGTTCAAGACCTCCTCGGTCCCGGTCCCGTGCCAGACGACCTTCGAATCGCCCGGGTCGCTCGTGGGGCCGTGCCCGACGGCGCACTGCGCGCCGTGAAGGGAGCCACGAGCTGCTCCTCCGCTGCGTCGCCATCGAGCGCCGACGCGAGGAGGCTCCCGACGGCTTCGGACTCGAGGAGGAACGCGTCGTGCCCGTGCGTCGAGCGGAGCACGGCGTACGCCGCGCCGGCCTCGCGCGTCCAGCCCTTCACTTCGTCCTCGGGATAAAGCACGTCGCTCGTGATCCCGACGCCTACGAGGCGTCCCTGAAACGCGGAGAGCGCGGCGGCGTGACCGGCGCGGCCGCGGCCGACGTCGTGCGCGTCCATCACGTCGAGCAGCGTCAGATAGCTCCGGGCGTCGAAGCGGGCGACGAGCTTGTCGCCGTGGTGCGTGAGATACGTCTGCATCGCGAACGTCTCTCCGTCGCCGGGAAGGCGCGCGAACCGGCTCTCGAACTCCGCCGGCGACCGGTACGTCAGCATCCCGACCATGCGCGCGACGGCGAGGCCCGCCGCGGGCCCCGCGGCCTCGATCGCCCGGCGCTGGACGTGATTCCAGCCGATCGCCCACGCGGAGTGCGCCGCGGGCGCCGCGAAAACGACGACAGCACGAGAACGCTCCGGAAACGCGGCGGCCCACTCGAGCGCCACCATCCCGCCGAGGGATCCGCCTGTCGCGAGCGCGACGGAGGAGATGCCGAGAGAATCGACGAGGATCCCCGCGAGATGCGCCTGATCGCGGGTCGAGATGGCGGGACCCGAATCACCATTCGGAGAATCCCTTCCTTGAATTCTCTTGAAGGTCGTGCCGTAGCACGAGCCCAACAGGTTCGGGCAGAGCACGGCCCACTTGTTCGTGTCGATCGCCTTGCCGGGACCGATGACCTCGCCTTTCCAGCCGCCCAGGGAGTCGGGTCCGCCCGTGAGCGAGTGGAAGACGAGGACGAGGTTGTCGCGGCGGGCGTTCAGCGCGCCCTCGAGGACGTACGCCTGCCGCACGTCCCGCAGGATCTCCCCGGATTCGAGCGCGAAGCGCGGCGTGACGTGGACGCGGGCGGCGGTCACGATCGCACCGCCTTTCGCAACGCCTGGTCGAGATCCTGCGTCAGGTCGCGCGCGTCCTCGATGCCGACGGAGAGGCGGATGAGGTCGGCCGACACGCCGGCGCGCCCGCGATCTTCGGCCGTGAGCTGTTGGTGCGTCGTGGACCACGGGTGGATGACGAGGCTCTTCGCGTCGCCCACGTTCGCGACGAGGGAGAAGAGCTTCAGGTTCGCGATCAGCTTCTTCGCCTGCTCTTCACCGCCCTTCACGCCGAACGTCAGGACGCCGCCGAAGCCGCCCTCGAGATAACGAGTCGCCGGCTCGTGCGCGGGATGCGAGGGCAGCCCGGGGTACCGCACCCACGAGACGGAGGGATGCGCCTCGAGGAAGCGCGCGACCGCGAGCGCGTTCTCGCTGTGGCGCTGGATGCGGAGATGGAGCGACTCGAGGCCCTGGAGGAACAGGAACGAGTTGAACGGCGACAGCGACGCGCCGAGGTCGCGGAGGAGGACGACGCGGAGCCGGATCGCGAAGGCCGCCGCGCCGAACGCCTCGGCGAAGGATATTCCGTGATACGCGGGCTCGGCGTCCTTGTAGAAGGTCTTGAAGCGGGGGTTCGTTCCCCAGTCGAACTTCCCGCCGTCAACGACCGCGCCGCCGATGGCCGTCCCGTGGCCGCCGATCCACTTCGTGGCCGAGTGGAGAACGACGTCCGCTCCGTGCTCGATCGGGCGGCAGAGGAGCGGCGTCGCGAACGTGTTGTCGACGACGAGGGGCACACCCGCGTCGTGGGCGACCTTCGCGAGGGCCGTGAAGTCGGGCACGTCGAGGTTCGGATTGCCGATCGTCTCGACGTAGACGGCGCGCGTCGTGTCGTCGATGGCGGCGGCCACCTTGCGCGGGTCGTTCGCGTCGACGAACTTCGTCCGGATGCCGAGGCGGGGCAGCGTGTGCTGGAAGAGCGTGAACGTCCCCCCGTACAGGGCCGACGACGAGACGAGGGAGTCGCCTGCCTGCGCGAGGTTCAGGATCGCGAGCGTCTGGGCGGCCTGGCCGGACGACGTCGCGACCGCCGCGACGCCTCCTTCGAGGGCCGCGAGGCGGCGCTCGAAGACGTCGTTCGTGGGGTTCATGATGCGCGTGTAGATGTTCCCGAATTCGCGCAGGCCGAAGAGGTTCGCGGCGTGCTCGGGACCGTTGAACACGTAGGACGTCGTCGCGTAGATCGGGACGGCCCGCGCGTTCGTGGCAGGGTCGGCGGTCTCCTGCGCGGCGTGCACCGCGATGGTTCCGGGGTGGTAACGGGGTTTCGATTCGGTGGTGGTCGACATGGGCTTCTCCTTCTTTTTCTTTCTGGCACAAAAAAAACCGGCCCTCTCGCGTGAGAGGGCCGGTTGGGGAATCCGATGAGCGAGGTCGCTTGTGCTCTCGGTTCGCCTGGTTTCGCTCGGTCTACGTGACGGACCTCGCGAAGCCGCCGTCCGTCTCCCGCGAAGGAGCGCCGGACATCGAGCACATGCACATGCAGATTCGAACCGCGTCGTTTGACGCGCAGGGGCAGGCGGGGGCGATGCGGTTCGACATGTTCGAGAGACCTTAGGGACGCCGGGTCAATTCGTCAAGAGAATAAAAAGTCGAATGTGGTTTTTCAGTAGCGGCCACGGCCGTAGCCGCCGCCGCCACCGCCGCCGTAGCCACCGCGGCTGCCCCCGCCGCCGCCACCCGTACGGGGCTCCTGCGGGCGCGCCTCGTTGACGCGGAGCGCGCGACCCTCGAGCTCCTGGCCGTTCAGGGCGCCCATTGCCTTCTGCCCGTCGGCATCGGACATCTCGACGAAGCCGAAACCCTTGGACTGGCCGGTGTCGCGGTCCGAGATGACGCGGGCCGATTCGACGGCGCCGTACGCCTCGAAGATGGAACGGAGCGTGGTGTCGTTGACTGAGTAGGAGAGGTTTCCGACGTACAGCTTCATGGAATGGGAATCCTTCGCAACAGATGCGGTTTGATGGGGCTTCCAGCGTCGATCAGGCGGGAAGCGGGTTCGGCAGATGGTGAGAACGAAACATCGAACGACGGGGACCACATGGGTTCACGGCCCGCTCCGCCTATTTCTTCGAGTCGAGAAAGGGGAAGAGAGAGGGCGAACGAGAGAATTGCACCATGCTCGGGAAGCGAAAGTCAATTCGAAACGGGCCACCGGGCGGGGCGTAGGCTCCCCGGATGCCGACTCTGGAGTTTCCCCTCGACCTTCCCGGCGTGACCCGCGGAGCCCTCTGGGAGTTTCACCGCGATCCCGCGGCGCTCGAGCGGCTCACGCCGCCTGAGAAGAAGATCCGGGTCGTCGAGCGGCCAAAGGACATGCACGCGGGCGCCCGCGTCGTCCTCCGGGTCCGCCAGTTCGGCCTCTGGCTGACGTGGATCTCCCTGATCGAGGTCTGGGAGCCCGAGACGCGCTTCGTGGACGTGCAGGAGAAGGGTCCGTTCGCCTCGTGGCGGCACGAGCACCTCTTCTTCGAAAGCCGGCTCCTCGACCGGGTGAGCTATGAGGTGCCGCTCGCGATGGTCGGCGGGCGGCTCGCCGACAGGGCGCTCGTGAGGCCCGACCTCGAGCGGATGTTCGCTCACCGGCACCGCGTCACGGCCGCCGCCCTCCGCCCCCGAGCGTGAATGGCCGGTCTACCGGGAACTTCCGGCCGTCCTCGGGGTCGAACCCAGAGGAGACCGATGCGATGCCTGCCCGGATTCTCGCCTTCGACGCCTCTCGGGGCGAGGACTCGCGTGTGAGAATGGGTCCCGTGACTCCCATGGCGGCGCTTTCGGCACACCACCATCCGACAGAGCGCGACTGGCCGGGAGACGAAATCGCCCTCCACCGGTTCCTCTCGGGCGACGTCCTCGGGTTCGAGCAGATCGTGCGCTTCTACGGGGCGATGGTTTTCTCGCTCGCGGCGCGCTTCGTCGGCCCCGCGGACGCGGAAGACGTCGTGCAGGAGACCTTCCTGCGCGCGTACCACGGGCTCGGGAAATTCCGCGGCGAGTCGAGCCTGAAGACGTGGCTCTACGCGATCGCGCTGAATCGGGCGCGCGCCCGCATGGGCACGCTCGGGCGTCTGCGCGCGATGTTCGTTCCGGGCCGGTCCAGGGAAGACGACCCGTTCGCGAGCCTGGACGACGCGGCCGACCCCGCCGCCAGCCCAGAAGAGAACGCCGTCCTCAAGGAGCGCCGCGTGCGCCTTCGCGCGGCGATTCGCGCGCTGCCCGAGGAGTTTCGCGCCGCCGTGCTCCTGCGCGACCTCGAGGGGCTTTCGTACGAAGAAGTCGCCGAAGTGCTCGGTGTTCCGATCGGAACCGTGCGCAGCCGTCTCGCGCGCGGCCGCGCGCTTCTCAAGGAGAGACTCTCGTGAGCGCCCGCCCGTTCGTCCCCCGCCTCGAAGGCGAGGAGCTCGACCTCCTGATCTCCCGTTCTCTCGACGGCGACCTCTCGCCGGAGGAGACGCGCGATCTCGAGACCGTCCTCGCGAACGACCCCGCCGCGCGAAAGCGGAAGGAAGACCTCGCCGGCCTCGTGGCGGAGGCCCGCGCCCTCCCCGCGCCCGCGCCGCCCTTCGCCCTCTCGACCCGCGTGAACTCGAACGTGTCCGAAAAGACCGCGCACGGCGGATCGGTCTTCCACCGGTTCGGCTTCTATCCGCCGCCCGGGTTCGCGATCGGCGCGATGGTGGTCCTGGGGGTCGTGGCCGTGGCGATCACCGTCCTGAATCCGGCGCCCGGGCGGATCGCCCCGACGATCGCGCAGCGGGCCGACGGACCGGTCGACGTGTTCTTCCAGAAAGGGGCGCGCGCGAAGGATGCCGAAGGCGCGAAAGACGCCGCAAAGAAAGCCGCGCCGGCTCCCGTCGAGTCCCTTGGCGGCAAAATCGCATCGAAGGAAACGGCGCGGGACCAGGGCGCGGCCGCTCTGTCCGCTCCGGCAGCCGAGCGCTCGGAAGCCCCGGCCTCGATTCTCGAATCGAAGGATGCCGCGTCGGTCGTCGCGTCGAACGAGCCGGTGCTCGACGAGAAGCAGAAGAAGCTCGCGAAGATCGAAGCGGACGCGGACGCCGCGCGAACGCGCCAGGCATCCCTGGAAACTCCCGCTCTCTCGGCCGCGGCGCCGCAGGCGGCGGGAGCGATTGCTCCCTCCGCCCCGGCTCCGGCCCCGGCGGCTCGGGCCACGCGATCCGTGAACACCCGCACCTGGTCGGTCGCGATCCGGGGCGAAGGCGCGCGTCGGTGGATGCTGCGCCGCGCTCCTGAAAGCCGGCCGCCCGTGGCGTCGGCCGCCTGGTCGTTCCGCGTCACGCTCGACGCGGAGGGACGCGTGACCGCGGTGCGCGCGCTCGACGCGCGCGTCGCTCACCCCGCGCTCCTCGAGTTCGTGCGCGGCCTCGTCTTCGCGCCGGTGGGAAACGCCGTGGGGGGCGTGGCCGACGGGTTCGCCCGCGAGCAGAGAGCGAACGACGAGCGCACGGACGCGCTCGAAAACCCCTCCGAGATCGAGGTCGAGGTTTCGACGCACTGAAGAGGCGAAGCGTGCGGAGCGCCGGACACTTCGTTTCTTGACGCGGCCCCCAGCCCCCCCTAGACTCCCTTTCCCTTCGGAAGCGAGCCGAAGTAGCTCAGTTGGTAGAGCAACTGATTCGTAATCAGTAGGTCCCCAGTTCAAGTCTGGGCTTCGGCTCCACTCTTTCCCGCCCTCAGCCTCCGGGCGTCTGCGCCTGCGAGAATTTCGATTTCGGCGCAGCCCTGGGCGCGGGCGGGCGCTCGACCCGGTCGGCCGTGCGGCAATCGGAGCCTTCGTCGAACGGGATGCGCAGAACGACAGCGTCGCCCGGCTTCAGGCCCGCCACGACAGCGGCGCGGGGAGCGAGCGCGACCCGCCGTTCGCGCCCGGTCTTCTCGACGACGGTGATCGCGTCCTTCGTGCAGGTCTTGAAGGTCCCGCGAACGCTCACGTAGGCCGCTCCGAACACGGCCGGGCCCGCGGGAACTGCTGCCGAAGGGCCGGACGGGGCCGCCGGCACGTACGAAGCGTTGCCGGGGATTCCCGGATCCGGCGCCCCGAAGGCGCCTGTCGAGCGCCCAGGCACTCGCGGCGCACGCGAGGTGGCCGCCTGATCGCCCTGCAGAATGCGCCCGCAGCTCGCCTGCTTCATCGTGCCGCCGGGCTGCGCGAGGATCTCCTTGTTGCCCTGACCGAGCGGGGCCGGCACAGTGACGTGCTGCTGAGCGGCCGGAATCCGCTCTTGCGCCGCGGCGGGCAGGGCGAGTACGACGAGGAAACCGGACAAAGCTCGTTTCATTGCGCCAATGTAGGTCGTGCGCGGCGCGCGTGCATCCTCAACCTGCTCTACCGCCCGCCCGCCTCCGACGCAGAAGCGGCGCCGGCAGGCGACAATCCCGCCATGCTGCTCCTCAATCCAAAACGCCCTTACCCGCTGCCGCTCGATCCGAAATCGCTGGAGCTCGTCGAGAAGACGATCGCGTTCTTCGAGGCGAAGGGAAAGGCGGCCCTCCGCCGGGACGACCTCGAGCGCGTCTGGTACGCGGACTTCCTCGCCTTCGTGAAGAAGGAGAAGCTGTTCGCGACGTTTCTCACGCCGTCGGCCTGGGGCGCGGACGTCCCGGTGGGACACGTATCGCAACGCCGCGCTCAACGAAGTCCTCGCGTTCTACGGCCTGCCGTACTGGTACACGTGGCAGGTCACGATCCTCGGGCTCGGACCTTTCTGGATGAGCGGGAACGCCGCGGCGAAAAAGGAGACCGCGCGTCTCCTCGAGGACGGCGGGATCTTCGGCTTCGGCCTCTCGGAGAAGGAGCACGGCGCGGACATCTATTCCACGGGCATGCAGCTCGTTCCGAAAGGCGCGGGAACGTACCTCGCGCGCGGGGACAAGTACTACATCGGGAACGGGAACGAGGCGGCGCGGCTCTCGGTCTTCGGGAAGATCGCGGGGACGGACGAGTACGTCTTCTTCGCCGTCGACCCGAAGCGTCCCGAGTACGAGCTCGTGCGGAACGTCGTCGCGAGCCAGTCCTACGTCGCGGAGCTCGTCCTCCACGACTATCCGGTCACGGAGGCCGGGATCCTCCTGCGCGGCCCCGCCGCGTGGGACGCGGCCCTGAACACGGTCAACGTCGGGAAGTTCAACCTCGGCTGGGGCTCGATAGGCATCGCGACACACGCGTTCTACGAGGCGATCCGCCACGCCGCGAACCGGCGGCTCTACGGCATGGCCGTCACCGACTTTGCGCACGTGAAGCGCATGTTCACGGACGCGTACGCGCGCCTCGCCGCCATGAAGCTCTTCGCGCTCCGGGCCTGCGATTACTTCCGATCCGCCTCGCGCGAGGACCGGCGCTACCTTCTCTTCAACCCGGTCGTGAAGATGAAGGTCACGACGGAAGGCGAGAAGGTGATCGACCTCCTCTGGGACGTCATCGCGGCGAAGGGTTTCGAGAAGGACACGTACTTCGAAATGGCCGCCCGCGACATCCGCGCGCTCCCGAAGCTCGAAGGCACGGTCCACGTCAACATCGCCCTCATCGTCAAGTTCATGAAGAACTATTTCTTCGCCGCGGCGCCTTACCCGGACGTCCCGCGGAGGGACGACCCGTCCGACGACGTCTTCCTGTGGGATCAAGGGCCTGCTCACGGTCTTTCGAAAATCCGATTCCAGGATTTCGCTCCCGTGTTCGCCTCGCGGAACGAGCCGAACGTCGCCGTGTTCCGCGAGCAGACCGCCGTCTTCCGCGAGATGCTCGTGCGCGCCACGCCGACCGAGGAGCAGGCGAAGGACGTCGACTTCAGCCTCGTCGTGGGCGAGCTCTTCACGCTCGTCGTCTACGCGCAGCTCGTCCTCGAAAACGCGACGCTCCTCGGAGAGCAGGGAGCCGACTCCGACCTCGTGGACCAGATCTTCGACGTCTTCGTGCGCGACTTCTCGAGGCACGCGGTCGACCTCTACGCGAAGCCGGCCGGCACGGAAGCCCAGATGGCGTACGCGTTGAAGCTCGTCCGCAAGCCCGTCCACGACGCGGCCCGGTACGAGCGCGTCTGGGCGAAGGTCCACGCGTTGAAGGACGCCTACGAGATGAACCCGTAAGCAAGGGGCCGTCACAGTCCGAGGTGCCGCGCGACTTCTTCCGGGCTCGCCATGAGGGCGCCCGCCTGCCGCTTCTTCACGCGACCGTCGGGACCGGTCACGAGGAAGTGGGGCACGCCGTTGATGTTCATCTTTTTCGCCCACGCGCCCGACGCGTCGACGAGGACCTCGCGTCCGATGCTTCGCGCCATCTCCGCGCACTTCGGCATCGCGTCCATGCCGACGACGAACGTCGTCTCGATGCCGCGATCCTTCACGAGGTCCGCGAGCGCGCGGTCGCCGGGGAGCGACTGCCTGCATGGGCCGCACCAGGGCGCGACGTAGACGATGAGGCAGCCCTTCGCGCCCGTGCATTTTCCGGCGGGCGCGTCGCCGGCCGGGGTTCCGTCCGCGGCGAGCCTCGGGAGCGTGCCGGCCGAGAGCTTCGACGGGGCGCGCAGAAAGAGCCAGGCTCCGGCCGCGAGGGCGGCGAGGACGAAGAGCACCGTCCGTCCCGACGGACCCATGGGGGGTGCGGGGCGTCCCGTGTCGAAGCGGGACGGCGGCGCGCGGTGAAAGCCCGACGCTCCGCGCGGCGCTCCGGGCGGGGGCGACAGGGTTCCCATCAGATTCCGCGCGCTCCGCGCGCCCGCGCTGCCCCGATGAGCGCCTCCATGTGGTCGAGATAGCGCCGGAGCGCCCTCCGTCCGGCCTCCGTGAGGCGGAATTCGGTGCGCGGCATCCGGCCCTCGAACGTCTTCCGGCACCCCACGTAGCCCGCCTCCTCGAGGCGCCGCGCGTGAACCGAGAGGTTTCCGTCCGTCGTTCCGAGGAGCTCCTTGAGCTCGCCGAACCTGAGCGACGGAGCGACCGCGAGCGCACTCACGATCCCGAGGCGGAGGCGCTCGTGAATGACCCGGTCGAGAGCCATCGCGGAGGCGGGCGCCTTTTTCGCCGCGGGCCGCGGGACGCCGGCCGCGGAGCGGGCCGTGGAGGGCGCTCGTTCAGCGGCCATGTTGATCAGCCGCCATGGCGCCTCGCAACGACCGCGCCCGTCACGACGTGGCCGAGACCGAATCCGGCTCCGAGGAGGGCGTTCGCGGCCGGGAAGGGGGCCGCGAGGGCCGCGAAACCGAAAACGAGAAGCGCGGCGCCGAAGAGCCGCACGGCCTGCACCGAATGCGTGCCGGCGGCGAGAACGGCGATTCCGTAGACGAGCAGCCACAGCCCGGGCAGGACGCCGAACGCGCGAATTCTCACGAGGCTCGCCGTCAGGGCGGCGCCCGCGAGAAGCGGCGGGACCAGCGCGAGCGCGAACCGCCGCCCGGCCCCGTGCCCGAGCGCCGTGTCCGTCGCGCGGGCCTTCCGCATGAGAAAGAAGACGCCGGTGCCGGCGGCGAGAGGAGCGATCGCGAGCCAGACCAGGAGCCAGCCCGAGCTCGTGGTCTCGCGGGCCGCGAGGAGCGCCGCCGCGAGACCGAGGGCTCCCATCGCGATTCCGCCCACGCCCGGGACGGCGGAAAACGTCGCGCTCCTGTCCATCGTCTCGCGGATGAAACGGAGGTTTTCCTCCGCGCGGTCCCGGAGCACGGCGGGAGCGGCCGGGTCGAGGCGGGGCAGCATCCGGGAGAACATACGCCGAATGAACCGATGAAGCACCTGCGTCAGGAATGAACGGGGGCGGGGATGCGTTATCCTGAGGCGTGACGAGTCGGCCTGTCGGGGGATGCATGTTCCGAGGGACGGCCGCGGCGCTCGCGGCTCTGCTCCTGTCGGCGGTCGCTCTCGCCGCCCCCCGGCCCGAGCCGAAGGCGCCCTGCTGCCCGATGGCGGGAACGTCCGCCGACGTCCCCTCGTGCTGCGCCACGGGAGAGAACGCTTCCCGTGATTCCTCCGCGGGGTGCTGCCGCATGTCCGCTCCGGAAGAGGCAGCGCCTTCGCTCACGTCCGCCGCGGCCCCGGCGCTCGCGGCCCGCGAAGCGAGCGCGTTCGATCACCTGCTTCCCACCCTCCCGGGTCCGCTGGACGAAAACGCTCGCCGCGTCTCGCCGCGCGCCAGACCCGCGCCGCTTTTCCTCCTCTACTCCGTCTTCCTCGTCTGATTCCTCTTCGAATCGTTCTCGCGCCGCCCGTCCGGGCGGCTCCGTGAGGCTTTTCCAGCGAGGTGATCAATGCGGCAAGAGAAGAGAAGAGAGTATTTCTTAGAGGGTCCCGAGCCACCGCCGGCTTCGTGCTGGTCCTGTGGTGTCTCGCTTCCGCGAGCGCCCGGGGAAGCGAAGCCGACGCGCTCGTCGCCGAGGCGCTCGCGAACAATCCGGATCTCGTCGCGGCGCGCCAGGAGGCCGCGGCTGCGCGCGCGCGCGTCGCTCCGGCGGGAGCCCTGCCCGACCCTATGGTGACCGTGAACTACGAGAACGACGGCGCCTCGCCGTCCCTCGGCGTCGAGCCGATGACGCGCCTGCAGTTCATGGCGCAGCAGGCGATCCCGTTCCCGGGGAAGCTCGGTCTGCAGGAGCGCGTCGCGAAGGCGGACGCCGATCGCTCCGCCACGCGGCCGGAGCGCGTGGCGCTCGCGCTCGAAGGCGCCGTGCGACGCGGCTACGCTTCTCTCGTCGAGGCGCGCGAGAACCTCCGGCTCGTGGACGAGCAGGTCGAGACCTGGCGCGAGATCGAGGAGGTCGTCCGCGTCCGATACTCGGCCGGGATGGGGACGCAACAGGACGTCCTGCGCGCGCAGAGCGAACGGACGCGACTCCTCCAGCAGCGGCGGAAAGACGAGGCCGCCGAAGAGGGTGCCCTCGTCGAGCTTCGCCGGCTGCTCTATCGCCCGCCGGAAGCGCCGGTTCCGACGGAACGCCGGCTCCGCCCCGGCGAGCCGCTTGCCGCGCCGCCGACGGACGAGTTCCTGACGAAGACCCTGGAGGTGACGCCCGAGCTGAAGGAGATCGCCCTTTCGAAGGAGAGCTCGCGCCTCGCGGGAGAGCTCGCCCGCCGCAACCTCCGGCCCGACTTCGTGGCGTCGGCCGGGTACATGAACCGCGGCTCTCTGCCTTTGATGTGGTCCGCGGGCGTCGGGGTCTCGGTTCCCCTGTGGGCCGGCAAGAAGCAACGCCCCTTGATCGTGGAGGCGCAGAGCCTGCAAGAGGCGGCCTCGGCGGCCGAGGCGTCGCTGCGGCGCCAGGCTCTCGCGCGCACCGAAGCGAGGTTGATCAGGATCCGGCAGCTCCGGGACGAATCCCGCCTCGACTCCGAGGCCCTGCTCGTCCAGGACCGTCTCGCCGTGGACGCAGCGCTCGCGAGCTACAGAACCGGGTCCGTCCCCTTCGTGACCGTCCTCGAGGCCCTCAGCACGACATTCAACGACCGCCGCGGCGCCGTCGCGCGGCTCGCCGATCTCCTCCGCGCCGACGCCGACCTCCGCGAGTTTTCTCTCGACGCGGGCGCCACGTCCGCCGCCATGCCGAAATCACCCGCTTCTTCCGGCGGCTCCGCGCCGCGGATGTAGGAAGGCTGCCGCATGAAACCCACGTCGCGCCGGATCGCCGGACTCGTTCTCGCGATCACCCTCGCCGCCGTGATCCCTTCGGCCCTCGTCTTCAGCACAGGTTGCGGGAAGAAGGGCGGAACGGTTGCCACGGCGAAGAAGTATCAGTGCCCCATGCATCCCCACGTCATCAAGGACAAGCCCGGTGACTGCCCGATCTGCGGCATGAAGCTCGTGCCGATGGAGGGGACATCGGCTCCGACCGCGGCAGAGGCGGCGCCCGCGAAGGCCGCCGGCGGCCCGAGGAAGATCCTCTTCTACCGCTCGCCGATGAACCCTTCCGAGACCTCGCCGACGCCGACGAAGGACTCGATGGGCATGGACTTCGTCCCCGTTTACTCCGACGAGGCCGATGCGGACGCCGGATCGGGGGGAACGGAAGGCCTCGCCACCGTGACCCTGGACACCCGCAAGCAGAGCCTCCTGGGGCTCAAGACCGTCGCCGTCACCCGGGCGCCGTTCGAGACGTCGATCCGCACGGTCGGGCGCATCGCGGCAGACGAGCGGCGGGTCCATCACGTCCACACACGCTACGAAGGCTTCGTCGAGCACGTCACGGCGGACTTCACGGGCAAGTTCGTGACGAAGGGCGAGGTCCTCGCCCTGATCTACAGCCCCGAGCTCTATGCGACGCAACAGGAATACCTGCTCGCGCTGAAGGCCTTCCGATCACTCGACCCGTCCGGGATCGCGTCGGCGGCGCAGGGCGGGCGCGACCTTCTCGACGCCGCGCGACAGCGGCTCCTGCTCTGGGAGATCACGCCCGCCGACATCGCGGAGATCGAGAAGAAGGGACAGCCGATCCGGGCGATGCCCGTCTACGCCCCGATCTCGGGTTACGTCACGGGACGCACGGCCTATCACGGGATGAAGGTGATGCCGGCCGACACGCTCTTCGACATCCTCGACCTCTCGCACGTCTGGATCCTCGCGGACGTTTACGAGTACGAGCTGCCGCGCCTGTCCGTGGGGCAGAAGGCGACGATGACGCTCTCGTACTGGCCCGGGCGCGCGTGGAACGGCACCGTGACCTACGTCTACCCGGCCGTCGACGAGAAGACGCGGACCGTGAAGGTGCGTGTCGAGCTCGATAACCCGAAGGGAGAGCTGAAGCCCGAGATGTTCGCCGACGTCACGATTCACGGACCGGCGCGAGAGGCCCTCCAGGTCCCCGACGACGTGATCCTCGAGAGCGGGACGCGGAACATCGTTTTCGTGTCCCTGGGCGAGGGAAAGCTCGCGCCGCGCGAGATCTCGGTGGGCGATCACGGCGCCGGCGTCGTGGAGATCCGGGCCGGCCTGAAGGAGGGCGACGTCGTCGTGAGGGGCGCGAACTTCCTCGTGGATTCCGAGTCGCGGCTGAAAGCGGCCATCTCGGCGATGGCGGCCTCGAAATGATCCGCCGGATCATCAGGTTCTCGGCCGAGAACAAGTACCTCGTCATCGCGATCTACGCGATCGTGATCGTCCTCGCGATCGGCGTCATCAAAAGGACGCCGCTCGACGCCATCCCCGACCTCTCGGACACGCAGGTCATCGTCTTCTCGCGCTGGGACCGCAGCCCGGACATTCTCGAGGACCAGGTCACGTACCCGATCGTGGCGGCTCTTCTCGGCGCGCCGAAGGTGAAGACGATCCGGGGCTTCTCGGATTTCGGCTTTTCCTACGTCTACGTCATCTTCGAGGACGGCACGGACATCTACTGGGCGCGCTCGCGCGTCCTCGAGAAGCTCTCGACGATCCAGTCGCGTCTCCCTGCCGGCGTGAAGACGGAGCTCGGGCCGGACGCGACGAGCGTCGGCTGGATCTACCAGTACGCCCTCGTCGACGAGAGCGGAAAGAACGCGACCGACGAGATCCGCTCGTATCAGGACTGGTTCCTGAAGTACGCCGTACAGTCCGTGCCGGGAGTTTCGGAGGTCGCGAGCGTGGGCGGCTTCCAGAAGCAGTACCAGGTGACGCTGGACCCGAACACGCTCTCGGCGTACGGCCTGCCGCTCGAGTCCGTCGTGGAGGCGATCCGCAAGAGCAACAACGAGATCGGCGGGCGCCTCATCGAGTTCTCGGGGCGCGAGTACATGGTCCGGGGCCGCGGCTACCTCAAGACCGTCGAGGACATCGGCAAGATCGTCGTCAAGACGAACGAAAAGGGGACGCCGCTCACGGTCGCGGACATCGGACGCGTGTCGCTCGGCCCCGAGATCCGCCGCGGAATCACCGACCTCGACGGCAAGGGGGATGCCGTGGGCGGGATCGTCGTGATGCGCAGCGGCGAGAACGCGCTCGACGTGATCGAGCGGGTGAAGGCCCAGCTGAAGGAAATAGAGCCCTCGCTCCCGTCCGGCGTGAGGATCGTCACGACGTACGACCGGTCCGACCTGATCAAGCGCTCCGTCGACACGCTCCGTTCGAAGCTGATCGAGGAAATCATCGTCGTCTCGATCGTGATCCTCGTGTTCCTGTGGCACGTGCCGAGCGCGATCGTGCCGATCGTGACGATCCCGATCTCCGTCGTCCTCGCGTTCATCCCGTTCAACGCGATGGGCCTGAACATCAACATCATGTCGCTCGGCGGCATCGCGATCTCGATCGGCATCCTCGTGGACGGCGCGATCGTGGAGGTCGAGAACGCGTACCACAAGCTGCAGCAGTGGAACGACGGCGGCCGGCCCGGGGATTTCCACAAGGTCCGGCTCGAGGCGCTCATGGAGGTCGGCCCGTCCGTGTTCTTCTCGCTTCTCGTCATCGCCGTCGCGTTCCTGCCCGTCTTCACGCTCGTGGACCAGGAAGGCCGGCTCTTCAAGCCGCTCGCGTACTCGAAGAACCTCGCGATGGCGATCGCGGCCTTCCTGGCCATTACGCTCGATCCGGCGATCCGGATGCTGTTCGCGCGGATGGACGGCTTCTCGTTCCGTCCGAAGTGGCTGGCCTGGGTCGTCAACCAGATCGCGGTGGGGAAGTACTACGCCGAGGAGAAGCATCCGATCAGCGTCGTCATCCACCGGCTCTACGAGCGGCCGTGCCGGGCCGTGCTCCAGCACCCGAAGAAGACGATCGCGATCGCCGTTCTCGCGATGCTCGCGACGGTCCCGGTCTTTCTGAAGCTCGGGTCCGAGTTCATGCCGCCGCTCTATGAAGGCTCGATCCTCTACATGCCGACGACGCTGCCCGGAATCTCGGTGACGGAAGCCGAGCGGCTGCTGCAGGTGCAGGACCGCGTCCTCAAGTCGTTCCCGGAGGTCGAGCGCGTTTTCGGCAAGGCGGGCAGGGCCGAGACGTCCACGGACCCGGCGCCGTTCTCGATGATGGAGACGACGGTCATCCTCAAGCCCGAGTCCGAGTGGCGAAAGAAGGAGCGCTGGTATTCCTCGTGGGCGCCCGAGTGGGCGGCCGGCGTCTTCCGCCACGCGTGGCGCGACCACATCTCCCACGACGAGCTCGTGGACGAGATGGACCGTGCGCTGAAGATTCCGGGGACGACGAACGCGTGGACGATGCCGATCAAGGCGCGTATCGACATGCTGTCCACGGGGATCCGGACACCGATCGGCATCAAGATTTTCGGTGCGGACCTCAAGGAGATCGAGCGAATCGGCGCGGAGGTGGAGGGAGTCGTGAAGGCGGTACCGGGCACGCGCTCCGCCTTCGCCGAACGGGTGGCCGGCGGCTACTTCATCGACTTCGACCTGAACCGCGACGCGCTCGCCCGATACGGTCTCACCGTGGACGACGCGAACGCCGTCATCATGACGGCGATCGGGGGAGAGACGGTCACGACGATCATCAAGGGCCGGGAGCGGTACTCGGTCAACGTGCGCTACTCGCGCGAGCTGCGCGAGGATCTCGACCGGCTCGCGCGCGTCCTCGTCCCGACGACGTCCGGCGCCCAGGTCCCCCTCGGTCAGCTCGCGGCGATCCGCCAGGTGCGGGGACCGGCGATGATCCGGAACGAGAACGGCCTCCTGTCGGGCTACGTGTACGTGGACTTCGACACGTCCAAGGAGGACATCGGCGGATACGTCGAGAAGGCGAAGAAGGCCGTCGCGGAGAGCGTCACTTTGCCGCCCGGCTACAAGCTCCTGTGGAGCGGCCAGTACGAGAACATGATCCGCGTCAAGGAGCGCCTCAAGGTCGTCATTCCGGTCACGCTCATCCTCATCTGGCTCCTCATGTACGCGAACACGAAATCATCGATGAAGACGATGATCGTCCTCCTCGCCGTGCCCTTTTCGATCATCGGCGCCGTGTGGTTCCTGTACCTCCTCGGCTACAACATGTCCATCGCGGTCTGGGTCGGGATGATCGCCCTCATGGGGCTCGACGCCGAGACCGGCATCTTCATGCTGCTGTTTCTCGATCTCGCCCACGCGGAGGCCAGGGCGAAGGGGCTGCTCCGGAATCGCGCCGACCTGATCGAGTCGATCATCCACGGGGCGGTCAAGCGCGTGCGGCCGAAGGCCATGACCGTCTGCGCGGCCTTCTTCGGCCTCCTTCCGATCATGTGGTCCACGGGCGCGGGCGCCGACCTCATGAAGCGCATCGCGGCGCCGATGGTCGGCGGCCTCGTGACGTCGTTCGCGCTCGAGCTCCTCGTCTACCCGGCCGTCTACATGCTCTGGAAACAGCGCGAGCTGCCGGGAGCGCAGACGCCTCCTCTCGCTGCCGCCGAAGCTACCGCCTGAACCGAAAGGACCAAAGTGAAGCCGATGACTCTCCCGACCCTTCCCTCCCGGCAGCCTCTCGGGACCGTGAAGGACCTCGTCTGCGGCATGGACGTCGACCCGATGAAGACGAAGCACTCGACTGCTCACGAGGGCAAGAAATACTTCTTCTGCAGCGCGGGCTGCCTCGAGAAATTCCGCCGCGATCCGAGCAAGTATCTGTCGGGCGGCGGTCACGAGCCGATGGAATCGCCGGTGCCCACGTCGCCCGCGCCCTCCGCCGGCGCCGGAGTCGAGTACACGTGCCCGATGCATCCCGAGATCGTGCGGCCCGGCCCCGGCTCGTGCCCCATCTGCGGCATGGCGCTCGAGCCGCGGACGATCTCGCTGGAGGACGCGCCGAACCCCGAGCTCGTCGACATGAAGCGCCGCTTCATCGTGTCGGTCGTGCTCACCGTGCCGCTGCTCTTCTTCGAAATGGGTCAGATGGTGATTCCGAGCCTCGCGACGGCCGTCTCGCCGATTGCAGGCCTTCTCGCGCAGTTGCTCCTCGCGACCCCTGTCGTGCTGTGGTGCGGGAAGCCGTTCTTCGAGAGGGGGTGGACGTCGGTCAAGACGCGCAACCTGAACATGTTCACCCTGATCGCTCTTGGCACGGGCGCGGCTTACCTCTACAGCCTAGGGAGAACGATCGGGTTCTTTATCCCCTTTCTAAGCAAATCTTTCTCTTCTTCTCTTTCGGCCTCTTCGTCCCATGCCCCGACCCACGATGTGTACTTCGAAGCGGCGGCCGTCATCACGACCCTCGTGCTCCTGGGTCAGGTCCTGGAGCTCGTCGCGCGGAACCGCACCGGCGGCGCGATCCGGGCGCTCCTCGGCCTGGCGCCGAAGACGGCGCGGCTCGTGAACGCGGACGGCGCCGACGAAGACGTTCCGATCGAACGCCTGAAGAGCGGGGACCGGGTGCGCGTGCGCCCGGGCGAACGCGTTCCCGTCGACGGCCGCGTCGTCGAGGGGACGAGCGCGGTGGACGAGTCCATGATCACCGGCGAGCCGGTTCCGGTCGCCAAGAAGGCCGGCGACGCCGTGACCGGCGCGACCGTGAACGGAAACGGCGCTCTCGTCATCGAGGCGCTGAAGGTGGGCGCCGACACCGTCCTCGCGCAGATCGTCCGAATGGTGTCCGAGGCCCAGCGGAGCCGCGCGCCGATCCAGCGTCTCGCGGACAAGGTCGCGGCCGTCTTCGTTCCCGTCGTCATCGGTGTCGCGGCGCTCACATTCGCGATCTGGGCGCTCGTCGGGCCCGAGCC
Organism: Thermoanaerobaculia bacterium; assembly: GCA_963809425.1. Taxonomy (GTDB): domain Bacteria; phylum Acidobacteriota; class Thermoanaerobaculia; order UBA5066; family UBA5066; genus Fen-183. The sequence continues at coordinate 103,646 of CAWEJK010000003.1, forward strand.
GCGCCTCGTCCACGCGCTCGTGAACGCCGTCGCCGTTCTCATCATCGCCTGCCCGTGCGCGCTCGGCCTCGCGACGCCGATGTCCGTCATGGTCGCGATGGGCCGCGGCGCTACGGCGGGCGTTCTTTTCAAGGACGCGGCCGCGCTCGAACGTCTCGAGAAGGTGGACACAGCTCGTCGTGGACAAGACCGGCACGCTGACGGAGGGGAAGCCGAGAATCGTTTCGTCAAGACCCGTGCAAGGCTGGCAGGAAGATGCGCTCGTTCGATTCGCGGCGTCGGTCGAGCGCGCGAGTGAACATCCGCTCGCAGGCGCCGTTGTATCTTCTGCGAATGACAGGAATCTTGCCCTAGCCGAAGCGCGCGACTTCCAGGCGTTCCCGGGCAAAGGCGCGACAGCCAGAGTCGAAGAGCACTCCGTAGCCGTCGGCTCTCTCTCACTATTCGAAGAAGATCTTTCTTCTCTTCGCCTTTCTTCTCCTTTTCCAGCCGAGGTTCTCGCCGAAGCAGACGCTGCCCGGACGAAAGGCCAGACCATTCTCTTCGTCTCGATCGACGGCAAGCCGGCCGGGTTCCTCGCTGCGGCGGATCCGATCAGGCCTTCCACGCGCGCCGCGATTGCCGCGATGCATGACCTCGAGATCCGTGTCGTCATGCTCACGGGCGACGCGAAGGCCACGGCCGAAGCGGTCGCCAAGGAGCTCGGCATCGACGAAGTCGTCGCGGGCGTGCTTCCGGCCGGGAAGGCCGAGACCGTGACACGGCTGAAGAGCGAGGGCCGAATCGTCGCGATGGCGGGCGACGGCATCAACGACTCTCCCGCCCTGGCAGCGGCCGACGTGGGCATCGCGATGGGGACGGGAACCGACGTGGCCATCCAGAGCGCGGGGGTCACGCTCGTCGGCGGCGACCTCTCGGGCCTCCTGCGCGCGCGACATCTGAGCCGCGCGACGATCCGGAACATCCGGCAGAACCTCTTCTTCGCGTTCGTCTACAACTCGCTCGGGGTCCCGGTGGCGGCCGGTGTTCTCTACCCGTTCTTCGGCCTCCTCCTCTCTCCGGTCATCGCGAGCGCCGCGATGAGCCTGAGCTCGGTCTCGGTCATCGCGAACGCCCTGAGACTGCGGCGCACCGCCCTGTAACGAACGTGGCAGGGGAGTTGCGCCACCGATGATGGGCGGTTCGTTCGGGATGGACGACTTCGCGATGTACATGCTCGGCTTCCTCCCCGAGCCCGGTAATCGCGTCAACGTGAGCGTCATCAGTTCAACGGCGTGCTCGCAAACATTCACTCGCGCTTCGGTTCGGGAGACACGGGCCTGCAGGTCCGGGTTCGGCTGAACCAGGGCTCGGCGTGGATGGTCATGGCCTATGCGGTCGTCAACGACAACACGACGAACGACGGTTACGTCGTGATGGGATCCATGATGAACGGCGGGCGCGGCATGGGCATGATGCCCTGACGAGCATCTGCTTCGCCTCGGCGGCGTGGAGGACGTGAAAGCGCGGATCCATCGCGAGCGCGCGCTCGAGGTGCGCCCGCGCCGCGGTCGAGTCGCCCGCCGCGAGGAAGATCGCGCCGGCGCGGAACTCGAGGAGCGGGTCGACGACGCCGGACGCAAGGGCGAGGCGTATGGGAGATGCGGCCTCGCGTGAGCGACCCGCCCGGTGGAGGGCCCACGCCCAGGCCTCGTAGCCGCCCGGGTCCTTTCGCGTCGCCAGCTCGCGCGCCGTCATCGCGACGGCGCGCGCCACGTCCGGGCCGTCCGCGAGATAGAGCGCGAGGAAGCGGTGCACGCGCTTGTGGTCTTCCGGCAGGCACTGCTCGAGCTCCGCGACGAGTGCGCGCGCGCGTTCTTCTCCCGCGCGGTCACGCATCGCGCGGCGGTACTCGACGAGGGCGGCGGCGACCGCGAGATCGGGCGAGGAGGCGAGGGACCGCTCGGCGAGCCGCGTCGCCGGCTCCCAGAGGCCCTTGCGCGCGGCGATCTCGGCGGCGGCCGCGAGGGAAGGCGCGTGCGACGGCACGGCGCGGAGCGCCTCGACGAGGCGGCCCTCGGCCTCCTCGTAGCGGTTCATCTTGAGAAGGAGGCGCGCGGACCGCGACCGGCACCAGGCGAACGCCTCCGGGTCGGAGGAGCTGGCGGCGCCTGCGGCGAGGTCCATGGCCGTGAGGGCGCCTGCGAGATCGCCCGTGCGGTCGCGGACGAGCGCGATGCGGCTCCACGCGGCCGCGGAGCGGGAGGCGGAGGCGAAGCGGTCGTACGCTGCCGCGGCCTCGTCCGTGCGGCCGAGGTCGAAGTACGCGTCCCCGAGCGCGCCATCCAGCTCGGGGTCGTCGGGGCGCTCGCGCTGGAGCACGGCGGCCTCGGCTTCCATGTCCTCGAACTCGTGGTGCGCGAGGAGAATCCTGAGGCGGAACTTGCGAAGGGCGAAGTCCCCGGGTGCGGCCGCCAGCCCTTTCTCGATCTCGTGTTCGGCGGCCTCGAGGTCGCCGTGGTCGAGAGTCGCGCGAAACCGGGCATAGAGCTCCGCGGCGCGCTTCAGCGCGGGAGAAGGAGCCTCGGGCGCGGCGCCGCGGGCGGCCGCGGGCGAGGCGAGAAGAAAGAGGGCGGCCGCCCCCGCGAGAAGCGGGAGCGGCCGGAAACGGAGCGCGGAGCCGTTAACGAACATCCTTCGTCGCCTCGATGCGCGCGAGGTCCTCGCGGTCGCGGGCAATTCGGATTTGTTCGGCGAACTGCTCGTCGGAGATCCCTTCCGGGAAGCCCTTGACCTTCGCGTCCTTGATCGCGCGCACCTGCGGCTGGTGGGTGGCCGCCGCCGGACCCGCGTGCAGGGCCGCGAAGGCGCTCGTCGGGGACCACGTGAAGGGGAAGAAGAACCGGCAGCCGCGCTGCGGGAAGTCGACGCCGTCGCCGAGCTGGCTGTTCGGCGCCTGCGCGTACTTCGGATCGCCGCCCGCGGCCGGCGGGAGGAGGCCGACGATGATCCCGGCCACCGCGCGAAGCTCGATGTCGACGACGTCGTCACAGATCCGGCGTCCGTTCGGGAAGCCCGCGGGGTCGCCGCCGAGGTAGCCGAGGCGGCTCGCGGAGTCGAACGGCGTCGGCAGAACGGCGGTGTTCAAGCGGAGCTGATCCGCGTACACCTCGCCGGGGCGCTGCGTCGCGGAGACGCCGAGGAGGCCTGCGACGTTGCCCGGGAGGCCGCGGAAAAGGGCGAGCTCGAGGTCGCCGCGCGGGCCGGGAGGCACCTGGATGCCGAAGAGGGCGTTCATGTACGTCGCGAGGATCGGGAAGAGCTCTCCGGGCGTCGTCGCGTCGCCCTTGAAGGCGGCCTCCTGTACGGGCGTCGAGGCGTTCCACCCGTCCTTCCTGCCGACGCCGACGAGGACCTCGTTCACGAGCGGATTGCCGAGGCGCGAGACCTGCTGGTACGCGCCCGAGGTCGTGACGGAGCCGTTCGCCGCGATCGTTCGGCTGGATGGGATGCTCACCGTCGACCACGCCCCGAGGATCGCGGCGGGGTTCGTCACGTCGGTGACCTGCGTGCCTGTGGACGTGAGCATCGAGATCGGGACCTGGAGGATCGTCGCGAGGACCGAATAGCCGTAGAGCGTGTCGCGGCCGCCGCCGGTTCCGCCGACGCCGACCCCGGGGCGGCCGAGGCCCGCGCCCGTCTCGAGGTTCACGGCGTCGAAGATCATGCCGAGGTCGACGAAGAAAGGATCCTGCCGCGGGCCGACGACGACCTGGATCTGCCCGTTCGCGGCCGTCTGGATGCCGTTCGGGAGCGCGGGATAGTTCGGCGTCGTCTTCGGCCCGATGTTCGGGGGCAGGACGGGCTGATCGGTGAGGAGGCGGGTCACGTTCGCGGCCGGCGGGTTCGACGCGGGACCGACGATCTTGTCGAGCGCGTACGTCTGGGTCACGAGGAGGTTCGCGTCCGTGATGGACGCGACGCCCGGCAGCGCGTAGAGGAACGTGTCCGGCTGCTTGTACGTCGTCTTGAAGGTGAAGCGGAACGTCACGTCCTCGATCGCGTCGCCGTCGTTGTCGATCTTGATGTCGTACCAGGCGCCGTCCTGGAACGACGCAAAGTTAGGCCCGCCTTGCGGCTCGATGAGCCCGTAGTAGCAGGACACGAGGTTGAGCCTCGACGGTTCGTTCGGGTCGCGGAAGAAGTAGAAGTCCGTGTTGTCGAGGCTCGGGTTCTTCGACGTGAACGGGGCCTCGTTGTGGCTCGACGCGAGCGCGGGCGCCGGCGCGAGAACCGGTGCCGCGAGCGCGGCGAGCGCGAGAAGGGCGAGCAGACGGGCAGCAGGCAGCTTGTGCATGCAGTCTCCTTTTCGTTCGAGAGTCGGAATTCTTCGGAGCGTTCAGCGCGACGTGACCGGTTTCGTCTTCTTCAGACACTCGATACGGAGCACGGTGGGGCGGCGGATCAGTTCGACATGCGACCGGGCCGGTGCGCGCCCCCTGCAGGGCGAGAAGCCCAGGAAAAGGGAAGAAACGCTGGAAGAAACGCTGGAAGGCGGAAGCGTTCGCGGCCTCTACGGCTTCGGTTGAGGCTCCGGGTCGCGGTCGCCAGTGTCGAACGCGACCTTCCAGGAACCGTTAGCTTGCTTCTCCCATACGGTGACGTAGTCGCATGATGAACGGCGGCCGCGGCATGGGCATGATGCCCTGACGCGACGCTCGGTTCTCGGGCGGTCTCCGGCGTTTACGGCCGGTCCTCATCTCTTGGGCTGGGAAAGGGCCTGGTAGAGACTGCCGGAGACGCTCGTGTTGAGCGGAGCTCCTGGTTTCGAGTTCAGGACCTCACCGAGCATCCTGAAGTCACCCGGATGGGATTCCAGCCGCAGGACGCACCAGTATTTCGTGGCGTCGCCGGGATTCTTCCCCGGGCCGGCAGAGAAGCGCACGACGACGTTGTCCGAGAAGGCGCCGGTATCTCCGTTGATCGGGAAGACCGTTTTGCCTTTCCCGATGACCTTTCCACTCGCTTCCGGGCCGAAACCGCCGATGTGTATGAGGGGCATGTCGGCGGGGCCGACCCAGCACCAGACGTCTCCATGCGCCACCTCCCGGGGCCAGCTGTTCAACCGAATCGGGACAGTGATGTTGAAGTCGTCGGCGTTCGCTAACCGGGCCCCCGCCAGATTCGCCGCCGCCATGAGGACCAGGCCGGCAATTGCCTTCCGTTTCATCTTGACCTCCTTGCGATAAGGCCTGTTGACCGGCGTCACTGCCGGAGGCCCGTCGCGGTCATCTCTAGAGCAGTGACGTTCCTCGGCTGGAACGGCAGGCGGAGGCCCGTCGCGGTCATCCCGAGAGCCGTGACGTTCCTCGGTTGGAACGGCGGGCGGAGGCCCGTAGCGGCCATTTCGGCCGTGGTGATGGTCCTCGACTGAAAGCTGACCTTGAGTTGGACCGCCGGAGCGGGCGCCTTCACGGGCGCCTGGGAATCCTTCTTCGTCTGGAGAGGGGCCTGGCCCGCGACCATCCCGCTCTCGGTGGCAGCCATGCAGAGAAGAATCCCAGCCAGGAGGGCTGCGCCCACACGGACGTTTCTTCGAAATCTCTCCGTCATCGGTATCCTCTGGACCGGGGCTGGTAGATGCGAGGCATTGTAACAGCGGATCGCGTTCCAGGAGGCTCATGATGCGGCTCCTGCCGATCCTCCTTCTCGCGCTCGCGCAGCCGGACGAGCCCCCGGTGGCGTTCAAGGGGGAGGTCCACGTCTCTCGCGTCGTCGTCGACGCGCACGTCATCGACAGGAGGGGCGAGCCGATTCCGGACCTCGGGGCGGCCGACTTCGAGGCGTTCGTCGACGGCAAGCCGGCCGAGGTGGAGAGTGCCGAGTGGGTACCGGCGGGGGAGTCGGAGTTCAGGGCCGCCGAGCCGGGCGCCGCATCGTCGGTCGCGCCGGTCGTGGCGCCCCCCGGGCGGCTGATCGTCCTCTTCTTCCAGTCCAGCTTCTCTCCGTCGAGACTCACCGGCTTCGTCCGGACGATTCACCATTCGAAGACGCTTCTGGATACGTTTCTCCCGACCGACCGTGTCGCGGTCGTCTCTTTCGACTCGCATTTGAAGCTTCATCTGGACCTCACCGGCGACCGGACAAAGCTCGAAATTGCGATCAGGAAGGCGATCAAGCTCGGGACGCCGGGCGACGTCGCCGTGTCGCCGTTCCCTTCGCTTGCGCGGAACTTCGATTTCGCCGCGGCCCGCCGCGCGGCGACGGTCGAGAAGGCGCTCGCGCTGACCGCCCGGGCGCTCGCGCCGATCCCCGGGGCGAAGACGATGCTTTTCTTCGGCTGGGGGCTGTACGTGAACCGGCGGACGAACGAGGCCGTCGACTACGGCGAGGCGATCGAGGCGATCCGTGAGGCGCGCCTCAGCGTCTTCAGCGTCGACGTGACGGACGCCGCCTCCACGCGATACGGCGAGCGGCAGCTCCGGCTCATCGCGGACCTCACGGGCGGCAGCTACCAGAAGACGAACGAGTTTCCGGAGCTCGCCCTCGGGCGCGTGGCGAAACAGATCTCGGGCCGCTACGTCGTCGTCGTCGTCGCGCCTCCGGGCAAGCGCGGAATGCACGTCCTCGACGTGCGGCTCGCCTCACGAAAGGGGCGCGTCTTCTGCCGGACGACCTTCGATGACTGATGGACTTCCCGAGCGCGCGCCCGTACACGCTCGTCTACGACGGCGACTGCCGGTTCTGCGTGCGCTCGGCGGATCTCGTCGCCACGTGGGATCGCGGGGGAACGGTGGAGATCGTTCCCTTCCAGCGCGGCGGCGTCCGGGAGCGGTTTCCGTGGATCCCCGAGAGCGCGTTCCGGGAAGCCATGCAGCTCGTCGGACCCGGTAACGAGACGCGCAGCGGCGCGGCCGCGGCCGAGCGGCTCGTGAGGATTCTGCCGGGCGGACGCCCTCTCGGGTGCGTGTTCGCGTTGCCGTTCGCGCGCCCCCTGGCCGACCGCGTCTACCGCCTCGTCGCGCGCAACCGCTACCGGCTCGGGTGCGGCGCGCACTGCGCGGTGCCGCACCACGGAGGCAGGCCTACTCCGGAAGAATGACTTCCGTCCGGCGGTTCAGGGCGCGGCCCTCGGCCGTGGTGTTCGGCGCGACCTCGAACTGCTTGCCGAAGCCCTGGGTCTTGATGCGCGCGCTGTCCACGCTCTGGTTCACGAGGAAGTTCCGCACGGCTTCGGCGCGCTGCAGCGAGAGCTTGTCGTTCAGGGCGTCGCTGCCTGTCGAGTCCGTGTAGCCGCAGACGTAGACGGCGGCCTTCGGGAAGTACTGATTCAGGATCTCGGCCTGCGTCGCGAGAACGGGGAGAGCGTCCGGCTTGAGGTCGAACTTCGCGGAATCGAAACAGACTTTCTCGGCGTATTCGAAGACGAGGACGCGCGTCAGGCCGAGCTTTTGCGCGACGGGCGAGATCCCGCCCTTGCCGAGTCGAAAGATGACCTGGGCCTGGTCGGGCGAGACGATGCGGATGCGCTTCTCGACGACCTCGAGGTCCGCGCTCGTCGCGGTGATCGACGAGACGTCTTCGAAGGTATTCACGTTGAGGGATTTCGGCGTCTCCCCGAGCACCTTTCCCTTGTAGGAAACCGTGGCTTTCTCGGGCTCGGAGAGGACATCGATCGCCATCTTCATCTTGACGCCTCGCGCGCACCCCGCGAGCAGCGCGGAAAAGGCGATCAGGAACACGAGGCGAGCGGGTCTCTTCATGAAGAACCTCCCTCGGAACGAAGGGCATTATCCGACGGATCGGGCGCCGTCAAAAGCGGATCGAGAGGCCGAAACGGCCCTCGACGGGCCGGCCCTGTTCGTCGCGCGCCGGGCGGAACCTGTATTTCGAAAGGGCCTCGAGCGCGAGCGCGTCGCACGCCGGGGAAACCGGCGAGATGACGTGGCGGTTCTTCAGGCTGCCGTCCTCTCCGATGACGACCGAGATTCCGACGACCTGGCCGCCGCATTCGCGTTCCTGCGCGGGGGACAGCGCGATCCTGACCTCCTCCTCGACGTCCGGCTTCGTCAGCGCGCGACGGGGGACGGGGATGGGCGGAGCCGCGTGGACGGGCGCGGCTGCGGGTGCGCGGGTGGGGATCTCCCGGGCGGCGCGGGCGCGCGTCGGAACGGCCGCCGCCGCGGCCGTGGGAAGGGGCGTGGGCACGGCCAGAAATGCCGTCGGCACCGGCGCCTCGACGCGAGTGGGAACGGCCGCCGGGGCGGGTGGAGCCGGCGCGGGTGCAGTCGGCGCGGGCGGCGGAGCCGCCGCGGTGATCGCCGGGCTCGCTCCGGGAGCGACTCTCGGGCCCCGCCCGCGCGCCAGGAAGTAAACGCCCGCCGCGAGCGCGGCGACGGCGAGGAAGCCGGCCGCCGGCAGGAGCCACGCCGGGCGCCGCGCGGAGGCGAGGGCCGCCGTCGCCCGTGCGCTCCCGGCCGGCGGTTCGGACCGCGCCTCCGGAACGGGCCGCGCGAGCGGCGGCGCGGGGACGGGCGCCACGGCCGGGACAACCGGGAGACCGACCGTGGGGCGTTCGCTGGAGGAGGTGCGCGCGCGCGTCGTTTTCGGGTGGACGTCCGCGAGAAAGGTCTCGACGTCCTCCCGCATCTCGGCGGCCGACGCGTAGCGCGCCTCCCGGTCGCGACTCAGTGAGCGGTGGACGATGCGCTCGAGCTCGGGGTGAACGCCCGCGCACCGGCCGGAGAGCGGCGGCGCGTCTTCGGTCAGGCGCCGCGCGAGAGCCGACATGTTGTCCGTGCGGTAGGGGATGATTCCCGCGAGCATCTGGTACAGCATGACGCCGAGCGAGTAAACGTCGGTGCGACCGTCGAGCCGCTCTCCCCGGAGCTGCTCGGGCGAGAGGTAGGCCGGCGAGCCGAGAATGAACCCCGTCTGCGTCTTCACGAGGTTGTCGCCCGTTTTCGCGATGCCGAAGTCCATCAGGAACGGCCGCCCGCGCACGTCGAGGAGGACGTTGTCGGGCTTGATGTCGCGGTGGATGATCCCGCGCCCGTGGCTGTAGTCGAGCGCGTCGAGAAGCGGAACGACGATTCGCGCGGCGGTTTCCTCGTCGAACGCGCCGCGCCTCGCGAGCTCGCCCGTGAGAGTCGGCCCCTCCACGAACTGCATCGAGTACCAGAGCGTGCCTTCGACGAAGCCGAAATCGTAGATCTTCACGATGCTCGGATGCTCGAGCGAGGCCGCGACACGTGCCTCCTGGCGGAAGCGCTGCGCGAACTCGGAGCCCTCGACGTGCGTTTCGAGAAGCACTTTCAGGGCTTCGAGCCGCTGCAGGCTCGTGCTCCTGACCTGATACACGGACGCGAACCCGCCGCGTCCCAGGAAACCGAGAAACTCGTAACGACCGGCGAGGAGCTTCTCCACCGCCCGGCCGCGGTCGTCGACGGGTCGCATCCGGTTACTTCTTCACGTCCGCCTTTGCGTTCGCGAAGTCGCCCGCGCGGACGACGGAAAGCTTCGCCGGGTCGATCCACTTGCGGAACGCCGCGCCGACCTGCTCGGGCGTGAGGGCGGCGACCTTCTTCTCGAGCTCCGCGTCCCACGCGAGGGTCCGGGAGTTGAAGAGGTGGCGGGAGAGGAGGCCGGCGAGCTCGGGGTCCTGCGAGCGGCTCACCTGCCGGCCCTGGAGCCAGCCGGACCTCGCGGCTTGGAGCTCCTCGGCCGTGAAGCCGCCCGTGCGCGCGCGCTCGATCTCCTCGCGCACGACCGTCTCGAGCTTCGCCGTGTTCTGCGGCGCGTGGATCGCGTAGACCGTGAAGCGGCCGGACGCGTCCTGGATCCCGGACTCGAGCCCGGACCCGACGCCGTAGGAGAGGCCTTCCTTCTGGCGGACGCGCACGGCGAGGCGCGAGTTCAGGAAGCCGCCGCCGAACATGTAGTTGCCGAGAAGGAGCGCCGGGTAGGCCGGGTCGTCGTCGCGCAGGGCGAGGTTCTGACCCGCGAGGAAGAGCGCGTTCGCCTTGTCCGGCGTCTCGAGCTTGACCGTGTCCGCCGGGACGTCCGTGAAGACGGCCGGGATGCGCGTGTAGGGGCTCGGGCTCTTCCACGAGCCGAAGAGGGTCGCGAGCTGCGCGGCGGTCGCGGCCTCGTCGAAGTCGCCGACGAGCGCGGCCTCGCCGTTCGAGGCGCCGAAGGACTCCTTGTAGAACGCCTTGACCTGATCGAGCGTCGCCGCCTTGAACGCCTCGGCGCTCTCCTCCGGCGTCGCCGTGTAGCGTGGGTCGCCCTTCGGATAGGACCGCATGCGGCGCGCGAAGGCAATCCCGGCGACGGCCTGCGGCTCCGTCCTCATCTGGTCGATCTCGGCGAGGTTCTCCTGCCGGAGGATCTCGAGCTCGGCCGCGGGGAAGGACGGCTCCTTGAGGATCTCGGCGACGAGGTCGAGGACCTTCGGAAGGTTCTCGCGCGTCGTCTCGATCGAGGCCGACGCCGTACCCGTCCCGCCGGAGATGTGCACGCGGGCCTTGAGGCGGTCGATCTCGTCCTGGATCTGCTGCCGCGTCTTCTTCGCGGTGCCGCGCTCGAGCATGTCGGCGGTGAGCCCCGCGATCTCGGTCTTGCCGGTCAGCGAGGCCACGTCGCGGAAGTGAATCGCGATCGTCCCGCGCACGGAGCCGCCCCTCGTCTTCTTCGGGAGGAGCGCGACCTTCATGCCCGAGGCGAGCGTCGAGCGCCTCGTCCGCGCCTCGACGTTCGCGGGCGACGGGTCGAATGCCTCGCCGGCGGCGACCGCCGCCGCGCCCGTGTAACCTTTCAGCATCGCCGCGACGTCGGAGGGCGGCGGGACGTCGGCCTTGTCGGGCTTCGCGGTCGGGATGAACGTCGCGACGGTCCGGTTCGTGGGCTTGAGGTACGCCGCCGCCGCCTTCGCGACGCCTTCGACGGGATAGGCCTTCAGGCGGTCGCGGTACAGGAAGAAGAGGCGCCAGTCACCCTTCGCGATCCACTCGGAAAGGCGCAGGCCGACCTGGGAGGAATCGTTCAGCGCGAGGTCGATCTGCTTGAGGTACTGGGTGCGGCCGCGCTCGACCTCTTCCTTCGTCGGCGGGTGGACGGCCGCGTCCTCGACCGTCTTCAGGAGGATGTCGCGCGCCTCGTCGAGCGACTGATCCTGCCTCAGCTCGGCGCCGAAGATCGCGAGGCCGGGCTCCTTGAGCTGCCAGGCGAATCCGAAGATCGACGCCGCCTTCTTCGTTTCGACGAGCGCCTTGTGGAGGCGGCCGGAGGGCGTGTCGCCGAGCGTGAACGCGAGCAGGTTGAGGCCCGGGGCGTTCGCGTCGCTTCCGGACGGGATGTGGTACCCGGCCGCGACGACCTGGACGTCACCGACACGGCGGAGGGTGACCGTGCGCTCGCCGTCCTGCGGCGGGTCGAGCGTGTACGTCGGCGGGACCGTCCGCGCCGGCTTCATGATCGCGCCGAACGTCTTCTGGACGAGGGCGAGCGTCTTCGCCTCGTCGAACTTTCCTGCCACCACGAGGACCGCGTTGTCCGGCTGGTAGTACGTCCGGTAGAAGGCCTGCAGCCGCCCGATGTCGACATTCTCGATGTCGGACCGCGAGCCGATCGGGAGGTGCGCGTACCCGTGCTCGAGGTAGGCGGTCGCGACGAGCCTCTTGAAGAGGATCCCGCTCGGAGAGTTCTCGCCGGCCTCGAACTCGTTCCGGACGACGGTCATCTCGCTGTCGAGATCCTTTTTCGCGATGAACGAGTTCACCATCCGGTCGCTCTCGAGGTCGAGCGCCCACTCGAGGTTCGCGTCCGTCGCGTCGAACGTCTCGAAATAGTTCGTCCGGTCGAACGACGTCGAGCCGTTCGGGCGCGCCCCGTGGGACGTGAGCTCCTGCGGGATGTCTCCGTGCTTCGGGGTTCCCTTGAAGACGAGGTGCTCGAGGAGGTGGGCCATTCCCGTCTCCCCGTAACCCTCGTTCCGCGAGCCGACGAGATACGTCACGTTCACCGTGATCGTCGGCTTGGAGGCGTCGGGGAAGAGGAGGACCTTGAGCCCGTTCGCAAGGCGGTACTCCGTGATGCCCTCGACGGACGTCACCCTCTCGGGCGCCGCGGGCTTCGGTGCGTCCGCTGCCGTGAGCGGGGACGCGCAGGCGAGGACGAGAACGGCGGCGAGGGAACGGGCGGCGCCGAAGGCGGCGGCGCGGCAAAGGTTCGGCATGAAGCTCCTCCGGGGGGCGCCGTGTGGAACGCCCGCACGGAGGGAGTCTATGCCGCCCGGGACTCCCGGCGAATGAGCCAGACCGCGCCGGCCGCGATGATCCAGGGCACGAGCATGAAGAGGCCGACGAGGGGCCAGATGTTCGGGTCCTTCGGCGAGGACGAGGCCGCGCACGACGGGCACGCGATCGCCCCGCGCGCGAGGAGCACGGCGGCGGCGAGGAGAGCGGCGCGGGCGGTCGTCTTCATCAGCGGTGGACCCACGGCGCCGCGACGCCGCGCAGGAGATTGAACGCGTCGAGCAGGAGGAACACCGCGTAGGAGCCCGCGAGCGGAATCGGCAGGAACGCGAGCCACAGGAGCGATCGTTTTTCGTACTTCAGGTGCATGTAGTAGAGGCCGACGAACGAGGCCTTCGAGAGCGCGAGCGCGATCATGACGGCCGAGATGATCCGCTTGTCGATCTTCAGGTACGAGAAGCCGACCTCGAGGATCGTGAGGACGAGGAGCACCCAGAAGATCCGGAAGTAGTCGCGCCGGTGGTCGGCGTGCGGCGCGTGCGCGTCGGGAGCGGCGCTGTGGGCCGTGGCGTCGTGGGTGGCGGCGTGTTCGGTCATGCGGCCCTCACGGGATGAGGTAGACGAGCGTGAAGACGAGGATCCAGACGAGGTCGACGAAGTGCCAGAAGAGGCCCGTGATCTCGACGAAGTTCGCGCCGTTTTCGAGGTGCTTGCCGCGCCACACGCCGGCAGCGGTGATCAGAAGGTAGCAGACCCCCGTGAAGACGTGCGCGCCGTGGAAGCTCGTGATCACGTAGAAAGTCGCGGGGAAGCTGCCGGAAGGCAGCGTGAAGCCCTCGTGGATGAGGTGGCGGTACTCGTAGACCTGGCCGCAGAGGAAGAAGATCCCGCCTCCGGCCGTCGCGAGAAGCCACTTCACGGCGTCGCGCCGGTTGCCCCTTTTCGCGGCGTCGAGCCCGAGGACCATCGTCAGGGAGCTGACGATGAGGACGAACGTCATGACGGCGGTGAACGGAATGCCGAGGACGCTCGTCGGTGTGGGCCATTCCCTGTTGCCCGCGCGGAGGATGCCGTAGGCGAGGAGGAGGCCGCCGAACGTCATGGCGTCGGTGATCAGGAAGATCCACATCCCGACCTTGCCCGTCGTCGCGGCCCCGAACGTGGGATCCGCGCGCGGAGGCGTGACGGCGGCGTACGAAGCTTCAGGACGAGCGCTCATTCACAGTCCTTCCATGTTCACGAGGAGTCCGGTGTCGCGCATCAGGAGGTCGATCTCGTCGGGCGACGCCGCCCCGAGGCGGCGCATGCGGCCCCGGCCGTCGAGAAGAAGGAGCCGGCCCGCGAGGGTGCCGCCCTCGGGCGCGTGGAGCGCCTTCAGGGTGGCGGCCTCGAGCGGCCCGACGTCTCCGCCCGCGAGCGTCCAGCGCCACGCGCCGGCCCCGGCGTTCTTCGCGAGAGAGGCGAGCGTGGGCGAGGCGGAGGTCGCGTCGACGAAGCTCACGAGGTGGACCGCTTCGCCGGTATTGCGCACGCGCCGCTGGAGCTTTGCGAGAGGTGAGCCGCCCGCGACGAGCGCGTCCGCGGACGTGAACTCGAGGACGACGAGGTGCCCGCGAAGGTCGGTCTCGCGGACGGGATTGCCGGCCTGATCCACGAGCGCGAATGCCGGGAACGTGCCGAGGACGGGCGGCGCGGGCGGCAGGGCCCTGCGGACCGACCGGACGAGCGGCAGCGTGAATGCAGCACCAACGAGAAGCGCCCAGAACCACGGGCTGCCGGTGAGGCGGGCGGCGATGCGCTGAGGAAGAAAAGGAGACGAGGAAGAGGAAGATTTCTTGGAGAGAGAAGAGGGGGAGAGAGAGGAGAATTCTTTCTCATATGCGGCGGCTGCTGATGCAGCCACCGATAGAAGCAAATCTTCTTCCCGAATGGGCGATGTCAAGGGCGCGCTTCGCGCGCCGCTCTGCGGTCGCTGACCCTTGACATCGTCCATTCGGGAAATATCTCTTCTCAGCAAAATCTTCCTTCTTCCTTCTTCAGTTCGTGGTCTCGTGCGACGCGACCTCGAGCGCCGCGACGAGCTTCTCCCGCCGCGCGTCTGCCTCCGGCGAGCCCTTGATGTCGATGAGCGAGCGCACGTAGTAGGCCATCGCCCAGAGGTCGTCGTCCGGAAGAGCGCCTTTCCACGTGGGCATGGCCGTGCCGCCGATGCCGGAGGCGATCGTGCGGTAGATGTCCTCGAGAGTCTCGCCCGCGCGGACGTGGTCGCGCGTGAAGTCCGGCGGCATCAGCTTGTAGCCGTAGTCGCTGTCTTTCATTTCGGCGTGGTACGCGTCCGGACGCAGCGTCGCTTCGCGTTTGGACAGCTCCAGGCTCGCCGCGTTGATCGTCTCCTTCGTCTCGTACGCCGGGTGGCACGAGAGGCACTGCGCCAGGCCGTGGTAGACCTTCATGCCGCGCGTGATCGCTTCGGCTTTCCGTTCCGCGCCCCACGGATCGGGGCCGGGGACGATCGGCTCGCCGGGCGTCTTCTCGGCCCACTTCGGCGAGAGCGTCTTGATGTACTGGATGATGTCCATGATCTCCCGCTCGGGGACGTCGTTCCAGGGAAGCATCGCGCTGCCGTGGAGGCCCTTCTGGATGATGCGGAAGAAATCCTCGTCGTTCGGAAGCTGTCCGCTCGCCACGGCCGCGAACTTGAACTGACCCTGCGTGAAGTTGCGAGGCGGCGGGCGGAGGCCGATCGAGGCCGGGCCTTTCCCGTCGCCCTTCATCCCATGGCACGCGGAGCAGTACGTGACGAACAGGTGCTCGCCGCTGTTCAGCCGGCGCGCCGAAACCTTCTTGCCCCCGAGCGTCATCGTCTTCGTGAAGGTCCGGCCCGGGCCGGAGCATCCGGCGCCGCCCGCGAGGACCGCCGCGATCGCCACGACCGCGGTTGTCACCGACATCCGCGCAACGCTTCCGTCCATCTTCGTCCGTCCGACCTTCATAGACTCTTTCTCTCTTCTCCGATCTCAAACGAGATAGACGGCGACGAACATGACGACCCAGACGGCGTCGACGAAATGCCAGAACATGGCCGAGACGCGCACCGCGCTCGAGCGGCCCGAAGCGATGCGTCCCGAGAACGCGCCGGGCAGCAGGAAGGCCAGCGCGAGGAGCCCCGCGAGGACGTGGAGCGCGTGGAACACGGTGAGGCCATAGAAGATGGAGCCGTAGGGACCGGTGTTGTCGATGCGGAATCCCCGCTGCCAGAGGGGGATCCACACGGCGAGCTGGAGCGCCAGGAAGAGACCGCCGAGCGAAATCGTGAGGAGGAGCGCGCGCCGGAGCGTGCCGGGCCTCCCTTCCGACTCCGGGCGCGCGCCGAGGTGGAGGACGCAGCTCGACGCGAGGAGAACCAGGGTGTTGAGAAAGGGGAGCGCTTTCGGAAGAGGCGCGAGACCGTCCGGAGGCCACGCCGGGGCGTTCAGCCGGAGGACCGCGTACGAAAAGAACAGCGCGACGAAGAGCATCGTCCACGAGCCGAGCGCCATCACCATCCCGACGAAGGACGTTCGCCGGGACTCGTCGGCGGCGGGAAAGCCCGCGGCGGCGACGCTCCGCCCGATCAAGACGCGGCCTCGAGAGCGATGGGGTCGTCGCCGATCGGCTCGTCCTGCGCGAGCCAGTCCTTGCCGGCCACCGCCGGATTGTTGAACTCGTGCGGCCCGTGGAGAACGACCGGGATCTCGTCGTAGTTGTGGTGCGGCGGCGGGGACGGAATCGTCCACTCGAGAGTGCCGACCTCCCACGGATTCTCCGCCGCCTTCTTTCCGGAGATGAGGCTCGAGAGGAAGTTGCCGACGAAGAGGAACTGGGAGGCGCCGAGGAGCAGCGCCGCGCGCGTCATCCACACGTTGATCGGGTGAAGGTGCTTGAGGAACTCGTACGCCTCGTAGTTGTAGAGGCGGCGCTGCATGCCGCCGTAGCCCACGACGAGCATCCCGCAGAAGATGACCGTGATCGGGACGATCGTGAGCCAGAAGTGCCACTTGCCGAGCGTGTCGTTCATCATCTTCCCGAACATCTTCGGGAACCAGAAGTAGATCGCCGCGAAGGCGCCGAGGAGCACGGAAGCCGCCATCGTGAGGTGAAAGTGCCCGATCACGAAGTACGAGTCGTGCAGGTAGATGTCCGACGAGATCGCGCCGAGGTGGAGGCCCGTGAGGCCGCCGAGGCCGAACACGAAAACGACGCCGACCGCGAACAGCATGGGAGTCGCGAAGCGGATCGAGCCCCGCCACATCGTCCCGAGCCAGTTCAGGAAGAACACGGCCGAGGGGATCGAGATGAGCATCGTGAGCGTCATGAAGCCCTGCGAGAGAAGCGGGCTCATGCCGACGACGAACATGTGGTGCCCGTAGACGACCATCGACAGGAGCGTGATGACGCTCATCGAGAGCGCCGTCGCCTTGTAGCCGAACGCGGGTTTGCGCGAGAAGAACGCCAGGAGGTCGGACACGATGCCCCAGGCGGGCAGGATGAGGATGTAGACCTCCGGGTGGCCGAAGATCCAGAAGAGGTGCTGGTAGAGGACCGGATCCCCGCCGCCCTTCGTGATCGCGGCGCCGGCGAGGAAGAAGTGGCTGCCGAAGACGCGGTCGAGGAAGAGGAGGAGGACGCCTGCCGCGAGCACCGGGACGAAAAGCGCGTTGAGGATCGCCGTGAGCCAGATGCCCCAGACGGAGAGCGGCATCTGGAAATAGCCCATGCCGGGCGCCCGGAGGCGCACGACCGTCGTGATGTAGTTGACGGCGCCCATGATCGAAGCGCTTCCGGTCAGGAAGACGCCGAGAACCCAGAGCGTCTGGCCGTGTCCGGGCGAGCCCACGAGCGTCGAGAGCGTCGGATACGACTGCCAGCCCCCCGCGGCGGGTCCCATCGGGACGAAGAACGACACCACCATGCAGAGGCCGGCGAGGACGTTCGTCCAGAACGAGAGCAGGTTCAGCGTGGGGAACGCCATGTCCCGCGCGCCGATCATGAGGGGGATGAGCAGGTTCCCGAACGCGCCGATGAGAATCGGCGTGATCGCGAAGAAGATCATGAGCGTCCCGTGCATCGTGAAGAACGCCGCGTAGGACTGCGGCGGCATCACGCCGCCGCTCTGCGGCCACAGGAGCTGTCCGAGCACGGGGAACGCGGTGCCGGGATACGCGATCTGCCAGCGGATCATCATCGCCATGACGCCGCCCATCGCCAGGAAGAAGAGGCCGTACCAGAGGAACTGCTTCGCGATGACCTTGTGGTCGAACGAGAAGATGTACTTCCTGAGGAACGACGTCGGCTCGGGATGGATGTGCTGCTCGGCGTGGAATCCGGGCCCGACGTGAACGTGCCGGACGGCGCTCACTGCACCCACTCCCATCCCCAGAGTTGTTCTTTGTCGGCCGGGTCGAACCGGCGCTTCGCGTCGCCTTCGGCCTCCTTCATCCACCGCGCGAAATCGGCCTCCGGCTGCACGATGAGATCGCCCTTCATCCGGTAGTGCGCCCAGCCGCACATCTGCGAGCACGCGATCTCGAAATTGCCCGGCTGGACGGCCTGAAACCAGGTGCGCGTCACGTAGCCGGGGTTCGCGTCGTGCTTCAGGCGGAAGTTCGGGATGTAGAAGCTGTGGATGACGTCCTTCGCCTTCAGGTTCAGCATGACCGGCCGTCCGACGGGCACGCGCATCTCGTTCAGCGTGACGACGTCGTCCGCGGTGTTGAAGACGGCGTCGGGGCCGGCGTACCGGATGTTCCACGCCCACTGCTGCGGCATGACCTCGATCTTCAGCGTGTCCGGCGACACGGGCCAGTTGTACGTGTATTCCTTGATGTCGGCCTGGGACACCCTCACGAGGTTCATGTCGATCGTCACGAAGACGAGGGCGGCGAGGATTCCCGTGACCGCGAAGCTCTTGCGGTCCGTCCCGTGGGTATACAGCGCCTTCACGCCCGGCCGCGCGCGATATTTCCACGAGGAATACACGAGCGCGAACGTGACGAGCGCGAATGCGATGACGCACATGAGCGTCGTGTACCAGAACAGGGCTTCCGCCCGGTACCCGTCCCGCGACACGTCCACGGTCGTCAACCAGGAGAAAGGCCATTGGTGCATTTCATCCCCTCGCTCGACGGATATGATAAGGGAACAGAGTCTCAGTTCAAGCTGCTCGTGCACCTTGCGTTGCGCCGGCTTCGCGTTGCAGAATCCAGACAGAGTCTCAGTTTAGACAGGAGGCGGAACGATGAGCGACACGACCTCCCCCAAGCGGCACAAGGCGGTGCTGCTCTTCCTCGTCGCGCTGTGCGCCTACTCGGCGCTGCCGGTCTTCGGGATCGGGTTCTACCGGAACGGCTCGAACCAGCTGTTCTTCCAGCTCTGGTACCTCGCCGGATTCATGGTGCTCGCGTTCTTCCTGATGCACGAGCTCATCACGCCTCTGCCGCCGAAGGAAAAGGACGAAACCTCTCCCGGGAAGAGATCGGGGCGCGAGGGGACCGGCCGGCGGCCGATCCTGACCGCCTTCGAGAGTCCGGCCGGGCGCTAGTCGAAGCGGACGCGAGCGGACCTAACCGGGCAAATTGCTGAAGAACAAATGGGGGTCGCCGAGCCCTCAGCGTGGGCGTGTCCGCTTTCCGTAACGTTCGATGTCATCGTGCGTGACGACGTCGATGAAGAAGATCGTGCCTCCTTCGACGCGAAAGACGTTGCGGTCGCCGCTGCTGATTCGAGCCTCGAAGTAGTACTTCTCGGGCTGAATCGGCTTCACACGGAGACCCGGCGACGATTCCCGCTTGATGAGCGCCATCGCAGCGCGGTCGCAGGATTGCTGTCGGTCGCTGTTCAGGCCGGCGTAAGACTCCTTCCAGGCCTCGGACCACACCGCTTGGAGAAACGTCTGCTTTTCGGCCACGCGCGTTCTTCTTATTTGCGCTTTCTGTCGGGACGGCCTTTCAGGCCATCGAGGAACGCCATTGCTTCCTCGGGGGTCCTCGTGCGCGTCGCGCGGCCCGCGACGTTGCTCGCCTCGGCCTTCATGATCCGCTGCTGCATTTCGGGGTGGTGGAACCAGAGCTGGTCCTTGGGAACGAGCGCCGCGGGAACGAGTTCGAATGTTCCGCGCTCGGTCCGTTCCAGGATGATGAAGTCACCGGCCTCGACGCCGAGGGCGGTGCGGACATCCTCGGGCAAAGTCGCACGACCCTTCTTGTCCAGCGTGACGAAAGCTGAACTCATCTGAGACCCCCCATGACCCTCAAGCCCATAGTGGGATCATAGCTCAGTCGAAGCGGACAGAGACGAGCTTCGAAACCCCTGGCTCTTCCTGCGTGACGCCGTAAAGGGCCTGCGCGGTCTCCATCGTCCTCTTGTTGTGCGTGATGAGGACGAACTGGGTCTCCTCGGACAGCTCCACGAGGAGCGACGTGAAGCGGTCAATGTTCGCCTCGTCGAGCGAGGCGTCGACCTCGTCGAGGATGCAGAACGGCGACGGCTTGAACTTGAAGATCGCGACGAGGAGCGCGACGGCCGTGAGCGCCTTCTCGCCGCCCGAGAGAAGACCGATCGTCTGGTTCCTCTTGCCCGGGGGTTGCGCCATGATCTCGAGACCCGAATCGAGCGGATCGCCCTCGTCCAGCAAGTGCATCGAGGCCGTGCCGCCGCGGAAGAGGCGCTGGAACACCTGGCCGAAGTTGAAGTTCACGGCGGCGAACGCCTCCTGGAAGCGCTCCGAGGAGGTGAGGTTGATCGTCTTGATCGTCTCGAGAATCTGGGCGAGCGACGCCTCGAGGTCGGCCTTCTGCGCCGACAGCTCCTCGAGCCGCCTGCTCTCGACCTCGTATTCCTCGAGCGCGGCGTGGTTGACGGGGCCGAGGCGCTCGAGCGCGAGAGACCGCGTCATCACGCCGTCGGCCAGGGCGGTTTCGAGGTCTTCGTCGCTCATCTCCCGCTCGGCCTCGCTGCGCTCGAGGACGGGCAGCTCCTCCGGCCGGCAGCCGAACTCGTTCCGGCACGTCTCCACGAGGTGATCCTGATCGGCTTTGTGGCGCTCGAGTCCGAGCTCCGCCTCGAAGCGCTTCCGCCGCGTGGCGTCGAGCGCCTCCCGCGAGGCGGCGGCCTCGGCCTCGGCGACGACACGCGCCCCGCGGCGCGCATCTGCCGTTTCGTCGGCCGCGGCCCGGCGCTGCTCGGCCTCGGCCGCGGCGACCGCGGCGGTGGCCTCGGTGGCGCGGGCGGCCTCCCCGGCGGCGAGGGCCTGCCGTCCCCGCTCGGCGACCTCGACGAGCGCGTCGGCGAGCTCGGAGACCCGGCGCGCCGCGTCGCGGGCGCGCTCCTCGGCGCCCGCCGACGCGGAGGCGAGCGAACCGGCACGTTCCACGAGCACGTCCCGCGCGTTGCGCGCGACGGCATCGGCTTCCGCGGACGCGAGACGCGCCGCGCGCGCGCCGTCGAGCGCCGTCTCGAGCTCCGACAGCGTTCGCTCCACGGTCGCCATCTCGGCCTGGCGCTGGGCCGCGAGGCGCTGGGCATCGGCGCGGCTCTCGCCGGCCTTCGCGAGGTCCTGCCGGAGCGCATCGTCCTCCCCGCCGAGGACGCGAAGCTCCTGAACCGCCCGCTCTTCTTCGGTGCGGGCGGCGGCGGTCTTCGCCTCGGCTTCGGAGTGCGCGCGCTCGGCCGCGCGGCTCGCGGCGAGCGCCGCGTCGAGCGTCGCGGCGAACGCTCCGACGCGCTCCGCGAGCGAGTCGATCTCGGCCTCCGCCTCGGCGCGCTTCGCGGCAATGCCCTCGCGTTCGCCCGCGAGGCTCCGAAGGTCGCGGCGGACCGTGAAGAGACCTTCGCCCGGGACCTCGGTGCCGGCGGCCTCGACGACGGCGCCGCGCACGACGACGCCGTCCGTCGTGACGAGCGTGCGCTCGGGATGGAGGGCCGCGAGCGCGAGGGCATCGTCCACGTTCGCGACGACGACGGCATCGGGCAGAGCGGAAGACGGCGCCCCGGCGGACTTCGCGGCGAGCAGCTCGCGCGCGATCCCGAGGACGCGCGGGTCCTTCGGCTTCAGCGGAAACGGCGTCTCCGGGAGCGGGTGCACGAAGCGCGCGGCGCCGAGCTTCTTCTCGCGCACGGCCGCGAGGGCGGCGTCGAGGGCGGCGCGGGTCTCGAGGACGGGCGCCTCGAGGGCGGCGCCGAGCGCGGCGTCGAGGGCCTTTTCGAAGCCCGCGGCCGCGTCGAAGTGGTCCGCGAGAACGCCGTGCGGCTCGAGGCCCGCGGTTTCGAGCGCGCGGCGCGCGGACTCGCCTCCCGCCTCCCGCGCGGCGAGCGTCGTCTCGAGCGCGGCGGCGCGGACGTCGACGGCGTGAAGAGCCGCCACGTGCGCTTCGCGGAGGACCTTGAGCGTCGCGAGGCGGTCCTCGGCGGCGCGGCGACCGTGACTCGCCTGCTCGAGCTGCCTCCGCGCGGACTCGAGGCCGAGAGAAGCCGCGGCGAGGAGCGCTTCAGCTTCGGCGGACGCCTGCTGGCGCTCGTCGACGAGCGCCGCGGCGCGCGTCCGGCGTTCCTCGAGCTTCGCGAGCGCGAATCCGAGCCGGTCGACGAGGAGAGAGGCCTCGCGTTCGCGGTTCGTGGCTTCGGCCGAGCGTCCCCCGGCGGCGAGCAGGTCGCGGCGTGAAGCCTCGCGGCGCGCCGTGACGTCGGTCTCGCGGCCGGAAACTTCGGCCAGGGCCTGGGCCGCCGCGGTGACCGCGGCAGACGCCTCGGCGAGCGCGGCCTCCGCCTCGTCACGAGCCTTGAGGGTGCGCCCCGCCTCCTCGACGTACCGGCCGTGATCCGCCTCGGATTCCTTCCGCTGCCCTTCGAGCAGCTCCTGGCGCGCCTGGGCTTCCTCGGCCTCGCGCCCGGCGGCCGCGATCGCCGCGACGGCTGCGAAAAGGGTTTCGCGCGCGCGGGCGAGGGCATCGCCCGTCTCGCGGACGGCACGATCGTCCTCGTCGGCGAGGCGGCGCGCCTCGAGGAGGCCGGCCTCGAGTCGAGAGAGTTCCGCGAGAGCCGAGGCCTCCGCGTCGGTCGCGGCCGCGAGAGCCGATTCGCCTCCGGCGAAGCCGACCGTCAGCCGGTCCGCTCGCAGCCTCGCGAGTTTCTTCTTCTCGACCGCGAGGACGCCGGCCTGCTCTTTCCAGCGCGCGGCGCGAGAGGCCTGACGCTTCAGCGAAGAGCAGGTGCGGTCGATCTCCGAGACGATGTCCGTGAGGCGCAGGAGATTTCCGCGCGTCTCCTCGAGCTTCACTTCGGCCTGGCGCTTGCGGATCTTGTACTTCGAGACGCCGGCGGCCTCCTCGATGAGCCTGCGTCGGTCCTGCGGCTTCGTGGAGAGGATGAGGTCGATCTTCTGCTGTTCGATGATCGAGTAGGCCCGCACGCCGAGGCCCGTGCCGGTCAGGATCTCCTGCACGTCCTTGAGGCGCGACTTTTTTCCGTTGACGATGTAGTCGCTCTCGCCGTCGCGCGTCACGCGCCGTGTGAGGACGAGCTCCCCGCCGCTGTCGGCCCACTGGTCGCCGCCGCGCGTCTCGAGGGTGATCGCGACCTCCGCCATCCCGAGCGGGCGCCGGCGCGCGGCCCCGTTGAAGATGACGTCCTCCATCGTCGTGCCGCGGAGGCTCTTCGCCGACTGCTCGCCGAGCACCCATTGCACCGCGTCGCAGATGTTCGACTTGCCCGAGCCGTTCGGGCCGACGATCGCGGTGATGCGCGACGGAAGCGTGACCGACGTGCGGTCCACGAACGATTTGAACCCCTGGATCTCGAGTCTTTTCAGTCGGAACATGAACGCCTTTTCGCGGGGGACGCGATGGTGTTTTCGGGCCGCAACCTACCATGTAAGCACGGCGGCACACCACTACATTTTGAGGTGTCGCCTGGTCGTGGACTCCACCGGATGGGGTTTCGAGGCTGGTCGGGGCGCCGAGTCGAGAGCTTTCAGGAGGCCCGATCGCGAGCTCACGCCGAGCTTCGAGAAGACGTGCTTGAGGTGATCCTTGACGGTCCATTCCGTGATGAAGAGACGGCCCGCGATCTCGGCATTGCGAAGACCCTCGAGCACGGCCCCCACGACCTCGGCCTCGCGGCCCGAGACGCCGCGTGTCGCGAGCCGCTCGCGAACGTCCTCGTGGGAGAGCGCCGCCTGGACGCGCAGCGTGAGAACCGCGACGTCGTCCTGCTCCTCGTCGGCGAAGCGCGCGACCGAAGCCTCGAGCGCGCGGCCGTCGCCGAGCGTCGCGCGCAGCTTCTCTCCCGCGGGGGCGGTCGCGCCCAGGCGCGAGATCCAGGCCGCGAGCGAGGTCTCGCGGCCGTCTCTCGGGACGACGACGAGAGGGCCGCGGGGCGAAAGGAGCGCCGCCGCGGCGCGGTTCGCGTAGAGGACGGAGCCCGACGGCGTCACGAGGAGGATCGGCGTGGAGGCGGCCTCGGCCGCGCTCTCGAGGCGGCGCCGGGCCGCCGCGTGGATCTCGGCGGCCGCCGCGCTCTCGAGGAGCTGCGCGAGGAGCGGCCGGAAAACCTCGAAGCGCAGTACCTCGGGTGCCGTCCACGGCCTTCGGGGCCCGCGGATCAGAGTGAGCGCCCCTTGAAGGAGGCCCGTCAGGTGGAACTCCACGGCCAGGGACTCCGCCGGCGTCGAGTGCCGCCGGGCTGGGCGCACGGTGCTCGCCGTGAACACGCGGCTGCGCAGGGCCAGCCAGCGAAACCGCTGGCCGGAAGGCTCGAAGAGATACTCCATCTCGACCGAATCCGGGTCGAGGACCGAACGCACGGTCCCGACGATTCGCGTCAGCGTCGTGGTGTGGCGCCCCCGGAAGGGGGGGCCGTCGAGCGGGGAAACCGGCATGTGTCGCGCTCAGCCCTCGTTCTCATTGTATGCGCCACGGGGCGGCGGCCCGTCGTCGTTCAAATTGTGTTGATGCGGGGCGGACAGGCCACAGCCGGCGTGATAGGCTCGTGTCTGTTCAGGAAGCTGTCTCCCATCGGCGGAGGATCCGTTCCATGTTGAGCTTTGAAGTCCGCAAGACCGGCGGCGAATCGGAAGTCCGCAAAGTCCATCGGGACGTCATTCACATCGGTGCTTCGACGGGAAATGATCTCGTTGTGCGCGCTCGGGGTGTTCTCGGCCGGCACGCGCGGATTTCGGTGGCGGGCGAAGAGCTGCGCCTCGACGTCCTCGGCAGCGCACCGGGATCCGACGTGACGCTGAACGGCTCGGTCGTGAAGTCCGCCGCCCTCGCGGCGGGGGACCGGATCGCCATCGGCGAAGCCACGATCACCCTGCTGAACGGCCCGCCGCCGAACCCGCACCGGATGGCCGCTCCGCCCCCTCGAGGACGCGACGCGCTTTCTCTCGCGGCGGCGGCGCTGGCGCCCCTCCCGCCGACCGGCGACCGCGGTCGTGCCCGGAGCGCCGGCGGCCTCCGCGCCCGTGTCGGTCGCGGCGCGATCCGTCGCGTTTCCGGGCCCCCGTCTCGCCGCGGCTCCCGGCGAAGCTCCCAACCGCCCGGAGGTGCGCCCGGTTTCGGACGCCTGGTCCGGTTTTTTCGAGTGCCTCCGCCGGCCCGTTCCCTTCGAGGATCTGCTTCAGGAGGTCGCGGCATACGTCGCGTCCTCGACGCCCGTGCACAGCCTCGCCTTCATCTCGCTTCTTCCTCCGAACGAGGGGGAGGCGATCGCCGCGCTCTGGAAGGGGACACTTCCCCGACTGTCGGCCCGGGCGCTCGCGGAGGCGCGCGGGAAGGCCTCGTCGTGGGAGGCCTTTGAAGGGGGCGCCCGCCTGCGCGTCTTTCCGGTCCCGCGGCCGGACGGGGATCCGGTCGGCCTCCTCCTCGTTCCGGCCGAGACCGTGGCCGATCCAGCCCTTCTCGACTTCATCGCCCACGCCGCGTCCGCCGTCGGTTTCGTGCACGGCGAAAGGAGCGAGGCGGCGTTCGGCGAACGCGGGGCCTCGTCCGCACCCGGTTCCTCCGGGGTCTCGCTGGAGGACCCGCTCTCCCGGCTCGTCGGCGGCTCCCTGGCGATGTCGAATCTGAAGGCTTCGTTGACGCGGGTCGCCTCGGCGCGGGCGCCGATTCTTCTCGTGGGCGACGTCGGCACCGGAAAGACGCTCGTGGCCGAGACGCTTCACGCCCTCTCGCCGCGGCGCGGGCGGCCGCTCGTGCGCGTGTCGGCAACGGCCGCGAATCCCCAGGCGCTCGAAGAGGATCTGCTCGGGGCGGCCGCCGCAGGCGACCGGCGGCGGCGCGCCGGCCGGCTCTTCGAGGCGGACGGCGGCACCCTTCTCGTCGAAGAGGTCGGCGACCTGCCCGCGCCCACCCAGGCGCTGCTGTTTCGTCTGCTCGAGGCGCGCGAGGTCACGGCGCCGGGTGGACGTACCGTTCCGGTGGACGTGCGCGTCATCGGGACGACCTCTCGGCCGCTGACGCGGGCGGTCGAGGACGGCGCCTTCCGCGATGATCTCTACTTCCGCATTTCGGCTCTCACGCTGCGGCTCCCGCCGCTCAAGGACCGCAGGGAAGATCTTCCGGCTCTTCTCGACGCGCTCGCGATCCGCCACGGCGGCCCGGCCGCGGAACAGTTCGACGTCGAGGCGATGAACGCCGTCCTCGACTACCGGTATCCCGGGAACGTGCGCGAGCTCGAGAACGAGGTCCGACGGCTGGCCGCGCAGATCGGCGCGGGCCCCATCAAGCTGGCTGACCTCGACCAGAAGTTCTCGGGCGAGCACGTCGAGCTCGCGCTCAAGGAGAGCGACGACCTCAAGGAGATCGTCGAGAAGGTGGAGCGCCAGGTCATCGAGCGCGTCATGCGCAAGGTGCGCGGCAACCAGTCCCTCGGCGCGCGTCTCCTCAACATCTCGCGCGGCAGCCTCATCGCGAAGATGAAGGAGTACGACGTAAAGGACTTCCGGTACTTGAAGCGAGGGGATTAATCACCCATCGAACCGGGGGTCCGCGGGGCGGTTTGATTCGCCGCCCGTAACTGCCTGCCTCGGCTAGCAGGGTGCTGAAAAAGGCGGGTTGACGAAGAGCGAAACGCGCCCAATGTTGAAGTGTGCGCGGCGAAAAAGAAGAACAGCCCGACCTCATGATGACGGTGGTCCCCGAAGAGCTGATCGCGCGGGACCACCCGATTCGAACGATCAAGAAGATTGCCGACGAAGCGCTCAGGCGACTCGAGCCAGAGCTCGATCGCCTGTACGCGGACGTGGGACGGCCTTCGGTTCCACCCGAGATGCTGCTGAAGGCACAGCTTCTGATCAGCCTGCACAGCGTCAGGTCCGAGCGGCTGTTCTGCGAGCAGCTCAAGTACAACCTGCTGTTTCGCTGGTTTCTGGACCTCGGGGCGAGCGGGACGGTGTTCGACGCGACGACGTTCACGAAGAACCGAAGGCGGCTGATGGAGGGGGACATTCACCGGAAGTTCTTCGAGGCGGTCGTGGAGCAGGCGGCCGAGAGAAGACTGCTTTCAGACGAGCACTTCACGGTGGACGGCACGCTGATCGAAGCGAATGCCTCGCTGAAGAGCTTCAAGAGGAAGACGGCGGCAAAGGGCCGGGCGAGGCCCCTGGCGGCGGGGGTGGGCGAAACGCCGAGGTGGACTTCAAGGGCGAAAAGGACGCAACGACACCCACGCCTCGACGACCGATCCCGACGCCAAGCTGTATCGCCGGGGAACGCGCAGGCGCCGAACTGAGCTTCATGGCTCACGCCTTCATGGAGAACCGCAGCGGCCTGTGCGTGGACGCCGAGGTGACGCCGGCTGACGGCTTCGCCGAGCGAGATCGCTGCCGTGAAGATGACGTCGCGGCGAAGCGGCAAAAGCGCATCACGCGTGGCGGCCGACAAGGGCTATGACACGAAGGACTGCGTGGCGCGCCTCAGGCACCTCAACGCCACGCCCCACGTCACTCAGAACACCAGCGAGCCGATCCGAGCGCCATCGACGGCAGGACGACGCGCCATGCCGGCTACGGCATCAGCCAGATCCTCAGGAAACGCGTCGAGGAGATCTTCGGCTGGGGCAAGAGCGTCGGCGGGCTGGCCCGCTCACGATTGCGTGGGCTGGCTCGCGTGACGAGCCAGGTCCTCTCCACTCTCACCGCCTACAACCTGGTCCGGCTCGCCCGCCTCACGGCGTAAGCCTTCTGCTCGCGCAGCGCCACTGCGACGGCCACCCACCCCTCAAAGAACTCTTCCTCAGCTCCCGGTCGAAAATCCGCCGTTCTTCAGCAGC
>CAWEJK010000004.1:0-381586 GCA_963809425.1 Thermoanaerobaculia bacterium
GCCCCACCACGTTTCGGCGGGAGACATCCTCCTTCTGCCCGCGAACAAGCCCCACGCGCTGCGTGCCACCGCGCCGTTCAAGATGATCCTCGTCATGGTCAAGGCCTGACGCGGGACCCGGCCTGCGAACGCTGGAAAAAGGAAGGCCTCGTCTGACGGAAAAGCGCTACGACGCGGCGTACTTCCGGAAGTGGTATCGCGACCCCCGGAAACGGATCGTGCGCCGCGCGGGCGTCGCGCGGAAAGTCGCGATGGCCGTCGGGGTCGCGGAGCATCTCCTCGGGCGGCCGCTCGCGTCCGTGCTCGACGTGGGCTGCGGCGAGGGAGCGTGGTTCCCGCTGCTGCGCGAGCTGCGCCCGAGGCTGCGCTACCTGGGCCTCGACACGAGCGATTACGCCGCGCGGCGCTTTGGCCGCTCGCGCAACGTGCGGCCGGGCTCGTGGGGCCAGCTCGCCGAGCTGCGCTTCGACGAGCCGTTCGACCTCGTCGTGTGCTCGGACACGCTGCACTACGTGTCGACGCGCGAGGTCGTGCGCGGGCTGACGGGCCTCAGCGGGCTGGTCGGCGGCGTCGCGTATCTCGATTTCCTCTCGGCCGACGACGATCTCGAGACCGGCATCGAGGGCGACACGGTGGGCTTCAAGATGCGCAGGGCCGCGTGGTACCGGCGGAAGTTCAAAGAGGCGGGCCTCGTGGAGTGCGGCCTCGGCTTCTGGGCCGCACCGGACCTCGCCCCGCAGCTCACCGCGCTGGAGCGCGCGCCCGACTCGAAATAGTCACCATTGACTTACGTCTTACTTGCGACTAGGCTCGCCGCCCCATGGCGGAAGGGCCTCCCACCCGCGACTTCATCGGCCCTTACGGCGGGTGCGGCCTGCATCCCAACGGGCCCGGCGCGCGCAAGGAGAAGGCGCGCGCGCGCGCCTACGCGCGGCCGCCCACGGTCGTTCGGAAGGCGAGGCCCTACGCCGAGCTGCGCGTCGCCTCGGCGTTCTCGTTCCTGAACGGGTCCTCGCTGCCCGAAGACCTCGTCGATCGCGCGGCGGCGCTCGATCTCCCCGCCGTCGCGCTCATCGACACGAACGGCGTCTCCGGCGCCCCGCGCTTCTGGAAGGCGGCGAAGGCGGCTGGGGTGAAGGCGCTCGTCGGGGCAGAGGTCGTGCTCCAAAGGCATCCAGCTCTCATGGGGATTCGGAGTAAGAGAATTTCTTCTTTGAAAGAGAGAGAGGAGAAAGAGGAAGAAAGAAAAAGATCTTCTTTGAAAGGGAATACGGGAGAAGAAGCCGAAGCGCGGGGCGCGCGCAGCTCAGCCCCGCGCCGCGGGAACAGCGCATCGACCCCACACTCATTCGAAGAAACTCTTTCCGACCGACCCGACAACAACCACCTCCCTGGCCCACTGGGACTCGTTCCCCCTCCCCTCCCAGCAGGAGCCTCCCCTCCCCGCCTGACGCTGCTCGCCGAGAACCAGCGGGGCTACAAGAACCTCTGCCTGCTTCTGACCGCCGCCGCCGCGGGAAAACCGAAAGGCCAGGCGGCCGCGACGTGGGAAGAAGTCGCCGAGCACGCGGAGGGACTGCACGTGCTGACGGGCGGCGAGGAGAGCGTCGTGACGCGCGCGCTGGCCTCCTCGGGCCTCGACGGGGCCGCGCGCGAGCTGGACCGCCTCGCCGCGCTGTTTCCCGGCCGCGTGCACGTGGAGCTGCAGCGCCACTTCCTGCGCGAGGAGGAGCACGTGAACCGCGCGCTGCTCGATCTCGCGGCCGCGGCGCGGCTGCCCGTCCTCGCGACGAACGGCGCGCGCTACGCGGAGCGGAAGGACAAGGACCTGTTCGACGCGCTCACGTGCATCCGCCACCACACGCACCTCGACGCCGCGGGGACGAAGCTGCACGCCGGGCGCGAGCGCCATCTGAAGTCCGCGCGCGACATGGAAGCCCTCTTCGCGGACCTGCCGGGCGTCCTCGAAGCGAGCGCCGCGCTCGCGGGGCGCCTCTCCTTCACGCTCGCGGATCTCGGCTACCGTTTTCCCGCGTACGCGCTGCCGCCGGGCGAGACGCCTTCGTCGTTTCTTCGGCGCGTGGCGTGGGAAGGCGCGCGGAGCCGCTTCCGGCCTTTGACGGGCAAGGCGCAGGCGCAGATCCAGCGCGAGCTCGACCTCATCGCGAAGCTGGACCTCGCGGGCTACTTCCTCATCGTCTGGGACATCGTGAACTTCTGCAAGAGGGAGAACATCCTCGTGCAGGGCCGCGGCTCGGCCGCGAACAGCGCGGTGTGCTACGCGCTCTCGATCACGGCGGTCGACCCCGTGAAGATGGAGCTGCTCTTCGAGCGCTTCCTCTCGGAAGAGCGCGGCGAGTGGCCCGACATCGACCTCGACCTGCCCTCGGGCGATCCGCGCGAGAAGGTCATCCAGCACGTCTACAGGACGTACGGCCCCGCGGGCGCCGCGATGACGGCGAACGTCATCACGTATCGCGACCGCTCGGCCTCCCGCGAGATGGCCAAGGCGCTGGGCTTCTCGCCCGAGCAGGTGGACACGATCGCGAAACGCCTCGGGAAGTGGAGCTTCGGCGAGTACAGGGACGGCGCGGCCGACCTCTCGGCCGAGCTGGCCGCCGCCGGCTTCGACCCCGCGCACCCGCGCGTCTCCCACTTCGGGAAGCTCTTCATGCGCGTCCAGAACCTGCCGCGCCACCTCGGGCAGCACTCGGGCGGAATGGTCGTCGCGATGGGAAAGCTGTCCGAGGTCGTGCCGCTCGAGCCCGCGGCCATGGAAGGGCGCGTCGTCATCCAGTGGGACAAGGACGACTGCGCGGACCTCGGCATCGTGAAGGTGGACCTCCTCGGCCTCGGAATGCTGGGCGCGATCGAGAAGATGCTGCCCGTGATCAAGGAGCACGAGGGCGTCGACGTGGATCTCGCGCATCTCCCGGCGAGCGACCCGAAGGTGTACGCGATGCTCCAGACCGCCGACACGATCGGCCTCTTCCAGGTGGAGAGCCGCGCGCAGATGGCGTCATTGCCCCGCCACGCGCCGAAGATCTTCTACGACATCGTCGTGCAGGTCGCGATCATCCGGCCGGGGCCGATCGTGGGCGGGATGGTCCACCCGTTCTTCGACCGGCGACAGGGCAAGGCGCCGGTCGAGTACCCGCACCCCTGCCTCGAGCCGATCCTCAAGCGCACGCTCGGCGTGCCCCTCTTCCAGGAGCAGCTGCTGCGCATCGCGATGGTGGCGGCGGGCTTCACGGGCGGCGAGGCGGAAGAGCTGCGCCGCGCGATGGGCTTCAAGCGCTCGCAGGAGCGCATGGGCTCGATCGAGGAGCGCCTGCGTGCGGGCATGGCGAAGAACGGCATCACGGGGCCCGCGCAGGACCAGATCGTCAAGTCCATCACGTCGTTCGCGCTCTACGGGTTTCCCGAGTCGCACGCCGCCAGCTTCGCGCTCATCGCGTACGCGAGCGCGTGGCTGAAGGCGCATCACCCGGCGGCGTTCACGGCGTGCCTCCTGAACGCGTGGCCGATGGGCTTCTACCACCCCGCCACGATCGTGAAGGACATCCAGCGCCACGGCACGCCGGTGCTGCCGATCGACGTGAACCACTCGGGGTGGGAGTGCCGGGTGGAGAGGAAGAGAAAGAAAAAGAGGAAGAGAAAGAGGAAGATTTTGCTGATATGCGGCGGCTGCATTCGCAGCCGCCGATGGGAGATGAACGTATTCCCGGCGGGCCGCAGTCAAGGGTTCGACCGCTCCGCGGCCGCGCAGCGGTCGAAGACCCTTGACAGCGGCCCGCCGGGAACACATTCGTCCCTGTCGTCGGCCGCATCAGCGGCCGACGCATATGAGCAAAGAAATTTCGGTCTCTTGGCGGTGCGACTGGGCATGCGCTTCATCAAGGGGCTGAAGCAGACGACCGGAGAGCTAATCGAAAAAGAACACGCGAGAGGGCCTTTCGAAGACACCGCCGACCTGCAGCGCCGATGCATCGCTGCGGTCCGACGAGATCACGAGGCTCGCGTACGCGGGCGCGCTTTCGTCGCTCGGCATCTCCCGCCGCGCGGCCCTCTGGCAGGTGGCGGAAGTGTCCCGCCCGATGGGGACTCTCTATGAAAATCTTCCTCTTTCTCCCTCTTCGCAGAATTCTCCCTCTTCCCGAAATGTCCGTGATCGAAGAGACGGCCGCCGACTATCGCGCGACGGACCTCACGGCGGGACCGCATCTCCTCGAGCACCTGCGCCCGGCCCTCGCCGCGCGGTCGATCCTGTCGGCGATGGAGCTCCGGAGCGTGCCCGAGGGCGAGCGCGTGAAGGCCGCGGGCGCCGTCATCGTGCGGCAGCGCCCGGGCACCGCGAAGGGATTCGTCTTCCTGTCGCTCGAGGACGAGAGCGGCATCGTGCAGGCGATCGTGCGCCCCGACCTCTTCAAGGAGCACCGGGCCGTCATCGTGGGGTCGGGAGGCCTCGTCGTGGAAGGAAAGCTGCAGAAGGAAGGCGGAAACGTCTCCGTGAGGGCCGAGCGGTTCTGGCCGCTCCCGGCGCTTCCGGACCTCCCGAGCCACGATTTCCGCTGAGTCCTCGTCAGCTCCCCGCCGCGATCCGCGCGGCCTCGCGCAGCTTCGCCTCGGCAGTCGCGAGAGCGCGCAGCAGCCTCGCGGTCTCGGCTTCCACCGCGCCGTCGCCGTGAAGCGCCCGCCTGAGGCCCGGCAGAGTCTCCGTTCCACAGCCGGTTTCGGCGGACGGCCCGAGGAGGAGATTCCGCCGCGCGAACTCCGGGGCCGCGTCGTGAAACGCTCCCATCGCGTCGAGAAGCAAGGGCTCCGTCCTGTCCGCGCTCGCCCGGCGGCGCGCCGCGTCGAGAGACTCCCACGCGCGCGCCGCGAGTCGCAGTCGTACGACCGCCGTGAAGAGCTCGCCGCGCGAAAGTCGCGCGGCCGGAGCATTCCCCAACCGGGAGAGTTCGTCCGTCAGAAACGACGCGACCTCGGACATCCGCCAGGGCGGCTCGGATGACTCGGCGAGGACCGACGTCCAGAGCGTGAGGATGCGCCCGAGCGTGGCGCTCATGACGTAGCCGCGGTCCAGAAAGCGCCCCAGGAGATAGGGATCGTCGTACGCGGAGTGGTACTGCGGGTAGGTGCGCCGGCCGAACCCGAGCTGCGCGGACGGCACGCCGCCGAGACCGAGGAAGGGCGAGGTGTCGCCGCTGAAGCCGGGAAGCTGCACGACGGGGCGCACCGCCAGAAGGGGGTGCTCCGAAACCGGATCGACGATGTACCGCAGGGTCTCGTCGAGGGATTCGGTGAGCCCCGGAGAGGCGTCTCCCATGAAATCGAGCGCGCGAACGGAGGAGTCCACGTAGAGGAACGCGCCCATCGGCGCCGCGCGCCTTCCGGTCGCCGCAGGCGCCGCGAGGCGCTGCTCGACCCAGCGTGTCGAGCCGAGCATGCCGTATTCCTCGCCGTCGAAGAGCACGAAGACGACGTCGCGCTCCGGTTTCCAGCCTTCCTTCGCGAGCGCCGAGAGCGCGGCCGCGGTCTCGAGGACGACGGCGGCGCCCGACGCGGGATCCACGGCTCCGTTCACCCACGCGTCCGTGTGGCCCCCCACGACGAGGGCCGCGGCTTCGCGCCGGCGTCCCGGGAGAGTCGCCGTGATGTTGAAGAGGACGCGCGCCTCGGTCCTCGAACGCGTGCGGAGCCGCACCGTCTCCTTCGTCGCTCCCAGGCGGTACGGGATCCGCAGCCATCCGGTCCAGGCCTCGGGCGCGGCCACCCCCTCGAGGCGGCCGAGCAGATCCGCCGCGACGGTCTCCGAGACGGGCAGGGAGGGCAGCTCGGGACGGAGACGGGGAACTCCACGGCCCGCCGCGCAGTCCGGATCGCCGGGGCGCAGGAAATAACGCAGCATCGAGCCGCGCTGCACGGTCCACGGGTTGAGGTACGGGCCGGCGGGAAAATCCGGCTTCACGATCCCGAGATCACGCCGCTCGGGGTAGAGGAGCAGAGCCGTGGCCCCCTCGTCCTCGGCGATGAGCGATTTCATGGCCCGGCAGACGCCCTGCGACCGCGCGAGGACGATCGCCCCTTTCACGGAGACGCCGGCCCGGCGCAGGACGTCGTAGTCCTCGCGAGCCCCGCGGTTCGCGTAGACGACGCGGGCGGACACGTCGCCGTCCGGAGCCCAGGCGAAGAAAGGAATCTCGAGAGGAGCCGCCGCCGAGTAGGGGTCGCCGGGGAGCGCGCGCTCGGCGAGGTCGAAGGCGCGTCCCGCCGGCCCTTCGACGGCCAGGGAAGCCTCGACGGGCTCAGGCAGATTTACGGCCTGCTCGGCGACGGCGGTCTCGAGGCCGTCTGCGCGGAGGATCTCCGCGACGGCGGCGACCACGGCGCGCTGCGCGGGAGTCCCCGCCCGATGCGGAACGCGGGCGAGCGTTTCGACGGTCTTCTCGATCCGCCTGCCGAGCACGAGAGACTCGAGGCGCGCGGCCCGGCGTGCCAGCGGATCAGGGCGCCCGCAGGCCGCGAGAACACCGACGGCGAGGACGGCTGCGACTCGCCGCGTGCGCCTCACGGCCTGCGCGCCCCCCCCGACGCCGGACGCGCGAGAGGCCGCCCTCCGTCGGCGAGGAGATTCGCGACCACGAGCTGCTCGCGTGCCCGGGAGAACGCGGCCGCGAGGCGATCGATTTCTTTGCCCGCCGCCACCCGGTCTCCTCGCCTCACGGCTTCCTCCAGGGCGGGAAGGCCCGCCGCCCCGCAACCCGTCTCGGGCGACGGTCCCCAGAGCCGGCATCCCCGGCCGAACGATTCTCCGGGGGCGCCGAACGCGTTGAGCGCGAGAGAGACGTTTCGATCGAATCGGCCCGCGTCTTTTCCCGGGCCTCGCGACGCGCGCGTGCGGGCGTCCCAGGCGCGCGCCCCAGCTTCGAAGCCCTCGATCTGCCTCGAGAGCGACCGGGCCGCCTGGGGCACCCAGCCGATCGACGCGGGATTGCGTCCCTGGATCTCGCGGATTTCGCGGTTCGTGAAGTCGGAGAGCTCCGTGAAGCGCAGGGGGAAGAATCGCGGGGTCGCGAGCATGCCGACGTAGAGTGCGGCGACTCTCGCGAGGGCCGCCGTGCGACGAAAGCCGGGATCGCCGAAGCGCGTCAGCCACGTCGCCGTGTCGTAGAGAGTGTGGGACCCGCCGGTCCACCGGCCGAAGCCCAGCTCGGCGACCGGCGTCGCGCTGAACCCGAGAAAGGGCGCGGCGTCATTCGAGAATCCGGGGAGGGCCGGCTCGCCCGGGCTCCCCTGAAGCGGCTTTCCCGAATCCGGGTCGTCGACGAGCGCGAGCGCTTCGGCGAGCGGGCCGCGCAGCCCGGGCGTCGTTCCCGCATGGAACGCGTTCGCGCGAACCGCCGAGTCCACGACGAGGAACGCGAGGGCGGGAAGGTCGGCGCCCGCCAGGCGCGTCTCGAACCAGCGCGTCGAGCCGAGCATTCCGAACTCCTCGCCGTCGAAGAACGCGAACACGATCGGCCGCGAGGGCGTCCAGCCGCGGTCCGCGAGACGCGCGAGGACGGTCGCGACCTCGAGCACGGCCGCCGTCCCGGAAGACGGATCGACCGCCCCGTAGACCCAGGCATCGATGTGGCTTCCGAGGACGACCGGCGCGCCCTTCGGATCGCCTCCCGAAATCGTCGCGAGGACGTTGCGCAGCGACGCGCGCGACGTCTTCCCACGCACGGTCATCCGGGCGCGCGCGGGACCCGGACCGAGCGTGTAGGGCGCCTCGAGGAGGCCCTTCCAGTCGGCCGGAGGCGCGGGGCCGCCGATCTCCTTGAGCAGCGCCTCGGCGACGTCCTGTGAGATCGCGAGCGCCGGGATCTTCGGCTGGGTGTCGACCCCCGCGGCTTTCGCGCGGCGCGGGTCGCCCGGGCGAAGGAAATGCTTGAGAAGGGTCCCGCGGGGGGCCGCCCAGCGATTCGTCGGCGGCCCCGGCGGATTCGGAGCTTTCGCGTCGGACTGGTCCCGCGGCTCGAAATAGACCAGGAGGCCGACGGCGCCTGCGCGCTCGGCCGCCAGCGACTTCATTCCGAGGCAGACACCCTGGGCCTTGACGAGCGCGATTTTGCCGCGCGCGTCCACGCCCGCCTTCCTGAGGACCGCGAAGTCGGCGGGGGCACCGAAGCCCGCGTACACGATCGGCGCCTCGACGTCCGCGTCCGGCGCGTACGCGAGAAACGGCAGCTCTTCATTCGCCACAGCCGTGGCCGGGTCCTCGGGCAGGGCGCGCTCGTGGAGGTCGAACGTCCTCGCCACCGGCTTCGTCAGCGCGAGCGAGAGCGCCTCGGGCTCCCAGAGCTCGACCTCGTGGACGTCGCTCCAGGGCTTGAGGCCGGCGGCCGTCAGGCGCCGCGCGATCTCGTCCGCGGCCGCCGCGTTCGCCGGTGTGCCCGTGCGATGCGGGCTCTTCGCGAGAACTTCCAGGGTTTCACCGATCCGTTCCGCCGACACGAGTCTCCGGACGTCGGCTCCGAATCGGGGAACGAAGGGCCGCCGCCCGCGGAGGATGAAGAATCCCGCCACGAGAATCGCGAGCGTCGCGATGGCGGCCGCGACCACGAAGAAGCGTCGAATCTCGATGTCCTCCGTTGGCGTTCTCATGTTAACAGGGGCTCGAACGCGCTCTCGACCGGCGGGGCGCGACGGTCGCCGGCGCCGTCGCGAGAGCAGAGACGGCGTAGAGGACGAAAAACGGGAGGAGGTGGACGGTCATCCGCCCCATCCCGACGTTCGCGAAGTTCCGGTAGGCCGCGGCCCAGGTGCGGAACGTGTCGGGACCGACGCTCGCGTGCATGTCCGCCACGAACGGGAAGACGGCGTAGATGCCCGCGACGGCCCCGAGCGAGAGGAACGTGACCGCGCCGGCGAGTCGCGTCTCCTCCTCGGCGGGACCGTCGTGGCGCGTTTCCCGCGAGCGGAACCGGTGGGCCGCGACGAGAACGGCGAGGTACACCGCGGTCCCGACACCCTTGTGCGAGAGCCACTGGCCCTGCAACGAGAACAGAAAGATCCCGAGCACGCGCGCGACCGCCTCTGCGGGCGTCGCGGCGGCCTCGCGCCAGTTCGCTCCCCCGACGAAACGATAGGCCTCCGCCCCGGCGCGAAGCGACGCGGGCCGCAGGACCCACGTCGCCCAGGCCGCCGCGGCGAACAGGAGGGGCGCGGCGGCGGATCGCAAGCGCGCCCGCGCGCACCAGAGCGCCGCAAAAACGACGACGCCCACGCAGACGAAGCCGTCCGGCCGGACGAGGACGGCCGCCGCGAGGCAGAGCGCGCCCGCGACGCGGTCGAAGCGCGACGGGGCCGCGCCGGAGCCGGCCGGGAAGCCGAGCACGAGAAACGAGCCCGCGGCGGCGAAGACCATGAGCGGGACGTCCGCGTAATACACCGCGACGCCCTGCCACACGTGCACCGTCGCGACGAGGAACAGCAGGCCGGCCGGCGCGAGCCCCGGCGCGGTCCGCGCGAGACGCGCCCTGAAGAAGACCGCGAAGAGGACGAGCAGCAGCCACGGGAGAAGGCGGCCCTCGAAGAGCGGATCGCCGATCCCGAACCAGAGGAGGATCGAGTCGAGCGGGGGATAGCCCGGCCGGAGCCCCGCGGTCACGGCGTGGACGAAGCCCTCGTTGCGCATCGCGTACGCGCGCCACGCCCAGACGAGCTTCGCGTCGAACGCGACATACGGAAACACGGACGGGACGAGAAGGGTCGCGAGGACGAGCGCCGAGAGCGCGTCGAGAACCGAGAGCGGCACGCGAGGGACCGGCGCGGCGCAGGGACGCGGAACGAGGAGCGACAGGAGCGCCGAGAGCGCGAG
Organism: Thermoanaerobaculia bacterium; assembly: GCA_963809425.1. GTDB lineage: Bacteria > Acidobacteriota > Thermoanaerobaculia > UBA5066 > UBA5066 > Fen-183. Next base: position 9,869 of record CAWEJK010000004.1, read on the forward strand.
GACGGCCGAAGGCAGCCACGCGTACAGGTCGCCGGTCGCGAGGGCGGCCGCGTAGACGGCGAGGCCCGCGGCCGCGAGGTTCGCGAGGCCCGCGACCGCAAAGCGCTCCGCCTGCCCCGGACCGCGCGCCCACGCGGCGGACGCCGCGAGGATCCCGAGGAGGAGCGGGACCGACGAGCCCGCGCCGGCGGGAAGCCCGCCCGCGAGACGGCTCCGGAAGCGGAAGAGCTCGGAGAAGAGCGTGACGTGCTGGGCCGCGAGGATCACGACCTGCGCGGCGAGGAGGGCAAGGAGGGCGTTCCGGAGGACGCGGGCGCTCATGCGCCGGAGGCCGCCCTCAGACGACCCGCATCAGCAGGCTGGCATTCGTCCCGCCGAACCCGAAGGAGTTCGAAAGAGCGATCGGCAGCTTCCTCTCGCGCGCCGTGTTCGGCGTGTAGTCGAGATCGCAGTCGGGGTCCGGCGTCGCATAGTTGATCGTGGGCGGAATCACGCCGTGGCGCATCGCGAGCGCGAGGACGCCGGCCTCGAAGCCGCCCGCGGCGCCCAGGAGATGCCCCGTCATGGACTTCGTCGAGGAGACGGAGAGCGCCCGGGCATGGTCGCCGAATACCCGCTTGATCGCGATCGTCTCGATGCGGTCGCCGTGCGGCGTGGACGTGCCGTGCGCGTTGACGTAAGCGACGTCTTCCGGGTTCACGCCCGCGTCGAGAAGCGCGTTGCGCATGACGCGGAACGGGCCGTCCCCGTCCTCCGACGGCGCGGAGATGTGGAACGCGTCGCCCGACATGCCGTAGCCCGCGAGCTCGGCGTAGATCGGCGCGCCACGCGCCTTCGCGAGTCCCATCTCCTCGAGCACGAGGATGCCCGAGCCCTCGCCGAGGACGAAGCCGTCACGGTCCTTGTCCCAGGGCCGCGACGCCGCCTTCGGATCGTCGTTACGCGTCGAGAGGGCGCGCATCGCCGAAAAACCCCCGACGGCGAGCGAGGTGATGACCGCCTCCGAGCCGCCCGCGATCATCGCGTCGGCGTCCCCCCGGCGGATCACGTTCGCGGCGTCCCCGATCGCGTGCGCCGAGGTCGCGCAGGCCGTGGCCGTGGCCGAATTCGGGCCCTTCGCGCCGGTCTGGATCGAAACGAGTCCCGAGCACATGTTGACGATGAGGCCCGGTATGAAGAACGGGCTGATGCGGCGGGGCCCCTTCTCGAGCACGGTCCGATGCGTCTCCTCGATGAGAGGCAGCCCGCCGATCCCGGATCCGATGCACACGCCCACACGTTCGGCGTTCTCCGGCGTGACCGCGAGGCCCGAGTCGGTCATGGCCTCCTTCGCCGCCGCCACGGCGTAGTGGATGAACGTGTCGAACTTCTTGATTTCCTTCTTCTCGAAGAACGCACCCGGGTCGAAGCCCTTCACCTCTCCGGCGATGCGGCACGCGTATTCGGTCGCATCGAATCGCGTGATCATGCCGATGCCGGACACGCCGGCCGTCAGGTTGGCCCAGTTCTCCTTCGCCGTCAGGCCGACGGGAGAGACGAGGCCGACGCCCGTGACGGCGACGCGGCGCCGGCCGCGGCCGTCGAGCAGGGTTCCGGAATTCACGGGCACGCGTTCGAGAGGGCCCCTGGTCAGGCGGGCTTTGCGTGCGATTCGATGTAGGAAACCGCGTCCTTTACCTTCTGGATCTTCTCGGCGTCCTCGTCCGGGATCTCGATGCCGAACGCCTCCTCGAAGGCCATGACGAGCTCGACCGTGTCGAGCGAATCCGCGCCGAGGTCGTCCACGAAAGAGGCCTCGGGCTTCACCTCGTCCGCCTGGACGCCCAGCTGCTCCACGATGATGCCCTTGACCTTTTCTTCCACCGAATCTGCCATCTGCGATCCTCCGAAAAATTTCGTCGTCTTGAAGACCGGCATTCTGAAGGCAGCCGGGACTCTATTTCAAGTGTGCTGAGTCTATCCGATGGAGGAGAAATGACGATTCTCAGGGTTCAGAGCGAGTCGTCGCCGTTCCGCACAGTTGAGCGGAAACGCTCCATGGGCCGGACTTCTTGCCGTCACGACGACTCTCAGCGATTATCGCCCCTCGTCGACGTTTTCCCCTTTTCTCGGCATCGGTGCACGAAGTTCCCATCCACGGGGCCACCGATTATCGACCGCTTGCAGAAACCCTCGTACAGCCGAGCGATGAGGTCCATCTTGAACCTGACCCATTCCTCGTACTCCGCAGGGGTGTTCGGCATTCGGAAATCAGGCGCTGAAAGAATGCCGCCGAACGCCTTGTCGATGGCCTCCCAGGCGCAAACGTGAGCGCGGATGTCACCGTTTCTGTAGACCATGACAGCTCCGGGCGAAAGCCGAGGCGCGTCGCGCGCTTGAAAGTCCTCCCGCGCCGAATACAGTCCCACAGGAGTCTGCTGAGGCGTGTCGCCGCAGTTGCGGATATACCAGAATTCGGGCCGCGTTGGGGACGCGAAGCCGCAAAGATGAAAACCAGAGATTTCTCTCCGCCGCAAGTCGGCGGTAACGACATCGTTCAAGGCAGAAGCCAGTTCACCGGCCAACTTTTCAAGAGTTGCGGCGGCACGACTCCGAAGGAATCGCTCAAGCCAAACAGCCATAGGTTCTTGGCCTCCGCCCGCCGAAGGGACTTCAGCCAGACCGAAGTACCCGATGCCCGCGCGGAGTCCATCTACGCGGAAGACCTTCTTCTGTTCGCTGTCTCGCTCGTTTCCACGGCTGATCCGCCGGTCGGCAGCGAAGATTATGACGGCGTCGGCTTGGTTGTGACGATGGATCTCGGTTGCGAGTAATGTCACTCGACCTCCATCTACACGCGCTCGTAGGCGAGTCGGGCGGCGACGGCGTCATTCAAGGTGCCGTCCGTTCCTTGCCGCATCGGGCCGTTAAGCCCGTCGCTACTGAGGCAAGAGCGTTCGGGGATCGTTCGTGAAGTTGTCGATGGCGGACGCGTACGCGGCCACGACACCCGACGTCGTAAGGACGAGCCGCGCCCCCGAGACCTCGGAGCCGTAGCCGATGTCGCGGACGACCCGCACCGCTTGGTGCATACCGAGCGGTTCGAGGTGATAGGTCTTCGTTCCCGCCGTGCTGCCGTCGCTGAGAACGAGCGCCACGCTTACGTCGGTCGGACTCTCGGAGCCGTTCGAGAGAATCAGGTTCGTCCGAAACGAAGAGTCCTCACGGATGCCGGGGATCGTCTTGCTACTCCCGCCGGCAATCAACGAGGTGTAACTGACGGCCAGCACGCTCTGCCCGAACGTGCCGCCCCCGCAATCGGGCGCGGGCGTTGAGGTCTCGCCCGCGATGGCGAGCGTCGCAGATGAACGGATCTGGATTGCGCCGTAATCAGACGCCACACCGAACGCGCTCCCGAGGATGTCGCTGAGTACCGTGGTCATCCCCGCACCAACCGTGTGGTTCACTTCTGGTCCGCTCCGCCCGTCCGCATCGTGTCCGAGGAATTTGACGGTGATTGTCCCGTCGGCGGCACCGACGTTTGTGACGGTGAGGTCGGTCGTAAAGAAGGCTCCGTTCAGGCCGGGAGCGTGCGCGCTGGAGGGGAGAATCCAGGCCGGTTCCGACGCCGCCCACTGGCCACCGTCGTTCAGGTAGGGGTGGAGCCTACCAACTTCTCGATCCCGCCCCAAACGATCATCTTCGAGCCGGTCCAGACCGCAGAGTGGCCGGCGCGTCCTGTTGGCGCGCCCGATGTCGTCGTCTGCCGTCCAGGTGTTCCGCTCCGGGTCGTACTGGCCGCCGTCGTTGAAGGTGGTGCTGCCCCCGTCGAACCCGCCCCAGACGACCATCCTGGAGCCAGTCCAGACCGCGGTCGGGGAGCTGCGGCTTGAAGGCGCGCCCGTTGTCGTCATCGCCGTCCAACCGTTCGCCACCGGGTCGTACTGGCCGCCGTCGTTCGGGTAGACGCTGCCGCCGGAGTAACCACCCCAGGCGATCATCCTCGACCCGGTCCAGACGGCCAGCTGGGAGGCGCGAGCCGACGGCGCGCCCGTAGCCGTCACTGCCGTCCAAGTGTTCGCCACCGGGTCGTAGAGGCCGCCGTTGTTCAGGCTTACGCCATTGCGGTCGGCCCCGCCCCAGACGATCATCTTCGAGCCGGTCCAGACCGCAGTATGGTTGGCGCGTCCCGTTGGTGCGCCCGTTGTCGTCATCGCCGTCCAAGTGTTCCCCTCTGGGTCGTACAGGCCGCCGCTGTTCAGATAGACGCCGTTGCGGTCGCCCCCACCCCAGACGATCATCTTCGAGCCGGTCCAAACCGCCGTGTGCCGCCGACCGCCGTTGGCGCGCCCGATGTCGCCATCGCCGTCCACCTGTTCCCCACCGGGTCGTACTGGCCGCCGCTGTTCACGAGACCGTTCGCGCCCCAGATGATCATCTTCGAACCAGTCCAGACTGATTGCGAGGAAAGGGTTCACCGCTGGCGCGCCCGATGTCGTCATTGCCGTCCAAGTGTTCACCACCGGGTCGTACAGGCCACCGTCGTTCAGAGCGTTGAAGCGTCGCGGTTCGTGGCCGCCCCAGACGATCATCTTCGAGCCGGTCCAGACCGCCGTATGGAGACCGCGTGCTGACGGCGCGCCCGTTGTCGTTGTCGCCGTCCAGACCGGCTGAGCAGACACGGAAAGCGAGCAAAGAACAATGGCGGCCACAGGCATGACCCGTTTTGCATTCATGGCCCTCTCCTGCTGTGCCTTCCCCTTCGCGACGACTTTCCCGAAGCAGAATCGCGGTCGAAGCCTACGCCACGCCTCCCCAAAACGGACCTGATGCAGTTGCACGGAGTTCAGTCCTCTTGACCGCATGTAGGTGCAGAAGGACGCTCGTCTGTGCCGAGCGGCGGCGGAGGTTGAGCGGTGTGTCGGCGCGCAGTAAGGCGGGCGCGGCGTCGCCTGAGTGCGCGACGAGCGTACCAATCCGGCTCGCCGCATCCTCCCGGCGCTCCCGTCTAGAGTTGTCAACGTTCCTCGCGAGCAGGCGCACCGGGTGGTCCGCCTCGCAATAGCCGACGGGCAGCTCGCCGGCCGCCTCGCCGCCAGGGCGACCACCACGTTGTCGCCGACCGCATCCAAAGCTGGCAGCTCGAGACCAGCTATAGGCCAGCGTGGTGAGAGACCACCGCTACCAGGACGCCGTCAAGGCGGCAAAGAAGGAGAACACGCGATGAGTGAGCTTCTCCCCATTCACGCGTTCTCGCGGTGCATTTCCGCCGACGTTCGGGTCCTGGAGGTTTCCTGGCGCGGCAAGGCCGGACGTGAGACCAGGACTCGGGCAAAGGCGACAATCAGCCGACGCGCCCGTGTCGCGCCGGGTGGCGGTCAACCTGAGGCGGCTAAAACGTAGTACAATTCCGACGGTGCGCTTCGTCTGGCATCGGGAGAACGTCGAGCACGTCGCGGGCCACGGGCTGCGGCCCGAAGACGTAGAGGCCGTGTTCGGCGCGAAGGACGTCGGAATCGCGGCATCCGGCAGGCGCGGGCGATGGATTGCCGAGGGAACCGTCGCGGGGCGCGCTCTTCGCGTCGCGTTCACGCTGAGCGGACCGGACGAGGCGCACGTCATCACGGCGTATCCGATCGGGCGAAGGAGGCGGCGAACATGAGAACAAAGCTGAAGCGATCGCGGAAGACTTACCGCTCGCTCGCCGAGCTGCCGAAGGTGTACGTCCCGCTCGAGGAGGCGAAGCGCACTCTCGCGCGTGATGCCGCGTGGTTCGACAACCATCTCGGTCCCGACCTCCCCCGGATCACTCGCCGCGGCAGGCCGCCGAAGGGCGTGAAGGTCGAGCCGGGGAGGGTTCGGTCGCTCCGCATACCAGACTCGACATGGCGCGCGTTGCAGAGACAGGCGAAGGCTTCGGGGCTCTCGACGAACTCGGCAGTGCGGCTCGCCGTGCTCTCGTGGACCGAGCGCTCCACCGTGCGCAGATAGATCTCAAAAAGCGTTGCTGCCGCCGGGCCTCACGCGCGGAAATTCCGATCGCGGGCGAAGACGATCGCCTGGACGCGCGTCCACACGCCGAGCTTGTCGAAGAGGTTGGACATGTGGTTGCGGACGGTCTTCTCGCTCAGGGAGAGGCGCTCGGCGATGTCCGCGTTGCTCAATCCCTCGCTCAGCAGGGCGAGAATCCCCCGCTCGCGGGCGGTGAGCGAGGCGAACGCGCGCTCCTCACCCCGTTCGGCGGGCTCGATTCCCATGAAGTCGCGAATGGCGGCGCAGAATCGCTCCCACGCGGGCTCCCCGTCGAGCAGGATGTGGTTCTTCGAATCCAGCTCGACGAACTCGGCGCCGGGGATGAGCGCGGCCAGCTGGCGACCGGAGGCGACCGGCACCACGGCGTCCTCGCGCGCGTGGATGACGAGCGTGGGCGTGCGCACCTGCGCCAGCAGATTCCTGATGTCGACGTCGCCGCGCGCCCGCAGGAGATCTCCGGCGATCGCCGGTGAGCTGGTCCTTCTGCAAAGCTCGTTGAACCAGTCCATCTGCTGGTACGTCGCTCCCGGAATGAAGCGCGACGTGAAGACCTGCCGGAAGGCGGGGTTGTCGACGCCCCAGCCGAGGGTCGCAAGCGCGGCGATCGCCTCGTACTCGCGCTTCGCGACGGAGTCGCCTCGGAGCGCCCAGCCGCGCGCGTAACCGCCGTACAGAATCAGCCGCGAGACGCGTTCCGGGTGCCTCACGGCGTAGGCGATGGCCGTCGCCGCCCCCTGCGAGACGCCGATGAGCGAGAACGCGCCCTCCGGAAGGGCGGCGTCGGTGACGGCCTCGAGATCGCCGACCCAGCGCGGGAAGGAGAAATCGCCCACGTTCCAGTCGCTCATTCCGCAGCCGCGTTCGTCGTAGCGCACGAAGCGGAAGTGGCCGGTGAAGAACCGGATCCAGTGCCTCCAGACGGGGCTTTCCCATTCGTATTCGAGGTGGCTCAGCCAGTTGGAGGCCTTGACCAGAAGCGGACCGGACCCGGCCTCGGCCCAGGCGAGCTGCACGCCGTCCGGCGTGCGGAGGAACTGGATCCGCTGGCGGGGCTTCTTTTCCATCGGCGGCGGGACATTCGTCCCAGCGATCGGCCGCGATCATAGCCAGATCGGGACGAACTTCCCATTGGCGAGTCGCCTCCGGGATCCGATCTTCAGGCGCAGGAGGATCCGATCATGCTGACTCACAAATACGATTACCGGTCGAATCTCGAAGCGTCGGAGAAGGTCAACTGGAAGATCGAGGACGTGATCGATGGACGGACGTTCGACTTCGGGAAGCCGTTCCTGCCGGAATCGTTCGCGGCCGCGAACGGCATCCGCTGTCTGAGCGCCGCGGAAAAGCTGAAGCTCAACCAGATCCGCGGCTTCACCTACCTGTACCTCTTCGGCCTCGTCGAGGAGTACATCCTGCCTTCGGTGATCGAGCACGCCGAGGGCAGCGTGCACGGCGACGATTACGAGATGCGCGCGCTCCTGCGCTTCGCCGAGGAGGAAGCGAAGCACATCCAGCTCTTCAAGTGGTTCGTGAAGGAGTTCGAGAAGGGGTTCGGCACGCCCTGCGGCGCCATCGGACCGGCGAAGGAGATCGCGGCCGCCATCCTCAACCACTCCCGGCTGGGCGTGTTCCTGGCCACCCTGCACATCGAATGGATGTCGCAGAGGCACTTCGTGGAGAGCGTGAAGGACAACGCGGCCGAGCGGCTCGATCCGCTCTTCTGCAGCCTGCTCAAGCACCACTGGCTCGAGGAGAGCCAGCACGCCAAGCTCGACACGCTCATCATCGACAAGATCGCGAGCGCGCTCGAGCCGGCGAAGATCGAAGCGGGCATCGACGACTACATGGACATCGGCAAGCTGCTCGACGGAGGCCTGGCCGCGCAGGTGCAGCTCGACCTCGTGAGCCTCGAGAAGGCGATCGGGCGCACGCTTTCCGGCGAGGAGAAGGCCGAGATCGAGGAGGCGCAGACGAAGGCGTACCGCCGGACGTTCCTCGCCAGCGGCATGACCCACCCGAACTTCGACGAGAGCCTGCGCGAGCTGAGCGCCCGGGGCCACGAGCGGGTCGGAGAGCTCGCGCGCGCCGTCGCCTGACGAGGCGTGCTATCCGATGTAGAGGCCGCCGCTCACGTTGAGACAGGTCCCGGTCACGTAGGCGGCGGCGTCGGACGCCAGATAGACGACCGCCGCCGCCACGTCGGCGCCCGTCCCGAGCCGTCCGAGCGCGATCTGGCCCACGAGAGCCTTCTTCTGGTCCTCGTTCAGGACGTCCGTCATGGACGTCTCGATGTAGCCCGGCGCGACGGCGTTCACCGTGATTCCTCTCGAGCCGATCTCGCGCGCGAGGGCCTTCGTGAACCCCACGACTCCGGCCTTCGCCGCGGCGTAATTCGTCTGCCCGGCGTTCCCCATGAGTCCCACGACGGACGTGATGTTCACGATGCGGCCGGGAACCCGCTTCTTGAGCATGACCTTCGCGGCTTCCTGTGCGCACAGAAAGACGCCGGTGAGGTCCGTCGCGAGGACCCTGTCCCAGGACTCTTTCGACATGCGCAGGATGAGGCCGTCGTCCGTGATGCCCGCGTTGTTCACGAGGATGTCGAGCTTGCCGTGTCTCTCCACGACCGCTTTGAAGGCCGCCGCGACGGAAGCCGGATCGCCGACGTCGAGGCGCAGGGCTTCGGCCTTACCGCCCGCGGCCGCGATCGCCCCGGCGACCGCGGCGGCCTTCTCCTCTCCGCGGGCGGCGACGACGACGTGGGCGCCGGCCGAGGCGAGCGCCTTCGCGATCGACTCCCCGATTCCCTGCGAACCGCCCGTCACGAGCGCGATCTTCCCCTCGAGCGAGAACGAAAGAGCCATCTGAGCTTCCTTTCTCCGTCAGACGAACGTCAGGAGCGCCTCGGCCGTGGACGTCGTCTTTACGGGCCAGTCCTTCGCGATGCGCTTCGCGAGCCCCGCGAGCACGGTGCCGGGCCCGGACTCGACCGCCGAGGGCGCGAGAGCGGCGAGACGCCGCACGGATTCGACCCATCGCACGGGGGAGCAGATCTGCCGCCGGAGGGATTCGCGCGCGACCTCGGGGTCCGTCGTCTCGAGGGCATCCACGTTCGTGACGACCGGGATCGCGAGCGGCCGGAACGGCGCCGCGGCGAGGAAAGGAGCGAGTCTCTCCTCCGCGGGCTTCATGAGCGCGCAGTGGAACGGAGCCGACACCGGGAGCGGGAGGACGCGCTTCGCGCCCCTCGCCTTCGTGATCTCCCCGGCCTTCGCGACGCCCGCGGCGCTCCCCGCGATGACCGTCTGCTCCGGCGAGTTGAAGTTCGCCGCCGAGCAGATCTCCCCGGTCGCGGCAGCCGCTTCCGCGCAGGCCTCGGCGACCTCTTCGGGCGCGAGTCCGATGACGGCCGCCATCGCACCTTGCCCCGCGGGAACCGCCTCCTGCATGAAGAGGCCCCGGCGCCTCACGAGCACGACGGCGTCCTCGAGCGTCAGCGCCTCCGCCGCGACGAGGGCGGCATACTCCCCGAGAGAGTGGCCGGCCGCGACCGAGGGCGCGACCCCCCGGGCCTTCAGGACCTCGAAGACGGCGACGGCGTGCGTGAGGACGGCAGGCTGCGTGACGGCCGTCTGTTTGAGCTCCTCGTCGCTGCCCTCGAAGGAAGTCTTCGAGATCGACAGGCCGAGAGGCGCGAGCGCGGCGTCCGCGCGCTCGTAGACGCGCCTCGCCTCGGGGAAACCGCCGGCCAGGTCCTTTCCCATTCCCGAAAACTGCGACCCCTGCCCGGGGAAGAGAAAGGCGACGCTCAACGCGTCACCATCGGACGAGCGCGGCGCCCCAGGTCAGGCCTCCGCCGAAGGCGGTGATGAGGATGAGATCGCCGCGCTTCAGGCGGCCATCGCGCGCGTATTCGTCGAGCGCGATCGGAATCGAGGCGGAGCTCGTGTTCCCGTAGCGCCCGATGTTGTTCATGCAGCGCTCCGGCGGAATCTGGAGCCGCTCGGCCGTGGCGGTGAGGATCCGCTCGTTCGCCTGATGCGGGAGAAGCCAGTCCACGTCGGCGCTCGTGAAGCCGCTCTCCGCGAGGACGACCTTGCTGACCTCCACCATCGATCGGATCGCGACCTTGAACGTCTCGCCGCCCTTCATCTGGATGTACATGAGGCTCTTGTCGACGGACTCGGGACGATTCGGCGGAAACGTGGATCCCCCGCCGGGCATCGAGATGAACGGCGCTCCCTCTCCGTCCGAGCGGATCGAGGTGGAAAGGACGCCGTGGTCGGCCTTCGTCGCCTTGAGAACCGTCGCGCCCGCGCCGTCCCCGAAGAGGATGCACGTGCCGCGGTCGGTGTAGTCCACGAATCGGGTCAGGAACTCGGCGCCGACGAGGAGGATGTTCTTCGCCTTGCCCGACTGGATGAGCCCGTCCGCCACGTGAAGCCCGTAGAGCCAGCCCGAGCAGGCGGCGTTCAGGTCGAACGCGGCGGCCTTCTTCGCGCCGAGCTTGTGCTGCACGACCGGGGCGGCGCCCGGGATCAGGTGGTCGGGCGTGCAGGTCGACAGGATGATCGTGTCGAGGTCGGCCGCCGCGATTCCCGCGTCTTGAAGCGCGGGCAGCGCCGCGCGCACGCAGAAGTCCGAGAGGATGTCGCCTTCCTGGACCACGCGCCGCTCGCGAATGCCCGTCCGCGACGTGATCCACTCGTCGGAAGTCTCGACCATCTTCGTCAGGTCGGCGTTCGTCAGGACCCTTTCGGGAACGGCCCGGCCGGTGCCGGCGATCGTGGCGTGAAACATCGTTCCTCCGTGAAGACGCGATGCCGGAATGTTACCGGGAGAGCGGCGGCGGCGCGAACGTGAGCGCGCGTTCGCGGATTTTCTCGGGAATCCCCCGCCGGACGAATTCGTCGGCGGCACGAATGGCATTGCGCACGGCCTTCGCGTTCGAGCGCCCGTGCCCGATGAAACAGGCCCCGTTCACGCCCAGGAGCGGCGCGCCGCCGTATTCGCTGTAGTCGAGACGTTTCTTGAAGGAACGGAAGGCGTCCTTGGAGAGCAGGAAGCCCATCGACGCCTGGATGCTGCGCGTGATCTCCTGTTTGAGCGCCTCCTCCACGAGGTGCGCGAGGCTCTCGGAGACCTTGAGGATGACGTTTCCCGTGAATCCGTCCGTGACGATGACGTCGACGTCGCCCCCGTAGACGTCGCGGCCCTCGACGTTCCCGACGAAACGGAGACCGGACTCCTTCAGGAGGCGGAACGACTCCTTCACGATGTCCGTGCCCTTGCCCTCCTCCTCGCCCACGGACATGAGGCCGATCTTCGGCTTCTCGATCCCGAGGACCTCCTGGGCGAAGAAGTGCCCCATGAGGGCGAACTCGCGGTAGTGCTCGGGGCGGCAATTCACGTTCGCCCCGACGTCGAGGAGAACGCGCTTGCGGTCGAGGCCCGGCAGCACGGTGGCGAGGGCCGGCCGGTCGATGCCCTCGACGACGCCCATGATCATCTTCGCGACGACCATCGCGGCGCCCGTGTGCCCGGCCGTGAACACCCCCTTCGCGCGGCCGTCGCGGACGCACTCGGCGGCAATCCGGATGGACGCGCGGCGCTTCTTGCGGATCGGGGTGATGGAGGGCTCGTCGAACAGGACGACTTCGTCCGCCTCGACGACGCCGATGCGGCTTCCGCTGTAAGCGGCCTTGTGGAGCTCGGATTCGATCTCGCGCCGCTTGCCGACGAGCAGCGTGTCGAGGCCGAAATCGACCGCCGCCGCGACCGCGCCTTCCACGTTGACGCGGGGGGCGTGGTCGCCCCCCATGGCGTCGACGGCGATCGTCAAGTCAGGCCTTCTCGGCTCCGCTCATGACTTCCCGCCCCTTGTAGTGACCGCAGGACGGGCACACCCGGTGCGGCAGCTTCTCCGTGCCGCAATTCGTGCAGGTGGAGGTCTGCTTGGGCTTCAGGAAATCGTGGGCACGGCGCAGGTCGCGACGCGTTTTGCTGTGGCGGTGTTTTGGATTCGGCATGGCGGTCTCCTGTGACGGTCACACGCTGCGGCGCGGACGCGAAAAATCGTGGCTTCAGTGCCCGGGTTCGAGAAGAGTCCGGGAGCGTTTTCCAGCGCTCGTCCGCCGGAGGCTTGCAGGCGCACGGAACGAGGTTCCGGTCGGCCCCGCACATCGGGCACAGCCCGCGGCAGTCTTCGCGGCAGAGGGCCTTGAGCGGAAGCTCGAGCTGCACCTGCTCCTCGACGAGAGCGTCGAAAGGAACGACGAGGTCGTCGTAGTACAGCACGTCGAGATCCGCCGCCAGGAGCTCGAGGCCGTCCTCGGGGTCGCCCTTCGCCTGCTTCTCCTCCCGCGGTTTCGCGTGCGCGGGAGCGAAGAGCCAGTAGGCTTCGCTCGAACGGCGGAAAGAGACGGGGGCGAGGCAGCGCGCGCACGCCGTGACGCCGTCGAAAACGACACGGCCGTTCAGGACGAAGCCGGGCTCCTGGCGCTCGAGGCGGCCGGTAAAGGACACGGCCGAGAGCGACACGAGCTCGGGACGCGCGAGATCGGCGGCCGGAAAGTCGAACTGATGAGAAAGATCAATCGGCTCGTCGAAAGCCGCTTCGAGGTTCAGATCCATGGGAAAAGGCTCCTCCGCAACGAAGAGGAGCCGCGGAATATAACATGGAAGCATGCGCATCGCCGTCGACGCGCGCCCGCTCGAGGAGCGTCCGACTGGCGTTGGCCGCTACCTCGACGGGCTGCTCTCCGCCTGGGTTCGAGCCCGGCCCGAGGACAGCTTCGTCCTCCTGTCGCCGCGCCGGGTCCACGTGTCCGCACGGCTGGAAGGCCATGCGTCCGTGGTTTCCTCCAGCGCGCTCCCGGGCACGATCTGGCTGCAGACGGCCGCCGGCCCGGCAGCCCGCCGCGCCGGGGCCGACGCGTTCCTCGGGAGCCTCGGCATCCTGCCCCTCGCATCCGGGCTCCCCGGCGTCGCGACCGTGCACGATCTCACGCCGATCCTCTTCCCCGAGTGGCACGCGCGGAAGAACCGTCTCGGCTTCACGCCGTTCATCGGCGCGACCGTGAGGCGCGCGCGGCGGATCGCGGCCGTGTCGGAGGCCACGCGGCGGGACCTCGTGGCCGCGTTCCCGGACGCGGCCGGCAAGACGCGCGTCGTGCACAACGGCATCGAGCCCGAGGCGCCCGGCGCGGGGGGCGAGGCGCCGCACGGCGGGCGGCCCTACGTCCTTTACGTGGGAACGCTCGAGCCGCGCAAGAACGTCGTCCGGCTCGTCGCGGCGATGGAGACGATCTGGGACCGGCGCCCGGAATTCCCCGACCTCGTCCTCGCGGGCGGGGTGGGCTGGGGGATGGGAGGCTTTGCGGAGAGCGTCGCGCGTTCGAGGCACGCGAATCGCATCACGCTCGCGGGCTATCTCGGCGGCGGCGAGAGGGCGCGCTGGCTGAGGGACGCGCGGGTCTTCGCGTACCCGAGCCTGTACGAAGGCTTCGGTCTTCCGCCCCTCGAGGCCATGGCGCAGGGCACGCCCGTCGTGGGCTCGTCGATGTCGTCGCTGCCGGAGGTCATGGGCGGCGCCGGCCTTCTGCCCGACCCCACGAGCGTTCCGGAGATCGCACAGGCCCTCGAGCAGGCGCACGACGACGCCGGGTTCCGGCGGCGCGCGGCCGTCGAAGGCCCGCGACGCGCCGCCGGCTTCACGTGGGCGGCGGCCGCCGCGAAGATGCGAATCCTCTTCGAGGAGGCGCTCGCGTGACGGCGGGCGGAAGGCGGATTCTCCTCGACGCGCGCAAGGCGCGCGACTTCGGGATCGGCACGTACATCCGCGGGCTGCTCGGCGGCCTCGCGGGGCTCGGCCGGTTCGACGTCCACGCGCTCGTCCTGCCCGGGGAGGAGGGGCTTCTCCCTCCGGGAGTCGCCGCGGCGGTCTGCTCCGCCCGCCACTATTCGCCGGGCGAGCTCGTCGCCGTCCGGCGGGCGATCTCGGCGCTCGAGCCCGATGTCTTTCACGCCCCGCACTACGTCGTCCCGCTCTTTCCGCCGCGGACGACTGTCGTCACGATCCACGACCTCATGCACCTCACGCGGCCGGAGCACGCGGCGCCCGCGAAACGGACGTATGCGCGGTGGATGATCGGGCGGGCGCTGCGCCTTTCCGCGCGCGTCATCGCGGTGTCGGACGCCACGAAGAAGGAGATTCTTGCTTTCGGACCCGAGCAAAGCGGCAAGGTCGAGGTAATCCCGAACGGAGTTGAAGAACGATTTTTCTTAGAAGGTGAAGAGAGGACCCGCGCTGCGCGGGCGGTGCCCGTTGCGGCGCCCTCCCCCTCTTCACCTTTCAAAGAATCTTCCTCTTCCTCCTCTTCTTCTTTCTCTTCGTCCTACCTGCTCTTCCTCGGGAACGACAAGCCGCACAAGAACCTCGACGGCCTGCTCCGGGCGTGGCCGCGCGTGCGCGCGGCGCATCCCGATCTGTCGCTCGTCCTCGCGGGTGTGGCGCCGGGCCGGACCCAGGCTCCCGGCGTTCGGGCTCTCGGCTTCGTGCCGGACTCGGAAGTGCCCGCGCTCGTCGCGGGCGCGCGGGCGCTCGTCCTCCCCTCCTTCGCCGAGGGCTTCGGCCTGCCGGTCCTCGAGGCGCAGGCGGCCGGTACGCCCGTCGCGTGCTCGGACATTCCGGCTCTCCGTGAAGCGGCCGGCGACGCGGCGGTGTTCTTCGACCCGCACGACGTCGCTTCGATCGCTGACTCTCTGAACATGTTGCTCGCAGATGAGGAGAAGAGAAGATCTCTTGGAAAGGGGGGACGGGAGCGCGCGTCACAATTCACCTGGCGGCGCGCGGCGGAGCGCACCGCCAAGGTGTATGAAGAGGTTCTTTCTCCCTCTTCCCCTTTCAAAGAAAACTCTCCCTCCCCCGAGCCGAAGCGTGACTCGCCGAGCGAGGGCGGCTCGTGAGGACAGCCCTCGTCCACGACTGGCTGACGGGAACCCGCGGCGGCGAGAAGGTGCTGCTGGAGCTGGTCCGGATCTTTCCGGGCGCGCCGGTCTTCACGCTCTTTCACTTCCCCGGCTCGCAGGCTCCCGAGATCGAGGCCGCCGACATCCGGACGACGTTTCTCCAGAAGCTCGTCTCGCCGAACGCCGACTACCGCAAGCTGCTCCCCCTCTTCTTCGTCGCCGCCGAGACGTGGGACCTGTCGGGTTTCGACCAGGTGGTCTCGACCTCCCACTGCGTCGCGAAGAACGCGAAGAAGGCTCCGGGCGCCTTCCATCTCTGCTACTGCCACACGCCGGTGCGGTACCTGCACGACCAGTTCGACGACTACTTCCGCGGCCGGCCGGCCCTCGTGACCGCCGCGGCGCGCCTCGCGCGCGGCCCCCTCCGCGCGTGGGATCGCGCGGCCGTGCCCCGCGTCGACGCCTTCCTCGCGAACTCGGAGAACGTGAGGGCCCGAATCGGGCGACTCTGGGGACGCGGGGCGGAGGTCGTCTTCCCTCCCGTCGACACCGGTTTCTACACGCCGCCGCCGCAGGGCACGCCCCGAAACGGCCTTTTCGTCGTCTCGGCGTTGGCCCCCTACAAGCGTCTCGAGGATGCCATCGACGCCGCGAACGCCCGCCGGCTGCCCCTCACGATCGCGGGGTTCGGGCCGGAGCGCGCGCGCCTCGCCGCCCGGGCCGGTGAGACGGTCAGATTCCTCGACACTCCCAAGGACGACATGCTGCGCGCGTGCTACCGGACCGCCGAGGCCGTTCTGATGCCCGGAGAGGAAGATTTCGGCATCGTGCCGCTCGAAGCGCAGGCGTGCGGGGCGCCCGTCGTGGCGCTGGGCCGCGGCGGGGCGACCGAGACGGTCCGGGACGGGGAAACGGGCGTTCTGTACGAAACCCCGGGCGCGCCGGGCCTCCTGACGGCTCTCGACCGCCTGCGCGGCCTCACGCTCGACCCTGCCGCCCTTGCCCGGAACGCCGCCCGTTTCTCGCCGGACGTCTTTCGGGGCCGATTCCTCACCGCCCTCGCGGCGGCGCGAAGCCGCGCCGAAAAGGGGCCCGAGGACGCTAGAATCGGCGGTCCGGAGCCCGTGTGATTCGCCGCCAAACCCGCCGCCTCCAGGCCCTTTTCGTGGCCGCCGACATCCTCGCGACCGTGCTCGCGCTGGGCGCGGCGTGGCTCATCCGCTTCGAGTCGGTTTGGCCCACCCCGAAGGGCGCGCAGCCTTTCGAGAACTACGTCGCGTTCATCCCGATCCTGATCGCGATCTGGCCGGTCGTCTTCTACTTCCACCGGCTGTATCAGATCCGGCGCGACCGATCGACGATCGACGAAGTGCTCGCGGTGATCGTCGCCGCGTCTCTCGGGACGATCCTGCTCGTCGGCCTCCTTTCGTTCTGGCGAGGCTTCACCTACACGAGCCGCCAGCTGCTCGTGCTGTTCCTTTTCCTGGATGTCCTCTTCGTCTCGCTCGTGCGCTTCGGGATCCGCAAGTACCTCGAGACCATGTGGTCCACGGGCGCGGGCGTGCACCGGACCCTCATCGTGGGCGCGGGGCATACGGGGCGTGCCCTGGCCGACAAGCTGCTCGACCACCCCGCGACGGGCTTGAAGCCCGTTGGCTTCGCGGACGACGACCCCGCCAAGAGCACGAACCGATACCGCGGCCTCGTCGTCCTCGGGACGACGTCGGAGGTCACGGCGCTCATCCGCGCGCACGAGGTCGACACGGTGTTCCTGGCGCTGCCCGTCGAGGCCCACCGCACGATGCTCACGATTCTCAAGGAGGTCGGCAACGAAATGATCGACCTGAGGGTCGTGCCCGACCTGTTCCAGTACGTGACCTTCAAGGCCGGCGTCGAGGACTTCGACGGCCTGCCCGTCATCAACCTGACCCAGATGCCTCTCGAAGGCTGGAATTCCCTCGTGAAGCGGACGATGGACGTCGCGCTCTCGGCTCTCGGCCTCGTCGCGATCGCCGTTCTCTTCCCGGTCATCGCGCTCGCGATCTGGCTCGAAGACCGCGGCCCGATCTTCTACGCGCAGGAGCGCATGGGTCTCGACGGCCGGCTCTTCCGCATGCTCAAGTTCCGCTCGATGCGCGTCGACGCCGAGGACGACGGCGCGCGCTGGACCGAGGAGAACGACCCGCGCCGCACGCGCGTGGGCGCGTTCCTGCGCAAGACCTCGCTCGACGAGCTGCCGCAGCTCGTCAACGTCTTCACCGGCGAGATGTCCCTCGTGGGGCCCCGTCCGGAGCGCCCGGAGTTCGTGAGCACGTTCCGGGAGAAGTTCCCGCAGTACATGCTCCGCCACCGTGTGCGCGCCGGCATCACGGGCTGGGCGCAGGTGCACGGCTGGCGCGGCAACACGAGCCTCTCCAAGCGGATCGAGTACGACCTCTACTACATCGAGAACTGGTCGGTCGGCCTGGACGTGAAGATCCTCTGGCTCACGGTCAAGTGGGGCTTCACCCACAAGAACGCGTACTGACGCCGCCTCGCCCCGCGCTCAGATCACGAGCGGGCGCCCCGCCTTGAGCCGCGTCGCGGCGCCTTCGAGGAGCTCCGCGTGCTCGCGCTCCTCCGCTTCCAGCTCGCGGTAGAGGCGCCACTCGGGCGAGGCCTCGGAGAACTTGCGCCCGGTCTCGAGGAAGAACCGGCCCGCGCGCTTCTCGAGGTGGACGGCGAGGCGCAGCAGCGCGACGCCGTCGGCGTCCTTCGAGGTCTCGACGCCCGAGAAGACGGCGAGCTGCGTCGGGGTCGGCCCCGCGACCGAGAGGTCCGGCGCCTCGAGGTGATAGCGCCGCGCGAGCGTCTCCATGTGCTCGCGCTCCATGGCCGAGAGCCGATGGAAGAGCTCGATGACCTCGGCGCTGGCTCCCGCGCGCACCATCGCCTCCGCCCCGCGGGCGTAAAAGAGCACGCCGCCGATCTCGATCTCGTACGCGCGCCGCACGGCCTCGGCGAGCGCGCCTTCCGGGGTCGAGAGCTCCTCGCGGGGCTCGAATGCGCCGCCGCAGATCGGGCACAGTCCGTACGGGAAGGCGAAGCCCTCGGAGACCTTCTGGCAGGACGTGCACCGGAAGGAAAGCCGCTCGCCCGCGCAGCAGACGTAGTCCTCGCCCGCCTCGATCGGGCGCCGGCACGTCTTGCACACGGATTCGGCAGGCACGGCCACGGCCGGGATCTTCGATTCCGCGCGCATTTCGGGAGGCCAGACGCGGTTCTTCAGGTACGACGTGATCGCCCGGGCCGCTCTCCGGCCGGCGCCGAGCGCGAGGATCACGGTGGCGGCGCCGGTGACGATGTCGCCGCCGGCGAAGACACCCGGCAGGTTCGCGGCCTGCGTCGTCTCGTCGACGTTGATGTACCCGTCGCCGCGCACGCCGAGCCCCGGCGTGGACCGCGCGATGACCGGGTTCGCGCGCGTGCCGAGCGCGTAAATGACGGTGTCGCACTCGAACGTCTCCATCTCGCCGGGAATGGGAACGGGGCGCCGGCGGCCGGAGGCGTCCGGGGGACCCAGCTCCATCTTCTGGCAGACGAGAGCCTTCACGCCGCCCTTGTCGTCCGTGACGATCTCGGTCGGCCCCCGCAGCCAGTGGAACGTGATGCCCTCTTCCTCCGCGTGGCGAAGCTCCTCGACGCGGGCGGGAGCCTCCGCCTTCGTGCGCCGGTAGACGCAGCGGACCAGCTCGGCGCCGAGGCGCTTGGACACGCGCAGGCAGTCCATCGCCGTGTTGCCCGCTCCGATGACGACGATGCGTTGCCCGAGCGTCACGGGGGTGTCCTCGTACGGGAAGTTGTCGCCTCCCATGAGGTTCACGCGCGTGAGGAACTCGTTCGCGCTGTAGACCTGCCCGGCGAACTCGCCCGGGATGCCGAGAAAGGCCGGGGCGCCCGCGCCCGTTCCCACGAAAACGGCGTCGAAGCCGCGCTCGCCGAGAAGCTGCGGAATCGTGAACGTCTTGCCGATGACCTTGTTCGTCTCGAAGCGGACGCCCATGTCCGCGAGCTGCTTCACTTCGCGGTCGATGATGTTCCGCGGCAGCCGGAAAGACGGGATCCCGTATCGCAGGACGCCCCCGATGACGTGCAGCGCCTCGAAGATCGTGACCTCCGCGCCGTCGCGCGCGAGGTCGCCCGCGCAGGCGAGGCCGGCCGGGCCGGAGCCCACGACCGCGACCTTGCCGATCGGCGCCGCCGGGCGCGGGGGCGGGGCGGTGACGGGCGCATGGTCGCCCACGAAGCGTTCGAGCCGTCCGATCGCGACCGGCTCCATCTTCTTGACGAGGATGCACTGCACCTCGCACTGGCTTTCCTGCGGACAGACGCGGCCGCACACGGACGGGAAGTGGTTCGTCTCACGGATCACGGCCGCGGCGCCCGCGATGTCGCGCACGAGAAGGTGCCGGATGAATCGCGGGATGTCGATCGCGACCGGGCAGCCCTGGACGCAGGACGGCCGGAGGCACTGGATGCAGCGTTCGGCTTCCGTGAGAGCATCGGCGATCGTGTAGCCGAGGTTCACCTCGAGGAAGTTGTGCGCGCGCTCTTCCGCGTTTCGCTCGGCCATCTTCGTGGCATGCGGCGCCACGTCTTTCAGCTTCTTGTAGTTGCGCTTCTCTTCGTCGAAGAGCACCTTCTCGATGTTGCAGGTGTGTGCGAAGTCCTCGTTCGCGCGCGTCTCCTGCGTCTTGAAGCGCTGCTGCCGCATCATGAGCTCGGCGAAGTCGATCTTGTGCGCGTCGAAGTCGGGGCCCTCGACGCACGCGAACTTGATCTGGCCGTCGACGCTGACGCGGCAGGAGCCGCACATTCCGGTGCCGTCCACCATGATCGCGTTCAGGCTCACGGCCGTCGGCACGCCGCGCGGGCGCGTGACCTCCGTGCAGGCGCGCATCATCGGGAGCGGTCCGATCGCCACGACCTGGTCGACCTTCTCCTTCGACAGGACGTCCTCGAGCGCGGCCGTGACGAATCCCGGCCGGCCGTACGTGCCGTCGTCCGTGCAGACGATCAGGTCGTCGCAGTATTTCCTGAACCGGTCCTCCCAGAACACGAGGTCCTTCGAGCGGAAGCCGATGATTCCCGTGACGCGGTTGCCGGCCTCCTTGAAGGCGCGGAGCTGGGGAAACACCGGCGCGACCCCGAGACCGCCGCCCACGAGGACGACGTGCCCGACCTTGTTCACGTGGCTCGGCATCCCGAGCGGCCCGACGAAGTCGAGAAACGTGTCGCCTTCCTGGTACGCGGCCATCATCTCGCGCGTCGTCTTGCCGATCGCCTGGATGACGATCGTCACGGTGCCCCACTCGCGGTCGTAGTCGGCCACCGTCAGGGGGATCCGCTCGCCTCCCTCGCGGAGGCGCAGCATGACGAAGTGCCCCGGCTGGGCGGCGCGGGCCACGTCGGGCGCGTACACGTCCCAGAGGAACGTCGATTCCGAAAACTGGTGCCGGCGGACGATCTCGTACATGGCCCCGGATTCTCCGGATCGGGGGGGCCGGGGGCTATGGTGCAAACCGATCAGGGCCGCCCGGCCCGAAGGGGGCGGCCGGGGTCCCTCAGGGCCGCGCGGACCGCAGAATCCGGGGGACGAGCATCAGGGCGGCGCCGTAGAGGACGAACGTCGCGACGAGCGTGCTCGGGCGCCCCTGCGGGAGATCCTCGAACACCAGCTTGAACGCGGAGAATGCCAGCACCGGATAGGCGAGCCGGGCGAGGGGGGAGAGCGTCGGGAGCCGCCGGCCCGAGGCGAGAAGCACCGAGGCGGCGGCGAGGACGGCGCTGCGCACGGAAGCCGTGAGGCCCGGGTCTCCGTCGGAAGCGACGAGCAGCGCGAGCCCCCGCGCGGCGAGCGCGCCGGCCCCCACGATCGAAACGCAGGCCAGCGCGAACATGGCCCCGCGCGCGGCGGGCCCGCTTTGACCGGCGCGCACGCGGCGCGCGAGGAGCGCCGTCGCCGCGGCCGACATCGACAGAACGAGAACGGCGTCCGGGGACGGCATCCCGGCGGCCGGCGGACCGAGGAAGGCGTGTCCGGCAAACGCGCCGAGCCCCGAGACGTAGGCCCCCGCCGCGAGCAGGACCGCGCCATACGCCGGAGCGATCGAGCCGACGGCGCGGGCCGGCGCGACGGCCGCCGCGAATCCGGCGAGGCCCCAGACGAGCGCGGGCGGAACGCCGGCCAACGGCGTGAGCCGCGAGACGGCGAAGACGATGAGGAAGAGAGCCGCTCCCATCTGAACGGCCTCGAAGGCGTCGGGACTTCCCGCGCGGGAGGACGCGCGCCGGATCGTCCCCGCGAGAGGCGCGGCGAAGAGCGCGAGGGCGAGCGCGAGGACGGCGCCCGCAGAGAGTCCCGCGTATGCCTCGGGAAGACCCTCGGGGCGCGACGCGATCCAGACGACCTCGAGCACGACGAGATCCGCGACGACCGCGGGCGCCCAGGGGAGCCCGGGCCAGTCGGTGCGAACCGACGCCGCCCAGGAGACCGCCGTGAGAAGGGCCAGGAACGCCGCGAAGGCGACGAGCGCATGCGTCGTCACGAGGAGCGCGATCGCGGCCACGAGGGCCGAGAGCACGGAGGCCCAGGCCAGCGCGTGCAGGTTCCGGCGAACGGACGCGGCGAGGGCGGCGACGGCCACGGCGAAGAGCGCGCCCGCGGCTGCCGCCGGCGGCAGCACGCTGAACCGCGTGGACGCCTCCCAGACGAGAGGACACGCGATGACGAGCGCCGTGACTCCCCAGGCCGTCGCGGCGGCGGGTCCCGCCCGGCCCGCGCGGTCGGCGACGACGAGCCAGGTCATCGCGTAGGCGAGCCCCAGCGCCACCCCCGCGCCTCGCGGCAGCGTGCCCGAGTCCGTGAGCGCGCGCACGAGAAACGCGCCGGCGAGAACGAAGAGACACTTGCCCGCGAGCGCGGCGTACGCAGGCAGCGGGGATTCCGGCGCAACGAGCGCCGCCGGGGCCGGCGCGGCGGGAGGGACGGGCGCGGGCCCCGGGCCCTTCGCGGCCGCTCCCTCGAGCGCGGCCAGCCGCGCCTCCACCGACCGGAGCGACTCGGCCAGCGCAGCGACCTGCTTCGCGAGCTCCGGGCCCGAGTCGTCCATGGCGGTCAAACCCCCGACGCGGCGCTCAAAGGCACCCCTGTGGGCGGAAGCTCAGACCGCCGCCTTCTCCTCGTCGAAGGGTGGCAGCAGCTTCACGAGTCCCCAGAGGATCACGAACGGAAGGATCATCAGGAGAATCGCGGGAAGCAGCCCCTCCTTCGTGGCGAATGCCATCTTGTAGGTCGTGTACCCGAGGAAGCTCTTCGAGAAGAGCTGCCCGCCGATGACGACATTCCACCGCATCGCGAAGATGCCCATCAGCGTGAGGAGGCCCGCGACGGCGTAGATGCCCTTTCGGGCTCCGTCCGTGAGCTTCACGAGCTGGATGAACGCGAGCATGGCGATCGGGATGATCGTGCCGAAGACGATCTGGACGAGGATCTGGGACGTGTAGAGCCGCGTATGGACCATGAAGTCGAGGCTCTGGAACGACTCGTCCGCCTCGTAGATGCGGTGGATCAGGTCGAGCATCTCGAGCGTGAAATCGACCAGGAACGCGTACATGAGGTAGCGGGCGATCGTGTCGACGCAGGGCATGTCGATGGGAATGCCCTTCAGGAAGCAGACGAGCATGTACATGAGGAGCACGAGGGCGATGCCCGAGACGATGGCCGAGAAGAGGAACACGATCGGCATGACGGGCGTGGACCACCACGGGTTCGCCTTCACCGAGCCGAAGATGAACCCGACGTAGCCGTGCAGAAGGAGGGCCGACGGGATGCCCACGATCGTGATGAAGCGCCCGAGCTTGTCGTCGATGCGGAGCGACTCCTCGCTGATGTTGTCGACGCCGAGCGTGAGGACCCGGTAGAGCGTCTTCTTCCAGCCCGTCTCGGACCGGGCCAGGAGAACCATGTCCTTGCGATAGTCGAGCCAGATCTCGAGGACGAGGACCGCCATGAGGTACCACAGGTAGATGAACCCGAACATCGCCATCGCCGAGCTCGTGTGCGGCGTGAGGTACATCTCGATGGAGCGCTCCGGGTGGCCGAGGTGGAGCTGCAGGGGCAGCGGCGCGACGAGGAGAAACGCGAGCGCGGAGAGCAGCGCGAGCCGGTACGTCGGCTTGACCGCCGCCACGTTGAAGACGCGCTCGAGCGACGCGAGGATGAAGGCGCCGGCGACGAGGCCGGTCGTGAACGGGTACAGGACGATGAGGACGCTCCACTGGAGCTCGACCTCGTTCGGGTACATGTACCCCTGGATGGCGTGCAGAAGCGCTTCGTCCATTCCCTACCTCACCGACCCGTCGAGGGCGTTGTAGAAGAGCTTCGAGCCCGTGGCCATCTGCGGCTTGAGGACGTGCACCTTGTGCGTGCGGAGGAACTCGTGGACCGGGTCCCTCGCGTCCTTGAGGTCGACGAGCTGGCGCGCGCCCGTCGGGCAGCTCTCGCAGCATGCCGTCGTGAGGCCCTTCGTGATCCGGTGGTAGCAGAGGTTGCACTTGTCGACCGTGTTCGTGCGCGGGTCGATGAACCGGCACCCGTACGGGCAGGCCTGCACGCAGTAGCGGCAGCCGAGGCAGTACGTCTTGTCGACGAGGACGGCGCCGTCGGGGCTCTCGAACGTGGCGCCCACGGGGCACACCTGCGTGCAGGGCGAGTGCGCGCACTGGTTGCAGAGCTTCGGCACGAAGAAGTTCTTCGAGCCGTCGCCGGCCGCGTACTTTTCGGGAAAGCCGTTGTAGCCGCCGTCGGGCGAGTCGACGTCGGGATGCTCCGCCCTGCCTTCGATGTGGTAGCGCTCGACCCAGGTCCGGAAGAAAAACGGCTCGAGGGGCACGTCGTTCTCCGCTTTGCAGGCCCGCACGCAGTTGCCGCAGCCGATGCACTTGTCGATGTCGACGATCATTCCCCAGTAGTGCTCGGCCGTCTTGTAGGCGGGCTCCTCCGCCTTGCCGGTCTCCACGGCCTCGAGGTATGCGGCCGCCGGCGCCGTCAGCACGAGGAGCTTTCCGGCCGTGAGCACGAAGTCGCGGCGGTCGGAACTCATTTCTTGGGCTCCTTGTCGGGGGCGTGCGGGGAGTGGCAGCCGTTGCACGCCCCGCCGTCGAAGTGGTTCTTCGGGTCTATCTGGGGGAACTTCCCCGGTTTCGCGACGTTCGCGAGGTGGCAGGTGAAGCAGATCGTCTTCGCGTCGGGCTTGACCGCCTTGCCCGCGGACGGATCCTCGGCGTGTTTCGCGAGGGCCCCGTGGCAGGCCTCGCAGCCGACTCCGGCGTGCTTGCCGCCCTTGAGGGCGTCCCGCTCGTCCGTGTGGCACTCGATGCAGGCGGCCCGGCCCGCGAACCGCGGCGCGCGCACGCGGTTGTCGGCGAGGGCACCGGCGCGGTAGTGCCCGTACAGGCCGAACCCCTTCGGAACGAATACGGCCCGCACGATCAGGAACAGGACGACGCCCGCCGCGAAGAGCGCCGCCATGCGGAACAGATGCTCCTTGTCCTTCAGGAACCGATTCATGATCGGGAGACGATGAGTTCACGGCGGCCGCCTGCCAATGATTCAAACGGCCTATTCCCCGGTACTTCTCTCCCGGAGCAACGCCGGCCGTCCCTGAAACCGGACGGCCGGCGACGGTCCGTTACTTCGGGTGCGGTTCGCGATCGACCTGCCTGATCTTCAGGTAGAGCAGGACCGCGAACAGCGAGATCAATCCGCTCGCCAGGATGAGGCCGTTCCGCCGGAAGCGGTACTCGGCCCAGACGGCCTTCGAGTCCTGCTGGAGGCCGTCGAGCGCTTTCGACGTCTCCTGGGAGTTGCGCGTGAAGTCGCTGCGGTCGAACGTGTGGATCCCGAGCCGCGTCTTGCGCAGGTCGTCGTTCACGGCGCTCGACTGGAAGCGCAGCTCGTCCACGTCGAAGCCGCGCTCGGCGAGCCGGTCGACGTCCTTGCCGAGCACGGCGTGGCGGCTCGCGAGCGTCACGATCGCGTCGTGAAAGTAGTTCGCGGTCTCCTCGCACTTCGGCGTGCCGTAACGCTTGTGACAGCCGTGGCAGAGGGCCGTCGGCTCGTTCTTCAGCATCTCGTCCGTCGGACGCACGATGTCGTGCTTCCCGTGGCACGTCTCGCATTCGGGCCAGCCATGCTTCTCGAACGCCTTCTTGTGCGGGCTGCCGTCGAAAAGGCTGCCGTTCGCCGCGTGGCAGTTCCGGCACACCTGCGAGACGAAGGACACCTGCGGCGGGAGCGCGGCGTGGTTCCCGTGGCAGCCGTTGCAGGCCGGAGCGCCGGAGTCGTGCTTTCCGAGGAGCGCGAGGCCGTGCACGCTCTTCCGGTACTGCTCCAGCTGATTCGTCGGGATCGGCGTCACGCCGTCGTCCTTCGTGTAGCCCTTCATGTAGGCCGCGTCCGCGTGACACTTGCCGCACGTCGCCGGGATGTTCTCGCGGTAGACGAGGGAGTTCGTGCTGTCGGGCGGGCGGATCCCGTGCACGCCGTGACAGCTCACGCACTGCGCGGCCTTCGAGTCCTTCTTTCCGAGCAGAAGCTGGCCGTGCTTGCTCGTCCGGTACTTCAGGAGCTGGTCGACGGGAAGCGACGGGTTGTAGCTCCGCATGAACTCGCTCGAGGAGTGGCAGCGGGCGCAGAACTCGGGGATCCACGAACGGTCCTTGTGCCGGGCTTCGGACGACGGCCAGCGTTTCCCGATCTCGGCTGACATTTCCGCGTCGGACGGCTTGCCGCCGTGGCAGCCCGCGCACATGAGGCCGCCGCGGAAGTGCACGTCGCTCACGATCTCGCGCAGGTCGAGGTGGGCGAGCGGGTCGCCCTTCTCCCGCTTGCGAAACAGGATTTCGTCCGGCAGGTCCGGGTTCGAATGGCAGAGGAAGCAGTTGTCGCCGAGCATGAGCTCGACCTTGCGGTCGTCGACCTCCAGCGAGAGGAGCGCCGCGAGGTGCGTCGCCCCCGAGAGCGTCCCGGCCTTCGCGGCTCCGAAGAACAGCTCCTGGGCGTGCGTGGGGAGCGCCTTGAATCGCGCGCGGGCCTTCTCGTCGAGGACCGGGACGTTCTTTTCCGCCGCGAGGTACATCTTCCTGAAGTCGGCCGGCCAGGCCTCCTCCGCGACGTGCCCCGTGGGAACCGATGCCGTCGTCGCCGGCGCCGCGGGCGCCGCGGCCTTCTCGTCGGCGCGGGCCGGCGGGGAGAGAAGCGCCGCGAAGGCGAGCGCCGCGGCTGCCGCGGCTCCTCCGCCCCTCACGCGTCGTGCGATCGCCATCGCCGCGAGGACTGCGAGGGCGACTCCGCCCGCGGCGAGCCAGCTCAGGTGCGCGAAGCCGTTCAGCGCGGCCTGCAGGAGCACCGCGTTCGAGAAGTCGAACGCGCCGTGTTTCCACTTCAAGCGGCGCAGCACCGTGACGGCGAGCCCGATCCCGAGGATCCAGATCGCCGCCGTGCGCGCGATCGTCGCGGCGAGGACGGGGTCCGCCGCCGGGTCCTTGCCCTCCGGCACCTTGACGCCGACGTCCCACGCCTTGAGCGTCAGGAAGCCGAGGAAGAGGATGCCCGCGACGCCGAGGTCCGTGAAGAGCGGGCTCGGGCGGCCCTTCGCCGCGTTGCGGTCGAGGAGCGGCACGAAGAACGCGATGCCCATGAGGATCGTCGCGAGGAGGAGGCAGGCCTGCGGTCCCTCCATGCCGAGGAAATGGGCCGGGAACTCCTTCAGCATCTGGTAGACCCAGAGGAAGTACCACTCGGGCTTGATGCCCGGGTACGCGGGCTTCAGAGGGTTCGCCTTGGCGCCGAGCTCCCACTCCGCGCCGGGGATGCCCGGGCCGAACGGGAGGAGGACGGCGAGGAGCGCGAGAACGTTCAGGACCACGACCCAGAGAAGCAGATCGCGGAGCGCGAAGTTCGGGAAGAAAGGCATTCCGGGAGTCTTCTTGGGATCGTGCCCTTCCTTGAGCGGCTCGGCCATCCCCTGCCGCTGAATGAAGAGAAGGTGGCCGCCGATCAAGCCCGCCATCACGAGCGGCAGGATGCAGACGTGCAGCGCGAAGAAGCGGTAGAGCGTCTGGACGGAGACCTCCTCGCCGCCGCGCAGGACGCGGAGGAGCCAGGGCCCGACGACGGGGACCGCTTTCACGGAGTCGGTGCCGACGGCCGTCGCGAAGTAGCTGAGCTCGTTCCACGGGAGGAGGTACCCCGAGAAGCCGAAACCGAGGACCAGCCCGAGCATCGCGAAGCCCGAGTACCACGTGAGCTCGCGCGGCTTGCGGTAGGCCTTCACGAAGAGAACGCTGAAGAGGTGCGCGAGGACGGAGAGGCTCATGAGGTGCGCCGACCAGCAGTGGATCGAGCGGATGAGCCAGCCGAACGGGACGCGGCCCACGAGCTGCTTCATGGACTCGTAGGACGTGTTCTCCCCGACCTGGTAGTTCATGAGGAGGAGGATGCCGGTGCCGATCTGAACGACGAAGAGGAAGAGCGACAGGCCGCCGAGGTAGTACCAGACGATCGAGTGCGCGACGGGCACTTCCTTGTGCGAAAGGAAGCCGACGAGGTCGGAGAGGTGAAAGCGCTCGTCGACGGCCCCCCAGGCGCGGCTCGCGAGGCTCGGGCGGGGGGACGTCGCGCTCACGCGGCACCTGCGCGGGAGACGGTCACGGTGCCCTTGAGGTCTCCGTCCACATTGAAGGCCGCGAGCGGACGCGGCGGCGGGCCCGAGATCACGCGCCCGTCCAGCGCGAACTTTCCGTTGTGGCAGGCGCACCAGACGATGCCGTCGGCGGGCACGAACTGCACCGTGCAGCCCTCATGCGTGCACTTGGCCGAAAGCGCCTTCAGCTTCTGCTCCTTGTCTTTCAGCAGCAGGACGCGGTCCGTGCCGCACCGCGCGATGAGGAAGCCTTTTGCCGAAAGCTCCTGCTTCTGCGCGTCGGTGAGCGTGGCCTTGTTCGAGCCGCCTCCGTCCCGGGCCGGCGTCAGGTAACGGAGAACCGGATAGACCACGGCCGCCGCCCAGGCCGTGAGGCTCGTGCCGAGGAGGATGTCGATCCACCGTCGCCGCGTGGTCGGCGCCTGACCTTCGCGTGCCAAGGCTTACTTGGACTTCGCGTCGCCGGGGTTCGTGCCGGCCTTGATCTCGTCGACGTTCTTCACGCCGTCGCCGTCGCTGTCGAGACTCTCGATCTTCTCGAACTTGTAGGTCTTCTTCTCGGCCTTCGGGTCGACGACCGCCTTTGTCTGGACGTCCTTCCCGTACGCGTTCATCTCGTGGTCTTCCTTCTTCGGGAGCGCCTTCGCGTGACACGTCGAGCACTTGCCCAGAGCGGCCTTGGCGTCGGGATACTTCGCCACGAACGCCTTCTGGTTGTCGAGGTTCGCGAGCACCGTCGTGGCGGTGCAGAACGCAAGGAGAGCAAGAACAGCCGTCGTCGTCTTCTTCATCTCGTTCCTCCAGTGTGATCGCAGAAAAGCCTGAGCAACCTCGGAAGGATATCCCGAATCTGAATCATTGCGACCGAAGCCGTCTGGCGGCCCCGCGAAACTCGTCGAGCAGCGCCCGCAACCGGACCTCCTCTCCCGGCGCGTTCGCGAGTCCTCCGAAGGACTCGCGGACGTAGGCGCGGACGATGGCCTCGGCGGGCCGCGCCGCGGCCGGACCGAACGCCGCGGCGGCGGCGAGCGTCTCGGCGGGAACGGACGCGGGCGTGAGCGGCGCGTCGAGCCGGTGGAGCGCCTTCTGGAGGCGGCGGTAGGCCGCCGACGCCGGCGCGAGGCCGCGCGTTCTCCACGAGACGCCGAGCGCGCGGCGCCCGAGGAGCACGAGGCAGACCAGAAGGAGCGCGGCCGCCAGAAAGCCGACCGCCGGCAGACCGCCGAGGAACGGACGCACTCCTCCGCCGGCGCGGCGCACGGCGGAGAGGGCGCCGCCCGCCGCCTCCCGGAGCCTTCGAAGAATCTCGGCCTGATCCCCCTGGCCGAAAGAGAGGACGAAGCGGTCGTAGAAAAACTCGAGGCCGTCCGTCACCTGGCGAAAACGCTGCGCGAGCGGGACGGTCTCGAGCGCCGGCTGTCCGGTCAAGGGCGTCGGGTCGAACGTGACCCAGCCCCGGGCCGGACCGCACCAGACTTCGACCCAGGCGTGGACGTTCTGCCCGCGAACGAGCACGTATCTCCCGAACGCGCCGACCTCGCCGCCCAGGAACCCGGTCACGAACCGCGTGGGGACGCCGACTTCCCGGAGAAGCAGCGCCATCGCCGTGGCGAACGTCTGACAGTGACCCTTCCGCCGGTTCAGGACGAAGTCCTCGACGGCGTTCGGGCCGCGCGGCTGGAGGTCCAGCTCGTACGTCCACTTCCGGAGCGCGGACTCGATCGCGCGCGCGGCGTCTTCCGGATTCGCCGCGGGATCGATCCCGTCGAGCTGAGAGAGCGCGAAAGAGCGCAGCGCCTCCGACCCGGCCGGAATTCGTGCTTCGGCCACGTCGCCGGGCTCGAGGTCCGCGACCGGGCGCCTCCCGTACGTCACGCCGTACTGGATCGTGCGGTCCGGCTCGAACGACAGGCGCAGGTTCCGCGACGCGTCGCGCTCGACATACGCGAGCCCGGGGTTGCGAAACGAAGTCTCCGAGAGACGCAGCGCGTTGCCGAGCAGCGGATAGGGCAGGTAGCGCGTCTGGATCGGCGTGAGGTCGATCGTCATCGCGGTGTCCGCCTCCCGCGCCGCGGCCGCCCGGCGCGAGGGGGACGAACGTCGAGAAGCCGGAGCGGACGCCGACGGCGGAGCGCTCCGACGGCTTCTTCCAGACCCCGCTCTCCCACCGCGAGAGGGCGAGCGTCCGGAGCCTCAGGACCGCCGCGGCGCTCTCGCCGAGCGGCTCTTCGCTCGTGATGCGGAGGAAGACGCGGTCGCTCTGCTTGAGGGTGCCGAACAGGTCCGGATCCACGTTCTCCGAGAATCCCGTCGTGATCTCGCGCCCCGCTTCCGAGCCCTTCACGTAAGGGGCCTTGAGGCGCGGGAGGAACAGGAAAAGCGGGATCGCGAGCAGCACGGTGGACATCACGGAGCCGACGAGCGGGCCGCGGCCCGGAAGAGAGCGCGCCGCGCGATCGCGGCTCCATTCCTCGGGAACCCCGGAGAGGTCGCGCCAGAGGGCCCACTTCACGAGCACGCTCCAGCCGACGAACGTCACGAGAAGCACGTAGAGAAGGATCGCGTAGTGGAACGAAGTCGAGACCGACGCGACGAACAGGAGACCCGACAGGACCAGCGCGAGCGAGAGGTCCCGCTCCCTGCGGATCGCCGCGAGCTTGAAGAGCGTCGTGAAGAGGAGGAGATGGAGCATCGTCTTCAGGAGCGTCTGGCTCCCGAAACGGACGTCGAGGACGAGGATCGGAAAATAGAGAAGCCCGGCGAGATTCAGGACGCGATTCCCGAGGCGCGGCACTCTTCCCCGGCGCACGCGTGCCAGAAACAGCGCGAGCGCGCCGAGGTAGACGAGCAGAACGGCGAGCTCGAGCGCGTTGCTGAAGAAGAGGGGCACCGGGGCGAGAAACGCGAGGCTTCCGAGCGCGAGGAGGCGCTCCTTGAGAAACGGGATTTCGGCGGCGGCCGCGGAGCGCGCGTTCATGCGGCGCGCTCCGGCCCGTGGCCCGCCCTGTACACGGCGACCGAACCCGGGACGATCGCCGAAGCCCGCCCGGGCCCTTTTTCGGGTTCCACGAGCGCGAGAGTCCGCAGAAGCCCGCGCCGGTGCGCCGGTCCGGAGCCCGGCGGCACGACGAAGCCTCCGAGGAGCAGCCCCACGCGGCTTCCGCGCGTGAGGAGACGCAGCGCGAGGCCCGCGGCCTCGGACACCGCTTTCTCGAAAGCGTCGTCCCAGGCCGCGCCGGCGCCCGCCGGGCGGTGCGTGTCGAGCGCCACGAGCGCGTCGCGGCCTTCCTCGGAGGCCCGCTCCTTCACGATGAATTTGCCCTGGCGCGCCGTCTGGGGCCAATGGACGTCGCGCGGGTCGTCGCCGAAGCCCGCCTCGCGCAGGTTGCGGATCTCGGCACCGCGCCCCCGCCGCCGGTCGCGCGGATCGCCACCCTCGGCTTCCCGGGGGTCGGGGGGGACGTACGGCACGTTCGCCGGGGCCGGGTAGACGAGGCGCTCGTCCCCGAGCGCGTGCACCCGTCCCTTTCGGAAGAGCCCGATCGGATAGCCGCTGTACAGGAGGAGCGACTCGATGGACCTCCGGCCGCGTCTCGGGAAGACGAGGTCGACGCCGCGTTCGACCGGCCGCCCCGGATCGAGGCGGCCGAAGAGAATCGGGGCGGCCGCGCTCGAGATCTTCACGAGAAGGGCGCGCCGCGGCAGCCGGCCCCGATTCGTCAGCCGCAGCGTGAACCGCACCGGCGCGCCGGCGAAGATCTCCGCGGGGCCCTCCAGCTCGACCGCGACGTTCTCCACGTTCCGGCGCGAGACGACTCCCGAGACGACGAGAGCGCCGAGGAAGAGCGAGACGAGGACGTAAAGGCCGTTGTTTCCCGTGTTCGTCGCGGCGACGGCGACGACGAGCGTCATCAGAATGAAGCCGAGTCCGACGTTCGTGACCCGGACCAGGATTCCGGGATGGAGGAGCTTCTGGAGGCGCGCGCCGAAAGCCACGGGTTCAGAGGGGAACGGGCGTCTCGTCGAGGATGCGCTGGATCGCGTCGCGCTCCCGCCGGCCGCTTCCCCCGCCGTCCCAGGCGCCCGGCTGCGAGGCGAGGACGCGGTGGGCGAGCGTCGGGACGGCGACGCGCTTGACGTCGTCGGGAGTCGCATAGGGCCGGCCCGAGACGAGCGCGCGCGCCTGCACCGCGCGGAAAAACCCCTGCGCGCCCCGCGGCGAGACGCCGAGGAGGAGGTCCTTGCCGCTCCGCGTGCGTCCCACGATCGCGAGCACGTAGTCCATGAGCTTGTCGGCCACGGTGACGCGCTCGGTGGCGGCATGGGCCGCCCCCAGCTCCTCGAGCGACAGCGCGGGCGCGAGCGTCGCGAGGATGCGGTCGGCCCCGCCCGACACGAGAAGCCGCCGCTCCTCGTCTGCGGAGGGATAGCCGAGCGAGATGCGCATGAGGAAACGGTCGAGCTGCGACTCGGGGAGCGGGTAGGTGCCGAGGTACTCCACCGGGTTCTGCGTCGCGAGGACGAGGAACGGCTCGGGCAGCGGCCGCGTGACGCCGTCGGAGGAGACGGCGCGCTCGTTCATCGCCTGCAGGAGCGCCGCCTGCGTCTTCGGGGTCGCCCGGTTGATCTCGTCGGCGAGGAGCACGGGCGTGAACACGGGGCCCGGGTGAAACTCGAACTCCTGCGTCCGCACGTTGAATACCGTGAGACCGAGGATGTCGGACGGAAGCGTGTCCGGGGTGAACTGAATGCGGTGCATGCCGACGCCGAGCGCCTTTCCGAGCGCGGAGGCGAGCGTCGTCTTGCCCACGCCGGGAACGTCCTCGATGAGGAGGTGGCCGCGCGCGAGAAGGCACACCACCGCGTCCTCGACCGCGGCCGCAGGCCCGCGGTAGGCGGTCCGCACGGTCGACACGAGCCGCGCGAGAGACGCGAGAACGGGGGCGGTCGCGGTCATCTCCTCAGTCCCTCTTCCACGCTCCGCCGGAGGGCGTCGGACGCGCCCCGGCGCATGACGAGCAGGCCTTCGGGAGATTCCACGACCACGACGTCCGAGAGGCCGACGACACGCACCGGCCGCGCCTCGGCCAGCACGAGGTTGCCGGAGCCGTCGACCGCTTCGGCCGGGCCTTCGAGAATGTTCCCCGCGGACGTTCCGCCCCGGAACTCGAAGACGGCGTCCCACGAGCCGAGGTCGCTCCAGCCGCAGGCGCAGGGCACGGCCAGTACGCTCTTTGTTTTTTCCATGACGGCGACATCGATCGAGATCGAGGGAGAAGAAGAGAAGATTTCTGCGAAGGAAGAGAGAATCGCCGGCTTTGCGGGCCGCATGCGCGCGGCGGGCGACGTCGAGGATCTTGGGGGCGGTTCGGGAGAGTTCTTCGAACAGGTAAGAGATACGGAACAAGAAGATTCCGGCGTTCCAGAGAAAGCGGCCGGACGAGAGAAATTCTTCGGCGCGCGCGAGCGTCGGTTTCTCGACGAACCGCACGACCCGCCGAGGCGCTTCGCCCCCTCCCCTCTTCCCTTTCTCAGAAATCTTCTCTTCCCTTCTTCTCTTTCCCTTCTCCGAAATCTTCTTCTCTTTCTTCTCTTCAGCAGAAATCTCTTCCTCTTCGACCTCCATGTACCCGAACCCGGTTTCCGGCCGCGTCGGCGGAATCCCGAGCGTGACGAATGCGTCGTGTGTCCGCGCCGCCGCGGCCGCCGCGCGAAGGGCCGCGAGAAACGCCGGCTCGTCGCGCACCGCCTGGTCGGACGGCAGCACCGCGAGCACGGCGTCGGGCGTCTCCTCCGAGGCTGCGAGCGCCGAGAGGGCGATCGCGGGCGCGGTGTTGCGGCGCACGGGCTCGAGGACGAGGCGCGCGCGCGGGACTTCCGGAAGCTCGGCGCGGAGGAGCTCCTCGTGCGACGCGCGGCCCGAGACGAAGACGTTCCCGGCCCCGGCGAGTTTCGCGGCGCGCCGCCAGGCCTCCCGAAGCAGCGACTCTCCCCCGGTCAGCGCGAGAAAGGGCTTCGGCCTGCCTTCGGTCGAGCGCGGCCACAGCCGCGTGCCGCTCCCGCCGGCGAGGATGAGCGCGCGGAGCCCGGCGGTGCTCGACATTCCAGAGATTGTACGGGCGCCGAGCTCCGGGCGATCAGGCGCCCGGGCGGTCGAAGGTCGGGGATCGACGCGTGAGCCGCGGGTCAGGGATCGACGGTCGTCACGAAGACCGGCTTGCCGTCCTCGACCCGCATCATCACGGCGCTCTTGACCGGGTCGCCCGAGCCCTCCTTGAACGTCATCTTCCCGGTCACGCCTTCGAACTCGCGGATCTTCGACAGAGCCTCGCGGATCGCCTCGCGATCCAGTCGCGCGGCGCCCGCCAGGGCCTTCGCGAGGAGCTTGAAGGAGTCGTACGTCAGGGCGGCGACGTCGTCCGGCGTCTGTCCGTACTTCTTCCTGTAGGGCGTGACGAAGTGCGCGACGGCGTCCACGGGCACGTCCGGCGCGTAGTGGTTGCAGAACGACGCCCCCTCGGCGTCCGCGCCGCTCAGCTTGACCAGCTCCGGGCTGCTCCAGTTGTCGCTGCCGAGAAAGGGCACCTTGATCCCGAGCCTGCGCGCCTCGCGGAGCTGCAGAGGGACCTCGTTGTAATAGCTCGGCAGGAAAACGAGGTCGGGGCCTGCGGCCCGGATGCGGCCGAACGCGGCGGTGAAATCCTTGTCGCCTGTCTTGTAAGTCTCGAACGCGACGACCTTGCCTCCCGCCTCCTCGAAATCCTTCCGGAAGAGCTCGGCCTGGCTCTTCGGCGCTTCGGAACCCGGGTCGTAGAGAACGGCGGCCTTCGCCGCGTGAAGGTATCCGGTCGCGAATCGCGCGAGGACGTGGCCCTCGAAAGCGTCGGTGAAGCAGGAGCGAAAGACCCATTTCTTCCCCGCCGTCGTCAGCGGATTCGTGGACCAGGGAGTGATCATGGGGATCTTCCCGGCCTCCGCCTCCTGCGCGGCAGGGATCGCGCCGACGCTCGCGTTCGGGCCGACGATCGCGAACACCTTGTCTTCCGACGCGAGGCGCTTCAGAGCCGCGGCGGCCTCCGCGGCGGTCCCTTTGCTGTCTTCCACGACGAGCCGGAGCTGATGCGCCTTCCCGGCGATCTTGACGCCGCCGTCCTCGTTGATGTCTGCGACGGCCATCTCGGCCGCGTTCTTGCACGAGGCGCCGATCGCCGGAATCTCGCCGCTGAGCTCGGCGATCACCCCGATCGCGAGGTCGGGAAGATCCTTCGTTCCGCAGGCCCAGAAGAGCGCGGCGCCCGCGAGCGGGAGAAAAAGGAAAGCGGAATGTCTTCTCATCGGGTGGTCCTCCACGGGAAAGAGCGATACGTTAGCCGAGAAGTCGAATCTCGGCTGCCAATTCGATGCCGAACCTGTCTCTCACGGCCTTCTTCATCTCCTCCATCAAGGACGTGACGTCCGCAGCCGTCGCGCCGCCGACGTTCACGATCACGTTCGCGTGGACGGGCGAAATCTCGGCGCCCCCGATCCGGCGGCCCTTCAACCCGCATTCCTCGAGCAGCTTCCCCGCGAAGAGGCCCGGAGGGTTCTTGAAGATCGAACCGGCGTTCGGCTGCTTCGGCAGGGCATTCTTCCGCTTCGCGGTCACCTCCGCCATCCGCGACGCGATCGCGGCGGGTGATTTCGGCGCGAGGCGGAGGCGCGCGCCGGTCACGACGTCGCCGGTTTCGCAGAGCGCCGTCCACCGGTAACCGTGTGCGATCGCCGACGCGGGTTCCGTGCGCCTCTCCCCGCTCTTCGAGACGAGATCGGCCTCCACGAGGACGTCGAACAGCTCCGACCCGTACGACCCGGCGTTGATGCGCACGGCCCCGCCGAGCGAGGACGGAATGCCGGACAGGTTCTCGAGGCCGGAGAGGCCCGCCCTCTGCGCCAGAGTGGCAAGCGACATGAGCGACACCCCGCCTCCCGCCGCGACCTCGGGCGGCTCGATTCGCGTCGCGAGGAAATCGCCCGCGAGCGCGAACACGACACCGGGGAATCCCGCGTCGGGAACGAGAAGGTTCGATCCCTTCCCGAGCGCGAGAACGGGCAGCCCGGCGGCACGGCACGCGCGGAGGAGCGCCGCGAGCGCCTCCGCGTCGTGGGCCTCGACGAAATATCGGGCCGGCCCGCCGATCCGGAGCGTCGTCCGGCCGGCAAGCGGGACGTTCTCGCGAACGACCGCGCGCAGGCCGGAAAGGGCGGCCGCGATCATCGCCCGAGGAGGAGCACGGCGCCGGCGAGCGCACCCGCGACGGCTCCGGCGAGGATGTCGTCCATCATCACGCCCCATCCCCCCGGCAGCCGCTCGAGCGCGCCGATCGGGCCGGGCTTCCAGACGTCGAGAGCACGAAAGAGGGCGAACGCCCCGATCACGGCGCCGAGCCGGACGAGCGTGGCCCCGGGCGGCACGAGCGCATAGACCGGAAGGAGCGCGATGGACTGACCCGCGACCTCGTCCACGACCACTTCCGGCGGATCGCCGATGCCGCGCAGGCGGGCCGTCTCGCCGGCTGCGTGCACGCCGATGAGCGTGACCGCGAGCGCGAAGCCGACGAGACCCGCGACCCCGCCGATCATCACGATGGCGTGCGCAAATGGGATCGCGGCAAGGCTCCCCCACGTGCCCGGCGCCGCCGGGAGAAGCCCGACCCCGAACCACGTCGCGACGAGCGTCGTCACGCGCGAGGCCGCAAATACCTCGGGCCAGGAACGAAGAACCCCTTGCGTTTCGGAAATATCGGGCCTACGTTCCATTCGTTCCTTCCGCGGGCCTGGTAATCCTAGGCCGATTCGCTGAAATTCGGATTTTCTTAGAAGGGTGAGTAACGCCCGTGCCGAGTGTGTCCGCCCCGGCGCTTCTCGGGCGCGCCGCGCTCGCTCACCCTTCGAAGAAATCCGAAAAGCGGCGAAACCCTGAGCGAAAACTCATCCGGGGCGGCGCTCTTTTCCGTCCCTATAATCCGCTCTCTCTTTCTCTCTCAATTCTCAAGGAGACCCAATGGTCGAAGTGAACAAGGAAAAGCAGAAAGCACTCGAGCAGGCGCTCCAGCAGATCGACCGGCAGTTCGGCAAGGGCGCCCTCGTCCGTCTCGGCGACAAGCCGCACGTGGTCATCCAGTCCATCTCGTCGGGCTCCATCGGCGTCGACGCCGCCCTGGGAATCGGCGGCATCCCGCGCGGCCGCGTCATCGAGGTCTTCGGACCGGAGTCCTCGGGCAAGACGACCCTCACGCTTCACGTGATCGCCGAGGCGCAGAAGCGCGGCGGACTCGCGGCCTTCATCGACGCCGAGCACGCGATGGATCCCGACTACGCCCGAAAGCTCGGCGTCGACGTGGACAACCTCATGGTCTCCCAGCCCGACTCGGGCGAGCAGGCGCTCGAGATCGCCGAGGCGCTCGTGCGGTCGGCCGCCATCGACGTCGTCGTCATCGACTCCGTCGCCGCGCTCGTTCCGAAGGCCGAGCTCGAGGGCGAGATGGGCGACGCCGTCGTCGGTCTGCAAGCGCGCCTCATGTCGCAAGCGATGCGCAAGCTCACGGCGGTCGTCTCGAAATCAAACACGACGCTCATCTTCATCAACCAGATCCGCGAGAAGATCGGCGTCATGTTCGGGAACCCCGAGACGACGACGGGCGGCCGCGCCTTGAAGTTCTATTCGTCCGTGCGCATCGACATCCGGCGCATCAACGCGATCAAGGACGGCGACGTCGTCGTCGGGAGTCGCACGAAAGTCAAGATCGTCAAGAACAAGGTCGCTCCCCCGTTCCGGATCGCCGAATTCGACATCGGGTACGGCGAGGGGATCTCGAAAACCGGCGAGCTCGTCGACATCGGGATCGAGATGAAGCTCGTCGAAAAGTCGGGCGCTTGGTTCAGCTACGGCGACCTGCGCATCGGACAGGGGCGCGAGAACGCGAAACAGTTCTTCCGTGACAACCCCGACATCGCCGGCGAGGTCGAAAGAAAGATCCGGGCGAACCTCGGCCTTCCGACGGGCGACGTGCTCGGAGCCCCCGTCGCCTCTCCGGCGGCCGCGCCTCCCGAGTCGAAAGCGGAATCCAGGGCACCCGAACCCAAGGCCGCCGCCAGGAGCGCCCCTCCCGAGAAGAAAAAGTAGTTTTTGGGGGTCCGTGGCGTAAACCACGGGCCCCCGCCATCGTCTCAAAGGTGAGCCATGGCCGCCACACGTCTTCCGCGCACCCGGTCCGAGGCCTTCCACTTCTGGA
The DNA here is from genome assembly GCA_963809425.1 of Thermoanaerobaculia bacterium. Taxonomy (GTDB): domain Bacteria; phylum Acidobacteriota; class Thermoanaerobaculia; order UBA5066; family UBA5066; genus Fen-183. The sequence continues at coordinate 47,868 of CAWEJK010000004.1, forward strand.
TGCTCGCGATCGCCACCACCGCCCTCGTCGAGACGGCCCTCGTCGCGCTCGGGGCAGCGTTCCCGTCCGCGGCCCCCCGGGAAGACGGCTTGTCGACCCTCCGGATCCTGGCGATCGCCGCAGCTCTGCCGCTCCTGCTCCTCGTGCTTGCCCGCGTCGCCGAGAGCAGGTACCAGCGGCGCCCCTCGAAGGCGTTTCAGATCTGGCAATTCAGCTTCTATCTGTCCGGCACGGCGCTCGTCAGCGCGGGGTTCCTCCGGCATCAGGCGAATCTCGATCCTGCGGCGCCTCTCGTGACCGCGGGCGAGATCCTGCTCGGAGCGGCCGCGTGCCTCTTCGCCGCCTGGATCGCCAGCGTCATCCTCTGCACGCCGGCCGAAGACGCCCCCCTCCGAATACCCTGAATCCGCAAACAGGCGGCCCGCGTCGCCCGTAGAATCCTCGCGTGATGCGTCGCCGGATCCTCGCGGCCCTGCTCGGGCTCCTCCTGTCGCCGGCGGCGCGCGCTGCGGCTCCCCGCGCGTATGCCGCGCCCTGGCTCGCAATCGCGCCCGGCGACCAGCGGATCGCCCGCACCGCGGGCCTGCCCGACGCCGCCCTCTCGCCGAACGCGCCGGGGCTCCTCCTGAGGATCGACGCGACGTCGTCGGCGGGCGGTCGCGCGGAGTCGCTCGCCGCGGCGCGCGATCTCGCCGGCCACGCGCACGGCGCGGGCTGGCGCTGGGGGCTCGCGCTCTCGCTGCCCGACGTTGCCGTCCCCGCGGACGTGCGGGCCGCGGAAGCGGCGACGGTGGAAGACCTGTGGCCGGAGCCGGGAAAGATCCTGAAAGAAGCGAGGAACGCGGATCTCATCGTGATCGAGTTCCCGGACCCGACCCCACCGGGCCTCTTCGAGCCCGGGCGTCCTCGAGAGGGTCGGTTCGACCCGAAACTGCGCGCGTATCTGCTTCGAAAGGCGTCTGCAGGCGCGCGCGCCGCGGCGCCGCAGGCGCGCCTCGTCTTCGCGGCCGGTCCCCTCGCGCAAGGCGAGCTCCTGCCGCGCGACGTCCGCGGTCTCCTTTCAGAGGAAAACACGGCGTACGTCGATTTTCTCGGCGTGACCCCTCTTGCGCCGCCGAGGCCCGGCGAGGTCCGGGTTGCCGTCGACGATGTCGCGTTCGGGAAACCCGCCTTCGTCGATCTCGACTCCTCCGGCGTCCCTTCCCCGGGCGCTCTCCTGGCCGCGGCCGCGCGGCTCGCGCCGGAGAACGTCCCGTTCGTCGTCGCGTCGCCCGCGTGGCCGCCCGGCGACGACGCCGCGCTCGAGCGCTTCGCCGGCGTCGTCGCCGGAGACTTCGGACCCGACGCGCGCGCGGCGTCGGCCGCGGCTCCCGACGGAAGTCCGCGCGACGCGTTCCGCGTCGTGTCGGGCGTCGACCTCGGAGGCGTCGTCCTCTTGCCCGGCACGCGGGACGGCGCGTCCGCGCCCGCCGGTGCGGTCGTGCTCACGCTCGACGCGACGCCCTACGCCTCGGCCGAGATCCTCGAGCTCGCGACGGGGGCCTCGAAGAGAATCGAGATCCCGGCCGGCGCGGTCCCCGCGCGCCTCAGTCTCTCGCTCGCGAAGGGTCCGCTCGCCGTGCGTCTCGCGGCGCGGGAGAAGGCGCCCGCCGAGGCCCCGAAGGCCGCAGTCGGGGTCGCCGCCGCGCGCGGGATCACGGCCGAGGAGATCCTCGCGAAGCACCAGGCATGGCGGGCGGCCCGCGACGCGCGCTGGAAGACGCTCTCGGGGACGAACGCGCTCTCGATGCGATTCCGCTTCGCGAATCTCGGCAACACGCTCGACCTCACGCTCGCCGGCCCGTTCTTCTACGAGAAGGGCGCCGGGTTCGACTGGGCGTGGCACGACGCCTACTTCAACGGCGTGCACTGGAAGGGGAAGAAGCTGCCCGAGCTGCCGCTCCTGCAGCCCGAGAAGGTCTCGGAAATGCCGCTCGCCCTCACGCTGGACGACACGTACCGCTACGTCCTCGCCGGCGACGACGCCGTGAACGGGATCTCCTGCTGGGTGCTGGACTTCGAGCCGCGCGTCGCCGTGACGGACAAGCCCGTTTACTCCGGACGCGTGTGGATCGCGCGCGACGGGTTCGCGGCCGTCCGCGTGCGGGCGCGGCAGAGGAACCTCACGGCCGAGATCCAGGCCGTGGACGAGACGTTCGACTTCACGGACGTTCCCGCGCCGGACGGCGGGCAACCGCTGCGCCTCCCGACACGAACGACCGGCCAGTGGATCCTCAAGACGTTCTCGCGCACCACCGTGATCGAGCGCGAAAGCGTGCTCACGGACATCCGGCTGGACGACCCTTCCTTCCAGGCGGACCGCGAGAAGACGTTCGCCTCGAAGGACACGATGGTGCGCGACACCGAGAAGGGGGTGCGTTACCTCGAGAAGACGAAGGACGGGGGGCGTCGCGTCACCCAGGACGCGAAACACGGCAGGCTCTTCGGCCTCGGCGGCCTCTTCTACGACGGGTCGTACGATTACCCGCTCCCTCTCCTCGGCGTCTACTGGATCGACCTCGACGCGAGCAAGCGGCACGACCAGTTTCAGGTCCTCTTCGGCGGCCTCCTCCTCGCGGCGTCGTGGGGCCAGCCGCGGCTCGGGGGCTCTCCGGTCGACGTCGGCGTCGACGTCTTCGGCATCGCGATCCGGGGCACGGACGCGCTTTACGCCGGGGGCGAGGAGGACAAGACGCAGCGCGTGAAGAGCCGGTCCTTCGCGGCCGCGTTCAAGGCCGGTGTCCCGATCGCGCGCCACCTCAAATTCACGGCGACTCTCACCGAGTCGCACCGGGACTTCGCGGCCGACGACGCCGAGACGGCGCCGGCGTTCGCGGTGCCGTCGAATCACTGGCTCACGCGGCTCGAGGGCCAGCTCGCGTGGGACTGGCGCGGGTGGGCGCTCACGGGCCGCTGGGCGCGGAACAAGAGGTCGCAGTGGGACCCGTGGGGCTTCGCGGGAAATCCGGACTACGACGCGGGCAAGGACGCGTACACGACGTGGGGCGTCGAGCTGCAGAAGGACTTCCACCTGCCGCGCTTCCAGCGCGTGCGCTCGTCGGTCGGGTACGTCGGCTCGAACAACACGGACCGCTTCTCGAAGTACACGTTCGGCTTCTTCGGCGCAACGTCGCTCATCGGATACCGCTCCGGCGCCCTGCGAGCCGAGGAGGCGATCACGTCGAAGTTCGCCTACGGCTACGTGATCGGCAGCGCGTTCCGCCTCGAAGCCATCTACGACGACGCGCGCGTCAAGGACCGGGCCGCGGGCCTCGACTGGGCCTACTTCAGCGGCGCGGGAATCTCGGGCGAGTTCGCGGGGCCGTGGGCGACGCTCGTGCGCCTCGACGCGGGGACGCCCGTCTCCGGGCGCAATCGCGGGCAGAAGGGCGTCGTCCTCTCCCTGAACATCCTCAAGATCTTCTAACGCAGGAGGAGGCAGTGGACTCCGCCCTCGCCGCCCGGGAAGAGCGCGAGGGGCAGGACCGACAGGCCGTTCGCTTCGTAGAGCGCGCGCTGCTTGTCGAAGAGAGGGTTCGGGCTCGCGGCCGCCTCGTCCACCTCGCGCCACGCGTCCTTCAGGCTCGCGTCGAGCTGCGCGTACGCGCTCTCGGAAGGCGCCTCCTCCCAGGCGTCGAGGCGGCCCTGCAGCGCGAGGATCGCATCCTGCAGCTGCGTCACCGGGCTCCTGGCTCCCGGGCCCTCGGGACGATGATCCGGGTACCGCGCGAGAAGCACGACAGGCTTGCCCGTCGTCGCGTCCACGAACTTGCTCACGTTCACCGGCGCGCGGACCGGGTGGTCCGCGAACGGGAGGCGCACGACCCGATAGCCGCGCCCCTCCATCTCGCCCGCGACGAGGTCGTATTCCCTCTGGACGTCCCGCCGGAAGGCCTCGGGAAGAAGCTCGCCCGAGTTCGCGTCCCGGGGCGGCCCCTCGTACGTCGGGACGAACGCGAGAACCTCACGATCGTTCTTCAGGGCCGCGACGACCATGTCCGCGTGGAACAGCGCCTCGCTGCCGCGCGACGGGTCGAGAAGCGCGCCCTCGCCCACGATGACGACCTCGACTCCGAAGAACGCCGCGGAGAACGCCTTGCGGACCTCGGCGATCTCCTCCGGCGTGAGCGCCCGGCCGACGATCGGCTCGCCGCCGCGCCGCTCGAGGTAGCGCATCGCGCGATGGCGCCCCACGAGAAGCCCGATGGAGCCGTCCGGAAGCCAGCTGAGCGCGAGGTCGCCCCCTTCGGTGTTGATGTCGCCGACGCGCAGACCCGCGAGGCGGCGGATGGAAAACTCCCCGGGGAACGCCTTCGCGATCCGTTCGACCGGCTCGGCGTAGTCGGGATCCGTGTCCTCCCCGACGCCGAGGACGAGGCGGCCCGCGCCGTCATGGCCGAGGACCTCGGCCATGTCCTGCGGATAGGGGAGCGGCCTCGAGACGCGGAAGAACCTCGTTCGCGCCCGGATCGTGTCCTCCGTCCAGCCGAGGCGCGAGGCGAGATAGGCCCGGAAATCTCCCTCCTCCTCGCCGGACGCCTCCGGGACCGTGGCCGGGTCGGGAACCGCGACGTAGAACGTCGCGTACGACGGCACCGCGGTCATGCACTGGCCGTGGAACAGCTCGAAGTCGAGACCGTAGAGCCGGCGCCGGAGCGCGATGAGCCACGGGTCGGTGGTCCCGCGAAGCGGGTTTTTCCCGCTCGCCCCGTGCGGGCGCAGTCCGATGACGACTCGCGAGAACGGGCGTTCGGACTCGGGCTGGAGGACGAGGTCCTGGCCGGCCACGGGCCGCGGCCGGATCCGGAAGGGCGGCGCCGCCCCCTTTCGGGCGAGGAAACCGGCGAGCGCGGTGACGCCCGCGAGGGCGGCGACCGCCCCGAGGGCCGCAACGCGACGTCCGTTCATCCTGTGACCCCCGTACGCGAGACGGCAGTTTACGTCCCGGCCCGTACAATCCGCCCGCCATGCGTCGCCGCGCCTTCGCCCCCGCGCTCGCCTTCGCTCTCCTCGCGCCCGCCGCGAGGGGAGCGGGGCCGGTGCGATGGAGCGTCGCAGACGAGGCGCGGATGGCGGCCGCGGCGGCCTCCTGGGCGCCGCCGGACTTCAAGCGTCAGCTCGCGCGGCACAGCCGCCGGCTCATGCAGGGTGTGAGCGACGCGGCGGCCGCCGAAAGCGGCACGCGCGACGCGGCCGCCCATCGCGCCGCCGCGGCCCGCGGAGCGCGGGCGCTCGCCGAGGCCATCCGCAGGCACGCGGCGTTCGACGAAGTCGTTTATCAAGCGGGCGGCATCGTCCACGAGTTCGCGCTCGCGCTGCCGCCGCCGGCAGGCTCCGCCGCGGACGTCTCGAAGGCCGCCCGATTCCTCGGGTACACGGCGGAGCCGTTCGCGGCGCCCGAAATCCTGGCGGCGACGCCGCTTCCCGCGACGACCGCGCGCGAGCGCTGCGACGCGGCCGTCACCCTCTCGACCCGCCTCCTCGCGTGGATCTGGAAGGCGGCCGGAGGCGATGCCTCTTCCGTCGCGCAATACCCCGCCTCGAAAGGACCGTACACCGTCCCGTGAGTAACAACCGTCTCGCGCTTCTCTCCGTTTCCGATCGCACCGGCCTCGTCGATTTTGCCCGGACCCTCGCCGGGCTCGGCTTCGACCTCCTCTCGACGGGCGGGACGGCCGCGCATCTCGCGGCCGCCTCTCTCCCCGTCAAGAGCGTCGCAGACGTCACGGGTTTCCCCGAGGTCTTCGGCGGCCGCGTGAAGACGCTGCATCCGAAAGTCTTCGGCGGCATCCTGTTCGATCGCTCTGTCGACCGGGACGTCCTGGAAGCTTCGGGGAACGGCGTCTCGCCGATCGATCTCGTCGTCGTGAATCTCTACCCGTTCGAAGAGACCGCCGCGAAGGCCGGGGCGACGTTCGCGGAGGTGATCGAGAAGATCGACGTCGGCGGCCCGTCGCTTCTGCGCGCGGCCGCGAAGAACCACGCGCACGTCGGCGTCGTGTGCGACCCCGCCGACTACGCGGCCGTCGCCGCCGAGCTCGAGGCGAACGAAGGCACTCTGGGCGACGGGACACGGCGGCGCCTCGCCGCGAAGGTCTTCCGGCGCACCGCCGCGTACGACGCCGCGATCGCTCGCTGGTTTTCGGCCGCGACGGGCGAGACGTTTCCCGAGCGGCTGTCGCTCACGTTCTCGCTCGGGACCGGCCTCCGCTACGGAGAGAACCCGCACCAGAAGGCGTCCCTCTACGTCGATTCCGCCGCGGCCGCATCCGCCCTCTCGCGCTACCTTTTCGTGCAGGGGAAGGAGCTCTCGTACAACAACTTCCTCGACGCCGACGCGGCCCTCTACACGTCGCGCGTCGTGGGGACGAACGCCCTCACGATCGTGAAGCACCGCATCCCCGCGGGGGCCGCGACGGCGCCCGCGATGGCCGAAGCCTTCGAGGCGGCCTGGGCGTCGGATCCCATCGCGGGTTTCGGAGGCGTCGTCGCCTACACCGGGACTCTCGACTCCGCGGCCGCCGCCGCCCTCACGTCGCGCTTTCTCGAGGTGATCGTCGTCCACGAGGTCACGGACGACGCGAAGTCCGTCCTCGCGAAAAAGCCGAACCTCCGCGTCCTGACCGTCGACCGCGAAACGGCGCCGCGCCCGCGGCTCGAGGCGCGCGGCATAGACGGGGGCCTCCTCGTGCAGGAGGGCGACCTCGCTCCGGACGACGCGCCGGCCTGGAACGTCGTCACGAAGCGAGCCCCGAGCGACGCCGAGCGGCGCGCGATGCGCTTCGCGAATCTCGTCCTGCGCGGCGTCGTCTCGAACGGGATCGTGGTCGCCGGCGAGACCGCGACCTACGGCATCGGCGGCGGCCGCACGAGCCGCGTGGACGCGTGCCGCGACGCGGTGAGCAAGGCCGGCGCCCGCGCGAAGGGCGCGGTCGCCGCCTCCGACGCGTTCTTCCCGTTTCCGGACGGCCTCGAGGTGCTCGCCGCGGCAGGGGTCACCGCCGTCGTCCAGCCCGGGGGCTCGATCAGGGACGCCGACGCCATCGCGGCGGCGGACGCGGCGGGGATCGCGATGGTGTTCACGGGGAAGAGACACTTCAGACATTGAGAGAAGAAGAGAAGGATTTTCTTAGAAAGTGAATACACCCCCGAGCATCCTGACCTCGCGACGCAAAGTGTTCTGCGCCGCCGTTCTCGGTTGTCTTCTCCCCTTCGAAGCACGGCCGGCGCAGCCGGCCGCGGCCGCATCTCCTTCTGCTGCAGCATCGCTCGACGCGAAAGCCATTCTTGCAAGCGTCCGAAAAGCCTATGCATCTTCCCCTTCCGTCAGCTGCACGTTCGTTCAGACGTACGCCCCCGCGGGGTTCGCCGAGACGGCGCCCGAGACCGGACGGCTCATCCTGCAGGCGCCCGACAGCGTGCGGTTCGACTACGACGGGCCGGAGGGCAAGGTCTTCACGTTCGACGGGAAGGCCGCCCGCCAGTACGTCGCGGCCGACCGGCAGCTCGTGCGGAGGACTCTCAGGCCGGAGGAGCGCGCGCGCCTGCCGCTCGTTTTTCTCGAGTCGCCCGAGGAGCTCCTCGCCCGCTACGCGGCGCGTGTCGCCCCGACGGACACGGGCCTCGTCGAGCTCACGCTCACGCCGCGCGCCGGCGCCGACCCGAAGTCGCTCACGCTCCTCGCGGCCGCGACGGGCGACGTGAAGAGGCTCATTCTCGTGGACGCCGCGGGCAACCGCACGGCGTTCACGTTCACGCAGAAGATGTCCGGTCCGAAGCGTCCGGACTCGGACTTTGCCCTCGCGCCCCCCGCGGGCACGAAGGTCCTCTCGGAGTGAAGCCATGGCCGACTCCACGTTCGACGTCGTCTCCGAAGTCAGCCTCCCCGAGGTCGCGAACGCCGTCGCGCAGGCCCAGAAGGAAACCGCGCAGCGCTACGACCTGAAAGGCAGCGCCGCCGGAATCGTGCAGCAGGACAAGGAGCTCACGCTCACGGCGAACGACGAGTTCGGCCTGAAAGCCGTGACGGACATCCTCCAGACCAAGCTCGTGAAGCGCGGCGTGTCCCTGAAGTCCCTCGACTACGGCACGATCGAGCCCGCGACGAAGGGCACCGTGCGCCAGCTCGTCACGATCCGCCAGGGCATCGCGACCGAGAAGGCGCGGGAGATCGTGAAGGCGATCAAGGACAGCAAGCTGAAAGTGCAGGTCGCGATCCAGGGCGAGCAGCTGCGCGTCTCGGGCAAGAAGAAAGACGATCTGCAGGCCGTCATCGCGCTCCTCCGCGGCGCCGACTTCGGCATCCCTCTCCAGTTCACGAATTTTCGCGGCTGAGGCCGGCCCCGCCGGAGGCCGCCGGCGGAATGAATCGCCTGACGCACCCGCATCCCCCGGCGGGCGTCCGCGCAGGAGGGAGGGGCGGTAAGATGCACCCGCCGAAATGAGCCAGACCTCACTGAAAGACCGCTTGCTCGTCGCCACGCTTCCCGCCGAGGAGAAGGAAAACGGGCGGCGCCTTCTTTCGGCCCTCGCGCCGATCGAAGGCAAGCTGAAGCTCGTCGAAACGCGCCTCCAGGAGCGCACGCGTTCGGGGATTCCGACGATCTCGCTCATCGGCGACTATCTCGTCGAAGGCGGCGGCAAGAGAATCCGGCCCGCGCTCCTCCTCCTCGGGTCGCATCTCCTCGGGTACGAAGGCGAGCGCGACGTGAGCTACGCCGCGATGATCGAGTTCATCCACACGGCGACGCTCGTCCACGACGACATCATCGACGACGCCGAGCTGCGCCGCGGCCGGCCGAGCGTGAATCGCCGCTGGGGGAACGAGCTGACCGTGCTTTTCGGCGATTTTCTCTACATGAAATCCATGGAGATCGCCCTGGAAGAGGGCGATCTGCGCGTTCTGCGCCTCCTGTCGGACGTGACGCTGCGCATGACGGAGGGCGAGATCATCGGCGCCGAGCGGCGGGGACTGCTCGACCTCACGCTCGACGGTTATCTCGACATCGTGCGCCGCAAGACGGCCCTGCTGTTCGCGGGCGCGTGCAAGATTCCCTCGTTCCTCGTGACGGAGGCGTTCGGCGAGACGCGCGAGACATGGGGCGACAGGCTCTGGGAGTACGGAATGTCGCTCGGGATCGCGTTCCAGCTCCAGGACGACCTCCTCGACTACACGGCGAAGGAAGTCGACCTCGGCAAGCCGGTCCTTTCCGACCTGAAGGAGGGCAAGCTCACGCTGCCTCTCATCCTCTGCCTGCCTCACGCCACCCGCGCCGAGCGCAAGCTCGTGCAGACGGTCGTCGCCGAGCAGGGATTCGACTCCGTGAGGCCGGAGCAGATCCTCGCGATCGTCCACCGCCTCTCCGCGCTCGAGCGCGGCCACGAAATGGTCGAGACGCACGCCGAAAGGGCCCGGGAGATCGCCTCGAGCTTCCCGGAAACCGCGTCCCGGGAGGGCTTCCTCCTGGCTGCCGAATACGCCGCAAATCGGCGCAAGTAATTAAGAATAAATAGTTTACTTTCTTGGAATGAAAACAGGCCAATGCCTGAGTTCTGCCTAACGCTTGCCTCGCCATCGCTCCATACAGGCACTGTAGCCGAAATTAATAAGGCGCTTTCAAATAGATTCCTTCTTTTTTCTGGAATCTCCCTTGATTTCAGTATTCAGCGGTTCTAAGCTCTCCACAAGATATCGTGGGTTACAAATCAGCCCCCACAACTTCCGGGAACGGTCAGGAGAGCGAATGATCGAGAAGCTGTTCCGGTCCTTCCGGTCGCCTTTCAGCGCCTCGTCGCGCGAGGACTTCACCCTCGAGGAAGAGGTCGCGCTCTACCGCCACCGCGCCGAGGTCGCGCTGGAAGAGGAGCGCTACAACGACGCGCTCGTCTTCCTGGCGAAGATCCTGCGCCTCAACCCATACGACCTGCAGGCGCGCATGACGGTGGCCCACACGTATCACTACGCGCTTCAGGAACCGACGAAGGCCCTCCTCACGTACGAAAAGGTCGTCGCCGCATCCGGGTACGACGAGTCGAACTCCTACTCCGTCGCGGCCCGCGAGGGCATCCGCGAGCTGGAGGGCGCGCTCGAGACGTCCGCGCTTCCCCTCCACGACCTCGTGGACGAAGAGGAATCCAGCGAAGAGACAAAAGGCCGTGCCCACATCGTGGCCGGATAGCGGGCTCCCCCGAATCCCTTCTTCTCCATTCTCTTCAAGTCGTCATCGACCCGCCAGAGCGGGTCGGTGACGACGACCTTTTCGCGGGTTTCGAGGCGCAGCTTCAGCGACGCGATGCCCTCGGGATGACTGAGGACGACGGCGAGCGCGTGGTCCCCGGCCGCGAGGGAGACCGCGAGGTCGGCGGCCCCGGTCCCTTTCGCGATCGCCCTGCCGTCCAGGAAAACGGTTCCGGACCCCACGGCCCGCAGCTTCAGGCGAGCGCCCGGTGCCGGGTTCTCCAGCCTGAACTGCTTCACGAAAGCCAGTTCGGCCGTCTCCCCGAGGCGCGCCTTCTCGTAGAAACCGATCCACCAGGCGCCCGGTAAGGGGTCGGTCACGCGCAACGCGACGGCCTGAACGACTCCGGCGACGCAAAGGAGAGCGACCGCCCACGCGAAAAGGCGGGCGGAAGACCGCCCCGAGGTCGTTGACGCGCTCACGGGCGCGGATGTTAGTATCGAACGTGCACCCGTCGGCGGCCACCCCCTCCCTCTCCTCGGTCGCCGTCATCCCCTCCCGCTACGGGGCGGAGCGTTTTCCGGGGAAACCGCTCCATCCGATCGCCGGAATTCCGATGGTCGTGAGGGTCCTCGAAAGGGCGCAGAAGGCCAGGCGCGTCTCTCTCGTCCTCGTCGCGACGGACGACGAGCGGATCGCCCGGGTCGTCGAGTCCGCCGGCGGAAAGGCCGTGATGACCGATCCCGCCCTGCCGTCGGGAACCGACCGGGTCTTTGCCGCCGTCAAGGATCTCGACGTGCGCGTCGTCCTGAACGTGCAGGGCGACGAGCCGATGATGGATCCCGAGAACATGGACCGGGTGGCGGGGTTCCTCCTCGACCATCCCGAGTTTCCGCTCGCCACCGTCGCGCTGCCGATCCGGGACCCGACCGAGATCGCGAACCCGAACAACGTGAAGGTCGTGCGCGGAGACGACGGGCGCGCCCTGTACTTCTCCCGCTCGCCTCTCCCCTACCGCCGGCGGGCCGAGCCGGGCCTCGCGACGCTCAAGCACCTCGGCCTCTACGGCTACCGCAAGGAAGCGCTCGCGAGATGGACGTCGCTCCCTCCGCATCCGCTCGAGCGCGCCGAGAGCCTCGAGCAGCTGCGCGCGCTCGCGGCAGGGATGGCGATGGCGGTCCTGGACGCAGCCTCTGATTCGATAGGTGTCGACACATTGGAGGACGCGAAGAGAGTCGAAGAACTTCTTAGAAAGAACGAAGTAGAAGAAGAAAAGAAAGTCGGATATCCCCCGGATGCCCGGAGTCAAGGGCGCGCTTCGCGCGCCGCGCAGCGGTCGCGGACCCTTGACACCGGACATCCGGGGAAGAGATTGCATTTATCGGCGGCTGCATCAGCAGCCGCCGCATATGAGAAATCCTCTTCTCCTCGGGTGGCTGCACCGGCAGCCGCCGAATATGAGAAACCCTCTTCTCCCCGGGCGGCTGCACCGGCAGCCGCCGCTTATGAGCAAGAAGAAAAACAGCGTGACCCGAGCCGAACCACCGACAGGACAGCCGTAGCGGAGGTGTAGCGTGGGAACCAAATATATTTTCATCACGGGCGGCGTGGTTTCCGGCCTCGGCAAGGGAATCGCCGCCGCCTCGATGGGCGCGCTCCTCGAGGCGCGCGGATTCCGGGTCACGCTGCAGAAGTTCGATCCTTACCTCAACGTGGACCCCGGGACGATGTCGCCGTTCCAGCACGGCGAGGTGTACGTCACGGACGACGGGGCCGAGACCGACCTCGACCTCGGCCACTACGAGCGCTTCACGTCCGCGATCACGGCCAAGGCGAGCAGCGTCACGACCGGCAAGATCTACCAGACCGTCATCGAGAAGGAACGACGCGGCGACTTTCTCGGCAAGACGGTCCAGGTCATCCCCCACATCACGGACGAGATCAAGGACTGCATCCGCCGCGTCGCGGGCGACAACGACGTCGTCCTCGTGGAGATCGGCGGCACGGTGGGCGACATCGAGTCGCTGCCGTTTCTCGAGGCGATCCGCCAGTTCCGGCAGGACGTCGGCCGCGGCAACGCCGTCAACGTGCACCTCACGCTCGTGCCGCACATCGCGGCATCCAACGAGCTGAAGACGAAGCCCACGCAGCACTCCGTCAAGGAGCTCCTCTCGATCGGAATCCAGCCGGACATCCTCCTCTGCCGGGCGGACCGTTCGATCCCCGAGGAGATGAAGAAGAAGATCGCGCTCTTCTGCAACGTGGACGAGCGGGCGGTCATCACGGCGCGCGACGTCCAGACGATCTACGAGGTGCCGCTCGCGTTCGCGCGCGAGGGGCTCGACGAGATTCTCCTCGACTACCTCTCGCTTCCGCACTACGACCGCGATCTCGCGAAGTGGGAGTCGATCGTGAACCGCGTCAAGAACCCGCAGGGCGAGGTCACGGTCGCGTTCGTCGGCAAGTACGTCCAGCTCGGCGACAGCTACAAGTCGCTGAACGAGGCGCTCCATCATGGCGGCATCGCGAACAACGTGAAGGTGAAGATCACGTTCGTGGACTCCGAGGAGCTGGAGTCGATGGGGTTTCCCGAATCCCTCGCGCGCGCGGACGCGATTCTCGTGGGCCCCGGCTTCGGCCGGCGCGGGATCGAAGGGAAGCTGAAGGCGATCCGGCTCGCGCGGGAGACGAAGGTCCCGTTCTTCGGGATCTGCCTCGGCATGCAGTGCGCGGTCATCGAGTACGCGCGCAACGTGTGCGGCATCGCCGGTGCAAATTCCACGGAGTTCGAGCCGAACGCGCCGGCCAAGGTCATCTACATGCTGCGCGATCTCATCGGGGTCGACGCGCTCGGCGGCACGATGCGGCTCGGCAAGTACCCGTGCGACCTCGGCGAGGGCACGCTCGCGCGGCGCGCCTACGGAGAGGCCACGATCTGGGAACGCCATCGCCATCGCTACGAGGTCAACCAGGAATTCCTGCCCGCCCTTCGCGACGCCGGGATGACGTTCTGCGGGATGTCGCCCGACCGCAAGTTCGTGGAGATGGTCGAGCTCTCCGACCACCCGTGGTTCCTCGGCTGCCAGTTCCACCCCGAGTTCAAGAGCAAGCCCACGGCGCCGCACCCCCTCTTCAAGGACTTCATCCGCGCCGCCCGCGCGCACAAGCTCGCGCGGCAGGAAGGCGTCGACAGGAAGAGCGCCGAGCTCGAGCCCGTCGTCGTCGCGCCGGCGAACCTTCCGACCCCGAACGGCCGGTCGGCATGACGGTCGCTCGTCTCGTTCGACCCGAAGAGCCGGTACGGGAAGACGGCGGACCGCTGGGGAAATCTCCTTCTGCCGGAAGGCGCCGCCGAGGTCGACACGCTTTTCGTCTTCGAGGGAGAAGCGAAGACGACGTACCGCGTGTCGCGCGTGAACGCGTTCCCGCAGGACCCGAAGAAGCGCCTGTACTACTACCTCAGGACCGAGGACAACCCGAACAACTCCTGACGGGCGGAAGTCCATTGGGGTCAGTTTTTCGACTCGGTGAACGCCTCGACCGATCGGCGAAAAGCCTTCGGATCGATCGCCGGGAACCGGTAGAGACTCGGTTCGATCTCGGCGAAATATTGCAAAAGGCGCTTCGCCTCGATCAGCCCCGCGTCCCTCATCGCGCGTACGTCCTCGATGTCCTTTTGGTGGCTGCGCTCCAGCTTCGCCAATGCCTGCGAGTAGAGGTCGTAATGATGAAACGAGATGCGGCCTTCGCGGGTCACGAACGGGCTCCTGGCTTCCCACCCCGGGATTTCCGGGATGAAGGCATCGGGCGAGGCCAGCTCGACGTTCACCTCGAGCTCTTCCTTCAGCCGCGGGATCGCCCGAAGGATCAGGTCGTCTTCGGGAACCAGCTTCATATCGATGTCGATGGTGCTCCCGCGCCAACCGACGAGAACGGCGGTGGCACCTCCGACGAGATAGACACGCGCCTCTGTCCGGGCCTCCACTCCGAGGGCTTTCATGAATTTCCGGACGCGATCCGCGTCTACGGGGCGGCGCATTCCGCAGAGCGTTCGAACGAAACGAGCCGCCGGATCAGGGCGTTGTAGCGCGAGTGGGCCGAGTCGGGATCGGAGAGCGCAAGGAGCGCGTACAGGCGGTTTTCGGCCGACGAGAGGGGCTCGGGGATCTGGAGACCGATCCGCCGAAGGCGAGTGGCGCCGATCGAAACGAGAAGCGCTTCCTCAGAAGCGACCGCGCGGGAGAGGTCTTCGATCCCTCGCGCGACGAATTCGGCCCCGGGCAGACCTTCGATCACGAACCGATGATACGCGGCGCGCGCTCCGACGAGGTGGAGCGCAACCGCCCGTGAGGGACCGTCCGGGCGGGTTCCCGTCAGGAGCAGAGCGCGGCGAGCGCGCGCGAGGCGCGGTCGATCTTCCGGTAGACGGGGATCCCGCCGTGCTGGAGGACGCCGACGAAGTCGTCGTAGAGCCGCCCGGAGTCCACGTTCACGACCAGCGGCTTTCGCGTCGCGCGGAACAGCCGCAGCAGCTCCTGGGCGAGCGCGCCCTTCGAGAAGAGATTCTCGGAGTGCGCCCCGAAGGGATCCGGCGCGAGGATGTCGAGCGACGGCGTGACGGGGATCGGAGACACGAGAAGGGAGTCCACCCCGGCGTCGTCGAGAAGCGCCGCCGCCGCTTCCACGAACGCGGGCGTCTCGGCCATGGGCGTCGCGTCGATGGGGTTCGCCGCGTGGGCGATCGCCGGAAGGCATGCGCGCAGCCGGGCGAGAGTCGGCTCCGCGAGCACCGCCGGCGTCAGGCCGTAGAGCTTGTCGAGGACGGCCGCGCATTCGAACCCCGCGTTCGAGAGCACCGCGAGTCGTCCGCCTGCCGGGAGCCTGTCGCCGAGCATCGTGTAGATCTTCGTGTAGTCCTCGAACATGTCCAGCGACTGCGCGACGAGGACGCCCGCGCTCTCGAGGAGCTCTTTCGCGACCGCATAGTCGCCCGCGAGAGAAGCCGTGTGGCTGCGCGTGGCCTCGGCGCCGAGCGGCGTCTGGCCCGCCTTGAAGAGGATGACGTGCCGGCCTTCCTTCGTGACGCGGCGCGCCACGCGGGCGAACCGCTCTCCATCCCCCGGCGTGAAACCCTCGACGTAGAAGACGAGAAGGCGAATGGTGGCGTCGTCCGCGAAGTACTCGAGGAAGTCCGCCGCGGTGAGGTCCACCTGGTTGCCGTACGAGATCGACGCCCGCGGGAACACGATGCCGTCGAGGTTGCTCGTGAGCGAGACGAGGTACGCACCGCTCTGGCTGACGGCCACGAGGCTGTCGCCCGGCGCGTCGTGGAACGGCAGCTTGTACTGGGGAAGGAAGAACGTGTTGTACTGCCCCTTCGAGACGATCCCGAGGCAGTTTCCGCCCACGAGCACGGGTCCGCCGTCCGGCCTCGCGTGCGCGGCGGCCAGCGACGCGCGGATCCGCCCCTCGAGATCCGGGCGGCCCGCCTCGCCGAAGCCGCCCGGAATGAGGATCACGGACTCGGCCCGGCCGCGGGCGAGCGCCTCCACGACCTCCGTCGCGGCGGGCGCCGGCACGGAGACGACCGCGAGGTCCACCGTCTCGGGCAGAGCGTCCACGGACGGAACGCACGCGACGCCGTCGATCGCCTTTTCCTTCGCGTGCACCGCGAAAAGGTGCCCGTAGGAGATGCCGTTGGACTGCTTGAGGTTCCTGAGGATGATCCTGCCCGGGTTCATCGCGTGCGCGGAGGCGCCGATGACGGCGGCACTCCGGGGAGCAAGGAGTCGGGAGATTTTGGAGATGGGACGCGACGAAAGAGCAAGCCGCCTGGAGGACATCCGGGCTTTCCCGTCCGCGGCGACCCAGCGGCCGTCCGAGCAAAGAAGAAGAGGATTGACCTCGAGCTCCTCGAGCGTCGGATTGCCGAGGGAATTGTCCGGAGAATAGAGAGAGAGATTCCTGGAGAGGGTTTCGAGCCGGGCCGCTACCGCGTCGAGCACGAGGGGCGCCTGCGCATGGACTCGGCTGCTTTCGAAGAAGATCTTAAGCGCCGGACTCTTCTCGACTCCCGCCTGGAGGCCCCGCTCCACCTCCCCGGGCTGCAGGATCACGGTCGTCGCCCCCGGCGCAAGCTCGCCGTACCACTCGGTCAGAACGCCGCCGAGACCGAAGACGAGGACGGGCCCGAACGCGGGATCGTGCTTGAAGGAGAGGAGCGCCTCGGCCGCGGGTGTGCCGGAAGCGGGAACGAGCTTCTCGACGACGAGGATCCCGAGGCGGCAAGAGTCCGGCGCGCGGCTGGCAACGTCGTCCCATATTTTCCGTGCCGTGAAGAGGATGGAATCGGGGGATTTCCCAGAAAGGGAAAGACCGCCGACGTCCGACTTGTGGAGGATGCCCGGGGCGACGACCTTGAGGACCGCCTCGTCGCCCTCTCCACCTTCTAAGAACTCTTCCAACGCCGTCGGAACCTGCTCCGGCTTTCCCTCCCAGAAGAAATGTCGCGGAACGTCGAAGCCCGCCGCCCCGAGCAGCGCGTAGACCTCGTGCTCGAAGAGCGCCGTGCGGCCGCTGGCACTCGCCGCGCGAAGGATCTCGGCCGGCGAGGCGGCGGTCGCCGCGACGCCTCCGCTCATCCCGGGAAGCCGCGGAGCTGCAGTTCCATCGCCTCGAGGCCGTCGAGCATGCGCGTGACCTCGACGCACTGGTCGCAGTTCGCGTGCACGCTCGCGCACGGAACGCCGTCCGGCTGGTGCTCGGGGCAGCGCGGCTCCCGGGCCATCAGAAAAAGTGCTTCGATGAGCGCCTTCACCCGCGTCTTCAACGAGGACTCCGGCACGTCGCGCAAGCCCATGAGCAGGCGGTATTCGGCGGGAGTCAGCGAAACGGGGATCAGGTCCTGATTCATGGTGCGCCTCCTTGGCTCAGTTCACGGGCGGCAGGGCGGCGCGCATGCCCCACGAAAAGGCCTCTTCGTTCAGGGGGATGAGCGCGCACTTGTCCTTCAGCGCGAGGCGGATCGCCGTGCGAAACGTCTCCTCGGGGAAGAGCTTCGTCGAGGCCTGCAGCGCGCCGAGAGCGACGATGTTCTTCACCATGACCTTGCCGAGGTCGACGGCGATCTCCGTGAACGGCACTCCGAAGGCGTGGACGCCGTCCGGAAAAACCGGAGGGTTCTTCACGACGGAGCTGTCGTAGAGAATCGTGCCGCCGGGCGGCACGTCCGGCGCGAACTTCGCGAGGCTCGGGGCGTTGAACGCCACGAGGATCCGCGGATGCGGCGACGCCGGCGAGAGCACCTCGTCCGCGCTCACGTGCACGTCGGCGTAAGAGGTGCCGCCGCGCGACTCGGGCCCGTAGCTCGGGATGTGCGTCGCGTCGTAGCCTTCCTGGATGGCGGCGCGCGTCAGGAGCATGGCCGCCGTCTGCGCGCCGTCGCCTCCCGCGCCCGCGAGCTTCAGGGCGATGTCGGTGCCGCCGAGGTGCGTCGGGAATCCGGTCGCGAACGCGGGCGGGCGCTCGGCGGAGGCCCCGATGGCGGCGAGGAGGCTGTCCGCGTCGAAGCGGGGTTTCTCGCGGTGGAACCAGGGTTCGCCGACCGCGTCTTTCTTCACGCCGAGCGGGAAGACCGGGAGCATCTTCTCCTTCACCCAGGCCTCGGTCTCCTCGGGAGTCATGCCGAGATGCGTCGGGCACTCGGCCAGCACCTCGACGAACGCGAGGCCCCGGTTCTCCGCCTGTATCCTGACCGCCTTCAGGATGGCCTTCTTCGCCTTCACGCGCTGCTTCGCGTCGAAGAGGGCGACCCTCTCGACGTACACGGGGCCGTCGAGGCCCGCGATGAGCTCGGCCATCTTCATCGGCTGCCCCATCATCGGCGTGCGGCCGCTCGGGCTCGTGGCGCTCCTCTGGCCGATGAGCGTCGTGGGCGCCATCTGGCCGCCCGTCATGCCGTAGATCGCATTGTTCACGAAGATCACGGTCAAAGGCGTGCCGAGCTGCGCCGCCGAGACGATTTCGGCGAGGCCGATCGACGCGAGGTCACCGTCGCCCTGATAGCTGATCACGACCGAATCGGGATTCGCGTACTTGTGGCCGAGCGCGACCGCGGGCGCGCGTCCGTGCGCGGCCTGCGAGTTGCCGACGTCGAAATAGTAATAGAGGAAGACCGAGCAGCCCACCGGCGAGATCGCGACCGTGCGGTCCTGGATCCCGAGCTCCTCGATCGCCTCGGCGAGGTACTTGTGCGCGAGCCCGTGGCCGCAGCCCGGGCAGTAATGCGTGGAGTGGCCCTTCAGTCCCGCGCCGCCCGCGTGTCGTTCGAACTTGTCGTAGAAGACGCTCACGCCGCCACCTCCGCATGGTTCCGGACCGCCGCGGCGATCTCGGCCGACTGGGGAAGGACGCCGCCAAAATGGCGAACGGATTCCATCACGGGCGGCGTCAGCCCGGCCTTCGAGAGGGCGAGGCGAAGCTCGTCCTCGAGCTGCCCGTTGCTGGCCTCGACGACGAGGATTCTCGTGACGTTCGGAAGGAGCTCCCGGAGCGCGGCGATCGGGAACGGCCAGAGCGTGAGCGGCCGGAAGAGGCCGACGGGAATGCCCTCTCCGCGCAGCGCCTCCACCGCCCCCTTCGCCATCCGGGCGGGCGTGCCGAACGCGATCACGAGCGTGGACGCGTCGGCGCAGGCGAAGAGATCGGCTCTCTGCTCGGACTCCATGAGCCGGTACTTCTCGTTCAGGCGCGCGTTGTGGGCCTCGAGATCCTTTTCGTCGAGATAGATCGAGGACATGAGGTTGCCGCGGTGAGCGGCGTCGCCAAAGACCGCCCAGTCGGGAAGGCCGGGCCGGACCATCGTGGACGGAAGGGCGACCTTACCGGTCATCTGCCCGAGGTAGCCGTCCGCGACGACGATGACCGGGTTCCGGTAGCGAAACGCGAGCTCGAAGGCGAGTCGCGTCAGGTCGAGCATCTCCTGCGGCGTCGAAGGGGCGAGCACGATCGCGTGCGTGTTGCCGTGGCCGAGGCCGCGGCACACGAGCTTCACGTCGGCCTGTTCGGGCGCGATGTTGCCGAGGCCCGGGCCGCCGCGCATCACGTTCACGAACACGCCGGGCACCTCGGAGCCGATCATGTAGGAGATCCCCTCGAGCATGAGGCTGAAGCCGGGCGACGACGTGAACGTCATGCACGGGAGGCCCGCGCCCCCGCAGCCGTACATCATGTTCACGGTGGCGACCTCGCTCACCGCCTGCAGGAAGATGCCGTCGAGCTTCGGCTGGAGCTTCGCCATCAGCTCGGCGCCCTCGGTGGAGGGCGTGATCGGATAGCCGAACACGTGCCGGCATCCGGCGAGAAGCGCCCCGATCGCCGACGCGTAGTTTCCCTTCAGGACGAGAGGCGAGACGGGCGGAAGGGGAATCGCTTCGGGCGGAATCGCCGGGGGCCGGGGACGGATCGCGGGCCGGCTGCCGAAGAGCTTCTCAGGGTCCTGCAGCTCGAACTCGGCGCCCTCCACCTGCGGCCGAAGCCCGTACGGCTCCGGGCAGGCATCCATGCAGAGCCCGCACCCGTTGCACGCTTCGAGGTTGAGCGTCACCGGCACGAGGCCCGTCAGGGGGTCGATCTCGGAGCCGGCCTCGATGCAGTGCTTCGCGCACGAGTCGATGCAGCGTCCGCAGCCTTTGCAGTACTCGGGCAAGAGGAAGGGTTTGGGGCGTTCCCTGAGAGGGGTGGGCATGCCGGGAACCTCCACGTTCAGGGTACCGCGCGGCACGTGCAGCGGTATACCGCAAATGAATCAGACGCCTTCCCTGAATGAGGCCGGCGGACGGGCTAACTGCTGCACGCTCTTATGTTGGGAGGTGGACGCTGCGGAAGGAAAGCGCCGCTCTGCTTTCCGCTCCATCGCGACGGATCCTGAGCTACCATGTCGCCCGTTTACTGCTGAACACAGCGCCGGTACGAACGTCCCGCTCGGACCGGGAAAGGGATCTTCTTGATGACTTCGCTCGGCTGCGGGTCTCTTCAACCCCTCGCTTCGAGGCTCTTGATCACCATCGCCGCCGTCGCTTCGGCGCTCGGCGCGTCCCGCGCGACAGCGGCGCCGCCGCCGGCGTCCTTCTTCTTCGGTGTGAGCCCGTGCCGCGTGCTCGACACCCGCCTCCCGGCGGGGCCACAGGGGGGCCCGGCGCTCGGCCCGAACGAGCTCAGGCTGTTCAACATCTCGGGAACGTGCGGCGTCCCGCTCACCGCGACGGCGGCCGGCGGGAATCTCATCGCGGTCAAACCCGGGGCTTCCGGGCTCCTGCGGATCTTCCCGGGCGACCTCGCCGAGCCCGAGACGACCACGATCAGCTTTTCCGCCGGCCAGACGCGCGCCGGGAACGGACTGTTCCTGCTCGCCACGGACGCGTCGGGGACGCTCGCCGTCCGCAATCTCTCGTCGGGTCCGGTCGACGTCGTCTTCGACGTCACCGGCTACTTCGACACGGGCTGTCCTCCGATCGTCGTCGATCCGCCGGCGCTTCCGAGCGTCGCGGACGGAACGCCAGTCGATTCGACGCTCACGGCCTCGGGAGGGAACGGGCCGTACTCCTTTGCCGTGACGTCCGGCGCCGTTCCCGGAGGCGTCTCCTTGAGCCCCGCGGGAGTCCTGTCGGGCACCGCCACGGCCGGAGGTTCCTTCCCCTTCACCGCGACCGCGACGGACTTCAACGGCTGCACGGGCTCGCGCGCCTACACGCTTCTCGTCGTCTGCCCGACGATCACCGTCTCCCCCACGACGCTCTCGCCGGGCGCGGTGGGCGTGCCGTACACGGCGGTCACATTCAGCCAGACCGGCGCGGTCGGCGGCGTGACCTGGTCCTTCACCGGCGCTCTCCCCACAGGCATGACCCTGACCCCGGGAGGCATCCTCTCCGGAACTCCGACGCAAGCCGGCACGTTTCCGATCACGGTGATCGCCACCGACGCCGGCGGCTGCTCGGGCAGCGAAAATCTCACGCTCTCGACCTGCCCGACGGTCACGGTCACGAACCCCGCGACGTCCGCCGCGACGGCCGGGACCGCCTTCAGCGCGACCTTCACGCAGGCAGGCGGCGTGCCGCCGGCGTCGTTCACGCTCGCGACCGGAGTCCTTCCGACCGGGCTGACGCTCGCGCCCGGCGGGACGCTTTCGGGCACGCCGACACAGACCGGCACGTTCCCGATCACCGTGAAGGCGACCGACGCGAACGGCTGCTCCGGAACGGGATCCGTGTATCCCCTCGTCGTCGGGTGCGGGTCCATCGTCGTGACGAACCCGGGGGTCGCGGCCGGGACCGCGAACACGCCGTTCAGCCAGACGTTCACGCAGGCGGGCGGCGTCGGCGCCGTCACGTTCTCTCTCGCCTCGGGCACCCTGCCGAACGGGCTCACGCTCGCGGCGAACGGCACGCTCGCGGGAACGCCGACGCAGACCGGCTCGTTCCCGATCACCGTGAAGGCGACGGACGCGAACGCCTGCAGCGGAACGGCCGCGACGTACACGCTCGTCATCGCGTGCCAGGTCATCACGGTCACGAAACCCGCCGTGGCGACCGGCACCGTGGGAACCCCGTTCAGCCAGACGTTCACGCAATCGAACGCGATCGGCACGGCGACGTTCACGACCGCGAGCGCGCTGCCCGCGGGCTTGACGCTCGCGACGAACGGGACGCTCTCGGGCACACCCGGGCAGCCGGGCTCCTTCCCCATCACGGTGACGGTCACCGATTCGAACGGCTGCACGGGGACGTCGGCGCTCTACACGCTCGTCATCGGCTGCCAGGCGATCGCCGTCACGAACCCGGGCACGGCGACCGGCACCGTCAGCTCGGCCTTCAGCCAGACGTTCACGCAGGCCGGAGGGGTCGGCGCCGTCACGTTCACGACGGCCAGCACGTTGCCGCAGGGCCTGACGCTCGGGACGAACGGCGTCCTCGCGGGCACGCCGACGCAGACGGGCACCTTCCCGATCGTCGTGACGGCCACGGACGCGAACGGATGCGCGGGAACGGGGGCGACCTACAACCTCGTCATCGGCTGTCAGACCTTCAGCGTCGGCCCCGCGGCGCTGCCGCAGGGCGCGTCGGGCGCCGTGTATCCGACGACCACGTTCACGGCGGCGGGCGGCATCGGCACGGTCGCGTTCACGAAGACCGGCACGCTGCCGGCGGGGCTCGATTTCACCGCGGGCGTCCTCTCCGGGACGCCGACGCAGAACGGATCCTTCCCGATCACGGTCACGGCGACCGATGCGAACGGCTGCACGGCGAGCCGCGACTACCTCGTCGTCGTCGCCTGCCCGGGCACGTCCATCACCCTCTCGCCGACTCATTCCCGACCGTGATTTCCGGCACGGCGTTCCCGAGCACGACCTTCACGGCGAGCTGGCGGGACCGGGCCGTACGCCTTTGCCAAGGCGGGCGCCCTCCCGACGGGCATGAACTTCTCCGTCGACACCCTCGTCGGGCACGCCGACGCAGACCGGAACGTTTCCGATCACGATCTCGGCGACGGACAGCGTCGGCGGTTGCGTGGGCAGCCAGGACTACGTCATCACGGTGACTGCAACGGGGTCACGATAGTTGTCGCTCCCCCGACGCTCGGCTCCGCGAACGGTGGGCGTCGCCGTATCCGGCCGGTGACGTTCACGGCGACCGGCGGCACGGGTCCGTACACGTTCACGGAGGTGGGCGGGCTGCCCACCGGGATGACGTTCTCCGTCGACACGCTGTCCGGCACGCCCATGCAGGGCGGCACGTTCCCGATCACCGTCACGGCGACCGACGCCGGCGGCTGCACGGGCGCGACGGCCTACGGCCTCGTCGTCGTCTGCCCGACGATCGCCGTGACGACTCCCACGACGGACGACGGGTACCGTCGACGCGGCGTTCAGCCAGAGCTTCTCGCAGACCGGCGCCGTGGGCACGGCGACCTTTACAACGACCTCGACCCTTCCGACCGGCATGTCGCTCTCGACCGCGGGCGTCCTTTCCGGCCCGCCGGGCCAGCCCGGCACCTTCCCGATCGTCGTGAAGGTGACCGATGCGAACGGCTGCACGGGCACGAGCGCGACGTACACGCTCGTCATCTCCTGCCAGGCCATCACCGTCACGAATCCCGGAACGGCAACCGGAACGGTGGACGCGGCCTTCAGCCAGACCTTCTCGCAGTCGGGTGTCGGCACGCACACGCCGCTCGACGTTCTCGACGTCATCGAACGCTGGACGGGCTCACGCTGTCGGCGGCCGGCGTCCTCTCGGGCACGCCGACGGCGCCCGGCACGTTCCCGATCGTCGTCACGGTGACCGACGCGAACGGCTGCACGGGCACGAGCGCGACCTACACGCTCGTCGTCGCCTGCCAGACGATCACCGTCACGAACCCGAGCGCCGCGCCCGCCACGTACAACACGGCCCTCGGTCCCGCCGCCAGCTACACCTTCACGCAAACCGGCGTCGGCACGCACACGCCCGCGACGTTCACGGTCGCGAGCGGAACTCTCCCGACGGGCGTGTCGCTCACGACGTCGGGTGTTCTCACCGGCACGCCGACGCAGACGGGCACGTTCACGATCACGGTCAAGGCGACAGACGCAAACGGCTGCTCCGGGGCGGGCGCGTCGTACGTCCTCACGGTCGCGCCGACCGCCCCGGCCCAGGGCTACACGGGCGTCGGGAACACGCAGCTCTAGTGACCGGCGCATCGGGCGCCCCGACGACGCCCGCGGTCCAGAGCGCGACGACACTCCTGAACAGCGTGCAGCCCGCCGGCGGCGTCAGCGTTACGGGCGCGAGCTGCTCGACGGGAGGGTCGCTGACGTCCGTCGACGCGAGCGGCCGATTCATCTTCACTCCGGACCTCTCCGCGACGTCCGCGACGTGCACGTACACCGTGTCGAGCAATACCGGCGGGACGCCCTCGGCGACGACCGCGACGGCAACCCTGACGTTCACGCTCAACGGCATGGTCTGGTACGTGAACAACGCCAGCGGCGCGGGTGGCGCGGATTCGGCCTCGCGCGGCCGGTCGCACGAACCGCTCCTGACGATCGGGCAGGCCGTGACGAACGCCGCGATCAACCAGACGATTTTCCTGCACACCGGCTCGTCCAACTACGCGGGCACCTCGCTGAACAAAGCCGGCCTGACGCTCTGGGGCCAGGGAACGACGTTCACGCTGGCGCCCCTCACGATCGCGTCCGGCGGGAAGCCGACGATCAACTCCACGCTCACGCTGGCCGCGGACTCGCTCACGGTCAGCTCGCTCGGCGTCAGCGCGGGCGCGGCGACAGGCATCACGAACACCGGCACCCGCACGGGGCTGACGATCAAGAACAGCGTCGCGGTGACGACGACGACGGGCACCGCGGTCTCCTTCTCGAACGTCGACAGCACCGCGGGCGGGGCCCCGGACAACGGGATCAACTTCCTGTCCGTCACTTCGAACGGCGCCGCCAACGGCATCAGTCTGACCGGCGTGAACGTGTCCACGGGCTCGTTCACGGTGACGGGGGACGGCACGAACAATTCTTCCGGCGGCACGATCCAGAACACCAGCGGCCCCGGCGTCGCGTTGACGAGCACACAGAACGCCTCGCTGACGTCGATGAACATCCGAGCACGGCGGGGAGCGGCATCAACGGCACGCGGGGTGACGAACTTCAGCTTCGTCAACGGCACGATCGCCAACTCGGGAGATGGCCCGCTCGGCGGCGGAACAGGCGAACATCGCATTCAACGGCGGCACCGACTTCGGCAACAACATCGCCGGCACGCTGACCGTGACCGGGAGCACCCTCTCGAACGGGTTCTCGGGCGGGCTCGACGTCCAGGCCGACGCGGGCATCGTCACGGACGCCACGATCTCGAACGACAGCGTGACCAACCCGGGCGCGGGACCTACCGGCCGGGATCAGCATCGTCGGCACCGGCAACGGCTCGACGATCGTTCAGCCTCACTGAACGCGACGATCTCGAACAACGACGATCTCGCAGCGCCGCCGCAGGCGGAATCCAGGTGAACTTCGGCAACTCGAACGCGTCCGGACCAGGGACGACGGCCGGGATCCCGGCGACCCCACGAAGATCGTCGCGATCACGGGCAACGACATCCGGTGACGCTCGACGCTCGACCGGGACACAACGCGATCATCGTCGCGAACAGCGGGCGCAACCCCGGATCGCGAAGCACGGCAAGACGAACATCTGATCCAGGGCAACGGGACGTCTCGGCGCCGCCGCTGAAGCGGGGCCGCGATCGGCTCGTCGTGCTGATCGGGAACACGACGGCTTCTCGGACATGACCGGGACCGTGACCAGCAACGTGATCGACCGCGAACAACAGCGTCGGGCGGCGGCGGCAACGGCATCGGCGGCGGCAACGGCATCTCGGGTTCGACGGCGGACACCCGGACTTGACGCTGGACGGTGACGAACAACACCATCACCGACACCGACGGCAACGGGATCCTGCGGTCGGCCGGAGCGACGACCGGGACCGCGAAGCTGAAGATCCAGAACAACACCGTCGCCGCACCGTTGACGGGCGTTCGTCCGGGCATCCGCGTCGACGCGGGGAACGCCTCGAGCTCCGACGACAGCGGTCTGCCTCAACATTTCCGGCAACACGAGCGCCGGGAGCGGCGGTACACAGGGGATCGGCCTGCGCAAGCAGGGAACGAATCTCGACGACCAATGACTTCGGGATCAACGGCATGGCGGCGACGGCGTCGCCGGGTGTCGAGAACGTACGTCGACGGCCTCAACCCTGCAGGGAACGGCACGTTGCTGATCTCGGCGACGAGCGGGCTTCAGCGAACTGCTCGCTGCCGTGAGGGCACGAACCCGAGAGGAACCGCGATGGCCGATCCATTCCTCGCCGAGATCCGGATCATGAGCTTCGGCTTCCCGCCGAGAGGGTGGGCGCGTGCGACGGCCAGCTGCTGCCGATCAACCAGAACCAGGCTCTCTTCTCGCTGCTCGGGACGACGTATGGCGGTGACGGCCGGGTGAACTTCGGCCTCCCGACCTCCGCGGCCGGGTGCCGATCACGGAGGGCGCCGGCCACACGCTTGGCGAGCGTGGCGGTGAGCAGGGGCACACGCTCTCGATCGCGGAGACGCCCGACGCACGCCCACACCGCGAACGTTCGTCGAACGCCGGCCACGACCGCGACGCCCGACCGGGCAGCACGGTGCTCGTCGCAGTCGGCGGGAGCGAAGCTCTACGCGGCCCCCACCAATCTCGTCGCGATGGACCCGGCGGCCGTCGCCCACGATCGGCGGCTCGCAGGCCCACCTCAACATGCAGCCGTTCCTCGATCCTGAGCTTCTGCATCGCGCTCCAGGGCATCTTCCCGAGCGCAGAACTGAGGAGCACCTGAATGGCACAACCCTACGTCGGCGAGATCCGGATGTTCGCGGGTAACTTCGCGCCCGCGGGCTGGATGTTCTGCGAAGGGCAACTGCTGCCCGATCTCCGAGTACGAGACGCTCTTCAACCTGATCGGGACGACCTACGGCGGCGACGGCCAGATCGACGTTCGCGCTGCCCGATCTCCGGGGCCGGATCCCGCGTCCACCACGGGAACGGCTTCACGCCTGGCGGAGACCGGCGGGGTCGAGACCGTGACCCTGACCGTGTCCGCAGACGCCGGCCCATTCGCACGCGCTCCTCGCGTCACGGCGAACGCGGCTTCGACGACGCCGCCCGGAGCGGGCGCTTCTGGCCACCACTGCGACCGCGACGATCACCCCCTACGGCTCGGACAGCGCCGACCGGACGCGCTCCACCCGTCGGCCATGGGATCCATCGGGGGTTCAGCCAGCCTCACGACAACTTCGCAGCCGTACCTCTGCGTCAGACTTCATCATCTCTCTCTTCGGAATCTTCCCGTCGCAGACCTGAGGACGCGAAATCATGGCAAATCCATTCGTCGCCGAGATCCGAATCTTCCCGTTCAACTTCGCCCCGAAAGGCTGGGCGTTCTGCGACGGCCAGATCATGCCGTTGTCACAGAACACGGCTCTCTTCTCGCTGCTCGGGACCACGTACGGGGGAGACGGGAAGAGCGAACTTCGCGCTGCCGAACATGCAAGGGAACGCCCCGATGCACCCCGGTCAGGGGCCGGGTCTGTCGCTCCACGACCTCGGAGAAACCGGCGGCTCCGAGACCGTGACGCTCCTCGAATCGGAGATCCCCTCGCACAGCCACGGGGTCATCGCGTCGCAATCCGACGGGACCGACCAGCAGCCGGGCCAGGAGCTATTTGCCTCCGGCATCGGTCTCGCGATGTTCACGCCGCCAGGAGCCATGACGACGCTGAGCGACGTGGCCTTGACCCCCGCCGGCGGCGACCAGCCCCACAACAACCTGCAGCCGTATCTCACGCTGAACTTCTGCATCGCCCTCCAGGGCGTCTTCCCGCCGCGCACCTAGAGACGAATCGACGCATGGTGACGCTCCGCCCCGCCCGACCCGAGGACCGCGAGCTCCTGCTCGCGGTGTACGCGTCGACGCGCGCGGAGGAGCTCGCGCCGGTGCCGTGGACACCGGAGCAGAAGAGCGCATTCGTGAAGATGCAGTTCGACGCGCAGAACGCGGACTACAGCAGGAATTACGTCGGAGCGGACTTCTCGGTCATCGAAGTGGACGGCGCGCCTGCGGGGCGGCTCTACGTCGAGCGCCGGCCGGCGGAAGTCCGGTTGATCGACATCGCGCTCCTGCCTCCGTTCCGGGGGACGGGAATCGGAACGCGGCTCCTCGCCGAGCTCATCGCGGATGCGGACGCTCGCGGTGTGCCCCTTACCCTCCACGTCGAACTGTTCAACCCGGCCCGGCGCCTCTACGAGCGGCTGGGCTTCGTGCCCGTCGAGGAGCACGGCGCCTATCTCCTCATGGAGCGGCGGCCCGAGGGCACCGAGGCCCGGGTCAGTTGAAGACGGCCTCGTATCGCATGCCGTCCGCGTCCGGCCCGATCGGCACGAGGAAGATCTCGAGGCCTCCGGTCGCTTCGTTCGCGAGAGCCCAGATGCGCTGCGGAAGCACGGGCTGCATCGGCCCGCGAAAGAGAAGCGAAAACGGCGCCCGCCGCTTGCCCGGGCTGCCCCCCCTCACGGACAGGTCGACGGCTTCGGAGAGGACGAGCTCCACGCCGGCCTCCTCGACCCGGAACTTCTCGCCAATCCGCGGGACGAAGTCGTCCCGCGTCACTCGATCCAGCATGAAGCCTATCCTCGCATACGACTTCGGAGGCACGCGATGAACGTCACCCGCAAGAGTTTCCTCGGCTCTCTCGTGGCCGGCGTCGCCGTCGCCGCCGCGCGCCCCCTGTCCGCAATCACGATTCCGTCCGGGCCCGCGCCCCTGGCCCGAGGCTTCCAGCAGTTCGTGGGACGGACGTTCCGCGTAACGACCGCCGATGGCCGCGGCGCGATCGACGTCGTTCTCGAGGCGTACGAGGAACGGCCGACGACCGACGGCACGCGCCAGTTTTCGCTCACCTTCGTCGCGCCCGGCGGCGAGCGGCTCGATGAAGGCACCTACACGGTCGATCAACCTCAGATGGGACGCTTCTCGCTCTTCGTCGTCCCGACGCGCCGCGACGCGCTTGGCCGCACGTTCTACCGCTCGGACTTCAACCTGCTGACCAGGCGATAGCGCTCGGGGCTCAGCTCCCGCCGACGCGGTCGCGCTTCACGACCACCTTCTGCCCGCGGATCATCGTGCCCCGGAGCGCCTTCATGACCGGCTCGGCGAGCGCCTCGGAGATCTCCACGAGCGAAAAGCGCTCGGCGATCTGGATCGAGCCGACGTCCTTCGGGCTGACCTTCGCCTCGTTGCAGATCGCGCCCACGAGGTCTCCCGGGCGAACGCCCGCGGCGCGCCCGGCTCCGATGAAGATCCGCGCGGAGTTGCCGGGCTCGCGCCCGCCGGACCGGTACTTCGGACCGGACTTCGCGCGCGCCGGCGGCGCCGCGGCGACCGCGGGAATCTCGTGCTCCTCTCCGACGGATCCGGATCCCGCCGCGGAGGGGTCCGCGAGCTTCACGGCGGCCGCGGCCACGTCCATCGGGTCGAACTCCTCGGCGAGCGACTCGACGACGACGCGATAGTCGTCGAGGCCTCCCGCGAGGATCGACTCCCGGAGCGATGCGCGCGTCAGCTCGAGGCGCTTCGCGCGCAGGTCGGCCACGGTCGGGACGCTCGCGATGTCGATCTTCTGCTTCGTGAGGCGCTCGATGTTCCGGAGCTGCCAGTGCTCGCGCGGCTCGGAGAGCGTGATCGCGACGCCCTCGCGCCCGGCGCGCCCCGTCCGGCCGATGCGGTGGACGTACACCTCCGGCGAAGAGGGCACGTCGTAGTTCACGACGTGCGAGAGATGCCCGATGTCGAGACCCCGCGCGGCCACGTCCGTCGCGATGAGCAGCTCCAGCGTCCCGGCGCGGAACTTCTTCATGACGCGGTCGCGCTGCTCCTGCGACATTCCCCCGTGCATCGCCTCGACGCGCATCCCCCGCCCCTTGAGGCTCTCGGTCAGCTCGTCGACCTCGATGCGCGTGCGGCAGAACACGAGTGCGCCGGCCGGGCTCTCGAGGTCGAGAATGCGGCCGAGCGCCGCGCGCTTGTGGCCGCGGGCGACGACGTACGCCGTCTGCCGGACCTTCGGCATCTTCCCGGGAGCGGTCTTTTCCTTTTCGATCGCGATCCGCATCGGCTCGCGAAGGTGGCGGGCCGCGAGCGTGGCGATGCGCGGCGGAAGCGTCGCCGAGAACAGCGCCGTCTGGCGCGTCTTCGGAGTCGCCGCGAGGATCGCGTCGAGATCCTCGGCGAAGCCCATGTCGAGCATCTCGTCGGCCTCGTCGAGGACGAGCGTGCGGAGACCTCCGAGGGCGAGCGACTTGCGGTTGACGTGATCGAGCGCGCGCCCGGGGGTCGCGACGACGACGTCGACTCCGCGCTTGAGCGCCCGGAGCTGCGTCTCCATCGAGGCTCCCCCGTAGACGGGAAGGACCCGGACGTTCATCTCCCGGCCGTACTTGTGCACGGCCTCGGCGAGCTGCATCGCGAGCTCCCGGGTCGGCACGAGGATGAGGGCCGAAGGGGCGACTCCCCTCTCCGCGGGCGCCGCCATCGCGTTGAGAATCGGAAGCGCAAACGCGGCCGTCTTTCCCGTGCCCGTCGCGGCCTGCGCGAAGACGTCGCGGCCTTCGATGAGCGGCGGGATCGCCGCGCTCTGGATGGGCGTGGGCTCTTCGTAGCCGAGGGCCACGAGCGCGCTCACGAGCCGCGCGTCGAGGCCGAGGCCCGTGAAGGGAGAGGCGACGGGCTTGCTCATGGCGCCATTCTGGGGCCGGACGCGTCCTTTGGCGGAATGGCGTTACCGTTCGATCTTCTCGAAGATGCCCTGCTCCCGGTCCTTCCGGACGTCGTCCCACCGGAAGCAGCGGCCGTTCATCGCGACGTAGACGCCCGGCGAAAGCAGCTGGACGAACGACACCGCGCTCCCGAGGTTGAAGAGACCGTCCGAGCTTCCGAACGCCCACGGCACCATGGCGCCCGTCAGGACGATCGCCTTTCCCGTCGCGGCCGCGGCGAGGACCGCCGCCGTCTCCACCATCGTGTCGGTGCCGTGCGTGACGATGATCCAGTCTTCGGAGGCGTCCCGGCACCGGTTCGCGATCAGCTCGCGGTCCCGGAGCGTCATCTCGAGGCTGTCGACCATCATGAGCGTCTCGACGGCGACCGGCACCCGGCAGCGGCCGAGCCGCAGCATCTCGTGAATGTGCGTGTCCTTGAAGTAGAGGCGGCCCGACCGCTCGTCGTATTCCTTGTCGAACGTGCCGCCGGTCACGAGGATGCGAATCGCCATCTCAGCGCGTCCGGTACGCGAAGACGGACGCCGTGGCCGTGCTCGCCGCGCTGTTGAAGAGCAGGACCCTGTAGCGCGGGAACCCGACCTCGAACGTCTGCTGGCGGGCCATGAACCGGCCGTCCGGCATCGAGGTGGCCGTCACCTCCATCGACACCGGGAGGAGACCGCGGTCGAGAAACGCGCGGTCGAACGGCGCGATGTCGGGAATGAGGATGACGCCGAGCACGCCCGCATCCGAGGCGCTCTTCAGCTCCCCCGCGAGGTTCAGGACGACGACCTTGTAGCCGTCCGTGTCGAGCGTGCCCGCCGCGACGAGGTTCGCGACGTCCGTCCGCGCGACGGGCGGCACGACGATGCGGCCGAAATGGACGAGCGACCCTGCCGCGGGACGGTCCTCGGCACGGGCCGCGCCGACGGCGACGATCAAAGCGAGCAGGACGGCGGATCGAAAGGTCTTCATGCTTCCTCCCTCGGATTCCGGCTTCATTCTGTAACATCGGCCGCGTGAAGGTGTTCGCCTCGATCACGCCGCACCTCTCCGTCGGGGACCGCTGCCGACCCGTCTTCTTTACGGGTCCGTGCGTCATCGAGTCGCGGGCGCATGCCCTGAAAATGGCGAAGGCGCTGAAAAAGGCTTTCACGGACGCCGGGGTCGCGGACCGGCTCGTCTACAAGTCCTCGTTCGACAAGGCGAACCGCAGCGCCGGGGCGAGCTTCCGCGGACCGGGCATCGAGAAGGGGCTCGCGATCCTCTCGGAGATCAAGGAAAAGACCGATCTCCCGATTCTGACGGACGTCCACGAGCCCGAACAGTGCGCGCTCGTGGCCGAGGTGGCCGACGTCCTCCAGATTCCCGCGTTCCTCTGCCGCCAGACCGACCTCGTTCTCGCCGCCGCCGCGACGAAAAAGGCCGTGAACGTCAAGAAGGGCCAGTTTCTCGCGCCCGACGACTGCAGGCAGATCGTGGAGAAGTGCCGTGCCGCGGGGAACGCGAACGTCCTGCTCACGGAGCGCGGGACGAGCTTCGGGTACCACAACCTCGTCGTGGATTTCCGCGGGCTGCCCATGATGCGGTCCCTCGGCGTCCCGGTGATCTACGACGCCACGCACTCGCTCCAGCTCCCCGGCGGCCTCGGCACCGAGACGGGCGGCTCGCGCGCGTACGCCCCCGCTCTCGCGCGCGCCGCGGCGGCCGTCGGCGTGGACGGTTACTTCTTCGAGGTCCACGACGACCCGGCGCACGCGAAGTCCGACAGGGCCACGCAGCTCCCGCTCGCGAGCCTGCCGAAGTTCCTGTCGGATCTCCTGAAGTTCGACGCGCTCCGGCGCGAGACGAATCCCTGAAGCCGTTCGCCAGACTTTTCTTTTCGCCCGGGACTTGACACGCGGCTCCCGCGTCCGTACTGTGTTGGTGTAATGATACACCGAGGCTGTCACCCGTGAGCCGCGGCCTCTCCGTCGATCCGTCCGACGCCGTTCCCCTCTGGAAGCAGATCGAGGAGAACGTGCGCCGGCTCGTCGCGTCGGGCGCGCTGAAGCCCGCGTCGGCCATGCCCTCGGTACGGGACCTCGCGCGCGATCTTTCCATCAACCCCGCGACGGTCGCGAAGGGCTACCAGCGCCTCGTGGACGCGGGGGTCCTCGTCGTGAAGCGCGGGGAAGGCACATTCGTGGCCGAGAAGCCTCCGACCGTGCCGCGCGGCGAGCGCGAGAGAGAGCTCGTGGGAGGCGCGATGCGGTACGCGAGCCTCGCGGTCACGATCGGCGCGCCGAACGAGGAGGCGGTGGAGCACGTGAAACGCAGTCTGGGATTTCTTAGAAAGAAGAGAAATGAAGATTCTTAGAGGGAAGAGAGAGGGAGGGGCGGAATGACGACGCAGCAGCAGGCCGGTGGTGCCGTTGCCGCCGCGGGCGAGACGGGCGATCCGTCGCGCGCGACGTCGGCGCACCCGGCACATTCACCTTCTAAGAACTCTTCATTTCCCGCGGTCGAGATTCACCGTCTGCTCGTGAGATACGGCGGCAACCCGAAACCCGTTCTCGAAGAAATCTCTTTCTCCGTCCCCCGCGGCTCGGTCTACGCGCTCCTCGGACGCAACGGCGCCGGCAAGTCCTCGCTCGTGCGCTGCCTGCTCGGCCAGCAGAAGCCGACGGCCGGCGGGTGCTTCCTCTTCGGCGACGACGTCTGGACGCGCCGCGCGCGCCTCATGGCTCGCGTCGGCGTCGTCCCCGAGGACGCCGACGCGCCGCCGGGGATGACGGCGCGCGAGCTGTCGGCGTTCTGCGCGAGGATCTACCCGTCGTGGGACGCCCCGTCCGTCGTCGCGCGCCTCGCGCGTTTCGAAGTGCCCGCCGGGACGCCGTACGGCAGCCTCTCGAAAGGCCAGCGGGCGCTCGTCACCCTCGCGCTCGCCCTCGCGTCCTCCCCCGAGCTCCTCGTCCTCGACGACCCGACGCTCGGCCTCGACGCCGTCGCGCGGCGCGCGTTCTTCGGGGAGCTCGTCGGCGAGCTCGCGGACCGCGGCACGACCGTCCTCCTCACGTCGCACGACCTCGCCGGCGTCGAGAGCATGGCGACGCGCGTCGGGTTCCTGAAGGGCGGCAGGCTCGTCCTCGACGAGGACCTCGAGGCGCTCAAGGGGCGCTTCCGGCGCCTGCGCTACGCGAACGAGCAGACCGAGGAGCGCGCCGAGTACGGCCAGGAGCTTTCGGCCTTCGACGCCGTGAAGGTGAAGGTGCGCGGCTGGGGCGTCGAGGCCGTCGTCTCCAATTACGGCGAGGAATCGTTTGCGCAGTTCGCAGCCCTCGAAGGCGTCGTCGACGCCGAGGCGTCGGCCCTGTCGCTCGAGGAGATCTTCATCGCCGTCGCGGGCGAGCCGTCGCCCCAGAGGAACGCATGAGAGCCCTCGCCGCCGTTTTCGCCCGCGAGGTCGCCGCGCGCCGGATCGTCTTTCCCGTCGCGCTCGCGGCCGGCTTCGTGCCGCTCCTCGGCTCCCTCTCGTACGGGTGGTCGAAGCCGGACGCCCCCGAGGGTCGCATCCTCGTGGCGCTCGTCATGGCAGCGGCGTTCGCGTTTGCGTTCGGCCTCCTCTTCGGGGGCTCCGTCATCGCGGGCGAGACGTCCGAGAAGCGGATCTCGTTCTTCTTCTCGCGCCCGATCCCGGCCTTCTCGCTCTGGGGCGGGAAGCTCCTCGCAGTTTTCGCCCTCACGCTCGGGGCGGCGCTGCTCGTCCTGGTGCCGGCGCTCCTCACGAGCTCGCCGACGCGGTTCCGGAACATGCTCGGCGGAGGCGACTCTCCCCGACTCGCGGCGCTGGCTGTTGCGGGCACACTCCTTCTCGTGATCCTCGGCGCGCACGCCGTCGTCACGATCGCCCGGTTGCGCTCGCCGTGGGTCGCCTTGGACCTTTTCCTGGGCCCCGCGCTCGTCCTCCTCGCGGCAGCTTTTCTCCGGAGTCTCCTGAAGGACACGGTCGACAACGAATTCATCGACGCGGGCGGATTGAACGCGCTCTCGGGGTCCCTCGTCCTGTTCGTCGCTGCCGTCTTCGTGGCGCTCCTACTCGGGAGCTTCGTCCAGGTCGCGGAGGGCCGGACGGACGCGCGCCGCGCGCATGGAGCGTTCTCCGTGGTCTTCTTCGGGATCCTCGGCACGGCGGTGGCCCTCGTCGGCGGATACGCGGGGTGGTGCGCCTCAGCCAAGGCGACCGATCTCGCTCAGGTGCTGGGGAGCGTGCAGACCGCGCCGCACGGCTCCTGGGTCATCGCCGGTGGGCCGTTGCGCGCCTGGCGCGGAGGAGGAAGGTTCCTCCTCGACGCGGCGACCGGCCGATCGGTTCGGGTGCGCGGATGGAACGTCGCGTTCTCGCAGGACGGCACCCGGGCAGCGTGGGGCGAGCCGCGATTTGGATTCTTCGAAATGAAGGACAACCGGTCGGATCTCTTCCTCGCCGACCTCGCCTCGGGCCGCGGGGTCGCGACAGGGCTCGAGACCTCCGGCTGGCCGGCGCTCGTCCTTTCCCCTTCCGGCCGGCGGCTCGCGGTCCGGGACGGCAGGACCCTCGCCGCCTACGACGTCGCCAACCCGGCGAACCCCAGACAGCTCGCGGCGTTCCCAGTCCCGGAGAGCGGCATCGCGTTCGCGTTCACGGACGAGGACACGATTCGCGTCTTCCCGCGGGTCTTCAACGCCTCGAACCCCAGGCACGTTTCCCCACGCTCCGCTCGAGATCACCGATCTCTCCCTGCTTTCGAAGAAGTCCCTCCTAGCCGGCCGCTTCGGCCGCGAGTCGCTTCCCTTCCTTCGCCTGAGCCCGCACGGGCGATTCCTCGTCGGGGCCAGGCGCCTGACCGAGGATCCCGGCGGCACGCAGGTCCTCACGCTCCACGACGGCCGGACGGGCGCACTTCTCGCGACGCTCTCGGAGGATCTCGACGGTCCGAAGCTGCGGTTCCTGTCGGGGGGCCGCATGGTCGTCACCGGCATCGCCGGAGCATCGGCGAAGTTGCTTTTCTTCGAAGGTGAAAGGGGGCCCGCGCGCTCGATCGACCTCGGCCCGGCCGCGAGCGTCGTCCTCGGAGGCGAAATCGCACCCGGACGCGTCGCCGTCGCGCTCAGCCCCTTCAAGAACAGCGACACGAGGTCGCGCTCCTCATGGAAGCTCGCATTCGTGGACGTGGCGACGGGCGCGGTCTCTGCCGGCCCCGAAGGCCTCGTCCCCTCGGACCGCCTTTCGTGGTGGTTCTCGCCGGTCCTTCCGCCCGCGGAGGCGGGACTGCCGTCCTCGACGCTCTTCCTCGACGCCGAACAGCGGCTCGTCCGCCTCGATCCCGCGACGGGCGCCCGAACGGTGCTCCTCGGCGGGAGCAAGTAAGATCGTCCTCCCGTGACGACTTCCACCCGGCGAGAAGCCCGCCGCGTGATCCAGGCCGAGGCCGAGGCCGTGCGCGGCCTCGCGGACGGCCTCGACGAAGGCTTCGACCGCGCCGTCGAGGCCATGAAGGCGACGTCCGCCACCTCGTGCCGCGTCGTCGTCACGGGCATCGGCAAGAGCGGCATCGTGGGCCAGAAGATCGCCGCGACCCTCGCCTCGACCGGCACGGCTGCGTTCTTCCTGCACCCCTCCGAGGCGATCCACGGCGACCTCGGGATGATCCTCAAGGGCGACGTCGTCCTCGCGCTCTCGCACTCGGGCGAGACGGAGGAGGTCGTCGCGCTCGTCCCGCACGTGAAACGCCGCGGGGCGACGCTCCTCGCGATGACCGGCCGGAGGGATTCGACGCTGGGCAAGGGCGCGGACGTCGTCGTTCCGGTCGTCATCCGCGAAGAGGCCTGCCCGCTGAACCTCGCGCCCACGGCCTCCACCACGGCACAGCTCGTCATGGGAGACGCGCTCGCGATGGCGCTCTCGGTCGAGAGGGGCTTCCAGCCGGAGGACTTCGCGGCGCTGCACCCCGGCGGAAAGCTGGGCAAGCGCTTCCTGAAGGTGGCCGACCTCATGCATACGGGAGAGGCCATCCCCCTCGTGCCGGAAGCAGCGGCCATGAAGGACGTCGTCTACGAGATGTCGCGCAAGCGCCTCGGCATCACGGGCGTCACGGATGCGGCCGGACGGCTCGTGGGGGTCGTGTCGGACGGCGACGTGCGCCGCCTCCTCGAGCGGGACGGGCCGAGGATCATGAGCGACACGGCCGCCGACGCGATGGGCCGGACCCCGAAGTCGATCGTCGCCGCCGCGTTCGCGGCCGAGGCGCTTCGGCTCATGGAGGAGCGGAAGATCACGTCGCTGTTCGTGCTCGACGCCGACGGCAAACCCTCCGGCATCCTGCACCTGCACGACCTGTGGGGAATCGAATCGATTTAGGGGTTCGCGGGGCATAATCTCCGGCACACATGCCCGCGAACCCGATCGTCCCCGACGACCTCCGGACCCGCCTCTCGCGCATCCGCGGGATCGTCCTCGACGTCGACGGCGTCCTCACCGACGGCTCGATGACGTTCGACGAAAACGGGCGCGAGTGGAAGACGTTCGACGTGAAGGACGGCTTCGGTCTCGTCCTCCTGCGCGACCTCGGTTACAGGCTGGGGGTCATCTCGAGCCGCACGTCGAGGGTCGTCGCGCACCGGTGCGCCGATTTGAAGATCCCCGAGGAGAACGTCCTGCTGGGCGAACGCGACAAGGTGGCCGCGTTCGACCTCCTCGCGAAGCGCTGGTCTCTCGACGCGCTCGAGATCGTGGCGGTCGGAGACGACCTGCCGGACCTCGGAATGCTGCGGCGCGCGGGCGTGAGCGCGGCTCCGTCCGACGCGGTCCAGATCGTCCGGGAAGCCGCGGCCCTTCAGCTGACGAAGCCAGGAGGCGCCGGAGCGGTGCGCGAGCTGTGCGACCTGATTCTCGAGGTCCGGCGCGGCGCCCGCGCGGACCGTCCCTCCGCCGTGGAGCAGCCGCAGGCGCCCGGCGACGGCGACGTGATTCCGTTCCCGTTCGGGCGCAACTGATTCCCATGCCGCAGAGCCTCTCCACGCGCGCCCTCTCGACACCCGAGCCGCTCGTGCGCGCCTTCGCGCGCCGCGTGCAGCAGGAGGGCGCGCTCGACCTCACGCAGGGCGACTACAAGAACGCGGACTTCGCGCCGCACCCCGAGGTCGTCCGGGCGGCGCAGCGCATCACGCGCAACACGGTCCACAGCTACGGACCCGCCGTCGGCCGGATGGACGTACGCAGCGAGATCGCCGAGTTCTTCAACCGGGACGGCCTTCTCGACTATCCGGCCTCGGACGTCCGCTTCCTCCCCGACGAGGTCATTTTCACGCCCGGCACGCGCTCGGGCCTCGCGATGGTGCTCGAAGTGCTCGGCGCCGACGGCTCCGGCGTCGTCGTGCCGCGCCCGAGCTGGGAGTACGACTGGTTCATCGAGCGCGCCGGAAAGCACGTCGTCGAGCTCCCGACCACGCCGCCCGATTTCCTGCCCGATCCGGCGGAGTTCGGGCGCCTGCTCGAGCGCGGCGGGGTCTCCTCGGTCATCGTCAACAACCCGCACAACCCGACCGGACGCGTCTACCCACGGGCGCTCGTCGAAGCGCTCGTGCGCGTGGCGGCGGAGCACCGCGTCTACGTGCTCTATGACTCGGTCTATCAGCGCCTCGACTACGTCGGTTCGTTCGTCAACCCGGCGTTCGCGAACCCCGAGTGGCGCGACTGGGTCGTCACGCTGTCCGGCCTCTCGAAGATGGACATGTTCGGGGCGTCGACGGGCACGCGCGCGTGCTGGATGGTGCTGTCCGACCAGATCAAGGCGGGCGGCGTGCGCGCGCGGGAGATCGTCGCGAACCTGTCCGCGTGGCTCGTCGCGACGCCCTCGACGCTCGCGCAGGACTGGGCCCTCGCCGCGCTGCAGAGCCCTCTCGCGGAGCTGCGACGCCCCTCCCCGTACATGCGCGAGCGGCGCGACTTCATGATTCAGGCGGCGGACGCGCTCGCCTCTCTCGGCGTGACGCGCACCGACTTCGGCGGCACGTTCTATTCGCCGCTCGCGTTTCCCGGGCTCGTCGGCGAGTCGTTCGAACGCCTCCGGAACGGAATCCGCGAGCGGGCGGTGGTGAGAACCTCCGTCGACGCTTTCGACTTCCTCCTCACGGGCGGCGTCGGCGGCATCCCGTTCGCGGCCTTCGCCGGCACCGACCCGGCCC
Source organism: Thermoanaerobaculia bacterium (assembly GCA_963809425.1). GTDB lineage: Bacteria > Acidobacteriota > Thermoanaerobaculia > UBA5066 > UBA5066 > Fen-183. Next base: position 86,680 of record CAWEJK010000004.1, read on the forward strand.
GCTACGGAACCTGGCAGCGCCTGTCCTACGGCTCGAAGGACGTGAGCGAGCTCGCGGTCTTCATGGACCGCGTGCGCGCCCGAATCGAGAGCCGGGGTCGCGCGGGCTCGAGCGCGCCCCCGCCCCCGGGGGAGACGCGATCGATCGAGGATGCCGTCTGGTTCAGCGCCTGCACGGAGGCCGGGTACGCCGCGTTCGACGACCTCGACGTCCCGGAATTCGCGGAGGCGCGGCGCCGCTTCCTCGAGCATCCGCGCCTCGAGACGCTCCGCCTGACCGGGACGAAGCACCCGGACTCCACGGCGCACCGCGCCGAGCAGCTCGCGCGCGCCCTGCGCTCCGCTCCGGAAGGGACGCCGGACCGCGCGGACCGCGCGCTGACGCACCTCGAGTGGAACCCGCTCGTCGAGGCGCGCCAGGAGTTCGAGGAGACGATCGCCGACCTTCTCGGGCCGTGCACGGAGGTCCTCCTGGATTACGAGGGCCGTCAGATCAGCCCCGACTGGCTGGACGTCCCCGAGAAAGTCGTCCTCACGCTGCTCCGGCACGGCGTCATCCCCGGCCAGGACCGCCACCTGCTCTTTCGCGTGCCGAATCCCTGGCTCGAGCCGGACGAGGAGAAGATTTCCAAGATCCTCGCGGCCGTCGCGCGCACGAACTTCCTGTTCCTTCTCGCCTGCGAGCGGCTCGGGATCGAGCCCGTCCAGAACGCGATCTACGAGGTGACCGTGCCGCAGGTCAACTCGCGCACGGAGCTCGGCGCGGTCGTCAAGATCGGCACGCTCTACCTCCAGGCGGTCGCGGGCCTCTTCAAGGGCCTGCCGGAGCGGATCGACGCGTTCCTCTCGGCGCGCATCCCGGAGGCGCGCCGCGCGAGGCTGTCGGCTCGCGTGTCGCACGTCCGCCTCGTGCCGCTCGTCGAGAACGTCGGCGCGCTCGCGCACATGCCCGACCTCCTCGAGGGCTACTACCAGGCTCTCGAAAGGGGCCGCGGTTCCGCGGACCTCCCGGGACCGGGCGGCTTCGTGACGCGATTCGACGGCACCGGAGCGACCGTGCGCGTTTTCGTCGCGATGTCCGACACGGCCGAGCAGAGCGGCAAGATCGCGACCGACGCGGCGTACACGCTCACGGTCGCGGGACGGGACGAGGCCGAGCGCCTCCTCGCCGCGCGCGCCCAGTCGGTCGGGCAGCCCGCGCCCGCGGTCACGTTCCTCGTCGGCGCGGGCCGGGCAGGATTCCGCGGGGGATTCGACCCTGACCACGAGGGCGTGATCGCCCAGTTCGCCCGCGCGGACGGCGTGACGATGCAGGGGATCCGGGCCGACTCACCGGCCGAGGCCGAGCGGCTCGCGTCGAAGTTCCGCGCCGCGGTCGCCGCGAAGGGCGCGGCGCCAAGCCTCGGGGCCGCGGACCGGGAGTCCCTGCTCAGACTCCTCGAGGCGGGCGTCAAGGCGCACACAGAGACGCTGCTCCGGATCGCACCGCTCCTCGCGCCGTTCAAGGGGCTCGTCCCGCAAACGCGCGTGCGGATTCGCGCGACCGGCTCGGTCAACTACGGCCGCTCGATCCCGGAGTATCCCGAGGAGTGGGGCGGCGGCCGGGAGCTCCCCGGCAACCGCGATTTGCGCGACGCATGGCCCGAGGGCGTCACGCTGCCGCGGGCGATCAACTACAACCTCGGCTGCACGACGCTCGGACTCCCCGCCGTCGTGAGCGACCTCGCGGCGATCGACCGTCGCGCCGCGACGCTCCTGGAGCGGCACGTGCCGGGGTACCGGGAGATCATCGCGAGCGAGCTGAGCTTTTTCGTGCGCGAGTCGGTCGCGCTCGTCTTCGGCAAGCGCCTGGCCGAGACGACGGCGAAGCGGTGTCTGCGCGCGGCGGCGTCGCTCTGGGCCCACGCCCGCGTGAGCGAGGAGCTCGTCGCGCCGACGTGCCTGTTCGCGATGCTGTACCTGCGCTACGTCGCGGAGGACTCCGACAGCTGGGACGAGCCGAAGGAGCACGAGAGCATGACGACGCGCGAGGAGGAGCTGATCCGCGAGACGAGCAGCGGCGCGTTCGCCGCCCTGTGCACGGAGCGTCCCGGCAGCCGCTGGAACGTGCTCCAGACGGTCATCGACGCCGAGGAGGCCTGCCGCCTGCTGCTCGCGCGCGAGCTGACGATCGAGGAGAAACGCGAGTTCGTCGATCTCAGGATCGAGGGCTGGCTTCGCACGCTTCCCGACGGGCTTTCGCGGGAGCTGCGCCGCGATTGGTCGGGGCTCCGCGAGCTCGGGAAGGCGGAGCTGACGCTGCGCACGATCGAGCAGATGATCACGCTCGAGAAGCTGCGCGGAAGCCGCGGGGCCTGATCTCTCTTCTTCTCTTCTGCGCAACTTCGGGCCGAGGCCCCCTCTTTCCTGTGGGGCATCAAGTACTGACAACGGAGGGATTTCCATGGGCCGGTTGATCAGACAGGGCAGCAAGGGCGCAGATGTACGTGCCGTCCAAGACGTGCTGAACTTCCACATCCGCCGGCTTACCCCGTTGGAGGTGGATGGCGACTTTGGGCCGCTCACCCACGCACGGGTGGTAGAGTTTCAGAAGTCGAACCAGTTGAAACCGGATGGTATCGTCGGGCCGAACACGATGGCCAAGCTCTTCGAGGAAGAGCAGTTGCCAATCACGCTCGTCCTGACAGCCGCGACAGGCCTCGACGATCGGCGGCCCCGCGCGTGGCATTCAGCCGCCACGTTTGATCCCGCCGTTGACGTTGCCGCCGCTGACGCCACCTCTGGTGACCCCTTTCTTCTTGCCCCCCGACTCATTCTGCGAGGGTTCCGGTCCTGACACCGGCCGGCCAGACGGTGACGTTCGTCATGACCGCCCCGGTACGGAATGATCCGGTGGACCCGGCGACGGCCAGCTTCCTGGAGATCATGCGGCTCTTGGATCGCCTGCCGCCGACGTTCCCCTTCCGAGGATCCATCCTCGGCGCCGTGCCGAAACCCGTCAAGAAAGTCGGGCCTCTCGAATTGGACCCGGTTTCGCCGATGAACTTCGGCTTCCAGTGGGGCGTCAAGCCGGTGTTCGACCTCAAGTCAATCGGCCCGCCCGTCGAGTTCGCCGTCGGGGGCGCCGCGAACGCCCGCTACGTGCTAAAACTGATCGACAAGCCCGGATCACTGGTGCCACAACTGGGCTTGTTCGGCCAGGGCGATTTCAAAGGCACCATCGACTGGACGAGCCAAGCAGCACAGTCGCGACCGCAGATCGATCTCAAGGGGTCGTTCTTGGGCGGCATCCAGGGTCGCTTCTAGGGTGACTGGTGAGGCCGGGCCGAACAAGGTGCTGCAGGGCGTTCCTGCTAGGCTCCGCCCCATGCGCTGCCCGTATTGCGGTGTGGGCGACGACCGGGTCGTCGACTCGCGCGAGAGCCGCGAAGGAGCGGTGATCCGCCGGCGGCGGGAATGCAATGCCTGCCAGCGCCGCTTCACGTCGTACGAGACGGTCGAGGAGATCCCGCTCCTCGTCGTGAAGAAGGACGGCCGACGCGAGCCGTTCGACCGCAACAAGCTCCTCCGGGGCCTCATGAAGGCCTGCGAGAAGCGGCCCGTCGAGACGACGACGCTCGAAGCCGTCTGCGACGAGATCGAGTCGATGCTCTCGGCGCGCGAACCCCGCGAGATGACGACCGCCGAGCTCGGCGCCGCGATCATGGAGAAGCTCAAGGAGCTCGACCAGGTGGCCTACGTGCGTTTCGCGTCCGTGTACCGACGGTTCGAGGACCTCGGAGATTTCGTGGACGAGCTCAAGGCGCTTCTCGGGCGCGCGCCCGGGGCGGGGAGAACGAAGTGAAGAAGCACGAACGTCCCGTCGCCTTCCTGTTCGGCGAAGAGACATCCCTGCGGACCGACCGGCGCCTGCCGCCCGTCGACGTCGTCGAGGACGCGCAGGGCTGGCGGCTCGTGTTCGAGATTCCCGGCGCCGAGCCCGACCAGATCGCCGTGAACATCCAGGGCCGCGTCCTCACCCTCAAGGGCGTCCGCCGCGCGACGGACCGCGCGGGCGGTCTCTTCCTGAGGGTGGAGCGAGCGGCGGGCGCCTTCGAGCGCGCCCTCGAGCTGCCGGAGGACCCCGACCCGGAGCGCACGCGCGCGACGTACACCGACGGCCTCCTCGTCCTCGAGGTGCCGAAGAGGGTCGGGTCTCGCGGCCGCACGATTCCCGTCGTCAAGGGAAAGAAGGGCGCATGAGCGCGGAAGCCCCTCCCGCCGAGAAGGTCGTCATTCCCGACATCCTCCCGGTCCTCCCGCTGAAGGACGTCGTGCTTTTCCCCTACGTCATCGTGCCGCTGTCGGTGTCGCGCGAGAAGTCGATCTCCGCGGTCGACGCGGCGCTCGCCGAGCAGCGGGTGCTCCTTCTCGTCGCCCAGCGCGACTCCTCCGTCGAAGAACCGAAGCCCGAGGACCTCTACGCGATCGGAACCGCAGCCGCCGTCATGCGCATGCTCAAGCTGCCCGACGGCCGCATCCGGCTGCTCGTGCAGGGCCTCGCGCGCGTGCGCATCGACTCGTTTCTCGCCGAGGCGCCCTCCCTGCGCGCGAAGGTGACGCGCATCGCCGAGCCCGAGGAGACGACTCCGCGTTCCGAGGAGATCGAGGCGCTCACCCGCAGCGTGAAAGAGGCGCTCGAGAAGACGGTCACGCTGGGAAAGGCGATCTCGCCCGAGGTCATGGTCGTGGCGGCCGGCCTCGACGATCCGGCGCGTCTCGCGGACCTCGCCGCCTCGAACCTGGAGCTCAAGATCGAGGAGTCCCAGAAGATCCTCGAGACGATCCCCGCGCTCGAGCGCGTGCGCACGGTGCTCGAGATCCTGCGGCGCGAGGTCCGCGTCCTGACCGTCCAGCAGGAGATCACGGGCGCGGCCAAGGGAGAGATCGACAAGAGCCAGCGCGAGTACTTCCTGAGGCAGCAGCTCAAGGCGATCCAGCAGGAGCTCGGCGAGACGGAGGACATCTCGGAGGAGATCGCCGCGTATCGCAAGAGAGTCACGGAAAAGCAGATCCCCGAGGAGGCGGCGCAGGAGATCGAGAAGCAGGTCAAGCGGCTCGAGCGCGGCAACCCGGACTCCGCCGAGAACGCGATGCTGCGCACGTATCTCGACTGGCTCGCGAACCTTCCGTGGGGAAACGTCTCCAAGGACAACCTCGACCTCCAGCGCGCGCGCAAGATCCTCGACGAGGATCACTACGACCTCGACAAGGTCAAGACGCGCATCATCGAGTTCCTCGCCGTGCGGAAGCTCGCGCCGGACTCGAAGGGGCCGATCCTCTGCTTCGTCGGTCCGCCCGGCGTGGGCAAGACGTCGCTCGGGCGCTCGATCGCGCGCGCGCTCGACCGCAAGTTCCTGCGCCTGTCGCTCGGCGGCGTGCACGACGAAGCCGAGATCCGGGGCCACCGCCGCACGTACGTGGGGGCCATGCCGGGCCGAATCGTGCAGGGGCTCTCGCAGGCGGGCACGTCGAACCCCGTGTTCATCTTCGACGAGGTCGACAAGATCGGCGCCGACTTTCGCGGCGACCCGTCCTCGGCGCTTCTCGAGGTGCTCGACCCCGAGCAGAACAAGACGTTTCGCGACCACTACCTCGGCGTGAACTACGACCTCTCGAAGGTCCTCTTCATCACGACCGCGAACGTACTCGACACGATCCAGCCCGCCTTTCTCGACCGCATGGAAGTCATCCGCCTGTCGGGCTACACGCTGGAGGAGAAGCTCGCGATCGCGCGGGCGCACACGATTCCGAAGCAGCTGAGGGAAAACGGCCTTCCGTCCGGGGCCGTCACGTTCACGAACGCAGGCCTCCGGGCGATCGTGGAGGGGCACACGCGCGAAGCGGGGCTTCGCAGCTTCGAGCGGGAGATCGGCTCGTGCTGCCGCAAGGTGGCCGTGCGCTGGGCCTCCGGCCGCAAGAAACGCGTCGCCGTGACGCTGCGGGAAGTCCGCCTCCTCCTCGGCAATCCGAAGTTCACGCGCGACGAGGCCCTGCGGACCGACCAGGTGGGCACGGCGACGGGCCTCGCGTGGACCGCCGTCGGCGGGGACGTGCTCATCGTCGAGGCGCGCGCCGTGCGCGGCAAGGGCAAGCTCCAGCTCACGGGCCAGCTCGGGGACGTCATGAAGGAGTCCGCCCAAGCGGCCCTCACGTTCGCGCGCTCGCGCTCGGACCGCTTCGGGCTGGCGGAGGACTACTTCGAGACGCACGACATCCACGTCCACGTCCCCGAGGGCGCGATCCCGAAGGACGGACCGTCGGCGGGCGTGACGATGGCGACCGCCATGATCTCGGCCTTCGAGGACCGCCCGGTACGCCGCGACGTCGCGATGACCGGCGAGATCACGCTCCGCGGAGACGTCCTCCCGATCGGAGGCCTGAAGGAGAAGGTCCTCGCGGCGCGACGCGCGGGAATTCACATCGTCGTGGTTCCGAAGGCGAACGCGCGCGACCTCTCCGAGATTCCGAGCGAGCTGAGACGGGACCTCACGTTCGTCCTGGCAGCGCGCGTCGACGACGTCCTGAACGCCGCGCTCGGCCCCGCCCTCTCGGCGAGGCCCGCGAGGGCCCGCGCGAAGAACGCCGAGAAGGGGAAGAAGATCGCATGAAGGCGGGTCTGCCCCCGGAGGACGCGATCGTCCAGCGCCTCGCAGCCGCTTTCGCGACGCGCCGGCGCGACGTGAAGACCGGCATCGGCGACGACGCCGCGATCCTGGCCGCGCCGCCGCGCCTCGCGGTGACCACCGACGTCCTCCTCGAGGATCACGACTTCCGGCGCGATGCCGATCCGCGCCGATTGGGCCGCAAGGCGCTCAACGTGAACCTCTCCGACCTCGCCGCGATGGGGGCGACGCCCCTGTGGGCCGTCCTCGCGCTCGGCCTCCCGAAGAAGACGCGCCCCGAATGGCTCGACGCCCTCGCGACGGGGGTGCGCGAAGCCGCCGGCGAGCACGGCGTGGCCGTCGTGGGCGGGGACCTTTCCGCGTCCGAGAAGATCTTCGTCGCGGTGACGGTCATGGGGCAGGCGCCGGAAAAGCCGCTTCTGCGCTCGGGGGCGGAGCCGGGAGACGCGCTCTACGTCTCCGGAACGCTCGGGGCGGCGGCCGCCGGTCTCCGATTGCTCGAGGCCGGCTACCGTCTTTCCGCGGAAAAGGACGTTCTGGACCCGAAGGGACGGCGTGTGCCGGCGCCGCGCGCGCCCGAGAAGGCGCGGCTCATCCGCCATCAGATCGATCCGCGCCCGCAGCTCGAGCTCGGCGCCGCGCTCGCAGCGGGGAGGCTCGCCTCGGCCGCCCTCGACGTGTCCGACGGGCTCGCGCGCGATCTCTACCGGCTCTGCCGGGCGTCGGACGTGGGAGCGACCGTGGACGCGGGCCTCCTGCCCGTCGACTCCGCGCTCCCCGAGCTCCCTGCCGTCCTCGATCTCGATCCCCTCGCGACGGCTCTTTACGGCGGCGAGGATTTTGGGCTGCTCTTCGCGGTGCCGCCACGCAAGCGCGCCGCGGTCGAGGCGCTCACCGGCCGGTTCGCCCTCCGGCGGATCGGCACCATCGACGACGGCGCGGGCGTCCGCCTCGTGCGGGACGGAAAGCGCGTGCCCCTCCCGGATGCGGGCTTCGACCACTTTGAATCCTGAGGGATTCCGGCACCGGTTCCTGCACATGCTCGGGAGCGACTCGCCCCCCGAGGTCGTCGCGGCGTCCTTCGCGATCGGCGTTGCGATCTCCTTCACGCCGCTCTTCGGCCTTCACTGGATCATCGCGCTCCTTCTCGCCTTCATCCTGAAGCTCAACAAAGTCGACGTCCTCCTCGGGACGCTCGTCGTGAATCCGCTCACGCTCCCGGGGGTCGCGGCCGTCGCCCTTCCGATCGGCCGCATCCTCATGCGGGCGCGGCGCGAGGCCGTCGCCCACCTGCCGTGGCACGAGATGTTCCGGCGGTCGTTCTGGACGGCCGCGGGCCCCGCGATGAAGGCGATCGGCGTCCAGATGGCGGTCGGGATGTTCTTTCTTTCCGTGATCTTCGGCGCGCTCACGTACGTGGTCCTCGTGAACCTCATCCGGCGCCACCGGGCGAAGCTCGCCGCCGCCGCCCTCGTGACGGAAGCCGAGCGGGAAGAGGCGGCGCGCGCCGAGCACAGCCCGCCGAGCGTCTAGCGCACGCGCTTCGACCCGGTTCCCCGCAGCGTCCTCGTCGCGCGCCGGGGATCCGCGAGCTGGACGGTCAGGAGAACGGACCCGAGCAGGATCGCGTCCGCGTCCCGAAGCACGGCGGGCGCGGTGACGGGTTTGCCGCCGAGGAACGTGCCGTTCTTGCTGCCGAGGTCCTCGAGCGTCGCCTGAGAGCCGCGCACCGTGATCCGCGCGTGACGGCGCGAAACCGCGGTGTCGTCGAGAAACACCTCCGCCGCCGGATCCCGACCGAGCACGTTTTCGCCGTTCGCGAGCGCGAACGTGCGCTCGTCGGCGACGAGAGCGAACTCGCTCGCACCGCCCTTCCGGTCCTTCGATTCCTCCGGTACCGCGTCGCCCGAGAAAGCGTAGCCGAAGCCGTGGACGGTGCGGATGAAACGGGACCGGCGGCCTTTCTCGCCGGCAGCGGCGCGCAGCTCCGCCGCGAGGTTCGCGAGATTCGTCTCGAGAACGAACGTCTTCGGCCAGATCGCGTCCTTGAGCTCCGCCTTCGAGAGCGCCCGGGGCCGGCTCTTCAGCAGCAGCTCGAGCAGGAGGAAGGCCTTCGGGGAGACGTGCACGGTCCGGCCGTTGCGCGCGAGCTCGCGCGCGTCCGAGTCGAAGACGCACTCTCCGAAGGCGAGGCGCATGGGCGTCCCGGAAAATACCAGAAGAACCCGGGAATTCCCTGAAGACTCGCCGGCCGGTCAGGCTCCACTTTTTCGAGAGAGAACGAAAAGGAGGAGAGCCAATGAACGCTCGCTGCACGGGCCGCCGACCTCTCCAGATGTCGCTCCTGCTGGTGCTTGCGCCGCTCTTTTCGGGCTGCGCCACCGTGATCCACGGAACCCGCCAGGACGTGCGCGTCGAGACCGATCCGCCGGGCGCGACCGCTTCGGCGGGCGATCAGAGGATCACGACCCCGGGCGTCCTGAATCTGAAGAGGAAAGAGAAAGCCCTCGAGATCGTCGTCGAGAAGGAAGGCTACGAGACGCGGCGGGTCGCCATGACGCGCAAGGACTCGGGCTGGGATTGGCTCAACACGATCGGCATTCCCGCCGGGATCGGGGTCGGAGGCGCCATCGGCCACAGGAGTGACTCGGGCTTTCTCGCCTTCGAAGGGGCCGCAACCGGCGCCCTCATCGGAGGCGCCGTTCTCTCCGGCGCCGGGTTCCTCATCGACAACGGAAACGGAGCCGCTTACAAGCTCGATCCCCCGCTCGTCGTCCTGCGCCTCGTGCCCGTCCCCGCCCACGCCCCTTCCCCAACGACCGAAGGAACCACGCGGTGAGCGCAGCCCGGACCCTTAGATCATTCTCATCATTTACAGCCTCGTTCCCGGCAGCCACCTTCTGAACAGCTGGAAATGGAAGACGGAGGGATCATCACCATGCGAGCCGGCCGGGCGTTCCTGCTCTGCCTTCTCGGCTGCTGCAACCTGCCGCGGCCCGCAGTCGGCGCAGCCGGAAGACCGGACGCCGCGGGCCGGCGAGGCCTTCACCGGCTCCGTCTTCGGCAGGACGATCGACGTTCCCGCGCGCGACCGGACGCGCGTCACCGAGCTGTGGGGCAGCGCTCGAGTGGATTCCCTCCGGTCCGGAGAGCCGGACGCTCGTTCCGCAGGGAGCGCTCGTCCTCTGGCGAAACCGGAACGACGGCGAGGAGCGCTTCCGCGCGGTGCTCCTGGGAATCTACGACGACGTCCGGTGGAATCGGAAGCTCTCCGGCTCGCTCGAAAGCGTCCTCACCTTCGAGAACTCGACTCTTCCGTGGGCGCGCTCGGAATACGTCGAAGGGCGAAGGATCGCGTCCGAGGAGCTGCAGTGGTCGGTCGCGCGGGCGGGCGTCGGCCTCGGAACGCGCTTCAGGATCGCTCCCTCTCTCCAGGACAGCGCCGTCGAGGCCGCGTTGACGTACGAGCCCGGCATCCTCTTCTTCCGGCGCGGCTCCGACACGCTCGAGTCCTTCCAGTCTCCCTCGGACGCGTACGAGGGCCGCGTCCACGCGCGACTTCAGGACCGACGCGCTTCGAGCGGAATCTCCTCGAGCTGACGCACCGGGGCTTCGGCGCGGGGCTCGACGCCTTCTGGGCGCATCGCGCGGGCTGGCAGGACTGGGGCGGAGGCCCGTCCGGCACGCACGCGGCGGCCGGAACGCGGAGCTGGTCGGCGATCAGCGGCTACGCGCTGGCGGCGCTTCCCGTCCCGTTCGTCCGCAGCGAACGTCATCGCCTTCTCGTCTCGGCGTACGGCGGCGCCGGCTCGAACCTGGACCGCTTTTCCGCGCTGCGCCTCTCGGGAGGATCCAACGCCGGCGACTTCGAGAGCCTTTCCCAGCCGATCCTTCCCGCGGCCGCCACCGACGAGATCGCGACGCGCGGGTACGGCATCCTGAACGTCGAGTACCGATTCGAGGCGCTGTTCTTCCTGTTCCTCTCCGCGCGCGGAACGCTGGCGCGGGCGGACCGCGTCCGTTTCGACTCGCGGGGAGGCTTCGTGAACCGCGCGGACTGGCTCAACGGCGTCACAGTAGGACTCACGAGCGGGTTCCTCTGGAGCTCCACGCTCGAGCTCTTCTTCTCGCGCAACTTCGGCCTCGAGAGCGAGAGCGGCGGTGTGTTCGCGCCGGGAAGAAACGCCCTGTACGTCTCGTTCACGAAGAGCTTCTGAGACGGCCTCGCAACGAGCGCACCCGCGGGGCCCGGGACTAGAATTGTTCGAGTCCCGTGACACTCAGCGAGGGCGACCGCCTCGGTGCGTATGAAGTTCTCGCGCTGATCGGCGCGGGAGGGATGGGCGAGGTCTACCGGGCGCGCGACCCGCGGCTGAACCGCGACGTCGCGATCAAGCTTCTCCCGGAAGGGCACGCCTCCGACGCGACGGCGCGCGCGCGCTTCGAGCGCGAGGCGCGCGCCGTCGCCGCGCTCTCGCATCCGAACATTCTCGACATCCACGACATGGGCGCCACCGGCGGCGTGACCTGGGTCGTGACCGAGCTGCTCGAAGGCGAAACGCTCTCGCGCCGCCTCGCGGCCGGCGCTCTTCCGTGGCGCAAGGCCGCCGAGATCGCGCGCGCCATCGCGGAGGGCCTCGCCGCGGCGCACGCGCGCGGCGTCGTCCACCGCGACATAAAGCCCTCGAACGTCTTTCTCACGACGGACGGCCGCGTGAAGATCCTCGACTTCGGGATCGCGACGTTCGAGGAGCGCGCCCCATCGTCGCGACCGGCGGAAAACCTCACGGATTCGCACTCCGTCGTCGGAACGGCGGGATACCTCTCGCCCGAGCAGATCCGGAAGAAACCCGTGGACGGCCGCAGCGACGTCTTCTCGCTCGGGTGCGTGATCTACGAGATGGTCACCGGCAAGCGCGCCTTTCCCGCCGAGACCGCGCCGGACGCCATCGTCGCCACTCTCCGCTCGGAGCCCGCCGACCCGGCCGACCTCGTCCCGGAGATTCCGGAGGACCTTCGCCTCCTGATCGTGCGGTGCCTCGAGAAAAACCCCGAAAGGCGCTTCCAGTCCGCGGGCGATCTCGCTTTCGCGCTCAAGGTCGCGCTGACGGGACCGGGCGCGGCACGGCATTCGAGTCCGAGCACGACGCGGATCACGGCACCCGTTTCACCGCCGCATCGGGGACGTCTGACCGCCCGCGCGGTCGGTGGCCTTGCCTTGATGGCAGCCGTCGCCGCGGGCGCGATCGCGGTCGGACTCTTTCGCGCCCGCACCCTCCGTGCGGGGTTCGGCTCGGTGGCCGTTCTTCCTTTCGCGAACGCCACGGGCGTCGCGGACGACGATTACCTCTCGGAAGGGATAACGGAGAGCCTGATCAACAGCGTTTCGCGCGTTCCGGGCATTCGCGTTCTCGCGCGGACGACCGTCTACAGATTCCGCGAAGAGCCGGACCCGCGCAAGGCCGGCCGGGATCTCGCGGTGGACGCCGTGGTCACCGGGCGCGTCCGGCGGCAGGGGCAGGACCTCGTGGTGCAGGCCGAGCTCGTGCGCGTGCGCGACGGCGCACAGATCTGGGGCGACCGCGTGACGGAGCGTGCCGGCGACGCCGCGCCGGCGGCCGCGGACCTCGCGCTGCGCATCGCGCGCTCGCTCCAGCCGCGACTCACGGGCGCCGAGGAGAAGAGCCTCGGGGACCGGCCGCACGACGCTCAAGCGTGGGACCTGACGCTCAGGGGACGCTACTTCCTGAACCGGCGCCGCGACGAGGACATCGGTCGGAGCCTCGATCTGTTCCAGCAGGCCCTCGCGCGCGATCCGAACGAGGCCGCCGCGTGGCTGGGGCTCGCGGACGTGTTCAACCTTCTCGGCTACTACGGCGTGAAGGCTCCGAGAGAAGTCGTCCCGAAACAGCGCGAGGCCGCGGCGCGCGCGATCGCGCTCGACCCGGCTCTTTCCGGCGCGCACTCCTGCCTCGCGGACGTGCGTTACGCGTACGAAGGCGACTTCCCCGGGGCCGAGCGGGAGTTCCGGCTCGCGCTCGCGCTCAACCCGAACGACGCCGAGGCGCACCAGTGGTACTCCAACTTCCTGAGCGCGTCGGGCCGCTTCGAGGAGTCGCTCGCGGAGATCCGGAAGGCGCGCGAGCTCGATCCGCTCAGCGTGCCGATCAATCTCGACTCCGGTCTCGCCTTCTACTGGGCGGGGGACGCAGGCCGCGCGCTTCCCGAGCTCTCGCGAGCCCTCGAGCTCGATCCCACCTCCCCGCTCGTTCACCTTTACATGGGCCTCGCGCTCTTCCGGACGGGATCCCACGAACGCGCGATGGCGGAATGGGCGAAGGCCGTCGAGCTCTCCGACCGCAGCCCGGACGCTCTCGCGTTCTGGGGGTACGGCTGCGGCCGCACCGGCCGGACGGCGGAGGCCGAAGGCGCGCTGAAAGAGCTCGAAGGGCAGGCGCGGAACAGATTCGTGTCGGCCCTTCCGTTCGCGATCCTCACGCTCGGACTCGACCGGAAGGCCGAGACCCTCGCGTGGCTCGAAAAGGCCTACGAGGAGCGGGCGGGCCGGCTCGTCTACCTGAACGTCGAGCGCGGCTTCGACCCGCTGCGCGGGGAACCGCGCTTCCGCGAGATCGTGCGCAAGATGGGCCTCCCTCCGGCGCGCTGAGGACCGGTCAGGCGCCGAGCGCCGCGAGCGCCTTCGCGAGGCGCTCGTCCGGCTTCGGAACGTTCCGGCGGATGCCCGTCACGAGCATGCGCGCCCGGAAGCGCGTCTCCGGATGGCGTGCCGCGTACTCGAGGAGCTCCGACGCGAGGACCGGATCGCCGGGATTCGCGCGCACGGCTCGCGTCCACTCCGCGCCTCCGGCGAGCGTTCGGCCGGCGCGCTCGTATCCCTCCGCGAGAAAGCGGCGTGCCGCGCCGCTCGTGGGATCCTTCACGAGCGCGAACCGCGCCTCCTCCCACGCTTCCTCCTCCCGCCCGAGCTTTCGCAGGACGCGGGCGTGCGCGAGGCGCGCCGAGCCGGCTCCGTCGCCGTTCTCGACGGCATCGTCCCACGCCTCCTCGGCCTCCTCCAGCGTGCCGTGAAGCTCGAGGAACGCGGCCCGGTGATACGCGATCGGATACGAATCGGGCAATTGGTCCGCGCCGTCCTCGTAGGCCTTTCGGGCCTCTTCCGTCCTTCCCGCCTCTTCCAGCGTCTTCGCGAGACCCCATCGTCCGTTCTCGTACGTCGGAAAGATCTCGACCGACTTCCGGTAGGACGCGATCGCCTCGTCCCACTTCTTCTCGTCCCAGAGCAGCTTTCCGAGGAGCGCCCACGCGTCGTAGTAGGACGGAAAGATCGCGACGGCCGTGCGCAGATGCGCGGCGGCCTCGGCGCCGCGGCCCTCGCGCTGCGCGTCCCAGGCCACGTTGTAGTGGGCCTTGGCCGAGCCCGGGACCTTCGCGATCATGTCGGCGTAAAGAGTCCGGTCGTCCTTCCAGACGCGGTTGCGCGCGATCGTCGCCGCGCCGCTCGCGACGACGGCGGCGAGAAGGAGCCATTCGCGCCACGGCCACGCGGCCCGCGGGACCTCCCGGAACGGAGCGGCGAGGATGCCGACCGCGAGACAGAACAGCCCGGCGGAGGGCAGGTAGACGAGTCGCTCGGCGAAAATCGTGCCGATCACGAACGGGATGTTCGACGCCGGAAAGAGCGCGCCGGCGAAGAGACAGAGGCCCAGCGCGCCGAGGGGTCGCCTCCGCCAGAGCGCGAGCGTCAGGACGACGGCTGCCATCGCCCCGGCCACTCCCCACCAGGCGACGGGGTCGCGCAGCGAGCGCGCGACCGGCAAGGCGTAGGCGGAGTGGTCGGCCGAGAGGTGAATCGGCAGGAACGTCTTCGAGGCGTAGCGCAGCCCGAGTCCGAGCGCGTTCGCCGCCCGCAGCGGAATCGCGAGCACCACGAGAGGGTTCTCGAGCTCGAAGATTCCCGCCTCTTTCGAGATGAGGAGCCCCTTGATGACGACGAGACGCACGGCGAAGAGAACGGCGATCGGCAAGGCGAAGCCCGCGAGCGCCCAGCGCGCCGCCTTGGAAAGGCCGCTCCACGCCTCCCGCGGCGATCGGCCGCGGCCGCCGCGAAACATCTCGCCGAGCGCGACGACGCCCGGCGCCACGATCGCGTTCTCCTTGACGAACACCGCGAGGAGGAAGACGCCGAGCGAGGCGGCGTAAGCGCCCGGCGCGAGCCGGCCCTCGCGCGTCGCGCGCAGCCAGAGCCGTGCCACGACGAAAACGAGCAGGGAGGCGAGAAGCTCGGCGCGGCCGACGAGCGAGGTCACGGCTTCGACGTGAATCGTCGCGACCGCGAACAGAGCGGCCACCGCCGTCGCGGGACCGGCGGCGAACCCGAGCGCGAAGAGCCACTCGCCGAGCGACACGGTCACGGCCGCGTGGAGCGCGAGATTCACCGCACGGAAGAGCCAGGGCCGGTTTCCGTGGATCCAGCGCTGGACGGCGTAGGTCAAAAGGAGGATCGGCCGGTAGTTCTGGGCCGACGTGAGCGCCCCGCCGAAGTACTGCGTCGTGAAGATCTCTCCCACGTGCTCGGGGGCCGAAATGCGCTCGTTGTCGCGGATGATGAGCTTGTCGTCGTACGTGAAATCGTACGGAAGCCCGTTCAGGAACGGGAGCAGCGCGAGGAGCGCGAGACCGAGCTTGCGGCGCGAAGACACGCGGGGAGTCTAGCGTCCGCCTCGCGGCGCATCGATCTCCAGCTTCCTGATCTCGTACAGCAGCGACTGGCGCGAGATCCCGAGCGCGCGGGCGGCGCGCGTCCGGTTGCCCCCGTTCGCCTGGAGCGCCCCGTCGATCGCCGCGAGACGCGCCGCCCGGAGCGCGTCCAGATAGGACGCCGGGCCGGACGGCTCCGACTTCTTCTCGCGCAGGCCGCGCGGGAGGTGCTCGAGGCCGATGACCCGCGCGGGCGCCGCGAGCGTCACCGCGGCCTCGAGCGCGGCGTTGAGCTCCCGCACGTTTCCCGGCCAGGGCCACGACCTCAGGGCCGCCGACACCTCGCGCGCGAGCGTCGCGCGACCCGCGAGCGCCACTTCGACGAGCCTCGCGAGATCTCTCGGTCGCTTCCTGAGGGGAGCCAGCTCGAGCTCGAGTCCCGCCAGGCGGAAGTACAAGTCGATCCGGAACGAGCCGGCCTCGGCCATCTCCTTGAGCGGGCGGTGAGTCGCCGCGAGCACGCGGAGGTCGACGCGCCGCACCGCTGTCTCGCCCAGTCGCCTCACCTCGCCTTCCTGGAGGACGCGCAGGAGCTTGCCCTGGAGGGCAAGCGGCAGGTCGCCGATTTCGTCGAGGAAGAGCGTTCCACCGGACGACTCCTCGACGAGGCCACGGCGATCCCGGTCGGCGCCCGTGAAGGCGCCGCGCGCGTGGCCGAACAGCTCCGACTCCGCGAGCGTGCCCGGAAGAGCCGCGACGTTCACCGCCAGGAAGGGCCCCCGCCGGCCCGAGAGGCGGTGGAGCTCGCGCGCCACGATCTCCTTCCCCGTGCCGCTCTCCCCGAGGAGGAGCACCGAGATCGTCGACCGGGCGACGCGGGCCGCCTTCTCGAACAGCTCGCGCGTGGCGGAGTCCTCGGCGACGACGGCGGAAGGCGAGGCGATCGGCACGCGCGGAGTCTCGGGCGGCGCGCCGTGCTCGAGCAGCCGCGAGAAGCGCTCCTCGGCGCGCGAAAGGCCGGCCCGCGCCGCGACGCGTTGCGCGAGCCTCAGGAGCGGACCGGCCGACGACGTCGCGAAGAACGCCGGGAAGCGGCCGGACCACTCGAGAATCCGCCGGACCGCGGTTCCGGCGCCCGCGCCGGTCGCCGCCAGGCGTTCGAGGGCCGCGCTCGCGGCATCCGGCGCCGCGCGTCCGGAGGCGAGGGCGCCTTCGGCGTCGAGAAGGACACGTTCCTCGGAAGAGAGGGTCCCGGGCCGTTCGCGCGTCGGCCGGCCGGCGTCGCGCGAGGCGGAGGCCACGAGCCGGAGGCGGCGCTCCTCCGTGCGCCTGCTGTTTTCCGGCAGGGTTCCCGCGCGGGCGAGAAGGACGAGAGCCGCCTCCGGATCCGGCGCCGCGAGGAGACGCTCGGCCTCGAAGAGCAGGATCTCCCTCCAGGACGGATGTTGGGGACTCGCCGCCCCGCGCGTCTCGGCCTCGAGGAACGCGGCCGCCCCGGTACCTTCGTCGCCATCGAGAAGCGAAAGCTCCTGAAGGCTCGCGATCGCGAACAGAACCTGATGGTCCCGCCCCCCGGAGCGTTCATGCGCGAGAACCCGCTCGAGGACGGCGCGGGCGGCCGGAAAGTCCCCGACGCGAAGGAGGAGGTCGATGCGGTTCCCGAGCGCCGAGAGATACCGATCCTCGTGACCGCTCGCGGCATAGAGCGCCAGCGCGGACTCGAGCTCTCGGGCCGCGACCTCGAGCCGGCCGCCGTCGAGCGCCGCGAATGCCACGTCGTACGTGGAGTCCGCGCGCTCCAGCGCGCTCCGGGAAAGCGCCTCGGCGCGCCGGAAGAGCACGATCGCCTCGTCGGTGCGGCCGAGATCGTTCGCGAGATAGCCCGCGGTGCGCGCCATCTCCCGCGCGAGCCCTCCTTCCTCGATTCCGGGCAGCAGCGCCTCCGCCTCGGCAAGAGCGGAGCCCGCCGCGTCGTAGTCGTGCGCGCGTTCGTGAAGCTCCGCGCCGAGCAGCTTCGCCAGAAGTCGGAACGCGACGGGCGCCCCCGCGAGGCCTCCCGCGGCGCGCTCGAGCGCGCGCCGGGCCTCGCCGTCACGCCGGGACTCGACGAGGACCCAGGCGCGCGCGACGTCTTCCTCGGGCCCGCCTCCCGGGCAGAGCGCGAGAGCGCGACCTTGCTCCCGCAGGCGGACGAGAGCGCGGGCCGTCGCGAGCCGCTCGTCGAGCGGGATGCCGGCGATCGTGTCGGCGGTGACCCGTCCCGCCACGGCGCGCGCGGCTTCCGGGCGGCCCGCCTGCTGCAGGACGCGCACCGCGAGAAGGGGCCGCCCGAGATCGGGCTCCGTCCGGGGCGCGCGAGAGAGAAGCTCCGCGGCGAGGGAGGCGTCTCCGTCGGCCGCGGCCGCGTCGAGGGCGTCGCGGGCCGCCGCCAGGTCGCCCGCATTCGCGCGGGCGAGAGACGCGATGGCGAGCCGGGACGCCGTGCTGCCCGAGGAGTCCGCTTTTTCGAGGCGCGCGACCGCGTCGCGGCGCGCCGAGACCGACACGCGCGCAACGATCCTCCGGCGTTCCTCGTCGTCCCGAAACGAGAATTCGTCGGCGTGCGCCGGCACGAGGATTCCCGCTTCCGCGGCCGCCTGAAGGGCTTCCCCCGCATACCTGGCGGAGACGCCCGCGGCCGCGGCGGCTTCCGCCGTCCTGAAACCGCCGGCGAGGAGAGCGGCCGCCTCGAGCACGGGATCCGGGCGGGGCGACGCCGCCGGCCGCCCCCGCGCGGGGCCGAGGCGCCCCTCCGCCGGATCAAACCGTGACGCGAGCCGGTGCGCCGCGTCGAGAAAGCGGCCCGCGTCCGTCGACCCGGCAGCGTCTTCCGCCTCGTGCCACGCGGCCACGGCGTCGTGCACGGACGCGAAGGGCAGCCAAAGGAGCGACGCCGCGTCGCCGCGGCTCATCCGGAAAGCGACGAGCGGCGCCTCTTCCCAGGGCCTGACTCTCGCGGCGCACGTCGCGAAGAGCCGGAACCCGAGGGCGGGAAGCTCCTCCTCGAACACGCGGCGCGAGCGCCCGTCCCACCTGTCGAGAGAGATCGCGACGAGCGAGACGGGAGGTCCGTCGGGAGGGCGCGGCGCCCGCGCCCGGTCCGCGAGAGCCTCGAGGAAAGCCGCGCGCGGATCCCCGGCGAGCGCGCGGGCGAGCCTGCGGAGCGCGCCTCCATCCTCGAGAGCCGAGCCCGATGCGCACTCCACGAACGCTGGCGGCTCGTCCCGTCGCGCGGCCCCGCGCACGAGCCAGAGCGAGGCGGGTCCGACCGCAACCGCCGGCCGGGCCGGCTCGCCGGGCGGGACGGACACGGCCGGAAGCGCGAGACCGAGCAGATCGCGCGACACCGCGCGCCCCACGTCTCCCCGCCGTGCGAGCTCATTGACGAGGGCCTCGGGGCGCGTGTGCGCGTCCGCCGCGCGGAGCGCGGACAGAACGTCCTCGGCGACGTCCCGCGGAAGGGCGCGATCGAGCGCGCCTTCGATCGAACGGCGCAGGACCTCCGCGTCGCCGCCCTTGACGGCCCGCCCCGCGAGCCGCAAGGCCGCGCCCGCGACGGCGAGCGCGGGAGGCACCGCGCGCCAGGCGGCGACCGGGGGGGCTCCGAGCGCCGGCCGGTCCTCGTCACCGTCGCGGGCGCCGAGGAGAGGGACGTCTTCCGCGGCGAGGCCGAGACCATGGAACGACAGAAACCCCGCGAGCGAGCCGAGCCTCACGAGGTACGCGCGGCGTGCGCGGGCGTCGACCCGGCCGAGCGGCACGGGACGCGCGCCTTCGAGGCCGAGGACGAGACCCTCCGGGCCCGAACGCGCCGAGACGAACGCGGGGAGAAGAGGGTGGGAAAGCCGCACGAGCGCCGAGCCGCCCGCCGCGAGATCGCGGCGCGGAATCGTCCAGTGCCGGAGCGCCTTCGAAGGCATCTTCGGTCCTCCCAGAGAGCGGGTCTCTGCCCGGTGTCTTGGGTCTAACGATTTCGGAAAAAAGACGCGCCGTCAAGCGAGGGGGCGGCGCGCCGAAACGAGCTCGAAACCGTGGAGAAAACCGCGGCCCACGTCGACGACCGCGGCCCCCGTGAGACCGGCGGCCAGGAGCAGCCCAGCGACCTCCGCGCCGTCGCACGTGGCGACGCCTCCGCCCCTCGTGATGCCGAGCCCGACGGCGAGCCGTTCCTGTGCCGTATCCAGCCGCCTCTTCCAGGGCGGACCTCCCCCGCTCGTGAGCGCGACGAAGAGTCCGCCCGGCGAAAGAGAGCGCGCGGCCCGCGCGAGGAAGTCGGGCCTCTCCGGCGGCGGCACGAGGTAGAGCACGTCGATCAGGGCCGCCTGCGAGAATGCGCCCGGTGCCGCGGCGTCGACCGTCGCCGCCCTGAAAAGACGGGCCGGCGATTCCGGGAGCCAGCGGCGCGCGCGATCCACCTTGCGGCCGTCGGGATCGAGGCCGAGGTACGTTCCGAGGAATCCCGCGCGCTCGAGGAGGTGCGCGAGGAGGCCCGGACCGCAGCCGAAGTCCACGAGGCTCCCGCCCGGCTCGAAGGCCTCGACGACGCGCCTCCACGGCGCGCTCCGAAACCGCAGCGCGAGGTGAGCGCGCTCCGGAAACGTGAGCGGCCCGGCGGCCTCGCGGAGCGCGGTCGATTCCCCGCTTCCGAGAGTCAGGGAGGCTCCCGCTGCCGGTTCGGCGTGCCGTTCCATGGGTCGCCCGTAGACTACAGCCACGAGCTCCGTCTCTTCCTCAGCGCCTTTTCCGTGGCCGTTTCGAGCCGCCGAGGACCGCCGCCTCGCGACGCTGGCGGTCGCGTGGCTCGTCGCGATCCACCTCTGGGCCGCCTTCGCCGTCCACGTCCTGCCGCTCGCGCGCCCCTCGCCGTGGGGCCCGGGGGCGCTTCCCTATTTCGCCCGCTACGACACGGGCTGGTACTTCAGCATCGCCCGTGACGGGTACGGCCCGCCTCCGGCGCCGGGACAGGAGTCCGCGCACGCGTTCTTCCCGCTTTACCCGATGCTCGCCCGCGCGCTCGCGTTTCTCACGGGGCTCGCCCCGCTGTGGGCCCTCGCGGCCGTCTCCTGGGCGGCGTTCGTCTTCGCGCTTCCCCTCTTCGGAGAAGAGTGCCGCGCGCGCCTTGGTCCCGAGCGCGCGCGGGGTCCGCTCCCCTTCCTTCTCCTCTATCCCGTGGCGTTCTTCTTCGCGGCCGCGTACACGGAATCGCTGTTCTTCCTGCTGCTTCTTCTCGCCTTTCGATTCATCCGGACGGGCCGCCCGCTCGCCGCGGCCTGCGTCGGCGTTCTGCTCGGCCTGACGCGCGCTCCGGCAGTCGCCGTCGGTCCCGCGCTCGCTCTCGCCCACGGGCTCGGCACGCAGGGGCTCGGCGCGCTTCCGCGCAAGCGCCTCCTGATGTCCGCCGCGCTCGCCGTCGCGCCGCTCGCCGGCGTCCTCGCGTACGTGTTCGGCATCGGATGGGCGAAAGGGGAACCGGGGCTGTTCTTCCGCGCGATGGGCGCCTGGGCTCACCGGTCGACGAATCCCCTCGACGGGGCCGCGGCGTTCGCGCGCGAGCAGGTCACGCTCTTCACGAGCGGCGTCCTTTTCGAGCACCCGGGAGCGATCGCGCCGCTCGCGCACTTCACGCTCTTCGCGGTTCTCGCCGCCCTGCAGGCGAGGAGACGCCGCTTCGCCGACGCGGTGTGGACGGCGGGCGTCCTCGGCCTCGCGTTTCTCACGGGGACGACGAACGGCGTTCCGCGCTACACCCTGACGATCTTTCCGGGGATGATCCTCCTCTTCGAGCTGCTCGAGCGCCGTTCGCGTCTCCACATCGCGGCCCTCGTGCTGTCGACGGCGCTGCTCCTCCTGCGCGCAGCCTTCTTCGTGAACTGGCACTTCGTCTCCTGACGGGCCGGGTATGCTTCGGGCCGTGACACCGACGATCCCCGGCTCGCGCGCGGTGGGCGCCGCCCGTCCGCCCCGCTCCGTCTCTCTCGTCGTCCCGATGTTCAACGAGGAGAAGAGCGTCGGCCGGCTCCTCGACGTCGCGATCCCGGCTCTCGAGGAGCACGTCGACGATTGGGAGATCGTTCTCGTGGACGACGCATCCACGGACGCGACGCTGGCGTTCGCCCGGATTCGCGCCGAGAAGGAGCCGCGGATCCGCGTGATCGCTCAACGGACGAACCGGGGCCTCGGAGGGACTTTGCGCGAGGGCTTCGCCGCCGCCCGGCGCGAATGGATCCTGTACAGCGACTGCGACCTGCCCTGGGACTTCGCCGAGACGGACCGCCTGTTCCGGGCCGCCGAGATCACCGGGGCGGATCTCATCTCGGCCTACCGGCTCGACCGCACCGGAGAAGGCGTCCTGCGCTCGCTGTACTCGTTCGCGTACAACGGGCTCGTGCACGCCCTCTTCGGGATCGTCCTCCGGGACGTCAACTTCTCCTGCAAGCTCATCCGGCGGAGCCTCCTGACGGGCATGACGCTGCGCAGCGAGGGATCCTTTTTCGACGCCGAGCTCCTCGCGCGCTGCGCCGCGCGCGGCGCGCTGATCCAGCAGCTCGGCGTCGACTACTTTCCGCGGACGCGCGGCCTCTCGACACTCTCCTCGCCGAAGACGGTCCTCACGATCCTGCGCGAGATGGCGCGCTTCGCGCCCGAGATCCGGGCCGAGCGGCGCCGGCGCGGAACGCCTTGACGCGCGTCGTCCTCAACGCCGACGACTTCGGCCTCGCTCCCGCGCACACGCGCCGTGTCGCCGCGCTCCGCGCGAAGGGGCTCCTCACGGACGTGAGCCTCCTCGCGAACGGGACGTCGTTCCGCGAGGCCGCGGGTGGTCTCACGGCGGCGGGCCTCCTCGAGACGGGCGTCCACCTCTGCATCACGGGCGGCGAGCGGCCGGTCTCGGCGCCGCGCGACGTTCCGTCGCTCCTTTCCGGCGCCGGGTTTCGCGCTCACTGGCCGGCCGTACTCCTCGCTCTGACGGCCGGCCGAATCAGGCGCGCCGAGGTGGAGCGCGAGTGGGAAGCGCAGATTGCCCGGGCGGAGGGCGCCGGCCTCCGCGTCACGCATCTCGACTCGCACCAGAACCTGCATCTGCACCCGATTCTCTTCCCCGTCGCCGTAGCGCTCGCGCGGCGATTCCGCGTGCCTTTCGTGCGCGCGCCCCGCGCCGGCGACCCGCCCGGCCGGCCGGATGCGCCGCCTGTCTCCCGGCTTCGCGCGCGCCTCCTCGCGCTTCTCGGCGGCCGCGGCCGGAGGCTTCTCGACGCGGCCGGACTTCCCGAGCCTCCCCGCGTTCTCGGGCTGGCCGAGGCGGGACGGATGACGGGGACCCGCTTCCAGCGCGCCGTCGCGGAGCTGCCCGAGGGCGACTACGAGGTCGCGCTCCACCCGGGGGACGAGGACGACGTCACGCGCGCGCGCTATGGTTGGGGCTACGCCTGGTGCGGGGAGGCCGAGGCGCTCGAGTCGGGCGCGGTCGCGGCAGTCCTCGCCGCGCGCGGCATCGCCGCCGTCGGCTTCGGCGCGCTCACCTGATCCCGCGCCCTTCGTCGAGCAGAGCGTCCCACGCGCTCCAGAATCCCGGCCACGATTTCGCCACCGATTCGGGATGGTCGAGCGTCGACCCCTCGGGCAGCGCGAGCGCGAGCACGGCCGCCGACATCGCGACACGATGGTCCGCGTGCGCGGAGAACGCGGCGGGGCGCGGCGTCCCCGCCCGGCCGTCCACGACGAACACGGGGCCGCGCGCGTCCCTCTCTTCGCGCGCCGCGCTCCCGGCCCGCGCCAGGAGATCGAGAGCCGCCGCGAAGCGATCGGACTCCTTTTCGCGCAGGCGAACGGCGCCGGTGAGCCGGGAGGTTCCGGCCGCGAAGGCGACGAGCGCGGTGAGAGGGAGCGCGGAGTCGGGAGCCGCGTCCACGTCGACCTCGACCGGAAGTAGCGCCTTCGCGCCGCCCTGAGGTCCCGACACGGCGAGCGTGTCCTCGCCGTCCGCCGGAGACTCCCAGGCGAGCGTGCCTCCGGCTGACTCCGCCCAGGCGCGGAAAGCCGCGTCCGGCTGCTCGGAATCGCGTGCGAGTCCGCGCAGCTTCACGCGCCCGCCGGACGCAAGCGCTCCCGCGATGGGAAAGCACGCCGCCGAGTCGTCGCCGGGCACGCGGAAACGGGCGGGACGGTAACCGTCGCCGGACGCCCCGAAACCCTCGAGGACCCGGCGCGTCAGGGCGAGATAAGAGGCCGAGGCGAGCGGTCCCTCGACGTCCAGCTCGATGCCTCCCCGCACGAGGGGCGAGACCAGCATGAGGGCCGAGAGAAACTGCGAGGAGACGTCCCCGCGAATCCTCACGCGTCCCCCGCGGAGCGTGCCGCCGCGGATCGCGACCGGCAAATACCCCTCCTGCCCGAGACATGCCACCTCACCCCCGAGGTCTCGAATTGCTTCGAAGAGGGGGGACATGGGCCTCTCGCGCATCCGGGCGGATCCATCCAGCCGGTAGCGGCCCGGAATCGCCGACAGGAGCGCCGCGAGGAAGCGCGCGGGCGTCCCGGCGTCGCCGATGTCGATGGAAAGCTCTGAATCCGAGTGACCGCGCCCTCCGATCGGTCCGACGACCCGCCAGCTCACACCTTCTAAGAAAATCTCCGCTCCGAGCAACCTGAGCGCTGAAGCGAGCGCACGGGTGTCCGAAGACTCGAGGGGATTGAGCAGAAGGCTCTCTCCGTCCGCGCAGGCCGCGGCGACGAGCGCGCGATTCGTGAGGCTCTTGCTTGCGGGCACGCGCAGGTCTCCGGAGAGACGTCCGCGCCGCAGCGGCCGCGGCGCGTTCACGCGCCCGCGGAGGAGGCTGCGGGACTCTCCTCCAGCGCTCCGAATCCCCGGCGCATCGCCCTCGGGGCCGTGTTCTCCTCCACGATCGAAAGCGTCCCGTCCGGGGCGATCTCGGCGTGCTTGCGCTCCTCGAGCCAGGCGGGGAGCACGTGCGTGACGGCGCCGCCATCCGCCAGCGTCCTCTCGACGTGGAAGTGGCCGACGAGGAGCGCGTCGTATCCCGCGTCTCGCGCCACGCGGCCTTCCGCGAGCAACGCGGCCTCCGGAAGCCTCTTCTTGTGCCGGAAGTTCGAGCGGTAGAGCCGCGCCTCCGTGCGCGACACGATCGCGCGCGCGAGAGATCCGGGGATCAGCTTCAGAGCTCCGTGCGCGACCGGGTTCTTCGAGATCCGCCGCCAGAACCGGTACGGCAGATCGGCGGAATTCACGCGATCTCCGTGAACGAAGGCGTATCGCGTCGCCCCCACGCGGAGGCCGTCCGCGAGCGCCCAGGATGCAAAAGGTTCCGCGTACGGGGAGCCAGCGACAAAAAAATCGCGGTTTCCCTCCACGTATCGGAGCGAAAGGCCGCGCAAAGAGACTTCTTTCAACCCCCGGAGAGTCCGGGTGAGCAGGGGCGTCTCGAGCTTCGGGTCTCCGATGAAGTAGTGAAAGATATCCCCGAGGAGGACCGCGGTGCCGAAGTCGCGCCTCCTCACCCCCTCCAAGGCGTCCAGGAAATCCTCGGCATCCCGTTCCACCTGCCCGAGATGTGCGTCGGCAAAGACGGCGACGCCGCCGTCGACATCGAGGGGTTGTGGGAAGGCCGGCACGGTGAGATCTTACCGGCTCGGGTCACTCCCGGCACGCCCCTTGCTGCCGGTGGTCTCGATCGGTGCCCTCCTCGTGAACGTCAAACCTTTACTCCTGCCCGCGGCCGTCGCCGCACTCGCCCTCGTGCCTCTTCCGGCGCGGGGCGCCGTCGTGTCGAATCAGGTTGCGGAGCACATGAGGGCCGGGGAAGCGCGGATTCCGGTCGTCGTCTCTCTCAGGACGGGAGGAGAGAGACCGGGCTTCACGGTCACGCGCCGCCTCGCGAACGTTCCCGTCGTCGCCGGCTGGGCGACCGCGGCCGAAATCGCCGCGCTCTCGCTCCGGCAGGATGTCGTCCACGTCGGCTTCGACCGCCTCGTGCGTCCCGCGGGACAGATCGGAACCGCGCAGATCGGCGCGGACCGGCTGCTCGGCCTGGGCGTGACGGGGCGCGGCCGAAGCGTCGCCGTCGTGGACAGCGGAATCGACGTGGCGCACCCCGACCTCAAGCCTCAAAACGGATCGGCCTGGCCGGGCTGGAACTTCGCCGACAACGACGGGAATCTCGCGGACTGCAGCGGTCACGGAACGGAGGTGGCCGGAGTCATCGCGGGCCCCCAGGGCCTCGCTCCCGACGCCGGCCTCGTCGTCCTGAAGGTCTTCAGCATGCGCGACGGCTGCCGCAGCGCGCGCGCGTCCGACGTCCTCGCGTCCCTGGACTGGGTGCTCTCGAACCGCGAAGCGTGGAACGTCGAAGCGGTCAACCTCAGCCTCGCGGACGACACCTCGCACCGCGCGTTCTGCGACGCGGAGGACCCGGCCGGCGCGACCACGTTCGCGGCCGCGCGCGCGGCCGGCCTCGCGGTCGTGGCCGCCGCCGGGAACGACGGCAAGACGTCGGGCCTGCCGTGGCCCGCATGCTTCTCGAACGTGGCCGCCGTCGGGATGGTGTACTCGGCGTCCACCGGATCGGTCGCCTGGGGCGGGTCCGCCTCCTGCGAGGACGCCCTGACCGGGCCCGACGTCGTCCCCTGCGCGAGCACGTCGGGCGCCGGCCTCTCGGTTCTCGCGCCGGGCGTCGGGTGGACGACGACCGCGGCGGGAGGCGGGCGCACGGCGATCTTCTCCGGCACGTCGGCCGCCGCGCCCGCCGCCACGGGCGCCGTGCTGCTCGCGCGGCAGGCCCGGCCCCTTGCCGATCCCGCTCTCGCGTTCGATCTCCTGCGCGCCACCGGCGTTCCCGTTCTCGACGGGCGGACGGGACGCACCACGCCGCGCCTCGACCTCTCCGCCGCCCTCGACGCCACGACGCCCGTCGGCTCCTGCGGCGGCAGCGCGATTCCGGACGGTACGGGCGAGCCGCTCGTCTGCGAGGCGGTCGTGTCCGCCCTCGCGGGCCGCGTCTCCACGGTGACCGTCGCGCTTTCGATCGACCATTCCGATCCGTCGCAGCTCGTCGTGTCGTTGACGGGCCCGGACGGCACGAACGTCCTCCTCATGGATCACAGCGGCCATCCCGGCGAAGCTCTCCGGGAGGTCTTCGGACGCACGCTCGATCCGCTCGCGCCCCTCTCCAACTTCGCGGGGAAGCCGGCCGCCGGTTCGTGGCGGCTTCGGGTGCTCGACGACAGGCCCGGGACCGGCGCCGGGCGCGTCGTCTCCTGGGCGATCGTCATCGAGCCCGAGGCCTCGCCTCCCGACGTTCCGTTCCCGGGCGCGACCGCGTTGATCTCCACCTCCGCTCACCTGATGGGAAAGCTCGGCGCCTCCTTCACGACGGACGTCCGGCTGTTCAACACGGACGCCGTGAACAACCGCGTCGTCGCGCTCCGGTTCCAGCCCGCCTCGGGCGGGCCGGCGCGGACCGCGTCGCTCTCACTGCCGCCGCTCTCGACCCGTGCGCTCGACGACGTGCTCGGCAACACGTTCCGCACGGAGGGATACGGACCTCTGTTCCTGTCGGCGCCAAGTTCCGTCGTCGCCGCGTCCCACACGGCCACGACGGCAGTTCGCGGCGGCGCGTTCGGCCTCTCGATTCCCGCCGCGCCGCTCTCGGCGGCGGGCGGCGCGGGCACGACCCTGACGATCGTCCCCGTCTTCGCGAGCACGGGCTTCCGCGTGAACGTCGGGCTCGCCGAGGTCACCGGAAACGAGGTCGCGGCCGAGATCGTCGTCAAGGACGCCCACGGCGCCGTGCGTGCCGTCCTGCCGCAGAAGGTGCCGGGGGGCGGGCTCCTGCAGGTCAACGACATTTACGCGGCCGCCGGCATCCCGCCCGACGCCTCGGACCGGTTCGAAGTGCGCGTCCTCTCGGGTGGCGGGCGCGTCGCGGCCTTCGCGACTCCCGTCGACGACTCTTCGAACGACGGAGCGTTCTTCGGGGCCGCCGTCGCCGGAGGGGACCTGCTGCTTCCGGCGGTCGCGCGCACGAACGGCCGGCTCGGCGCCCGCTTCGTCACCGATCTGAAGCTCGCGAATGCGGGCGCCTCTCCGGCGCGCGTCAGGGTCGCCTTCACTCCGGTCTCGGGCGGCAGCTTCTCTCCCGTCCTCGTGAACCTGGCCGGCGGCGAAACGCGTTTTCTCGACGACGCGATCGGGCAGCTCTTCGCGCCCGCTTCCGACACTTCCGGCGCGCTCCGCCTCACCGCGCTCGACGGCGCCGCCGTCTTCGCTTCCAGCCGCACGTACACGCTCGACGGCGCGCGGAGCTACGGGGTCGCGATCGATCCCGTGTCCGGCGCGTCCGCCGCCGCTCCGGGCCGCTCGCTCGCGCTCACGTTCCTTTCCGGCTCCCCCCGGGAGCGCACGAACGTCGGCTTCGTGGAGACGGGAGGCCTCGTGACGCAGATCCGCGCCTCTCTCGTTTCGGCCTCGGGCGCCGTGGTCGCGGTCCGCGTGCTCACGCTCTCCCCGAACGAGGCCGTCCAGTGGAACGACGTCTTCGCCGAGATGCAGACGCCGCCGCTCGAACACGCGTCGATGCTCGTCGACGTCGTCGCCGGCGGCTCCGCGACGGCATGGGCCACGCTCGTCGACAACCGGACGAACGACGGCACCTACTTCGCGGCGACGCTTCTGCCCTGAGCGGATTTTTCGGCGGGGACGTGCGCGCGTCAGCGGCGCACGGAGGCGCGAACAGCCTCGATCACGCGCCCGGCCTCGTCGTCGGACAGCTGCGGATAGAGAGGGAGCGAGACGACCTCCCGCATGGCCCGTTCCGTCTCGGGCAGCGGGCCGCGCGGCAGCGCCGCGAACGCCCGCTGCTCGTGCACGGCGCGTGGATAGTGGATGTCCGTGCCGACGCCTTCCGACGGAGGCGCTCGCGGAACGCGTCGCGGCCGTCGACGCGCACGACGTACAGGTGGTGCGCGGGGACCTCGCCCGCCCGCGCGGGCGGCGGCGTGCGCAGGAGGGGCGCGAGAGTCGTCAGAGACGCGTCGTAGCGCGCGGCGATCGCCGCGCGGCGCGCGTTGCCGGCCGCGAGCCGCCCGAGATTCACGCGCAGGCCGGCCGCCTGAAGCTCGTCGAGCCGGCTGTTGAAACCCGCGACGTCCGCGTCGTTGCGCGTCGCGTATCCGTAGAGGCGCAGCTTCCGGACTTCTCGGCGACATCGGGCCGGGACGTCGTCACGGCGCCGCCGTCTCCGAGGGCTCCGAGGTTCTTCGTCGGATAGAAGCTCCAGGCGGCGGCGTCGCCAAAGGAGCCCGCGGGCCGGCTGCCGAGCGCGGCTCCGTGCGCCTGCGCGCAGTCCTCGACGAGCAGGAGCCCTTTCGCCTTCGCGAAGACGGAAATCCGCTCCATGTCCGCGACGCGTCCGTAGAGGTGAACCGGCACGATCGCCTTCGTCCGGGCCGTCAGGGCCGCCTCGAGCCTCACGGGATCCATCGTGAGGCTTTTCCCCTCGACGTCCACGAACACCGGCGTCGCTCCCGCGCGCTGGATCCCGACGACCGACGGCGCGCACGTCATCGACACCGTGAGCACCTCGTCGCCGATCCCGACGCCGAGGCCGAGGAGCGCGAGCGTGATCGCGTCCGTGCCGCTCGCGCACGAGACGGCGAACGGAGCCCGGCAGAACGCGGCCCACTCGCGCTCGAACGCCGCGACCTCGTCACCGAGAACGTAGCGGCCGCGGCGCACGCATGCGAGAAGCGCCGCCTCGAGGGCCTCTCCCCCCTCCGCCGCCGCTCGGGCGAGATCGAGGTAGGGGACGGACGGGGCACGAGCGGGCACGGCGCCGATTCTATCGGGGCCGACATAGACTTCGCCGATCATGAAGATTGCGCTCGGCTCCGATCACGCCGGATTCGCCTACAAGGAGAGGATCAAGGCGATGCTCCTCGCCGAAGGCCACGAGGTGAAGGACTGCGGCACGTCCTCCCCGGCCATGGTCGACTACCCGCTCACCGTCCGGCCCGCGGCCGAGGCGGTGGCGCGGGGCGAATGCGAGCGCGCGATCGTGCTCGGAGGCTCCGGGAACGGCGAGGCCATGGTCGCGAACAAGGTGAGGGGCGTCCGCTGCGCGCTCTGCTGGAACGAGGCCACCGCGAAAGCGTGCCGCGAGCACAACGACGCGAACGTCCTGTCGCTCGGGGAGAGGATGATCACCGAGGAGATGGCGCTCACGATCGTGCGGATCTTCCTCGGGACGCCCTTCGACCCCGCGGCCGGCGGCGGCCGCCACGCGCGCCGGATCGCGATGATCGAATAATCGGGCTCCCGAAGAGCGGGCCTGCTATCGTCCGCCGCCCATGATCGCGCTCTCCGGCATCTGCAAGCAGTACGGCCGGCAGGTTCTGTTCGTCGACGCCTCCTTCCAGCTCAACACCGGCGAGAAGGTCGGCCTCGTCGGCCCGAACGGGGCCGGCAAGACGACGATCTTCCGCCTCATCACGGGCGAGGAGCACGCCGACGACGGCGACGTCGCCGTGCCGAAAAAGCTGTCGATCGGCTATTTCAGGCAGGAGATCGACGAGATGTCGGGCTGGCCCGTCCTCGACGAGGCGATCGCCGGGAGCGGGCGCCTCGGCGACCTCCATCACGAACTCCTCGAGCTCGAGCACGCGCTCGGGGACGCGGCTCGGACGGACGACGCGGAGACCCTGCTCGAGCGGTTCGGCGACGTGCAGTCCGAATACCAGACACGCGGCGGCTACGAGCTCGAGGCCCGCGCCCGCGAGGTGCTCCACGGCCTCGGCTTCGACGACGCGCGCATCGACGGCGACGTCGGCGCGCTCTCGGGCGGCTGGAAGATGCGCGTCGCGATGGCGAAGGTCCTCCTCGGCAGGCCCGACGTCCTCCTCATGGACGAGCCGACGAACCACCTCGACCTCGAGTCGATCATCTGGCTCGAGGATTACCTCAAGGGCTATCCGGGCTCGCTGCTCATGACCTGCCACGACCGCGACTTCATGAACCGCGTCGTCACGAAGGTCGTCGAGATCGACGCCGGCGAGACCGTGACCTACTCCGGCAACTACGACTTCTACGAGCGCGAGCGCGTGCAGCGCGAGACGCAGCGCGAGGCCGCTTTCGCGCGGCAACAGGCGATGCTCGCGAAGGAGAACCGGTTCATCGAGCGCTTCCAGACGCACGCCTCGAAGGCCGCCCAGGTGCAGAGCCGCGTCAAGAAGCTCGAGAAGATCGAGACGATCGAGCTGCCGAAGAAGCGCGCCGTCGTGCGCTTCGACTTCAAGGCGCCGCCCCGCTCGGGCGACGACGTGGCGGTCCTCGAGAAGGTTTCGAAGAGCTACGGCGCGCTGCGCCTCTACGACGGATTCGATTTCCTCGTCCGCCGCGGAGAGCGCTGGTGCGTGATGGGCGTCAACGGAGCCGGGAAGACCACGCTCCTCAAGATGGTCGCGGGCATGCTGCCGCCCGACGGCGGCGCCGTGCGCATCGGCGCGAGCGTGAAGATGGGCTACTTCTCGCAGCAGGCGCTCGACGTCCTCGACCCCGAGCTGACGGTGCTCGAACAGGTCCAGAGCGACTTCCCCGCCGCGGGGATCGGCGTCCTCCGCGCGCTCGTGGGCGCTTTCCAGTTTTCCGGCGATGACGTGGACAAGAAGGTCCGCTTCCTCTCCGGCGGCGAGAAGTCACGCCTCGTCATGGCGCGCATGCTGTTCGATCCGCCGAACTTTCTCGTCCTCGACGAGCCCACGAACCACCTCGACCTCGCGACGAAGGAGATGCTCGTCGAGGCCCTTTCGAAGTTCGAAGGGACGATGCTCTTCGTGTCCCACGACCGCGCCTTCCTCCGCGGGCTCTCGAACCGCGTCCTCGTCCTCGGCGAAAACGGCGCCGGCGACGCGCCGCACGCGTACGGCGGGTCGTACGTGGAGTGGGTGGCGCGCTCGGGGCACGAAGCTCCCGGCGTGCACGCATAATCGGCCGATGTCGCGCGCGCGGTTCGCGGCGGCGCTCGCCGCCATCGTCCTTCTCGCGCTCGCCGGCGCCGAGGTCGCCCGCTTCTCCCTCTGGACGACGTCGGACGAACCCGCCCACCTCGCCGCCGCGCGCGAATGGCGCCGCGGCCCCGGGATGGTCTCGAACTTCGAGCATCCCGTCCTCATGAAGCTCCTCGCGGGAGTCTCGCTCCCGCGCGCAAAGCCCGCGATGGAGATCGACGAGACGCGCGCGGGCCGCGCGCCGATGGCCTTCGTCTTCGCGGGCCTCGCTCTCGCGACCGGACTCCTCGCGCGCACCCTCGCCGGAAACGCCGCGGGCCTCGCCGCCGCGGCTCTCGTCGCGATCGAACCGACGCTGCGGGGCCATGGCACGCTCGTTCAGAGCGACGTCCTCGTGACGTTCTTCCTCGTCGCGGCCGCGCTCGCGCTGGAGCTCGCGGCGCGTGGGCCGGCGGAACGAGCGATCGATCGCCGCTGGCTCGTCGCGAGCGGAGTGCTCTACGGCTTCGCGATGGCGTCGAAATATTCCGCTTTCCCGTTCCTCCTGGTCTTCGCTCTCGTCGCGACAATCCGGCTTTCGGCGGGGAACGCCGGAAGAGCTTCTTCGAAGGTGAATGGGCGAGGGCGGCGGCGATCGAAGCGAGCCGACGACTCGGCGCGGGCAGGCGGCGGCCGCGGTCCTCTTCACCTTCCAGGAAACTCTCTTCGGACCCTTCCCTCGGTGCTGGCCTCTTTCGTCGCACCCGCCCTCGTGACCCTCTTCCTCGTTCAATTCTCTGCGTTCGCCGGCACGAGCGGCGACACGTTTCGCGCCGCCATCGCCCGCGAGTTCAAGGGCCTGCCGCAGGAATCCGCCGCCCTCGCGCTCGCGCGCGCGCTCCCGAAACCGGTCGCCGCCTACGGCGCGGGACTGCTTTTCGTGCGGGCCGGCGCCAGCCCCGGCGAACGTCCGAACTACTTCTTCGGCGAGATCTCCGGCAAGGGCACCGCGCTCTATTTCCCGGTCGCGCTCGGGATCAAGCTCACGACCGCGGCCGTCCTCGCGTCCATCGCCGCATTCCTCGCCGCCGGCCTCGGCCTCTTCCGGGGCGCGCGGCTCCGGCGCCTTCTCTTCGCGCGCGCCGCGCTCCCTGCGGCGATCGGCGGCGCGTATCTCGCGGCGGCCTGCGCCACGAACCTGAACATCGGCGTGCGGCACGCCTTGCCCGCCGTGCCGTTCCTCTTCGTCGCGGCGGCCGGCGCCGGCAGGGCTCTGCTGTCTCGCCGCCCGCGGGCGTTCCGCGCGGCGCTCGCGGGAATCGTCCTTCTCGCCGCCGGAGAGTCCGCCCTTCGCCTCGGCCGCGAGATTTCGTTCGGAAATCTCCTCTGCGGAGGTCCCGCCGGCGTCCCGGCGATTCTTTCGGACTCGAACGTGGACTGGGGCCAGGAACAGGGCCGCCTCTTCGAGCGCGTCCGTCGCGGCGACCTGGGCCGCGTCGGAATCGCCACGTTGATCGTCGACGAATCCGGCGCCCGGGCCGTTGGAATTCTCGGGCAGGTCACCGCGCCGGACGCCCCCGTCGATACGGTGTTCTTCTCGCGATTCCTGTGGGACCTCGCGCGCGCTCTCGAGATGAACAGCGAGCCGTGGCCGAAATTCGTGTGGCTGCGCAGCTGGTTGCCTCCGTTGCGCCACGGACTCGAGGCGCGCGCCATCGAGATCGAGCCCTTCGGCGACACGCAGCTCCTGATGCGCCTCCGCCCGGCGCCGCCTTCTACGGCTTCCCCGTTCGCAACGCCCGCGCCCACGAGGTGAGCGTCCAGCCCTCGCGCCGCGCCGCATCCAGCGTTCGCGCGAAGCTCTCCCGTCCGGCCTCGGGGATGCACGAGAGGTCTCCCGGGGGCGCCGCCATTGCACGCACAAACAGAATCCATGGATTGCAGGTCTGTGAATCCGAAGAAGAATGAAGAGAAGATATTTGCTTAGAAAGGAACGAGAGCGACGCCGCCGCGCGCGAGTCGGACGATTGCGCACCCGCACCCTGGCCGCCGCCGAGACGGATCGATTCGGCGACCAGCGCGACCGCGCGAGGGTCATTCGAAGAATCCGACTCCCGGTCCTTCGTTCTCAGCAGCTCCCCCCCGAGCGCACGTGCCCGCGCGTAGTTCTTCACGTCGATCGCGCGGATCGTCTGGTCCCGCGTGGCGTCGTCCCACGGGTCCGCCATCCTCTCCTCTTTCTCGAAGAAATATTCGCGGCCCCACCCGATGCGAACCGGCCGAAGCGCGAGGAGCATTGCGGGCGCAGGCTCTTCCGGAAGGACGGGCAGGAATGGCGGATCGAGAGACGGAAATCCCTCGCGCCCGAGTCGCGCCGCCGCCCCGCCGCGTAGCCGCGCCGAGAGGACGAGAGCGTGGACGCGAATCGGGCTCCACGCGGGCGTGAGCGAGAGGTGGTGCGGAGCCGTCGCACGCAGGACGCCGTCGTCCCCCCGGCCGATCTCGTACTGCGTCCCGGCCGCGCGCGCCTCCGCGATCGGCTGCGGCGGCACCACCGA
Source organism: Thermoanaerobaculia bacterium (assembly GCA_963809425.1). Classification (GTDB taxonomy): domain Bacteria; phylum Acidobacteriota; class Thermoanaerobaculia; order UBA5066; family UBA5066; genus Fen-183. Next base: position 120,655 of record CAWEJK010000004.1, read on the forward strand.
CGAGAGCGCATAGACGGCCGGAAACGGCACGAGGGCGCCGAGCAGATTGACGCCCGCACCGAGGAGGAGCGCGAGCGCGCCCGCGATGCGGACAGGCCGGCCGGACGATGCGCACGCGAAGCCGGCGAGGAGCACGAGGGGGGGAAGCGCGGGCAGGAGCAGGCGCGGCCCCCATCCCGCCTGCCCATCCCACGCCCACCACGCGGATGCCGAGAAGAGAAGGACGACGAAGGACAGGGCGGACGCGAGAGCGAGCCGGGCGTCGCGGCGAAAAAGGGCGACGAACCCGAGCGGCGCGAGGAGGACGACCGGGGCATACCAGAAAAGGCCCTTGTTCGGGAGCACGGTGAGACGCAGCAGGCCCGTGAAGAACGGATAGGTGAACGTCTCCCCCGCGTAGCCGCCGCCGATCCTGCCGAAACGGATCCATTCGAAGATTACCCAAAGAAGAAGAATCGCCGAGAATGAGAGAAGCAGCGGCCATGGCAGCCCGAGGCGAGGAGACTCCGCGCGAGCGCCGCGCCGGGTTCGGGCCCGCACCGCCCGTGCCTCTCGGCCTCGGCGCTCCTCTTCTCCCCTCTTACCTTCTGAGAATTCTTCGTCTTCTCTCTTCCCCAAAAGCGCGCACGCGAGGAGCGGCGCGACCACGAGGACGAGCAGCGTCTTCGTGAGAATCGCGAAGCCCGCGGCGATTCCAAGGGCGATCTGCCACCCGCGCGACGCCGGGCTCTCGCGGAGCTCGACGGCCGCGAGGAGCGAGAGGGCGACGCAGCAGGCCTGGAGCGGCTCGCCATAGTCGCTCGCGGCGTATCCCCAGAGCGGGGTCGCGAGGACGAGGCCCGTGCCCGACGCCGCGGCCCACGCGGGTGTCGCGCCGAGGCGGAGCAGCGCCCGAGCCGTCGCCCACGCCGAAGCGACGAGGCAGGCGATCGGCAGGAGAACGAACACGGGCGCGGTCGCCGCGGCGGGAGCGGCCGCCCGGAGGACACGCGTCAAGGCTCCGGGCACCGCCTCGGCGAGAGAAAGCCCCATCCCGTAACGCGACAATGCGTCGCCCCCGGGGCGTCGCGGCGCGTTGACGAAGTCGCGCGACACGCCGATTTCGAGGAACCGCGAGATCGCGGCAGACGCCGAAAGCATCTCCTTCCCGTCGGGAATGAGGCCGAACGCGCGCGTGTCGACGGTCGCGAGGAGGACGGCGAGCGCGAGGAGCGCGGCCCACCGGGCCGCGCGCGTCCCGGGCGACGGTCCGGCTTCGCTCATGCCGCGATTATGCGAGAGACACCCGGCGGGCCGAGGAGGTGCCGGCGTGCGGAGGGACACTCCCGCGATCGATGCGAGATCGTCCGCGGTCAGATTTTCGCGGAGTCGCGGCATGAGTCCCGTCCGAAGCCGCTCGACCGTCCCAATCAACCGCTTGAACCACGGGCTCGGCCGAGGGGAGCACGGGGCTCGCGCTCGAGCCGGCCGGTTACCGCACCCGCTCGAGGTCACCTTCGATGCCGAGCGCGAGAGGCAGGCGGACGTGAGCGAGCTTGTTCTCCAGGACGAGCGTGTAGATCCCGGGCTCGAATCGCCCCGTTGGGGACTCGAAGAAGAGGTGGCCCCACGCGAGCGTGTCGTGGTTCACCGTGACGCGATCGAACACGATCTGCTCCCCCGGCACGGCAAAGAAACCGAGCCTCTCCTCGCGGATGCGCCCGGGGAAGTAGCCCCCGAGCGGATCGCGTATGACGCGCGCCTGACTGAGCATGCGGCGCAGGTCCGGAAGACCCTGCGCCATCTTCTTCTGACTCGGCATGGGAACCTGTGTGCCGTCGGGCAGGATGAGCGACACGTCCTCGCGGAAGATTTCGACCGGCTCGCTGCCCGACGCGGACAGGCACGTCTCGAGCAGAATCCACCGGTTGTCCAGGTGAAACTGCGCGTGCTTGTAACCCACGACGACCTGAAGCTTGTCGTCCCTGAACCGGACGACGGTGCGGCCCAGCTTCTTCACGTTCGAAGATTCGAGGTCGGCCGCCAGGGTTCCGGCCGCGACGACGAAGGAAAGCGCGGCCAGGGCCCACCAGGCCGAAACGGGTCGCCGTGAAAGAAAATTCACGATTGATCCTCCGGGACTCCGCGAGCGGAGACCCTCGCTCCTCCTCTTGCATGGAGCATACCGTCGGGCGGACACCTTTTGCGGACGCCGCCGTGGGAGGTCGCGCCGGGAGTAGGATTGCCCGCGACATGCACGGGACCTCCGTTGCCGGCGCCTGGAAGCTGCTCGTTTTCGAGTTTCGCTCCGAGGGACAGGTCGTGTTTCCGTTCGGGACGAACTTCTCGGGCCTGTGTCTTTACGACACGACCGGCCACATGTCGATGCAGATCATGCGCGGGGACCGCCCTCGCTTCGCCGCCAACGACCAGCAGGCCGGGACGCCGGACGAAGTCGCGGCCGCCGTGACCGGGTGCATTTCGTATTTCGGCACCTACGTGGTGGACGAGACGCACGGCGTCGTCGTGCACCACGTCGCCCAGTCCCTGTTCCCGAACTGGGTCGGCACGGATCAGGTCCGGTTCTACCGGATCTCCGGCGAGCGCCTCATCGTGGCCGCACCGACACAGCAGGTGCGCGGCCATCTGATGGACGTGATGCTCGTCTGGGAACGGGTCCAGGCGGTCGAGAGACACTGACGGATGCAGCGGTTCCTTCTCCCCCGCCACGTCTCCCGGCGGCTGCCGCTCGCGCGCCGGACGGGTCCGTGTCCGCCCGACGAGGAGATCCGTTTCACGGTCCTCCTTCATGCGAAGGACATCCGCATGCTGCGCGAGGCCGCCCACGCCGTCGCGGATCCGCAAAGCGCCGTCTACGGGCGCCACCTCTCTCCCGACGAGGTGCGTGCTCTCGTCGCCCCGGGCTACCAGGATCTCGACGCCGTCCTGTCGTTCCTCCGCGATGCCGGGCTCACGGTGGACGGCGTCGCCGGAGCGCGCACCTCGGTTCAGGCCCACGGCCCTGCCGAGAAAGTGGCGCACGCATTCGACGTCCCGATCGGCGTGTTCGACGTGCCACGGTCGCTGTCGCCGCTCCGGCGGCGGGCCATCGCGACCGAGCGGGACCCTTCGATTCCGGCTTCGCTCGCCGCGGTGATCCGGGGGGTCGCGGGTCTCAACACGCTCCCGGCGGCCCGGCGCTTTCCGCCGATCCTCGCTCCGACGCGCTCGAGAGTCCCCCGCCGGAGCCCGGCCGCGGCGCGCGGTCCCGCGGGCGGATACACGCCCGAGGAGATCCGAGCGGCGTACGACCTTCCGGAGCCGGGCACGGGAGGCACTCGCGGCGAGCGCGTCGCGATCCTCGAATTCGGGGGAGGCTTCTCCAGCCGCGATTTCGGATCCTTCTGCGCGCGTTACGGGCTTCCCGCGGGTGACGTGACCGAGGTGTCCGTTTCCGGCGCGAAGAACGACTACCAGGGCAAGACGGGAGACGCCGATCTCGAGGTCGCGCTCGACATGGACTGGGTGCGCGGCACGGCGCCGGACGCGGACATCGATCTGTGGTGGGTGCCGAACGTCGACGCGGGCTGGGTGGATTTCCTGAGCGCGCTTCTCGACGCGCCGGACGCGCGCCGCCCCTCGATCGTCTCGATCTCGTGGGGCATGCCCGAGGACGGCTTCGCGACGTCCCGCCGCTACGACCAGACCCGCGAGCTCTTTCTCTCCTGCTCGCTTCTCGGCATCACTTTCGTCTGCGCCACCGGCGACGCGGGGGCCGGCGACGTGCCCGAAGGCAGCGCCGCGTTCGACGGCCAGCGCCACGTGGACTTTCCGAGCGTCGTACCGGAAGTCACGGCCGTCGGGGGCACGAAGCTGGTGCCGAGGGGCGGCTCCTTCGCCGAGACCGCCTGGAACGACGGCCCGGATCGCGGGGCGACCGGCGGCGGATTTTCCCGCTTCGTCGCCGTGCCCGCCTGGCAGAAACCGGCCCTCGGCGGCCGCCGCGGCGTGACCGGCCGCGGGATCCCCGACGTCGCGGCCGTCGCGTCTCCCGACCCCGGGCTCTCGATCTTCGCGAGAAACAAGTGGACCGCGGCAGGAGGAACGAGCGTCGCGGCGCCGATCTGGTCCGGCATCCTCGCGCACGTGAATGCCGCGCGCGCCGCGGCCGGACGGCCCCGCCTCGGCGCCGCGAACGCGGCCCTTTACGCGGCGGCCCGCAAGGCCTCGCCCTTCCGCGACATCACGCAAGGCGACAATTCGTACGGCGGCGTCACGGGCTATCAGGCGACGAAAGGCTGGGACCCGACGACGGGCCTCGGCTCCGTCGATACCAGGGCGCTCGTGAAGAAGCTCCTCGCCTGACGACGAGGGAGAATCCGGCATGTTCATCGGACACGCTGCCGTCGGGTTCGCGTCCAAAGCGGCGGCGCCCCGCGCCTCGCTCGGGGTCCTTCTTGCCGCGCCGTTCTTTCTCGACCTCCTCTGGCCCGTGCTCATTCTGACGGGAGTCGAGAGCGCGAGCATCGAGCCCGGCGACACGGTCTTCACGCCGATCGCCTTCGACTACTACCCCTGGTCGCACAGCCTCCTCATGGCCGTGCTTTGGGGCGCGCTGTTCGGCTTTCTCGTTCACGTCGTGTCGCGCAGCCTCGCGGCAGGCGCCGTCGTCTCGCTCGGCGTCGTGAGCCACTGGATCTGCGACGCCGTCGTCCACCGCCCGGACCTTCCGCTCGCGCCGAACGGCGCGGTCTTCGTCGGGATGGGCCTGTGGAACTCGCGCGCCGGAACGCTCGCCGTCGAGCTGCCGCTCTTCGCAATCGGGGTCTGGCTCTACCTGCGGACCACGAAACCGAAGGATGCGCTCGGCCGATGGGCGCTCGCCGGACTCGTCGCCTTCTTCCTGCTCGCGTATGCCGGCGCGGCCTTCGGCCCGCCGCCGCCGAACATCACCGTCGTCGCCTGGACCGGACTTGCCGGACTGATCCTGATTCCGTGGGCGGCGTGGGCCGACGCGCACCGGGACCTGGTGGACGAAGCGCCCTGAGGCTAGTCACCCAGCGGCGCGAGGGGCGGCGCGCGAACGAACGCGGCGTTCACCGGCGCGGGCATCTCCGAATCCGCGCCCCTCACGCTCTTCCAGACCGCCTCGTTGAGCGCGAGGTCCGGGGCCGCGTCCTCCTTCGTGAAATCCCACGTCCCGGCGAGCGCCTGCATCGGCGCGCCGTCGGGGTTCATCTCGTAGAACGGGATCTTCGTCTCGAGATGCGCGAACGGCGCGAGGTCCGGAGCGTCGGCGAAGGCGGCCGTCATCGGGGTCGCGGACGCGTCGTGCTGGGACATCGGCGGCAGGCCGAGGATCAGCTCGATCGTCCGGAGCATCGAGACCGTGGAGTACATCGTCGAATCGACGACGCCTCCGCGCCGGGTATACGGGGAGATCACGAAGCCCACGGTCCGGTGCGCGTCCACGTGGTCCGAGCCGTTCTGGGCGTCGTCCTCGATCACGAAGATCGCAGTCTCCTTCCAGAAGGGCGATCGCGAAATCGCCTCGACGAGGCGGCCGAGCGCGACGTCGTTCTCGGCGACCATCGCGCGCGGCGTGCGTGCCCCCTTCTTCGTCCCCGCCGTGTGATCGTTTCCGAGGCGCACGATCGTGAGCCGCGGCATCTCCTTCGCCTTCACGAAGCCCCGGAACTCCCTGAGGAAGATGTCGACGCGCGCGTTGTCGAGGATCTCGAGGTCGAAGCCGGGGTAGAAGGGGCAGGTGTTGCCTTTCAGCGATCCCTCCATCCCCGTCGACAGAGAGAGCTTCGTCGACTCCAGGTGGGCCGCGATCCCGATGAACTCGCCGTAGTTGCGCAGCGTGAGCCCCGCGCGCTCGGCGGCGTCCCAGAGATAGCCATTCGTAGGAAAGGCATTTGCGTCGTCCCCTTCGAACAGGTAGTCGAAGCCCTTCTTCCCGTAGTTCGGCGGCCAGATCTTCTCGACGAAGTCCGTCGCGTACGCGCCCATCGACCAGTTGTGGCCGTCGGCGGAGACCTCGGCGTCGCAGTAGAGGTTGTCGAGAAGGACGAACTGCTCGGCGAGCGCGTGGGCGTTCGGCGTGACGTCGCGGCCGAAGATCACGAGCGACGGGTCGCCGTTGCCCTGCGGGAGATCGCCGAGGACCTGGTCGTACGTGCGGTTCTCGCGGACGACGTAGACGACGTGCCTGATCGGCGACGCGACGCCGGGCGCCGCGGGCACGACGGCCGAGGCCTTTACCGGCGCCGCGCCACGCGCCGCCGGGCGGCGGTTCGCGTACGCGCGCGTCGTGAGCGTCGCGAGCGCGGCCGCGGACGGGACGCTCACGCGCGAGACGGAGCCCGGGATCGTGCGCGTCTGCCTCCGGGGCTTTCCGTCGCCCTGCTTCGTGGGGTCGGGCCCGCCGGCGGCGTTCGACCAGGACCAGCCGCCCTTCGCGTTCGCGACCCACAGCGTCTTCCCGTCGCGCGAGAGCGCGAGCGCGGCCGGGTACCAGCCGGTCGGGACGAAGCCCTTCGTCCGTGCCGTGCGCGGGTCGCCGGCCACGTTCACGACGGCCACGGCGTCGTCGTCGGCGTTCGCGACGAAGAGCGTCTTCCCGTCCGGCGCGAGCGCGAGCGCGTTCGGCGTGGAGCCGTCCGGCTGCGCGTCCGCCGAGGGCGTTCCCGGACCGTCCGGACCGAGCGCGACCGAGATCTGGCGCACGACGGCCCGCGAGGCGACGTCCACAACCGCAACGAGGTTCCGGTTCGACTGGGCGACGAAGAGCGTCTCTCCGTCCCGTGCGAAGACGAGATCCGAGGGGTGGTCGGCGGTCTTCACGGTCGCGAGGACCGCGCCCCGGACGGCGTCGACGAGCGACACGGACGCCGCTCCCCAGTTTGCGACGGCGAGGAGCTTGCCGTCCGGCGAAAGGACGGGCCGGTAGGGATGGATGCCGACGGAAACCGAACTCGCGATCGTGCGCGAAGCGAGGTCGATCCGGACCACGTCGTTCAGGAGGATCCGCGCCGCCCAGAGGCTTCTGCCGTCCGGAGAGACCGCGAGGCCGGACGGCGTCGCGTCGAGCTTTGCCGGCTCGTCGCCTTTCCGGAGCGCGATCGGTTCCTCGGCGACGAAGCGGTCGCTCTCGAGCCGGTAGACGAGGATGTTCTTTCCGCCCGCGCCCGCGACGTAGACGCGCGAGCCGTCCGGCGCGACCGCGAGGCCCAGCCAGGACTTCTTCACGGGCTCCTTCGCGAGCATCTTCCCGGTCGCCGCGTCGAGGAGATGGAGTGACTGCTCGTCCGCGCCCGTGCAGGCGACGACGACGCGCCGTCCGTCGGGCGTCAGGGCGAGCGCGAACGGGTACGGCGCGACCTCGGTCTGCGTCCCGCTCGGCGTCAGAAGCCGGCCGTTCGGAAGCAGCATCTCGCCCGTCGGGAGCTTCCCGGGGATGGAACGCTCCGTGCCGTGAACGGAAGGCGCGAGAGCGAGGGCGAGGGCGGCGGCGAGAACGGTTCGCAGCGAGCATGGAACATGCACCGAGACTAGCGCGAAGTCGGGCTCACCCGGTGCGGGCGGCGCCCGGAAGACCCGTGAGTCGTCGGAAACGAGGCTCGCTCGCGAGACTCTCGAAGTCGGGATCGATGCGGGCGCGCTCCGTCACGTACGTGCGGCGCATCGCGGCGGCGGCCTCGAGAACGTCGAGCGCCCTCTCCGGCTCCCCGAGGAGAGCCCAGGCGGTCGCGGCGTAATAGCGCGTGAATGGCTCGTCGGCGCCGATGCGGAGCCGCTCCTCAAAGGCCGCCACCGAGAGCCGCAGAGCGGCGCGGGCCTCGTCGGCGTGCCCCAGGGCGAGATGCGCGCTCCCGACTCGCGCATGGAGCTCGATGATCGCCCGGTCCTTCAGCGCGTGGTCCACGCGGCGCAGGAAGGCGAGCTCCTTCTCGTATTGCTCGAGCGCCTCGGCGGGCCGCCCCTGAAGCGCGCGGATCTGTCCGAGCTTCATGTAGGCCCCGACGATGAGCACGCCTTCGCGCCCGGACAGGCCCCTCTCCTGAAGCTCGAGTGCCTGCCGTGCGGCGCGTTCCGCCCGCGGAAAGTCCCGGAGCAGGGCCGCGACGTGCGCGAGCTGGAGCGCGTACCAGCCTCCCTGGGGGTTCAGCTCGAGCGCGCGCTCGAACGCGTCCGCCGCTTCCGCGAAGCGCGCGGTGCCGATGAAATGGGCGCGGCCGAGCGCTCCGTACGAGGCGCCGTCTCCGGGGTCGAGCTCGAGCGCGCGCCGGATCGCCTCGAGCCCCTTGTCCTCGCGGCCGATGTCGACCAGCGTGGACCCGAGCTCCTTCCACGCGCGCGCGAGGCGCGGCTGGAGCGCGAGGCACTTCCCGAAGGCCGTCATGGCCTTGTCGAGGAGCTCCGGCATCGCGAGGTAGGTGGCCTTCACGTCGTAGGCTTCGCCGAGCGCGAGCCACGCGCGCGCGTAGGCGGGATCCAGGGCCACCGCGCGTTCGAGGAAGAGGATCGCCCGATCCACCGACTCGCGACTCTCGGCCCGCAGGTTGATGAGCCCCTTCGAGAACGCCTCGTAGGCGTCGAGAACGTGGGTCTCGTCCGTCACGGTCACCGCCGGGCGCGACGCGAGCTGCAGCGCCGAAGTCAGCTCCGTGACGACGCGGTCCTGCAGCGCGAAGAGATCCTGCCGGCTGCCGTCGACCTTCACGGTCGTGACGACCTCCCCGGACTCGACGTCCGTCACCCGCGCCGTGATCCGCATGACGTCTCCCACCCCCTGGAATCCACCCGTCACGACGCGGCGCGCGCCCACCTCGCGGCCGAGCCGCGTCGCGAGCTCGGTCGCGCCGCGCGCCGCGTGCCCCGTGAGGCGCTTCTCGACCTCGCAGATGCGCTCGCAGCCGATCACCGTGAGACCCGGAATGCTCTTCAGGTCGGCGGTGACCGTCTCCATGATCCCGGTGCCGAGCCAGTTGTCCTCGGTGTTCTGGGTGATGTTCGTGAACACGAGGACGGCGATGACGTTTTCGCCCGTGAGGGCGGGCGGCGGGGCTCCCGCCGGACGGGAGGAGCCGCTCGAGAGGAGAGAGAGTTCCCGCGCCACGTCGCGCATCGTCGCGAAGCGGCGCTCGGGATCCTTCGCGAGCATCTTCACGACGATCGCCTCCAGCTCGCGGGGCACGGCGGGGTTGAGGCGCGTCAGCGAAGGCGGCTCCGCGTGCAGGAGCGCGTCGATGATCCCGATCGTGTTCGCGCCCTCGAACGGACGCCGGCCGGCGAGAAGCTCCCACAGCAGCACGCCCAGGGAGAACACGTCCGTGCGGGCGTCGACGTCGCGGCCGAGGGCCTGCTCGGGCGACATGTACGCGACCGTCCCGAGCACGGAGCCCGGCGCGGAGCGCGTCGGGTCCGCGCCGATCGGGCTCCACGTCTCGCTGTTCTCGCCGACGACGGGCCGGAACGCCGCGAGGCCGAAGTCCAGGACCTTCACGCGTCCCGCCTCGTCCACCATGACGTTCCCGGCCTTGATGTCCCGGTGCACGACGCCGCGCGCGTGCGCGGCCACGAGCGCGTCGGCCACCTGCAGGACGATGTCCACGGCCTCCGGAACCGTCGGCACGCGCTCCTCGAGGAGAGCGGAAAGCGTCCGCCCCGCGACGTACTCCATCGCGATGAAGCTCCGTCTCTGTCCGTCCTGCTCCACCGTGTCGACGTCGTAGACGACGGCGATGTTCGGGTGGTTGAGCTGCGAGGCGAAGCGCGCCTCGCGCAGGAGCCGCCCCTCCTGGTCGCCGGCGCCGCGCAGGACTTTCAGGGCGACGAGCCGCCGCAGCTTGAGGTCCTCGGCACGAAACACCTCGCCCATCCCGCCCACGCCGAGCCGTTCCGCGATTCGATAGTGCGCGAGAACCTCGCCGATCACGGCCTCATCTTAGTGCGCCGGCCGCGCGCGCGCGCCCGCTCATAATCGCGTCAGGATGGCCCGCCCGGATGCCCACGACCGGCTGGATCTCGCAGCGCTCTTCCTGCGCCTCGGCGCCACCGCGTTCGGCGGTCCGGCCGCCCACATCTCGCTGATGGAGCACGAGGTCGTGACGCGCCGCGGCTGGATGACGCGCGAGGAGTTCCTCGACCTCGTCGGCGCGACGAATCTCGCGCCGGGGCCGACCTCCACGAAGCTGGCCCTCTTCATCGGCTATTCCCGCGGGGGGTGGCCGGGCTTCTTCCTCGCGGGCCTCGGCTTCGTGCTTCCCGCGACGCTCATGGTGACGGCGTTCGCCTGGGCCTACGTCCGGTTCGGATCGTTGCCGGCGTTCCCGCACTTCTTCGTGGGTATCAAGCCCGTCGTCCTCGCGCTCATCCTGGTTGCGCTCGTCGGTCTGAGCCGCACCGCGACGAAGAGCCGGTTCCTCCTCGTCCTCGGCCTCGCCGCGCTCGTCGCGGCGTTCTTCGTCCATGAGCTCCTGCTGCTGGTCGCTTCGGGCTGTGTCTCGGCCGGGGTGACGGTGTTTGAAGATTTTCTTAGAAAGGGTAAGAGGGGGACGGGCCTCGCGCCGGCAGTGCCGGAGCGCACGAGCGGCGCCGACGCCGACGGCCCAGCTGGCGCCTCGCCGAGAGCAGGCGATGCTCCTGCGTCCCCCAAACCCCCTTCTAAGAAATCTTCTTCTTCTCTCTCTCCCCGTTCCTCTTCTTCTCCCAGCGGCAATTTCTTCTTCTTTCTCCTCTCACGAGCCTCTTCCTCTTCTTCCTGAAGACCGGCGCGGTCCTGTTCGGCAGCGGCTACGTGCTTCTCGCGTTCCTGAAGGCCGACCTCGTCGAGCGCTGGCACTGGCTCACGAGCGCGCAGCTCCTCGATGCCGTCGCCGTCGGCCAGTTCACACCGGGGCCCCTCTCGTCCACGGCGACGTTCATCGGGTACCAGCTGGGCGGCCTGCCGGGCGCGGCGCTCGCGACGCTCGGGATCTTTCTCCCGGGCTTCGCGTTCGTGGCGCTCATGAGCCCGCACGTCTTTCGTCTCAGGCGGTCGAGGCTTCTCGGCGCGTTTCTCGACGGCGTCAACGTGGCCGCGCTCGCCCTGATGGGGTCCGTCACGCTGCAATTCGCCCGTCCGGCTCTCACGAACGGGCCGACCGTCGCGCTGTTCCTCGTCGGCGTCGCGATTCTCGCCACGATCCGGATCAACGCGGCCTGGCTCGTCCTCGCGGGGGGCCTCCTCGGAGTCGTCTTCGGCTGACCTCCGGCGGCTATAATCTTCGGTTGTCCGGCGCGCGCCTTCCGGCGCGCCGCCTCGTCCACCCAGGCACCCATCAAGGAGATCCGTGAGCGCGAATTCCTCCCTCTCGTACGACCTCGTCGTGATCGGCTCGGGTCCCGGAGGCTACGTCGCAGCGATTCGGGCGTCGCAGCTCGGCCTCAGGGCGGCGCTCGTCGAGAAGGACGCGAACGTCCCCGGCGTCGGGCTCGGCGGCACGTGCCTCCACCGCGGCTGCATCCCCACGAAGGCGATGCTCAAGTCCGCCTCGCTCCTCGACGAAGCGAAGAACCACGCCGCGACCTTCGGCGTCCGTGTCGCCGGCGTCGAGCTCGACTATCCGGCCGTCGTGAAGTTCCGGGACAAGGTCGTCTTCAAGGGTGCAAAGGGCGTCGAGTACCTCATGAAGAAGAACAAGGTCGACGTTCACGCGGGCCTCGGGCGGCTCGTCTCCCCGACGCAGGTGGCCGTCAAGGGCGATGCGGGCGAGACGGTCCTGAGCACGAAGCACGTGCTCATCGCGACGGGCTCGGTCCCTCGCGATCTTCCGTTCCTGAAGGCGGACGGCCAGGATGTCCTGAACTCGGACCACATCCTGAAGTCGCATACGATTCCGAAGTCCCTCCTCGTCATCGGCTCGGGCGCCGTGGGCGCGGAGTTCGCCTCCTGCTTCTCGCGTTACGGCACGAAGACCGTCCTCGTCGAGGTGCTCCCCCGCGTCCTGCCCGTGGAGGACGAGGAGATTTCGAAAGAGGTCGAACGCCTCTTCAAGAAGCGCGGGATCGAGGTGCGCACGAGGACGGGCGTCGAGTCCGCCACGCCGAACGGCGACGGCACCGTCACCGTCAAGGGGAAGGGGCCGGACGGAGGGCCGCTCTCGTGGTCCGTGGAGAAGGTCCTGCTCGCCGTCGGTCGCAAACCGGTGACCGAGGGGCTCGGGCTGGAAACCGTCGGCGTCGCGACCGACCGCGGCTACGTGAGAGTGGATGCGCACCAGCGCACGAACGTCCCGGGCATCTGGGCGATCGGCGACGTCACGCCCACGATCTGGCTCGCCCACGTCGCGTCCGCCGAAGGCATCGTGGCCGCCGAGACGATGGCCGGCGCCCCCACCTTCCCGATCGACCGCGATCAGGTCCCGGGCTGCACGTACTGCGACCCGGAGGTCGCGTCGATCGGCCTCACCGAAGCGAAGGCGAAGGAGCGCGGGTACGTCGTGAAGACCGGAAAATTCAATTTCGGCGTCCTCGCCAAGACGATGATGGAGCACACGCAGGATGGCTTCGTGAAGATCGTCTCCGACGCGAAGCACGACGAGATCCTCGGCGTCCACATCGTCGGTCCGCACGCGACCGAGCTCATCGCCGAGGCCGGCGCGCTGCTGCGGCTCGAGGCGACGACCGAAGAGATGATCCGCACGATCCACGCGCACCCGACGCTCTCGGAAGCGCTCCACGAAGCCGCGGAGGCCGTCCACGGCCACAACATCCACGGGTAGGCGTGTTGCCGGGGTCGTCCTCGCGCTCCTCGGAGTCGCGGGCGCGACGGCCCTCGGCCGCGCGGTCGGGGCGAACGCGACGACCGTCGGCTTCGTTTACCTCGTCGTCGTCCTCTTCGCCGCGGCGCGGTTCGGATTCGTCGCGTCGGCCGCCGCGTCGCTTGCCGCGACGGCCTGCTACAACTACTTCTTTCTTCCGCCCGTCGGGACGTGGACGATTTCGGACCCCGCGAACTGGGTCGCTCTTGCCGTCTTCCTCCTCGCCTCGGTTCTCGTGAGCCGCCTCGTCGCACGCGAGCAGCGCCGAGCCGAGGAGGCCGAGGCGCGAAGGAAGGAGATGGAGGCTCTCTACGAACTCTCCGTCGACCTCTTCGCCGCCACGAACCGCGTCGGCGCGCTCGGCGACGCCGCGGGGCGCGCCTTGAGAACGATCGGAGCCTCGGGCGGCGGGCTCGTCCTGTTCGGCAACGGCCTACCCGAGGTCGTCGTCTCCGTCGGGCAGGGACTCGACGCCGGCGATCCACTTCTCGAAAGTGTCGGCCGCGCCGGGGAGCCCGCCGAGGTGCCCGCCGCCGCTGGCACGCGGGACGTCTATCTGCCGCTCGCCGTGGGCGGCCGCACGAACGGCGTTCTCGTCGTGCGCGGCACGCGCGCGGAACGCAACGCCCTCGCCTCGGTCGGACGGCTCGTCGCGCTGGCCGTCGAGCGCGAGAAGTTCCTCGAGGAACGGACCCATCTCGAGGCCTTGCGCGAGAGCGACGCCCTGAAGACGTCGCTGCTTCGGGCCGTGTCTCACGACCTCAGGACCCCGATCACGGCGATCCAGCTCGGCCTCGAACGCCTCCGCCGCACGGCCGCTGCCGCGGCCGCAGCCGACGTCCACGAGGTCTCGGCCGAGACCGAACGTCTCTCGCGCCGGATAGACAACCTCCTGGCGATGGCGCGCCTCGACGCCGGCACGTACGTCCCACGCCCGGAACCCGCACCGCCCGCCGATCTTTTCCGCGCGACACTCGAGGCCCTGCCGCTCGTCCTCTCGGGCCGGACGATCCAGGTCACTGTCGCACCCGACACACCCGACGCGCTCGCAGACCCCGCACTCGCCGTGGAGATTCTCGCGAATCTCCTCGAGAACGCCGCGCGAGCCGCTCCGGCGGGCGCGGCCCTGGAGCTGGCCGCCGAACCGAACCCATCGGACCACCGGCGCCTGCGCCTCGACGTGCGCGACCGCGGCGCCGGCGTCCCTTCCGACGTCAAGCGCGCGGCCGCGTCCGGCGTCTCGCCGGCGGAGGCCGGGCGCGCCGGGCTCGGACTCACGATTTGCAGCTCGCTCGCGCGGGCGATGGGCGGGACGGTGTCCCTTCTCGACCGGCCGGGCGGCGGGACGATCGCGCGCCTCGATCTCCCCGCCGCTTCGGAGGTGCCCGCGTGACGCGCGCCCTCGGCAGGATCCTCGTGGTCGACGATGACCCGCCCATCCGGCGCGGTCTCGCCGCGGAGCTCGCGGCGGCCGGCTACGAGACTCTCGAGGCGGCCGACGGCGAGGAAGGCGCGCGACTCGGCGCCGAGCGCGAGCCCGACCTCGTCCTCACGGACCTCGCGATGCCAGTCGCGGACGGCTTCGAGCTCATCGCGCGGCTCCGCAAGGCCGGCCGGACGCCGATCATCGTCCTCTCCGTGCGCGGCGGCGACGCGGACAAGATCCGCGCGCTCGACCTTGGCGCCGACGACTTCGTCGTGAAACCGTTCTCGGTGCCCGAGCTCCTCGCGCGCGTGCGGGCGCAGTTGCGGCGCCGCGCGGACGAGAGCGCAGCCAGCGTCCTCGAGTTTCCCGGCCTCACTCTCGACCGCGACAAGAGGCGTGTCGTCGTCGAGGGCAAGGAAGTCCGTCTGACGCCGACCGAGCTCGCGATTCTCGAGCTCCTCGCGGGGCACGCGGGCAAGCCCATCACGATCCGCCAGATCATCGGCCGCGTCTGGCACGGGGCCCCGGGCACGACGCCTGACGCCGTCCGCGTCCACGTCGGCTCCCTCCGCAAGAAGATCGAGCCCGATCCCGCCCGCCCGCGCTACATCGTGACGGAGCCTTGGGTGGGCTACCGGTTCGTGGCCGAACCGATCAGGCGGCCTCTCGCGTCAGCGACCCTTAGAACTTCTTCAGGCCTTTCTCCGGACTTCCTTGGCGGGTCGAGCGCACCTTGTCGACCATGAGAGAGGTCCTTCCCTCTACCCGTCTCCGCTGCCTGCCCTCGGTGCTTGGCCTTGTAACGGCCTCCCTCGTGTGCCTTTGGGGCGGAGCCATGCTGGCGGTCTCGCGCGAAGGCCTGCTGCGCCTGCTTTTCGGCGCCGGCGGATTTGCCGGCTACGTGTACTTCTTCGCACATGCACTGAGAGAGCTCGGCCTGCCGAGCGTGCTGGTCGAAGGCCGGCCAGGGCCAGACGGCGAAGTCCGAAGGCAACCGGTCTCTCGAGAGGCAAGAGAGGATTCAGACCGGAATCGCGTCCTCACGCCCGCGGCCTGAAGTCGTCGCGCCCTTAGAACCTCTTTCGATCTCCCTCCGGACTTCCTGAGCTTCTGAGCGATACCTTCTCGCCGTGAGCGCAGCACCCGACTTCTTCGCCGAAGGCGACCTTCGCCCTGCACGGACGCCGCGGCCTGTGGACCGAGTCCTAAAGCCCGTCTTCCTCGCTGCGGCATCCCTCCTGACCCTGGCCGGATTCGCGTTGGTGGCAGCCGCCCTCCGAGCTCCCTACGGACTGGTTGCGGCCCTGCTTGGATTCGCCGGCTACGTCTTCCTGATGTCGAAGGCGCTGCAGTGTCTCCCCTTCGATTGGGACGTCTGGACCGACCGCCGGATGCCGGCGCTGCCTCCACGTCCTCGTGGAAGGCGCGTGTCGTTCGACCGCACGCCAGCGGCTTTGTGACACGGACCGTTCCGCTTCTTCTCGTCGTGGACGACGACGGGGCGGTCGCTGGAGTGCTTGCCTCCGACCTTACGGAGGCGGGCTACGAGGTCGTCAGGGCCAGCGACGGGCTGAAGGGCCTCGAGCTGTTCGAGCACTGGCATCCGGACCTCGTCTTGACCGACGACGACATGCCGCATCTGGACGGGTTCGGGCTGATCGAGGCGATTCGGAGAACGGACCAGACTCCGATCATCGTGATTTCAGAGAGGAGCGGCGATCAGGACCGGATACGGGCCCTCAACCTCGGTGCCGACGACACCCTCGCGAAGCCGTTCTCTCTCAACGAGCTTCTGTCGCGGGTGCGTGCGCAACTGAGGAGCCTCGGCGCCGAGGGGCCTGCGATTCTCGAGTTCCACGGCCTGAGAATCGATCGCGAGCGACGCCGCGTCCTTCAGGGTGAGGGGCTCGAGCGCGACGTGCGCCTCACCCCCACCGAGTTTGCGATCCTGGAGATGCTGGCACTTTCGGCCGGCCGGCCGGTGCCGAATGCGCACATCGCCGCGCACGTTTGGAAAGGCGCCTCTCCGCCGACTCCGGACGCCGTCCGGGTCCAGATCGGCGCTCTGCGCCGCAAGCTGGAGCCCGACCCTTCCCGCCCTCAGTACATCGTCACCGAGCCCCGAACCGGCTACCGCTTCGCAGCTAAACCGCTTGCCTGAGAAAAGGCTCCGTGCGCCTTATAACTTCTTTCGACCATCCTCCGGACTTCCTTGGCGGTCGGACAGCACCCTTCGGGCATGACACGTCTTCCGGACCTCGGCCACGTCCTGCCCATAACGGGTCTCATAACCGCATCCGCGTTTCTTCTCGCGCTCGCCGGCACTGCATCGGTCGCATACGGTCAGGAACCGCCCTCGCCGACCCCCACACCGACCCCGGCCCCGACTCCGCCCTCGAAGCCCTGGTACGAGGAGATCGCCGTGAGCGGGTTCCTCTCGACGAGCTATTCGTACAACGTCAACAGGCCTCCTTCGGGCACGAATCAGTTCCGGGTCTTCGATTTCGACGACAACAGCATCAAGGTGGACGTGGCCGAGCTCGTCCTCCAGAAGGCTGTTTCGAAAGCGGGCGAAGCGGGCTTTCGAGTCGACGCGGTGGCCGGCGGCTCGATCCCGCGGGTCTCGGCCGCGGCCGGGCTCTTCCGCGACGCCAACGGCAAAGCACAGGACTTCGACCTCCAGCAGGCTTTCGTCAGCTACGTCGCCCCGATAGGCAGCGGCCTGCGTTTCGACGCCGGGAAGTTCGTGACGAACCACGGCTACGAGCTCATCGACGGATACGACGGCTACAACGACAACGCGCACCCGATCCTTCAGCTTCGGGTACGCGATCCCCTTCACCCACTTGGGGCTCAAGGCGACGTACACGTTCTCCGACCAGCTCACGGCCATGCTGATGCTCGTCAACGGCTGGGACAACGCGAAGGACAACAACAGCAGCAAGTCCCTGGGTGCCCAGCTCATCTGGACCCCTTCGAAGATCGTCACGATCACCGCCAACTACATGATCGGAGCGGAGCGGAGCGACACGAACGGCGACGTGCGCAACCTGGTCAACGTGAACGCCCAGTGGAAAGCCACGGACCGGATCGTTCTGGCGGTCGACGCCGTCTACGGGAGCGAACCGAACGCCGTGACGCAGGGTCAGACCGCGATGTGGAACGGGATCGTCGGCTATGCGCGGTTCGGCCTCAGCGACACCTTCGCCGTCATTCTCCGGGGTGAGCTCTTCAACGACCGGGACGGCGCCCGGACCGGCGTGGCGCAGAAGCTGACAGGCGTGACGCTCACGCCGGAGCTGAAGGTGGGCTCCCACCTCGTATTCCGCGGCGACCTCCGCGTCGACTTCTCCGACAAGGAAGTCTTCGAAGGCTCGGTCGGGGCCCTCACGAAGAAGCAGCAGCCGACCGTCCTCCTGAACGCGCTCTACTTCTTCTGAAGGCCGTCGAAACCTGAAACTCCAAGGAGAACCATCCATGCTTGACGCCCTCTTCATCCTCCTGACGCTCGGCCTCCTCGCGCTGTCGCTCTGGTACGTGAAGCGCTGCGACGAGGTTTGAAGGAGGCGCCATGTCTTTCGAAGCCATCCTCGGCCTCGTCCTCTCCGTCGCCGCTCTCGCCTATCTCCTTTACGCGCTCCTGAAGCCCGAGAAGCTGTGAGAACGCCATGCTCGATGTCTTCCTGAAAACCGGGATCTTCTTTCTTCTCGTCCTCGTCGTCGTGAAGCCGATCGGGGTCTACATGAAGAGGGTCTTCTCGAAGGAGAAGACGTTCCTTGATCCGGTCCTCGTTCCGTTGGAGCGCCTTCTCTACCGCGTCGGCGGCGTGAACTCTTCGCGCGAGCAGGGCTTCGTCGCGTATGCGGGCTCGATGATGGTGTTCAACGTCGTCAGCCTCGTCGTGCTGTACGCGATGGAGCGGCTGCAGCACCTCCTGCCGCTGAATCCCGACAAGATGCCGTCCGTCCCGGCCGCGCTCGCCTGGAACACGGCGGTCTCGTTCACGACGAACACGAACTGGCAGGCCTACTCGGGCGAGTCGACGATGTCGCTCTTCACCCAGATGGCGGGTCTCGCCGTCCACAACTTCGCCTCCGCGGCCACGGGCATCGCGATCGCGATCGCCTTCGTGCGAGGCGTCGCGCGGATCGAGGCGAAGGGGATCGGGAACTTCTGGTCCGACCTCGTCCGCGCGACCCTCTGGGTGCTCCTGCCCATCAGCCTCGCCGGAGCGGTCGTTCTGATGTCGCAGGGCGTCATCCAGAACTTCAAGGCCTCGGAGGCCGTCACGACGCTCGAAGGCGCGACGCAGAAGATCCCGCAGGGTCCGATCGCCTCCCAGGAAGCCATCAAGGAGCTCGGGACGAACGGCGGCGGCTTCGTCAACGCGAACTCCGCGCATCCCTACGAGAACCCCACGCCATTCAGCAACCTCTTGGAGATGTTTCTGATCTTCTCGGTCGGCGCGGGGCTGACGTACACGCTCGGGTCGATGACCGGCAAGACACGCCACGGCTGGGCGGTCTTCTGGTCGATGGCAACCCTCTTCCTGGTCGGGGCGTTGGTGGCGGGCTTCTTCGAGGTGCGCGGGAACTCCATCCATCACGGTCTCGGCGCCTCTTCGGCGATGGGGAACATGGAAGGCAAGGAGGTCCGGTTCGGGCCCGTGGACTCGGCCCTCTTCGCCACGATCACGACCGACGCCTCGTGCGGCGCGGTGAACTCGATGCACGACTCCTTTACGCCGCTGGGTGGCCTCGTCCCACTCCTGAACATCCAGCTCGGCGAGATCATCTTCGGGGGCGTCGGCGCAGGGCTCTATGGAATGCTCCTCTTCGTCGTCCTGGCTGTCTTCATCGCTGGCCTCATGGTCGGGCGCACGCCCGAATACCTCGGCAAGAAAATCGAGGCCCACGAGGTGAAGCTCGCAATGCTCTCGGTGCTCATCCTGACCTTCTCGATCCTGGTCGGAACCGCCCTCGGCGTCGCCTCGAAGGCGGGCCTTGCCAGTCTGAACAACCAGGGGCCGCACGGCCTGTCGGAGGTTCTCTATGCGTTTACGAGCGCCACGGGGAACAACGGCAGCGCTTTCGCCGGGCTGAACGCGAACACGGACTTCTACAACGTGGCGCTCGGCATCGCGATGTTCTTCGGACGCTTCCTGATGATCATCCCGCTCCTCGGCATCGCGGGTTCGCTCGCGGCGAAGAAGAAAGTGACGGAGTCCATCGGCACCTTCCCTGTGGACGGGCCGGTCTTCGTCGTGCTCCTCATCGGCGTGATCCTGATCGTCGGCGCGCTCACGTTCTTCCCCGCTCTTGCGCTGGGCCCCATCGTGGAGCACTTCCTGATGGGCGCCGGAAAGCTCTTCTGAAGGAGACGCGACTGTGACGCGAACGAAACCGACTTCCCTGCTCGACCGGGCGATCCTCTCCCGGGCCGCCGTGGACGCCTTCGCCAAACTGAACCCGGCGCGGATGATGAAGAACCCCGTCATGTTCATCGTGGAGGTGGGAGCGCTGGCGACGACGCTCTTCCTGCTTCCCGCCCTCTCACCGAAAGGTCTGTTCGGATTCCAGCTCCAGATCGTCTTCTGGCTCTGGGCGACGGTTCTTTTCGCGAACTTCGCTGAAGCGGTGGCCGAGGGGCGCGGCAAGGCACAGGCCGACGCGCTCCGCCGCGCCCGCACCGAGACCGCCGCCCGGCGGCTCGTCGGAGAAGGAAGCGCACGGCGAGAGGAACGGGTCCCTTCGACCCAGCTCAGGAAGAAAGACCGCGTCGTCGTGGAGGCGAACGAGATGATTCCCGGCGACGGGACCGTCGTCGAGGGGATTGCGTCCGTCAACGAGTCCGCGATCACGGGCGAGTCGGCGCCCGTCATCCGCGAAGCGGGGGGCGACCGGTCCGCCGTGACCGGCGGCACGACGGTGCTTTCGGACCGCATCGTCGTCGAAATCACGTCGGAGCAGGGACAGACCTTCCTCGATCGGATGATCCGGCTCGTCGAGGGCGCCGAGCGGCAGAAGACCCCGAACGAGATCGCGCTCGACATCCTCCTCGCGGGCCTGACCATCGTCTTCCTCTTCGCCACCGTGACGCTGCGCCCGTTCGCGATCTACTCGGGCGGGAACGTCTCGGTCACGGTCCTCATCGCCCTTCTCGTCTGCCTCATCCCGACGACGATCGGAGGCCTCCTCTCCGCCATCGGCATCGCCGGCATGGACCGCGTCCTCAAGCACAACATCCTCGCGATGTCGGGCCGGGCCGTCGAGGCGGCGGGCGACGTGAACGTTCTGCTCCTCGACAAAACCGGCACGATCACGCTCGGCAACCGCGAAGCCGTGAAGCTATTGCCGGCCCCGGGCGTGTCGGAGGCGGAGCTGGCCGAGCTGGCGCAGCTCTCGTCGCTCGCCGACGAAACCCCCGAGGGTCGCTCGATCGTCGTATTGGCGAAGCAGAAGTACGGCCTGAGGGCGCGGGAGCTTCGCGAGCTGAACGCGAAGTTCGTTCCCTTCACCGCGCGCACCAGGATGTCCGGCCTCGACTTCGAAGGCGGGCGACAGGTACGAAAGGGCGCGGCGGACGCGGTGGACGGTTTCGTGCGCAGTCTCGGCGGCTCGCTGTCCGAGGAGACCCGCCGAGACGTCGCGTCCATCGGCGGCGAGGGCGGGACGCCTCTCGTGGTCGTCGACGGCAAGCGGGTCATGGGGACGATCTATCTGAAGGACATCGTCAAGGGCGGAATGAAGGAGCGCTTCGACCGGCTGCGCGCGATGGGTATCCGGACCGTCATGATCACGGGTGATAACCCGCTCACGGCCGCGACGATCGCGCGGGAGGCCGGCGTGGACGACTTTCTCGCCGAAGCCACGCCCGAGCACAAGCTGGAGCTGATCCGTGCCGAGCAGGCGAAGGGGAACCTCGTGGCCATGACGGGCGACGGCACGAACGACGCGCCCGCGCTCGCCCAGGCCGACGTCGGCATGGCCATGAACACCGGGACCCAGCCCGCCAAGGAGGCCGGGAACATGGTGGATCTCGACTCGAACCCGACGAAGCTGATCGAGGTCGTGGAGATCGGCAAGCAGCTTCTCATGACGCGCGGCGCGCTCACGACGTTCTCGATCGCGAACGACGTGGCGAAGTACTTCGCGATCATCCCGGCGCTCTTCCTCGTGACCTACCCGGAGCTGCAAGCGCTGAACGTGATGCGCCTCGCCACGCCCCAGAGCGCCATCCTCTCGGCCGTGATCTTCAACGCGCTCATCATCGTCGCGCTCATCCCACTCGCGCTCCGGGGCGTTTCGTACAGGCCCCTCGGGGCCGGAAGGATCCTCAGGCGGAACCTGATGCTCTACGGTGTCGGCGGTGTCCTCGTGCCGTTCGTGGGGATCAAGGCGATCGATCTCCTCCTCGTCGCTCTCCATCTCGTTTGAGGTCTCAAATGAAAGAAAACGTTCTCGGCTCCCTCCGGCTTTTCCTGGCGCTGACTGTGCTCCTCGGGCTCGGCTATCCCGCGGTTGTCTGGGCCATCGGACAGATCGCGTTTCGGGATGCCGCAAACGGGAGCCTTCTGAAGAAGAAAGACGACCCCGGCACGCTGGTGGGCTCGTCCCTCATCGGGCAGTCGTTCGTGATGCCCGGGCACTTCCATGGCCGGCCCTCCGCGGCGGGTACCGGCTATGACCCGACGGCGACGAGCGGGACGAATCTCGGCCCGACCTCCAAGAAGCTCGCAGACTCCGTCAAGGACGCCGTGACGGCCGTGAGAAGCGACGAGGGTGTCACGGGTTCCGTCCCGGCCGACGCCGTCACGTCTTCGGGCTCGGGCGTGGATCCCCACATCTCGCCGGAATACGCTCGCCTGCAGATTCCTCGCGTCTCTCGCGAGACACGGATCCCCACAGCCGAGCTCGAGGCGCTCCTCGGTCTGAACACCGAGGGGCGGTTTCTTGGTCTCTACGGCGAAAGCCGGGTCAACGTCCTGGCGCTCAATCTGGCGATCGACGCGAAGCTCGGCCGCCCCCAGATTGCACCTACGCCGACCGCGACGCCGGCGCCGGTACCATCCGCGGGCCCGGCGTCCAGCACTCCCTGAGGGGGTCATAATCGCAGGGTGCCGAAGACGGTCGGGCCCGCCCGTCCCGATCCCGAGTCGTTCCTCAGGCTCGCGAACCGGGACCCGAAGCGCGGGCACCTCAAGGTCTACATCGGACAGGCGGCGGGCGTCGGCAAGACGTACAAGATGCTCGACGACGCGCACACGATGCGACAGCGCGGCGTCGACGTCGTCGTCGCCCTCGTCGACACGCACGGCCGCGACGAGACGGCGGCCCGGATCGGGGACCTCGAGCTCGTCCCGCGCCGGACGGTCGCCTACAAGGGCGCGACGCTCGAGGAAATGGACCTCGACGCGGTCCTCGCGCGCAAGCCCGAGGTCGCGGTCGTGGACGAGCTCGCCCACACGAACGCGCCGGGATCGAAAAACGAGAAGCGCTGGCAGGACGTCCTCGACCTCCTCGCGGCCCGGATCTCCGTCATGACGGCCGTGAACGTCCAGCACCTCGAGGGCGTGCAGGACGTCGTGAAGTCCGCGACGGGCCTCGAGGTCAAAGAGCGCGTTCCGGACCGCGTGATCCGCGAGGCGGACGCCGTCGTGAACGTCGACCTGCCGGGGCCGGAGCTGCGCGACCGACTCAAACAGGGGAAGATCTACCCGCCGGCGCAGGCTGCCCAGGCTCTCGAGAACTTCTTCAGCGAGGACAACCTCAGGGCTCTCCGCGAGCTTGCGCTCCGCGAGACCGCCGAAAACGTCGACCACGGTGCGACGGAAGGTGCGGCGTCGGCCGTGACCTCTGGCACGTTCGCCGCAGCCTCACCGGGGCGCGTCGCCGTCGCGCTGCCGCTCGACCCGCTTGCGGCGCGCGCCCTGATCCGGCGAGGCTCGCGCATGGCCGGGCGCATGAACACGCGCTGGTACGCGTTCTACGTGAGGCGCAAGCGAGACCGGCCCGAGAACCTCTCCGCGAAGGAGCACCGCGAGCTCACGGAGAACATCCAGCTCGCGATCTCACTCGGCGCCACGATCGTCTACCGCGAAGCGGAAGACGTCCCGAAGGCCCTGCTCGAGTTCGCGCACGAGGAGAAGGTCGGGGTCATCGTCGTGGGCCGCCCGACGCGCACGGGCCTCAAGGGACGGTTCGCGCCGGGGATCGTCTCCCGTGTCCTCGAGGGGGCACGCGGGATCGACGTCATGGTCGTCGACATCGACCCTGAGACGCCCCCGTGAGGCAGCGCGCACCAGTCGCCAAGCCGCTCTAGACCGTCGTCCGGACCGGGAGCACGATCGACTGGACGCCCTCGAACTGCAGGCGGCGCTGGATCGCCATCGCGGTCTCGCTGTGGAGGAGACGGTGGTACCACTGCTCCTTCTTGAAGACGAGCTTGCCGCTGAAAACGACCCCGCGCGGGAACTCCCTGCAGAGCTCCTTGCAGATCTTCACGACCTCGTCGACGGCCTCTGTCGCGATGGCCATACGGTAGCCCGCGTTCCAGCCCTTCTCACGGCACCACGCGACGTACTTCTCGAGGTTCTCGCGCGTGTTCGCCTCGAGCCGGCCGACCTCCTCCTGGCCCTTGAAGTTCCCCGAGTCCACGACGGCGACCGAGACGAACACGAAGTTCTTGTAGTACTTCGGGAACAGCATGTGGATCGAGAGGATCTGGTGAAGCCCGTAGCCCGAAAAACGGTCCACCGTGATGACGGCCGTCGGGAGCTTGCGGTCGAGCGTCGCGAGGCCGTCCCCCGGAACGGGAACGGGCGCGACGGGCACGAGGACGTCGTCGAGGCGCTTGAGATCCCTTTCGACGCGCGCGTAGTGCCCGCGGATCAGGAAGCAGAGGCAGACCGTCACGGTCGTGACGAGCGTCGTCATCCAGCCGCCCTCTCCGAACTTCTCGACGAGCGTGATCACGAGGATCGTGAGACAGAGGACGAGGCCCGTGCCGTGGATCGCGAGCAGGCGCTTCCAACGCGGCTCCCGCTGCCGTTCCTGGATCCAGTGGCGCGACATGCCGAGCTCCGTGAGCGAGAAGGTCACGAAGACGTTGATCGAGTACATGACGACGAGCATCGTGATGTTGCCGCGCGTGTAGAGGAGCGCCGCGATCGCCGCGAGGCCCATGAGGACGACGCCGTTCTGCGTCACGAGGCGGTCGGAAAGCTGCGCGAAGCGGTGCGGCATCCAGGAGTCCATCGCCATGTTCCCGAGGACGCGCGGCCCATCGAGGAAGCCGGTCTGGGCGGCGACGAAAAGGAGCGCGGCCTCCGCGATGAGGAGCGTGAGGACGAACGCGCTCCCGACCGCGAACCCTCCGATCTTCCAGTGCCCGAACAGCGCGTCGAAGAGAACGAAGTTCATGGTCTTGCCCGTCTGGGTTCGGGCCGCGACGAGGAGGTAGCCGAAGAGGATGCCGCCCGCGGTGAAGGCGAGCGAAATTGCCATGAGAAACATCGTCCTCTTGCCGGTCTTCACACGCGGTTCACGGAGCATCGTGACGCCGTTCGAGACGGCTTCGATTCCCGTGTACGTGCCGCCGCCCATCGAGTACGCCCTCAGGAGCACGAAGGCGAGCGGCCAGAAGCCCATCGTCGCCGTCGAAGCGCGAAAGTCGCGCGCGGCGCCGGCGACGACCTCTGGAAGCCCCGCGATGTGCGCGCCGAACGAGTAGAGGATCGCGAAGGCGTGCGTCCCGATGAAGACGAGGAAGATCGGGGCGAGGATCGTCACGGACTCCTTCACGCCCCGGAGGTTCAGGACGATCAGGAGGACGAGGACCGCGATCTCGGCCGGCACCTTGTACCGCCCCGCCCCGGGCGGCAGGAAGTTCCAGATCTGGTCGCACCCGGACGCGATGGACACGGTGATCGTGAGGACGTAGTCCACGAGGAGCGCGCAGCCCGACACGACGCCGGCGTTTTGTCCGAGGAGCTTCGTCGCGACGAGGTAGCCGCCGCCGCCGCCCGGGAAGTGCTCGATGAGGTTCGAGTACGCATACGAGATGATCGCGACCGTGATCGCGGTCATCGCGACGAGGACGATCGCGAGCGAGCGATGCTCGCCGAGGGCGCGGAACGCCTCGTCCGGGCCGTACGCCGACGACGACAGGCCGTCCGCGCCGAGACCGACCCACGCGAGGAATGCGACGAGCGAGACCCGGTGAAAGACGTTCGGGTCCCTGACGTCGCGCCGCTTGCCGAGAAGGACCTGGGAAATCTTGCTGGGCTCGGGCATCGCGCGGCGGGAACGCCAAGCAGGGAGTGTAGGGACGCGACGGCCGCAAGGGGAATATCTTTAGAAATTCTTTAGGTCTTTCTCCGGACTTCCTTCGGGCCCCGAGTGCAAGGATTCCCTGATGAGGGAGATCCCGGTCTTCGTCCGTCTCCGGGCCGCCGCGCTTCCATTGGGCCTCCTGTGCGTGTCGCTTGCCTGCCTTTGCGCCGGAGGGCTGCTCGCAGCCGCGGAGCATGGCCTGTTGCGCGCCGTCTACGGCGGCAGCGGCTTCGCCGCCTACGTGTACTTCTTCGCGCGCGCACTCGGGGAGATCGGCTTCCCGCGCTCGGGGGTTCCATAATCTCCGTGTGAAGGAAGAGCCCGGCCGCCTCGGCCCGCACCGGCCGGCGGCAGTTCTCAGGCCCCGCCTGCGCCTCGTGCGCGGCGGCACGATCGTCCTGGGACCGGGAAAGGCCGACCTGCTCGAAGCCGTGCGGGACACGGGAAGCCTCCGGCAGGCAGCGGCCGGCCTCGGCATGTCGTACATGCGCGCCTGGACTCTCTCGAAGACCATGAACCTTGCGTTCGCGGAACCGCTCATCGCGCTCGCGCGCGGAGGAGCCGCGCACGGCGGCGCGACACTGACGTCCACGGGCAGCAAAGTGCTCGCCCTCTATCGCGCGATGGAGAAGCAGAGCCTGCGCGCGGTTTCGGGGGACGCGGGAAGATTGAAGAGACTTCTCAGAAGGTAATGCGGGCCCGCGCGCACGAAAAAAGCTCCCGCCGCGCGCGCTCGTTATATTCTCAGAAATATAATGGATCTTCCGCGCGCGACTTTCATTCTGGTTTTCGCGGCCGCGAGCCTGACGGACGCGCTGCGGGAGATAGGCGCATCGTGGGAGAGATCCGCGGGCGTCGGCGTGACGTTCAACTTCGGCGCCTCCAGCCTTCTCGCCCGGCAGATTCGCGAGGGGGCGCCCGCCGACCTCTTCCTCTCGGCCGACGAGGCGCAGACGGACGGACTCGAGAAGGCGGGTCTCGTGGAGCCGGGCACCCGCCGTTCGATCCTCTCGAACACGCTCGCCGTCGTCGTTCCGGAGGACAGTCCGCTGAAGATCGCTTCGGAGAGGGACCTCGCCGGACCGCGTATCGGGACGCTTGCGCTCGCGGAACCGACGTCGGTTCCCGTGGGGGTCTATTCGAAGGGATTCCTGGAAAGCGCCGGGATCTGGAACGTCGTCGCATCGAAGATCGTTCCCACCGAGAACGCCCGCGCGACGCTCGCCGCCGTCGAGTCCGGCAACGTCGATGCGGGAATCGTCTACCGGACGGACGCGCTCGTCTCGAAGAAGGTGAAGATCGCGTTCGAGGTCCCGCCGGAGGCCGGACCCGCCATCTCGTACCCGTTCGCGGTCGTCAAGGGGGCGCCACGGGTGGCCGCCGCCCGCCGGTTCCTGGAGCACCTTCGATCCCCTGGCGCCCGCGCCGTCTTCGCGCGGTACGGCTTTCTCGTAAAGGACTGACGTGGCTCTTGCGTCCGCGCTCGCCGGAGACCTGCCCGTCGTCTGGTTCACTCTTCGGACCGCGGCTTTCGCCGTCCTGCTCCTCGCGCCCTTCGGACTCGCGCTCGCCCTCCTCCTCGCGCGCCGGAATTTTCCCGGCAAGGCGCTCGTGGAGACGCTCGTGGCCCTTCCCCTCGTCCTTCCTCCCGTCGCGACGGGCCTCCTTCTCCTGAAGGTCCTCGGCCGGCGCGGCCCGGTGGGACGGGCCGCGCGCGCCTTCTTCGACACGGACATCGTCTTCACGTGGCGGGCCGTCGTCGTCGCGATGATGGTGATGTCACTCCCCCTGCTCGTGCGCACCGCCCGTTTCGCCTTCGAGGCCGTCGACCCCCGCCTCGAAGCGGTCGCCCGAACGCTCGGCGCCCGTGAGGCGCGCGTCGTCCGGACGATCACGCTTCCCCTCGCCGCGCGCGGGATCGCCGCGGGTCTTCTTCTCGCCTTCGCGCGGGCCCTCGGCGAATTCGGCGCCACCATCCTGGTGGCGGGGAACATCCCGGGGCGCACGACCACGATCGCAACGGCGATCTACAACGACGTCCAGACCGGCGCGGACGCGCAGGCGTACCGCTTGATTCTCGTTTCCGCCGCCATTGCCCTCCTCGCCGTCTTCCTCTCGGAGGTCTGGCTCAAGAGACGGCCGAGCGCATGACTCTCGCTCTCGAAGACTTCCGCCTTCCGCTCGCCTCCTTCGCACTCGAGATCGATGCCAGACTCGACGCCCACGTCACGGCTGTCTTCGGACCGTCAGGGGCGGGCAAGACGTCGCTCCTCGAAGCCATTGCCGGGCTCAAACGCCCCGAAGCGGGGCGCATCGTCCTCTCGGGCCGCGTCCTCGACGACTCGCGGACGGGAACCCACCTGCCGTCGCGCGGCCGCGCGGTGGGATACGTCACGCAGGACGACTCTCTTTTCCCGCATCTTTCCGCCCTCGGCAATCTCCGCTACGGGGCGCCACGGCACGACGCCGGCGGAGCCGCCTTCGCGGAAAGCCGTGTCGTCGAGGTTCTCGGACTCTCCTCCCTCCTCGACAGGCGCCCCTCCACGCTTTCGGGCGGCGAGAGGCGCCGGGTCGCGCTGGGCCGCGCGCTCCTGTCGGGACCCGAGCTCCTGCTCCTGGACGAACCGCTCTCCGGTCTCGAGCAGGCGCTCAAGGAGCGGGTCCTGGAACACCTGCTGAAAGTGCGGGAAGCGTTCCCGATCCCGATCCTCTTCGTCACGCACGAAGCCGCCGAGGTCCTGGCGCTCGCGGACGAGGTCGTCCTTCTCGACTTCGGACTGATCCGCGCCCGTGGCGCGCCACGCGACGTCCTCCGCGCCTTAGGCGGCGCGCCGGAAACGAGGGAGCCAGCGATTCGTAGACCGCCGGTAGCCGGCGTAGCTCTCCCCAAACCGTCGGGCGAGCCCGGGCTCCTCGACGAAGATCACGAAAAGATTCGAGGAGATGGCTGCCGCGAGAGCGACTCCGAGCACCGACGGGGCTTCGAAGACGATCGCGAGTCCGGTGAGAAGGGCGATGGCGCCGACGTACATCGGATTGCGCACGAACCGGTATGGTCCGGATGCAACGAAACGCCGTGGGGCATCGAACGGAGCGGGCGTGCCCTCTCCGCGGACGACGAAGAACGCGGCACACGTCAGCGCGAGCAGGCTGCCGGCGACGACGAGCGCGTAGCCAGCGGCGCGCGGCACGAGGCCGCCTGCGAACGTCCGGCCGGCCGCGCGGTCGAGCCGCACGGCAGCGACGACGAGCCATCCCCAAACCGCGACGAACCCCGTGCCGTAGAGAAGCGCGCGAACGGCGACGAACACCCGACCCATGACGGCCCCCTTTCTCCCGTCGTCTCCCCGTCACTCCCCCGTTGTCTTCTTCTGCGCGAGGGCCGTCATGCCCGTGAGCCCGCCGAGGCCCATCGTCTCGACGGCGCTGGACGGCACGATGACCATCGACCCCTTCTCCTTGATGGCTTCGTACAGCATGTTCATCGCGCGGAGGTGGAGCGCGAGCGGGTGGTCCTTGTACGCGTCTCCGGCCTCGACGAAGCGGGCCGAGATCTCGGTTTCCGCGGTGCCGAGGATGATGCGCGCCTGGCGCTCGCGCTCGGCCTGCGCCTGGCGCGACATCGCGTCCTCGAGGTCGGGCGGGATCCGCACGTCGCGGATCTCGACGGACTGCACCGTGATGCCCCACGGGTTCGTCTTCTCGTCGAGGATCGCCTGGAGCTGCTTTCCGAGCTGCTCGCGCTCCGTGATCATCTCGGCGAGCATGTGGCGGCCGATCGTCTCGCGGAGCGCGGTCTGCGCCGAGAGCGCGACGGCGTCGAGGTAGTCGGCGACCTCGAGGACCGACTTCTGCGCGTCCCACACCGTCCAGAAGACGATGGCGTCGACGTTCACGGGGACGGTGTCCTTCGTGAGGGCCGATTCGGCCGACACGTCCGTCACGCGCACGCGCTGGTCCACGAGCTGGGTGATCTCCTCGACGACGGGAATCAGGATGAAGAGCCCCGGTCCCTTGAGGCCCTGGAACTTCCCGAAGCGCAGGACGACGGCGCGCTCCCACTGGTTCGCGACCTTGAGCGCGAAGAGAAGGAAGATTCCGACGAGAACGGCCGCCAGGAACGGGTACGGAGAGCCGGTGATCCCCGCGACGACGCCTCCGGCCGCGAGCGAGACGAAGAACGCGAGCAGGCTCACGCCGCTCACGAACCGGCGCGCCTGGATGTCCTTCTCGCTTTCCCGGTGCCGCTTGTCCGAAGCGGACCTCCGCGGCTCGGCGGGGGCGGCGGCTTCCTCCTTCGCCTTCTCGGCGAGCCGGCGGATGGTTCTCACAAGCATGTCTCTACCTCCTGCCGGCCTCTTCGGTGCGCTCGAGAAGGGCTTCGGCAAACTCTTCGATCGTGAACCCCTGGCTGGCGGCGGTCGTCAGAAACTGGTCGACGAGGCGCTCGAGGGCCTTCCGGCGCTCGGCGGTCTTCTTCTCGGGCTTGCGCGCGGAGACGAACGTCCCGGTCCCCTGCTGCGTCTCCACGATCCCCCGGATCTCCATCTCCCGGTACGCCCGCGCGATCGTGTTGAGGTTGACGGACAGATCCACGGCGAGCTGCCGGACCGTTGGGAGCTGAACTCCCGGCTTCAGGCGTCCGTCGGCGACGGCGAGGAGGACCTGGTCGATGACCTGCCGGTAGAACGGCACGCCGGACCCGGCATCGAGGCGGAACGGAACCCCGTCCATGCGCCTAATGTACTAGTCCACTAGTACAATGTCAAGGGGTACTTCAGCGGACGTCGGCAAGCGAGGTCCGCTCCAGCCGGGCCGACACGAGGTCGCGGATCTCCTTGAAGACCCGGAGGAGTCGCTTCTCCTTCTCCACGGGGGTCGGCTCGTAGAAGTACCTGCTGACCGAATCGGTGGGCGCGAGCGCGCCGTCGAGGAGGCGGATGATCTCCGCGAGGCAGATCTTCTCGGCCGGCCGGGCCAGCTTGTACCCGCCCCGCTGCCCCTTCTGGCTCTTCACGAGGCCGCCCCTCTTGAGGACGAGGAGGAGCTGTTCGAGGAACTTCGGCGGAAGCCCCTGAGCCTCGGCGATCGCGACCGAGGACAGGTACGCAGGCCCCTCGGCCCGGGCGAGGTGAATGAGGGCGAGGAGAGCGTATTCGCTGCGCGTCGTGAGCTTCACGGCCCCTCCCGGTTTCTTACTTGACTAAACCAATGGGAATACTACCATATCCCTTTCGAAGAAAAACCTTCATGACACCGCTCCTGCTCCTCGCCTCGCCCTCGCCCTCGCCGCCGCGACGCTCCTGAACGTCTCGTACGATCCCACGCGCGAGCTCTACCAGGACGTGAATGCCGCGTTCACGAGGGCCTGGGCGGCGAAGACCGGGCAGCGCCTCACGATCAACCAGTCGCACGGGGGCTCGGGCAAGCAGGCACGGTCGGTGATCGACGGACTCGAGGCCGACGTCGTGACGCTGGCCCTGTCCGGCGACATCGACGCGATCTCGGCACGCGCGGGCCTCCTGCCCGCGAACTGGCAGGCGCGCCTCCCCCGGAACAGCGCCCCGTACACCTCGACGATCGTCCTCGTCGTGCGCAAGGGGAACCCGAAGAGGATCCGGGACTGGGACGACCTCGTGAGACCGGGGGTCACGATCATCACGCCGAATCCGAAAACGTCCGGAGGGGCGCGCTGGAATTACCTGGCGGCGTGGGGCTACGCGCTGAGGAAGCCGGGAGGCAGCGACGCGTCGGCGCGCGAGTTTCTCGCGAGGCTCTTCCGGAACGTGCCGGTCCTCGACGCCGGCGCGCGCGGGTCGACGATCACGTTCGCGGAACGCGGCCTGGGAGACGTCCTCATCGCGTGGGAGAACGAGGCGTTCCTCCTGACGAAAGAGATCGGTCGGGAGAGATTCGAGGTCGTCGTCCCGTCGACGAGCATCGTGGCCGAGCCGCCCGTCGCGCTCGTGGACGGGAACGCCGACAAACACGGGACGCGCGCGGCCGCGCAGGCCTACCTCGAGTTTCTCTACACCGAGGAGGCGCAGGCCATCGCGGCGCGGCACCACTATCGTCCGGGGGACGCGAAGATCGCGGCGGCCCATGCCGCCGATTTCCCGCGACTCGCCCTCTTCACGATCGACGAGGTCTTCGGCGGATGGAGGAAGGCCCAGAAGGCCCACTTCGACGACGGGGGCACGTTCGACCTGATCTACCAGCCAGGCCGGTGAGAAAATCGCGGCGTCACGGCGTCCTTCCCGGGTTCGGGCCCGCGCTCGGCGCGACGCTTCTTTACGTCGGCCTCCTCGTCATCGTGCCGCTCGCCGCGCTCGTCGTGAAGACCGCGGGCCTCGCGCCTTCCGAGTTCTGGGGCATCGTCACGGCGCCGCGCGCGCTCGCGTCCTACCGCCTGAGCTTCGGGGCGGCCCTTCTCGCCGCGCTGCTGAACGCGGGCTTCGGCCTGCTCCTCGCATGGGTGCTCGCACGCTACCGCTTCCCGGGACGCGCCTTCGTGGACGCGCTCGTGGATCTGCCGTTCGCTCTGCCGACCGCCGTCGCGGGCCTCACTCTCACGGCCGTCACCTCCGCGAACGGCTGGTTCGGACGCTTCCTCGAACCCCTCGGGCTCAGAGTCGCCTTCACGCCTTTCGGCGTCGTCCTCGCGCTGACGTTCGTCGGCCTCCCGTTCGTCGTCCGGGCGGTCCAGCCCGTCCTCGAGGATCTCGATGCCGAGCTGGAGGAGGCCGCCGCGGTTCTCGGCGCTTCTCGACTCCAGACGTTTCGACGCATCGTCTTCCCGAATCTTCTTCCGCCGCTCCTCACCGGGTTCGCGCTCGCTTTCGCGCGCGCTCTCGGCGAATACGGCTCGATCGTCTTCATTTCCGGCAACATGCCGTTTCGCACGGAGATCGCTCCCCTCCTCATCGTGACGAAGCTCGAGCAGTACGACACGGCGGGCGCGACCGCGATCGCGCTCGTCCTCCTCGTCGCGTCCTTCGTCCTCGTCTTCGCGATCAACGCCCTTCAGCGCTGGACGCGCCGCCGGGCGGGGGCGTCCACGGTGATCGGGCGCGGCTTCCGCCGCGCGCCGGCCCTCGCGGACTCTCCGGCCCTCCGGCGCTCCCTCCTCGCGGGCGCGTTCCTCCTTCTCGCCCTCCTCCTCTTCGTGCCGCTCGCCGCCGTCTTCGCGCAGGCTTTCTCGAAGGGGCCGGCCGCATATCTCGCAGCCGTCTCGCAGCCCGCCGCCCTCTCCGCGATACGCCTCACGCTCCTCACGGCGGCGATCGCGGTTCCGCTGCACCTCGTCTTCGGCGTCCTCGCCGCGTGGCTCGTCGCGAAATTCCGCTTCCCCGGAAGGGGTCTTCTCGTCTCGCTCATCGACCTCCCCTTCGCGGTCTCCCCGGTCATCGCCGGGCTCGTCTTCGTCCTCCTGTTCGGACGGCAGGGGTTCCTCGGGCCTTTCCTCGCGGCACACGACGTGAACATCATCTTCGCGGTGCCGGGCATCGTCCTCGCCACGGTCTTCGTCACCTTCCCGTACGTGGCGCGCGAGGTGCTCGCCGTCCTCGAGGCGCAGGGCAACGAGGAAGAGGAGGCGGCCCTCACGCTCGGCGCGAGCGGATGGCAGACGTTCTTCCGCGTGACCCTGCCGAAGGCGCGCGCGGGCATCCTCACGGGCGCGATCCTGTGCAACGCGCGCGCGATGGGCGAGTTCGGCGCCGTGTCGGTCGTGTCGGGTCACATCCGCGGCGTGACGAACACGCTGCCGCTTCACGTCGAGATCCTCTACAACGAGTACGACCTCACGGGCGCCTTCGCGGTCGCGTCTCTCCTCACGCTCCTCGCGCTCGTCACGCTCGCGGCCCGCAAGCTCGAGGACGCGCGGGAGAAGTCCCGATGAGCGTCGTCGTGACGGATCTCAGGCGGCGCTTCACCGAGGACGGTCCGCCGGCCGTCGCGGGCGTCTCGTTCACGGCGCCCACGGGCGCGATCACGGCGATCCTGGGGCCCTCCGGCGCCGGCAAGTCGACGGTGCTCCGGCTCATCGCGGGGCTGGAAGAGCCGGACGAGGGCCGCGTGATCCTGCACGGCGAGGACGTGACGGACACCGCGGTGCAGAAGCGGGGCGTGGGGTTCGTCTTCCAGGGCTACGCGCTTTTCGGGCACCTTTCGGTGTGCGAGAACGTCGTCTTCGGCCTGCGCGTCCGCGGCGTTCCGCGGAAGGAGGCCGTCGGACGCGCGAACGAGCTCCTCCACCGCGTCCAGCTCGACGGCTTCGCGGATCGCCGTCCGTCGGAGCTCTCGGGCGGCCAGCGGCAGCGCGTGGCGTTCGCGCGCGCCCTCGCCGTGAACCCGCGCGTCCTCCTCCTCGACGAGCCATTCGGGGCGCTCGACGCCGGCGTGCGGCTCGAGCTGGGCGAGTGGCTCCTGAGGCTGCACGACGAAACCGGCCTCACGACGCTCCTCGTCACGCACGACCAGCCGGAGGCATTCGCCCTCGCCGAGCACCTCGTCGTGCTTCTCGACGGAAAGGTCGCGCAGGCGGGCACGCCCGCCGACTTGCGCGCGCACCCGGCCGACGGGCGCCTCGAGGCCTTTCTGAGAGTCGTCTCGCGCGGGCCGCGGCATGCCCCACCCGCCGCACGCCCCTGACGGGCTTCAGGCCGGAAGCTCGCTGATCTCGGCCGAGTCGATGATCTCGATGCACCCCCTCACGCTCATGGCCGCGGGGCACTTCGTGATGTACGTCTCGAGCGCCTCGCGCGCGTCGTCGGCCTTCCCCGGCGGTACCGCAAGCGTGTAAACGACCCGGATCCGGGTGATCCTCAGGACGCCGTCGACGTCCTCGATGTCCCCCTCGACGTCGGCGCGGTAGCGGTCCGAGAACGTGGGGATCTTTCTTCCGGCCAGCACCGTGGCCAGTGTCCCCATCATTCAACCGGCGACGGCGCCGACGATGTGATCGAGCGTCGCGGCGTGCTCCTCCTCGGGCTCGACCTTGTAGAAACTCTTGATCCCGCCGTGGACGCCGTAGTAGACGGGTTCCGAGAAACCCTCGATCAGCGCCTTCCGGGTCGGCCCTTTTTCACGCGTGATGTGGATTCGGGATGTGTGCACGATACGTCCCACGGGAGCCTCCCTTTCGCGCGACCAGTTTCGCACGAGCCCGTATACCCTTGCGTCCGGGAGCCGCGCATGCCCGAGCCGAACGCGTTCGATCCTGAGTCCGTCCGCCTCGCGGAAGACCGCGACCGCAGGGCGAACTGGAAGCGCTGGGGTCCGTACCTCTCCGAAAGGCAGTGGGGAACCGTCCGCGAGGATTACAGCCCGGACGGCTCGGCCTGGACCTACTTTCCCCACGACGCCGCGCCCTCGCGCGCCTACCGCTGGGGCGAGGACGGCATCGCCGGCTTCTCCGACCGCCACGCGAGTCTCTGCTTCGCGCTCGCGCTCTGGAACGGGAAGGACCCGTTCCTGAAGGAGCGTCTCTTCGGACTCACGGGTCGGGAGGGAAATCACGGCGAGGACGTGAAGGAGTACTACTTCTATCTCGATTCCACGCCGACGCACTCGTACATGCGGATGCTCTACAAGTACCCGCAGGCGGAGTTCCCATACGCGAAGCTGCGCGAGGAGAACGCCCGCCGCGGGAGGCGGGAGCCTGAATACGAGCTCCTCGACACGGGCGTCTTCCACGAAGACCGCTACTTCGACGTCTTCGTCACCTACGCGAAGGCCTCGCCCGAAGACATCCTCGTCGAGCTCGAGATCGTGAACAGGGGACCCGATGCCGCGCCGATTCACGTTCTTCCGACGCTCTGGTTCCGCAACACCTGGTCGTGGGGCCTCGATGCCCGCAAGCCGCGCGTCCGCAAGGCCGAAGGGCCCCACGGCACCGCGGCGGTCTCGATCACGCATTTCGCCACCGGAGACCGCACGCTGTACGCGGAAGGCGAGCCGGAGCTTCTCTTCACCGAGAACGAGACGAACAACCGCCGCCTCTTCGGCACCGAGAACGACGGGCCCTGGGTGAAGGACGCGTTCCACGACCGCGTCGTCCACGGCGTCACAGAATCGGTGAACCCCGGAGGCTTCGGAACGAAGTCCGCCGCGTGGTACCGCCTGGACGTGCCGGCACGCGGCTCGAAGAAGATCCGCCTGCGCCTCACGGACACAGCGCCGGCGGAGCCTTTCGGAGAGGCCTTCGACTCGATCCTCGCGGCGCGCCGCGCCGAGGCCGACGCCTTCTTTGCGCGCGTGATTCCGAGAGGCATCTCGGACGACGCGAAGAACGTCATGCGTCAGTCCTTCGGCGGACTCCTGTGGAGCAAGCAGTACTACGGCTACGAGGTCGCGCGCTGGCTGAAGGGCGATCCGGACCAGCCCGAGCCGCCGCCCGAGAGGAAGCAAGGTCGAAACCGGGAATGGGGCCACCTCTACAACGCGGACGTCATCTCGATGCCGGACAAATGGGAGTACCCGTGGTACGCCGCGTGGGATCTCGCGTTCCACACCGTGCCGCTCGCGCTCGTGGATCCCGACTTCGCGAAGCAGCAGCTCGTTCTGCTCCTCCGCGAGTGGTACATGCACCCGAACGGGCAGCTCCCCGCGTACGAGTGGAAGTTCAGCGACGTGAATCCTCCGGTCCACGCGTGGGCGGCGTGGCGCGTCTACAAGATCGACGCGAAGCGCGCCGGCAAGCCCGACCGCAGGTTCCTCGAGCGCGTCTTCCACAAGCTGCTGCTGAACTTCACGTGGTGGGTGAACCGCGAGGACGAGGAGGGTCGCAACGTTTTTCAGGGCGGGTTCCTCGGCCTCGACAACATCGGCGTCTTCGACCGCAGTGCTCCCCTGCCGACCGGCGGGCACATCGAGCAGTCCGACGGCACGAGCTGGATGGGCATGTATTGCCTGAACATGCTCGCGATCGCGCTCGAGCTCTCGCGCGGCGACTCCGCCTACGAGGACGTCGCCTCCAAGTTCTTCGAGCACTTCGTCTACATCGCGCGCGCGATGAACGACCTCGGCGGCGAGGGCATCGAGCTGTGGGACAGGCAGGACGGCTTCTACTACGACGTCCTGCACCTTCCCGGCGGCGGCCGCCTCCCCATGCGCGTGCGGTCCATGGTCGGTCTCATCCCGCTCTTCGCCGTCGAGACGCTCGAACCCGAGATCGTGGACCGCCTGCCCGGCTTCAAACGGCGCATGCAGTGGTTCATCGACAACCGGCCGGATTTCGCGAGCCACGTCGAGACGATCTCGACGGACGGCGGCGCGCGCCGTTTCCTGTCGCTCGTGAACCGGGATCGCCTGCGCTCCGTCTGCTCGTACCTCCTCGACCCCGAGGAATTCCTGTCGGACTTCGGCATTCGCGCGGTCTCGCGCGTTCACAAGGACCACCCCTACGTCCTCGACGTCATGGGCCAGGAGCACCGCGTGGACTACGAGCCCGCCGAGTCGTCCACCGGCCTCTTCGGCGGCAACTCGAACTGGCGCGGGCCGATCTGGTTTCCCGTCAACACCCTCATCATCGAATCGCTCCAGAAATTCCATCACTTCCTCGGCGATTCCTACACGGTCGAGTTCCCCACGCGCTCGGGGAGGCGCATGAACCTGTGGGACGTCGCGGGCGAGCTCTCGCGGCGCCTCACGAGGATCTTCCTCCGCGACGAGAGCGGCAGGCGGCCGGTCTACGGAGGCGCCGAGATCTTCCAGAGCGATCCTCACTGGCGCGACTACGTCCTCTTCTACGAGTACTTCCACGGGGACGTCGGCGCGGGAATCGGCGCGAGCCACCAGACCGGCTGGACCGGCCTCGTCGCGAAGCTGCTTCAGCAGAGCGGCGCATGACCGCCGGAGCGCGCGAGCCCGACGGGCGCGAGTGGCTCGAAGCGAACGGCCTCGGCGGGTACGCGATGTCGACCGTCAGCGGCGGGAACACCCGCCGGTATCACGGCCTGCTCGTGGCCGCGACGAAGCCTCCGGTGGGCCGCACGGTTCTCCTCTCGAAGCTCGAGGAGACGCTCCTCGTGAACGGCCGGCGCGTCGACCTCTCGACGAACCGCTTCCCCGGCGTCACGCACCCCGAGGGCTTCCGGGTCCTTTCCGCCTTCCGGAAAGACCCCTTTCCGACGTTCACGTGGGACGTGGACGGCGTCGTCCTCGAGAAGGAGGTCTTCATGCCGCACGGCGAGGACGCCGTGTGCGTGACGTGGCGACTCGTGAAGGGCGGGAACGACGGGGCGCCGATCGGCCTCGAGGTGCGCCCCCTCGTCGCCTTCCGCGACTTCCACGCGCTGACGCACGAGAACGCGGATCTCGATTCGAGAGTCGACATCGAGACGGACAACGTCCGGATCGAGCCGTACAAAGGCCTTCCCGCGCTGTTCTTCGCGCACGAGGGGACAGCGAAGCAGGCTGGCGACTGGTACCGATCCTTCGAATACGAGGAGGAGAAGGCACGCGGCTTCGACTACGAGGAAGACCTGTGGCATCCCGCGACGTTGTCATTCACTTTCGAAGAAAGCGCCCGTTGGGCGCACCGAGAAGCCGGCCTTATCGCGTCCACGTCCCCCCGATCCGCATCCGATCTTCACCTTCTAAGAAATTCCGAGCTCGCGCGACGAGAGCAGCTCACACGAAGCGCGCCAGAAGACCCCATCCTCGGCAAGCTCTTCCTTGCTGCCGACCAGTTCGTCGTCGCCCGCGGAAAACGGACGACCGTCATCGCCGGCTACCCGTGGTTCTCCGACTGGGGCCGCGACGCGATGATTGCCTTACCGGGGCTCACGCTCGCGACGGGCCGGTTCGGCGCCGCCCGGGAGATTCTCCTCGCATTCGCGGAGCGCGTGGATCAGGGAATGCTCCCGAACCGGTTCCCGGACGCCGGCGACGAACCGGAATACGACACCGTCGACGCGACCCTCTGGTACTTCGAGGCCGTGCGGCAGTACGTGGAGGCGACGGGCGACATCGCCCTCGTCGAAGATCGCCTCTTCCGGATTCTCTCGGACATCGTCGCGTGGCACGAGAGCGGGACGCGTTACGGAATCCGCGTGAGCGCGGACGGGCTCCTCGAGTGGCACGCCGCAGGGGAGGCGCTCACGTGGATGGACGCGCGGGTCGGCGGCCGCCCCGTCACACCGCGCGAAGGCAAGCCCGTCGAGATTCAGGCGCTGTGGTTCAACGCGCTGTGCACGATGCGCGACCTCGCAAGGAGGGTCGGGGAAAGAGATTCTTCGCTTCGTTATCGGGCTCGCGCGGAGGCGTGCCGCACGAGTTTTCTCTCGGTGTTTCCCGACGGGGACGACGGCGGCGGGCTCGTCGACTGCGTCGACGGCGCGTCGCGCGACCGGTCCATCCGGCCGAACCAGCTCCTCGCCGTCAGCCTCCATCATTCGATGGTTTCGGGCCCGCTCGCCCTTCGCGTCCTCGCGACCGTCGAAGAGCATCTCCTCACGCGCTTCGGCCTCCGCACGCTCTCGCCGGAGGACCCAGCCTACCGGGGCCGCTACGAAGGGGGCCCCGAGGAACGCGATTCGGCCTATCACCAGGGCACCGTATGGCCCTGGCTGATCGGACCCTACGCGACCGCCTTCCGCCGCGTGAACGGGGAGGGCCCGCGAACCGCGAAGGCGATGCGCGAGCTGCTCGCTCCGCTCTTCGGGTTCCTGCTGGGCGACGGTCTCGGCCAGCTTCCGGAGATCTTCGACGGCGACGCGCCTCACCGCCCGCGCGGCTGTGTCGCGCAGGCCTGGAGCGTCGCCGAGGTCCTGCGGGTCGCCGTCGACGAAAGACTCCTCACGACACGGGAATAGCGCCGGCCATCTCCGACATCCACCTGATCGATGCCGGACGAGACCCCCGAAGGCCCCGGACCTCTGATCCGGGCCGGCCTTGACTCCCGTATGAGAAAAAGCTGATCCTGCGATAGATTCTCGTTCGCTGGATCAGCGAAACCCCGCGATACCCGGCCTGAAGCCGAGACATCGAACCCCAAGGAAATCAAGAAGGAGGCATCCATGAATCGTCGCCAGTTCGCCAGCACCCTCGGAGCCGCGGTCGCCGGCATCGTCGCCGGCCGGACCCTACTCGCCGAGGACAAGCCGGCAAAGGACACGAGCAAGGACCACGTGTGCGCCGGCAAGAACGCCTGCAAGGGGCAGGGCGCCTGCCACACGAAGGACAACGGATGTGCCGGTCAGAACGCCTGCAAGGGCAAGGGCGGCTGCGCCTCGGCCTCGATGCACCACGAGTGCGCGGGCAAGAACGAGTGCAAGGCCCAGGGCGGCTGCAGCACGAAGGACCACAAGTGCGCCGGTCAGAACGCCTGCAAGGGTCAGGGCGGCTGCGCCGTTCCCGTCAAGAAGAAGGCTGCTCCGGCGGCCGCCTCGAAGGCCGGCTGAGCTCTCGTTCGATGGGAGACCGTTTCGGACTGCCCGATCTCGGCGTGGGGGTCGGGCTCCGCACGGTCCATTTCGGGCACGTCCTGTCGAAGGAGCCCGACGTGGACTTCTTCGAAGCCATCACGGAGAACTTTCTCGACACGGGCGGCCGGCCGCGCTACATCCTCGACCGCGTCGCCGAGCGCTACCCGGTCGTCCTCCACGGTGTCTCGATGTCGATCGGAGGGGCGGATCCCCTGGACCTCGGCTATCTCGGGAAGGTCAAGGCTCTCGCCGCGCGGGTCAAGGCGCCGTGGGTTTCGGACCATCTCTGCTTCACCGGAGTGTCCGGCCGGAATACGCACGACCTGCTGCCCCTGCCCTACACCGAGGAGACCCTGCGCCACGTCGTCAAGCGCGTCCGAAGGGTCTCGGAGGTGCTCGAGCAGCCGCTCGTCCTCGAGAACCCCTCTTCGTACCTGCAGTTCAGGTCGTCCACGATGTCCGAGGCCGCGTTCTTCGCGCGCCTTCTGCAGGACGCCGATTGCGGCATGCTGCTCGACGTGAACAACGTCTACGTGAGCTCCGTCAACCACGGCTTCGACCCCATCGCTTACATCGATGCGCTGCCGGCCGATCGCGTCGTGCAGTACCACCTCGCCGGGCACACCGACAAGGGAACGCACCTCCTCGACACGCACAGCGCGCGCATGAAGAAAGACGTCTGGGAGCTCTACGCGCACGCGATCGCGCGCACGGGGCCGCGCGCCACGCTCTACGAGTGGGACGAGGAGATACCCGCGTTCGCGATCGTCCGGGGCGAGGCGATGAAGGCGCTCAAGTACCGGCCGCCGCTCGCGCGCGCGAGCTCGATCGAATCGCCCCGCCGGATCGCCCATGGCTGAGCTGGCTCGCCTCGAGCGCTGGATGCAGGCCGTCATCGTGCATCCCGGCGGCGTCGAAGACGCGGTGCGCGCGCGTCCGGCGACGCGCAACCTGAAGGTCTCCGACGCGCTTCGCGCGATCCTGCCCTCGAAGACGATGGGATCCCTCGAACGGCTCGCGGTCTACCAGGGGATGTACCCGCTGAGAATGCGCGACGCCCTCGCCGCCGACTATCCCGGCCTCGCGGCGTTCCTCGGACCCGAGCGATTCTTCGACTTCGTTCTCGCGTACGTCGCCGCTCACCCCTCCCGCAGCTATACGTTCGCCCGCCTGGGCGATCGCGTGCCGGAGTTCTTCGGGAAGACGCGCCGATTCGCGCCCGCGGCTTTTCTCTCCGACCTCACCCGCCTCGAGCGGGCCATCAACGAGGTGTTCGAGCTCGACGAGGAGGAAGTCGGACTTGCGGCCTCCGCCGCGCCTTTGCTCCGCCCCGTCGCGGCGGATTGGGCGTCGCGACGGCTGGCCGTGACCCCGACGCTGCGGCTGCTCTCGTTCCGGTACGCGGCCGGACCGGCTCTCGACGCGCTCAAGGCCGGCAAGCGGCCGAACGCGCGTCCTCGCGCCTCGTGGTCCGCCGTGCACCGGCGCCGTTACGTCGTCTACCGCGTCGAGCTCCGGCGCGAGGAGTTCCTTCTTCTCTCGGCCCTCGCGAAGGGGCGTCCTCTGGGGGCGGCGCTTCGCGCCGCTGCCCGCGCGTTCGGAAAACCGCTCTCGCCCCGCGCCGTCACGCGCGCGTTTCGCACCTTCACCGCGAAAGGCCTTCTGCGAGAGGGTTGAGGGGCGATCGCCCCTGGGGCTTCGGAGCCCGGGGCGGCAGATCGCACGCCGGCGGGTCCGACTGGAAGCTCACCTTGTTGTGCGTTCCGTCGCAGAACGGCTTGCTCGCGGACTGTCCGCAGCGGCAAAGCGCGACGGTTGCGCGGCCGCCGAGGCCGAACGCTTTCTCCGTGCCGTCCACGAGGCTGATCTCGCCGCTCACGAGGAGAGGCCCGTTGGGCTTCACGAGAACCTTCACGTCGCTCATTTCTTCACCCCCCGCTTCACCTCGACGTCGAGGAAGCGCTTCTTTCCCGACCGCAGAAACTCGACGGCCGCTCCGCGTCCCTCCCAGCCTTCGAGCGTCACGGCGACGGCGAGGTTCGGGCGCGAGACGACGAGCGTCGGGAAACCGCGGAGGCCGTAGCGATCCGCGAGCGCGAGCATCTCCGGCGCGTTCTTGCCGGTCTCGCGCATGCGATCCGGGACGACGATCGGCACGAAGTCCTTCTCGACCTGCGCCGCCACTTCGGGCACCGCGAACACCTGGTCCTCGAGCAGGTGGCACGGCCCGCACCAGGACGCCGTGAAGAAGTAAAGCGCGGGCTTGCCGCTCTTTTTCGACTCGGCTTCGCCGGCGGCGATCGCGCGCCAGTTGATCGGGGTCTTGGCGGGCGCCGTCTTCCCCGTTTTCGGGGCCGCCGCCTTCGGAGCCGTCGACTCGGCCGCCGGCGCCGCCGGGGCGGCGAGGAGAACGGCGACGAGGCCGGCGGAGCACGTTCGATTGAATCGGAGAACACGCATCGGCGCGATCTTAGCAGCGGCCGTTTCGGTCAACGCGGCGCCGGCGACTGCCGGGCAGGCGCGTCCGGCACCTCCGCGAGGAAGGCGCGCAGACCGCGCGGCCACTCCGACGGAGGGCGCTCGAGAGCCTGCCTCAGCGTGACGGTGCGGATCCCGCGCGCCGCCTCGGAGAGAAGCGCGGCGGCGAGGGCGTCCTGGCCCGCGTCACGGGCGGCGAGCGCCCGGACGAGCGAGAGAACGGGAGCCGCGAGCACGCGCCCGGGAAGAGAGTCGAGGAAGGCGCGGGCGTCGTCCGTTCGCCCGGCGAGCCGGAGCGCCTCGGCCCGAATGGCCGCCGTGTAGGCGGAGGGCGATACGGC
This sequence comes from Thermoanaerobaculia bacterium, assembly GCA_963809425.1. Classification (GTDB taxonomy): domain Bacteria; phylum Acidobacteriota; class Thermoanaerobaculia; order UBA5066; family UBA5066; genus Fen-183. The sequence goes on from CAWEJK010000004.1 coordinate 163,451, forward strand.
GAAGAGTCTCCCGGCGAGACGCGCCGCGCGCTCCGGATTCCCGATGTCGAGGCTGCGCATCGTCTGGTCCGCGAGGCCCGCGACCCAGACCGTCCCGTACGAGCCCGGCGCTTCGCCCGGCGGGTGCGACAGGCTCATGAAGAGGCGCGGCCAGCGGAACGCCTCCGTGAGGTAGCGCACGAGCGGCGTCTGCGTCGTGATGTTCGACGAAGCCGCGGGCAGCCGCGGAATCGCGTCCGGGTGCGTCCCGAGCCAGGGCGGCGACGCGAGGCGCGCCGCGCGCGCGGCCCCGTCCCCCGAGAGCCTGTTCCGGAGCAGGAACGGGTGGAGCCGGAACGGCGAGAACGCGGCGTCCGCAGCCGTGACGACGTAGCGCGGCAGCCAGGCGCCGTCCGCGCTCACGGGCGGGCGGAAGGAAGCCGGGTACTCCTCGTAGAGCTCCTTCGAAACGCGCGTGAAGCCCGTCGTCGAGACGTAAAAGAAGCTGGCCGCCTCGGCTTCGAACACACCGAGCGCGTTGACGCCGACGCCGAGCAGGACGAACGCGACACCGGCCGCCCGCGTGACCGGCGTCGTGGCCGCGCGCGCGGCCGCCGCGGCCAGAAGAGGCACGAGGGGCACGAGAAAACGCGGACCCCATCCGCCGCTCCCGTCCCAGGCCCACCACCCGGAATAGACGGCGAGAAAGCCCGCGAGCGTCCCGCCGATCGCGAGCGCGGGACCCCGGGTCTCCGCGCGGCGGGAAAGGAGCACGATCCCGAAGAGCGCGAGGAGGAGAAGCGGGAAATAGAGCGCGAGGCCCTTGTTCGGGCCGATCGTGAGACGCCACAGGCCGTCGGCGAAAGGGTGGGAGAAGCGCTGGTCGCCATAGGACGAGAATGGCCTGCCGAACCGGACGATCTCGAACGCGAGGAAAAGCGCGAACGGCCCCGCGAAACCCGCCGCGGCGGCGAGCCACCTCCGCCCGCGTTCGGCCGCCGGTACGAACGCGAGCGGCGCGAGGGCCAGAGGGACGAACGCGACGTTCACCCCTTTCGTGAGGACGAGGAAACCCGCCGAGAAGCCCGCAAGGAGCGCGGACCGGGGCCCGCGCTCTTCGCCCGCCCGCACTGCGAACAGGACGGCGAAGACGAGGCAGACCGCCTGCAGCGGCTCCGAGAAACCGAAGGCCGTGTAGGCCCAGAGCGGCGACCCGACGGCGGTGCCGAGCACGGCAAGGGACCGGCCGAACGTTCCCGCGCCGAGAGCCGCCGCGAGAAGGCCGGCGCCCGCGGCGCCGAGCGTGACGAGCAGGACTTCGAGAAGGACGAAGAGCGATTGCGAGCTGCGCGCGCCGAATCGGCTCTCCCACGGTCCGGCCAGGAGCGCGACGGGAACCTCGACGAGGCTCTGCCCCATGCCGTACGGGGACACCGCGTCGCCCGCCGGGCGCCGGACCGCGAACGTCTGGCCTCGCGCGATTCCGATCTCTCCCGTCGTCGCGATCGAGATCGCGGTATAGAGCATCTGCTGCTCGTCGGAGACGCTTCCGAAGGTTCGTTCCTCGGCGGTCCCCGCGAGAAGAAGGAATGCCGCCAGGACCGGGAGCAGGGCGGCGGGCCGGTCGCGCTTCAGGGGCGTCCGCGCCATTGAGCCGCCTGACGGCCGGCTCCGCCGTCGAGGGCGTGCCGGACCGCGGCCACGGGCTCCGTCTCCACGGTGAAGTATTCGGCGCCGTCCCGCGCGAACCCCTCGTCCGCCACGTGCTTGAGAGCGGCGAGAAGCGGGTCGAAGTAGCCGGACCCGTTGTAAAGGACGATCGGCCGCTCGTGGTGGCCGAGCTGGCGCCACGTGACGATCTCGAAGAACTCGTCCAGCGTCCCGAAGCCGCCCGCGAGCGCGAGAAAGCCGGTCGCGATCTCCGCCATCCGCGCTTTTCGCTCGTGCATCGTCGCGACGATCTCGAGATGCGTGAGGCCGCCGTGCGCGATCTCCTTCGCCGCGAGGCCCGCGGGAATGACGCCGTAGACGGGCGCGCCCGCTTCGAGCGCGGCATCCGCGAGGACGCCCATGAGCCCGACCCGCCCGCCGCCGAAGACGAGTCCCGCTCCGGCGCCGGCGATCGCGCGCCCGATCGCGGCGGCGTCCTCCGCGTGCGCCGGAGAGAGGCCCGGCCGCGCTCCGCAGAAGACGGTGAGCATGGGCCGGTCGAACGTCATCGCCATGCCGGGATGATGCCCGATCCGGGTGCGTGCTGTAAGGTCCGCGTGTGACGGCTCCCGGCCCTTCCGACCCGGCCCGGGCGGCTCTGCTTCTCGCGCTCGGGAGGCACGCCCCGGCCGACGACGACGAAGCCAGGGACAAGGGCGCCATCCTCCGCCTCGTCGAGACGGAGCCCGGGTGCTTTTCGCGGCACACGTTCACGCCCGGGCACGTCACCGGCAGCGCATTCGTCGTCTGCCCCACGACGGGCCTCGTCCTCCTGCACCACCACCGGCGTCTCGATGCCTGGCTGCAGCTCGGCGGCCACGACGAGGGCGAGCACGATCCCCGGGCGACCGCGCTCCGGGAAGCCGCGGAGGAGTCGGGGCTGACCGATCTCGCGCTCCTCTCGGACGAGATCCTCGACCTCGACGTTCACCCGATCCCCGCCGGCAAAGGCGAGCCTTCCCACCTTCACCACGACGTGCGCTACGCGCTCGCGACTCTCGCGCCGGGGGCCATCCGCCGCGACGCCGCCGAGTCCATCGACCTGCGCTGGTTCACGCTCGCCGAAGCCGCGGAGAAGATGAACGAGCCGGGGGCGCGGCGCGCGATGGCACGGCTCGCGAAGCTGCTGTGAGCCGCGCGGCTTCGCCGCCTGGCCGGCCCTAGGAGGCGTCCGGGATTCCCTCTTCCGCCCCCGCGTACATCCGGTCGATGACCTCCCCGTACTTCTCGGCGATGACGCGGCGCTTGATCTTCATCGTGGGCGTCAGCTCGCCGCCCTCGATCGTGAAGTCGTTCGTGAGTAGAGTGAACGCGCGGATCTGGCGTTCGTGGGGCTCGTCTCCGTTCAGGATGTCGATCGCCTGCCGGATCAGCGAAAGGACCTTCGGGTCCTTCACGAGCTCGTCGTGATCGTGAAAGGTCAGACCCGAGGCGCGCGCCCAGCTCTCGAGCTTCTCGAAGTTCGGGACGACGAGGGCCGAGAGGAACTTCTGGCGGTCGCCGATGAGCACGGCCGACGATATGTACCGCACGGACTTCAGCGCGGCTTCGATCGGCGCCGGCGCGATGTTCTTGCCGTACGCGTTGATCAGAATCTCCTTCTTGCGGTCCGTGAGCGAAAGAAAGCCGTCCGCGTCGAAAGATCCGATGTCCCCCGTCCGGAACCACCCGTCCTCGTCGAAAACTTTCTCCGTCTCCTCGGCTTTCCGCCAGTAGCCGCCCTCCATGATGTTCGGCCCCTTCGCGAGGATCTCGCCGTCCGCGGCGAGCTTCAGCGTGACACCCGGGATCGCGCGCCCGACCGTGCCGAGGCGCCATTCGCCGGGCCGATTGCAGGCGAGGACCGGGCTCGTCTCCGTGAGACCGTAGCCTTCGTAGACTTCCACGCCGGCGCCCAGAAAGAACGCCGCCACGTCCCGCGAAAGGGGCGCTCCCCCCGAAATCGCGAAGCGAAAACGGCCTCCGAGGCGGGCCTTGATCTTCCCGAAGACGAGCCGATCGGCGAGCGCGTACTGGAGCCGGAGAAGAAAGCCCCGGGACTCCTCCCGCGTCGAGGACCGCGAGGCGCCGGGCTCCCGTCTTCACGCCCCACGAGAAAATCGCCCGCCTGAGCGCCGGCGCCTTGTCGACGGCGGCCTGCACGCGCGTGAGCATCTTCTCGTAGACGCGCGGCACCGCGGCGAAGCAATGCGGCTTCACCTCGCCGAAATTCTCCGAGAGCTTGTCGATCGACTCGGCATACGCGATGGTCGCGGCGCGGGAGAAATAGAGGTAGTCGACCATTCGCTCGAACACGTGGGAGAGAGGGAGGAACGAAAGGGCCACCGTGTCGCTCTGGACATCGAAGAGCGCCGCGCACGCCGAGACGTTCGACACGAAATTCTCGTGCGTGAGAATGGCGCCCTTGGGCTCTCCCGTGGTGCCGGACGTGTAGATCATCGTCGCGAGGTCGCCCGGGAGGACGGCCGACGCGCGCTCTTCGAAGGCGCCCGGGTCGGCGCGCAGCGCCGCGAGACCCTTCTGGACGACGGTCTCGAACGGCGTCGCCTTTCCCGGAGCTCCACGGCACGTTGTCGATGACGATCACGTGCCGCACCTCGGGGCATCGATCGCGGACGTCCACGACCTTCTGAAGCTCGACCGCGCTCGAGACGAAGACGACCTTCGCGAGGGAGTCGCGCAGGATGTATTCGACCTGCGGCGCGAGGTAGCTCGTGTAGATCGGCACGGTCAGAGCGCCGAGCGAAAGCGCCGCGAAATCCGCCATCGGCCACTCGGGCCGGTTCTCGGAGAGGATCGCGACCCTGTCCTCGCGGTCCACCCCGAGGAGCGCGAGGCCGAGGGCGAGCCCCTGCGTGCGCTCGCCGAACTCCGCCGCCGCGAGCGGCGTCCAGGACCCGCCGATCTTCGAGACGAGCAGCTCCGCCTTCCCGCTGGAAGACTGCGAAGCGGAAGTAGTCCAGAAGAGTTTTGGCGGGAAGCGGTTCGAACACGTTCTTCCGCGTCATTATGCCGGAGAAGACCTTCTCCGGCCGCGCGGCGCCCGCGGCCCTCAGAGCTCGCGCACGGAAACCGAGAGCACGTCCGCGCAGGCCAGCGTTTCCTCCAGGACCCCGGCCGTTGGCGCCGATCCGACCTGGATGCGCGCGCAGGCCGCCTCGGCGCCCGCGAAGACGATGTTCTCCGTCTTTTCGACGTTGATTCCGGCCGCGCGCAGCACGCCGAAGACGTGCGCGAGCACGCCGACCCGGTCGCGGTGCCGGACGGAGAGGACGTGCGTTGCCGGCGTGCGGCTCGCGAGGTTCACGGCGTTCGGGACCTCTCCCGACGCCGCGAAAGCCGCGATGATCCGGACGGTTTCGGCGGCGATCGCGTTTTGCGCCTGCTCCGTCGACGCGCCGACGTGGTGCGTCCCGATGACGCCCGGACTCTTCACGATGTCGTCCTCGAAGGTCCCGCTCCCTCCGGCGGGCTCCCTCTCGAATACGTCGAGGCCCGCCCGGATCCCGCGTTCGGCGACGGCCTTTCGAAGCGCCGCGGCGTCCACGACCTCGCCTCGGCTCGTATTCACGAAGAACGCGCCCGGCTTCATGGCCTCGAAGAACCTCGAGTCGAGCATGCCCTTCGTCTCGCTCGTGAGCGCGCAGTGCACGGTGACGACGTCGGACGCCGCCGCGAGCGCGTGGACCGAGTCGGCGCGCGCGACGCCGAGCCGGGCCGCGCGGTCGTCGTCCAGCGTGCGGCTCCAGGCGACGACGGGCATCCCGAACGCCCGCGCACGCGTGACGACCTCGAGGCCGATCGCTCCGAGGCCGACGACGCCGAGCGTCCGGCCCGCGAGGCCGCGGGCCTTTCCATAGAGCGCCTTGTTCCAGATTCCCGCTTTGAGGTCGTTCGCCTGCTCGACGATTCTGCGGTCCAGGGCGAGGATCAGCCCCCACGCGAGCTCCGCCACGGCGATCGCGTTCTTGCCCGGGCAGTTCGAGACCGCGACCGCGCGCGCCGAGGCGGCGCCGAGGTCGATCGTGTTCACGCCCGCGCCCGCCCGCACGATGAGCGCGAGGCCGGACGCCTTCTCGATCTCGGCCTTCGTCACCTTCGTCGAGCGCACGACGAGCGCTTCGGCTCCCGTTTCGGCGAGGCGCGCGCCGAGCGCCGCGCCCTCGAGCTTCGGCTCGTAGAGGATCTCGCAGCCGAGGGCGGCGAGGCCGTCGAGCCCGGACTTTTCGAACGCGTCGGCGACGAGGATCTTCATTCGAAACCTCAGAATCGGTGGACGAAGAGACCCGAGCGGAGCTTCGGCTCGAACCAGGTCGATTTCGGCGGCATCGTGACGCCGGCGTCGGCGATCGCCATGACGTCGGAGATCTGCGTCGGGTACATCGCGAAGGCGACGGCGCCGCGCCCCGACTTCACGCGCTCCTCGAGCTCGCCCGTCCCGCGGATGCCACCGACGAAGTCGATGCGGGGATCCGTCCGCGGGTCGCCGATGCCGAGGACGGGGCCGAGGAGGCTGTCCTGGAGGATGGAGACGTCGAGAGCGGAAACCGGGTCGTTTCCGGTTACCGGCTCGCGAGGGGTGATGGTCTGCCAAGTTTCTTCGAAGAACATGGAGAACGTGCCTCGGCGGGCCGGCTCCGCAGCTGCTGCGGGGGCGACCGTGAACTTCGCTCGCACACCTTCCAGGAAATCCCCGGTCCCCCGTCCCCCTAAATCTCTCACGACCCGGTTGTACGGCAGGATCGCGAGCTCGCGATCCGGGAAGATCGTCGCGGGAAACCAGTTGACCGGATGCTCGTCGGGAAGCGACCCGAGCTTTTCCTTCAGCGCGGCCCGCGCGCGCGACGCCGATGCGCAGCGGTGGTGACCGTCGGCGACGTAGAGCAGCGGCACGGCGGCGAAGGCCGACGGTGAAGAACGCGACGTCGGTCTCGGGAACGAGCCACAGAGTGTGCCGGACCGCGTCGGGGGCCTCGAAGTCGAACTCCGGGGGCGCCGCGGTCACGCGCCCGACGCGGGCGGAGATCGCGTCCGTCGCGCGGTACGTCAGGAACACGGGCTCGGCGTGGGCGGACTGCGCGAGCAGGTGGGCGACACGGTCGTCTTCCTTGTCGCGCCTCGTCTTCTCGTGCTTGCGGATGACGTCCGCGTCGTAGTCGTCGACCGAGCAGGCCGCGACGAGGCCGTCCTGCTTGCGCCCTTTCCACGTCTGCCGGTAGACGAGGAGCCGGGGCACGGGATCACCCACGAGCGTGCCGTCCGCGTAAAAGCGGTCGAGATTCTCGCGGCCCTTCGCGTAGACGGCGGCCGCGTGGACGTCCGTGTCTTCGGGGAGGTCGATCTCCGGGCGGCAGACGTGCAGGAAGGACTGCCGGTTGTCCCCCGCGAGCGCGCGGGCTTCCCGGCTGTCCACGACGTCGTAGGGGACGGAGGCGACGCGCGCGGCGAGCGCACGCGTCGGGCGGCCGGACGGGAACGGACGGATACGTGCCATGGGCGCAGTATCCCTCACCGGAAGGCCGGCCGCATGGCGCCCGTGCTAGACTTTTCTCATCGATCGGACCCGTCGCTGAAAGGAAATTCGGGGATGAAACTCTACGTCGGCAACCTCTCCTATGGTGTAAACGATTCCTCCCTCCGGGCGCTCTTCGAACCCCACGGCGCCGTCGAGTCGGCCACCGTCGTCGCGGATCGCGAGTCGGGCCGCTCCAAGGGCTTCGGCTTCGTCGAGATGAGCGACGCGGACGCCCAGAAGGCGATCCAGGCGCTCAACGGCTCGCAACACGACGGCCGGACGATCCGCGTCAACGAGGCCCGTCCGAAGACGGACGACGCGCGCGGCCCTCGCGGCCCTCGCTGATCTCGATGCGGACGGGCGGCACGCGCGCCCGCGACATGACGCGTCTCTTCGGGGCTGCGATCCCCCTGATCGCGGCCCTTTTTCTTTTCGTGGGTGCCGCTCCCGTCGGGGACGACCTCGTGTTCACGGGCGGCCGCGTCGTGGACGGCACGGGCGCCGCGGCCTTCCGCGGCGACGTTGCGGTCCGGAACGGCCTCATCACTGCCGTCGGCGAGCTCGCGCCGGACCGCATCGCCCGCGCGCGGCGCCGGATCGACGCCACCGGTCTCGTCGTCTCGCCCGGATTCATCGACCTCCTCGGCCAGTCCGAATACAACGCCCTCGTGGACCGGCGCGCGGCCTCGAAGATCACGCAGGGGATCACGACCGAAGTCACCGGCGAAGGCGAGTCGATCGCGCCGCTCGACGAGACGCTCCTCAAGAGCAACGGAGACACGTACCGGCACTACGGCCTGACGCCCGACTGGGCGAGCCTTCTCACGTATTTCATGCGCTTCCGGCGCACGCCGCCCACGATCAACCTCGGCACGTTCGTGGGCCTCGGCGGGCTGCGGCGGATGGTCGTCGGGATGGAAGACCGTCGCGCGGGACCGGCCGAGCTGGAGACGATGAAGGCGCTCGTCGCGCAGGCCATGGAGGATGGCGCGCTCGGCCTTTCGACGTCGCTGCAGTACGTGCCGGACCTCTATAACTCCACGGAGGAGATCATCGCCTGCGCGCGGGTCGCGGCGTCCCGCGGGGGCGTGTATTTCACCCACCAGCGCTCGGAGGGAAACCGCATCGAGGCGTCGCTCGCGGAAGTCTTCCGGATCGCCCGCGAGGCGAAAATCGCGGCAAACGTCTGGCACATCAAGGCGGCCTACCGCCGCAATTGGGGCACGATGCCGAAGATCCTCGCCGCGTTCGCCTCGGCCCGCGCCGCGGGCCTGGACGTGGCCGCGAACCAGTACCCGTGGAACGCCGCGTCGAACGGGCTCGACGCCTGCCTCCCGCCCTGGGTGCGCGAGGGCGGCCGCGAGCGGCTCCTCGCGCGCCTCCGCGATCCCGCGACGAGAACGCGCATCCGGAACGAGATGGCCGAAGACACACCTGCATGGGAGAACCAGTGGTACGGCTCGGGCGGCGGCTCCGGCGTCATGCTCTCCGCCGTTCTCGACGCCGGCCTGAAGAAATACGAGGGGGGCACGCTGGAAGAGATCGGCGCCCTCATGAAGAAGGATCCCCGCGACGCGCTCATGGACATCGTCCTCGCGGATCGCGCGAACGCCACCTGCATCCTCTTCATGATGAGCGAGGACGACGTCCGAACGGCGCTCAAGGATCCCTCCGTCGCCTTCTGCACGGACTCCGGCGCGGCGGCCACGGACGGGATCTACTCGGAGGAAAAGTCCCACCCCCGCGCCTGGGCCTCGACCGCGCGCATTCTCGGCACGTACGTGCGCGACGAGAAGCTCCTGACCCTGGAAGAGGCCGTCCGCAAGATGACCTCCCTCCCGGCCGCGCGCGCCGGACTCAAGGGCCGCGGGGCTCTCAAGGTCGGGCTGAGCGCCGACGTCGTCGCGTTCGATCCGGTCCGCGTGAAGCCGGTGTCGACGTACGCCGACCCTCTCCACTATTCGCTGGGGTTCCCGTACGTCGCGGTGAACGGCAGGCTCGTCGTGGCGGACGGGAAGATCACGGCGGAAAGGCCCGGCCAGCCGCTGCTGGGGCCGGGCTCGAAGCGCTGACGGCGGGCGCTACCGCATCGCGCACCGCCGCGCCGGCCTGCGGCGTCAGGATGAGAGCCTTCCGCCACTTCCCGAGGAGCTCGACGACGCTGTCGCCGATCCGCAGGAGGTTTTCGCGGCTGGAGCCGCCGAGGTGCGGCGTCATGAGGACGTTCGGCGCCGAGAGCAGCGGACTGTTCGGGTCGGGCGGATCGCTCAGGAAGACGTCGGTCGCGTAGGCGCGCACCTTCCCCGACGCGAGCGCCTGCGCGAGGTCGGGCTCCACGACGATCGAGCCGCGGGCGGTGTTCACGAGGATGACGCCGTCCTTCATCTTCGCGATCGTGTGCTCGTTGACGAGGCCGCGCGTCTCGGCCGTGGCCGGGACGTGGAAGCTGACGACGTCGGCGCGCAGAAACAGCTCGTCGAGGTCGTCCACGAGCTCGGCGAGGGCGTGATTCGCGATCTGCGGGTCGTAGGCGATGACCTTCATCCCGAAGGCCTGGGCCCGCCGCGCGACCTCCGTGCCGATCAGGCCGGCGCCGACGAGGCCGAGCGTCTTGCCGAAGAGCTCGGTGCGCTTGAGCTCCTTCTTGAGAAAGCGCCCCTGCTTGAGGCCGCTGTGCCCTTCGACGAGCCGGTTCGGAACGGCGAGCATGAGCGCCATCGTGAGCTCCGCCACGGCGACCGAGGACGCCCGCGGCGTGTTCTTGACGTCGATGCCGCGCTCGCGGCAGGCCTGGATGTCGACGTTGTCGAGGCCGACCCCGCCCCGGATCACGAGCTTGAGGTTCGGCGCGCCGCTCAGATACTCCCGGGTCACCTTCGTCTTCGAGCGCACGAGGACGACGTCGGCCTCTTTCAGATGGGAGGCGTCGGTCAGCACCTCCCCGATCGGGGCGAGGCGGCCGGGAAGAGACTCGTCAAACGCGTCGGCGATCAGGATCTTCATGGAATCCTCCCTCCAGTTCCTTCCAAAGCTAGGCCGCCGGGAGGCGGCCCGGCATGATCCAGACGAATCAGGCGAGGAAGGAGACCGGGGCTCCCGGCCCTCAACCCGCCGGCCGCCGCAGGGCGTTGACGGCCTCCGTGAGGACCGGCGGACCGGCCGGCTCCGGCTCGTCCGCCTCCTCGCGCGGCTTCGGGTCGCCCTCGCCCGGCGCGAGGAACAGGTTCGTCTCGACGCCGTGCTGCTTCGTGTACATCTCGTAGTACCGGCCGCGGGCCGCGTAGAGCGCCGCGTGCGTGCCGCGCTCGACGACGAGGCCGCCTTCGACGACGAGGATCTGGTCCGACCGCCGGATCGTGGAGAGGCGGTGCGCGATGACGAACGTCGTGCGCCCCTTCATCAGGAACGACAGACCTTCCTGGATGAGCGCCTCGGACTCCGAGTCGAGGCTCGAGGTCGCCTCGTCGAGAATGAGGATCCGGGGGTCCGCGAGGATCGCGCGTGCGATCGAAACGCGCTGGCGCTGTCCTCCCGACAGCTTCACGCCGCGCTCCCCGACGATCGTGTCGTACTTCTTCTCGAATCCCTCGGCGAACTCGTCGACGCGCGCGATCCGGCACGCGCGGAGAATCTCCTCCTCGCTCGCGTCCGGGCGCGAGAACGCGACGTTCTCGCGGATCGTGCCGTCGAAGAGGAACGTCTCCTGAAGGACGACGCCGAGCGCCGTGCGATACGAGTCGAGGCGCACCGTCGCGAGATCCACGCCGTCGACGCGCGCGACGCCGCCCGTCGGAACGTGGAAGGCCGCCACGAGGCCGATGATCGTGCTCTTGCCCGAGCCCGAAGGCCCGACGAGCGCCGTGACGGTGCCGGGCGGCGCGTGGAAGGAGACTCCGTGGAGGACCTCCTTCCCCTCCTCGTACGCGAACTTCACGTCCTCGAAGACGATGTCGCCCGAGATCGCGGGAAGCACGACCGTGCGGCGCGGATCGGCGTCCTCGGGATTCTCGGCCAGGATCTCGCGCGTCCGCTCGAGGCCGGCGAGCGCCTCCGTGAGCTGCGTTCCGATCGCGACGATCTGGAAGATGGGCGCCACGAGGAAGCCCATGAAGAGCGTGTACGTGAAGAACCCGCCGAGCGTGAGCGTGCCGGCGATGATCTGGCGCGTCCCCACGTACATGACGACCGCGCCCACGACGCCGAGCATGACGGTCGACGAGAGGCTCATGACGCTCGTGGACGTGAGCGTCTTGAGGACGTTGTCGAGGAGGCGCTGCACGCCGGAGGCGAACACCTTCTCTTCCCGCTCTTCGGCGTGGTAGCCCTTGACGACGCGCACGCCGCCCAGCGACTCCATGAGGCGGCCGGTGACCTCCGCGTTGATCTTCCCGCGCTCGCGGAAGATCGGACGGATCGTGCCGAACGCCCGGTTCAGAACGAGGCCGAAGCCCACGAGGAACGTGAACGCGAGCAGCGTCATCGTCGTCGAGATCTTGAAGAGCACGACGAGCGCGATCGCCGCCGTCAGGAGCCCGCCCGCGAACTCGACGAGGCCCGTGCCGATGAGGTTCCGCACGCCCTCGACGTCCGACATGATGCGCGACACGAGCGCGCCCGTCTTGTTCGCGTCGTAGAAGGTCACGGGCAGCCGCCCGATGTGCGCCTGCACCTTCCGCCGAAGCTCGGCGATGAGGCGCTGGGCCGCCTTCGAGAGAAGCTGCGTGAGCGAGAACGACGTGACGCCCTGGACGAGCGTCGCTCCCACGACCGCGCCGAGGAGCGGCAGCAGCAATTCCGTCTGCCGCTTGCCGATCACGTCGTCGATCAGGAACTTCGTCGAGGCGGGCAGGACGAGCCCCGAGACGCGGTTGATCGCCATCAGGACGAAGCCGAAGGCGAGAATTCCCTTCCGGGGAGCGACGAGCGCCTTGATGTCCGGCAGGAGCGCCCGCAGGCGCACGGACTTCGGGAGCTTCGGCCGCTCCTCGCGGATACGCCCGCCGGATCTCTCTGAGCCCGGCAGGCGCCCCATCGGGTTCTTCACGCCGGCCACGGATCCTCCTCGGTTTCGGAGAACGCGACGCCCCGTGCGGCGAGACCGTCGACGAAGGCCGCGAAGAGGCCGGGCCGCGTTCCGAGCAGCTCCAGCGGAAACACCCCGGGCTCGCGAAATGTTCCCGCCGAGACGAGCCGCGCCGCGATGACGCACGGGAATCCCGTCGTCCGCGCCATGGACGTCGCGCCGGTCTTCGCGTCCGTGCGGTCGAACAGGTCGTGGACGAGGCGCGCCGGCCTCCCGGCCCTGGAACCGCGCGACTCGACGCGCAGCACCGTGAACTCGGCCTCGCCCTCGGGTCTCTTCCACATCGCAAAGAGGAGCGCTTCCGCGACCGCTCGCGGGGCCACGCGGACGCCGCCGGCCTCCACGGGCGCGTCGCCGAAGAACCCGGCGTCGCGGAGGAGGCGCATCTTCTCGGCGTGACCCGGCCAGCGCAGGGTCTCCTCGCGCAGGTTTCGCGCCTTCACGGTCGTGAGCACCGTGCGGAGGCCGTCCGTGAGGAATCCCTCCAGCGTCCCGACGCCCGGCAGCTCGAAGCGCGTCACGTCCGAAAGAGCGGGCCGCGTGACGACCTTTCCGTCTTCGACGAGGCGGGCGGGCCGCGTGTACTCCTCGATGACGTCCGTGGGCGAGAACACCGCGCGGTACTCCCACGGCTGCGTGCGTTCGAACGGAAGCCCGCCGACGGAGATGACGATGGACTCGAGGGCGTCGGAGTCGAACCACGCCGCCGCGCGCCCACACGCGAGGTTCGAAAGTCCCGGCGAGACACCGCAGTCCACGATCGCCGGGACGCCCTTCTCCTTCGCGAGGGCGTCGAGGACGAGAGGGTCCTCCGGCGCGAACGAGATGTCGGCGAGCGGCTTCCGAGCCTCGATCACGGTCTTCAGCATCGCGTGCCCCAGGAACCCAGGCACCGCCCCCACCACGATGTCGGCCGGCGCGACGGCCGCGGCGATCGCCGCGGCGCTCGCGAAATCGAGCCGGGCCGTGGCGACGCGCGGCAATCCCGCGAGCGCCCCGAGCGCGTCCTCCGAGCGATCGCAGACGACGACGTCCCAGCCGTCGGCCGCGAGCGTCCGGGCGATGAGAGAGCCGACGAGGCCCGCTCCGAGGACGGTGACGCGCGGCATGACGGGGCTATTTCCTCCCGACGAGGAACATGCCGGCGACGATCAGGAGCGTTCCGATCCAGCGGTTCGGGCCCACCGACTCGCCCAGAACGAGTGCGGACGCCGCAAGGAGGAAGACGAAATAGAGACCCGACATGACGGGCGCCGCGAAGCTGATCTCGAATCGGGAGAGGGCCGCAAGCCACACGAGATTCGTCAGACCCTCCGATCGCATAGCCGACCAGGATCAGCGGTGTCGTGAAGATGCGGCGGACGAGGGCCACGAGCCCTTCGACGCTGATGCCGATCGGCCCGCCTTTCGAGACACCGGCCTTGAGGAACAGCTGATTCGCGCAGCTCATCGCCGCGACCGCGACGAGGAGCAACACGTGAACGCCGTAGCGAGAGAAGGCGTCGCCGTATGACTTCACCGTTCTCCTCCTTCCGCCCGCCGCCGGCGGGCCGGGTCATCTTGCCACGGCGTGCCCACGGGACCGGATGCGACGACACCGGGCCCCGTGACGCCGTCGCACCTGACGATCGAGCGGCCGGGCGTTATCATTTGTTCGCTCATGCTCGGGAAGATCCGGTCGAGGCACTCGCGAAAGGGCCGAGACCGTTCGCTGGAACCAGAGTCTCCGCGGAGCTGGGAGGAGACGTTTCTCTGGTTCCGAAACCAGCCACAGAACGCCCGCCTCGCGGTCGAGTGTTATTTCGACGACCCGATCGAAGGCGCGGCGGCCCGGTTCTTCGCGAGTTCGGAATGGCAGGCCGCGCGCCGACTCCTGCCCGCAATCCGTGGACGCGCCCTCGACGTCGGAAGCGGTCGGGGGATCGTGGCCTTTGCCCTGGCGGCCGACGGATGGGCCGTGGACGCGATCGAACCGGACCCGAGCCGAGTCGTCGGAGCGCACGCAATCCGGGATCTGAACCGTCGAGCGCGAGTCGCGATCCGGGTCGAGCAGGCGGCGGGGGAAGCACTCCCATTTCGTGCGGAGCTCTTCGACCTCGTCTACGGGCGCCAGGTGCTTCACCACATGGCGAATCCAGAGGCTTTCTGCCGCGAGGCGACCCGCGTCCTCAGGCCCGGCGGGCTCCTCGTCCTAGCCCGCGAGCACGTCGTGACGTTCCCCGGGGACCTCGAAGCGCTTCCTGAACAGGCACGACACTCACTCCATGAGCGGAGGCGAGTACGCGTATCGGGTCCGGGCCTACAGGGACTTCCTCGAGGCCGGAGGGCTCGAGGTCACACAGCGTCCTAAGCACGATGCGCTCCGAGATCAACCTGTTCCCCCACACGCGGGCCAGCCTGCGGATTCTCATCGCGGAAAAGCTCTTTCTTCCCAAGGGAATCCAGCTGCCGGATTGGGTGCTGTCTGTTCTCGACCTCGTCTACAAGGCGCCCGGACGCCCATATACGTTCGTCGCGGTCAAGCCCGGATGAACATCGGCGCGGGGAGAACGGAATGACATCCACGCGCACACGCGCGTGGGGCATCGCCGGCATTGGCGCACTTGTTCTCCTGTTTGCCCTCTCCTGGCGATGGAAAGCCTCCGACCCCTTCTCGTCGTCTCCACGTCCTCTTGAAAGCGCAGTAGAGACCTTGAAGGGGGACGGTGCTCGCTTCGGATCTCGCGGCGGACATTGTCGGGTTTCGCGCGATGGCTCGTCGCGGACAACGCCTATCCCGTCCTGGGACGGCCGCGAGGGCACTTGGCCTGGAGTGGCCTGTCGACCACGTCAGTACGCACCCCCCGACGGCCTGTGTCCTGGTCGCGCCGGTTGCGTTCTTGCCCTGGCCCGTTGGCCGCGATGCTCTGGGCGTGGGTCATGCTGGGCCTGTTCGCATTCTCTTTCGCCTTTATGGACTCTCGTGGTTGTCGCCCTGGGGCTTACGCCGATCGCCTTGGCGTGGCCCCCGGTGGCCACCTCGCTGGGCCAGTTCACGATCGTCTGGCTCTTGGGCTTTGCAGTCGGGTTCCGGTCCGGCGGCACACTCCCTTCCTCAGTGGAGTCGGACTAGGCCTCGCTGCACTCCCGAAACTCGTCCCGGGCGTCATGATCATTCTGTTCCTCTCGAAACAGCGCTGGCATGCCCTTCTCGGAATGGCGACGGTGGTGATCGCGTCGTCGGCAGGCGCCGTGCTGTTGTCTCCCGGAGTGCTCTCCCAGTATGTGCAGGCAAATCGGTTGAATGCGATCACCATGATGTTGCGAGAGGACAACGCGTCCTTGCTGGGAACCGGTTATCGCTGGGGTGGCGGGTGGGGTATCACCCTCGTGTTCAGCTTTCTGGCGCTGATCGTGTGGACAAATCGCAAGGAGGTTCGTGAAACGGGCGCACCGTTTCCATCGACGAAACTCTGGATGTTGCTGACATATGTCTCGGTTGCGCTTCTGCCAGTGTCCTGGATCTATTCCCTGACGCCGTTGCTACCCGTGATCGTGTTTCTGCTCGTCATGCCGAAAATGTCGACACGAGTCATCGGAGTATGTTGCATCGTCATTCCATTTGTTATCCCGATATGGGGTCCTCGTTCCGTATTGCCACTCGTGCTGGTCAACATGCTGATTGGCACCGGATTGCTCGTGAATGCGATGCCCTACCGACTCCTGACCGCCCGCTCTCCAGGAACATTACGCGCGGAACCGCGCGAGGAGAGCCGCTCGCCCCAAGGCGGGTCGAAGACGCGCCGCCGCCGCCCGCCGAGGCCTAGGAAGCGAGGAGCTCTCCATAGACCGCGTCGTGGGCGCGCACGCACGCCTCCAGGGTGAGTTGCGCGGCCCTTCGGCGGCCCGCCTCGACGAGACCGGCGGAATTCCGCAGCACGTCCTCGATCCCGCTCGCGATGTCGCCGGGCGATAACGGGTCGACGTACCTAGCGGCGTCGGCGCAGACCTCCGGGAGGGACGTAACCCTCGAGGCAACGACCGGGCAGGCGCACGCCATTGCCTCAACCGCCGGAAGGCCGAACCCTTCCCACAGGCTCGGGAAGACCGTCGCGGATGCGGTCTGATAGAGACGGACGAGCTCGTCGTCGCTCACGAGTCCGCGGCTCAGGACGCCTTCTGGAAGCGTGCGGCCGCCATGGCCCGCCCCGGTCAGAACGAGAGTGAGCTCGGGCCTGCTGGCCCGCACCCGGCGAAACGCCTCGAAGAGGCGTGCGTGGTTCTTGTGAGGCCAATAGTTCGCCGGATACAGAAGGAAGGGCTCGCGTACCGCTGTTCCGACGCGGAACTGTTCCGGGTCGACACCGAGCGGGATGACACGTATCTTGTCGACCGGCACCCCGAGATGCCGCATTAGTGAACTTGCGCTGAAGCGGCTGATCGTGATGACGACTCGGGCCAGTTTCGCGGTCCGTGCATACATCCATCTCCGGTACAGACGCTCCGCGGCCGAGAAAAACTCCGGGTACACCGCATGCTGAACGTCGGCGATCGTGACGGCGGCCGGGACACGCGTCACCGCCGGGATCATGACCGTAAGCGGATAGTGCAACGCCTCAACGCCGCCCGCGAGCATCTCCCGCGCGACACGACCGGACCTCGCGACCGCAAACGCCATCGCGACCGCGCGCCCCGTGAGGGTTCGGGACGCGGGATACGCGGCGATCACACGACCGGGCATCCCGTCGGCCGCCTGCGGAGCGACGGTCGGAAGCAGGGCGACGTAGGTGCCCGAGCCAAAGCGGCCGAGCCCGCGGCACAGGTCTCGCGCGTAGCGTTCGATGCCCGCGCCCGATGCCCCCGGGACAAGAGTGAGGAGGCTGAGCCCAATCATGCGGCGGGTCCGCGTCTGACGAAGAGCTTGTCGGCCTCCGTCGGCAGACCGTCTTCCTCGAGTTCGTTCAGCGTCCCCGCCTCCGCGAAGCCGCGCGCCGCGAGGAGGGCGCGGAGCGGCTCGCAAGAGCCGGAGGGGCCGTAGCTCACTTCGAGGAGGATTGCCGCGCAGCGCGGCCAGAGCGATTCCATTCCTTCGAGCGCGTCGGCCTCGGCCCCCTGCAGGTCCAGCTTCACGAGGATCCGTTCGCCCGTGACGTCGATCTCGTCGAGGCGGACGGTGTCCACGTCCCACGAGGGCCGTCCCGGGGCGGACTCGAAGACAACGCTGCAAGACGTCGTCGCGTCGGCCGGCTGCGTCAGCCTGAGCCGGCCCCTCGCCTTCCACAGGGCGGCTTCCACGACGCGAAAACCGTTCCGGCGCAGGATTTCGGCCGAGGGCGGGTGAGGCTCGACGCACACGAGGGGGACGCCCGGGCACGAGTCGCGCGCGGCGAACGCGAACTCCCCGACGGCCGCGCCGCCGTCGACGATCGAATCGAAGCCGCCCGTGCGGAGGAGGTGCCGGACCCTTGCGTGCCGGAGGAAGACTTTCGAGGCCCGCGCCAGGATCGAGGCCAGCGGCCCGACCCGGAACGTCGCTCCGACGATGTTGAGTCCGAGCCGATAGAGCGCGAGCTGGCGGCGCGTGCGCGCCCCCCCTTCGGGGGCCGACGTCGTCGTCATGCGCCTCCTCGAATCAGTCCGGCGACGAAGTCGGTGAGGTCCGGGAGGTGGCGGCGGTAATCCGCAGCTTCGGCGGCGCGCTTCTCCTCCTCCATCTCACCGGCCAGTCCGGAGAAGAGAACCGTGCGGCCCGTCGCCCAGGCGTTCCAGAACTTGGAAGGGAAAACGGCCTCGGGAATGGCCGGGTGGCCGGCGACGAGATGCACCTCTGCCTCCCAGTAGGCGCGGATGAGATCCCCGGGTCGTCTCAGCGCGGGCCCCACGCGGATCCAATCCGGAAGGCGCGCGAGACCGGGGCCGTCGCCCTGGACGGTGATCGAGAACCCCTCGCGCCCCAGCTTCTCGCAGAGCGCGAGGAAGCTCGGGAGGTGATGGCCCCAACCGAGGTTCCCGGAGTAGAGCGCCGTTCTCGGGCGGAACGGACGCGGCTCGCCGAGGTCGAGCGTGGGCCAGTTCCGGAAGACCCGGGCATTCGCGCCATCGTAGCCGAGGTTTCCGGCGACCTTGACGACGTGGTCCCATTCCGCGAGGCGCGCCCGCCAGGTAGCAGAGAAGCGCCGTCTGAGCGCGAGAGGGAAATCGACGACGCCGCGGATCAGCTCGGGATAGAAGTCCTGCAGCCAGTACACGCCGCGCGCACCCCGTTTCGGATCTGGCGGATGAGCCCGATCGTCGTCGGCGGCGCGCTCGTCACGACGACGACGTCGCCCGGCGCGACCGAGCGCGCGATCTCCGACGCGAATGCACGCCTCACGGATTCGTATTCCAGAGCCGTCGAGATGAGGTGGCCCCGCTTCCCTTCGTGGTGCGCGACGCGTCCGATGGACGTGGCCGGCGCGCGTCTCTCGCCCGGGCGGTACGTGCCCGTGCCGCCGACGAGCCGCACGGTGACTCCGGCGCGAGCGAGCGCGTCCGACAGCTGCTCGGCGTAAATTCCCGTGGGCGCGTCGTCCGGCCACAGGTACTGCGACAGGATGTGGACGACGACGCCACGCGGCTCCGGTGAGGACTCCGGCCTCATCCCCGGAAGTTGCGGAGCTGGATCTGCCACGCCTCCCGACGGTGCCGGAGCCCCGATTCCAGCGTCACGCCCGTGAGAAGCGAGAAGAGCGCCAGGTTCATCAGGGCCGCCGCGAGGATCGCAAGCGGGAAGCGCCCGACGAGATGGGTCTGAAAGTATTCACGCACGGGCAGGTAGCCCGCGACGAGCCCGGCCGTGAAAAAGAGCGCCGAAACGAGCGCGAAGAACTCGAAGGGACGGTAGTCGCGGAAGAGCACGAGGATCAGACGAAGGATCCGGATCCCGTCACGCACGGTCCGCAGCTTCGACGCGCTTCCCTCCGCCCGCTCCCGGAAGGGCACCGGCGCCTCGGCGACGCGGAAGCCTTTTTCGACGGCCTGAATCGTGAGCTCCGTCTCGAGCTCGAAACCGCGGAACAGGATGGGCACGTTCTTGTAGAAACGCCGCGAGAAGAGCCGCAGGCCCGAAAAGAGGTCGCCCGGCGCGTAGCCGAACACGATGCGCATCGCCGCGTGGAACAGCGTCGAGCCGCCGCGATGAAAGCGGCGGAACACGGCGGCCTGGTCCCCTCCGGGTGTCCGCAGGCCCGTCACCATGTCCATCCCCTGCTCGCAGAGCGGAAACAGGAGGCGCGCGCCCTCGGCCGGGTACGTCCCGTCGCCGTCCACCATCAGGACGAGGTCCTCGTCGATCAGGTTCAGGGCGGTCACCACGGCCCTTGCCTTGCCGCGCCTCGCTTCCAGGATCACCTCCGCGCCTGCCGCGCGCGCCGCGCTCGCCGTGCCGTCCGTCGACCCGTTGTCGACGACGAGGATGCGCGCCTCCGGGAACGCGCCACGGTACTCCGACACGACGGATGCGATTCCCGTCTCCTCATTCAGACAGGGAATGAGCACCGCGAGCGTGCGCTTGTCAGCCATGGATGCACTCCCATTCTACGGCCATGCTCTCGCCGTCAGTCGTAGACGCCGTAGAACAGATCGTCGAGCGGAGAGGTCACCGGCAGGGTCGTGACGAACGTCGTCCCGACGGGGAGGAGGTAACGCGGGCCGTCGGCGAGCGGACGCGACGATCTCGTGGGGGCCCGCCGGGACGAAGCCGTCCGCGCCGGTTTCGCGGCCGTCCAGACGCCACGGCTCTCCGCTCGGGGATCCGTCCGGTCGGAACAACCCGTAGCGACCGGGCCAGCGGTTCACGAACGCCACGGGCCGGGTGTCCCGGAAGAAGGCTCCCGTCAGGAGCACGTCGGGATGGACGCGAACGTACGAAGGGTCGAGCAGGCGCTGGCAGGTACTCCCGCAGATCGTGGATGCGGTAGTTCAGAATCCAGAGTTTCGGGCTGCGACTCGAGGATCGCCGAATCGAACGATCGTTCCCGTCGCGCCAGCTCGACGCGGACCCCCTCGAGGACGAGCGCCTCCCAGCTGACCAGCTCGCGCGAGATGGCGCGTCGGGACCATGCCGATGCCGTCGAAATAACGGTCGTCAGGTCCGAGGAGACGTTCCGCGTATTCGACGACCTGGTTCTGGACCCCGTTGTCGTGGCCGAGGTATGCGAGATTGCGGGGCAGCTGCCACATGAGGAGTACGCACACCGCGAGGCGGACCCAGGGGCCGCGATCCGCGGCGTGCGCTTCGAGCCATGAGAGAGCCTCGGGCGCGAATACCGAGAGGAAGGGCAGCGCCATGACGAAAGCGTACGGCCAGGGCTGCTCGTGCAGGAACACGAGGAGCGTGACGATCGACGCCGCCACTGCCGCGAGCCGGATCCGCGGTGGGGACGATCGGAGCCGTGCCAGGACGAGCGCGAGTCCGATCGCGGCGAGCGCGTACGACACCGGGTTTCGTCCGAGCGTCTGCGGAATGTACAGCCCGCGGATGCCCGCGTAGTGCGGGTTGCCGTGGATGGGGGCGAAGTGCAGCGGGCTCAGAAATACCATCGAAAGCACCCGAAACGGATTCCGGAGATCGAACCACATCGCATACGCCAGGAGCGCTGCCGCGATGCCGCCGGCGTAAGCGCCGACCCTCGCGAGCTGGCGCCGGACGTGGAACACCCCGATGCCCGAGACCGCGAAGGCCAGTCCGAGTGCGGCCAACGGGTAGACCGCTTTCTGCGTACTCAAGAAGGCGCCGCCGGCCAGAAGGCCGGCGAAGAATGCACGGCCCGGGCCTTCCCCTCCCACCGCGACGAACACGGCGGCCGTCGCGAAGAAGACGGCCACCGGTGTCGGACCGGATCCGGAACGAACGCTCCATGAAATTCGTGAACGAAAACAGCACGGAGACGGCGAACAAGGCCTCGAACCGGCTGCGGCCGAGCCGACGCGCAGATCCCGAATGTCGCCGCGGCCGCGAGGAACGCGAGAAGGGCTCCCTCCATCCTCGCGACGTGCAGCAGATCGACCGCGCTGTGCGTGAGGCGATGCGCCACCTCGAAGACGTAAACGTAGAGCACGGTCTTGATGGGATCGAGCCCATCGTAGAAGCCCATCGGAATGTAGAGCGGGTATGCCGCCTGTGTGTACTCGTCCATGACGTAGCGCGAGTTCCACGCGAGGACCGGCAGGAGAAGCGCCCGGAAGCTGAGGACCGCCGCGAGGATCACGAGAGCGAGGCGCTGAATCCGCTCCGGGCGCGACAATGCGGGCCCGGGCGGCGCGATCTTCATGAGGGAACGATAGTCGAAAAACGATCTCGGTTCGTTCGGGCGCCGTTCATCGCGCCACGCGTGCCCGTCACGGATCCGCCGCGAGAAAGAAATCGGCCCGGCGTTTCCGCCGGGCCGAGAAAAGGAATCAGTCCGCTCGGGAGTCAGATCTAGTACATGCCGCCCATGCCGCCGCCGCCGCCCATGCCGCCCGCGGGAGCCTTCTCCTTCTCCTTGATCTCGGAGACGAGGGCTTCCGTCGTGAGCATGAGGCCGGCGATGGACGCCGCGTTCTGGAGCGCCGACTTCGTGACCTTGGCCGGGTCGACGATGCCCGCCTTGAGCATGTCTTCCGTCTTCTCGGTCTGGGCGTTGAAGCCGATGAACCCGCCCCGCTCCTTGAGCTCCTTCACGATGACCGAGCCCTCGAGCCCGGCGTTCGCGATGATCTGGCGGGCGGGCTCCTCGAGCGCGCGCTTGACGATGTTCACGCCGATCTGGATGTCGCCGTGCTCCTTGAGCTTGTCGACCTCGGAGATCGCGCGCAGGAGCGCGACGCCGCCGCCCGGGACGATGCCGTCTTCCACGGCCGCCTTCGTCGCGTGCATCGCGTCCTCGACGCGGGCCTTCTTCTCCTTCATCTCGGTCTCGGTCGCCGCTCCGACCTTGATGATGGCGACGCCGCCGACGAGCTTCGCGAGCCGCTCCTGGAGCTTCTCGCGGTCGTAGTCGGAAGTCGTCTCTTCGATCTGGGCGCGAATCTGTTTCACGCGGCCCGTGATCGCCTCGCGGCGCTTCTTGTCGCCCGTGTCGACCACGATCGTCGTGTTGTCCTTGTCGACGGTGACCTTCTTCGCGTCGCCGAGGTCTTCCCACTTGACGCTCTCGAGCTTGATGCCGAGGTCCTCGGAGATCATCTTGCCGCCCGTGAGGATCGCGATGTCCTCGAGCATGGCCTTGCGGCGGTCGCCGAAGCCGGGCGCCTTGACGGCGGCCACGTGCAGCGTGCCGCGGAGCTTGTTGACGACGAGCGTCGCGAGCGCCTCGCCCTCGATCTCTTCCGCGATGATGAGGAAGGGACGGTTCTGCTTGGCGACCTGCTCGAGGATCGGAAGAAGGTCCTTCATGGAGGAGACCTTCTTCTCGTAGATCAGGATCTTCACGCTCTCGAGGACGCATTCCATGCGCTCGGCGTCCGTGACGAAGTACGGCGAGAGGTAGCCGCGGTCGAACTGCATGCCCTCGACAACTTCGAGCGTCGTCTCGAGGCCCTTCGCCTCTTCCACCGTGATGACGCCGTCCTTGCCGACCTTGTCCATGGCCTCGGCGATGATCTTGCCGATTTCCACGTCGCCGTTCGCCGAGATCGTGCCGACGTGGGCGATCTCCCTCGCGTCGACGGTCTTCTTCATCGAGTTGATCGCGTCGACCGCCTTCTTGACGGCGAGGTCGATGCCGCGCTTGATCTCCATCGGGTTTCCGCCCGCGGTGACCATCTTGATGCCCTCGCGGTAGATGGCCTGGGCGAGGACCGTGGCCGTCGTCGTGCCGTCGCCGGCGATGTCGGAGGTCTTGGAAGCGACCTCGCGGACCATCTGGGCGCCCATGTTCTCGAGCGAGTTCTCGAGCTCGATCTCCTTCGCGACCGTGACGCCGTCCTTCGTGATCGTGGGCGAGCCGAACTTCTTGTCGATGACGACGTTCCGGCCCTTGGGTCCGAGCGTCACCTTGACCGCGTCGGCCAGCTTGTTGACGCCCCGGAGAATGTTCTGGCGAGCTTCTTCGCCGTAGGTGATGTTCTTGGCAGCCATTTCATTTACCTCTTACTTCGTCTCGACGATGGCGAGCACTTCGTCCTCGCGGAGGATGAGGAGCTCCTGGTCTTCGATCTTGATTTCGGTGCCGGCGTACTTGCCGATGAGGATCCGGTCGCCCTTCTTCACGTCGAGCGGAATCCGCTTGCCGTTGTCGTCGAACTTGCCTTCGCCGACGGCTTCGACCTTGGCCTCCATCGGTTTTTCCTTCGCGGTGTCGGGGATGATGATTCCGCCGCGCACCTGCTCCTTGGCCTCGACGCGCTTGACGAGAATCCGGTCATAGAGGGGACGAACTTTCATGGGACGCTCCTTTCGATTCAGGGGACTGGTGGTCTCGTGTTAGCAGTCGAGACCGACGAGTGCCAGAACTCTAGAGCCTTCCCTGATATCTGTCAAGGCTGTATATAGATCACAGTAAGGTATTTATTATGAGAACGTTAGGCCGCGCCAAGTCCAAGACTGAACTCGGCTAGCGTGCCCGCCAGCGCCTGTTTCTGCTCGCCGGTGAGCTCCGGGAACACGGGAACCGCGAGCGTTTCGTTCGCGGCCCGTTCGGCTTCCGGACAGTCGCCCGGTCGACCGCCGAGGGAGGCGAAGCACTCCTGGAGGTGCAGCGGAACGGGATAGTAGATCGCGCAGCCGATCTGGCGGCTCTCGAGGTGCGTCTTCAATGCGTCCCGGCGGCCCTTCCCGACGCGCACGACGAACTGGTTGAAGACGTGGTGACGTCCCGCGGCCTCGCGCGGGAACTTCAGGCCGCCCTTCTCGAACGGGAGGCCGCCGACCTCGAGGTAGCGCCGCTCGATGTCCTTCGCGTTCCTCCGGCGGGCGTCGGCCCAGCCGTCGAGGTGCGGCAGCTTCACGTGCAGGATCGCGGCCTGCAGCGCGTCGAGGCGGAAGTTGCCGCCCACGAACTTGTGGTGATAGCGCGAGGTCTCCCCGTGCGTGCGGGTGGCGCGCAGTTTCGCGGCGAGCTCGCCGTCGGACGTCGTCACCATGCCGCCGTCCCCGAATCCGCCCAGGTTCTTCGACGGGAAAAACGAGAACGCCGCGGACTCTCCGAGCGCCCCCGCCCTCGTGCCCTTGTAACCGGCGCCGAGCGACTGGCAAGCATCCTCGAGGACGGGAATCCCCTTCCGTTTCGCGACGTCCCGGATCGGGTCCATGTCGGCGCACTGGCCGTAGAGATGAACCGGCTGGACGAGCTTCGTCTTCGGCGTGATCGCCTTCTCGAGCTTCGCCGCGTCGAGGTTGAAGGTCTCGGGCTCGATGTCGACGAAGACCGCCCGCGCGCCGAGACGCGCGACGGCCCCGGCCGTCGAGAAGAACGAGTACGGCGACGTCACGACGTCGTCGCCCGGCCCGACACCGAGCGCCATCATGACGGCGAGCTGGGAGTCGGTGCCCGAGGACATGCCGATCGCGTGCTTCGCGCCGACGTAGGCCGCGACGGCCTTCTCGAACGCTTCGACCCGGGGTCCCAGGATGAAGCCCTGGCTCTCGTAGACTTCGGACGTCACGCGGAGGATCTCGTCCTTCAGCGTCGCGTACTGCTTCTTCAGGTCGAGGAGGGGAACGGAAACGGCGGGAGAGGTGCTGGTTGTGGTCACGCGCCTACGCTACACCAGCCCGCGCTCCGAAAGCTCGGACTTGGCCCACGCGTAAACGACCGGCGCAAGGACGACGCCCGGGATCCCGAACGCCGCCTCGAGGACGACGATCGCGAGGAGAGTCTCCCATGCGGACGCGCCGATGCGCCCCCCCACGATCTTCGCATTGAGCAGGTACTCCAGCTTGTGGACGAGCACGAGGAACACGAGCGATGCGGCCGCCACCCAGGGCGCGACGCCGAGCGAGACGAGGACGATCACCGTGTTCGAGACGAGGTTTCCCGCTACGGGGACGAGGCCGCAGAGAAACGTAATCGCGACGAGCGTGCCCGCGAGCGGGAGCCGCGCACCGAAGATCGGCAGGAGCGCGAAGAGGAAAAGCGCCGTCAGAATCGTGTTCACAGCCGAAATCTCGATCTGTGCCTTCGCGACGGAGCGAAAGCTTCCGCCGAAGCGGCCTAGCCTCTCCTCGAGCTGCGCCGCGAGCGGACCCGGCGCATCCGAAGGGGCGCGGAAGAAGACGAGGACGCCGATCACGGCCCCGAGGAGCGCGTGCGCGAGGCCGCGGGCACCGACGGTCCCCGCGTGGCGCAGCGCGCTCGCATGCTCGCGCAGCCAGTCCGCGACGGCCTCGGTCGAGCCGCCATGCGCCGGGAGCGGCAGTGAGATGCCCGCGGTCTCGAGCGTCTCCTTGAGGCGCGCGAGCGTCTCCCCCATCCTCTCGAGCACGGCCGGCAGGTCGCCGATCCGTCCACGCACGAAACCCCAGAGGAGAATGATCACGAGCGCGACGAGCCCCGCCGCCACGAGGCCCAGGAGGCCCGCCGCGAGGGCGCGCGAGAGGCCGTGCGAGACCCGCTCGCCGCGCAGCCGGCGTGCCATCGACTGGAGCAGCGCCCATGCGAGGAATCCGGCGAGGAGTGCCGGGACCAGATGGAAGAGCAGCGCCGCGAGGAGCGCGACAATCGCGAGGGCGAACGACGCCCGTTCGTACGGGACGGGACGGGGAATCGGAGGCGCGTCGCTCATCGTCGAGGATTATCCGATGCGCCCATGAAGACGCCGGCCAGCCGGTCGCACTCGGCGACGAGAGCGTCCCGCGTCGCGCGGAGGCGCGCCATCCCTCCGGGCCTGAACGCGAGCGCGAGCAGCTCGCGCGCCTGCCGCTCGCGCGTGGTGGCGTATTCGAAGAAGAAGAGAGAAGAGACTCCTGTGAATGGAAGAACGATGAAGGCGAGGACTCCCCAACCGACGCCGGCCATCACCCAGGCCGCGACGGTCCAGAACGCAAGCGTGAGGGGGAAGAGGACGGCGCCCGCGATCAACTTGTAGAGCGCGATCTGATCGCGCTCCTTCGCGGCGCCGGGGACGCGGTTCGCGACGATTCCGCACAGGCGGTAAGGGACCCACCACGCGGCCGCTCCGAGAACGGCGACGGGGAACCCGATGACGATCACGGCGAGAGCCGAAAGAGTGTGCCGGAGGATCGTCGTCGCGGGGGGCGGGTCGTCGAGAGCCGCCAGGGAGAGAGAGATTCTTCTTAGAAGGTGGTCGAAGGCGCGGGCGCGACGCGCGAGAGAGGCCACCTCTCCAGGATGGGTCTTCTCCAGGGTGGCGCGTGCCGCGAGCAGCGCCCTTCGGGTCGCGAAGGCACCCGCCAACTGCGCCGATTCCTCTTCACCTTCTAAGAAATTCCTTCTTACTCTTTCCCCATACAGCGCATCCACGGCCGCGACGACTTCGTGATCCTTCCAGTCGTCCGCGTTCAACGTGACGCCCTCGAGCGCCGCGCCCATCGCCTCTGTCCACGCCTCGACGGTTTCCGCGGCCGGAGGCGAAACCGGCGCACCGAACTTCACGAGGACGTCGGATCGGAAGATCTCCTTCTGGGAAAACCAGAGGCCGAGAGGGACGACGACCGGAAATTTCCTCGAAAGGAGGAGAACGCGGGCGGCGCCCGTTCGGATTTCCGACAGACGCGGGTCCGAGTGCGAGCGTCCCTCCGGAAAGATGAGCACCGCGCCGTCCCGTTCCAGCACCGCCGCGAGCTTTTCGAACGCCGCGTTGTTCCTATCTTCCCCTTTCAAAGAAACCCCTGGTTCCCCCTCCCCCTTTCTCACGACCGGTACGCACCCGAGCAGATCGAGAAGAGACCGAAGCACCGGGATCTTCCAGAGCGTCGACTTCGCGACGAAGACGACGGGCCTCGAGAGCGCATGCAGGACGATCATCGGGTCCACGAGGCCGTTGTTGTGGTTCGCGACGAAGAGGACCGGCCCCTTGCGTGGCACGTTCTCCCTGCCTGCGACCTCGATGCGCCGGTAGAAGAGGCCGACGGCGAGACGGACGAGCCGGACGAGGGCGCTCCTCACGCCATCGCCGCCGCGTCCCGGGCGGGGAATCGCACCTTCAGGAAGGCGCCGATCGCCGAGACGAGGACGACGAACAGGACCGCGATTCCCGCTCGATAGCCGGCCGGGCTCCTGTCCGGGAAGAGGGCGAGCGTCGCCGCCCACAGAAACGGCCCGAGGACCGAGGCCGCTTCGCCGGCGAGCGTGAAAAAGCCGAAGAACTCGGTCATCCTCTCCTTCGGGACGAGCGCGATGAGCCCGAGCCTCCCCGTCACCTTGATGCCGCCGAGGCCGATGCCCGCGAGCACGCCGACGATGGTGAAGGCCTTCGGGTCCCGCACGGCGAACGCGAGGACGAAGACGAGCACCCAGTTCGCGAGGGCGACGAGCGTCGCGGTCCGGATCGTGACGCGCTGGCAGAGGAAACCGTACAGGAGGCCGCCGACGACCGCCACGGCCGTCGCGACGAGGAGCAGGATCTGCACCTGTCCGTCGTTCAGTCCGACCGCGTAACGCGAGTACGTCGCCATCTGGATCTGGATCGTGTGGATCACGTCGACGTACAGGAAGTTCGAGACGAGGAACCACAGGAGCGCGGGTGTTTTCGGAAGGGACCGGATCGTATGGACGACGTCTCGGAACGGGGAAGAAGACGAAGAGGAAGATTTCTTAGAAGGTGAAGAGAATGAAGCCTTCGGCAGGCGCGCGAAGAAGAGCAGCGGAACGGCCGCGACGAGCCACAGCAGCGCGGTCGGCAGGTAGGCGTTCCGGCGCACCCAGGCGTCATTCACATTCGAAGAAAGCGGCGCGACCGACAACGCATCGATCACCGGCAAGAGGACGTGCGGCATCTGCAGGCGGATCCCACTCGACACGAAAGGCAGCACGAGGAACATTCCAAGCAGCGAGCCGACGTACCCCGCGGCGACGCCGTAGCCCGACACGCGGCCTGAGTCGGAGGCATCGGACACGTCCGGCAGGAGGGCGTTGTAAAACACGTACGCGCACTGGAACGCGATGTTCGCGAGCGCGAAGAAGACGAGAACGCGCGGCACGGGCCCCGGCGCCGCCACGAGCCCGGTCAGAACGACGCCCGCGAGGACGAACGGGACGAGAAACCGCCGCTTGCCCGCGCGGTCCGCGAGATGCCCGAGGAACGGAGCCGCGAGCGCCACGATGGCCATCGAGAGGCCGAACGCGAGCGAGAACTTCTCGCTTCCCCGCGGTACGCGGCCCGCGATGTCGAGCGGGAGATGGAGCGAGAGGAGGTTCATCGCGAAGCTCGTCGCTCCGAGCTCGTAGAGGCTCCAGGCGAGAACCGTCCCGCCGCGCGCCTTCACGAGATCCGGTATCGGGCGGCCGGCTCGCGCGCCGGGCGGAAGAGGAGGGCCCAGGCGACGCCGACGACGAACCCGCCCACGTGCGCCCAGAACGCGACGCCTCCGCCTCCCGCGGCGGCGCGGCCCGCGCGCGTGAGCTGCGCGGAGCCCATCCAGAACTGAAGCGCGAACCAGCCGATGAGATAGAGGCCGGCCGGCACCTCGACGAGGGGAAAGAGGATGAAGAGCGGGACGACGGTCACGACACGCGCGCGCGGGTAGTAGACGAAGTACGCCCCGAGGATTCCCGCGATCGCGCCCGAAGCGCCGAGATTCGGAACCGTCGAGGACGGAGAGAGAAACGTCTGGAGCAGCGTCGCGCCCGCGCCGGCGGTCACGTAGAAGACGAGATACCTGAAGTGTCCGAGCGCGTCCTCGACGTTGTCGCCGAAGATCCAGAGAAACAGCATGTTCCCGAGGAGATGCAGGAGGCCGCCGTGGAGGAACATCGAGGTGACGATCGTGAAGGCGGCGGCGCCGAACGTCCACCCGTACGCCTCCGGCCGGAAAAGGCGATCCGGCACGAACGCAAACGCCTGCACGAAGGCATCGAGATCCGCTCCCTGGGCGAGCTCGAGGAGAAACACGGCGACGTTCGCGACGACGAGGAGCCGCGTCACGAACGGCACGGTCCGGGATGAAATCGTGTCGCGGAGCGGAATCACGCGCGCATGATAAGCGCGCGAGGCCGTTACTTCCGGCGCTTGTTCAGCAGGTCCTTCAGGTCCTTCCCCGCCCGGAATCGCGCGACCTTCGCGGCCGCGATCCGGATCGCGGCCTTCGTGCGGGGGTTCACGCCGGCGCGCGCCTTGCGGTCGGCCACGTGGAAGATCCCGAGACCGGGAAGCGCGACACGCTCGCCCTTCTTGAGGCTTCCTGCGATCGCATTGACGACCGAGTCGAGCGCCGCCGCCGCGTCCTTCCGCTTCAGTCCGGTGTCGTTCGCAATCGCATCCACGATGTCGGCTTTGCCGGCCATGAGGGAACCTCCTGCAGCCGCTTCACGCAACTGCCTGTACGGGAAACGCCGGAAATGTAGGCTCGCCCCCGGACCTTGTCAACGGAGAGAATCCCTGCGCAGAACGGCCGCCGAAAAACCGTCGCGCGTCGCCCCCGGGAGGACGCGCGCGGAGCCGTCGGGCGCGAGGGCCGCCGCAAGCGGGACGGGCAGCCCGGCCGCGTCCGGGACGACGCGGGCGAAGTCCGACCGCTTGCCGAGCAGCGCCTCCACCACGTCCGCGTTTTCCTCCCGCTCGAGCGAACACGTCACGTAGACGAGCGTGCCTCCAGGCGCGACGAGGTCGAGCGCGGCCGCCAGGAGGCGCCGCTGCGTGTCGGCGAAGCCGGCGAGATCTTCCGGCTTCAGCCGAAGACGAATCTCCGGATTCTTGCGAAGCGTGCCCGTGCCCGAGCACGGAGCGTCGAGGAGGATCGAAGCGAAGCGGCACGGCGGCAGCGGCGGTCTCCCGGCGTCCGCCCGGACGACGAGCGCTTCTTCCCGGCGGCCCGCCGCGGCGAGGTTCGCGGCGAGCCGGCGCGCTCGCGATGCGTTCCGCTCGAGCGCGACGACGCGCCGCGCGCGTCCCGTCGCGAGAAGCGTGCGCGTCTTGCCGCCCGGCGCGGCCGCCAGGTCGGCCACGACGTCCGCAGGGGGCACGAGCTCCACCATGGCCTGCGCGGCGACGTCGATGACGGCGAGCGCGCCGGACACGACGAGGGGGTGCAGGGCGCCGACGCCGCCCGTCACGGTGAGCGCGAGCGGAGCCCACGGGGATCGCACCGCCTCGATGCCGTCCGCGGCGAGAAGCGCGATGATCTCCCCGGGCGTCCCGGCGCGGGGATCCGCGAGGAGATCCATCGGCGCGTCCTCTTCGTCGGCCTCGAGCGCCGCTCGAGCCGCGTCGTCGCCGAACGCCGCGACCCAGCGCGCCACGAGCCATTCCGGATGCGACGTCTCGAGCGCCAGCCGGCGAATCGGGTCCGCGCCGGCGGGAAGCACGACGGAGCCAGGCCGCGCCTCTTTTTCGGCCACCCGGCGGAGGACCGCGTTCACGAGGCCCGCCGCCTTCGGCGTGAAGGCGTGCGCCGCCGCGACGGTCTCCCCGACCGCCGCGTGCGCGGGGATCCGGTCCATCAGGAGGAGCTGGGCGGCGCCCAGGCGGAGGGCGGCGAGCACCGGCGGATCGAGCGACTCCGGCGCCTGCCGCAGATGTCGGGCCAGGACGTGGTCGAGGCGGAGCGCGCCTCGCAACGTCTTCTTGACGAGCGCCCGCAGAAGGTCGCGATCGCGCGGAGGAAGCTCGCGGCCGCGCGCGTCGACGAGGGGTGCCGCGTGAGCGCGGTCCCGCGCCACGCGCACGAGCACTCCGAGCGCCAGCTCCCGCACGGATCGCGGTCGGGCCATCAGCCCCAGCGCTCGCCGACGAGGACACGCTCGCCGCGAGCAAACTCGGCCGCGGGCAGGGCACGCCGCCCCTCCGCCTGCAGTACCGCGATCGAGACCGCCCCTTCGCCGCACGCGACGACGAGGCGCGGGCCGGCTTCGAGGATCGTCCCCGGGGAAGGTCCTTCTGCTCCCTCTCGCGTCCACGGTTCGCACGCAATGGGTGACAGGCGCGAGAGCTTCACGCGTGAGTTTCTTCGAATGGTGAAAAGGCCGGGCCAGGGGGTGAAGGCTCGCGCGCGACGAATCAGCTCGGCCGCCGGTCGCGTCCAGTCGACGCGGGCATCTTCGCGCGTGATCTTCGGGCAGGTCGTCGCGAGAGAAGGGTCTTGAGGGAGGGGAGGAAGAAAGATCTGCTTAGAAGGCGCGTCCGAGGGCCGCGCGACTGCGACGGCCGCGCCGCGCGGCAGAGGCCTCGCGGTCGTGGTCTCTTCCTCTTCACCTTCCAAGAAAAACAACGTCTCGACCAGCGCATCAGCTCCCATCAGGGCGAGCCGCGCGCCCAGCTCTTCAGCAGTCTCTTCCTCCCCGATCCTCGTCTCTCGCGTCGTATAGACGGGCCCGGTGTCCATTCCGGCGTCCAACTTCATGATTGAAACGCCCGTCACGGCGTCGCCCGCGAGGACGGACGCCTGGACCGGCGAGGCCCCGCGCCAGCGCGGGAGGAGCGAGCCGTGGACGTTCAGGCACCCGAGACGCGGAAGATCCAGCACTCTCTGCGCGAGGATCTTCCCGTAGGCGACGACGACGAACACGTCCGCGCCGGCGGCCGAAAGACGCGCGACCGCGGCGTCATTCTTCAATGTGGGGGGCTGGAAGACTTGAATTCCCAGCGACTTCGCACGGTCCGCGACGGGCGGATCCGCGACCTTTCCCCCCGCCCGACCGGCTTCCCCGGCTGTGAGACGACGAGCGCGAGAGTGTGACCTGCGCCACGGAGAGACTCCAGACTCGGCAGCGCGAAAGAAGGCGACCCGAAAAAAACGACGTTCACGGCGAGAGTGTATCGACACGGATCCTTGTTTTCCCTCTAGAATGCGCGTATCCCGACTCGGGAGCGAATTGAAGAAAGGACGGAATCAAATGGCTGGAATGACGAAATCGCAAATCGCAGAGCACCTCGCGGAGAAGTCGGGCCTCACAAAGAAGGCCTCGGCGCAGTTTCTCGAGGAGCTCGCCGCTCTTGCATACAAGCAGGCGAAGAACTCCTTCACGATGCCTGGTCTCGGCAAGCTCGTGCTCGTGAACCGCAAGGCGCGCATGGGCCGCAACCCCGCGACCGGCGAAGCGATCAAGATCCCGGCGAAGCGCGTCGTGAAGTTCCGCGTCGCGAAGGCCGCGAAAGACGCGATCCTCGGCGCGAAGAAGTAGCGCGGAGGGGCTTGCCCGCGGCCTCGCGCCGCGGGCATCCCGGTTCTTCTAAGACCTTCGGTTCCTGTCGATCTCCTCGAAGTAGTCCGTCGGGACGAGGATCTCGCGGCTCTTGCTCCCACCCGCGGGCGGTCCCACGATCCCGTCGCGCTGCATCATGTCGATGAGCTTGCCGGCGCGAGAGAACCCGATTTCGAGCCGGCGCTGCAGGAACGAAATGGACGCCATGCGCTCGCGCACGACGAGTCGCGCCGCAGTGTCGAACATGGGATCGAGGTCGTCGGAGTCGGAACGCATCCCGTTCGCCGCGGCCTGCGCCTCGCGATCTTCCGTGACGGTCTCGTCGTAGATCGGCTTGCCCTGCTTCTTCAGAAAGCGGCAGATCTCTTTCGTCTCTTCGCCGCTGATGAAGCCGCCGTGGACCCGCTGGAGGTAGGACGTCCCCGCCGCGAGATAGAGCATGTCGCCCTGCCCGAGAAGCGACTCGGCTCCCATGGAATCGAGGATGGTCCGGGAGTCGATTCGCGTCCGCGTCGTGTACGCGATGCGACACGGGAGATTCGCCTTGATCGTGCCCGTGATGACGTCCACGGACGGCCGCTGCGTGGCGAGAATGAGGTGCACGCCGACGGCACGGGCCTTCTGGGCGAGCCGCGCGACGGACTCCTCGATCTCGCGGGGAGCCGTCATCATGAGGTCCGCGAGCTCGTCGATCACGATCACGATGTACGGCATCGGCGCGATGACGCCGTTCTCGTCCGCCTTCAGACGATCGCCGATCTTCTCCCGCACCTCGGCGAGCGAGCGCGGGTCGCGAATCGCCGCGTTGTACTGCTCGATGTGACGGACGCCGGGCCACTCCGAGAGGAGCTTGTAGCGGCCGTCCATCTCGTCCACGGCCCACTTGAGCGCGTTCGCGGCCTTCTTCGGGTCCGTGATGACGGGCACGAGGAGGTGCGGGAGACCCTCGTAGTCCTTCATGTCGTTCATCTTCGGGTCCACGAAGATGAACTTGACCTCGTCCGGGCGGGCCTTGAAGAGGATCGACGTGATCATGCCCGTCACGCCCACGCTCTTGCCCGCGCCCGTCTGGCCCGCGACGAGGAGGTGCGGCATCCGCGCGAGGTCCGAGACGACGGGCTCGCCCTGCACGTCGATCCCGAGCGCGATCGTGAGAAGAGAGGGCGAGCGCCGGAACTTCTCGCTCTCGATCACCTCGCGGAGGGCGATGAGGTCGCGGTTGCGGTTCGGCACCTCGATGCCGACCGCGGCCCGGCCCGCCATCCGCTCGATGCGCACCTTCTCGGCCGCGAGCGCGAGCGCGAGATCGTTCTCGAGAGACGTGACCTGTGAGACCTTCACGCCCTGAGACGGCTTGAATTCGTACGTCGTGACGACCGGCCCCGGCGTGTAGGCGTCCACCGTGCCCTCGACGCCGAACTCGAGGCATTTCGACGCGATGAGCTCCATCCTCTGCCGGAACTCCTCGCGATCGCTCTCGCGGTCCCTCTTCGGTGCGGCGCGCAGCAGCCTCGTGGGCGGGAACACCCAGCCGGACGCATCGCGCTGGGCGGGGAAAGGCAGGATGCGCTGCGGCGCTTCCGACTTCTTCTCGAGCCGCGCCGGCCGCGCGATGGGCCGCGGCGTCTCGACCTCGGCTCCGCCGGCCCTCTGGATCGAGAATCGGCCCGCGCCGGCTCGTTCCTTGACGCGGAGCGTGGCCACCGAGGGGATGTAGACGACGTCCGCCTCGGGCTCGGAGACCTTTTCGGGCGCGGGGTGCGCCGCGTCCTCCCGGGCGCGCTCGAGGTGCTTCTTCACGACGTCCCGCCGCTGCCTTTCCTTGGCCGCCTGCTCGCGCGTGCGGCGGCGCTCCAGGACGAAGCCCCGCCACCAGCCTGAAAAACGCAGGGTCGCGCCCGAGACACCCTCTCCGAGCGAGAGGGAGGTCGAGAGCAGGAGGCCTATCAGGAGGCCGGCGGACAGGAGGATCGCCGCGCCGGGCGGGTTGAGAGCCGAGACCGCGAACGATCCGATGAGGTCTCCCACGAACCCGCCCGCGTCGAGACCGCCGCCGAACACGCGGGCGCGCCCGAACGCGAGATGCGAAAGCGGGGCGAACGTGAGGACGACGAGCAGGACGCCGAGACCCTTCGTGCCCCACGCGCCCACCGCCCGCGACAGGAACCGCCGAAATCCCACGACGAGGAGCACGATCGGCGCGACGAAGGCCGCGAGGCCGAAGAACTGAAGGCTGCCGTCCGCGAAGGAGGCGCCGAGTCGGCCCGCCCAGTTGCGCGGCCGGACACCCTGGTCGTTGACGGCGGAGAACAGCGAAGGATCGTTCGGGTGGTACGACGCCAGCGCTCCGAGGAGCAGGAGACCCGAAGCGAACAGAACGATGCCGAGGAATTCGTCGCGCCGCCGCGCGAGCGCAGTCGGAGGAGGCGCGGGCTTGGCCGGCGCGGTCGCCGCTTGAGCTGCCACTACGAAACGACCTTCAGCACGGCGATGGACCCGCTCGAAAGCGGACCCCCGAAAACGACGAGCAGCAGGCCCAGAACCCCGCAGTACACGACGAATGCGGTCAAGTGCATCGACACGACGACCTTCAGGAGAAACCCGACGGCCACGTACCCGACGACCGCCGCGACGACCATCCCGACGACGTACGCCGGCAGCGCGGCGCTTTCGAAGACCGGGCCGGTCCGATGCCGGTACGCGTGGAGGTTCTCGACGGCCGCGGCCGCCAGGATCGTCGGAATCGACAGCAGGAACGAAAACTCTGCCGCCGCCCGCCGCGAAAGGCCCGCGAAGAGGCCGACGGAGATCGTGTTTCCCGACCGCGAGAAGCCGTGCAGCACAGCCGAAACGGACTGGCAGGCGCCGACGAGCGCCGCGTCGCGCGGGCGCATCTTCTCGAGCGTGCGTCCGCCCTCTCCGCGCGCATTCCCCACGCGCTGCGCGACGAAGAGGAGCACGGCCGTCCCGATGAGCGCGAACCCCATGCGGCGGAATTCCGTCATTCCCTCGATCGCGAACCGCTTGAGGGGGAGCGTCACGGCCCCCGTGAGCGCCACGGCGATCACGAGCAGCGAGACGAGCTTCCACGCCTGCCGTCGCTCGGCGGCGTCGGCCGAGACGATCCCGACGAACGTCGCGCCGATCCGCGATCGAAAGTAGACGACGACGGCGAACAGAGTCCCGACGTGCAGCAGGACGTCGAAGAGGATTCCAGGCTGCGTGAAGCCGGGAAGGAACCGCTGCGCGAGCGCAAGGTGCGCCGTCGACGAGACGGGCAGAAACTCCGTCAGTCCCTGCACGATCCCGAGCAGGACAGCCTGACCGAGGGTCACCGACATCGACGAATTGTAACAGGCGGGATGATGAATTCCGGGCTATTTGCCGGGCGGACCGAGCCGGGGCGCGAGCGCGCGGAACACGTCCAGAGAGAGCGTCTCGGCACGCGCCGTCGGCGGAAGGCCCGCCTCCGCCACGGCGCGAGCGGCGCGCTCGCGCCCCCAGAGAGGCGTCAGCGCGTTCACGAGCGTCTTGCGCCGCGACGTGAAGCCCGCCGAAGCCACGCGAAGCGCCTCTTCCGCGAGGTCCGGGGCGGCATGCGGCACGAGCTCGAGAACGGACGACTTCACCTTGGGCGGAGGAGAGAAGTCGCCGCGCGAGACGTCGAAAAGGCGCCGCGCGGCCGCGTGCGCGCCGACGTCCAGTGTCAGAAACCCGAACGCGTCGCCGCCGGGAGGCGCGACGATGCGATCCGCGACCTCTTTCTGGATCATGACGACGAGGCGCGAGAAGAGATCCGGCCGCCGCACGAACGCGCGCAGCATCGGGGTGGCGCTCTCGTACGGGAGGTTGCCGACGAACGGCACCGGCGGCGCCGCTTCGATCCGTGACAGCGCCTCCGCGATGTCGGCGTGGAGGGCATCGGCCGTCTCGACGAAGAGCGCCCGCTCCGCGAGCTCCAGCGACAGCCGGGCCGCGAGCACCGGATCGACCTCGAACGCCAGGATACGGACGCCCCGGTCGAGGAGCGGCCGGGTGAGCGCGCCCCGCCCCGGACCCACCTCGACGACGGTCTCCCCCTCCCGCGCTCCGAGCCCGTCGAGAATTTTATCGATGGTGGCCGTGTTTACGAGGAAGTGCTGGCCCCAGCGAGCCCGCGAGGACCTCGCGCTTGACGCTCTCACGGGCTGCACCCTACCATCGCAAGGCCGTCCAGAAAGGAACCTCTCACATGTCCGCAAACGTCCTCGAGCTGAACGAAGGTTCGTTCGAATCCACCGTCCTCAAGAGCGCGAAGCCCGTCCTCGTGGACTTCTGGGCCGTCTGGTGCGGCCCCTGCCGGCAGGTGGGCCCGATCGTCGAGTCGCTCGCCGCGAAATGGGGCGACAAGGTCACGGTCGCAAAGCTGAACGTGGACGACGTGCCGTCCGTGGCGGAGCGCTACGGGATCATGTCCATCCCGACGCTCATGCTCTTCAAAGGCGGCCAGATCGTCGAGCGAGTGGTCGGCGTTTCGCCGCAGGCCTCACTCGAGAGGAAGTTCGAGCCGCACCTGAACTAGTTCTTTCTTTACTCCGGGCCCGGCATGATCTTCCGCGCGATGGGGCCGTCCGGACCGTCCTCGTAGAGGATTCTGAGGCGGACCCCGCGTCTCGCGACTGCTGTGATCTCCGTCCTCGCGTCGATGTGGAAGGCGCGGCCGGGCTGGCCGACCTCCGAAAGGACGACGTAGGCGCCCGGCTCGTACCGCAGGCACGAGCCCGCCGCGCGCAGAAACGGCACCGGAGTCGGCGTCGCGGTCGGTGCCGGCGTCGCCGTCGGAGCCCGGTGCCTCTTCTTTCTCACGGCGCCCGAAGCGGGCACCGCCAGCAGGAGGCCGGCCAGGGCGAGGCAGACGGTTCGAGGGAAAGGAGGGATCGCCATTCGTCCCCCAGCATAAGCCGTCGGCATCCCCCTTGCTCTGACCGACTTGCGGCCGTTCTCCGATGCCGATTCGGCGTCGTAATGAGGCCTTCGAAGGGACAGGATGACGACGACCACGACTCCAGCCAGCCCCACCGCCACCGCCTCCGACACGCCCCGCGTCGACCCGGCCGCCCTGACGGAGAGAATCCGCGAAAAATCGCTCCTCGTCGGGGCCCTCCTGACGGAAATTCGCAAGGTGATCGTCGGCCAGGGCGGCCTCATCGACCGCCTGACGATCGGCCTCCTCGCGGACGGTCACCTCCTCCTGGAAGGCGTCCCCGGCCTCGCCAAGACGCTGGCCGTGAGGACGCTCGCGCGCGGCCTCGACGCCTCCTTCTCCCGCATCCAGTTCACGCCTGACCTCCTGCCCGCCGACCTCATCGGGACGCTCGTCTTCAACCCGAAGACGCAGGAGTTCGTCGCGCGCCGCGGCCCCGTCTTCGCAAACCTCGTCCTCGCGGACGAGATCAACCGCGCCCCGGCCAAGGTCCAGTCCGCGCTCCTCGAGGCCATGCAGGAGAGGCAGGTCACGGTCGGTGACGCGACGACGCCCCTTCCGGACCCGTTCCTCGTCCTCGCGACGCAGAACCCCATCGAGCAGGAGGGCACGTACCCGCTGCCGGAGGCCCAGGTCGACCGCTTCCTCATGAAGCTGACCGTCGGTTACCCCACGAAGGCCGAGGAACGCCTGATCCTCGACCGGATGGGCGACACGACCGAGGCCGCGGCGTCCGCCTCCGTGCGGCCCGTGCTCACGCCGGAGATGATCCGCGACCTCCGCGTCCTCGTGCGCGGCATCTATGCCGACGATCGCATCAAGGGGTACCTCGTGGAGCTCGTCGCCGCCACGCGCGACCCGAAGGCTTACGGCCTGTCGGATCTCGCGGACTTCGTGTCGTACGGAGCCTCGCCGCGCGCCACGCTCGCGCTTCTCGCCACGGCCCGCGCGCGCGCCTTCCTCGCGGGCCGCGGCTACGTCGTGCCGGAAGACGTGAAGGACATGGCGCCGGACGTGCTGCGCCACCGCGTCCTCCTCTCCTACGAGGCCGAGGCCGAGAACGTGACGAGCGACCAGGTCGTCCGCAGGATTCTCGAGCGCGTCGAAGTGCCCTGACGCCCGTGCTGCCCCGCGAGATCGTCCGCAAGCTCCATCGCATTCGCATCCGGACGAACCGGCTCGTGGATGCGGGCGTGGGCGGCGAATACCATTCGGTCTTCCGGGGCCGCGGGATGGAGTTCTCCGAGGTGCGCGAGTACGTGCCCGGAGACGACGTCCGGACGATCGACTGGAACGTGACGGCGCGGACGGGCGTTCCGCACGTGAAGAAGTTCACGGAGGAGCGGGACCTCACGGTGCTCCTGCTTCTCGACCTCTCGGCGTCGCAGGGGTTCGGCTCGCGGTACCTCACGAAGCGAGAGCTCATGGCCGAGCTCGCGGCGCTCCTGTCGTTCGCCGCCGTCAAGAACCACGACCGCGTCGGCGCGCTTCTCTTTTCAGACCGGCTCGAGCGCTATCACCCGCCGCGCAAGGGCGTCGACCACGCGCTCGCGATCACGCGGGATGCGCTCTCGCTTGCGCCCGCGGGCCGCGGAACCGACCTCACGCTCGCGCTCCGGAGCGCTGCCTCGCTCCTCAAGCAGCGCGCGGTCGTCTTCGTGGTGTCGGACTTCCTCGCCGCCGGGTACGAGAAGGCTCTCAAGACGCTGAACAAGAGGCACGACGTCGTCGCGATCCCGATCAGCGATCCCCGGGAGCAGCTCCTGCCGTCCGCGGGCCTCGTGCGCCTGCGCGACGCCGAGACGGGCGCCGCGGGCGTCTTCGACTCCGCCGATCCGGCGTTTCGCGAGGCGTGGGGGCGCCGCGGGGCGGGCCTGCCCGAGCCTGCGGCGATCTTCCGCTCCTCCGGAATCGACTCGATTCCGCTCCGGACGGACGCGTCCTACGAGCTGCCCCTCGTTCGCTTCTTCAAGGAGCGCGAAAAGCGCAAGGCGGCGGGGCGATGAAGAGAATTCTTCTTGCTCCCTCGCGCGGCCGGGCGCTGAAGCTCGCGACCTTTCTGTTCGCGACGGGCAGCGTCGTATTTTCTTTGAAAGTAAATGGGACTGAGCAGCCGCGGCCGGAGGGCTCGGCGAGCGCGGCCCCGACAGCGGGCGGCGTCGGAGCCCCCGCTGCGCCCCTCCCCTCTTCCCCTTCTAAGCAATCTTCGTCTTCCTCTTCCCCTTCTCTTTCTCTCCCTGATTTTTCCGCGACCGTCGATCGCGCGGCCGTCTCACTCGGAGACCGCGTCGTGGTGACGTACACGGCGAAGCTTCCCGCGGGGACGACGCTGACGCTCGACGCGCTCGTGACGCCCGCGCCCGAGGAGGGGAAGCGGCCGCCGGGCGGCGCGGTGCTGGAGTTCGAGAACCCGGCCCCGCCCACGCTGACGAAATCGAAGACCGGGGATTCCTTCGAATGGTCGCAATCGGTCGCGCTGTTCCCATTTGCTGCGGGGGAAATCACCGTGCCCGGGCCTCATTACCTTTTCGAAGAATCTTCCGGGCGGAAAGTCGAGCTCCAGCCTCCCGCGATCGTCCTGACGGTGGAGTCGCGCCTTCCGAAGGGCCAGAAGCCCGAAGAGATCGCGCCGAAGACGGACAAGCCGGTGCGCATTCCCGCCTGGCCCGTGAAGTACTGGGTCGCGCTCGCGGCGGGCGTGGCGCTCGCCGCCGCCCTCGTCGCCTGGCTCGTGTCGCGCCGCCGCAAGGCCGCGGGAACGGAGCCGGGCGCGCCCGCGATCCCGCCGGGCGAGGAGCTCCGCCTCGCGCTCGCGCGGCTCGCGGCGGCCGCCGAAGGCCTCGGCGACGACGCGCGCGACTTCTATTCGGAGCTCACCCATTCCGTGAAACGCTTCCTCGAGCGCGTGACGGGCGAGCCCGTTCTCGAATGGACGACGTTCGAGACCGTGCGCCGCATGCGCGAGAAGGGATTCGATTTCCCGCGCGAAGCGGCTTTCCCCGACCTGCTGGCGTCCGCGGACCGCGTGAAGTTCGGCAAGGGCGCCGCGACGCGCGCGGACGCCCGCCAGGCCCTCGCGCGCGCGCGCCTCATTCTCGACGACGTCGAAGCGCGGCAGCGGGCGCAGGAAGAAGCGGAGGAGAGCGTGCGGAAAGCGGCGCACGCAGCGCCGGACACGGCTCCGAAGCAGCGGGCGGCCTCATGACGGGATTCCGCGCCCTCGTCCTGTCGCTCATCCCGCCGGGCTTGTCGTTCCGCGACCCGCTCCTCCTGCTTCTCCTGCTCCTGATTCCGCTCGCGATCGCCCTCCGGATCCTCCACGAGAAACGCGGCGACGGCGCGCTCGTCGTCCCGACGCTCGCGCACGTCTCCGGGGTGCCCTCCACGTGGCGCGTGCGGCTCCGACACCTTCCCTTCGCGCTCGCGCTATTCGGATACGCGGGCCTCGTCGTCTCGCTCGCACGCCCGCGGCTGGGCCTCGAGCGGACCGAGTCGTGGACGGAGGGCGTGGACATCTTCATCGCCCTCGACGCCTCGGGGTCGATGGCCGCCGAGGACTTCCGCCCGAAAAACCGCTTCTTCGTCGCGAAGGCCTGCGCGCGCCAGTTCATCGAAGGGCGCTCGAGCGACCGGGTCGGCCTCCTCGTCTTCGCCGGGCGCTCGCGCACCGTCAGCCCGCTCACGACCGACCGCGGAATGGTCCTCGACCGCATCGCGGGCCTGAAGCTGGGAGACCAGGGCGACGGCACGGCCATCGGCCTCGCGCTCGGGAACGCGCTCGCGCGCCTCAAGCCGTCCAAGGCGAAGTCGCGCGTCATCGTCCTCGTGACCGACGGCGGGAACAACGCCGGAGAGATCGATCCGGACACCGCGGCCGGGGTCGCGAAAGCGCTGGGCGTTCGCGTCTACACGGTCGGCGTCGGGACGGACAGCGGGCCCGTCGAGATCCCGATCCCCTTCCGCGACCCGGAGACGGGCCGCGTCACCGAGCGGCGGATCCGGGCGAAGGTGGA
Organism: Thermoanaerobaculia bacterium; assembly: GCA_963809425.1. Taxonomy (GTDB): domain Bacteria; phylum Acidobacteriota; class Thermoanaerobaculia; order UBA5066; family UBA5066; genus Fen-183. Next base: position 204,975 of record CAWEJK010000004.1, read on the forward strand.
CGTGGACGAGGCGCTCCTCCAGCGCATCGCGAACGCGACCGGCGGGCGCTTCTTCCGCGCGACGGACGCCCAGGGACTCTCCGATACCTTCGCGACGATCGACAAGCTCGAGAAGAGCGAGATCAAGACGACGAAGTACACCCGCTTCCGCGAGATCTTCCCGCTCGCCGCCCGGCCCGCGGCCGCGTGCCTCGCGCTCGCCGGGCTCGCGGCGCTCTTCCTCTTTCCGGTGACGCCGCGATGACCGCGCTCCGCACGTTCTTCGCCGAGCCGGAGCTGCTCGTCCCGGGCCTCCTCCTCGCGGTTCTGGCGACCTTCGCCCTCGTCCTCGCCGTTCGGCGGCGCGCGGCCCGGAGCGCCACGCTCGTCTCTCCCGCCCTCGCGGCCAAGGCTGGCCTCGCGCGCGCGGGCCGTTTCCCCGCCGTGACCTTCCTCCTCGTCCTCCTCTCGATTCTCGGCCTCGGGGCCGCGCTCGCGCGTCCGCGCTGGGGCAGGACGTCCGAGACGGCCGAGCGGCGCGGCACGGACGTCGTGTTCGTCGTCGACACGTCCGCCTCCATGCGAGCCGCCGACGTCTCGCCCTCGCGCTTCGTCCTCGCCCGCCAGGCCGCGCAGTCGCTCCTCTCGCGGCTCGGAAGCGATCGCGCGGCTCTCGTCGCCTGCGAAGGAGAGGCTCAGACCCTCGTTCCGCTCACGCTGGACGCGGCGGCGGTCGGCCTGTTCCTCGACGCGATGGAGCCCGGCATGGGGCCGAAGCCCGGAACGTCGATCGCCTCGGGACTCGCGGCCGCGGCCGATCTGTTCCCGGCCGGCTCGGCCGGCGGCAAGAACGTCGCCGTCTTCTCGGACGGGGAGGACCTCGAAGGCGGCGTGGACGCCGCGATCGCGCGCGCGAAGGCCGAAGGGATCACGGTGCACGCGGTCTTCGTGGGCGCCACGAGCGGAGGCGGCGCTCCGGTTCCGGACCTCGACGCGGCCGGCCGCACGAGCGGGTTCAAGAGCGACGGGAAAGGCCAGCCCGTGCTCTCGAGAGCCGATCCCGATCTGCTGCGCCGGCTCGCCGCGGAGACCGGGGGGTCCTTCACCGTCGTCTCCCCGGGCCGCACGGATCTCGAGGGCGTCGCCCGGCAGATCGATCTCGGCGCCCGCCGCCCTCTCTCCGAAGTGCTCGTCACGTCTCTCGAGGAGCGCTTCCAGATTCCGCTCGGCGCCGCGGTCGCGGCGCTCGGGCTCCTTTTGCTCGGAGTCGGGTCGGGTCGGCGGAGCGCTTCGAGTCAGGCCGGAGCAACGGGTTTTCTTCGGAATTTGCTTAGAAAGGGGAAGAGGGAAGGGGCCGCGCTCGGGCAGGCCGCGATGCTTCTCCTCACGTTTTTCGCTGTTCGCGCCGAAGCCCAGCAGCAGGCCCCGCCCGCGCTCTCGTCCTCGGCTCCCCCATCGGCCTCTTCGACCGGTGCCCCCGCGCCCGCGCCGCCAGATGCCCAAGCCTCCCCCGACGCAACTGCCCCACTCCCCCTTCTAGGCAAATTCCTCTCTTCTCCTCGTTCCGAAGCAAAGAAAGGCCAGAAGGCGCTGGACGAAAAGAAGCCCGCCGACGCTCTCGCTCACTTCCAGCAGGAAGTCTCCCTTGACCCGGAAGATCTGACGGGTACCTACAACCTCGGCACGGCTCAATCGAAGGCAGGCCGCGCCCCCGAGGCGCTCGCGTCACTCGAGAAGGCGCGGAAGGAGGGTCGCGGCGGCCTCGCGGCCGACGCGGCGTTCAACGCCGGCCAGACGTTCTACCGCGAGAAGCAGTACGAGCCCGCCGCCGCGGCCTTCCGGGAGGCTCTGAAGCGCCGGCCCGGGGACGCGGACGCGGCCTGGAACTACGAGCTGTGCGCGCGCCGCGCCGAGGAAGAGAAGCAGAAGCAGAAAGACCAGCAGAAGAAGGACCAGAAGGACGACAAGAAGAGCGGGAAGGACGGGAAGGACAAGCAGCCCGAGAACCCGAACGACAAGCAAACGGCGGGCAACGACGAGCAGAAGAAGAAGCAGCAGCAGGAGAAGGAGTTCGAGCAGAAGGCGAACATGACGCGCGACAAGGCCGAGCAGCTCCTGGCGGCCATCGAGCGGTCGGATCTGGACGAGCAGAAGAAGAAGGTCGCCGAGCAGCGCAGCAAGAGGCGCGTCACGAGGGACTGGTGAAACGCGCTCCGCTGTTCGCCGCGCTCGCCTCCGCCGCGGCCATGGTCGGCACCGTGGCGGCGCCTTCCGCGCGCGCCGCCGATGAAATCACCGTGCAGGTTCTCGTCGACAAGCCGAGGCCCGCGGCGGACGACGTCGTCAGGCTCACGTACACGTTCTCCGGTTCCGGCCTCGGCGGAACGCTGCGCCTCCCCGCGTCGATACCCTCGAAGAACCTCGCTCTCGTGGGCGGTCCGTCGAAGTCGGACCAGATGTCCTACGTGAACGGGGTCTTCAGCCGCTCGCTCTCCCTGACTTACTTCCTCAAGCCGCTGGGCACCGGTCCGGCCGAGATCGGCGAGGTCTCGTTCGGATTCGACGACAAGACGGTGAAGGCCGCGAGCTACCTTCTCGACGTCGGGCCCGCCCGGGGGCACGCCGGTCAGCCCGCCGAGCCGGAGGACGACGACCCGCTCATGTCCGTTCTGCGGCGGCGCAGCGGCGCGGGCCCCCGCGGGGCCGCGCCCGGCGCTTCGCGAGTCCGGCCCCTCATCGAGTTCCGCGTGACGCCCGACAAGACGACCGCGTACGTCGGCGAGGAGATCACGCTTCACTACGAGCTCCTCACGCAGGCCGACGTGCAGGGCCTCGAGTACCTCGACCCCCCGCACTTTCCCGGCTGCTGGGCCGAGGACCTGGAGAAGCCGGAGAAGCCGGTGGGCCACCGCGACGTCGTGGACGGGCGCACGGTCATGCGGTTCACGCTCCTCAAGAAGCTCGTCTCGGGCCTGAACCCCGGAACCGTCAACATTCCCGAGGCAAAGATCCGCACGAGCGTCCGCATGTCGCCGGACCCCCTCAACGATCCGTTCAGCTTCTTCCCGCGGCCGGAGGTCATGGACCTCGTCGCGAGGCCCCTCACGCTCAGGATCCTCCCGATCCCCGGCGACGCCTCGTTCCACGGACCGGTCGGCCGCTTCGACCTGACCGCGAAGCTGGATCGCACGCGCGTCGCTCCCGGCGAGGCCGTCACGCTGCGTCTCCGGCTTTCCGGCACGGGCAACCTGCGGACGGCGACCGATCTGCCGAAGGTCGACGTCGCGGGTGTGACGCTGTATCCGCCGAGCGTGAAGTCGGATACCGCGCGGACCGGCCGGACGCAGGTGTCCACGGAATGGAGCTACGTCCTCGTGCCGAAGGCGGGCGGAACGGTGACGATCCCGCCTATCTCTCTCGCCGTCTTCGACCCCGCCGAGAAGCGGATCGTGATGAAAACGACCGCGCCGCTCACCTTCGTGGCGGAAGGCGCCCCTCTCGGGGGCGGGACCTCGCTCACGACCGCAGACACCACGCTGCCCTCCCCGGCGGCCACGGTCCCGTCCGGCGCGCCGAAGGCGACGCCGCCCGCGGGGGCGCAGGCCGTCACGGACTTCTCGGGCCGCACCGTGACGCTCCCGCTCTGGGCCGTCGCGGCGATCCCCGGAGCGGCCCTCCTCGCGCTCGGCGCGACCGTTCTCGCGCGCCGGCGACGGTCCAACGGCGCCTGGGATGAAGCCCTGCGGGCCGAGCCGGGCGAGACGAAGGAACGCGCGGCGGCGCGGGTCGACTGCGCCCTCCGCGAGGCTCTCCTTCGCCGCCACCGCATCCCCGACGGGGCGCCCGTGGCCGAGGTCCTTTCCGGGCTCGCCGAGCGCGGCCTCCCGGCCGCGCAGCTCGACGACGTCCGGGCGGTCTTTTCGGACGTGGATTTCCTCCGTTATGCGCCCCAGCTCGGCGAATACGAAACGAGGATCGACGGGCTCCGCAAGCGCGCCCGGGACGTCCTGCAGCGCCTCGGCTGAGCCTCGCTTTCGGGACTCGGGGACCCCGAAGCGTAAAATGGCGCCACGATCGTGAACACGAGAGCCGCCCGGGTCATCTCGCCCAAGCAACTCGCGCGTTACATGGAGCGCCATCGCCTCCTCGACGAAACGAGCGGGACGGCGCCCGACCGCTTCCTCATCACGCTCGTGAATCGGGCCCTGGAGTTCGTTCCGGCGCAAGCGGGCGCGCTCCTGCTCGACGACCCCGTCTCGAAGGAGGACGATCGCTCGCGCAACGAGCTCGCCATCATCGTCGCGGCGGGAGACGTGAAGGACAGCGCCGTCGGACGCAAGGTGCGGCCGGTGGACGGCATCGCGGGCTTCGTCTACGCCCGCGGCGAACGCACGTGCGTGAACGAGGTCGGGGGCGCGCACGCCTTCTCCCGCGAGATCGACGCCCTCCTCGAGATGCCGATCACGAACGTTCTCGCGGTGCCCGTCGTGATCGAGAACCACGTTTGCGGGTCTCTCATCCTCCTGAATCGCCAGGGCGAACCCGCCTTCACGCCGCGCGACGAGCGCCTCATGGAGCTGTTCGGGGACACGCTGTCCCTCGCGCTCCAGAACCTCCTCGACGAACGGCGCGCCCGCGAGGTCGCCCGGCGCGACTCGCTCACGTCTCTCTACAACGATCGCTATTTTCACCGGAAGCTCCAGCGCGAGATCGACCGGCTCGGCGAGACGAAAGACGGCGAGCTCGCTCTCCTCTTCCTCGACTGCGACCACCTCAAGAGGGTCAACGACCTTCACGGACACCTCGCGGGCAGCCAGGTGCTCCGCGAAGTCTCCTTCATCCTCCAACGCACCCTCGCGGAAACCGTCTCTCTCGCCTGCCGCTACGGCGGCGACGAATTCACCGTGATCCTCCTCGACGCCGACCTCGCCGCGGCCACCGCGATCGCCGAGAAGATCCGCAAGGCGATCGACGACTGGGTGTTCCTGCCGATGTCGATCGGGCCCGGAGAGCCCGCGTTGAACCTCAAGAACGTCGTGACGATGTCCGTGGGCGTCGCCACGTACCGCGCGCACGTGAACACGTCCCTGCCCTCTGCCGAGCAGAAGAACGAAATCCTCAAGAAGGCGGATTCCGCCCTCTACGCCGCGAAAACGAAGGGGAAGAACTGCGTCGTCGCCGCCGAGGCGTCCTCCATCTCCCCCGGCGGCAGCTCGGTCATCCTGAAGACCTGAAGACGCCTTCAAAGCGTTTGCGCACAACGTCTTACGCCCTTCCATCCGGACGGGTTAGAATGGCCAAATGGCTTCTCCCTCTCCTTCCATCCTGGCCCTGGAACGGGCAAAGACCGTCCTCGAGTCGCTCTCGAAGCACATGCTCGTCGACGGCTACCACGTCGTCATGGACCTCCGGGAGTCGCACGGGAATTTCATCCACGACTCGCTCCACGGAGTCGAAATCCTCGACTTCTATTCGCACTTCGCCACCTGTCCGCTCGGCTACGCGCACCCGAAGCTGACGACTCCCGAGTTCCTCGACGAGCTCGCCTGGACCGCCGTCACGAAGCCGGCGAACAGCGACATCTACACCGAGCAGATGGCCTCCTTCGTCGAGACGTTCGCGCGCCTCGGCGTGCCGCCGACCCATTCGCAACACATGTTCTTCGTCGAGGGCGGGGCTCTCGCGATCGAGAACGCCCTGAAGGCGGCCTTCGACTGGAAGGTCCGGGGAAACTTCCGCAAAGGCCACCGCCGCGAGGTCGGCACGAAGATCCTGCACTTCGAGCAGGCGTTCCACGGCCGCACCGGCTACACGCTGTCCCTCACGAACACGAGCGACCCCCGCAAGACGATGTACTTCCCGAAGTTCGACTGGCCGCGCGTCGTGAACCCGAAGCTCACGTTCCCGCTCACCGAAGAGAGCCTCGCGTCGACGATCGCCCTCGAGAACCTTTCGGTCGCGCAGATCGAGCGGGCTGTCGCCGAGAATCCCGACGACATCGCCGCGCTCATCCTCGAGCCGATCCAGGGAGAGGGAGGCGACAACCACTTTCGTCCCGAGTTCCTCGCCCGGGTGCGCGCGCTCTGCGACGAGCACGACATGCTGTTCATTCTCGACGAGGTGCAGACCGGGATGGGCCTCACCGGCTCGATGTGGGCCTTTCAGGGTCTCGGCGTCACGCCCGACCTCTTCTCCTTCGGCAAGAAGACGCAGGTCTGCGGCTTCGCCTCGAACGACCGGATTCTCCGCGAGAAGGAGAACGTCTTCACGGTCTCCTCGCGCATCAATTCGACCTGGGGCGGTAACCTCGTCGACATGGTGCGCTGCCGCAGGATCCTCGAGGTCATGGCGGAGGAGAAGCTCGTCGAGAACGCGAAGGCGACGGGCGAGTTCCTCCTTGGAAAGCTGAACGAGGTCGCCTCCGAGTTCCCCGGCAGGGTGACGAACGTGCGGGGACGCGGCCTCTTCATCGCGTTCGACCTCCCGGACGCCGAGAAGAGGGGCAGGGTCATGTCCTGCTGGCTGCAGAAGCACCACGTGATGTCTCTCGCCTCGGGCGAGCGCGCGATCCGCCTGCGCCCGCCGCTCACGCTCACGAAGGACGAGGCGGCCCTCGGCGTCCAGCGGCTGCGCGCCGCGCTGACGGAAGTCCTCGGCTGAACACATAGACAATAAGAGCGAGGAAAAGAAGAAGATTTTCTTAGAAGGAGATACGGACGGTGGCGCTCCTGTAGCGCCATCGCCCGATGCGGCGCAGCTCCCTGCCGCGCAGCCGCCCGACGCCCCGACGCGGCGTGCGAGGCTCGGAGCCCTCTTTCTTCACCCTCTAAGAAGTCTTTCCCTTCTCCTCTTTCTCCTCTTCTTCCTCTACGCGATCGTCGTCTTCGTGCCTCTCCCCTCGATCCTCCTTCTCCGCTGGCGGGATCCGTCCACGACCGCTTTCATCCGCGCGCGGCAGGAGCGCCTCCGCGCGCAGGGCAGGAGCGACGCGATCGACCGCCGGCCGGTGCCTCTCACCCAGGTGGCGCCCGTCCTCGTCCGGGCGGTCCTCACCGCCGAGGACGCGAACTTCTTCGAGCACCGCGGCATCGACTGGGACGCGGTCTCTACCGCCCGCGCATGGAACCGCGCCCACGCCCGGGACCGCCGGAAGCGCCTTCGGGGCGCTTCGACGCTCACGCAGCAGCTCGCGAAGAACCTGTGGCTCTCCGGCGAACGCACCTTCTGGCGGAAGGGACGCGAGGCGGCCATCGCGGTCACCTTCGATCTGCTCGTCCCGAAGAAGCGGATCCTCGAGGTCTATCTGTCGGCGATCGAGTTCGGCGAGACGACGTACGGCTGCGAGGCCGCGTCGCGCGCCCTCTTCGGCGTGAGCGCGAGCCGCCTCTCGACGGCGCAGGCGGCGCGCCTCGCGGCCCTGATTCCCGGCCCCAAGTGGTATCGCGCGCATCCGGACGCGTGGGAACGCCGCGCGGCGCTCATCGAGCTGCGCCTCGAGAACCAGCCGCTGCCCCGAGGGCTCGCGGCGCCCGCGCGCTAGAATCGCCGCGATGCATATGCGACGCCCGGCTCTCGTCGGACGAGTCCTCGCTCTCGCCCTGACATCGCTCGTCCTCGGGGCCTGCCGCCCGAAGCCCGCCGAACTCCGCGTCACGCCCGCGAAGGTGACGCTCTACGGTCCGGGACGCACGCAGTCGCTCAAGTACGACGTCTTCGACAAGAAGGGCAATCCGATGCCGGGACTGACGGCGACGTGGACGTCCGACAAGCCGAAGGTAGCGTCCGTCGACGCGAACGGGCTCGTCCGTTCCCTCACGCCCGGCCGCACGATCGTGACCGCGAATTTCCAGAGTTTCACCTCCAGCGCGTCCGTGGACGTCGTCGACGTCGCGTCGCTCACGGTCTCGCCGAACCGGATGACGCTCGTCGGAGCGCCGGGCACGAAGATGGCCCTCGTCGCCGAGGTCCGGGACGCCAAGGGAAATCTCGCTCCCCTGAAGCTGAAGTGGATCTCGGGGGATCCGAAAGTGGCCACGGTCGACGCGGACGGCGTCGTGACCGCGGGCGCCGAGGGCCGCACCACCGTCATCGCGGGCCTCGGCAACGACGTCAGCTCGGCGTGCGACGTGAAGGTCCTGCACCGCGAGATCGGCGCCTTCGAGCTCACTCCCGTCACCCTCATTCTGAAGGTCGGCGAGACCCAGAAAATGACCGCGACGATCAAGGACGTCACCGGCTCCGTCATCGAGGACGCGGCGCTCGCCTGGACGACTTCCGACCCCAGGACGGCCACGGTCACGAACGGCGCCGTCACCGGCGTCGCGCGCGGCGCGGCGCGAATTTCCGTCGCGACGTCCCTGAAGACGCTCGGCGCGGACGTTCTCGTGAACTGAGGCGCGCCTGCGCATCACGCATCTCGCCGCGGAATGCGTCCCGTTCGCCAAGACGGGCGGACTCGGAGACGTCGTCGGCTCCCTCCCGAAGGCGCTCTCCGCCCGGGGCCACGACGTGGACGTCTTCATGCCCTTCCACCTCGAGGCGGCCCGCTGGTATAGGCGGCGCAACCTGTGGCCCGAGGCCGCGATGCCGCCTTTCGAGGTCTCGATCCTCGGTCGCACGCACACGGTGGGCCTGCTCTGGGACCTCCTGCCCGGGACGATCGTGCCGATCTACTTCGTCGCGCACGACCCGCTGTTCCACCGGGAACGGATCTACGCGCCGAACGAAAAGGGCCGGGACGACGGCCTCTGGCGCTTCGCTCTTTTCGTGCGCGCGGCGATTCAGGCGCTGAAACGGCTCGACAGGCGGCCCCGCGTCCTGCACGCGCACGACTGGCATCCCGCGCTCGCGCCGATGCTCGGCGCCTGGAGCAACTGGCGCGACCCCTGGTTCGACGACGTCGCGTCCGTGATCACGATCCACAACCTCGGCTATCAGGGCGTCTACGGCCCCGAGGAATTCCCGATCCTGGGCCTCCCTGACGAGGTGTGGACGGGCGGCGCGATCGAGCACCGCGGCGCCGTGAACCTCCTCAGGGGCGCGATCGTCGCCGCGGACATGATCACCGCCGTCTCGCCCACGTACGCGAACGAGATCCGTACCCCGGAAGGCGGCGTGGGCCTGGACGGGGCTCTCAGGGCGCGCGGGGAAAGGGTCGTGGGAATCCTGAACGGGGTCGACACGACGGTCTGGAACCCGGCGCACGATCCGCATCTCCCGGCGCACTTCGGAACGGAGGACCTCCGCGGAAAGGCGGAGTGCCGCGCGGAGCTCTGCCGGCTCGCGGGCTTCGAGCCGGGCGACCCCGGGATCATCCTCGGCGCGATCGGCCGCCTGACCGACCAGAAGGGCTTCGATCTCCTCCTCGAGGCCGCGCCCGAGCTCATTCGGCGCGGCGTCCGGATCGCGATGCTGGGCTCCGGCGAACCGGCGCTCGAGGGATCGATGCGCCTCCTCGAGGGGCACGCCCCGGGCCGCTTTCGGGGATTCGTCGGCTACGACGAGCCCACCGCGCACCGGATCGAAGCCGGCGCGGACGCGTTCGTCATGCCCTCGCGCTTCGAGCCGTGCGGCCTCAACCAGATGTACTCGCTCGCGTACGGCACCCCGCCGATCGTGCGGAAAACCGGAGGTCTCGCGGACTCGGTCGAAGGGTTCGACGGCGGCAACCTCGACGTGGCGACCGGCTTCACGTTCGACGAGGCCTCACCGCACGCGCTCGCGGCTGCGGTCCTGTGGGCCCAACGCGTTTTCTTCAACCGCGACATCTGGCGACGCATCGTCCGGAACGGCATGACCCAGGACTTCTCGTGGGACCGCTCGGCCGAGAAGTACGAGGCCGTCTACCGGCGCGCGCGGGAATACCGCGGCCTGTCCTGGTAGGCGCTCCCAGGCGCCGAGCACCGCGAGAACGGCGGCGCGAAGCGCTTCGGCGTCGGGAGCGTCGTCCGGCAGCGGAATCTTCTTGCGGGTGGGAGACGACGGCTGCGGCGGGCGCTTCTCGACCGCGAGAAGCGTCAGGACGGGAAGCTCCCCGGACCCGTATGCTTCCGCGAGCGCCTGCTTCATCTGCGCGTACTCCGCGACGGCGTCGAGGAGACCGGGATCCGCCTCCTGGACGAGGCGCCAGAGGTTGCAGCGCACGGTCTTCCGCCCGACGTCCCGGTCGAAGTACCGGAACGTCGAGACCGGCGACGACGCGCCGGCGCGTCCCCCCGGACCGCCGCCCTCGATTCGCAGCGGCGCCCCGTCGCCCAGGCGAATCTCGTCGACCGTGACGTCTTTGCCTTCGGCGCCGCGGCGCGCCTCGTGCCGGAGGACGAGATCGCTGCGCACGAGCCCGCGCACGAGCCGGACGTGGACGCGCGCCTCGCCGACCTTCACCGACGCGTTCGCGACGTCGCAGACGCGGTTGCCGCGGCCGTCGACGATTCGCTCGAGCGTGATCTTCGGAGGTTCCTCTGCTTTCGCGTCTCGCGCGTTTGTCAGAAGAAGACAAGAGAATAGGAAAAGAAAGAAGAAGAGGAGATTTCTTAGAAGGTAAGAGAGGAGGACGCCTCGGCAGATGTCGCTTTTTCGCCTCGGCCCGCTCACTTGATTCCTCCTTCCGCGGGCAGTGGCGGGAAGGGCGGGAGGTCCAGGGGCAGGTGCGCGAAAGCTCGCCACGACGAAAGCTCCGCGAATGCGGCCGGGTCCGGAGAGAAGACGACGGTCCTCTTGTCGGGTGGCTTCAACTGATCGAGGAACGCCATGTTGACCGCCATCAGCGAATCCCGGAGACGGTAGGTCGGCATCTCCGTTCCGATCGCCTGGTTGCTTTCGACGGAGACCCTCAGAAGCGTACCGAGATCACGGCGTTCGTCGTCGTCGAACGTCCCGGCCGCGATTTCGGCGAGCGAGGCCCGGACCGTCTGACTCCCGAAGTCCTCCACGAAGAACGCAAGCATCCCGCCCGGAGCGCGGACGCGCGAGTGCAGCCCGTCGCAGGGCGCGGCGCCGGCTGCGTCGGTCGATTGCGGGTCTCCATTCGACGACGACCACACCTCGAAGGCCGTTCGATCGGACGCGACCCGCTGCCAGGGTCGCTCTTCCTCGAGGTGACTCTCGTCGACGAAGCCCATCGACGACTCGAGGGCGTACCGCGCCCCGGACGGCATCGTGACGAGGAGGAGGTTGCGCCAGGGCCAGAAGCGCCGCTCTTTCTCGGTGAACCCGGTATAGCGAAGGACGACCCAGCGCGCCCGGAAGAGAGGCGGCGCGTCGGGCGGGGCCGACTTCTCGCGCGCGACGAAGCTCGCGTCGCCCTGCAGGAAGGCCCGGCCCCGGAATGCGTCGAACCAGTCCGGTCCCTCGGCCCGCAGCGCGGCCGAGGCCGCGCAAAGCGCGAGAACCGCCGTCCGCGCCTTCATAGATCCGCTTCGCGGACACCCGTCTCCCGCATCACGTCGAGGAGCGCCGCGTGGACGCCGGGTGTCGCCGCCAGGACGTTGCCGCGCGTGCGCCAGGTCGCCCCACCCTCGAAGTCCGTGACGAAACCGCCCGCTTCCGTGACGAGGAGAGCGCCCGCGGCCGAGTCCCACGGCGAGAGGCCGAACTCGAAGAAGCCGTCGAAGATGCCGCCCGCCACGTAGGCGAGATCGAGCGCGGCGCTGCCCGCGCGCCGGATCGAGCGCGACTTCATGAAGAGAGCGCGGAAGATCGAGAGGTAGCGGTCGATCTTGTGCTGCTGCCGGAACGGGAAACCGGTCGCGAGCGCGGACCCGTCGAGCCCCGGGCGCGACGGCACGCGCAGCCGCTGGCCGTTCCGGAACGCCCCGGCGCCCCGTTCCGCGGTGAACAGGTCCTTCTTGACGGGATCCCACACGACGCCCGCCTCGAGCGTTCCGAGGAGGCCGCCGCCCGTGCGCGCGATCGAGACGGCCCAGTGCGGGAAGCCGCGCACGAAGTTCGCGGTTCCATCGAGAGGATCGACGATCCACGAGGGAGAGGCTTCGTCCGCGCCCGAAAGTCCCGTCTCTTCGCCGAGAAAGCGGTCCGACGGGAAGGCGCCGAGGACGACCCGGCGGACGACGGCCTCGCTCTCGCGATCCGCGATCGAGACGACGTCGTTGAGAGCCTTCTCCTCCACGAGCGCCGGGTCGAGCCGGCCGAAATGCCCGAGGAGGATTTCTCCGGCCTCGCGCGCCGCGGCGACGGCGGCGTCGAGCGCGCGGGAACCGCTCAATGGAACACGGGCGGCTCGTCCTCTTCCGCCATCTTCTCGGATGCGGCCTGAGCCTGCGTCGATTCCGGAAACCTCTCGACGATCTCCGCCCAGACCTCGCGGGCGAGCCCGCGGACCCCGAGCTCTTCCGCGAGCTCGGCGCGGGACAGGAGGTTTTCCGGCTCGTCCGGGCGCAGCGCGGAGAGGAACGTCACCGCGCGGAATCGCCCCGCCTCGTCGCCGGTCCGTCCGCGGCAGCCCGAGAGATTCCGGAGAACGCGCTCGAGGAGCGCCGGAATCTCCATCTGCCGGAGATAGTCCGCCCGCCATGGCACCCGTCCGCCGGCGAGAGCCTTCACCTTCCGCCGGCAGTCGTCGACGGTGAGCGGAACGCCTCCCGCGAAGGGATCCGCGAGCGTCCCCGGCGGCGGCCCGACACGCACGATGAAGTGACCGGGGAGGCCGATGCCCGCGACCGCGATCCCGGCGCGCCGGCCCACCTCCATCCAGAGGACCGAGAGGAGAATCGGCATCCCCTTGCGGCGCTCGAGCAGCGAACCGAGGAGGACGTTGCGCGGGTCGTAGTAGTCGTCCTCGTCGCCGGCGAAGCCCAGCTCCTCGGCGAGAATGCGCGCGAGAAGCCGGGCCTTCTGGAACGAGGAGCGCGTCCCGGCCGCGCGCTCCCGCACGACGGCCGCGGCCTCGTCCAGAGCGGCCTCGGCCAGGCGCCGCGCGGCCGGCGGCGTACCCTCGATCGCGAACAGCGCCCCGACGAGGTCGTCCTCGCGAACGGCAGCGAGGAAACTCGGTGAGATCCCGTTCGTCCTCGCGTGACCAGAGCTCTCTCATCGTTCCCTTAGAATCTCATTCTAATGGCGACGACCCTCGCGGCCCTCCTTTTTGCCGCCGCGCCGGCTCTCCCCGGGAGCGAACACTTCGCCTACGACCCGAAGGCGCCCCTCGACGCCGTGACGGCCGGCGTCGAAACCCGCGGCGACGTCGTGATCCAGGATTTCTCGTACGCGAGTCCGAAAGGCGGACGCGTGCCGGCGACCCTCGTCGTGCCGGCCGGGAAGGGCCCGTTCGCGGCCGTCGTCTGGGGGCACTGGTACTGGGAGAACTCGCCGATGAAGAGCCGGCGCCAGTTCCTCGACGAGGCCGTCGTTCTCGCGCGCTCCGGCGTCGTCTCGCTGCTGACGGACGGCCCCGTTGCGCGGGCGGGCTACGTCCCCGACCGAACGCCTTTGAACGCGAAGCAGTTCGAAGACCTCGTCCAGCAGGTCGTGGACATGCGCCGCGGCACGGATCTCCTCCTCGCCCGTCCCGACGTCGACGCGCGACGCCTCGCGTTCGTCGGCCACAGCTACAACGCGACGGTCGGCGCGATCCTCGCGGGCGTCGACCGCCGCTTCAAGGCGTTCGTCCTCATGGCGGGCTCGCTCTCGGACCAGGTCGACTTCCGGTCCGTCGCATACAGGCGCTATCGCGAGAAGGTCGGCGCCGCGAAGTGGGACGCCTTCACGGCCGAGCACGCGTGGGTCGACCCCGGGCCGTACGTCGCACACGCCGCGCCGGCCGCCGTCTTCATGCAGTTCGCGACGCCGAGAGGACTTTCTGACGCCCGGGCGCGCGAAGCAGTACGCCGCGAACGTGAGCGAGCCGAAGCGGTTCAAGTCCTACGACGCGCCCCACGCCCTGAACGCCGCGGCGCGCCGCGACCGCCTCGCGTTTCTCGCCGAGATGCTCGGCGTGAAGGCGCCCGACCCCGACGCGGTCGCCGCCGTCCCCGACCTCGTCCAGCCCCCGCCGCCGCGGTAAACGACGCGGAAGCGGCGCGTCCTAGTGCCGCTTCACGATCGAGTCGAGGATCATGAGAAACGCATTCTGCTGGTTCGGCTCCGTCTTGTTGAGGACCGCGAGGCAGGAGCCGTCCGGGAACAGCTGGTGCAGCTCCTCCGCGGGCCGGCTCGAGAGGATGACGATCCGCCGGGCCGTCACGCCGCGCTCCTTCGCGAGCTCGAAGAGCTCCCGGCCGCTGAAGAGCGGCAGGTCGAGATCGAGCAGGAGCAGGCTCACGTCCGGGCCCAGCGTCTGGAGCGCCTCGAGCGCGTCGCCGTGGAACTCGAAGGAGACGGCGGGCCCGTAGCGGCACGCGAGGACGGCGCGCCAGGACTCCGCGTAGAGCGGAGACGCGTCCACGCAGACGACGCGCTTCGGCCGCCCCGCGGCCACGGGGATCTCCCCGGAGACCGGCCGGAGGTAATTGCCGCTCAATGGGCACCGCCGGCCGGGCCCGCGCCGCGCGCGAAGACCTCCCGTCCGCCGACGAAAGTCCTCTCGACGCGCCCGCGCAGCGTGTGCGCGGTCCACGGGGAGTTCTTCGAACGGCTCGCGAAACCGTCCGGCGTGACGTGCGTCGATTTCGTCGTCGAGAACACGACGACGTCGGCGGGCGCCCCCTCGGCGAGCGTGCCGCCCGGGAGCCCGAAGACGCGCGCGGGCGCCGTCGACAGCACGTCGACGAGACGATGGAGCGTGATCGCGCGCGGGACGAGGAGCGCGTCCACGAGAACCGGCAAGGCCGTTTCGAGCCCCGTCACCCCGAAGGCCGCATCCTCGAACGCGAGCGCCTTGTCGTCCTCGTGGTGCGGCGCGTGATCGGTGGCGACGGCGTCGATCGTCCCTTCGACGAGAGCGGCCACGAGCGCCGCGCGGTCCGCTTCCGACCGGAGCGGCGGGTTCATCTTGAAGCGCGTGTCGTAGCCGGACCGCACGACGTCCTCGTCGGTCAACGTCAGGTGATGCGGCGTCACCTCGCACGTGACCGCGATTCCGGCCCGGCGCGCGACGCGAATCATCTCGAGGCTCTCGCGGGTGGAGACGTGCGCGACGTGAAGCCTCGCCTTCGTGAGCGCCGCGAGCTGCAGGTCGCGCGCGACCATCGCGGACTCGCCCACGTTCGGCCAGCCGGGCAGGCCGAGGCGCGTGGAGGCCCACCCCTCGTTCATGACGCCGCCGCCCACGAGAGAAGGGTCCTCTTCGTGCACGACCACGGGCAGGTTGAACATCGTCGCGTATTCGAGAGCGCGCCTCATGAGCAGGCCGTTCGCAACGGGTTTTCCGTCGTCCGAGACCGCCACGATGCCTTCGGCCTTCATGAGGCCGATCTCCGCGAGCTCCAGGCCCTTGAGCCCCTTCGAGACGGCTCCGATCGGGTAAACGCGCACGAGCGCCGTTTCCCGGATGCGGCGCACGAGGAACGCCACCGTCGGCGCATCGTCGAGCACGGGCATCGTGTTCGCCATCGCGCAGAGGGAGGTGAAGCCTCCCGCCGCGGCGGCGCGCGTGCCGGTCTCGACCGTCTCCTTGTGCTCGAACCCGGGCTCGCGGAGGTGCGCATGGAGATCCACGAAGCCCGGCGCGACGACGAGGCCGGCGGCGTCCACGACGTCGGCGCCCTTGGCCGCGATCTTCTCGTCCACTTTCGCCACGACGCCGTCGCGGAGGAGGACATCCAGCGTCTGGTCGAGGTTGCGGGACGGATCGATCACGCGCCCGCCCCTGAGAAGGACGGCTTCACTCATCGCCGCTCGCTCCGATCAGGAGATACAGGACCGCCATCCTCACGGCGACGCCGTTTTCCACCTGGTCGAGAATCACCGAATCCGGCCCGTCCGCAACGGCGGAGTCGATTTCGACGCCGCGGTTCATGGGACCCGGGTGCATCACGATCGCGTCCTTCTTCGCGAGACGCCGCCGCGCGGGCGTGAGGCCGAAGACCTCGAAGTACTCGCGGTCCGACGGGTATCCGAGCCCCCCGCCGCGTTCCTTCTGGACGCGCAGCATCATGACGACGTCCGCCCCTTCGACGGCCTCCTCGATGCGCGTCACGATGCGCGCGCCGGTCCGTTCGATCTCGGCGGGCAGCAGCGTCGACGGCCCCGCGAGCGTGACGCCCGCCCCCATCTTCGTCAGGAGCGACACGTTCGACCGCGCGACGCGGCTGTGCGAGACGTCGCCGCAGATCGCGACCCGGAGCCCCGCGAGCGTGCCTTTCGCCCGCCGGATCGTGAAGGCATCGAGCAGCGCCTGCGTCGGATGCGCGTGCGTGCCGTCTCCGGCGTTCACGACCGCGCACGGCAGGCTGCGCGCGAGGAGGTGCGGCGCACCGGAGCGCTGATGGCGGATCACGATGGCGTCCGGCGCCATCGCCATGAGGTTGCGGCCCGTGTCGAGAAGAGTCTCGCCCTTCGCGACCGACGTCCCGGTCGCCGAGAGCGCGATCGAATCCGCCGACAGCCGGCGCTCGGCGATCTCGAAGGAGAAGCGCGTGCGGGTGGAGTTCTCGAAGAAGAGATTCGCGACGAGCTTGCCTCGAAGCGTCGGGACCTTCTTGATCGCGCGCTGGTTGATCTCCCGCATCGACTCGGCGGTGTCGAGCACGAGGCGGATGTCGTCCTCGACAATTCCGTCGATGTCGAGGAGGTCCTTCTTCGAGAGCGCGCGGCGAGGAGCGGCGACGGGGGAATCGGGACGCTTCGTCACGCCACCTGTGCTCCCTATCTCTTCCGCAGCCGGCGCCGCGGCGCCGCGATTCTCTCGCGCGCTCTCTTCCGGGCGGCCTTCGGCGCCGTCTTCACGGCTTCGCGGTCGAGCAGCCACACGTCGTCCTCGCGGTCGGTCTCCCGGAAGGTCACGGAGACGATCTCGGTCGCGGACGTCGCGATCTTCTTGCCGATGTACTCGGCCTCGATCGGCAGCTCGCGGCGGCCGCGGTCGACGAGCACGGCGAGGAGGATCTTTCGCGGGCGGCCGAAATCGAGAATCGCGTCCATCGCGGCGCGGACCGTGCGCCCCGTGAAGAGCACGTCGTCGCAGAGGATCACGTTTCGGCCCTCGACCGCGAACGGGATCTCCGTCTTCTTGAGGACCGGCGAGGACGCGACGGTCGTGAGGTCGTCGCGGTAGAGCGTGATGTCGAGGAGCCCGACCGGCACGTGGACGCCTTCCGTCCGCGCGATCTCCGCCGCGAGGCGCTGCGCGAGCGGTACGCCGCGCGTGCGGATCCCGATCAGGGCGAACCCTTCGGTGCCGCCTTCCTCCTCGACGACCTCGCGGGCCATGCGCGAGATCGCGCGCGCCATGCCGGCCGCGTCGAGCAGCCGGACCTTCCGGTAGGTTCCAGGAGCCTCTCCCATGGGCGCGCGGACACTACACGCGTGGCGGACGAGGAGTCAATGAGGCGCCTTTTCTCGAACGGACGCTCGCGCGAAGATGCGTTCGTGAACGTCGCCGACTTCTCCTTCGTGCTGCCCCCGGAGTCGATCGCCCAGCGACCGGTCCCGCGCGGCACGGCGCGCCTCATGACGCTGGATCGCGCGACGGGCGCTTTCGCG
Source organism: Thermoanaerobaculia bacterium (assembly GCA_963809425.1). Lineage (GTDB taxonomy): Bacteria > Acidobacteriota > Thermoanaerobaculia > UBA5066 > UBA5066 > Fen-183. The sequence continues at coordinate 222,552 of CAWEJK010000004.1, forward strand.
CACCGCACGGCCGCCGATCTTCCGAATCTGCTGCGCGCGGGCGACGTCCTCGTCGTGAACGACACGAGGGTCATCCCGGCGCGAATCTTCGGGACGGACGAGAAAGGCAGACGGACGGAATTTCTGCTCGTCGGGAGAATTCCGAAGATTTCTTCGAATGAGAAAGAGGGAGAACTCTGGCGCTGTCTCGCGAAACCGGGAAGGCGGGTCAAATCAGGAAGCCGTTTTTCCTTCGAAGGTGAGTGGAGAGCAGAGGCGATCCCCGCCGCCGGAGCGCCGCCCGCAGCCGAGGCTTCGACCCATTCACCTTCTAAGAAAAGCACCGAAACCCGAAGCGCAGAGTCCGGCCTTTACGTTCTGCGTTTCGCGAAGCACGGGAGCAAAGAGAATCTCCTCGACGCCCTTCCTGCCCTGGGCTCCGCTCCCCTCCCGCCGTACATCCACCGTCCGGGCGGCATCGCGGACGCGCAGGATGCGGTCGACTACCAGACCGTCTTCGCGCGCGAGCCGGGCGCGATCGCCGCGCCGACGGCGGGCCTGCACTTCACCGGGGAAATGCTCGCTGCCCTCGCCGCGCGCGGGGTCGAGATCGCGCGGGTGACGTTGCATGTCGGGCTCGGAACCTTCAAGCCCGTGAAGGTCGATCGCGTCCTGGATCACCGCATGAACTTCGAGCGAGGGTCAATCTCGGCGGACTCCGCCTCGCGTGTGAATCGGGCGAAGGCGGAGGGGCGACGCGTCGTCGCCGTCGGCACGACGAGCGTCCGCACGCTCGAAGCCTCGGCGCTCGCGCACGGGGGTGCCGTCGTCGCCGGCGCGTTCGAAACGGATCTCTTCCTCGTTCCGGGCGCGGCGTTCCACGTCGTGGACGCGCTCCTCACGAACTTCCACCTCCCCCGCTCGACGCTGCTCATGCTAGTCGCCGCGTTCGCGGGGCGCGAGCGCGTTCTCGCCGCGTACCGCGAGGCCGTCCGCACGGGCTACCGTTTCTTCAGCTACGGAGACGCGATGCTCGTTTCGTGACCGCGGGGCGGAACGCGCGTCCGAATCTTCGAAACTAGGACCGCAATGCCTCGGCCAGTCGCTTGACACAATCCCCGCACAGGCCGCCGGTCGAGAGGTCCACGGGCTTGATGCTTCCCTGGGCGTCCTGCATCAGGCAGCCGCGGTGCGGGCAGTGCGGGAGACCGAACGAGTGCCCCAGCTCGTGCGCGGCGACGCGGTCGAGCCGATCCTGGAACCGCGCGTCGGAGGCGCCGTTTGCGTGCAGGCGGAACGTCGACACGAGACAGGGCCGGCCGGAGAGCTCGGCGACCCCGAAGACCCCCCAGTCGGGGACGCGCCCGTTCGTGACGGAGATGTCGCGGGAGGTGACGCCAATGACGTGGGCGACGTCGCGCGATGTCGTGCGGTCCAGATAATTCACGAGCTTGTCGGCCCGGTACCTTTGACGGGGCTCATACCAGGCCGAGTCCGGCAGGGGCGCCGCGGGAAGAACCGTCACGGTCGTCCCGAAAAACACGCGCAAGCGCTCCGCGAGCCGACCGACGACGCCTGAATCCACGTCGCCGAGCGGCTGGAGCGCGACGGGCGGAACCGTGAAGGTTTCAACGCCGGAGGAGGCGTAACCCCCGAGCAGCGCAGCGGACAGGAAGAGCGTCGCGAACATCGACGTCCTGCACCTCGATGAATCAAAATAAAGAAGCACCCGATGATGCCGCGTCGGCCGGAGGGCGTCAACATCATTTGACGAATATGCACGCGCGGCGCGGCGGCACTACATTGTGAGAAGGCCCGAACCGGCAGGCGGCTGGTCGGCCGAGGGGGAGGTCGTCATGACTTCGACGCTTCCCGGTGTGGAACTTGCGGACCGCCAAGGCCGCTTCAAGGAAATGCGCCGTCGGGCGACGGAGGACTCGTCGGCGAGGCCGGCGCGGACCGAAGGACCCTGGATCGCTCTGTCGCGCGAGCTCGGATCCGGAGGCACCGAGCTCGCGGTCCTCCTCGGCGACGCTCTCGGTTGGAGCATCTTCGATCGCGAGATCCTCCAGGCCGTGGCTGCCGAAACGCGACGCGACGCGTCGACGTTCGAACGTTTCGACGAAAAAGGCGTCCAGACGTTCGTCGAGTACCTCGCGCCGTTCGTCCTTCCGGCGGACCCGGGACAGTCCCGCTACCTCGTGGATCTGACGCGCGTCGTCCGGCGGCTGGGACGCGAGGGCAACGCGGTGCTCGTCGGACGCGGCGCGAACTTCATCCTGGATCCCGCGCACGGGCTTCGCGTCCGGGCCGTGGCTCCGGCCGCCGACAGGGCCGAGGCGCTCGCGCATGACCTCGGCCTCAAGCTCGATGAAGCGCGCCGCCGCATCGCGGAGAGTGACGCGGCGCAGCGAGAGTTCGCGTGGCAGGCGTTCCGGAGGGAGATCGAGGATCCCGCGGGTTACGACCTCGTCGTCCACCCTCGCGCGCTCGGGCTGCCCGCGACCGTGGCGGCGGTCCTCGCAGCCGCTCGCGCGAAGCTCGACTTCTGAGCGCACCCTGGATTCGGCGGTTCGACGACGGCATCGACCGACGGAGGCGCGGGCCGCTGCGCCCGCGCCTCCGTTCCAAGGCCTGCCCGTCAGTACGTCTGGAGGTAGCGTTCCACTTCCCAGGGGTGGACGCACGCGATGTACGTCTGCCACTCCGAGCGCTTCGCTTCCACGAATTTCTGAAAAATGTGCTCGCCGAGCGCGTTCTTCAGGATGTCGTCCTTCTCGAGGCAGTCGAGCGCCTCGGAGAGGCTTCCCGGGAGGACGTCGATCTTCAGCCGTTTCTTCTCGCGTGCCGACATCTCGAAGACGTTCTGGTTCACGGGCTCGCCCGCGTCGAGCTTGTTCTTGATGCCGTCGAGGCCGGCCGCGAGCATGACGGTGAACGCGAGATACGGGTTGCACGACGGGTCCGGCATCCGCACCTCGCAACGCGTGCCCATGCCGCGGCGCGCCGGGATGCGCACCATCGGCGAGCGGTTGCGCTCGGACCACGCGACGTTCACGGGCGCTTCGTAGCCCGGCACGAGCCGCTTGTACGAGTTCACGAGCGGGTTCGTGATGGCGGCGATCGCGCGCGCGTGCTTCAGGATGCCGCCGATGTAGCTCATCGCGACACCGGAGAGCTGATACTTCGCCTTCGCGTCGAAGAACGCGTTCTTCATGGAAGCGCCCGAGCCCGTGACGAACGACTGGTGGACGTGCATGCCGGAGCCGTTCACGCCGAAGATCGGCTTCGGCATGAACGTCGCGTGGAGGCCGTGGTCGAGCGCGACTTTCTTGACGATGAGCTTGAACGTCGTGACCTGGTCCGCCGTCGTGACCGCGTCGCCGTACTTGAAGTCGATCTCGTGCTGTCCGGGAGCGACCTCGTGGTGCGCCGCCTCGACCTCGAAGCCCATCGCCTCGAGCGCGACGACGACGTCGCGCCGCGCTTCCTCGCCGCGGTCCACGGGCGTGAGGTCGAAATAACCCCCCTGGTCGTGCGTGTCGACGATCGGGTCGCCGTTCGCGTCGCGGCGGAACAGGAAGAACTCCGCCTCCGGCCCTGTCATGAGCGTGTAGCCCAGGGCTTTTGCCTTCTCCATCTGACGCTTCAGGGCCTGGCGGGGACAGCCGTCGAACGGCTTTCCGTCCGGCTCGATGATGTCGCAGACGAGGCGGGCGACCTTCCCGTTCGGGCTCGGCCACGGAAAGATGCGGAACGTGTCGTGATCGGGCACGAGGCCCATGTCCGACTCCTCGATCCGGGTGAAGCCTTCGATCGAGGACCCGTCGAACTGGATCTCGCCGGCGAGCGCTTTCTCGAACTGCGAGCGCGGCACCTCGACGTTCTTGATGATGCCGAGAATGTCCGTGAACTGAAGGCGCAGGAACCGGACGCCTTCCTTGTCGCAGGTCTTCAGAATTTCAGCGGCTTTCAGTGCCATTTCGCTCCCCCTCTTGATCTTCAGTTTTCGTTCACGCCGCGCGGAGAATCGGTTCATCAGGCAAAAAAGTCAATCAAAGATGGGGATTTTGCACACCAACTTGTGCAATAAGACCATATTCGGACCAACCAGTCCTGATTTAGCGAAACTCCACTCTCCCCACGGCCAGCGGCGGGCCGAGAAGGGCTCCCGGTGGAAAAGTTAGGACCGCGCCGTCGTACGTGCCAGCCCAGAGCCCGCCACCGGGGAGAAGAGCCGCCGTGAGAGCCAGCATTTCGGACTGGCGCCGCGCCACGAGGGAGAACGACACGGAGCCGTCGGCAGCGCGCGCGAGGGTATAGCGCGCCGCACCGCCGTCTCCGACGGCCACGAAAGCGTCGCCCTCCGGCTCGGCGACGACCCAGTAGACGTCGAGCCCGGCGCGCTCGACGTTCCGCCGGACGCCGGTCGCGAGGTCGTAGAGGAAGACTTCATGGGGCCGGATCCCAGCGCCCGCGACGAGACCGAGCTTCGGCAGCCCCGCGAGGCGGTACACGGCGCCGGCTTCGCTCGGCATCCGCCGGCCTGTCCATCGGTTGTTTCCCTTCGCGAGGTCGAGGAGCGCGTGGGCCCAGGTCCCGACGAGAACGCGGCTCGCATCCGGCGCCGTCCAGAGCGCGTGCGCCTCGACCTTGCCGCCGGCGAACGGCGTGAGGTCCACCGTTTCCAGCGGCTCGAGGGAAGGCCAGCGCCACGTCTTGATTTTCCCGTCCGAGGACGAGGTCACGAGCACGGGTCCGCCGGGCCCCTCCGGAGCGAGTTGCAGGTCGTTGACGAGGAAATCGTGGGCGCGAACGCGCTTGACGAGCTTCGGGCCCGGCAGGCTCCAGACCGCGACCGTCTTGTCGTCGGACGACGACGCGAGGAAGGCGCCCGCCGCGAGGAGCGACGGCACGCCGTCCGTGTGGACCGTCTCCGCGCGGACCGAACGGGACGCCGCGTCGACGGCGTAGACCTTTCCGTCCCGGCCGCCCGCGAAGACCGTCCGCCCCTCCGGATCGCGCGCGAGAGCCCAGAGCGGCGCTTTCGACACCGCGACGCGCGCTTCCGGAGGGAATCCCGCGTACGCGAAGACGGCGAGGCGCTGGCGGTCCGGAGAGAGGACGAGGACGCCCTCGGGCGTCGCGACGACGGCGCCGCCGTTTCCCGGCTCCGCCGGCGACGCGAGGACGCCCGCGCCCGGCCTCCAGGCCACTGCGCCGAGCCGGCCGCTCGCGAGAAGCGTCGGATGATCGGCGACCCACGCGAGGCCGCTCGTCCAGCCGCGCCCCGGGAACGTCTCGGGCGGCCCGCCTGCGATCCGGAATACGTGCACGGCGTCGAACGCGCCACCCGCCGCGACGCGTCCGGAGGCGTCCTCCAGCGCGAGTGCCTTCACGCGCGTCTCCGGGAACGGCGCCTCGAGGCGCACGCCGCCGGTCGCGAGGTCGAAGACCCGGAGCGGCTCGCCGTTGCCGGCCGCGAGCGCGAGCCAGCGGTCCGAGAGCGCGAGCGCTTCGTTCGACGTCTCGCGCGCCGGGACGCGGAACGAGACGGCGAGTCCGGAGGCGCGCACCGCGAGAACGTCGATCGCGTCCGGCCCGCGGAGCGCGAGGGCGCGACCGGCGGGTGACACGAGGAACTTCCCTTGGCGCACCGGCGACGCTGCGTCCGGGAGACGTCCGAGCGCTCGCGCCTTCTGCGTGAGGACGTCGCGCGCGAGGACCTCGCGGCCCGCGGCGACCACGAGCTCGGATCCGACGAGCCGGTTCGCGACGACCTCGCCCGCCGCGAGCGGCACGCGCGTCGCGGCCTGGGCTCCGTCGAGCGGGAGGAGGTATGTAGCCGTAGGCGCGCCGAGCACCGCCGTGAGGCGGGCCGCACCGAGGAGAGCCGCCGCGTCCGGCGGCGCTGCGATCTCGCGCACGAGCGCGAGCAGGCCCGGAGACGTCTCGGCCGGCTCGCGCCGCCGGCTTCGCCCCGTCCAGCGCACGGCAAACACCGCGGCCGCGAAGAGGAGGAGGACGAGGGCGATCGAACCGCGCGGGATGCGGCGCGCGGCACGGTCCGTCTCGGCGTATGCCTCGGGCGCGGGGACCGCGGCGGGGAGCGGAGGCGCCGCGCTCGGGACCTCGGGACGCGAGATCGCGCGCACGTCCGCCGAGAACCGATATCCCACGCGCGACACCGTCGCGAGATAACCGGAACCCTCCTCGCTTTCTCCCAGCGCCCGGCGCACGACGAAGACGGCCTGCGTCAGGCTTCCGTCGCTCACGACGACATCGGGCCAGACCGCGGCGAGCAGCTCCTCGCGCGACACGGCGCGACCGGCATGCTGCACGAGATAGGCGAGAACGTCGAACGCCTTCGGGGCGAGCGCGAGGGTCTCGGCGCCCTTCGAAAGAAGGCGCGCCCTGAGGTCCAGCCGAAAGGGCCCGAACTCGTACAAATCGTTTCCTTCGAGAGAGTTGGCCGTCAACTGAGACGCCTCTGAGAGAAATCTAACAGAACGCTGAGGGTCCGGGAAGGAACCCTGGAGGGCGTCGTCCGTAGCTTGTCGAAGCCCGCGGGACTGGCCGGCCTGCGGCGATTCTCAACAGCAACCTTCAAGGAGTCGAACCGTGAAATCCCCCCTCCTCGCCGCCCTCTTCGTCCTCGCCTTCACTCCCCGGCCTCTCGATGCAGCCGGTCCGAACCTCCTCGCGAACGGCACGTTTGAAAACGGCCTCGCAGGCTGGGCACGCGCCCAGAACGTGGACTGGACGCCCGCGTTCGGCGGCTCGGCCCGCATCGACCAGGCCAGCTCGTCGGGCTTCGAGGCCCTCCTACAGTGCGTCCCGGTCGAGGGCGACTCGGTCTATTCGGTCTCCGCGAGCGTGAGCCTTCCGCGGCGCGTAGACGCCGACGGGGGGCTCGCCGTCCGCGTCCGTTGGTTCGATGGCGCCGGCTGTCAGGGCACGATCCTGGGCGGCGCGCCGTCCCTCGACTTCGAGACTTCCGCGGAGACGCGGCAGATCAGGAGCCGCGTCCTCGTCTCGCCCACGGGCGCGCGCTCGGCCGTCGTCCAGCTCGTCGCACGCGCCGACACGTCCGAAACGTACGCGTTCCTCGTCGACGACGTGAGCTTCGCGCCCGAGCCGTTCGGCGAGATCCTCACGCTCCCGACGGCGGCGTCGGCGCCCGGCGCGTTTGGCCAGCGGTTCGCGACGGACCTGTGGGTGCGGAACACGACGGCCGCCTTTCGCCGGTTCTCGCTGCGGATCGCGTGCCCTTCCTGCGGTCTGAGCCCGGCGTGGATCGTCCTGAACCTCGGGCCGAGCGAGACGCGCTTCCTTCCGGACGTCATCTTCGACTTCCTGGGCGGTGGCATCAGCGGCCGCGCCGGCGCCATCGAGATCGCCTTCGACCCCAGCGAGGGGGGGCTGGACGTCTCCGCGCGCGTCGCGACCGTGAACGCCGACCGGCCCGGCAACGGCACGGCGATCCCGGCACGGACCCGCGGAGAGGCGCGCGCGCGGGCGGACTTCATCGGCCTCGCCGGTCTCGGGGGCGACGCGGGCTTCCGCGTGAACGCCGGAGCCTTCAACCCGAACGACCGCGCGGCCGTCGTCACGTTCACCGTGCGGGACGGCGCCGGGAACGACCTCGGCTCGGTGGAGCGCACCTGGGGCCCGCGGGAGTGGTTCCAGATCAACGACGTACTCGCGGCGGCCGGTGCGCCCGCAAACCGGGCCGCGTCGATCCACATGGATGCGGGTCCGCCCCTCTACCCTTTCGTGATCGCGATCGACAACCGGTCGGGCGACCCGACGTGGATCGAGCCGGCGCCGGCCGAGGTCCGGTACTGAGGACAGGCGTCACGCGACCAACCGACGTCATCCAAGGAGACCACACGTGAGAAAACGCTTCCTTCCCGCCGCCTTCATCCTCCTCGCCGCTTTCGCCTGGCCTCTCGCGGCCGCATCCCCGAACCTCCTGACGAACGGAGCGTTCGAACACGACCTCGCAGGCTGGTCGCATACACCGAACGCGACCTGGTCCTTCGCGCTCGGCGGGACCGCGCTCATCTTCGCGTCGCCGACTCCGGGGTCCGAGGTCCTCTCGCAGTGCGTCGGGGTCGAGGGCGGCAGCCTTTACTCCGTGTCCGCCGCCGTCAACGCGCCCGCCGACGGCGGTGTGGCCCTCCACGTCCGCTGGTTCGACGCGCCCGGCTGCGGCGGCACGGTCCTGGGCGGCTCGCCGTCTCTCGACTTCGAGCCTCCCGCCAGCCTTTTCGAGCCGAAGCGCCGCGTCGTCGCGTCCCCCGGCGCCGCGCGCTCGGCGCTGGTCCTCTTCGTGCTGAGAGCCGACACGCTGAGCGGATTCCCGTTCGTCGTCGACGACGTTGCGTTCGCGCCCGAGCCGTTCGGCGAGATCCTCACGCTCCCGACGGCGGCGTCGGCGCCCGGCGCGTTTGGCCAGCGGTTCGCGACGGACCTTTGGGTGCGGAACACGACGGCCGCCTTTCGCCGTTTCTCGCTGCGGATCGCGTGCCCTTCCTGCGGTCTGAGCCCGGCGTGGATCGTCCTGAACCTCGGGCCGGGCGAGACGCGCTTCCTTCCGGACGTCATCTTCGACTTCCTGGGCGGTGGCATCGGCGGCCGCGCCGGCGCGATCGAGATCTCTTACGACCCCAGCGAGGGCGGGCTCGTCGTCTTCGCGCGCGTCGCGACCGTGAACGCCGACCGGCCCGGCAACGGCACGGCGATTCCCGCGCGTACGCGCGGGGAGGCCCGCACGCGGGCGACGTTCATCGGCCTCGCCGGTCTCGGGGGCGACGCGGGCTTCCGCGTGAACGCCGGAGCCTTCAACCCGAGCGACCGCGCGGCCGTCGTCACGTTCACCGTGCGGGACGGCGCCGGGAACGACCTCGGCTCGGTGGAGCGCACCTGGGGCCCGCGGGAGTGGTTCCAGATCAACGACGTCCTCGCGGCCGCGGGCGCTCGCGCGGAATCCGCGGCCTCGATCCTCGTGGACGCGGGCCTCGCGCTCTTCCCTTTCGCGATCGCGATCGACAACCGTTCCGGCGACCCCACGTGGCTCGAGCCGGCGCCCCTCCCGGTCCGGTACTGACCCTCGCCCCGAACGGAGCCTCCCGCGGCGGCCCGCCTCTCTTCGCGCGGGCCGCCGTCTTCCGTAAACTCCGGGCATGAAGACGCGCGCCGACGCCTGGGCCCTCCTGACCGAGTTCACAAAGTCGCAGCCGCTCCGCCGCCACGCGCTCGCCGTCGAGGCGACGATGCGTCACCTCGCGCGAAGTTCCGGCGTGACGGACGCCGCCGAGATCGAAACCTGGGGTCTCGTGGGAATGCTCCACGATTTCGATTACGAGAAGTACCCGACGGAGCAGGATCACGTGTGGCGCGGCATGGAGATCCTGAAGGAGCGCGGCTGGCCGGAGCCCCTGATCAAGGCGATCGGCGGGCATGCGTTCTACACGAACATTCCGCGCGAGACGCCGATGGAGAAAGCGATCCTCGCGGCGGACGAGTTGACGGGCTTCTCCGGCGCGTGCGCGCTCATCCGCCCGACGAAGAAGATCGCGGACGTGCCCGTCGAGTCCGTCGTGAAGCGGCTCAAGGAAAAATCCTTCGCGCGCTCCGTGGACCGGACGTACGTGACGCGCGGCGCCGAGGAGTGGGGGCTGCCGCTCCCGGAGCTCGTCGCGCTCGTCCTCGCGGCTCAAGTTCCGATCGCGGACCGCATCGGCCTCGGCGGCGCGCCCGCGGCCGACCTGCCCGACTTTCCCGTCCCGCCCGAACCGCCCGCCCCCTGATCCGCCACTCTCCTTGCAGGGGTTGCCGGGGGCCGGGGGCGGGGCCGGAAAGCGATGTCCGAAAACGGCTAGTCTTCGGGCGGACCCGGAGTAGATTCCCGGCATGGACCTCGAGAAAGCCGCCTGCGTCAAGGCAATCCTGAGCCGCGATGGCCGGTTTGCCGGAAGATTCTTCGTCGGCGTCGTGACGACGCGCGTCTACTGCAGGCCCGGCTGCCCCGCGCCTCTTCCTAAAGCCCGGAACATGCGCTTCTATGCGTACGCCGCGGCCGCCGAGGACGCGGGTTTCCGGCCGTGCCGCCGCTGCCGGCCGGAGACCGCGCCGGGATCGCCGGTCTGGAACGGCACGTCCGCAACCGTGTCGCGCGCGCTGAAACGCATCTTCGACGGCGACGGGCACGAATCCGTCGAAGCGCTCGCCGCCCGCCTCGGCCTCGGCTCGCGCCACCTCCGGCGCTTGTTCGCGGAGCACGTCGGCGCGTCCCCCGCGTCGCTCCAACGCACGCACCGCGTCCACTTCGCGCGACGGCTGCTCGACGAGACGTCGCTTCCGGCCGCGGACGTCGCGTTCGCTTCGGGTTTCGAAAGCGTCCGCCGATTCAACGACGCGATCCGCGCGACGTTTCATCGCCCCCCTCGAGAGCTGCGAAGAGCTTCGAGGGGAAAAGAGCGAGCGCCAGCGACTGGAATGCCGGAGAAGAGGTTGACTCTCAAGCTGCCGGTCCGCCCGCCGTTTGATGCGACCGGCCTTTTTTCCTTTCTAAGAGATCGCGCCCTTCCGGGCGTCGAAGCGGTTCGCGGTCACGCGTATTCCCGGACCGTCGAAAGCGATGGACGAACGGGGATCATGACCATTTCTCATGACGTCGGCCAGGACTTCCTGCGGCTCTCGCTGAGCGTTTCCCCGGGGCGGGATCTCCTCGATCTCGTGCGCCGCGCGGGACGCATTTTCGACGTCGACGCGGACCCGCTCGCAATCGGCGCCGTGCTGAGCCGCGACCCTCTGCTCGCGCCGCTCGTGGCGGCGCGTCCCGGCCTGCGCGTGCCCGGCGCCTGGGATCCGTTCGAGCTTTCGGTCCGCGCGATCCTCGGTCAGCAGGTGTCCGTGCGCGGGGCGCGCACGCTCGCCGGCCGTCTCGTCGCGGCGTTCGGGCGCCCGCTTCCGGGAGGCGGCGCGGATGGACTGACGCATCTGTTCCCGGGGCCCGCCGCTCTCGCCGCGGCGGACCTTTCCGGGATCGGCATTCCGGCGGCCCGGGCCGCCGCGATCCGGACGCTCGCCGCGGCCGTGAGCACGGGCCGGATCGAGCTCACGGCCGCGCGCGGCCTGGAAGACTTCGAAGCACGGCTCTGCGCGCTTCCCGGCATCGGGCCGTGGACGGCGCAGTACGTCGCGCTCCGCGCGTTCGGCGAGCCGGACGCGTTCCCCGCGGGCGACCTCGGCCTCCGCCGCGCGCTCGAGGCCGCCCGCGTTCCGACGGGCGCCGCCGCGCTTCGGGAACGCGCCGAATCATGGAGCCCGTTTCGCGCGTACGCGACGCTGCACCTCTGGAACTCGCTCGCGCCGGACGCGGGCGGCGGAAAAAAGGAGACACGATGACCACGACATCCCTGTTCGTCACCGAGATCGAAACGCCTCAGGGCGCGATCGTTTTCGCCCGCCGCGGCGAACGCCTCGTCGCGCTTTGCTTCAAGGACCACTGGCCGCGACTGCAGAGAGACCTCGAGAAGAGGTTCGGCTCGCTCGCGCTCCTGCCGGACGCGAACGGGGGGCAGGCCGGGCGCGCGCTGCGCCGCTATCTCGGAGGCGACCTCACCGCGCTCGACGCGCTCGAGGTCGACACGCATGGCACGCCGTTCCAGGAGAAAGTCTGGTCGCGCCTCCGGAAGATCCCGGCCGGGGCGACCTGGTCGTACACCGACCTCGCGCGCGCGGTCGGGAAGCCGTCCGCCGTCCGCGCTGTCGCGGGCGCGAACGCGCGAAACCCGGTCTCTCTCGTCGTCCCGTGCCACCGCGTGATCGCGGCGGACGGAAGACTCTCCGGTTACGGCGGCGGCGTCCCGCGCAAGCGCTGGCTCCTGACGCACGAGGGCGCGCTCCTCGCCTGAGTCGATGCAGGGCGCGCCCCTGCGTCGAGTCGGGCGATAATTCCCTGTTGGCCATGAACATCCTTCTCGTCGAGGGCGCGCGCGTCGTCGGAATGACGCGGCCGGACGACGTGACGCCGGACGGCGCGCTCCTCGTCGAGGACGGCACGATCGTCGCGCTCCACGCGGACGCGCGGAAGCGCGGCGCAGAGGCCGTCGCCGCGGGCAGCCGTCTCGAACGCGTGGACGCGCGCGGCCTCTGGCTGATCCCCGGCTTCGTCCAGACGCACATCCACCTCTGCCAGACGCTGCTCCGAAACGGCCCGGACGACCTTTCGCTTCTCGCGTGGCTGAAGACGCACGTCTGGCCCGGGGAGGCCGCGCTCGACGAGCCTTCGCTCGAGATCTCGGCGCGCCTCGGTCTCGCCGAGCTGCTCGCGGGCGGCACGACGGCCCTGCTCGACATGGGCACGGTGCGCCACACGGACGCGGTCTTCCGGGCGGCGGAAGCCTCGGGCATGCGCGTCACGAGCGGAAACGCGCTCATGGACGATGCCTCCACGAATCCGGGAGACCTCCTCATGGGCGCGAGCGAGTCCCTTGCCGAGACCGAACGCCTCGCGAAGAGATGGCACGGCGCGGCGGGGGGACGGCTCAACGTCGCGTACTGCCCGCGTTTCGCGGTCTCGTGCACGGACGGACTCCTGCGGACGGTCGCCGCGCGCGCGCGGTCGAACGGGCTTCTCGTCCACACACACGCTTCCGAGAACGCGGACGAGGTGGCGCTCGTCGTCGCGAGGACCGGGAAGAGAAACGTGACGTATCTCGACAGCGTCGGGATCTCGGGGAGTCACGTCGTCCTCGCGCACGTCATCCACGCCGACCGGGACGAACGCGCTCTGCTCGCGGCGCACGGCACGACGGTGGCGCACTGCCCGTCCTCGAACATGAAGCTCGCTTCGGGGATCTGTCCTGTTCCCGAATACCGGGCGCAGGGCATCCGGGTGACTCTCGGCGCGGACGGGGCGCCGTGCAACGACCGGCTCGACCCGTTCACGGAGATGCGGCTCGCGGCGCTGCTGCCGAAAGTGCGCCCCGGCGCCGGAATCCTTTCCGCGTGGGACGTCGTGCGCATGGCGACGGCCGACGGCGCCGCGGCGCTCGGCATCCCGGCCGGCACGCTCGAAACGGGCCGGCGCGCCGATTTCGTGCTGCTCGACCCCGGCTCGGGTTTCGCCTCCCCGACGGCCTGGCGCGACGACCCGTACGGCCCTATCGTCTACAGCATGGACCGGTCGCACGTCGTCGCGACGTACGTGGAAGGCGTCCTCCGCTATCGGCGCGGGGAGCCTTTCCCGCTCAAGCCCACGGCCGAAGAAATTGACGCCGCCGTCGCGGCGCTCAAACGGCGCCGGTCCGATGGCGACGGCAGGAAGAGGTGATGACGGTGTCCAAGATGTCGAAGAAGCCCGTTCTCAGGACCATCCTCGTCGGGACGGATTTTTCCGTCTGCGCCGCGCGCGCGTTTTCGTTCGGCGTCTCGCTCGCGGCCTCGCAGGGCGCGAAGATCCACATCGTGCACGTCCTCATCGAGCCCGTTCAGGCGTTCGACGTGGCCGGAGCGCTGCCTTACCTCGACGTGTCGACGCAGAAGGAATGGGAAGAGGCCACGAAAAAGCGGCTCGCGGCCGCCGTCGCCTCGGCGGAGAAGCGGGGCGTGAAGGCGACGTCGGAGTTCCTGTGGGGGCGTCCGTCGGACGCTCTCGTCGAGACCGCGGTGAGGATCAAGGCCTCGCTCGTCGTCCTCGGAACGCACGGCCGCAGCGCTCTCGAGAAGCTCCTGATCGGCTCGACGGCCGAGCGCGTCGTCCGCCTCTGCCCGGTGCCCGTCCTCACGGTCCGCGAGAAGCGCTGAAGCTCCGGGACGGCGCTCAGCCGTTCGGGACCTCCCAGAGGTCCTTGACCGCCGGGTGGTCCCACGCGATGCGCCATTCGTCGGGGTCCGCGACGTCGAACGTACGCGTCACGATGTAGAAGAGCGCGCACTGGTTCGTGAGGGCGCGGTAGCCGTGCGCGACCCCTTCCGGGATGCGGACGAGCACGTCGTGTCCGTCCCCGGACACGATGACCTGCGTCGTTCCGCACGTCGGGGAGTCCTTCCGGACGTCGTAGAGGACGAACTTCGCTTTCGAAGGGTGCGGGCAGAACCAGACGTCCTGCTGCTTGAGGTGGTAGTGCAGTCCCTTGACGTGGTTCTCGGCGTTCACGATCGTGAAGTTGATCTGGGCGACCGGGACGTCCCGGAAGAACTCCGCGAGCGCCTCGCTTCCCGGCTGGTCGGCGTTCGCGCGATAGATCTCCTGGAAGAAGCCGCGGTCGTCCACGAGGCGCGGAAGGCGGTGGATCCTGACGCCCTCGATCTCGGTCTTCGCCCGGTAGGACTTGACGCCGGAGCGGAACTCGTCCGCGATGGCGGCGGCGGTCAACTCGATGTCTTTCGAGAACGGCATGCGTGCTCCTCGCCCCGGCATTCTACGGCGCGTCGCGACTGATTCTCTGGCGGCCGCCCGGGTCGGCGGTGTATCTTCCCCCGAACCAGAGAATCGTTCCCCAGGACGAAGAGGAGGGCCTCCGTTGTCTGCAAATCCGTATTTCGCGACGAAGTCCATGGCAAGGCTCGAGGAAGAAATGCGGGACGAGAACCGGCTGCGCCGGATTCTCGGTCCGATTCAGCTCACGAGCCTCGGAGTGGGCGCGATCATCGGCGCGGGCATCTTCGTGGCGACGGGAGCCGCGGCGCACAACGTGGGTGGCCCCGCGCTGATCCTGTCCTACGTCGTCGCCGGCATCACCTGCATCTTCGCGGCGCTCTGCTACGCGGAGTTCGCGGCCATGGTGCCGGTCGCGGGCTCGGCCTACACGTACGCCTACGCGACGATGGGCGAGCTCTTCGCCTGGATCATCGGCTGGGATCTCGTCCTCGAGTACGCGGTGGGAAGCGCGACGGTCGCGACCGGCTGGTCCGGCTACTTCCAGAACGTCCTCAACAAGCTGGGAATCCACGTCGCGCCGCTCCTCCGGGAATCCCCCTGGCGCTACGACGCGGCGGCGGGCAAGTTCCTCTCGACGGGCTCGATCCTGAATCTTCCCGCGATCGTCATCGTCGCGCTCGTCACGATGATCCTCGTCAAGGGCATTCAGGAGAGCGCGACGTTCAACGCCGCGATGGTGATGATCAAGGTCGCCGCCGTCCTGTTCGTCATCGGCGTCGGCGCGTTCCTCGTGGACCCCGCGAACTGGCATCCGTTCGCGCCTTTCGGGTGGACGGGAGTCAGCTTCTTCGGCTATCACGTCGCGGGCCAGACGGACCCGGGCGGATCGCCGGTCGGCGTCCTGGCCGGGGCCGCGATCATCTTCTTCGCCTACATCGGTTTCGATTCCGTGTCCACGCACACGGAGGAAGCCCGCAACCCGCGGCGCGACGTCCCGATCGGGATCATCGCGTCCCTCCTCATCTGCACGGTCCTCTACATCGCGGTCGTCGCGGTGCTCACGGGAATGGTCAAGTACGACCAGCTCGACATCAACGCGCCCGTCAGCCGCGCCTTTCAGCAGAAGGGCATCGGGTGGGCCGAAGGGATCATCGCCGCGGCCGGCGTCGCGGGGATCACGTCCGTGCTTCTCGTCATGATGCTGAGCGGGCCGCGCGTCTTCCTCGCGATGGCGCGCGACGGCCTCGTGCCGCAGAGCTTCTTCGGAGCCGTCCACCCGAAGTTCAGGACGCCCTGGAAGTCGACGATCGCGATCGGGGTCTTCGTCACGGTCATGGCCGGCTTCCTGCCGATCGACGCGCTGCTGCACCTCGCGAACATCGGGACTCTCCTCGCCTTCGTCATCGTCTGCGCGGCCGTGCTGATCATGCGCCGGACGAATCCGGCCGCGAACCGGCCGTTCCGCTGCCCGTGGGTGCCGTTCGTGCCGATCATGGGGATCCTGACGTGCCTCCTCCTCATGTTCTCGCTGCCGACGGCGAACTGGTGGCGCCTCTTCACGTGGCTCGGGATCGGCCTCGTCATCTACATCTTCTACGGCCGCCATCACTCGGTGCTGCAGAAGGACCGCGATCGCGGGATTCCCGCGCACTGAACACGTGAAGCGAGCGGCGCTCCTCATCCTCCTCGTCGGGGCGCCGCTCGTTCTCGTCTGCTTCCCCGAGCTTCGCCGCCGCATCGCGCACAAGCTGCGGTTCCTGCTGCTCCTTTGGTCGGGGGCGGTGCTGTTTTTCGGATTGATAGGGGGACCGGGGAAAAAGAGTTTCTTAGAAGGTGAATGGGGCTGGGACGCGGGCACCCTCTGGCCGCTGTTTGGCGTGGCGCTGTTCGCAGCCGCATTCGTCTCGGTCCTCCGCGACTTCCGCCTCTCTTCCCCTTCTAAGAGATCTCTCTCGGGCGCGAAGCGCCGTTAATCCTCTCTTCCCCTCTTCCAGCGCGAAGCGCTGCAAGATCTTCTTCCGAATCTCTCACTACTGGATCTCTCCCTACTCCAGCGAAATCCGATCGACTCCAATTCCGAGCGCCCGCGTGTCCTGTCCGATCCCGGCGTCCTTCGGGACCGTCGTCGGGACGCGAATCCCGAGGCGAACGGGCTCAGGGCCCGAGAGAGCGCGAACGGCCTCGGGCGGGAGCGGAAGGGTCACTTCGGAGAGGCCCGGCAGCGACGCGCAGCGGTCCCGGCCGCCAGACTGCCGACCGACACGGCGACATCCACGGGCGACGCCACGGCGCGCGCGCGGAGCACGAGGCGCTCCGGGGCGACGCCGGGCACGGGGGAGAAGACGATCGAGGCGTCGCCGGTCGTCCAGCGCAGGTCGAGGCCGGTGTCCCCGATCTTCTCGCGGCCGAAGAACCCGTCGGGATCGAACCGGCCGTCGTCCGGCGCGCCCACGTCGGCGACGAGACGGTTCGACTGCCGGACCCAGAGCGCCTCCGGCGCGTAAGAGAACGTCGCCTCGCGAAACGTGAAACAACCCCTGACCGGCCGCGTCGCGCCCTCGAGCGGCGGGAGATCCCCGGGGCGATCGCAGGCGATCACGTACTCAGCGGGTCCCGGCATCGGCCCGACGATCGCGCGCGGGACGATCGCGAGGTCGAACGGGCCCGGCGCGATCCGCCGCGTCAGGATCTCCCGGCCCGAGCCGGCTTCCGTCACCTTCAGCGTCGTGTCCCCCGACTCGGCCGGGCGGTCGCCCGAAAGCACCGCACAAAGGGGGCCCTGGTCCGCCGGGACGTAGAGATGCGCGGCGGGCCCCGCCCAGCGGAAGGAAGGCGTGCCGGCCACCGACTCCCTGAGGCCGAACCCGGGGCCGAACAGCGGCGGCGCCGGGTCGCGTATCGCGACGGCGAGCAGTCGCCGGTTTCCCAGGGCCTCCGCAACGGGGCCGCCGCGCGTCCACGAACGCCAGGCGGGATCGGAGGCGATGGGCGCCTCCGTCTCGCCCGTGAAGTCCGCGAGGCGCACGAGCCGCTTGTTCATCTGTCTGGGCGCCTGCACGAGCTCCTCGTCCGAGTAGCCCCACACGACGAGGCGCCCTTCCCGCCGCTCGGTCCTCAGAAAGGCGTGGAAGACGGGATCGGCCACGATCGTCTCGCGACCCGGATGGACGTAGCGTTCGAGCGCCCTGAGGGCCGCGATCGGCGGGGTCTCCTCTCGCGCGCTCGCCCGCACTTCCGGCCACGCCTCGCGCGCGAAGAAGAACGCGACGACGGAGGCCGCCCCGAACGCGAAAAGGCCCCGGCGGAGGAGGGACTCGAGCCCGGCGCCCACCGCCAGGCAGAGCACGAGCACGAAGGGGACGGAATAGCGCGACATCGCGCGGCTGTGGAGCAGCCACAGGGAGAGAAAGAGCGGCACGAGGACGAGGGCGAGATCCAGCGCGCCGCGGCGCTTCCGGAAAGCGAGCATGACGAGGCCCGCGCCCGCGACGAGAAGGACGGCGAGGGCGCGACGCCACGAGAGGAAATCCCGCACGAGGAAGGAGTCGAGGAGCGTGCCGACCGTGCCGGTCGCGAGCGCGTGCGCGCGGAATCCCGCCCGCTCCGAAAGCGACGCGAAGAGTCCCGTCGCGCCGCCCGCCTGCGCATAGAGCCAGACGCCCCAGGCCGCGGTGCCGGCCAGCGCGGAAAGGACGAACGTCCACGCGGCGTCGGCCCGGCCGGGACGGACCATGATCCGGAGCGTCCAGACGAGGAGGAGCGGGAAAAAGCCGAGCAGGAGGTGCGGCCTCACGCCGCAGCCCGCGGCCGCGAGAAGACCGGCCGCGAGCGCGAGAAGGCGCGTCCGCCGGGCGAACACGAGCTCGCGCCAGCGCGTCTGGTTCGGCGACCGCCGCTCCTCGGAATTCGCGAGACACGCGAGCGCGCCGAGGAACAGGGCCGTCGCCGGCATGTCGGAGAAGGCGCGCCCGCCGTTGACCCAGACGACTGGAAGCGCGTATCCGAGAACGATGCCCGCGAGCGCCGACCAGCCGCCGACGACGCGCCGCCCCCAGAGGTAGAGCGCGGGCACGCTGCACGCGGCGAGCACGGTGGACGCGGTCGCGAGCGCGTTGAACGGCGTCACGCAGAACGGCAGCAAGGCGCGGCCGAGGAGGATCCAGACGGGAAAGCCGGGCGCCTGCGGCGAGAGGTCGAAGAGGTCGAAGTGCGTGACGGCCCCGGAAAACACGGCCTCGTCGATCTCGCCCGGCGCGTTTGCGAGCGCGAAGAACCGGGAAGCCGCCACGGCTCCGACGACGAGCGCCGCCACGACGAGGGGCGGCTCGCGGCGCCGGTCGCCGACCCGGCCGATGCGCCTCAACACCTCCCGAGTGTTTCATTTTTCAGGCCGGCAGGGAAACGGTTACAATGAAGCTCGATGTCGATTCGACATCCCGCGGGATGAGCATTCCCCGCATCCTGCCTCGCGCCGAACACCCCATTTCGCGCGGCTATATCGACCCGGACGCGCTGCGCGTCCTGTACCGGCTGCACCGCGCCGGCTACAAGGCGTTTCTCGTCGGCGGGTCCGTCCGCGACCTCATGACGGGACGCACTCCCAAGGACTTCGACATCGGCACGGACGCGAAGCCCCAGGAGGTCCGGCGCCTGTTCCGAAACTCGCGCGTGATCGGGCGCCGCTTCCGCCTCGCGCACATCCTCTTCGAGGGCGGGAAGATCGTCGAAGTGTCGACGTTCCGGAAGACACCCGACGTGGCCCCGAGCGAACAGGGCGAGGAAGGCGAGGACGATCTTCTCATCCGCTCGGACAACACGTTCGGCACGCCGGAGGAAGACGCGCTCCGCCGCGACTTCACGATCAACGGGCTCTTCTACGACATCGCGACGTACGCCGTCCTGGACTTCGTGGGCGGCGTCGAGGACCTCGAGCGGCGCGTCGTGCGCACGATCGGCGACCCCCTCATCCGCTTCCGCGAGGATCCGGTCCGGATGCTCCGCGCCTGCGAGTTCGCGGCGCGCCTCTCGTTCACGATGTCCGAAGACGTGCGCGGGGCCATCGCCGAGCTGCGCCGCGAGGTCACGAAGAGCGCCGCGCCGCGCGTCACCGAGGAGCTCCTCGATCCCCTGCGGCGGGGATGGGGGCACGACACGTATCGCGTCTGGTCCGAGGCCGGTTTGCTCGACGAGCTCCTGCCGGAGCTCGGCGGCGCGGGAGCGGCGCGCGCGGCCGAGGGAACGGCCGGGAACCTTCTCTTCGCGCTCCTCCGCGAGACCGATGCGCTGCAGTCCGCCGGAAAGAGGCTCGAGGACGCCACGCTTCTCTCCGCCGTCTTCCTTCCCGTCGTCTTCGACACGGTGCGCCGCCGCGGCGCTCAGGCGCCCGCCGGCCCCGGGCAGATCCTGCCGGTTCTCGAGGACTCCGTGAATCCGCTCGGGATCCGGATGGCGCTTCCGAATCACGTCATCGGGACCGTCAAGCACGTCCTCGAGACGCTCGGACGGCTCACGAGCACGCGCCCGGCGGGTCCCGGAGTGCGCCGCCTCGCCGGGAGACCCTACCTGAAGGCATCGGTCGCGCTGCTGTCGCTCTATTCGCGCGCTTCGGGCCGCTACCGCGAAGCCGCCGCGGCCTGGGACGAGGCCGTCGAACGCGGCTTCGGCGCGCACGCGGCCGAAGCGCCGTTCCCGGATGCGCTCGTCTCCCCCGCCGAGGCGTTCCCTTCCGCTCCGGACGGCCGGGCCCCCGTCCGCAAGCGCCGGCGCGGCGGGCGCCGCCGCCGGCCGCAGGCCGCGGCGGCACCGGCCTGACGCGCCGGCGTTTCAACGCGCGCGGCGCTTCAACCAGTCGGCGAGGTCGGACTCGAGACGCGGATAGTCGGCGCGCAGCTCCTCGCGCATGGCCTCTTCGACGCTCGCGCTTTCCCCGAGTCGGTCGAGAAAATGCGCGAGAGCGCCGAAGCCGCGGGTGTCCCGGAGCATCTCGGCCGCCGCGAGCGAGACCGCATACCCGCTCCGGGCCTGTGACGAGGAGAGCCCCGTGAACCCGCCCTCGAGCGCGGACAGCGAGAACGTCCCGCTCGCGGCGTAGGCGCCGGAAAGCGTCGGCGCGAACGGCGCCGAGGTCTTTCCCTCCTCGAGCTGGGCAATCCCCTCCTGAAGCCACGTCGGAGCGCGCCCCTTCGAACGGAAGTGCATGAAGCTGTGCGCCATTTCGTGCCGGAGGACGGAGAGAAGCTCGGGCGTGACTCCCGTGATGCCGCGCGCGGGCACGCGCACCTTCCCGTCGAAGAGGCCGTTCGCCCAGGAAGGCGCATGCGTCGCGGCCAGAAAATCGCGCTCTGCGTACACGATGACGACGACCTTCTCGACGGGACCCGAGCCGAAGTCCCGGACGAGATCGGCGTACGCCCGCTCGAGCGCCGAGAGAAGGATGCGCTCGAGGCCCGCTTCGACGCGCTGTCCGTCGTAGACGAGAAGGACGCTCGAGCTCGCGCGCTCCGAGAAGCGCTCCTCGACCCGCCCCTGCTGCGCGGCCGCGGGCGCTGCCGCGAGAAGCGCGAGGGCGGCGATTCGCAGCGGCGTCCTCGCGTGGCACGGCATCACGTCATGATAGGCCGATGGGGATTCTCCACGTTCAGCCCGCGAGGCGCGCCGCGAAGGCGCTCAGCTCCCCTTCGTTCAGATCGGAGACCGCTTCGTAGACGAGGTCGCCCCGCGTCCACGTCACGACGTGGAAGCCCCGGACCTCCGCAGAGCCGGCGCGAGGCGTCTCACGCCCGGCGACGTGGACGAACACCTCGATGACGTGCCGGGCGCGGCCGTAAACGAGGACCGCCCCCGGCGCGCCCGAGACGTTCTCGACACGGCCGCCGAGAAGGGGAAAACCCTCGGACGCGAGATCCTTCACGGCAGGCGAGAACGGCACCTTCCCCGCGAACCACGGCTTCACGGTGTGCTGATCGGACGAGGCGACCTCCGTGAGGTTCCCGGACGCGAGCGCCCGCACGTGCGCATCGACGATCGACTGCGCGGTCGGGGGCGCCGCGCCCTCCCGCGAGAGCGGAACCAGGAATCGTCCGATCGCGACGCCGAGAAGGAGAGAGGCGGCGAGGGCGAGAAGGGGCAGGCCGCGCCTGCCTTCCGCGCGGCGCGCCGCGGCGACGCCCGCGCGGACGCGATCCTCGAGCGCCGCCGGCGGCACGAACGTGAGCGCCTCGCTCCGGAGCGCCGACCGGAGCGAGCGGAGACGCCCGTAAGCAGCCGCGCACGAGGGACAGGCCCGGGCGTGGCTCTCGACCTCGAGAGCAGCGGGTGGCGGCAGCTCGCCGTCGAGGAGCGCGTGGATCTTCTCCCGCGACATCTCGCAGCTCACGAGAGCGCCTCCCTCGGCACGCGGACCGCGAGCGCCACCTGGAGGCGGGCGCGGGCGCGGGCGAGACGCGACATGACGGTCCCGACCGGGATCCCCGAGACTTCCGCGATCGCGCGATACGAGAGCTCCTCGAATTCCCGCAGGACGAGCACTTCGCGGAACTCGACCGGAAGAGAGGCGATCGCCTCCCGGAGGCGCTCGGCATCCGCGCGGCGGACGAGCTCCTCCTCCACGCTGGCGGCGACGGTATCCGGCGCCTCGTCCATCTCGTCGAGGCGGACGCTGACTTCCCGCGGACGATTCACGCGCAGCCACGACCAGCAGGCATTCCGGACGATCGCGAGGAGCCAGGCACGCGGATCGCCGCCGCGAAACGAGGGAAAGAAACGGTACGCCCGCAGAAAGGCCTCCTGGACGACGTCGTCCGCGTCGCCATCGTTGCGCGTCAGCCAGCGCGCGAGGTTGTAGGCGGACGGAAGGAGCGGCAGCACCACTCTCTCGAACTCCGCCTCCCGGCCCGGTTCGCGCAGTCGACGCCTCCCGTCCATAGAGACCGCGGCAGACGCGATCTTATTCCCGCGGGAGGCCGGGAATGAGATCGCGTCTCCGGGAGTCTCCTCGACGTACGGAGGCACCATGAAGCTCGAAACCGATCGCCGTGAATTTCTTAAGCTCGCTGGCCTCGGAGGAGGCGTCGTCTTCGCATCCAGTCTCTGGGGCGGTGCGCTGGCATCTCCCACGGAGGAGTTCCACTTCGTCCAGCTCTCCGACACGCACTGGGGATTCGAGGGGCCGCCGAATCCGGACGCGAAGGGCACGCTGCCGAAGGCGATCGAGGCCGTGAACGCGTTGTCCGCGCAGCCCGACTTCGTCGTCTTCACGGGCGACCTCACCCACACGACCGACGATCCCGTGACGAGGCGCGACCGCATGAAACAGTTCCGGGACCTCGCCGGGAAGCTCCGGGCGAAGACCGTGCGCTTTCTGCCGGGCGAGCACGACGCCGCTCTGGACCG
Source organism: Thermoanaerobaculia bacterium (assembly GCA_963809425.1). Taxonomy (GTDB): domain Bacteria; phylum Acidobacteriota; class Thermoanaerobaculia; order UBA5066; family UBA5066; genus Fen-183. The sequence goes on from CAWEJK010000004.1 coordinate 245,317, forward strand.
CGGCGAGGCCTACCAGGAGAACTTCGGCGCGACGCACGGCGCGTTCGACCACAAGGGTGTCCACTTCGTCGTTCTCGACAACGTCTCCGACCCGGGCGCGATCGTCGGCGAGGCGCAGCTCAAGTGGCTCGCGGACGACCTCGCAAAGCGGAAAAAGGACTCCCCGATCGCCGTCCTCACGCACCGTCCGCTCTTCGACCTCTACCCGGAATGGGACTGGGCCACGAAGGACGGCGCCGCCGCCCTCGCGCTCCTCGAGCCCTTCAAGCACGTGACGGTCTTCTACGGGCACATCCACCAGGAACATCACCACAAGACCGGACACATCGAGCATCACTCGGCGGCGTCGCTCATCTTCCCGCTGCCCGCGCCGGGATCGGTCCCGAAGCGCGCCCCTCTCCCCTGGGACGAGACGCGGCCGTATCGCGGCCTCGGATGGAGAGACGTGGAGGCGTATCCGGGAGCCGGCACGTTCCGGCTCGAAGAGACACCGATCCGGACGCCCGGGCTCACCAGCCTCGAAGCGCTCGCGAGGATGGAAGGATGAAGCGGGCGCCGGTCGCCGTTCTCGGCGCCCTTCTCGCGGCTCTTCTCGCGAGTCTCCCGGTGCGCCCGGCGCCCGCGGCGGAACCGCGTGTCGTGCCCATCGGCGCGAAGAGGTTCGCGTTCACGCCGTCAGAGGTGCGCGTCCGAAAAGGGGAAACGGTCGTCCTCGAGCTCACGTCCGGGGATCGCGTCCACGGCTTCAACCTGCGCGCGTTCGGTATCCGGAAGGACATCGTCCCGAAAGAGGTCACGCGGGTCACGATCACGCCGGACAAGGCCGGGACGTTTGCGTTCCGATGCGACGTCTTCTGCGGCGACGGCCATGAAGAGATGACCGGGGCGCTCGTCGTGACGGAGTAGCGCTACTTCGCCTGCGCGAGCACGCGCACTTCGATCGACACGACGTCGTCGAGGCCCCGGCCGCCGGCCGCGACGAGGCGCAGGGCGCTCGACGAGACATCGAGAGAGGGGCCGCCGGGGGAAGAAGAGATTTCTGCTGAAGAAAAGACGGAGACCGAACCATTCCGGGAGGTCACGACGATGACCGAGGCCGCAGAGGCCTCATTGCTCGGAAGGAGACGCAAAACGGGAAGGCTGTCCGAACGTGCAAGCGCGCGGAGCTCCGCAAGCTCGTATTTCTTAGAAGGGGAAGAGGGGCTCGTGATCGTGAGCGCGGCCGAAGCCTGAACCTCCGGCTCTTTCACCTTCAAAGAATCTCTTTCTTTCGTGGCTTCCGGCCGGCGTCCTACCGTCCGCTCCTGAAGTGAATCGTCCGTCGGCGCCGAGGCCGACCGCTTCACGAACGTCGTGCCGCCTTCCGTGGAGCCCCACGTCTGCCTGCCTTTTTCGTCGAAGCCGCGGTCCCACTGCACGAGCTCGTCTTTCGAGAGCACGACGGACGACGTCATCCGGACCGCATTCCGGAGGTTCGACGGGCACGCCGCCTGCGGCGTGGCCTCCCGGGTGCCGCCTTCCCAGCGCGCGCCGACCTTCCGCAGGGCGATCTCACACCCGCGCTTCTCGCGGACGTCGTTCGCCCCGTAGAGGGCGAGGACCGAGGGATCGCGCCACTTGCCGCGCACGATGAGAGGGTCCCTGGGGTCGAGGACGCGCAGGCGCACGACCTCCCCTTCCTCCTCGAGGCGGTAGAAACGCTGGAGCGACGGCTCGTCGAGCTTCGGCGCGGCGGCCTGCTCGCGGTACAGGACCGGCGCCCCGTTCGCGATGCGGCTCCTCGGGACGGAGACGACGACGATCCGGACGGCCGCGCCGTCCGAGGCGGGGCTCTTCTCCTCGAACGTTCCGGTCAGCCAGGCGGCGACCTCCGCGGCCCCGCTCTCGGCGAGGGCGACGGGCCCGACGGCGAGCAGGAACGCGGCGGCGGCGGTCCGGACCGGCTTCACTCTTCGTCTTCCTCCATGGGCGCGGCCCGCTTCTCGGACACGCGGCGCATGGAATGGTCGAGGATCCGTTTGCGCAGCCGGATGGATTTCGGCGTCACCTCGACGAGCTCGTCGTCCTCGATCCACTCGATCGCGAGCTCGAGCGGCATCGGGCGCGGCGGCGTGAGGCGGATCGCGAAGTCCGAGCCCGACGAGCGCATGTTCGTGAGGTGCTTCTTGACGCAGGGATTCACGACGAGGTCGTTCGGGCGGGCGCTCTCGCCGCAGATCATCCCTCCGTAGACCTCGATGCCGGGCGGAAGGAACAGCGTCGAGCGCTCCTCGAGCCGCTCGAGCGAATGCGCCGTCGTCTCGCCGGCTTCCTTGCACACCATGGCGCCGCGCCCGCGGCCGGTCACGTCCCCCTTGAACGGCTCGTAGCCGTGGAAGTTGTGGTACAGAAGGCCCTCGCCCTTCGTGTCCGTCAGGAACTCGTTGCGGTAGCCGAAAAGGCCCCGCGTCGGGATGTGGAAATCGATCCTCACGCGCCCCGAGCCGTGGTTCGTCATGTTCGTCATCTCGGCTTTGCGCTGGCCGAGCTTCTCGATGACGGTCCCCATCGCCGACTCCGGAACGTCGATGACGAGATGCTCGATCGGCTCGCAGCTCCGGCCGTCGATCTCCTTGAGGATGACCTGCGGGCGCGAGAGGGCGAACTCGAATCCCTCGCGGCGCATCGTCTCGACCGTGATCGCGAGGTGCAGCTCGCCGCGGCCCGACACGCGAAAGGCGTCTGGACTGTCGGTCTCCTCCACCCGCATCGCGACGTTCGTCCGCAGCTCCTTCTGGAGGCGCTCGCCGATGTTGCGGCTCGTGACGTACCTGCCCTCCCGGCCCGCGAAGGGCGAGTCGTTCACGCGGAACATCATGGAGACGGTCGGCTCGTCGACGTTGATCGGCGCGAGCGCGACGGGGTTCTCGAGATCCGCCAGCGTCTCGCCGATCGTGACCTCGTCGATGCCCGAGATGACGATGAGGTCGCCCGCGACCGCTTCCTCGACCTCGACGCGCCTGAGCCCTTCGAACGCCATGAGCTTCGCGACCTTCGCCTTCGTGACCGTGCCGTCGAGCTTGCAGACCGAGACCTGCTGCCCCGGCTTGACCGTACCGTTCACGATACGGCCGATGAGGAGCCGGCCGAGATAATTGTCGTAGTCCAGCGACGCGACGAGGATCTGGAGCGGGGCGGCGGGGTCGCCGCCGGGCTCCGGCACCTCGACGAGGATCGCGTCGAGGAGCGGGCGCACGTCCGTCTCCGTATGGTCCACCTCGCGGCGCGCGAAGCCGAACTTGGCGGACGTGTACACGATCGGGAAGTCGAGCTGCTCGTCGGTGGCGCCGAGGTCGACCATGAGGTCGAACACCTCGTCGATGACCTGGTGAGGCCGCGCGTCCGGCCGGTCGATCTTGTTCACGACGACGATCGGCTTCAGGCCGAGCTCGAACGCCTTGCGGAGGACGAATCGCGTCTGGGGCATCGTGCCCTCGGCCGCGTCCACGACGAGCAGGACTGCGTCGACCATCTTGAGAACGCGCTCCACCTCGCCCCCGAAGTCGCTGTGACCCGGCGTATCGACGATGTTCACCTTCGTGCCGTGATAGCGGATGGACGTGTTCTTCGCGAGGATCGTGATCCCGCGCTCTTTCTCGAGGTCGTTGCTGTCCATGATCCGTTCGGCGCCCGAGACGGCCTCGTTCGCGCGGAAAGTGCCGGACTGCTTCAGGAGGCAATCCACGAGCGTGGTCTTGCCATGATCGACGTGCGCGATGATCGCGATGTTGCGGATTCCGGACATGGGACCTGCTTTCGGGCCGCGGGACCGGATGCGTCGGTCTCGTCGCGGAGGAAACAGGTTACCAGACTTACTTTTTCCGGAGGCTGCTCGTGAGGAAGGGCACGAAGTCCTTCCCGGCCGGCGCGAGGTCCATCGAGAGCGCGAGCTCGCCGTCGGCCTTGCGCGCGAACAGCATCCGCGCCTTCGCTCCGGCCTCGGCGTTCAGCAGCTCGCGGGACACGAGACGCACGCTTTCCGGCGCGACCTCGACGTCGAACGTCGCACTGATGCCGGTCGAGAAGAAATACGACGCGACGTATCGCCGTCTCTCGCGGTCGTAAACGAAGTACCCGACTTCCTCGATCGTCTCTTCCTTTCCGTCGTCGGCGGTCAGGATCGTGCTTCCCCGGTGGAGGAGGTAGTTCCCGGAGAATTCAGGCACGAAGCGCGCGACCCTGCCGCCCACCCGCGTGCCCGACTCCGCGGCGCCCGACCACGAGCCCACGAGGAATTCCAGCTCCTGAAACGGGCGCCAGGCGGGTGCCGCGGGCCGCCGGCGCGGCCGCCGTGACCGGGGCCGGAGCCGCCGTGACCGGGGCCTGAGCCGCCGGGTTCTGCGCCGCGGCGGGGGCGGCGAGAATCAGCGCCAATAGCGCTGAATGTGCGGATCGGGCCCGCATCGACGTTCTGTCCTCCTCCGGAACTCTTGCGGGATTATAGACTTAGGGCCGCCGAACCAATCGGCGGGCTTTCTCGTTATGAAGTCCTGAGGACCCATGCCGCTTACGCCTCACCCAGATGCCGAGACTCGTCGCCCGATGCCAGCGGGGGGACGACGGCGCCTGGGCGGACCTCGTGACCGCTTACGGAAAGAAGGTCTACGGAATCGCCTGGCACATGACGTACGACCGCGCGGAGGCCGAGGAGCTGACCCAGGACTGCTTCCTGAAGGTCTGGCAGAACCTCGACCGCTACGAGCCCACCGAGGCCTCTCTGCTCGCCTGGATCGCCGCGCTCTCCAGGAACCTGTGCATCGATCACTATCGCCGGAGGAAGCGCGAGAAGGGCTTCTCTTTCGTCTCGGACGACGCGGTTTCGACGCTCCTGCCCTCGACGGACGACCCGCAGGCCGACGCCGTGCGAAGAGAGCGCGTCCGGATGCTGCTCGACGCGATCTCCGAGCTGCCCGACGAGCTCGCCGAGGTCGTCATCCTGCGCGACCTCGACGGCCTCGACTACCGCGAGATCGGAGACCTGCTGAAGCTCGCCGACGGCACCGTGAAGTCGCGCCTGAACCGCGCGCGCATCGAGCTCGCGCGCGTCGTGCGGGGACGCGTCGGGGCCTCGGAGGGAGACGGCCGCTCGCTCTACTCGCCGTTCGCCGCGCGCCCGACGAGCGCCACGGGGAGCGCGCGATGAGCGCCGCCTGTCGCGCGTTCGAGCAGCGCCTCGCCGACGCGCTCGACCTCTCTCCGAACGGGGCCGCGGGCGGCGCCGCCCGGGCTCTTGCCGCCCGCGACGCCCACACGGCGGAATGCCCGGCCTGCGCGCTCCTCGCGACGCTCGTCGCCGGGCAGGCGGAACGTCTTCGCCTACGTCACGCGCCCGGCGCCTTCGCCGGAGTTTCTCGAGCGGCTGTCGGGGACACCCGCCGGCGCTCTCTCGCGTCAGCGGGCAGCGGAAGTTCTCGCCTTCCTCACGCCCGGTGCCCTTGCCCGCCCGGAGCCGTCTCCGGCGCTTCTCGATCGCCTCCGCGCCGTCCCGGGGCCCGGGGCCGCCGGTGCCGTGTCGAACGTGCGACGCGGCGTGTTCAGCCGGATCAAGCCCATCGCGACCGACTGGCGGTTCGCGGTCGTCGCCGCGTACGCGGCCACGTTCGTCATCGTCGCGCTCCTGCGCATCGACCCGATGTCCGCCGCTCGCGGCGCGGCAAACGATCTGACGTCGGCGGGAGAGCGGGCGCTTTCCGAGGCGCGCGTCGCGGCGGTTCATCGCTTCGACGACAGCGCCATCGGGCGCGCCGCGGCCCCGATCACGAAGCGTCTCGACTTTCGCGTCTACCGCGCGTTCGCCGCGGGCAAGGCCCGCGCCGTCGCCTATTCGCAGCTCGTCTACGAGAGAGTCTTTGCGGGAGCCGTCGAATCCCTCGCGGTTTCGGCGAAGACGCCTCCTCCGGAACCTTCCGCGCCCTTTCGACGTTCCTGAAGACAGGTGGAAACGATGAACGACGCCAACATGAGCCCTGAACCCCCGACACCTCCTTCCCCCGCGCCGCCTCCGCCCCCGATCGCGTTCGGGTCCGCGGCGACGCTGCAGGCCGTGCCTCCGCTGCCGAAGAATCCCGGAGCCGCGGGCGCCCTCGGGATCATCCCCGGCATGGGGCATCTGTACCTCGGCCTGTACCAGCGCGCCGCGATCCTGTTCGGGATCTGGGTCCTGTTCATCTCGCTGGCCGGACACTCGCACGGTCCCTTCCCGGGCATCGCGATTCCGTTCTGGATGGTCTTCTCGATCATCGACGCGTCGCGCCAGGCGAAGGCGATCAACGCGACGGGACGGCCCGAGGCGAACATCCTCGGCTCGGACGAACCGGTGCGGGTGAGCGGCAGCCTTTCGGCCGGCATCCTGCTCATCCTCATCGGCGCCTTCCTGCTCCTGGACCGGCTCGTCACGATCGACCTGTCCTTCCTGAACGACTGGTGGCCGCTTCTCCTCGTCGCCTTCGGCGGATGGCAGGTGTTCCGCTACTACAAGTCGCGACCTCAGGCCTCCTGACGGCACAGCGCGTCGAACGCATCGCCTTCCGTGCGCACCCCTGAAGCCGGCCCGACGACGGGCCGGCTTCCTCGTCTCTGGCGAGGGGACACTGTGTCAGACACCGTGCCGGGCACAGCCTGACACACCCTCCCCGCCTCGCCCCCTGAGCTAAGTGCCATGTTTTCAATGGTATCCTGACCTGTTCGTGCGGGCCGAGAGCGGTCCCTCGGTTGCAGCTTGTCTCGATGCGAGACCCCTCGCAAAGAGACACGCACGTGAAAAACCCGCTCCGCCTCCTCGCTTTCGCCGCGGCCTTCGTGGCTGCGGGATCCGTCGAGACGGCGCGGGCGCAAGGCGGCCCGGACGCCTCCGCCATCCTCCGCGAGGCGCGAGGCGGAGAGGTCTGGATCACGCAGCCGACGCTGTCCGGAGCTCCGCCGATCTCGACGCCGGCCGGCCTCGCCGCGCGCCGCGCTCCCCTCACGGCCTCCCCGGGGATCTACGGCGAAGCGGGAAACCAGATCACCTTCGCCATCGCCTCGACCGGAGTCGCCGCAGACGGCTCACCGACGACGAGCTGGCCGACCGAGAAGGCCGCGACGCTGAGCGGCTTCCTGGATCAGATGCTCCCCGTTCTCCGCGACCTCTACGGACCGCCCGCCACGACGTACACGGTCCGCATCGTCCGGGATCTCAGGTACTCGGCGTCGGCCGTCTTCTTTCCCGCCGCCGACGAGATCCACGCCGGAGACAACGTCACCTACCAGCTCCTCACCCACGAGCTCGTGCACGCCTTCCGGCGCGACCGGCTCCTGAGCAGCGGCCCCCAGTGGCAGTTCGATCCGACGCTGAGCGGCTTCGAGGAGGGCTTCGCGCAGGCGGTGTCCTACGAGGCGATGACGGAGTTCGCGCGCCGCTATCCGTCGTTCGGGCTCACACAGCGCGTCTACCAGTCCAGCAACGAGTGGGATTACGATTTTCAGAACGTGCCCGAGCTCAGGACGCGGGACTTCTGGAGCGATTCGGGCGGAATGCTCCTCTACTGGACCCGGTACGAGATGGCCGCGGCCGCGATCGCGAAAATCGAACGCGAACATCCGGGCTTTCATCGGGCCTTCAACGCCGAGTACTTCCGCCGCCTCAACGTCGACCCGCGCCTGATCGCGTCGCGCGACCTCGTCAAGGACATCGTCCAGACGGTGGCGCCGACGATCGAGGGGCGGCCCGCGGCGCAGTGGATCGACCAGCAGAACATCTTCGACTGCGCCGACCACCCCGGCAAGAAGGTCTGGCTCTCCACGCAGCACTATCCGGCGCCCGCTGATTACTTCATCTTCAACCGCGTCTTCTTCTACGAGACGTTCTCCAACGGCTCGGACTGGGCCGCCCCGAACGCGACCGGCGGGTACGACTACTACCGCCTCAACGGCTCGGCGGGCGCGGCCACTCTGCGCACGAGCGGCGGGTCCGTCGTCTGGCAGACCGCGCTGAAGATCACGCCGACGGAGAACCCGCCGGCCTTCAACGGCTTCGGCAACGAGAACGTGAGCCTCACGACGCAGCCCACGAACCTGCCCTGGCCGGGCGGCGATTCCTCCCGGTACGCCGCGAACCTCCTCCCCTTCGATCTCTACCGCCTGAACATCCAGCTGACGTCGGGGACGACCGTCACGAACGATTCCTACCGCGTCATCGGCGCGCCGATTCGCAGCGCGACCGGAGTCTTCGGGGGAGTCGTGGGCGCGAACGGCGGGACGATCTCCCTGAACCACAGGAGCCACCCGGCCGAAGCTCCGGTGCCGGTCGTGAACGGCGTTTTCTGGGCGACGCCTTCCTGGGCGAGCGTGTCGCATCCCGAGACGGCGTCCGTGGACTCCGACCCCGGGGTCGTCGACGTGACCTACGTCGATGCGGCCGGAAACAGGTACACGGACGTGCGCGTGATCGGGTACGGAAGCGCGCACGGGAGCCAGACGTTCCTGTTCGACGCCTCCCGCATGAACGCGTCGGCGAACCTGGCGGGGGTCTCGATCGTGTCTCACCCGTCGAGCCGGACGGCGACGGCCGGTCAGAGCTTCCGGTTCGAGGTCGCGGCGACCGGAATGCCGGCCCCCACGTACCAGTGGCAGATCTCGACGAACGCGGGCTCGACCTGGTCAAACCTGGCCGACGGAGCGCCGTACACGGGCGGGCAGACGCCAGCGCTCGCGCTCACGAGCGTGACCGTGGGGCTGAATGCGCATCAGTACCGCGCCGTCGCGACGAATGCGCTCGGCTCGGCGGTGAGCGCCCCGGCGACGCTGAGCGTCTCGCCTTCCGGAACGACCGCGACGTCTTTCTACCCGCTCGCTCCCTGCCGCGCCTTCGACAGCCGCAGCGCCAGCGGGCCGGCCGCCGCGGCGCCGGCGCTCGACGCCGGCGCCTCGCGCGTCTTTTCGATCGCAGGGCGATGCGGCATCCCGGCGACGGCGACCGCCCTGTCCGTCAACGTGACGGTCGCCGAGCCCGCGGCAGCCGGCTTTCTCGTTCTCTATCCCGGAGACGAGCCGGTGCCCGTCGCGAGCACGGTCGCCTTCCGGCCCGGTCAGACGCGCGCGAACAACGCGATCATCAAGATCGCGGGAGACGGGGGCGGCACGCTGGGAATTTCCAACAGCGCGCCCGGCCCGGTTCATTTCATCGTCGACGTCAACGGGTACTTCGAGTAGCCGGACCTCTACGGTCACGCTGCCATCCTGCCCGCCCTCTACGGTCCTTTTCATCCGCTGACCGGTCGGAGCGGCCCAGAGCGGGCGTCCTGATGGCGCCAAGTGCCATGATTTCAAGGGGTTCCGGCGTTCCATGCAAATTAATCATGGCGCTGGATTACAGGGTTGTGCGAACTTCTTCACCAAGCAACGGACACCTGCGTGAAGCACCCCTTCCGCCTCGTCGTGCTGGCTCTGGCCTTTGTGTCTGCCGGATTCGTCGAGACGGCGCGGGCCGACGAAGGCCCCGACGTCTCCCCCTCCTCCGCGAGGCGCGGAGTGGAGAGGTCTGGATCACTCAGCCGACGCTGTCGGGCGCTCAGCCGATCTCGGCTCGAGGGCCCCGCCACGCGCTCGTCGCCGACACGACGCCTCCGGGCGCTCCCGGCAAACCAGTCGCCGAGACGTCCGGTCTGTTCCTCATCGAAGCGAGCTGGACCGATGCCGCCGACCCCGAATCGGGAATCCAGGACTATGTTTTCGCCGTCGGCACGGGGACCACGCCGGAGACGCAGGCCAACGTGAGATGTTGGCAATCGAACGGCCGCGGAAAGAAAGCGAAGGTCAATCTCGCTCTGACGCAGGGGAAGAGCTACATCTTCAGCGTCCGTGCCATGAACGGCGCCGGTCTGTATGGCCTCGTGGCGCGCAGCGCTCCCATGACGGCCACGCCGCGAGTGTACGGAGACGCGGCGAACCAGATTTCCTGCACGATCGCTCCGACGGGAATCGCCGCCGACGGCGAGCCGACTGCGAGCTGGCCTCCAGAGAAAGCCGCGGCGTTGAGCGGCTTCCTGGATCAGATGCTCCCCGTTCTTCGCGACCTTTACGGACCGCCCTCCACGGACTACACGGTCAGCCTCGTCCGCGACCTGAAATACATGGCGTCGGCCGTCTTCTTCCCCTCCGCCGACGAGATCCACGCCGGAGACAACGTCACCTACCAGCTTCTCACCCACGAGCTCGTGCACGCCTTTCGACGCAACCAGATGCTGAGCAGCGGCCCCCAGTGGCAGTTCGATCCGACGCTGAGCGGCTTCGAAGAGGGCTTCGCGCAGGCGGCGTGCTACGAGGCGATGACGGAGTTCGCGCGCCGTTACCCGTCGTTCGGGCTCACGCAGAGCCTCTATCAGTCCAGCAACGAGTGGGACTATGACTTCCAGAACGTGCCCGAGCTCAGAACTCGGGATTTCTGGAGCGATTCAGGCGGAATGTCTCTTTACTGGACCCGGTACGAGATGGCCGCGGCCGCGATCGCGAAGATCGAGCGCGAACATCCGGGCTTCTATCGGGCCTTCAACGCCGAGTACTTCCACCGCCTCAACGTCGACCCTCACCTGATCGCGTCGCGCGACCTCGTCAAGGACATCGTCCAGACGGTGGCGCCGACGATCGAGGGGCGGCCCGCGGCGCAGTGGATCGACCAGCAGAACATCTTCGACTGCGCCGACCACCCGGGCAAGAAAGTCTGGCTTTCGACGCTGCACTATCCCGCGCCGGCGGACTACTTCATCTTCAACCGCGTCTTCTTCTACGAGACGTTCTCCAACGGCTCGGACTGGTCCGCCCCGAACGCGACCGGCGGGTCCGACTACTATCGCCTCAACGGCTCGCCGGGCGCGGCCGTTCTGCGCACGAGCGGCGGCTCCGTCGTCTGGCAGACCGTTCTTAGGATCACGCCTACGGAGAACCCGCCCGTGTTCAACGGCTTCGGCAACGAGAACGTGAGCCTCACGACGCAGCCCACGAACCTTCCCTGGCCGGGCGGCGATTCCTCCCGGTACGCAACGAACCTCCTCCCGTTCGATCTCTACCGCCTGAGCATCCAGCTGACGTCGGGGACAACCGTCGCGAACGATTCCTACCGGGTCATCGGCGCGCCGATTCGCAGCGCGACCGGAATTTTCGGGGGAATCGTGGGCGCGAAGGGCGGGACGATCTCCCTGAACCACAGGAGCCATCCGGCCGAAGCTCCCGTGTCGGTCGCGAACGGCGTCTTCTGGGCGACGCCTTCCTGGGCGAGCGTGTCGCATCCCGAGACGGCGTCCGTGGACACCGAGCCCGGCATCGTCGACGTGGCCTACGTCGATGCGGACGGAAACAGGTACACCGACGTGCGCGTGATCGGTTACGGAAGCGAGCGCGGCAACCAGACGTTTCTCTTCGACGTCTCCCGCATGAACGCGGCGTCCACGAATGGACCGCCGACCGGGCTGCCGCCGACTGGTGGGACTCCGGGTCCGGCGGCCTCGTCGTTCCGAACCCTCGCTCCCTGCCGCGCCTTCGACAGCCGCAGCGCCAGCGGGCCGGCCGCCGCGGCGCCGGCGCTCGACGCCGGCGCCTCGCGCGTCTTTTCGATCGCAGGGCGATGCGGCATCCCGGCGACGGCGACCGCCCTGTCCGTCAACGTGACGGTCGCCGAGCCCACGGCAGCCGGCTTTCTCGTTCTCTATCCCGGAGACGAGCCGGTGCCCGTCGCGAGCACGGTCGCCTTCCGGCCCGGTCAGACGCGCGCGAACAACGCGATCATCAAGATCGCGGGAGACGGGGGCGGCACGCTGGGAATTTCCAACAGCGCGCCCGGCCCGGTTCATTTCATCGTCGACGTCAACGGGTACTTCGAGTAGAGGGGACGACGGGCGACGCTCTCAGTCTCCCAGGGACGTGACGAGCACCACCGTCTTCTCGAGGATCGCGCCCGAGCGTGGATCGATCAGACGGTCCTCGATGTCGATCTCGAGGGCTCCTTCCTCACGATTCCAGCGCGCGGACCTTCCCCGCCGGCCCGCCGCCTTCGCGACCGCGGCGGCGTCCGCCCGGATCGCTCCGCTCTTCATCCCGTCCAGGAGGTCGGCCTCGAGGCTCCGGACGGCGAAGATGAACCGGGCGCCCTTGACCTCGCGCTCGTAGAAGGCGACCGCCTCGTCGAGGCTCTTCGGCGTCGTCAGAACGACGACCTTCAGCTTCTCGAGGCGCTTCCTGATCTCCTTCTTCTCCGCGGGAGAACGCGTCGTGTCCGCGTCGAGCTTTGCGAGGGCCGCCTTCGTCTCGACGGCCGCGCGGTTCGCGTATATCTCCGTGAAGACCTGGTCCACCGCGCCGTCCGGAGGGAGCGGGACTCCGGCGATCGGCGACGCGGCGAGGAAGAGAAGGACGGGCACGAGAGCCGCGAAAAGCATGCCCTATTCTACGTCCCGGCGCCCGAGCGTCAGCGCCGGCTGAAGGTCAGGAATCCGTCGGCGCCTTTCTCCGCGAACCAGGCTTCCACGGACGCGGCGGGAAGAAGCTCGCGCAACGACGAAACGACCTCGACGAGATCGCGCTTCTGCCGTTCCGAGTGGCTCATCGAGTCGTTACCGAACTTCAGGACGAAGGCCGGGATCAGGCGCTCCTCCTGGTACCACGCGCACCCGTCGTGGGAGACGACGACGACGCGTTTGAGGCCATGCCGCTCGACGAGAAACGTGATCCATTTCCGGCCCACCCACGCGAACTTCGGCAGGTATTCGGTCAGGAGCAGGAATTGCGGACCGCCGGGCACGAGGAGCACGTCATACGTGCCTTCCGCGAGGGCGAGCTCTTTTTCCAGGAACTCCCGGAGATAGGGAAGAAAAGAGTTACTGCTGCAGGACACGACGAGGACCGCGCTGCCCTTGTCGACGTACGGCTTTCCCGAGCGGAACGCGGCTCCCGGCATCGCGCTCTCAGCCCTTCTTCCCGCCTTTGGTCTCCTCCTCCGCCTTGATTCCGAGCTTGCCCAGGAGGACGGTCATGTCGAGGCCGAGAGCCTGCGCCGCCTGCATCACCTGGAACATCGTCGTGGGAACGGTGCTCGCGAGGCGGTTGACCGTGCCGTTGCCGTCTCCCGACCCGCCCGAGTCGATCATGACCAGCTTGTCGATGTTTCCAAGGGGGGCCGCGACTGCGCTCGCGACGGGGGCGAAGGCCTTGATGATCTCCGGGAACCTCTCCAGAACGAGAAGCGCCCGGGCAGAGTCGTCGAGCTTCGCGAATGCCTCGGCCTTTCGGAGCGCTCCCTCGGCCTCGGCGAGCAGCTTCGCCTTGATTCCCTCCGCTTCGGCGAGAAGCTTCGCCTTGTTTCCTTCGGCTTCGGCGAGAAGCTTCGCCTTGTTCCCCTCGGCTTCGGCGAGGAGCTTCGACCGCAGAGCTTCCGCCTGGCCGAGGCCTTCCATCGCGAGCCGCTGCTTTTCGCCGTCGGCGATCGCGATGATCGCGGACTTCTTGCCTTCGGCCTCCAGGATCTCCCGCTGCCGGGAGGCTTCCGCCTGGAGGATGATCTGCATCTTCTGGGCCTCGGAGGGCTTGACGACCTCCGACAGGAGCTGCTTCTCGCGCTTCAGGGCGTCGGCCTCCGCGACTTCCGTCTGCTTGCGGGTGCGGATGAGCTCGACGGCCACTTCCTGCTCGACGACCTGCTGCCGGGCTCGTGCGTCGGCGAGAGGCCCCGACTGCTTGGCCGTTGCCTGCTGGGAGAGGACGTCCGCCTCGTACGTCGCCTTGCGGACGTCGCGCTCCTTTTCGGCCAGGGCGACGAGGGCGAGGTTCTCGTTCTCCTTCTCCTTGCCCTCCCGCAGGGACGTGGTGGACTGGATCGTGGCCTCGCGCGCCGCGTTCGCCTCGCCGATCTGCGCGTCGCGCTTCACCTCGGCGGTTCGTTTCTTCCCGAGCGCCTCGATGTAACCCTCGGCATCGCTGACCTTCTGGATCGTGAGGACGTCGACGCCGAGACCGATCTTTGCGAGGTCCGAGGTCGCCTCCGTCAGGACCTCCTGGTTGAACTTGGAGCGGTCGCGGACGATTTCCTCCACGGTGAGGCGGCCGACGATCGAGCGCAGATGCCCTTCCAGGTTCTTGTACGCGATCTGCTTGATCTCGGAAGGCGTCGACCCCAGGAAACGCTCGGCGGCCGCCGTGAGCGATTGCTCGTCGCTGCGGACCTTCACGTTCGCGACCGCCTGGACGCTCACGAGGACGCCGTCGATGTTCGGCACGTCGCGCACGTCGAGGTCGATCGGGAAAACGCTGAGGTCGAGGTACGTGACGTTCTCCAGGACGGGCCACTTCCAGCCGGCGCCTCCGGTCACGAGACGGAATCCGACGAGCTTTCCGTCGGGCGTCCGGTGCTTTCGCCCGTAGAAGACGGCTACTTTGTTCGGCGGGACCTTGATGTAGTTGCGGACGGCCGTCATCAGGACGACCAGGAGGACCACCGCGACGAGGACGAGGAGAACCGGAAGGATGAAGCTGGACATTGAAAACGGCTCCTTGGCTTCGGCAGAAAAGCGGATTCTCGGCGGCGGCTAACTCACGGGCTCGACGAGCAGCAGCGCGCCCTGCAGCTCGGTGACTTTCACGAGAGCCCCTTCCACGATCGGCTGCGGGCGCGCGGCCCGGGCCATCCGGCGCGTCGTCTGGGACTTCAGCCGGCACGTCACCTCTCCGACGCCGTCGGCGGGAATGGCGACCGTCACCATCGCGGTCAGGCCCACGAGCTCGCGATCCTCGATCAGCGAGCTCGCCTGCTGGGACCGGATGAGCTGCATGGCCGCGACGTAGATGCCGTACATTCCGACACCGGCCAGAAGACCCCAGAGGGAGCTCGTGATGGGGGGCTTTTCGAGCCACCGCCCGAGGGCGCCGACCGTTCCGAACGTCAGCAGGAAGATCGCCATCGCGCGCAGGCTGAAGAACCCGACCCCGCCGACCTCCAGCTCGGGGTGGGCCTCGAAGTCGTGTCCGAGCAAGGCGGATGCAGCAGTCAGGAGAAGACCGATCGCCGCCAGACTGACGAAAACGAGCATGATTTGACGCCTTTGGGGCGGATTCTATCGCGTCCTACTCCCGGGTCTTCACGACGATCTCGGAGGGCTGCCCGGCGACGTACCGGAGCGAGCACTCGGCGAAGCCCTCGCACTTGACGCAGATCCCGTCGCGGTCGCCCTTGAAGTCGACGGGCTTGCAGACGTTCACTCCCGGCACGACGAGCTTCTGGAGCTCGGAGGCGAATTCGCGCTGGCGCGGAGGCGGGTCGCCGCCCCCCTGCGTCGCGCGGCGCAGATCCTCGACCTTCGGAAACAGATCC
This sequence comes from Thermoanaerobaculia bacterium, assembly GCA_963809425.1. Classification (GTDB taxonomy): domain Bacteria; phylum Acidobacteriota; class Thermoanaerobaculia; order UBA5066; family UBA5066; genus Fen-183. The sequence goes on from CAWEJK010000004.1 coordinate 260,687, forward strand.
CGGTTGCGGCGCTCGAGCGCCGCGTCTTCCCGCACCGCTCCCGCGGTCTTCACCGCGACGACCGCCAGCTTCGCGGCCTTCTTCGCGCGCGTCCCGCCGTGGTGCCGGATCCAGAAGAACAGAAACCCCGCTCCGGCGCCGGCGACGTTCACGAAGCCGGCGCCCGGCCGCCCGGCGAGCGCCGCCTGCAGAAGACCCCACGCGAGCATCGCGGCCGCCAGCCAGGCGAGCCACTTCACCTTCACCGGAATGACGAAGAAGATCAGAAACTGCATGTCCGGAAACAGATACGCGTACGCGAACAGCAGCGAGGCGCCCGTCAGGACCCCGCCCGAGAGCAGCGGGTTCCCGGTGACGAGGGCGGCGAGGGAGGCGCCGAGCGTCGACACGAGCCAGAAGACCGTGAACTCGGCGGTTCCCCACTCCATCTCGAGAGCCGACCCGAGGATGTAGAGGACGAGCGTGCCGAAGAACAGACCGAACGGCTCTTCGTGGAGGAACTGATAGGTCAGAAACGTCCACGGCCTCGCGAACGCCGCCCCCGGATCGAATGCGAAGAGCGTGAGAGTCCTCACGGGATCCATCTTCACGAGGAAGAAGAAGATGAAGTGGAAGCCGCAGAGCGGCATCGTGAGGCCGAGCTTCGGCGCGAAGAGGTCGTTGCGGCCGCGCATGCTCATCCGCGCCTCCCGAAGCGCTTCTCGAGCTCCTCGTGCGGGAAGGCGAGAAGGATCGGGCGCCCGTGCGGGCACGTCCACGGATCCCGGCAGGCCGCGAGGTCGTGGAGAAGCCGCGCGGCCTCGGCCGGAGCGAGGCGATGGTTGATCGTGATCGCGCCGCGACACGCGAGAGACGCCGCGAGCACCTCGCGCCGGAGCGACGACGACGGAGCGGAGCCTTCGGGCAGCGCGGCGACACGCGCGAGATAGTCGCGGAGCGCGGGACGGACCGACGCGGCCGGCGTCTCGAGTGGCGCCGCCGAGACGAGGAACGTGCGGCCGGACAGCTCCGAAACCGAAAAGCCCGCGTCCAGAAGGAGCGCCTCGGAACCGGACAAGAGAGCCGCTTCGTCCGGCGACGCCTCGAACACGACGGGCTCGAGAAGGCTCTGCGAGGCGGGCGCGGCGGATTCGAGGCGCGCGAGGAACCGCTCGTACCGGACGCGCTCGTGCGCGACGTGCTGGTCGACGAGGACGAGACCTTCTTCGCTCTCGGCTACAAGGAACGAATCGCGGTATTGGCCCAGGAGCCGGATTGGGCCGAGAGGGGAAGAAGAAAGAGAAGAGAGATCTTCTTGTGAATAGGAAGAGGGAGACGGGCCGGGTGCGATCGCTTCGAGCAGCGATTCGGCGGCGGCCTGGGCGCCTGCGGCAAAACTTCCACCCCTGGGGACCGCGCCGTAGGGCGACGGCCACTCGCCAAGCGAAGACGCACCGGCCCGCGCCGCCCCTCTTCCCCCTTCTAAGAAATCTTCTCTTCCTCTTCCTCTATCAATTCCTCTTCCGAATGCGTCCCCTCCGACGGCGACCGCGCCCTTCCCGCCCGTCAGCGCGTGCACCAGGCCGCGGTGCACGAGCGCATGCACGGCGCTCGGATCGCGAAAGCGGACCTCGAGCTTCTGCGGGTGCACGTTCACGTCGCAGAGCTCGGGGTCCAGGGTGAGAAAGAGGGCGAAGGCCGCGTGGCGATCCGAGCGCAGCACCTCGCGCGTCGCGAGGGAGATGGCGTGCGACACCGTCGCGTCCCGGATGGCGCGGCCGTTCACGAAGAACCACTGATGGGCGCGCGACGGAAATGTCGTCCCGGCCGGCGTGACGGCGCCCGTCAGCGTCATGCCGGCGAACGCGAATTCGACGTCGTGGGGGCGCGTCGAAGCCGCGATGCCGAGAACGTCCCGAAACCGCGCGGCCGCGCCTTCCGCGGCGGGCAGATCGAGAAGCAGGCGCGGACCCGCGCGCAGCGTAAAGGCCGCGTCGGGGCGCGAGAGCCCGAGGGCGGTGACCGTCTTCACGACGGCCCGCAGCTCAGCGTCGGCGCTCTTTTGAAACTTGCGCCGCGCCGGGACGTTCCCGAAGAGGTCCTCCACGACGACGCGCGTGCCTTTCGGGTGCCGCGCCGGCGACACGCGCGGGGGCGCGCCGCGGTCGGCGACGACCTCGGTCCCGAGCCCCGACGCGTCGGGCGACGTCGTGAGGACGAGGCGCGAGACGGACGCGATCGAGGGAAGCGCCTCGCCTCGGAAGCCCATCGTGTCGATGCGGATGAGGTCCTCGAAGGTGCGGATCTTCGAGGTCGCATGGCGTTCGAGCGCGAGCCGCGCGTCCCCGGGAGACATACCCGAGCCGTCGTCCGTGACTTCGAGGCGCGCGATCCCGCCGCCTTCGACGTCCACCGTGATGCGCCGTGCGCCGGCATCGAGCGCGTTCTCCACGAGCTCCTTGACCGCGGACGCCGGGCGCTCGACGACCTCGCCCGCGGCGATCTTGTCGACGAGGGCGCCGGGGAGAACCTGGATCGCGGCCACGCAGGCATGTTAGAACGAGACCTCACGAGGCCGTCCACATGCGCGGGCGCGCCTCGTCGTCGCCGCGCCGTATCATCCCCGCATGGGCCAGGGCTCGACCGGAAACGTGATCGCCGCGCTCGCGAGCTTCTTCATCCCGGGGCTCGGGCAGCTCCTGCAGGGACGTGTCCTGGCGGCGCTCGGGTTCTTCATCCTGTCCGGCGTCCTCTGGATCTTCCTGCTCGGCTGGGTCGGGCATCTCCTCGCGACGATCGACGCCGCGGTCTGGAAACCCAGGAGCTGAGGGCCTCAGCGCCGTCTGATCGCCTTTTCGACGTCCGCGATCTCGCGCGGCGCCGCGCACGAGAGACACTCAGGCCCCTTCTCCGTGATGAGGACGTCGTCCTCGATCCGAACGCCGATGTTCCACCACTTCGGATCGACGCCCTCGCTCTTCTCCGGGATGTAGATGCCGGGCTCCACGGTCAGAACCATGCCAGGCCGAAGGGTCGCATTGGACGAGAAGTAGCGCGTCCAGCGGTCCTTCGGATCGGCGTGCTCGTAGCTGCCGGCGTCGTGGACGTCGAGCCCGAGCCAGTGCGAGACGCCATGGGGGAAGAACGACGCGTAGGAGCGCGAAGTCTTCACGTCCGCCCGCGCGCCTTTGAGAAGGCCGAGCTTGAGGAGTCCGTCCACGACGACTTCGTACGAGGCGTCCTGGATCTCGTGGTGCTTCGCTCCGGCGACGGCCTTCGCGATCCCCGCCTTCTGCGAGGCCAGAACGATCTCGTAGATCGCCTTCTGCTCGGGCGAGAACGTGCCGCTCACGGGATAGCTGCGCGTCACGTCGGCGGCATAGAGGCCGTATTCGCAACCCGTGTCGTTCACGATCATCTCGCCCTTCTGCATGACGCGATTCGCGTCCGGATAGTGGAGGATCACCGCGTTCGGCCCCGAGCCGACGATGGGCGCGTAGGCCATGCGCGCGGCGCCGCCGGCGAGGCAGCGCTGGACCATCGCGGCTTTGAGGACGCCCTCGTTCACGCCCGGACGGGCGAGCGCGAGGGCGGCGCGGTGCGCCTCGACCGAGAGGTTCACCGCCTCGCGCAGGATCGCGATCTCGGTCGCGTCCTTCACGAGGCGCATCTGGCCGACGACGGGCGCCACGTCGGAGGCGGCAAGCGACTCGGTTCCTGCCGCTGCGAACGCCTGCCAGCTCGCGATGAGCTTCTCGCGGAAGCCTCGGTCTCGCGCGTCGCAATAGAACAGCGCCTTCGCGCCCGCGAAGAGCGAGGGCACCTCCTTCTGGAACTCCACGATCGGAAAGGCCGCCTCGGCCCGGTAGTCGGCCTTCGCGCCTTCGACCCCGGCGCGGCGGCCGGTCCACCTCTCCTCGGTCCAGTTCTTCGGCTTCAGGAAGAGAACGTACCGCTTGCCCTCGGCGGCCGACGGCCGCAGAACGGCCACGGCATCGGGCTCGGCGAGCCCCGTGAGGTACCAGAAGCTCGAGTCCGGCCGGTACGCGCCCGCGGCCTCGACGTCAGGCTCGGCGGGTCCGCGCAGGACGACGACCGCGTCCTTCGGCAGCTTCGCGGCGAGCGCCGCGCGGTGAGCCGCGAACCACTCCGGGCCCGGCGCGGGCGGGGCGGCCGTCGCGAGCGCGGACGAGCAGACGGCGAGAGCGGCGAGAAGCGTGCGAACGCGCATGCGGCCTCCGGTCATGAGAGCTTGCGATGCTGGAACGGACGGGCGTCTTTCCCGCTGTACGTCGCCACGATCTGGCCGCCGCCCCTGAGCAGGTACTTGTACGTGACGAGCCCGTCGAGGCCAACGGGCCCGCGGGCATGGATGCGGCTCGTCGAGACTCCGACCTCCGCTCCGAATCCGTAGCGGAAGCCGTCGGCGAAACGCGTTGAAGCGTTGTGAAAAACGCCTGCTGCGTCCACGCGGCCCAGGTACTCCTCGGCAGCGGCCTTGTCGGCGGTGACGATGGCCTCCGTGTGGTGCGAGCCGTAGCGGTTCACGTGCTCCACGGCTTCGTCGAGCGACTCCACGAGCTTGACGGCCAGGATCGGCCCGCCGTATTCCGTCCGCCAGTCGTCTTCGGTCGCGGCCACGAGCGGGACGGACGGCGCGAGAGCGCGCGTCGCCTCGCACGCCCGAATTTCGACTCCGGCCTCGATCAGCCGCTTGAGCAGCGGGACGAGAAAGCGCTCCGCCGCGCCGCGGTGAAACAGAAGAGTCTCCACGGCATTGCACGCCGCCGGATACTGCAGCTTGCTGTCGAGGACGATCGCCGTCGCCATCGCCTCGTTCGCCGCGCGATCCACGTAGACGTGACAGACGCCCTCCGCGTGGCCGAGAACGGGGATGCGCGTCGTCGCCTGGACGTGCCTGACGAGGTCGTACCCGCCCCGCGGGATGACGAGGTCGATGTGGTCGTCGAGCGCGAGGAGCGCGTCCACCCCGGCCCGGTCCGCCACGGAGGAGAGCACGCCCTCGGGGATCTCGGGGAAAAACGCGAGAGCTTTCACGAAAACCCCGAGGAGCGCCGCCGTGGAGCGGGAGGACTCGCGCCCGCCCTTGAGGATCGCCGCGTTGCCCGACTTGAGCGCGAGCGACCCGATCTGCACCACCGCGTCGGGGCGCGACTCGAAGATGACGAGGAGAACGCCCAGAGGACAGGTCACCTTCTCGAGGACGAGGCCGTCGTCGAGAAGCGTGCGCGAGAGGACGCGGCCGGAGGGGTCGGGTAATTCGGCCACGGCACGAACGCCGTCGGCCATCGAGCGGAGCTTCAACTCGTCCAGGACGAGCCGGTCGAGGAGAGACCGGGAGAAAGAGATTTCTTCGAAGGTGGTGCGGGCCTCGAGCACGTCCGCGCGGTTCGCCTCTAGGATCGCGTCTCGCGCCGCACCGATTCCGTCAGCGACCCTCAGAAGGATCTCTCTCTTCGTCTCGGACGCCAGAGATGCGAGGCGCCTCGCGGCGACTCGGGCGCGTTGGGCAATCTCGACCGGCCCCATATTCCCTTCTAAGAAATCTTCCTCTTTCTCTCCCTCTTCCGTCATCGATCTCTCGTCCCGGCCTTCGGGCCGAACACGGTGCCGACGGCCTCACCCGCGAAGAGCCGGTCGAGGATCCTGGGCGTCCGGCCGTTCGCGATGACCGCGACGCCGCCCGAGTCGGTCGCGATCCTCGCCGCGTCCAGCTTCGAAGTCATGCCGCCGCGGCCGCGCCCGCTTCCGCCGTCGGCGTACCGCGCGATCTCTTCCGTGATCTCCCGGACGACGGGGATGAGCGTGGCCGCGCGGTCGTGCGCGGGGTTGCCCGTGAAGAGGCCGTCCACGTCGGAGAGGATGACGAGCACGTCCGCCTTCACCTTGCTCATGACGAGCGCCGAGAGCCGGTCGTTGTCGCCGAAGAGGCCGCGCGCGCCCCTGGCGTCGGGCGACTCCAGCTCCAGCGTCGAGACCGTGTCGTTCTCGTTCAGGATCGGCACGGCGTCCAGCTCGAAGAGCTTCTCGAGCGTCGCCGAGAGATTCTGGAAACGCGTCCGGTCGGCGAAGTCGTCTTCGGTGAGAAGGACCTGGGCGGTGAGAAGGCCCATCTTCTCGAATCCCTCTTCGTACACGGACATCAGCCGGCTCTGCCCGATCGCGGCGCAGGCCTGCTTGAGAGTGAGCGAGCCCGGCTTCTTTTCGAGGCGCAGCCGTTGCGCCCCGAGTCCCACGGCGCCCGAGGAGACGATCAGGACATGCCGCCCCCGCTTCTTCAGGCTCGCGACGGACTCGATGAGCCCGTACAGGCTCCCGAGCGCGACCGCGCCGTCGTCGCGCATGATCACGTTCGTCCCGGCCTTCACGACGATCCGCCTCGCCGCGGCCACGCGCTGCCGTATCCGCGCTTCGTCCATCCGGGGATTGTAGGGGCCCTTGGCTCCGGCCGTGGGAGAGCCCCTCGCGATCGAATACGATTGGAGGTCCCGAGGAGGCCGACGTCGAATGCCGAACGATCGATTTCGAGCCGACCGCGAATCCGTTCTCCTCTACGCGAAGAGAATGTGGGAGGCCGGGCTCGTCGTCGCGTCGGCGGGCAACGTCAGCGCGCGCGTCTCCGGCCACAGCGCGATCGCCATCACGCCGACGTCCGTCTCCTACGACGTGATGACCGCGGATCAGGTCGTGGTCGTCGGCCTCGATTCGGGTCACCCGATCGAATCGAAGGCCCGGCCGTCCGGGGAGCTCCCGACTCACCTCGCCGTCTACCGGCACCGATCGGATGTCGGCGCCGTCATGCACACGCATGCGCCGTATGTCTCGACGCTGTCGGTGCTCCGCAGGCCGCTCCCTCCGATCATCGACGAGATGATCGTCTACTTCGGCGGGACGATCGAAGTCGCCGGCTACGCCTTCACGGGCACGGACGACCTGGCGGCGAACGTGGTCGGCGCGCTCGGTGACAGGGCGGGGGTGCTGCTCTCGAATCACGGCAACGTGTGCGTGGGGAGCGACCTCGCCGCGGCGCTTCATGTCGCGCTGACGATGGAGTCCACGGCCCGCATCTACATCGAGTCGCTGAGGACGGGCGACCCCGTCGTTCTCCCCGAGGAATCGCTGCGGGCAGGACGGGCGATGTACGAAAAGCGAAGGCGGCCGCGCTAAACCCGCGGCCCACACCCCGCGCTCTCGGCAGCGGCGGTTACCCGGCGCCGCGTTCCATCGGCTGCCACAGCTCGATCGGGTTTCCCTCGGGGTCGTGCAGCCGGGCGAAGCGGCCGTTCGGATACGGCTCGGGATCGACGTCGACGGTGATTCCGGCCTTGCGGAGCTGGGCGGTCATGGCGTCGAGGTCGCGCACGCGGAAGTTGATGATCCAGGTCCGCCGCGCCTCGCCGAAATACGTCGTCGAGTCCGGCAGCGGCGCAAACACGGCCGGCCCCGCGTCCTGGTGCCAGGGCGCATCGTCGTAAGTCGGGGGCGCGCAATCGACGCCGAGATACTGGCTGTACCAGCGGCTCAGTCCTTCGGGTTTCTTCGCAATAAAGAACACGCCGCCGATGCCGGTCACTTTCTCCATGGTGTCTCCTCTGCAGGATGAGGTGCGGGTTCGACCTCGCGCATCTTCGCAGCAGCGGAGTCTGTCACGCGCGACCCGGGCGGAAGAACGCCGGCCTCGACCTCGAGCTTCGCTCAGGCGGGTCGAGGAGCGGCGTCCTCCGGTCCGGGGAGACTCGGGCTAGTTCAGTCGCCGTCCCTCCCTCTCGGCGTCGGCGTCCGGGTGGGTCTCACCGTGGGCCTGGGCGTCGGCGTCCGGGTGGGTCTCACCGTGGGCGCGCCGTGGGCGTCGCCGTCGGAGTTCGGGTGGGTCTCACCGTGGGCGTCGCGGTCCCGGCGGGCGTCGGGGTGGCGGACCCGACGGGCGTCGAGGTCGCGGTCGACGTGGGCGTGGGCGTTGGCGTCGGGGTCGCGGGCGGACCCGAACCGACCGATACGGTCACGGTGCCGAGGTTCGACTCCGTCATTCCGTCCGAGGCGGCGTACGTGAAGGTATCGGTCCCCGAGAACCCTGCCGCCGGATAGTAGGTCGCGACCGTCCCGACGAGGCCGACGGTTCCGTTCGCGGGCTGCGAGACGATCCGGAGGGTCAGCACGTTTCCGTCTGCGTCCGTCGCCTGAAGGGTGATCGGAACGGGCGTCCCCGCCGGAGTCGTGGCCGACAGGTTTCGGACCACCGGCGCCCTGTTCGGGTTCGCATTCTCGCTCGACGGCCCGTTGTGGCAGGTGTAGCAGCCGACCGTGAATCCGCGCCAGAAGACCTTCGTTCCGAATTCAGTGGAGAGCGTCCGGTCGGCGAAGGAGCGCGAGAGGACGGTGCCGCGGTAGTCCGTTCCGTGGCAGGTCTGGCAGGCGGCCCGGTTTCCTTCGGCGGCATTGTCGTGGGCGCTCACCCACGCCTGGCCGACGGGGTGCATGCCGTGCGGGCCGCCGTTCGTCGTGGCCGGGCTCGTGTTGTGGCAGGTCGCGCACTCGGCGATCGTTCCGACGTGTCCCTGGAGCGCGATCGACTGGAGGTTGTCGTTCGGGTGCGCGGCAGGGTACTCCGCGTGCGTCGAGCCGTGACAGGCCGAGCACTGCAGGCCGCCGTGCCCCTTCGAGAAGCGGTAGAGCGAGAAGCCCGCGGCCGGCGTGTTCGGGTTCGTCGTGAACGTCGGGTCCGCGGGGACGCGCCGGCTTCCGGAGGCGAGAAGCACGGACGTGAAGCGGATCTGGCCGTTGTTCGTCACCGCGGTCCCGGTGTGGCAGTTTCCGCAGGAAGGCTCGTCGAGCCAGCCGGTCCGTGCCGGCGAGCCGACGGCCGACATCAGGCCGTGGCAGCTCTGGCATTGCATGGAAAGCGTGCCGTCGGCGGCCACGGCCGCGCCCATCACGCCGCGCAGGCATCGCGTCGTGGAACCGGGATGGCAGCGGTAGCAGGCCGAGCGGTTCGCGGTGGCGTCGAGCGCGAGGCCGTTCGTCGGGTCGATGACGCCCGCGTGGCGCCGGTGGATGGCGGTCGTCAACTGGGAAATGCCGGCGCGGCCGGAGCCGGCCAGCGCCTCGGAGAGGTGGCAGTTCGCACAGAGAACGGACTTCTTGTCCACCTCGACCGACTGCGTGAGTCCGGCGGCGTTGTAACCGGCGGCGGTCAGGGCGGCGAGATAGACCGGGTTGCCGATGTTCCGGTCGTCGTGGAGCCGGATGATGTTCCGCCGGAAATCGCGCTGGGTGTTCGTGTCGAAAACCCAGCCCGAGGAAGGCTGCGCGGCCGGAGCAGAGCCCGAGGCGTGGCAGGCCGAGCAGTCCATCTCGTCCGAGACCGGGAGGACGATGTCGGTGGAGGCGAGGAGGTTTCCCGCCGTGTCGCGGGCCCGGATCCGCATGAGCGGATACGTGTTCTTTCTTCCCGCGTCGTCGAACGGCGTGATCGGGATCCCCTCGGCGATGAACCAGTTCAGCGACGGGTCGAAGGTCATGGGCTGCGGCGGATTGCCCGGCCCCGGCATGTTCTTTCCCTTCAAACCGGCGTTCACGGGAAGGGTGACGCCGAAGAGGTTCTGGACGTTATCCCAGAAGTTCGTCTTCCCCGCCGAGGTCGTGTTGATCGAGCCCGTCGGGTCGGCTACCGCCTCGTAGGTCACGGCGACGCCGGCCGCGCTCGTCACGAGCTTTCCAGTGGGGTCGATGAGATGAGCCTGAATGGTGTTGTAGGGGGGGAGAGTCGCGAAGACGCCGAAATCGGCGTCCAGGCAGTGCATTCCGAGATTGTTCCACCCGACGACCGTCCACCCGGAAGGGGGAACAGCACCCAAGGGATTGAAGAGGAGCTCCACGGCGGCAGCCGCTCCGATGATGAGTGCGACCCCGGTGAACACACGTCGACCCATACCCCACCTCCCGATTGATTGGAATCTCACCCCGCGACGGAAAACGGACGCAAAGTCCGGACCCGAAAATCCCGCGTTGCCGAGAGTAAATTTGCCAAATCAGGGAAGAATTTGCTTCACGCCACGACGAGCACGCCGGCGCCGCGAATGGCGTCCGACTTCAACGCGATCAACGCGTCGTTCGCCTCCTCGAGGGCGAACGTCCGGATGTGCGTCGTGACGGGGATGCGCGCGGCCTCGTCGAGAAACTCGCGCCCGTCTTCGCGGGTGTTGTTCGCGACACTGCGGACGACGCGCTCCTTATAGAGGAGGTCGTACGGGATCGGCGGGGTGTCGCTCATGTGAATGCCGCCGAGGACGAGCGTTCCACCCTTGTCGAGCGCAGCCAGACCGGCGGGAATCAGGTCGCCGGCGGGGGCGAAGATGATGGCCGCGTCGAGCTTCGACGGGGGGACGTCGCGGGCGCCGCCGACCCACGCTGCTCCGAGCTCTTCCGCGAGCGCCTGGTGGCGCCCGCGATCCCGCGTCATCACGTAGACCTCGGCGCCTCGCGCGCGCGCGATCTGTATCGCGATGTGCCCAGCCGCGCCGAAGCCGTACAGACCGAGACGCGCCCCGCGGAACCCGGAGGGGCGCTCCGCGAGGCCCGTCAGGCGAAGAGCGCGATGGCCGATGATGCCGGCGCAGAGGAGCGGCGCCGCGCCGACGTCGGAAAACCCGGCGGGAAGCTCGTAGGTGAAATCCGCCTCGGCCAGAATCGACGTGGCGAAGCCGCCGTCGACGGTCCATCCCGTGAACCCGGGTGCGTCACACAGGTTTTCGCGGCCGCTCAGGCAGAACCGGCAGGAGCCGCACGTCCGGTGCAGCCAGCCGATCCCGACGCGCCGGCCGACGAGCGCTTCGGCGCCCGGCCCCGCGCCGACGACCGTGCCGGCGACCTGATGGCCGGGAATCACGAGCGGCCTCACGACCGGCAGCTCGCCCTCGACGACGTGGAGGTCCGTCCGGCAGATTCCGCAAGCCGAGACCTCGACGACGACCTGACCCGGGCCCGGAATCGGGTCGGGGACGTCTTCGAGGACGAGCGGCCGCGTCTCGACCGGAGCCGCGGCGTGGAGCCTGAGGGCGCGCACCCGTTCAACCGGGCGATTCGAACGTGAACGCGTAGATCTCGATCGAGCCGTCGTCCCGGATTCTGTGAACCGCTTTCAGCACCTTGCCGCGCGGCGGCTCGAGGTCCTGCCGGAACGTGACCTCGATCGTTCCTTTCGCGGTGTCGTGAACGGGGCGTCCGACGAGCTGCCCTACCTGGAGCACGTCGTTCCGATTCAGCGTCACCGCCTGGCTGAGGCTTTCGCCGAGAGTTCCGTGTTCAACCTGTTCGGGAGTGAGCGTGCACGCGACGGTCTTCACCATCTCCCGATTCTATGGCGCAACGGCGTCAGCCTTGCGGCGCCCTCCGTTGCTCTTCGACCCGCCCGAGCAGCCGGAGCAGGCCGTCGAGAATCGTGAGCGGGTGCGGCGGGCAGCCGGGGATGAAGAGGTCGACCGGAACGACGGACGACGCGCCGCCGTGCTGCTCCGGGTGGCCCGCGTAGGGGCCTCCGCTGATCGCGCAGGCCCCCACGGCGATGACGATCTTCGGAGACGGGACCGCGTCGTACGTCTTCCGCAGCGCGAGCCGCATGTTCTCGGTCACGGGCCCCGTGACGAGGAGGCCGTCCGCGTGGCGCGGCGAAGCGACGTAGGCGATCCCGAAGCGCCCGAGATCCCAGCCGATCGTCCCGAGGACGTTGACGTCCGCGCTGCAGGCGTTGCAGTCCCCCGCGCTCACGACGCGCAATTTCAGGGAGCGCCCGAAGAGGCGGCGGAGCTTCCGCTCGAGCGCGTCCGCGAGAGCCAGCTCCTGTCCGCGCGCGACGAGGTCTTCCCGCCGACGGGTCGCGAGCCGGTAGTCGGGCGTGAACGCGATGGCCCCTTCCGGGCAGGCGGTGACGCACTCCGTACAGAACAGGCACCGGCCGAGATCGAGCGCGAGCGGGCCGTCACCGCTGATCGCGTCCGTCGGACAGACGCCGGCGCAGGACCGGCACCCGTCCGGGCACTTCGCGGGGTCGAGCGCGGGCGCGCCCCGGAACCGGCCCGGCATCGCGGGCGGCTCGCCCGCCGGGTACGCCATCGTGCGGTGCCCCTGGTGTGCGCGCGCGAGCAGCGCTTTCAGCACGGGAGCTCCTTCACAGGTCGTGGCCGCAATAGGAAAGGTTGAAGCTCTTGTTGCACAGCGGGAAATCCGAAATCTGGCCGTCCCTGAGCGCGAGCCCGAGTCCGAACCAGTTGTGGAAAGACGGATCGGTGATCTTGTAGCGCGAGAAGCGGCCTGCGGCGTCGGTCATCGCGACGTGGCAGATCTCCCCGCGCCAGCCTTCCGTGAGCGACACGACGAAGGCGTCCGGCCTCGGCGCCCCGGCTCTGCCGCCGGGCCCGCCCGCGGGAAGCCTGCCGAGCTGGCGGAGCACGAACGAGATCGACTGCTGGATCTCGAGCCAGCGGACGTAGGCGCGGGAATTGACGTCCCCGTGATGCGCCGTCATCACCGGAAGGTGGACGAATCGGTAGATGCCCGTGGGAAAGTCGTGCCGCACGTCCCGCTGGATGCCGCACGCGCGCGCCGCGGGCCCGACGAGCCCGAGGGCCTCGGCATCCTGCGACGCGATCGTCCCCGTCCGGTCGAATCGCTCCCGCACGCTCGGCGTCTCCCAGAGCAGCTCCACCGCTTCCGTGACCTCGCGCCGCGCGACGGCGATGCGGGACGCGAGGGCCTCGACCTGCGCGGGAAGGAGGTCGAATCCGACGCCGCCGGGCCGGACGAGGCCGCGCCCGAATCGGGAGCCGCAGATCTCCGCCGTCATGTTCAGGAAGTCTCCGCGCAGGCGTCCGCAATACGACGCCGTCGGCAAATACGCGACGTCGCCCGCCAGGGCTCCGAGGTCGCCGACGTGGTTCGCGAGCCGTTCGAGCTCGAGCGCGATGCCGCGAATCGCGTGGTCGCGCGCGGAGACCTGCGTGCCGGCCAGAGCCTCGACCGCGTGCGCGTACGCGAGCGCGTGGCCGATCGTCGTGTCGCCCGCGACCGTCTCCATGTACGGCAGGGTCCGCTTCGTCGGCCCCCCCACGAGCGCCCGCTCGACGCCGCGATGCTGATATCCGAGGGCGATCTCGAGGTGGAAGACCTGCTCGCCGTGGCACTGGAACCGGAAGTGTCCCGGCTCGATCACGCCGGCGTGGACCGGGCCGACCGCGACCTCGTGCACCTCGTCTCCCTCGACCCGGAAGAAATCCGTCACGCCCGGCGGGATCGCGGCGTCCGCCGGCCCGGCCCCAGGCGTCGCGGCCGGGACGATACGAATGGTGATAGCGCACCGGCTTCAGCCAGGGATGCCCTTCGAACGCGACGCCGTACTGCTCGGCGATCTCGCGTTCGAAGAGATGCGCCTGCGCGATCTCGGGAACGACGGAACCGAAGCGTCGTTCCGTCGCAGAGCGTGCGCGCGACGGAAAGGCGACCGTTCGCGTCGTCCGCGAGCACGGCGACGAGACCGATGCCTTCCGCCGCCGGCCCGCCCGCCGAACCTCCGGCCGCGCCGAAATACGACACGACGCGCCTTCCCTTGTCGCGCACGCCGTTCACGAGCCATCCGTGGAACTGGGTGGGCTCGAGCGAGGGCACGTCTTTCAGCGCGAGGGCCCGGCCGTTCCGCATCGTCGCACCCCCGGTCACGACGCGCCCTCCAGGCTCCTCGCGGCCTCGCGGACGAGGTCGTAGACGGCGCCGGGAATCCACACGCCCATGATCACGACCATCACGAGAGCGGCCAGCATCGGGGCGGTCTTCCAGAAGCTGTCGCGGAAGTCCGTCGTCCCGCCCGCCGGGGAAACCGGCCCCTGGACGATCGCGAGAACCGTCGCGCCCATGCCGATGAAGATGATGACGAGGAAGATCAGGAAGAGCGCCGCCACGGCGAAGTGGCGTCCGGCCATTGCGCCCGAGAGGATCGTGAACTCGCTGATGAACGGTCCGAACGGGGGCGAGCCCGTGATCGCGAAGAAGCCCGCGAGAAACAGCGCGCCGGACAGCGGGACGCGGCGAAGCGCGCCGCTCACTTTGTCGATCGTCTTGCTTCCGTACGCGCGGTGAATGTTGCCGGCGGAGAGGAAGAGAACGACCTTCGTGAGGGCGTTGTTGATGACGTGCAGAAGCGCGCCGACGAGAGCGATGCCGCCGACACCGATGCCGATGACGAGAATTCCCATGTGCTCGACGCTCGAGTACGCGAGCATCCGCTTGAAGTCGCGCTGCCCGGACATGAACGCCGCCGCGACGGCCATCGAGAGCAGGCCGAAGCCCAGGAAGAGCTCGCGCGCGAAGGCGCCCTCGCCGGCCGCCTGCATCACGCGGTAGACCCTCAGGAGCGCGAGGAACGCGCAGTTCGTCATCCCGCCGGCCAGCAGGGCTCCGATGATCCCGGGAGCCTCGCCGTAGGCGTCCGGCTTCCAGGTGTGCATCGGCGCGAGCCCCATCTTCGTCCCGTAGCCGACGACGAGGAGGACGAAGCCGGCCCGGAGCCAGGGCCGGGACAACGCCGTGCCGTGCTCCAGAAGGGCCCCGAAGAGGAGACTCTCGTCACCCGCGGCGCCGTGAAGCGCGGCGTATGCCACGAAGAGCGAGCCGAGGAGCGCGAGCGCGATCCCGACCGATCCGATCATGAGGTACTTCCACGCCGCCTCGAGCGAGCGCGCGTTCTGGTTGAAGTAGATGAGGATGGCCGTCGAAAGCGTCGCTCCCTCGACGGCGACCCACACGACCGCGAGGTGCTGCGCCACGGTGATCGCCGTCGACATCGACAGGAACGTCAGGAGGCAGACGCAGAACACGAGGTTCGGCCGCTCCTTCCGGATCCGCAGGTATTCGACGCCGTAGAGCGCGCAGAGGGTGAAAAGCACGGAGACGACGACGAGGATCAGGCGGCCGAGCGCGTCGGCGAGGAACCAGCCTCCGAAGAGCGCGTCGCCCGACCGCACGGCGAGCGCGCCCGCGAGATGAAGCACGGCGGTTCCGGCGACGATCAGCGGCCTCACGCGCGCCGACGGCGTCAGGGCCGCGGCGAGCGCCGCGACGAGGGGCAGGAGGATCAGCCCGAGCAGCAACATCGGGTCAGTCCCTGAGCTCCGAGAGACGCTCCGTGTCGAGCGAGCCGAACTCCCGCTGGATGTGGTTCATGACGATCCCCATGACGAAGATCCCGACGAGGAGATCGAGCAGGACGCCCACCTCCACGAGAGTCGGCATCGCCTCGTGGAGGAGCTGGGCGAAGACGAAGATCCCGTTCTCGAGAATGAGGTATCCCGTGACCTGCGAAATGGCCTTGCGCCGCGTCGTCAGGAGGAGGAATCCCGCGAAGAGCGTCGCGAGCGCGACCGGAACGACCAGGAGGTCGCGGTGCGACGGCGTGAGCGGAAGACGGTCCGCGAAGAGAGCCGCGGCGCCGGTCCCGACCGCCAGGAGGAGCACGGAGGGGACGAGGCCGAGATAGAGCTCCACCTCGCGCTGGATGTGCACCTCGCGGAGGGCGCGCATGAGCATCCCCGGGATCACGAAAGTCTTCACGACGCCCGCGACGACCACGAGCCCCAGGAGCCGGGCCGTCGGCTCCGGCGAGAAGAACAGCGGGAACACGCTGACGAAGAAGCCCTGCAGGGCCGCCGCCCGGATGCACGCCTTCAGGTTCGAGGAGCCGAGCGCGACGAAGTTCATCATGACGGCGAGGATGAGAAGGGACGAGGCGACTTCTCGCATCGTCTACCTCAGGACCAGGACGACGGCGAATGCCGCGAGGAGCGTCGCCGTGACGAGGAGCTGGGGGACGCGGACGAGCCGGAGCCGCGCCATGCTCGACTCCACGAGCCCGACGACCACGCCGACCCCGACGAGGCCGCCCGCGAAGAGGGCGAACGCGAGCGCGTGAGACCCCGAGCGGGACGGGATCAGGAGCGTGACGAGCAGAGTCGCGAAGACGGTGAGCTTGAGCGCGGAGCCGTAGAGGATGAAGCCGAACGCGGGCCCCGCGTGGTCGAGGACCATCACTTCGTGGATCATCGTCAGCTCGAGATGCGTGTTCGGGTCGTCGAACGGCACGCGCGCGTTCTCCGCGAGAAGAACGATGAACCAGCTCGCGAGGATCAGGACGATGGAGGCGCTCGCCTTCTGCCAGGCCGACGCGGCGCCCAGGTCGAGCATGGACGTCAGCGAGAGCGAGCCCGACATCCGTGTGAGCGCGAGCATTCCGAAGAGGAGAGCCGGCTCCGCGAGAGCCGAGAACGTCACCTCGCGCGCCGCACCCATTCCTTCGAACGGCGAGCCCGTGTCCATCGCCGCGGCGGCGACGAAGAACCGCGCGAGCGCGAACACCGAGACGAAGAGAATCATGTCTCCCGTGAACGAGAGGAGCGCGGGCCGGCCTCCGAGAGGCAGCAGGAGCGCGGCGACGATCGGCGCCACGACGGACAGAACCGGACCGGCGAGAAACACCCACGTCGTCGTGCCGCTCACGACGAACCCCTTTCGGATGAGCTTCGCGAGATCGAAATAACCCTGGAGAAGCGGCGGCCCCTTGCGACCGGCCACGAGGGCCTTCGTCTTGTTGATCACGCCGGGAAGAAACGGCGCGAGCACGAGCACGGCGGCGAGGTTCGCGATCGCGCTCACCACGACGCGCTCCACGCGAGGAGAACCACGAGAGTGACGACGATGTAGAGCAGGTAGGCCTGAATGCGGCCCGCCTGAATGACGTGCGTGAGGCCGAGGAGCGAGCGAAGGCGCTTCAGGCCCGGCAGCAGGAAACGGTCGAGCACCGGGTCGGGCGCATGGCTCTCGAAGCGCTGGCCCGCCGCGGGGAAGGGACCGCTCAGGCGAGGGCGGTGCTCGTCCGGCAGCACGGCCCAGCGGAACAGCCCCACGAGCATCTGGGCGAACGACGAGGCCGTGTACTGGATCCGCGGGCTGCCCGCGGCGTAGCCGCAATCCCACGTCGTCGTCCGTGCCGTCGGCCGCATCAGCACGCCGCCGACGAACCCGGCGACGGCGATCAGGCCGAGCAGGAAGAGTGGCATCCCGCCGAGAACCCCAAGGTCGGCGCTCGCGGCCGGCGGCGCATGCGCCCCGAGAAGGGCGTCCGCGGCGCGGCGGCTGACGCCCGCCGCGCCGGTCGGCCAGAGGCCGATCACGGCGCACGCGAGGGCGAGGCTCCCCATCGAAAAGCGCATGGATCGGCTCGCGTCGGCGACGTTGCGCGTCGCATGGGGTCCCCGCGGCGTTCCGAGGAAGACGGCCGAGAAGGCCTTCACGAAGCACGCGACCGCCAGCGCGCCGATGAGCGCGAGCGCGGGCGCGGCGGCGGCCGCCCCGAGCATCTCCACGCCTGCGCTGTCGTGTGTGAGCGCCCGGAAGCTCGCGAGGGAGATCAGCCACTCGCTCACGAAGCCGTTCAGGGGCGGCAGGCCGCAGATCGCGACGGCGCCGACGAGGAACGCGGCTCCCGTGAAGCGCATCCGCCGGAACAGCCCGCCGAGCGCATCGATCTCGCGGGTCCCGGTCGCGTGGATCACGGCGCCGGCCGAGTAGAAGAGGAGCGATTTGAACGCCGCGTGGTTCCAGACGTGAAGGAGACCGCCCGCGAACCCGAGCACGGCCCAGTCGAGCCGGTGGCGCGCCATCCCGAGCGCGCCCACGCCGAGCCCGATCAGGATGATGCCGATGTTCTCGATGCTGTGGTATGCGAGAAGGCGCTTGAGGTCGTGCTGCGCGAGCGCCATGACGACGCCGAGGATGCCGGACGTGACCCCGAGAGCGACGAGCGCGAGCCCGAGCCACGTCGGGTACGCCGGCAACATCGAGAGCACGCGCACGAGCCCGTAGATCGCCATCTTCAGGACGACCCCCGAGAGCAGCGCCGACACGTGGCTCGGAGCCATTGCGTGCGCTTCCGGAATCCAGACGTGGAGCGGGATCACGCCCGCTTTGAGACCGAAACCGGCGAGCGCGAGAAGCAGAATCGGCCGGAGGAGCGGAGAGGAGCCCAGAGCCGCCGATGGCAGGAGGAGCCATGCGCCGGTGGCGTCGCGAAGCAACGCGAACATCGCGAAGAGAATCACCGTGCCCGCGTGGGCCAATACGAGATAGATCCACCCCGCGCGGAGCGCCCCGGCGTCGTCCTGATCCGTCGTGACGAGGAAGAAGGCGGCGAGCGAGACGAGCTCCCATCCGACGAGGAAGCTCCAGGCGTCGCCTGCGACCATCACGAGCGCGAGGCTGCCCGTGGCGAGGCCGTAGAAACAGCGGAGCTTGCGGCCGTTTTTCGGATGGTGCGCCTCTGCCCAGTAGCCCTCGCCGTAGATCGCGCCGAGGCCGGAGACGACGAAGACCGGCACGAGGAAGAACGCCGAGAGGCGGTCGAGCGAGAAGGTCACGGACCCGCCGGGCAGCGGCCAGGCGAACCCCGCCGTCACCGCGTCGCCGGCGAGCGCCCACGCCGCCGCGGCGGTGCCGAGGGCGCACCCGAGGACGTGCAGCACGGTCGTGATCCGCTGCGCCGCCGTCGAGCCCGCCGGGAACAGCAGACCCGGGAGCCCGCCGAACGTGACGAGCACCGAGGCGACGGCGAGAAGCTCGAGACTCGTCGGCGTCACGCCGCAGCCCCTTCGGCTTTTCGCGCGGCCTCGATCAGGCGGGCAGCCGGCGCGCGGGCCTGAATCGCCTCGCGGAACGCCGGGTCGCGGAGGAGGTATGCGATCTTCGCGAGCATCTGCAGATGCACGCGGGTCGTCGGGCTGACGAGAAAGAACAGCGCGAAGACGGGCTGGCCGTCCGGCGCCGCGAAGTCGACCGGCTGCCGGAGGAAGAAGAGCGTGAGGGAAGGCTCGCCCGTCGAGAGGGCGATCGGGTTCCTCACGTGCGGGATCGCGATCCCGTCGCCGACCGGCACGACCGCCGCGGCGTCGCGGGCGAGGAGGAGCTGAAGGAGAGTCTCGCGGTCTCCCTCGTCCTCCAGCTTCAACAGCGCGAGGATCGACCGGAGGACTTCCTCGCGGGTCGTACCGCCGACGCCGTGGAAGATTCCGCCGCGTTCGAGGCTTTCGGCCGCCGATGGGACGCGTTCGTCCTCATCCCCTTCGTGGAACAGGGCCGGCGCGACGGGGAGATTCCGTTCGGTCGCCCACTCGAGGAGCTCGCTCCGGTTTATCCGGTACTGGTCGTCGATCCGGTACGCCGGCAGATCGCCGGACTCGATCCACGCGTAAACCTTCGCCTCGGGAGCGTTCAGAAGGGCCGCGGCCTCCCGGACCGTCACGCGCATGCCGTGCCCCTTCTCATCGGGATGCGGACGCCATGAGGCGCTCCTCGGCGTCCCGGATCGCGGCGATCACCTCGTCCGTGCTGCCGCTCCGGGTAATGCGGCCGATCAGGGCGGAAGTCCCGAAGATCTTCACGGCGCGGGAGATCGTGAGGAGATACCCCTGGACCGTCCGCGAAAGGATGACCACGATGACGCGGGGCCGGTGGCCGTGAGGGTCGTTGAAGCTCACGGGCTCGCGCGCGACGGCGAGCAGGATCCGCTTCCTCGTGAACCCGAAGTCCGACGGCTCGTTCGGATGCGGAAACGCCGCATCCTTGACGAGAGCGGTCGAGCAGAGCCCCTCGCGGGCCCGGATCGACTCGTAGAGCGCCTGCCGGTCGACCCCCGCGTCCAGCGTCGCGTGCATCACGATCCACGAGAGCAGCTCGTCGCGCGGCAGCTGCGGCACGCCCAGCCACACGTTTTTCGGCTGCAGGAGCGGGTGGATGTCGATCTCCGACGGAGCGAGCTCCTCGAGGACGGCCTTCTGCCCTTCGATCTCCACCTTCTTGACCCGCTCGTCCAGCCAGGCGTCGATGTCCCGCTTGCGGAACCGCCACTGCGCCCCGACCCGCACGGCGGGCAGGAGGCTCTTGTCGAGCATCCGGTAGATCGTCTTCTCCGAAACCATGAGGTATTCGGAGAGCTGCCTGATCGTGAGGATGTCGCCCGTCGGGCTCAGCGGACCGGAGCCTTTCCCCTCGCCATAGATGGACAACACTAGACAACAGGGTACACCGATGCCCTCTTTGGGGCAAGGCGTGCCTTCCCGTCCGGTTCGGCTCCGAACTTTACGCGGCCGCCTCCGTATATGCCGGGGAGAGGTCTCGTATGTCGAAGAAGCTCAAATGGATCCTGGCGTCCGCCGGCGTGCTCCTCCTCGCGGGGGGAGGCGTCCTCTTCGCTTCCCGGGGCAAGGAAAAGGGCAAGGAGCCCGAGCCCCCTCCGTTCCGGGTGGGAAAAGTGCAGGCGGAAGACCTCCAGGTGAGCGTTCGCGAGGTCGGTGTCGTCGACCCCGAGACCAAGGTCGACGTGAAGTCCGTCGTGTCGGGCCGCGTCGTCTCCCTCAAGGTTCGCGACGGCGCGATCGTGAGATCCGGAGACGTCCTCGCCGAGGTGGAGCCCGACGTCACGCAGGCGCAGTCCCTTTCCGACGTGAGGGCCGGCGTCACGCAGGTCGAGGTCGCCCTGAAGGACGCCGAACGCCAGCTCGCCTCCCAGGAGCGTCTCTTCAAGGAGGGCCTCATCGGGAGCGAGACGCTCAAGGACTTCGTCACGAAGCGCGACCTCGCCTCCGAAAACGTCAAGGCCGCGCGGCAGCGCTACGAGATCGTCGAGGGCCACGGCATCCCGATCTCGGGCGACGCCGTGACCCAGCGCGCGCGCGTGACGGCCCCGATGTCGGGCGTCGTCATCACGAAGGGAGTCGAACTGGGCGAGACCGTCACCTCCGGCGTCTCGTCGTTCAACGCCGGCACGATCCTCTTCACGGTGGCCGACCTCAAGACTCTTCTGATCAAGGTGAACCTCAACGAGGTCGACATCGCGAAAGTGAAGGTCGGCCAGCCCGTGAGGATCACGCTCGACGCCTATCCGCAGAAGGTCTTCACGGGGAAGGTGCGCTTCGTGGCCCCCGCCGCCAAGCTGCAGGACAAGATCAAGGTCTTCCCGGTCGAGGTCGAGCTCGACGAGCTCGGCGACTCGTACCGCACGGGCATGAGCGCGAACGTCGAGATTCTCGGCGAGAAGCGCGAGAAGGCCGTCTCGATTCCGCTCGAGGCGCTTCAGCGCGCCGACGGAAAGACGGTCGCCTATCGCCTCAAGAGCGACCTCAAGCCGAAGCTCCTCGCCGCGGCCAAGCAGGGGCTCAACGGGCGCGGAAAGTACGTGTGGCTCTCGGATCACTGGAAGGACTACTACGACGTCGTGCCCGTCGCCGCCGGCATCGCGACGCTCGAGCGCGTCGAAGTCCTGTCGGGCCTCAAGGGCGGCGAGCAGGTCGCGCTCGAGGACCCGACGAAGAAGAAGGTCGAGAAGGACGACGACAACTGACATGCAGCCGATCATCGAGACGCGCGGGTTGACGAAGGTCTTCGGGTCGAACGGCATGGCCGTGCACGCTCTGTGCGGCATCGACCTCACCGTTTCGGCCGGCGAGTTCGTGGCCCTCGTGGGCCCCTCGGGTTCCGGCAAGTCGACGCTCATGGCGATCATCGGCTGCCTCGACTCCCCGACCGAGGGCTCGTACGCGATCGACGGCACGAACGTGGAAGGCCTCTCCGGCGCCGCGCTCGCGCGGATCCGCAACGAGAAGGTCGGGTTCGTGTTCCAGAGCTACAACCTCCTGCCGAGAGCCTCCGTCTCGCGCAACGTCGAGCTGCCGCTGCTCTACGCGGGCGTCGGCCGCAGAGAGCGCCGCCGCCGCGCGCTCGAGCTGCTCGAGCGCGTCGGGATCCCGGAGAAAGCGAATGTGCTGCCCGCCGCGCTCTCGGGCGGCCAGAGGCAGCGTGTCGCGATCGCGCGCGCCCTCGCGAACACGCCCGCGCTCCTCCTCGCGGACGAGCCGACGGGCGCGCTCGACTCGAAGACGGGCGAGGAGGTCCTCGCGCTCTTCAAGGAGCTGCACCGGCAGGGGAACTCCGTCATGCTCGTGACGCACGACGCGCACATCGCGTCCCTCGCGGAGCGGCGCGTCGAGCTGCGCGACGGCCTGATCGTCTCGGACGTCACGGAGAAACGGGCGGCGTGATG
Organism: Thermoanaerobaculia bacterium; assembly: GCA_963809425.1. Classification (GTDB taxonomy): domain Bacteria; phylum Acidobacteriota; class Thermoanaerobaculia; order UBA5066; family UBA5066; genus Fen-183. The sequence continues at coordinate 282,816 of CAWEJK010000004.1, forward strand.
CTGAGCGGCGCCTTCCGCGAGCGCCTCTACGGCGCCTGGGTCGAGATCCGCGAGAACTTCGGCCGCTCGACGCTCCAGACGCTCGGGGTCATCCTCGGCGTCGCGTCGGTGCTCGGCGGTTTCTCGATCTCCGACAGCCAGCGGAGGCGCTCGGACGAGCGCTGGATGAAGCTCGGAGGCATGGACCGCCTGAACGTCCAGCCGTCGGAGGCGATCCGCGACGGACAGCCCACCGCGCTCCAGGCCGCGAACCTCGGCCTCCGGAATGACGACGCGAACGAAGGAAGCGCCCTCGACACGAAGGCCGTCTCCGGCGTCATGCAGCAGAAGTTCGCGCGCGCGCGCGTGCGCTCGCCTTACGCGGACCAGGATCGGCAGCTGAGCGGCATCGGCGGCGATTACATGGCCCTCAACGGCTACGCGATCGAGAAGGGCCGGCAGTTCACGTCCGAGGACTTCGAGAACGGGCGCCCGGTCGCGATTCTCGGCGCCGAAGCCGCCGCCACGTTCTTTCCGACGGGCGACGCCGTCGGCCAGACGGTCCGGCTCGGTGACATCCCCGTCGTCGTCGTCGGCACGTTCGCCGAGAAGGTCTTCCGGTGGCGCGACGGGCAGGGCAACCAGTTCGCGTGGCGAAACCGGATCGTCGCCGTTCCGTCGACGCTCGTCGCGCGCCGCATGCAGGGGGACAAGTGGCAGCGCGTCGACCGCGTCGCGTTCCGCATCCGCGACCTCGGCGCCATGAAGACCTTCAGCGAGGGCCTCGGCGCGATCCTGCGGGGAAACCACCGCCAACAGGAGGATTTCCGCATCGACGACGTCGCCGCGCGGATCCGCAAGCGCCGGAGCCAGGGCGACGTCTACAACCTGATCTTCATGCTGTCGGGCGTCCTGTCCCTCATCGGCGGCGGCATGGTGAACGTGAACATCCAGATGGCGACGCTCAAGGAACGCGTGCGCGAAGTGGGCGTCAAGATGGCGATCGGCGCCTCGGGCCGCGAGGTGTTCAAGGAATTCATGACCGAGGCGCTCCTGCTCACGGGCCTCGGGGCCCTCGCGGGATTCGCGGCGGGCGTCGCTTTCTCGAAGGTCATCACGTCGTTCCTCGAGATCAAGCTCTACATGCAGCCTGCGAGCTTCCTGTGGGCGTTCGCGCTCGCGGCCGCCTTCGGCTTCCTGTTCGCGCTCTACCCGGCGTGGAAAGCCAGCCGGCTTTCTCCGATGGAAGCTCTTCGATATGAATAGAAAGAAAGAGAAAGAGAAGAAGAAGAGTTTCTTAGAAGGTAAAGAGGGCACGGGCCGCCGGATGCTCGCGCGAGCAGGCGGTGCCCGATGAACGGCGTCTCCGCACACTTTCGAAGAAAATCCCCGTCTCCGTTGCCGTCGCCTCGTCATCGCCTTTCGAGGGACGGCGCTTGTCCTGGGGAGCAAGATTCAGTCTCTTCTACGAGGTCATCGCCGGCGGATTCGTCGAGCTCTGGGCCCACAAGCTGCGCTCGTTTCTCACGCTGACGCTCCTCATGCTGGGGGTCTTCGCGCTCGTCGTCATGACTTCCGTCCTCGACGGCGTTCTCGACAAGGTGGGGACCGGCTTCGAGGGCATGAGCTGGGACGGCACCGTCGTGATCCAGCCGAAGGCGCCCGAGACCACGGAGGAGCAGAAGCGATTCGCGATGAGCCCGGGCCTGCGCTACGAGGATCTCGCGCGCCTGACCTCGCCGAATCCCGCCGTCGTCGCTTACCTCCCCCGGGCGACGAAGCGCACGAGCGTCCGCGTCGCGGGCGGAACGGAGCGCATGTGGGTCACCGGGCTGACGCCCGACTACGCGCTCCTCATGAATCGTCCGATCGCCTCGGGACGCGGCCTGACCGACGACGACCGGCGCCGCCACAGCGCCGTGGCCGTGGTGGGCTCGACTCTCGGTGCGAAGCTCTTCGGCGGTGCCGACCCGATCGGACGCGACGTCCTCGTGGACGGCGTGCCGTTCCGGATCGTGGGCCTGCAGGGGCCCGTTCTCGTCTTCAACGAGGAGATGTGGCTCGATTCGAACGGCATCATGATCCCGCTCGAGACGTACATGGACCGCATGGACGCGAGCCACAAGCTCACGCAGGTGGCCGTGAAGCTCCGGAAGAAGGGAGATCTCGCGGACGTGTCGGCTCTCGTTCTCGGCCGGACGAAGCAGGCCCACCACGGCATCGAGGACGTCGAGATCAAGGACCTCGAGTCCGAGGCCGCGAAAAGCTACGCCGGGTTCATGGAGGAGATGCGCGGATGGCGCGTCGTCCTCTCGAGCCTCGCCGCGACGGTCCTCCTCGTGGGCGGCGTCGGCGTCCTCTCGGTCATGCTCATCTCTTTCTCCGATCGCCGGTTCGAGATCGGCCTCCGCAAGTCGCTCGGCGCGAGCGACGGCGAGATCCTCGTGCAGTTCCTGCTCGAGGCCTGCGTGCTCGCGGCGCTCGGGGCGAGCATCGGCACGGTGAGCGGCGCGGTGCTCTGCCGCGCCCTGTCTCCGATGTTCCCGTGGGGCCTCGTCGTCAATCCGATGGGCCTCGCGATGGCCTGGGCCGTCGCGATCGGCCTCGCGCTCGTCTTCGGCCTCTACCCCGCGATCCGCGCGTCGAGGCTCTCGCCGATGGAGGCGATGCGATAGGAACGTCCAGGCGGAGTAAAATCCACGGGTGTCGACGAGAGAAGAGAGAGCGTGCTGGCCCGTCCGAAAGCTCCGCCTCGAGGACGAGGGAAAGGAGCCGGACGTGCTCCGGATGACACCCTCGGAGCGCGTCGCGATGGTGTGGCCTCTGACGCTCCAGGCGTGGATGTTCAAGGAGGGACTCTCCGATGAACCGCGACTTCGTCGAGATGTTGTCCGCACTCTCCGCAGCCGGCGTTGAGTACCTTCTCGTGGGAGCACACGCCCTCGCGGCGTACGGCATTCCGCGCGCGACTGGCGACATCGACATCTGGGTGCGGCCATCGCCTGAGAATGCGGGAAGAGTTCGAGTCGCCCTGGCGACATTTGGAGCGCCTCTTTTCGACCTGACGATTGACGACCTCTCACGACCGGGAACGGTCTTTCAGATCGGGGTGGCGCCCGGACGAATCGATATTCTGACGGGAATCACCGGCGTGACGTTCGAAGAGGCCTGGCCCCGGCGGACGTCCGTCGATCTCCCGGGAGTCGTCGCCCCCGTCATCGGAAAGGCGGACTTCGTCGCGAACAAGCGTGCGACCGGCCGGCCCAAGGATCTGGCAGACCTGGCCCTGCTGTCGGAAGCCTCGAACGAAGCCTAGTTCACCCTAAGATCCCCGGATGCCCGCGAGGAAGAACGTCCACCCCGCCAACGCCCGTTCGCTGCGCGCCGCAGCGGCGCGGCTGCGCCGCGGGGAGCTCGTCGCGTTTCCGACGGAGACGGTCTACGGCCTCGGAGCGAACGCGCTGGACGCGAAGGCCGTCGCGAAGATCTTCGCGGCGAAGGGGCGGCCGCGCGACAACCCGATGATCGTGCATGTCAGCGATCTGAAGATGCTTGGAAGGGTGGTCCGCGGGGTGCCTGCCCTCGCGAGTCGGCTCATCGAGCGTTTCTGGCCCGGCCCTCTGACTCTCTTACTCTCTAAGAAATCCTCCGTTCCTTCTTCCGTCACCGCAGGGCTGAAGATGGTTGCCGTGCGCATGCCGGAAGGCATCGCGCGCGACCTCGTCCGCCTCGCAGGAGTGCCGATCGCCGCGCCGAGCGCGAACGTCTCGGGGCGCCCGAGCCCGACGACAGCCGCGCACGTCGCCGAGGACTTCCCGGACGTCTTCGTTCTCGACGGCGGCCCGACGAAGCACGGCGTCGAATCCACCGTCCTCGCGCTCGCTCCGCCGAGGATCCTGCGGGAAGGGGCGATACCGGGGGATCTCCTCAGGAAGATGATTCCCGGGCTTCGGCGCAGCGCAACGAGTCGGCGGAAGGCGGCGGGGGGCGGCGGCGCGCGCCACAGGCAGCGCGCCGCCGCCCAGGATCCCCCGCCGCTAGCCCCGGCACGAAGTACACGCATTACGCACCGACCCGGCCTCTGATCCTCTTTCTAAGAAAATCTTCCCTTCTTTCCTACGCGAAGATCCATCCCGGCGCGCTCATCCTTGGCCCGAGTCGCCTCTCTCCCCTCTTTCCGAAGCAAAGAATTCTTTCCCTCGGCTCGTCCCCCGAGGAGATCGCGCGCAATCTTTTCGCCGCCCTGCGCACGCGGCGCCGGGGGACGGAGCTGCTCGCGCTCGCGATCCCGCGGCGCGGCATCGGCCGCGCCGTCATGGACCGGCTGACGCGCGCGGCGACGAGGATCGTCCCCTACCCGGCGGCGGCCACGAACGCGCTGGGGAAGCGGGCCATCAGCGCGACGGCGTCGACCATCTCGCGCATGTCCACGCACTCGCCGATCGTGTGCGCGTTCTGCTCGATGCCGGGGCCGATGCCGATCATGGCCGGGTGCTTGACGGCGCCCGAGACGACCCAGCGATTTCCGTTCGGGGACCGGGATCGACGACGTCGTCCTTCCGCACCGGGAACCCGACGCCGTCGGTCGAGAAGATCCAGCGGTCCACGCGCGGCTCCTTGCGGAGCGCGCCCCGCTGTCCGCCCGCCGCGAACGTGCGGCGTCACGACACCGCGGTAGGCCACGACGGCGGCGCGGACCGCCGGATGCTCCTCGGGCGTGACCCAGCCCATGTAGATCTGCGGGTTGCCGAGCACGAAGCCGTTCCACGTGGGCTGATCGTACGTCGGGACCGTCACGTCGACGTTCAAGCCCGCGGCGCGCGCGGCGGCGACGGCCGGGAGATTCGCGACGTCGGCGACGGCCTGCTCCGGCGTCTCGCCGATCGTCAGGCGCCGGTCGAAGCGGAAGACGAAGCGTTCCGGCACGGCGCAGTCGCTCGGCGTGTCGAGGCGCGCCCAGGAGGCCGTGCGCGTGCCGTGCCCGAGGAAGGGGTGGTCGAGGAAGCCGTCGCGGGCTTCGTAGCGCTTCGCCGCTTCGACGACGATGGGCGCGCCGAACTCCAGCGGGTTCCTCCCTTCCCACGGCATCGAGCCGTGACAGGACTTTCCCGTCACCGTCACCTCGATCTGCATGCGGCCGCGCTGGCCCCGGTAGATGCCGAGCGCCCCCTTGGCGGAGTCGCCGGTGCCCTCCGTCAGGATCACGGCGTCCGGGATCGAGCTCCGGCCCGGCGCTCCGGGCAGGACCTTCCGCACCAGGTACTGCGGCCCGCCGCCGTCGTTGTCCTCCTCGGTCACGGTGCCGTACGAGCGGACGATCGCGCCGCGGAGCGCGCCCAGCGGGGCGAGCTCGAGCAGGATCTTCGACGCCACGATCTGCGACACGACGCCCGAGAGCTGGTCGGCCGAGCCGCGCCCGAACACGAGGTTGTCCCATTCCGACGTCGGGCGGCAGGTATCCCAGCTCGCGCTTGACGAAGTCGCGGTCGACGTCGGCGGCGTCGACGAGCCCGTCGTAGGCATCCATGCCGCCCGTCTTCGCTCCTCCAGGCCGAGCGGAGCGCGTTGACCGTGTCGGTGTGCCCGTCCCAGTAGATGACGCGCTTTCCTGCTCGCGGGAACGCCGTCGGCCGGGTCCTCGACCGTCCAGACGAGGTTCCCGAACCCGTCGTAGCCGACGTCCTCGGGCCGGCGCACGGCGCCGATCTCGACGATCTTCTTCTTCAGGTACTCGAGCCGCGGCTTCTCGTGGTTCGAGAGCCCGCAGCTCGGGTCGCCGCCGTCGCTGCGCGGGCGGTCGACGTAGTCGGCCGGGATCCGGATGACTTCCTTGAGGATCTCGTCCGCGAGCGGCCTGTAGCGGGCCGCGAGCTCCGCGACCCTCGTATCGAGCTCGTTCATCTTCGTCTCCATTTCAGTCACAGCGCCTCCAGCCGGCGGGCGAGGCTCGGGACCTTCGCCGTCGCGAGGAGCGCCATGACGACGTAGACCTTCCAGTTCGCCTCGCGCGCCACGTCTGACGTGCTTCGCCATGACGCCGGGCGAGACCTCGGCCCCGATGTCGGCGGGCAGGCAGTGCATGTAGAGCGCGTCGCCGCCGCGCGTCGATCCCATCCGCCGCTCGTCGCAGATCCAGTCCTTGTGCCGGGCGTTCCGCGCGAGCGCCTCCTTCTCGATCTCCCCCATCCGCTTCGTGTCGCGCGCGCGGTTCGCCTCGACCCGCGAGAGCATGAGGTCGTACGGCCCCCAGCTCTTCGGATAGACGACGTCGGCGCCTTCGAACGCCTCGTCCATGGAGTCGACGACCGTCGGAAGGAGCCGCCCGACTCCGCGGCGTGCGCGGCGGCGGACGTCGAGGCACGGCTCCATGAGGCGGATACCCCTCCGGATGCGCGAGCGTCACGTTCGCTCCGAAGCGGGTCAGGAGCATGACGAGCCCCTGCGGCACCGAGAGCGGCTTCGCGTAGCTCGGCGAGTACGCCCACGAGACGGCGATCTTCTTGCCCGCCGAGGCCTTCCGGGAACCTCTCGCGCAGCCAGCAGAGGTCGGCGAGCGTCTGCGTCGGGTGGTCGATGTCGCACTGGAGGTTGACGACCGGGCACGCTTCGCGCGGGTCGCCCGTCGCCGCGAGGTAGTCGTCGATCCCCTTCTTCACGTCGCGCATGAAGGCGTTCCCCTCGCCGAGGATCAGGTCGTGCCGCACGCCGAGCGCGTGCGCGTTCATCCCGAGCATCGCGCCGGTCTCGGCCGCGGTCTCGCCGTGCGAGACCTGCGTGGACGAGCCGTCCACGATGACCGGCTGCATCCCGAGCCGCGCCGCCGCGCCCGCCCACGCCGACTTGGTCCGGGTGGAGTTGTCGAAGAAGAGCGCGTAGGCCAGCTCGTGCGGGAGAAGCGGCGTCTTCTTCCCGGCGCGGTCGAGCGCCGCGAACCGCTCGGCGACGGACAAGGAGGGCGTGCAGCTCGTCCGCCGAGTAGTCGTCGGTCAGAAGAAGGCTCTTGCCGTAGAGGCGATCGCGCGGCGAGGTCGTCGAGGCGGTCGTCGTCATCTCAGATCTCCAATGCGGACGTCTCCGGGACGTCGCGGTCACCCACGATACGGCTCCGGGCGCGAAGAGGCCGGTCACGAGCGCGCGCAGGGCATGGTAATGGCCCGACGGGTACGATGTGGCCTTCGGGAGCGGGGATCGCGAAGATGCGCGCTCTCGGAGGGCGCGGCGGCCTCGGCGGAGTCGAACCGCAGCTCGGCGACGCCGTCCCAGAAGTCGGCCGAGCCGTCGGGGCGCGACGAGGAGCTCCACCTCGCGGCCGCTCCAGCGCCCGCGGGCGGCGAGCGACCCGTCCTCCTGCCGCGGCGGAGAAGAAGCCGGGCCGGGGCGCGTCGGCGAGGAAGGCGCCGAGGGACTCGAAGAGGCGGGGCTTCTCGATGTAGGGACCGCCGTCCTCGGGACAGAAGACGTCGCAGTTGCCGCAGTCGTTGCAGGCGTCGGCCCAGTTGGCGATCTGGTGCGGCGAGGACTTCGGCGCCGCCCAGCGACAGCGTCCTTCGGCTCGCCGGCGATGAGACGCCCGGCGCGAACGACGAGGTCGCGGTAGGCGATCGTCGCCGGGGCGGGGTCTCGTAGACGAAGTTCGCGTCGTTCGGGCAGACGGGGACGCACTTGTCGCAGTTGATGCAGTCGAAGAGATTCAGGTGGCGACCCGATCTTCCGGGGCGGCTTTCCCGTGCGTCGCGGCCGCGTAGCGCTCGTCGCCGAGGGCACGTCGGCCGCCGCGCGCGCGGTGGTTCGACGAGCGAGGCGTCCGCCGCGATCGCCGCCCGCGATCCCCGCCGCGCGCCCGGATGAAGTCAGGGACGGTCGCGGCTTCCGCGTCGCCCATCGCCGCCGCGAGGGCCTCGGCCTGCCGGTGCAGGCGCTGGTAGCCGCCCGGGCGCAGGAGGTCCGTGCAGCTCGTCACGGGCACGAAGCCGCAGGCGACGACGCCGGCCACGTTCGCCGCGTCGACCCCGGCCGAGAAGGAGAGCGGGAAGGCCGGGCCCAGCTCCTCGCGGAGCTTCAGTCCGAGCCCGAGCGCGAGGACGTGGAGCGGCTCGCCGGAAAGGTACGCCTCGTCGCCGGGCATGAAGTCGCCGGCATTCTCGACGACGAGCGTGTTCGTCACCTTGAAGCCGAAGCCGAGCCCGCGGCGCGCGGCCTCCGCCGAGAGGTCGCGCGCGATGGAGAGCGCGTCCTCCCACTGGAGGTCCTTGTCGAAGGCCGGCGCGGCGCAAGCGCGATGTGCGCCGTATCCGAGCCGGCCGTGCAGGATCTCCTCGACGTCGCCTCGTAGCCGAGGAGCGTCGGGTTGAGCTTCACGATCGTGTGGAGGCCCTCGTTCACGAGGAGGTGCGGCCGATGCGCGTCGATCTCGTCCGCCGGACAGCCGTGGAACGTCGAGAGCGTGACCGAGTCCGAGAGACGCTCCGGGCACGGGACGTCGGCGAAATGCCGGAGCGACGGCGGAAGCTCGCGGCTGAGCGCCGCGCGCTCCGCGTCGAGGATCGCTGCTCGCGTCGCGCACTCCTTCGAAGAACGCGGCCATCTTGCGCGACCGGATGCCCTGAAGGTCGTAGCCGACGGAGAGGTCGAAGACGACGTCGCGCTCCGCTGGCGGAATGCCGCACAGCTCGTCGAGAATCGCCACGAGGAGCCGCGCCTTCGCGTACTCGCGGAGCGAGTCCTCGACGAGAAGCTCCTGCGACCACTCGATGTTGAAGCCCACGGTCCGCATGTCGATGCACGGGCGCGGAATCACGAGGTGGTCGTTCACCTGGACGGTCTTGAGCTCGAGGATCCTCCCGCCCGAGAGGTACGACAGCGCGACGTTCTGCGCGAGCTGCGTCTGCGGGCCGGCCGCCGGGCCGAGGGGCGTCGCCGCGCGGTGGCCGTGGAAGCTCACGGACAGGTCGAGGCCCGGGAAAGCCCCTGAAGACGTGGCGCGCGGGAAGGTCGTAGATCGATCCGGTCGGAAGCTCCTCCGCCGCGCGGCGGACGAGGACGGAGAGCGGGAGCGGACGGAGCATGCTCACGCCATCCGCCTCCAGAGCCGCGACCGCTTCCTCGCGGCCGCGGGCACGGATCCGCGCCGCGTCGGCGCGCACGGACCTGCGGCCCCGGACGACGACCTCGCCGTTCACGACGACGTCGCGGACGTGGCGGGCGCCCATCCCGAAGAGGACGTGCCCCGCGAAATTCGCGGCCGAGAGCGGCGTCGGCGGGTCGTAGTCGAGGACGATCCAGTCTCCCGGCCTCTTTCCGAGAGCGAGATCGGCGAGGCGCCCGCTGTTCACGAGGAGGGCGACGGCGTCGATGCCGCCCGCGGGCCCGTAGGCTTCTCTCGCGCGCAGGTGCGCGACGCGCGCCTCCGTGAAGAGGTCGGCGTCCATGCCGTCGGTCCCGAGCGCGACGCGCGGGCCGAGCGTCTTCGGGTCGGCGTACCCGACCGCGTTCTGGAGGTTGCTGCGCGGGTTGTGGACGATCCAGGCGGCCGTGTCGCGGACTCTCGCCCGCTCTTCGCGGCGCGAGGTGGACGCCGTGCGCGAGGATCGTCTTCGGCCCGAGGGCGCCGGCCTTCTCGAGGCGCTCGAAGGAGCCGGCGTCGCAGCGGTCCTCGGCGACGTGCACGTGCAGCCACGCGGCCGCGCGCTTTGCGAGGTCCACCGCGGCGCCGAGCGTCTCGTCCGAGACGGTGAAACCGGCGTGGAGGCCCACCATCGCGGGCAGGCCGTCCCGGATCGCCCGCTCGCACTCGGCGAGGCCCTCGCGGGCGCCTTTCGCGCCGTGGCGGTCCGTCGCCCCGTAGCAGAGCGCGGCCCTCACGCCGACCGCGCGCGCCGCCCGCGCGAGGACGTCGAGGGAGCCCGCGATGAAGGACGGGGACTCGTGGTGGTCGATCACCGCCGTGACGCCCGAGAGCGCCGCGTCGAGAAGGGCGAGCTCCGCCGAGGCCTCGAGCGATTTTTCGTCGAGAGCCGCGTCCAGCCGCCACCAGACCTTTTCGAGGATCTCCCGGAAAGAGCGTGGCGGATCCGCGGGGCCCGGCATCCCGCGCGCGAGCGCGGAATAGAGGTGCGTGTGGGCGATCGCGAGGCCCGGCATGACGAGGCAGCCCGACGCGTCGAGCTCGCGGCGAGGCTCTGCTCCCAGGAGGATGTCGCGCCGGCCGACCGCGGGAGGGTCGAGCGCGACGACCGTGCCGCCCGTGATCGCGAGCCCGCCGGCGCCGGCCGGTCCGGCGGCCCGTCCCGTCACCAGCCGCGCGCCTCGCGGAGCCGCCGGTCCACGTCTCCGGCGAGCGCCGCCTGGTCGGCCCACCAGCGCTCGGAGAGCTGCGCGTCGAGCTCGGCCACGGTCTTGCCCTGCTGCTCGACCCACGTGAAGTACTTCAGGTTGTGCCAGCGCTCGCGGTTCTCGACGGTCCCCTCCGTGATCCAGTCCAGCTTCTGGCCGCGGAAGATCGACGCGAGGCGCGTCTCGGCGACTCCTCGCGTGAGCGCGCCCGTCGTCTTCTCGAGCCGGCGCAGGACCGAAGGGTACCGGTCGAGGCCGTCCGTCGCGACGGTGACGACGGCGTCGTCCTTGCCGAGCCCGAGCCACTTCGCGGTCTTGATCGCGCCGAGGATGTTGCAGACCCCGCTGACGCCGAGGAGCGTCGAGAGTCGGACGGCGGCTTCGCCCAGCCCGCCCCCTGCAGCGAGGAAGTCGCGCCCGGCGGGCTCGGCGACGAGCTGGAGCCCGAGCAGGCACTCCTGGTCGTCGATCGCGATGACCGCGTCCATGTTCGTGACGTTGTGAATCCACGTGACGTGCTTGTCGCCGATTCCTTCGATCGCGTGCGCGCCGTAGCCGTTGCGCGAGAGCGTCGGGCACTGGATCGGCTCGAGACCGACGATGCGTGCCCCGAAGCGCGCCTTGAGCGCGTCGCCTGCCGCGATCGTGCCCGAGGAGCCCATGGCCGAGACGAAGGCCGCGGGCCGGCCGCAACCGAGCGCCTCGACGGCCTCGGCCGCGGCCGCGCCGGTCACGTTGTAGTGCCAGCGGTAGTTCGCCATCTCGGCGAACTGATTCATGACGGCGACGCGCGGCTGCGCCGCGATCCGCTTGCACTCGTCGTAGATCTCCTTGACGTTGCTCTCGGAGCCCGGCGTCTTGATCGCGCGCGCCCCGTACGCGGCGATCTTCTCGAAGCGCTCGGCGCTCATCTCCTCGGGCAGGATGACGACCGACTCGTAACCCATGCGCGGGCCCACCCATGCACCGCCGATGCCGTAGTTGCCGGTCGACGGCCAGACGAGCGTCGTCGTCCCGGGGCGAACGTCCCCCGCGAGCTGGTGCTCCATGAGGACCGAGTACGTGGCCCCGACCTTGTGCGCGCCCGTCGGAAAGTCCTTCGCGTAGAGGAGGACGATCGGGGCCGGTACTCCCGTGAGCGCTTCGGGCAGGCGTAGCGCGCGCACGCGCCCCGCGTCGTCGTGCCAGGTGATGTTGAAGAGGTTGACGGGGTCGAGAGGCGCCTCGCGCGAGGCGGCCTGCGCGCGCCGCCGCAGCTCCGCGGGGAGGAGGCCGGGGTCGCGCATCTCGGCGTACGTGGGACCGTGAATCATCGTTTCAGCTCCAATGTGCGCCGGACCGCGTCGAGGTCCGGCGGAATGCGTGTCGGGGGGCCGACCGAGCGCATCGCCCCCCGCGTGTCTTTCAGGCCGTTGCCGGTGGCGACGTGGAGGACGCGCTCCCCGCGCTCGACGAGCCCTCGCTCGATCGCGCCCTCGAGGCCGGCGAGCGCGGCGACGCCGGTGGGCTCGGCGAAGACGCCGGTCGCGCGGGCGAGGCGCGGGATCCACGCGAGGATGGCCTCGTCGCTCGCGGTCACGATCGCGCCGCCCGAGGCGCGCACCGCGCGCAGGGCCTTGATGCCGTTTCGCGGAGACCCCACGTTGATGGAGTCGGCGAGCGTCGTCGCATCGACCGGCTCGATCCGTTCGTCGCCGCGCGCGAACGTCTTCGCGAGCGGCGCGGCGCCCTCGGCCTGTACGGCGAGAAGGCGGGGCAGGCGGTCGATGACGCCGTGCGTCTTCATCTCGACGAGCCCTTTCCAGATCCCCGCCGTCGTGCAGCCGTCGCCGAGCGCCACCGTGACGACGTCGGGCAGGCTCTCGCGCAGCTGCTCGCCGATCTCGAGGCCGCACGTCTTCTTCCCCTCGACGAGGTACGGGTTGATCGCGCAGTTGCGGTTGTACCAGCCGAACTCCAGGACCGCGGCCTGGCAGACCCGGAACGCGTCCTCGTACGGCCCTTCGACGAGGAAGACCTTCGCTCCGTACACGAGGAGCTGGGCGACCTTCGCCTCGGGCGCGGAGGCCGGCACGAAGATGAACGCCTTCATCCCCGCCTCCGCCGCGAAGCCCGCGAGCGACGAAGCGGCGTTGCCCGTCGAGGAGCACGTGATCTCGTTCCGGCCGAGCCACCGCGCGCGGAGGACGCCCACCGAGCTCGCGCGGTCCTTGAAGGAGGCCGTGGGATTGCGGCCGTCGTCCTTGACGAGGAGCGCGCCGAGTCCCAGCTCCTTCGCGAGGGCCGGCGCCTCGACGACGGGCGTGAAGCCGACCTGGAGCCGCGGCGGCGGAAGCGCGGCCGCGTCGTCCGGGACCGGGAGGAGGGCGCGGTAGCGCCAGAGGGAGAGGTCGCGGTCCGACTCGAGCGTGCGGCGCGAGAACCGCTTGCCGATGCGCCCGGCGTCGTATTCGACGTCGAGGATGCCTTCGATCCCGCAGCGCGGGCAGGTGTACTCGACCTCGCCGTGCGCGTAGACCGCCGCGCAGAGGACGCACTTCAGGCCGGCCACCTTGGGCAGCGCAGCGGTCGTCGCGGGCGTCCTCACGCCCTCACCGTTTCATCGCCCGCGCCGCGGGGGAGTCCTTCATGGGCAGCGTGAACCGGCGGACGCCGTCGAACGCGAAGAGCGCGCCCGCCACGGCCGGCGCCGTCGGGACGAGGCCGATCTCGCCCACCCCCTTGGCCCCGAAGGGTCCATCGGGCTGGGCATCCTCGACGAGGATCACCTGGACCTCCGGCATGTCCTGGGCCCGGAGGACGCCGACGTCGCGGATGCGGAACGACGTCGGCATGCCGTCGGCGCAGACCATCTCTTCCGTGAGCGCGTAGCCGAGGCCCATGTGGATCGAGCCTTCGATCTGCCCCTCGCAGAGCTTCGGGTTGATCGCGCGCCCGACGTCGTGGGCCGCGACGACCTTCGCGACGCGGCCCTTCCCGTCGAGGACGACGACCTGCGTCGCGAAGCTGAAGGCGGAGTGGAGCTTCATCGGCTTGCCGGGCGGCGGTTCGTGGCCCAGCTTCGTCGTGTCGTCCACGAGCGCCTCGCCCACGTAGACCGTGCCGGAAAGCTCCGCGAGCGACTTTCCGGAGTCGAGGTCGGCCTTCAGCTTCGTCGCCGCGTCGACGACCGCGCGTCCCCCGAGATACGTCGCCCGCGAGCCCGTCGTCTGGCCCACCTCCATCGGAAACCGCGTGTCGACCCGCGCGCGGAAGACGGACGCCGGGAGGCCCGTCGTTTCGCACGCGCACTGGATGAGGACCGTGAGCAGGCCCTGGCCCATCTCCGTGAAGCCGTTGTAGATCGTGACCCGGCCGCCGCTCTCCACGGCGAGCCGCGCCCGTCCCCACTCCTTCATGCCGTTCCCGATTCCGGTGTTCTTGATGCCGCACGCGATGCCAGCCCTGCCGCCGTTCTCCTCCCAGACCTTCTTCACGGCGAGGAGCGTCTTCTTGAGGCCGACGGAGGCGGTGAGCGTCTGTCCGCAGGACCACTCGTCGCCCGCCTCGAGCGCGTTCAGCCACCTGATCGCCCACCGGTCGAGGCCGGCCTTTTCGGCCAGCATGTCGAGCGCGCCTTCCATCGCGAAGTGAGCCTGGTTCGCTCCGAAGCCGCGCATCGCGCCGCAGGGCGGGTTGTTCGTGTAGACGGCGAGCGCCTCGACGTCCACGTTCGCGCACCGGTACGGCCCCGCCGCGTGCCCGGCCGCGCGCTCGAGCACCTTGCCTCCGACCGACGCGTACGCGCCGGAGTCGCCGATCATCCGGGCGTGGACGGCCGTGAGCCGGCCCTCGGCGTCGCAGCCGACCCGGTAGTGCATCCGGATCGGATGCCGTTTCGGGTGGAGGCGCATGGACTCCTCGCGCGAGAGGACGAGGCGCACGGGCCGACCCGTGACGCGGGCGAGCAGCGCCGTCTGCGCCTGGATCGACATGTCCTCCTTGCCGCCGAACGCGCCGCCGTTCGGGACGAGGACGACGTGGACCTCGTCCTCCGTCAGGCCGAGGAAAGCGGCGACCTGCCGCCGGTCGTCGAAGATGCCCTGCCCTTGCGTGTAGAGCGTCATCCGGGCCTTCGGGTTCTGCCGCGCGACGTCGCCCGGCGCGGCAAGGCACGCCTCGGGCTCGAGGTAGAGGTGCTCGATGCGCTGCGTCTGCCACGTGCCCTCGACGACGTGCGCCGATGCGGCAAGAGCGGCCTCCGCGTCGCCGCGCTTCACGACCGAGCGCTCGAGGAGGTTGCCCTCGGGCCCGACGCGCGGGGCGCCCTCGCGCAACGCCTCCTCGGGGTCGGTCACGGGCGGAAGGACGTCGTACACCACGTCGACGAGCGCGGCCGCCGCGCGGGCCGTCCGCGCGTCCACGGCCGCCACCGCGGCGAGGACGTCGCCGACGTAATGCGTCTCCTCGCCCTCGGCCACGAAGCCCGGCCAGTCGTCGACGATCAGGCCGTAGAAACGACGTCCGGGCACGTCCTTCGCCGTCACGATCGCCATGACGCCCGGGTGCCGCGACGCGCGGGAGGTGTCGATGCGCACGACGCGGGCGCGCGCGTGGCGCGCGAGCGTGACGGCGCCGTGGAGCATTCCGGGGAAGACCAGGTCCGCCACGAAGGGCCGGATCCCGAGCGCCAGCTCCTCGGCCTCGTAGCGGTCGAGGCTCGTTCCGACGCGGCCCGATTCGTCCGGCGGATCGAGCGCCTCGCCGCGCCGCAGGCGCGCCGCCGCGTGGAACGCGTCGACGATCTTGACGTACCCGGTGCACCGGCAGAGCTGCGGGTCGAGCTTCTTTCGGATCTCCTCGTCCGTCGGACTCACGTTCGCGTCGAGGACGCTCTTCATCCGGAGCACGATTCCCGGGATGCAGAAGCCGCATTGCACGCCCGCCGTGCGCGCGAACGCCTCTCCGTAGATGCGGCGCTCGGGCTCGGCCACGCCCTCCAGCGTCAGGACGCTCTTCCCGGCGGCGGTCCGCGCGGGCACCGCGCACGCGGTCTTCGGGTGGCCGTCCACGAGGACGAGGCACGCGCCGCACTGGCCCTGCGGCGAGCAGCCGTCCTTCGGCGACGTGAGGCCCGCGTGATCGCGGAGCAGCTCGAGAAGCGAGGCGTCGGCGGCGACGTCGAAGGACCGGTCGGCACCATTGAGCGACAACGCGACGCGCACAACCGATTATCCACGGAGGAGGTCGAACCGGCGGGAATGATGCAGGAGCGCTCCACGTATGCTCCCCGCGTGACGCCGTTCCCCGGAGGTGGGCGCTGAACCCCTGGCGGGGCCTGTCCGGTCTTCCCCGCGCTCTGTGGGTCCTCGCCGGCGCCACGCTCGTGAACCGGTCGGGAACGATGTTCCTGCCGTTCCTGATCCTCTACCTCACGAAGGACATGGGCGTGACGCCGTCGGCCGCGGGAGGCATCCTGGCGCTCTTCGGTTTCGGCGCGCTCGTCGCGGGCCCGTTCGCCGGGCGGCTCTCGGACGCCTTCGGCCCGGTCCGCATGATGCGCGGCTCCCTCGTCGCCTCGGGGCTGCTCCTCCTCCTCGTGCCGCTCGCGCGCTCGCTCCCGTCGATCGCCGTCCTCACGATCCTTCTCGCGCTCGCGGGCGAGGCCTTCCGGCCCGCGAGCCTGAGCGTCATCTCGCACCTCACGGCGCCCGAGCAGCGCAAGGCGGCGTTCGCGCTCCAGCGGCTCGCCGTGAACCTCGGCATGAGCGTCGGCCCGGCCGTCGGCGGCTTTCTCGCGGCCGTCTCGTGGCCCGCGCTCTTTTTCGTGGACGGCGCGACGGCGCTCCTCGCGGCCGCCACGCTCGTCCTCTTCTTCCCGAAGGACATCTCGTTCCCCTCCGCCCGTCCGTCCGGGGAGGCGCGCTCGCGGCGCGAGGGCCTGCGCGACGGAGCGCTCGTCTTCTTCCTGCTCGCGATCGTCCCCGTCGGGATCGTGTTCTTCCAGCACGAGTCCTCGATGGCCGTCTACATCGTGCGCGACCTCGGGATGGCCGTCTGGACGTTCGGACTCCTGCACACGGTCAACACGCTCCTCATCGTCTTCCTCGAGGTGCCCCTCAACCTCGCGACCGCCCACTGGCCCCACCGGCGCACCCTCGCGCTCGGGTCGGTCCTCGTCGGCGCCGGCTTCGGCGCGCTCGCCTTCGCGCGGTCGCTCCCCGCGGTCGTCCTCACGATCGTCGTCTGGACGTTCGGGGAGATGGTCCTCCTGCCCGCGATGTCGTCCTGGGTCGCGGACGCCGCGCCTCCGGAGAGCCGCGGCGCTTACATGGGCCTCTACACGATGGCGTTCAACCTCGCGCTCGTCGTGGGGTCGCCGTTCGGGACCGCGCTCCTCGAGCACGGCGGCGGACGCGCGCTGTGGCTCACGATGCTCGCGCTCGGGCTCCTCTCGGCCGCGCTGTTCACGCGCGTGCGGGAATCGCGGCCGGAGGCCGCGTGACGGAGACGTGGACGCACCGCGAGGGCCGCGTGAACGGGGTCCGGCTCCACTGGGTCGAGCAGGGCGAGGGGCAGCTCGTCGTCCTCCTCCACGGATTCCCCGAGTTCTGGTACTCGTGGCGCCGCCAGATTCCTGCGCTCGCGGCGGCGGGCTTTCGCGCGGTTGCGCCGGACCTCCGCGGCTACGGGCTCTCCGAAAAGCCGCTCGGAATCGGAGCCTACCGGATCGAGACGCTCGTCGCGGACGTGGATGCCCTCGTCCGCCACCTTGGCGAAGGCCCCGCGCACATCGTCGGCCACGACTGGGGCGGCGTCCTCGCGTGGGTTCTCCCGCTCTTTCATCCCGAGGTCTGCGCGTCCGTCGCGGTCCTGAACGCCCCGCATCCGGTCGCCTTCCGGCGCGCGCTGAAGACGAATCCCGACCAGCGCCGGCGCTCCCGTTACGTCTTCTTCTTCCAGCTTCCGCGTCTTCCCGAGCGCGCCATGCGGCGCGGAAACTTCGCGATCCTCGAGAGGATGCTCCGCCGCGACCCGTTGCGGCCGGGCGCCTTCACGGAAGACGACATCCTTCTCTACAAGGAGGCGCTCGGCCTGCCGGGCGCGCTCACGTCCGCGATCAATTACTACCGCGCGGCGTTCCGCCACCCGCCGCGGGCGAGCGGCCGCCGCTGGCCGAAAGGTCTTCCGGCGCTCCTCGTGTGGGGCGAGAGGGACCGTTACCTCGGCTCCACGCTCGCGAACGGAATCGAGGAATGGGTGCCCGGAATCCGCGTCGAGCGCCTGCCCGCGGCGAGCCATTGGGTCCAGAACGACGCCCCGGACGACGTGAACCGCCTTCTCGCCGGATTCGTCTCGGGATTCCCCGCGGGCCTCAGGCCCTGACGAAGTCGATGAAGCCCATCTCGACGTTCGTCGAGACGAGCTTCACGCGCACCTTGTCCCCGACCTCGAGGCCTTCGGTGCCGCGCACGATCTTGCCTTCGACCGGCGGCCGGAAGATGCGCGCCCACGTCCCCTTCTCCGACGCGCCCGTCACGATTCCGTCGAAGCGTTCCCCGATCCGCGTCTCGAGGAGGAGCGCGGCCGCCGCCTTCCTGAGGAGCCGCTCGACCTTGTTCGCGGCGTCTTCCTGCTCGGTGCAGTGAATGGCGAGACCGTTCAGGTCGGAAATGGAATAGGGAGACAGGCGCTGCGCGAGCGCGGCCTTGAGGAGGCGCTGCGTGATGACGTCCGGATACCGCCGGTTCGGCGCGGTCGAGTGCGTGTAATCGCGGACCGCGAGCCCGAAGTGGCCGATCGGCTCCCGGCCCGGCAGCTCGACGACGTACTCGCCCGATCCCATGAGCTTCACGATGACGAGGGAGAGGTCGGGAAAGCGCAGCGGATCGGCCTTCTTCCGCGCCGCGAGGAACCCCTCGAGCGCCTTCGAATCCGGCTCGCCGGGAAGCGAGAACCCGAGCTCGGCGGCGACGGACACGATGCGCTGCCAGCGCTCGGGCGAGCGCACGATGCGCCGGAGGGCGGCGAAGCCCGCCTCCTCGAGGTAACGCGCCGTCACGCCGTTCGCCGCGATCATGAAGTCCTCGATGAGCTGCCTCGGCTGATTCTGCTCGTCGACGGTCAGGTCGCGGATCTCCTCGCCGTCGAACACCGCGCGGGCCTCGATCGTCTGGAGGTCCAGCGCGCCCTGCGCGTACCGCAGGCGACGCAGGCGCTGTGACACGTCCTCCTGGAGGCGGATCTGCGCGTCGACTCCCGGGACCGCCGCCATCGCGGGCGGCATCGGGCCGCGCCCGTCCCGCCACGCGTCCACCGCGTCGTACGCGAGCTTCGCCTTGTTGCGCACGAGGGCGCGGAACACGTTCGAGTCGCCGAGCGTCCCGTCCGCGCTGACGACGTACTCGATCACGACCGAAAGCCGGTCCGTCTCCGGGTTCAGGGAGGTGAGATCGGTCGAGAGCTTCTCGGGGAGCATCGGGAACACGCCGCCCGACGTGTAGACGGACGTCGTGTTCTGCGCGGCCCGCGCGTCGAGCGGCGTGCCCTTCTTCACGACGGCGTCCACGTCCGCGATCGCGATGCGCACGTTCACGGCCCCACCGGGCCGCTCCTCCGCGACGGAAAGCTGGTCGAGATCCCGGCTGTCGTCGTTGTCGATCGAGGCCCACAGCAGGTCGCGCAGGTCGCGAATCGCGGGGTCCTTCGCGCGCGCGGCTTCGTGGATGCCGTCGAGCTGCACGAGCGCGGCCGGCGGAAAGTCGGGGTTCAGCCCCTTCTCCTGCATCGCGCGGCGCGCGATCGCGGCGAGGTCAGAGCGGTGGTGCCGGCCTCGCTGCGACATTCCGCGATATTGACACAGGCGGGCGGGCGTGAATCCGCGCCGCGCTCTATTTCCGGAGCGCCGCCTGCGCCGCCGCGAGGCGCGCGATCGGGATCCGGAACGGAGAGCACGACACGTAGTCGAGGCCGACCCGGTGGCAGAACTCCACGCTCGACGGGTCGCCGCCGTGCTCGCCGCAGATGCCGAGCTTGATGTCCTTGCGCGCGCCTCGCCCCAGCTCGACGGCGAGCTTCATGAGCTTCCCGACTCCGCCCTGGTCGAGCCTCTCGAACGGGTCGGCCGGGAGGATCTCCCGCCGCACGTACTCCGGCAGGAACTTGCCGGCGTCGTCCCGCGACAGCCCGAAGGTCGTCTGCGTGAGGTCGTTCGTGCCGAAGCTGAAGAACTCGGCCTCGGTCGCGATCTCGTCCGCCGTGACCGCCGCGCGCGGCAGCTCGATCATCGTGCCGAGCAGATAGTCGACGGTGATGCCTTCCGCCTCGAAGACCTTCTCCGCGGTCTCGCGCACGATCCGCGCCTGATCGGCCAGCTCGCGGACGTGGCCGACGAGCGGAATCATGATCTCGGGCTTCACCTCGATGCCTTCCTTCTTCACGCGGCACGCGGCCTCGAGGATCGCCCGCGTCTGCATGCGGGTGATCTCGGGGAACGTGATGCCGAGGCGGCAGCCGCGGTGCCCGAGCATCGGGTTCATCTCGTGGAGGTCGGCCACCTTGCGCGCGACGACGCGCGGGTCGACGCCGGCCTGGCGGGCGACGCTCTCGCGCTCCTTCTCGCCGTGCGGGAGGAACTCGTGGAGCGGCGGGTCGAGCGTCCGGATCGTGACCGGCCGCGGGCCCATCGCGCGGAAGAGACCGATGAAGTCCTCGCGCTGCATCGGAAGGATCTTGTCGAGCGCGCGCTCGCGGTCCTCGGTCTTGTCCGCGAGGATCATCTCGCGCATCGCCGTGATGCGCTCGCCGCCGAAGAACATGTGCTCCGTGCGGCAAAGGCCGATGCCTTCGGCCCCGAATGCGACCGCGTTCGTGGCCTGGTCGGGCTGGTCGGCGTTCGCGCGCACCTTCAGGCGCCGCGCCTTGTCGGCCCACTCCATGAGCGTCGCGTAGCGCTGGTAGACGTCGCTCTTCGTCGGGTCGAGCGTTCCGTCGAGGAGCACCTGCAGGACTTCCGACGGCTTCGTCGCGATGCGGCCCTCGATGACCTCGCCCGTGGAACCGTCGATCGAAAGCCAGTCGCCCTCGTGAATGACACGCACTTCCGTCGTGCCCGCGGCCGGCACCGACATGACGCGCTGCTGCGCGTCGATGCGCAGAACCTCGCAGCCGACGATGCAGACCTTGCCCATCTGGCGCCCGACGAGCGCCGCGTGGGACGTCATGCCGCCGCGCGCCGTGAGGACGCCTTCGGCCGCGTTCATCCCCTTGATGTCCTCGGGGCTCGTCTCCTCCCGGACGAGGAGCACCTTCTCGCCGCGCTCGGCCCAGTCGAACGCGTCGTGCGCCGTGAAGACGACACGGCCCGTGGCCGCGCCGGGGCCCGCGTTGAGCCCGCGCGCGAAGACGCGGCCCGCCGCCATCGCCTCTTCCTTCGCCTTCGGGTCGAAGATGGGCCTCAGGAGCTGGTTCAGGGAATCCGGGTTCACGCGCAGGACCGCCTGCTCCGGCGTGATGCGCTTCTCCTCGACCATCTCGACGGCGATCCGAACCTCGGCGAACCCGGTGCGCTTTCCCGTCCGGGTCTGCAGCATCCAGAGCGTGCCCTTCTCCACCGTGAACTCGATGTCCTGCATGTCGCCGTAGTGGTCTTCGAGCGTCTTGCGGATCCCGAGAAGCTCCTTGTAGACCTTCGGCATCTTCTTCTCGAGCGTCGCGATCTTCTGCGGCGTCCTGACGCCCGCGACGACATCCTCGCCCTGCGCGTCGATGAGGTACTCGCCGTAGAAGACGTTCTCGCCCGAGGCGGGGTCGCGCGTGAACGCGACGCCCGTGCCGCAGTCGTCGCCGAGGTTTCCGAACACCATCGACTGCACGTTCACCGCCGTGCCCCAGCTCTCGGGAATCCCGTTGAGCTGTCTGTAGACCTTCGCGCGCTCGTTCATCCAGGATCCGAACACGGCGCCGATCGCTCCCCAGAGCTGCTCCATCGGATCGTCCGGGAAGATCTTTCCGGTCTTGTACCGGATCTCGGCCTTGAAGTCCCGCACGAGCTCCTTCAGCGCCTCGACCGGCAGCTCCGGATCGAGTCGCACGCCGTACGCGAGCTTCTTCTTCTCGAGGATGACCTCGAAGGGGTCCCGCTCGCGCTTGTCGACCGGTTTCAGCTCGAGAACGACGTCGCCGTACATCGACACGAACCGGCGGTAGCAGTCCCAGGCGAAACGGGGGTTCTTCGAGACCTGCGCCAGGCCTTCGACCGTCCGGTCGTTCAGGCCGAGGTTGAGGATCGTGTCCATCATGCCCGGCATCGACGCCCGGGCGCCGGACCTCACGGAGACCGTCAGGGGGTTCTTCGCGTCCCCGAGGGTGCGCCCGAGCTTCTTCTCGATCGCGTGGAGGTGAAGCTCGACCTCTTCACGCAAGCCGTTGGGATAGCCGCTCTTGTTCGCGTAATAGTGCGTGCAGACCGCCGTCGAGATCGTGAACCCGGGCGGGACGGGAAGCCCCAGCCGCCCCATTTCGGCGAGGTTCGCGCCCTTGCCCCCGAGGAGGTCTTTCTGGGTCCCGTTTCCCTCGGCGGCACCGGCTCCGAACGCGTAAACGAGTTTGGACGCTGTCGTCGGTTCCATCGTCTTCGTGGCCATGCGGGCACCCCTCAATCGTGGATGCCGAACAATAGCGGTCTCGCTGTCAGATGGCGAGGGTTCTGGTTGACCCTTGAAAGAAATCGGGCGTAGGATATAGGCGGTCTACCTCGGGTAGCGGAAGAGGAGTCATGTCCCGGAACTTCGACGAGATCCATCCCGACGACGAGCGGCAGCGGCAGCGTTCCCGGTTCGCGCCGGCGCCGCTGCCCGTGCCGGCCCGGCCGGTCTGGAACTGGGAAGAGCTCAATGCGAAGTTCCGCCCGCGCCTCATCGCGGCCGGCGTCATCCGTTTCGGCCTCACGCAGGACGAGTGCGAGGACGCGGCGCAGACGGTCTTCCTCAAGGTGCTCGCGATGAACCCGCGCGTGCGCGACCCGAAGGCGTACCTCCGGGCGGCGTTCCTGAATCAGTGCTCGAACCTCATCGCGGCGCGCGAGCGCCGCGGCGTACGGGATTCCGTGCCGGCGATCGGCGTGCGCGAGCTCGCGCTGACGGATTCCGGCGGAATCGAGGTCCGCGTCCAGACCGCCCCCGCCTCCGACACGATGGGCGCGGTGCGGCGCACGCTGTGGGATCACATCCGTGCCGGGTTGAGGCTCAGGCCGTGAACCGGGACGACGTCTTCGACGCGATCCTCGAGAGCGAGGCCGAGCCCGAGCTGCCGGGTCAGGCAATGGGCCGCACGCTCCTGTTCGTGAACGCGAAAGCCAGTTTGCGCAGCTCGGTGGACGACATCTACCGCCTCTCCCAGGCTGCCGAGAAGCCCGCCGAGCTCGTCGTCGACGCCGCTCGAGCGGGAGCGGACGAGCTCGCCGCCGCGCTCCGCGCGCTGGACGGCAAGCCCTACCGCGGCTTCGCGCTCCTGTACGCGGCGCAGAAGGCCGACACGCTCGTCGCCGAGGATCCGAACAAGGCGCTCGCGGTGCTCGACGCTTCTCTTCGACGAGGCCGCGACGCTATCCGGCGCCGCGAATTCCCGGAGCGCGTTTCGACACCCGCTCCTCGCCAGGCCGTGCAGGCGGAAGCCGCGCTGCTCGAAGTCCCAGGCGCTCCTTCAAAAGGGCGACGCGAGCCGCCGCGCGAGAAGCCGTCGACCCCGCTCGGGGTTTCTTCCGCGAATCAGGCGATCTCGGCTTCGGTGCCGCACTCTGCGACTACTACGAGGGACAGCCGCGAGCTTTCAGCAGGACTACCCGGCCGCGCGAGAGACTCCTGGAGCGATCCCTCGCGGTCTTCGCGGAGTTCGGGCAGGATCATCTGTGCGGGCGGGCCGAAGCCGCGCTCGGAACCTTCTCCGTCCACCAGGGCCAGATTCGAGCTGCCCTCCATTACTTCGAGCAGGCCTCCTGCGCGCCTCGACCCGGAGTCGGACTCTCAGTTCCATCGTCCCGGCTCTCAACAACCGCGCGACGTGCCTCATGCGGCTCGGGCGATTCGACGAGGCGCGCGCGACCTTCGCGAAGGCCCTTAACCTTGCCGGACGCCGGCACAATCACGCTTCGCATCTCTTCTTCATCCGCACACGGCCTCGCCGAGCTCGACTTCCGCCGCGGCGAGTATCGCCGAGCGCTCCGCGCCTTCACGGAAATCGTCCACGAAGCGAAGCCCCCTCGCTTCGAAGGCGGAGATCGCTCTTCTCGCGGCTCTACATCAGCAGAGTGCCACGCTCGCCTCGGAAGCTACGGACCGATGGCCGCGGAAATCGAGACGCTTCGCCGGGAGCGCCGCGAGCACGCCTTCGCTCCGTCGCCCGCTCTCGGCGAGCTCTTCATGTCGCCTCGACCAGGGCACGATCGACGCCGACCTCATCGCGCACGTCCGCGAGTACCTGCAGGACGAAGAGAACGGCGTGAAGCGCGTTTACCGTCCTCTGAGGCTCGTCGGCTAAACAAACCCCTCGATCTGCCTCGATTTGAGTCGGCCGCCGCGGGCGGCCGATGTTTTTTCGGGCGTCGGGGGTCAAAACGGCCTGTGTCCCCTGTCTTAGTAGGTGAAGGACAGGAGAAGTGCACACCTGTCCGGTCGCGGGGTAAGGAGGACACATGGACTTTCTTTTCGCGTTTTTCGAGCATCTTTCCGGGCTTTCTGACGGACTGGAGCAATCGTCAGCGGCGCGGGTGCGTCGATCAGCTCGATACCGATCGGGCATTAGTTCGACTCCCATTGGGATCGGCTCGACGCCTATCGGCTGAGAGACGGCCTGACCACGATTCTTCAGACATCGCCCGCGGTGTCCGGGGAGTCATGTACCTGAAAGGAGTAGCGACGTGCTGAGAAGTCACCTGCCGAAAGAAGACCCGGCCGGCGACGTCACGCTGTCGTTGATGCTCCATGCGCCGCACCCCGTCGTCGTCGAGAACGCCGGCGAGCCGGGAAAAGTCCTTCTTCACCTCGAAATCCGCAACAAGACGCTTCAAGCGTGGGAGGGGGCCACCGAAGCGGGTCCCCTCCTCGAGCTGGTCCTCCTCGACTCGGAGGGCCGCGAGCGCTCCCGGCAGACGCGCCAGTGCCGGATGCTCGCCTATCCCACCCGCCTGGAGCCCGGGCGGGGCTTCAACCTCCCCCTCTTCTTCAACCTGCCCGGGCTCTCTTCTTCTGGCGAGGACTTCCGCGTCGAAGTCCGCCTCGTTCCCGGCCGCGAAGTCCTCACCGGCCACCTCCGCGTCGAACCGCGCTGAGCCCTTTTCGGCCCGCCCCGCCTTCCCGAGGTCGTTTGACGCCCGGTCGCCATTTTCGGCATCATCGCGCGCGGTGATCCCCGCGAAGAACTCCGTTACCTCTCTCATCGGAATTCCGACGCAACGGCCGACCGCCTGGTGGCTCGAGACGCTCAAGAAGCGCGCCGAGCGCATGTACGGCGAGCATCTCGACCTGTCGAAGCCCGTCGAGTTCGAGTCCGAGGAAGAGCGCCGCGCCTGCATCAAGTTCTTCAACGCGGCGTACCGGGCCGAAGAGTCGGGGAAGGCCGGCGCCCTCAAGCTCTCCGAGGAGGTCCGCCCGTGGGATCCCGACCTCGCCGACTGCCTCGTCCTCTACGGCAACGAGGAGGGCTGGCACCGCGAGCTTCTCGACGAATTCCTCGCCCACATCGGCGCCGGCGTGAACCCGATGGGCCGCATGACGAAGACGTTCTACGACGTCTACGCGAAGGCCGAGCGCATGGAGTCGATCATGCTCACGAATCTCATGTTCGAGACGATCGGCGCCACGACGTACCGCCTGTCGCTGCGCCGCGTGAAACAGCCGCTGGTGCGGCAGGTGCTCACGATCCTCACGCGCGACGAGTCCTTCCACGTGCCGCTCAACGTGCACTTCATCCGCGAGATCCTGAAGCACCATCCGGAGAGGAGCCGCGCGCGCCTCAAGGCCATCTATCAGCTCGTGTTTCACTCGCTCCTCCTCCTGTCGCTCGCGAGCCGCAAGGTGGCGCAGCAATTCGACCGGGTCACGTGGAAGGAGCTGACGTCGGCGTACGTCGAGAACCTCGGGCGCCTCTTCGTGAACGAGCCGGACCTCGACTTCGCGCCGCCGCGGCATCTCCTCGCCGCCTTCGGGATGTCGCGGAAGAGCCTGAAGAGCGCGGGTGGCGCGGACGCCATCAGCGTGGCGGCGGCCGAGGCTGCCGCACGCCGCGAAGACGTCGTCGTGACGTCTCTAGCGTCTCAAGCGTCTCGCTAGCGTCTCTTAGCGCCGCGCCACGCGCGTCGACACCGAGCGCGCCCGGAGCGGGGCCGGCGGCTCGCCCTTCCGGAGCCGGTAGGCGCCGGCGGGTAGCTCGCCGAGCTCCTCCGTCGCGCCATCGGGCCACCGCACGGTCACGCGCGCGGAGGCCGCGGCCCCGAGGCCGAAGTGCAGCGGCAGCCAGGAGCCGCTGGCGTACGACGGGACGACGTAGAACTCTTTCGCCCGTCCACCGATCGTGATCTTCGTTCCGAGGACGGTCTTGCGGTCGGCGCCCGCGACCGGAAGGATCTCGAGCGAACGCCCGCCGGGCGCCGTGTTGCGGAGAACGATCGCCGGCTTGTCGATCGGATTGAAGACGAGGTCTTCCCGTCCGTCGCCGTCGAGGTCGCCCGCGGAGAGCCCGCGCCCGACGACGCAGAGCCGGCCGAGGTCGCCGGACTCCGCCGAAACGTCCTGGAACCTCATCGCTTCCGGCGCGCTCTCGTTGTGGAAGAGGAACTGCCGCTGGGCGTAGCTCTTCTCCCCGACCGCGAAGTTCCGCGCCTGCGGGTTGAACCACTGGCCGACGACCGTGAAGAAGCGCGAGAGGATCTGGCCGCTCGACACCGCGATGTCGTCCCTGCCGTCGTTGTCGAAGTCGAGCGCGACGACCCCCCATTTCGAGAGCGGGAGGACCGGATCGTGGTCCCCCCCGAAGGCCTCGCGCTCGCTCTCGGCGAAGGTCGCGCCCTCGACGTTGCGGTAGAGCGTGTTCGGCTCGTTCGCGTAGTTCGTGACGTAGAGGTCGGGCCGCCCGTCGCCGTCGAGGTCGGTCGCGACGAGGCCCATGCCGCTGCGGGTCTTCCGCCCGAAGGCCGTCACGCTGCCTTCCTCGGGATATCCCGTCCCCGTCTCGTCCGAGACGTCGCGGAACCTGCCGCCGCCCTCGTTGTGGAACAGCGTGTTGCGCCACTGGTCGTTCGAGACGTAGAGGTCGGCCCTCCCGTCGCCGTCGTAGTCGAGCGCGACGGCGCCGATCGTCTTGCTGCCCGGGTCGCGCGTGCCGCTCGCGTCCGTCACGTCCGCGAACCTCCAGCCGCCGAGGTTCCGGAGCATCTGGTTGTCCTGGCCCTTGTACTCGTCGGGCGTCATGAAGGACGTCCCGGGGGACTTCGACTCGCGCAGGGAGTCCGTGTCGAGGTAGTTCCCGACGTAGACGTCCGGGAGCCCGTCGCCGTCGACGTCGAGGGCCGCGAGCCCGAT
Organism: Thermoanaerobaculia bacterium; assembly: GCA_963809425.1. GTDB lineage: Bacteria > Acidobacteriota > Thermoanaerobaculia > UBA5066 > UBA5066 > Fen-183. Next base: position 309,680 of record CAWEJK010000004.1, read on the forward strand.
CGTGAACTTCCCGCCCTCGAGGCCCGTCTTCTCCATCCTCTCGAACGTCCCGTCGCCCTTGTTGCGGTACACGAGGTTCGGCTCGCCGGCGTTGCCGACGACGAGGTCCGGGAAACCGTCGTTGTCGAGGTCGGCCCACATCGCGGTGACGCCCCAGCCGCAGGCGGCGACGCCCGATCTCTCCGTCACGTCGTCGAACGTCCCGTCGCCGCGGTTGCGGAAGAGGCGCGTGCAGTCCGCGAGCGGCTGCGTCTTGCCGGCCTTGCGCCAGCGGGATCCGTTCCTGACCTGCTGGACGAGGACGAGGTCCAGCCACCCGTCTCCGTCGAAGTCCGCGAGCGCGGCGCCGCCGCCCATCGTCGGGATGAGCTTCGCGTCGATGATGTCGCCGTGAAAGCGGAACCGGACTCCGGACGCCTCCGTCACGTCCGTGAACAGGGAGCCCGTGACGTTCTTCCTCCGGGAGCTCTCCTCGTGAAAGAGGAGGCGGCACGCCACGGCGCAGCCCACCACGACGAGGACGATCGCGAGGGCGAGATACCGACGCACGAAAGTTCAGTATAGGGCGCGGGAACACCTGGGTGAGAATGCGGCGGTCAGATCAGACGAGGAGGGCGCACATGGGCGAGAAAGTCTCCTTGACCGTCAACGGCCAGAAAGTGGACGGATGGTTCGCGAAGCCGGCGACGGGCAAGGGGCCGGCGGTCGTCGTGATCCAGGAATGGTGGGGCCTCGTGCCGCACATTCAGGACGTCGTGGACCGCTTCGCGAAGGAGGGCTTCGTCGCGCTCGCGCCCGACCTCTACCACGGCAAGACGACGACTTCTCCCGACGAGGCGGGGCGCCTCCTGATGGAGCTCGACATCGAGCGCGCGGGCCGCGAGATCGCGGCGGCCGGGGCGTACCTCCTCGGCCGGCCCGAGTGCTCGTCGAAGACGTTCGGCGCCGTGGGCTTCTGCATGGGCGGCGCGCTCGCGCAATACGCGGCGACCTCGAACCCGGGCGTGGGCGCGGCCGTGAGCTTCTACGGCGGCTTCAAGAAAGTCCCGCTCCGGTGGGAGAACCTCTCCGGCCCGATCCTGATGATTTACGGCGAGATGGACGATGGCGTTCCCGCGTCCGACGCGAAGCCGCTCGAGGACAAGGTGAAGGCCCTCGGGAAGAAGATCGAGACGATCATCTTTCGCGGCGCGTTCCACGGGTTCTTCAACGACACGCGCCCCGGCGTCTACAGCGAGGAGTGCGCGAAGGACGCCTGGCAGAGGACGCTGGCCCACTTCAGGGCGCACTTGGTCTAGACCGGGGCGGCGCGCGCCGCACCCGCTTTCCTACAATCCCTCCATGGCGACCGAAACGCTTCGCACCGTCTGCAACCGCGATTGCCCCGACGCCTGCGGCCTCATCGCGACCGTCGAGGACGGGAAGCTCGTCGCGCTCGGCGGCGATCCGGAGCATCCGGTCACGAAGGGATTCCTCTGCCAGCGCACGTCGCAGTACCCGGCGACGCAGAACTCCCCGGACCGCCTCACGACGCCTCTCCTCCGGAGGAACGGCCGGCTCGAGCCGGCTTCGTGGGAAGAGGCGCTCGGCTTCGTCGCGGAGCGGCTCCTCGCCATCCGGAAGGAATCCGGCCCGGCGGCGATCCTCCACTACCGGTCGGGCGGATCCCTCGGCCTCCTGAAGTCGGTCGTCGACTATTTCTGGGAGCTTTTCGGACCCGTCGCCGTGAAGAGCGGCGACATCTGCTCCGGCGCCGGCGACGCCGCGCAGACGACCGATTTCGGCGACGAGGAGTCGCACGACTTCTTCGATCTCCTGAACGCGAAGAACATCCTCCTGTGGGGCAAGAATCCCGCCGTCTCGAACGTCCACCTCATGCCGGTGCTCAGGCAGGCGAAGGGGCGGGGCGCCCGCGTCGTCCTCGTGGATCCGATCCACCACAAGGCCGCGAGCGTCGCGGACCGCACGATCCTCGTGCGCCCGGGCGGAGACTTCGACCTCGCGATGGGCGTCGCCGCGCGACTCTTCGAGACGGGCGGCGCGGATCCGGACGCGGCCACGTTCTGTCAGGATCTCCCGGCGTTCCGCTCGCTTGCCGCGTCGCGCTCTCCCGCGGATTGGGCCCGCGCGGCCGATGTGGGACTCGAGGACGTCCACGCGATCGCCGCCGCGCTCCGCGAACGGCCCTGCTCGATCCAGGTCGGCTGGGGCATGGGCCGAAGGATGAACGGCTCGGCGATCGTTCGCGCTCTCGACGCGCTCGGAGCGGTCAGCGGCAACCTCGGGATACCGGGCGGGGGCGTCTCCTTCTATTACAAGCGGCGCGGGCCCTTCGACACGTCCTTCCTGAAGAAGACCCCGCCGCGCACGATTCCCGAGCCCCTCCTCGGCGCCGGGATTCTCGCGGCCGAGGCCCCGCCGATCCGGGCCGTCTGGGTGACGGCCGGAAACCCCGTGTCGATGCTGCCGGACTCGGCGACGGTCGCGCGCGCGCTCGAGACGCGCGAGCTCGTCGTCGTCGTGGACTCCTTCCTGACCGACACCGCGCGCCGCGCGACCGTCGTCCTGCCGACCACGACGCTCGTCGAGGACGACGACCTCCTCGGCGCCTACGGCAACCACTTCATCGGGGCCTCCGTGCCCGTCGTGCGCCCGCCAGCGGGCGTCCGGTCCGATCTCGAAGTCATTCAGGCGCTCGCAGCGGAGATCGATGCTCGGAGGGGAGGAGACGAAGAGAAGATTTCTGATGAAGGTAAGAGGGACCGCCCGCGAATGGAAAGGAACGGCTGCTCGCGCGGGTGGCGCCGCGGGCGTGACCTGGATCGAAGCTCGAGCGCGCATCCGTTCGCAACCCTTTCGCAGAAAACATCCTCTTCGAAGATCGCAAGTTTCCGACCGCTACCGGCAAGGTGAACCTCGTCCACTCGCTGCCGCCCGTGCCGCCCGAGGAGCCCGGGTTTCCGCTCTGGCTGTTCTCGAACTCAACCGAGAAGTCGCAAAGCTCGCAGTGGGCGGCGCGCGAGCCGGACGTGCTCACCGCCACGTGCCACCCGTCGGCGGCAAACGGATTCCTCGACGGCGACGTCGTCCGGCTCGAAAGCGCGATCGGCTCGATCCGCGTGAAGCTGAAGCACGATCCCGCGCAGCGGCGCGACGTCGTGCTGGTCCCGAAGGGCGGGAACTACGACCGCGGCAACTGCGCAAACGCGCTCATCCGCGCGCGGCTGACGGATGCCGGCGAAGGCGCCGCGTACCAGGACTGCAGGGTAAGGCTCGTTCCGGCCTGATTACGCCCCCGCGGATGCTCAGAGGCCCGGGCGCAGGAGCTCGCGGGCGACGACCATCCGCTGGATCTCGGACGTGCCCTCGCCGATCGTGCAGAGCTTGACGTCGCGATAGAACTTCTCGGCGGGGAAATCCTTCGTGAAGCCGTATCCGCCGTGAATCTGGACGGCGAGGTTCGCGACGCGCACGGAGACCTCCGAGGCGTAGAGCTTCGCCATCGACGATTCCTTCGTCGTCGGGCGGCCCTGGTCCTTCAGCCAGCCGGCGCGGTGCGTCAGGAGCCGCGCCGCGTCGATCTCCGTGGCCATGTCGCAGAGGAAGTTCTGGATCGACTGGAACTCGGAGATCGCCTTGCCGAACTGCCGCCGCTGCTGCGCGTAGCGGAGCGAGCACTCGAAGGCGCCCTGCGCCATGCCGAGAGCGAGGGCCGCGATCGAGATGCGGCCGCCGTCGAGCACCTTCATCGCCTGGATGAAGCCCTCTCCGGGCGCGCCCAGGAGGTGGGACTTCGGAATCCGGCAGTCCTCCATGACGAGCGTCGCGGTGTCGGAGGCCCGGAGGCCGAGCTTGTTCTCCTTCTTGCCCGCGTGGATGCCTTTCTGGTGGAGATCCACGACGAACGCCGAGATGCCGTGCCGGCGCGACGCCTTGTCCGTCACCGCCATCAGGACCGCGACGTCGCCGACCGAGCCGTGCGTGATGAACGTCTTCGACCCGTTCAGGACCCACGAGTCACCGTCGAGAACGGCGGTCGTCTTCGTCCCCGCGCTGTCGCTCCCCGCCTCCGACTCCGTCAGGCCCCAGGCCCCGAGGAGCTTCCCCTGCGCGAGGGGGGTGACCCACTTGCGGCGCTGCTCCTCGCTGCCGAACATCCACACGTGGTTCGTCGCGAGGCTGTTGTGCGCCGCGACCGAGATGCCCACCGAGCCGTCCACGCGCGAGAGCTCCTCGATCACGTTTATGTAGTCGATGTACGAGAGCCCGGCGCCCCCGTACTCCTCCGGCACGAGCACGCCCATCATCCCGAGCTCGCCGAGCTTGCGAATGACGTCGCGCGGATAGACCTGGGACTCGTCCCACTCCATGACGTGCGGCGCGATCTCGCTTCGGCGAAATCGCGGACCATCCGGCGGATCGCTTCCTGCTCCTCGGAAAGTGCGAAGTTCATGCCCGGAAGATGGGACGCGCGGGTGTCGAGAGCAAGAGGTGCCATGAGAATCTCCAAGGCTGATGACGGAATTTGACGCGATCGTCAAATTTCGACGGCATCTTACACGACGAAAGAGGGGCAGGCGCCCGTCAGCCCCGCGCAATCTCGCGGACGCCCGCGACGAGCCGGTCGACTTCGTCTTCGGTCGTGTAGCAGGCGGCGCCGGCGCGGACGAGACCGTCCTTCGCGTGGCCGAGGCGTTCCACGAGCGTCGCCGCGTAGAAGTCTCCGTGCGAGACGTAGACGCCGCGGGGGACGAGCGCGAGCGCCACGTCCTCGGGCGCCCGCCCCTTCACCGAGAAGCCCACGGTCGGCGTCCGGGGCGCGCCGGGCGGAGGCCCGTAGAGCGAGACGCCCGGAATCGCCGAAAGGCCCGCCCACATCCGCGCGAGAAGCGCCTCGCCCCGTTCCTTGAGCGCCGAGAAGGTCCGCGCGAGGCGCGCCCGGCGCTCCCCCGCCGGCCCCGCGAGGGAGCCGAGAAAGTCGACGGCCGCGCCGCAGCCGACGATCCCCTCGTGGTTCTGCGTTCCGGTCTCGAGCCTGTCCGGGGCTTCCTCGGGCGCGGGGCGGAGCTTCGGAACGTCGAGCCTCTCGATCAGCTCCCGCCGCCCCCAGAGGACACCCGCGTGGGGGCCGTAGAACTTGTACGGCGAGCAGGCGAGGAAATCGGCGCCGAGCGTCTTCACGTCGACGAGAGCGTGCGGGGCGTAGTGGACGGCGTCGACGAACACGAGGGAGCCGTTCGCGTGGGCCGCCGCGGCGACGCGCGCGACGTCGTTGATCGTCCCGACCGCGTTCGATGCGCCGCCCACCGCCACGAGTCGCGTCCGCTTCCCGAGGAGCCTCGCGAACGCGTCGAGGTCGAGCGTCGCCGTCCCGCCGAGGAGCGGAACCGCCTTCACGACGATTCCCCTCTCCTTCTCGAGCGCGCGCCACGGGTCGACGTTCGCGTGGTGGTCGAGCTCCGTGACGACGACCTCGTCCCCGTCCGCCCAGCTTCGCGCGAGGGCGCGACCGAGGTGGAACGTCAGGGTCGTCATGTTCGCGCCGAAGACGATCTCCGACGGATCGCCGCCGAGGAAGTCCGCCAGCGCGCTCCGGGCCGCGGCGAGCATCGCGTCGGTCTCCTGGCTCGTCGGATAGGTCCAGTGCGTGTTCGCGTTGTGGCGGAGCAGGTAGTCCGTCATCGCGTCGGCGACGGCGCGCGGCACCTGCGTGCCTCCCGGACCATCGAAGAAGGCGACGGGCGAGCCGCCCTCGGTGCGTTCGAGCGCCGGGAAGTGCGAGCGGATGGCGGCGACGGAGGCGACGGCGGGATGCGTCTCGGCGGCGGGCATGGCCCCGGGATTATCCGCCGGTCTCGCCGAAAACCTCCGCCGTGAAAGTGGAGATCGTCACGAGAGGTCCGCCTTCCCTCCACGCGTCCTTCGGAAGTCCCGCCTTCAGGCAGGCCTGGCCGAGGAACGTCGGGACGTCCCAGCCCCATTCGACCGGAACCTGCGGCAGGAGGAGCCCTCTCCGGCGCCCCATCTCGACGAGGAGGCCGTGCGCGCCGATCTCGATCGCCGAGAGCGGATCGGACACCGGGACGAAGGGAGAAAGGACCGAGATGTCGGCCCGGCAGCGCGGGAACTCGTCCGGAGTCGCGGCCGGAAAGCGCGGGTCCCGGAGAAGAGCGTGGACCGCGTTCGCCTCCACGTCGGCCCAGAGCGGCCTGACCGGCTCGACGCTCCCGATGCAGCCGCGGAGCCGCCCGTCCCGCTTCCACGTCACGAAGGACATCCCCGGCTCGGCGAGCCGCCCGGAAGGCTCGGGAGGCGCGGGAGCGCGCGGCGGAATCCCGAGGGCGATCGCGCCCGCGCGCCGCGCCCGCGTGAGGAGCTCGTTCCGCTCGTCGGCCGTCAGCGGCGTCATGGAGTCCGACCGGCCGGCCAGAGCGACACGAAGGCGCCGCTGACGGAGAGATCGTAGGCGAAGCTGACGAGTATCTGCGCGAGGACGATGACGCCCGTCCCGAGGGCGAAGAGAACGAACAGGTGCCCTCCGACGAGCGACAGCGCGAGCCGGGGAACGAGGAACGCGAAGCCCGCGACGAAACCGGCGGCGAGGGTCAGCAGGTAGAGGAGCACGACCCGGGCGAGCGAGGCGCGCGTCCACGTCACCGCGCGCGCGACGGCCTCGAGCGCGTCGACGTCCTCGCTCGCCGCCAGCCGGCACGCCACGAGGTAGAGGACGCGGAGCGCGATCGACCCGCCGAACGCGAGCGGAAGGACGAGGAGGAAGAGCACGAAGGCCGCGGCGGTGAGGCCGCCGCGCGCGGACACGCCGGCGAAGACGGCGAGGCCGAGGGGCAGGACCAGGAGCAGCACGATGCACGAGAGCGCGAGACCGTAGAGGTTCACGAGCGCGAAGAACCGCCGGCCGTTCCGGCGCGCGGACGACCAGAACACCGATCCGAGCGCCGGGTGCCGGAAGGCGGCGAGCGGGGCGTCCTCCTCCGCGCGCGCGTCGATCGCGAGAAGACAACCCGTGATGCCCGCCCGGACGAATGCGGCAAGGAAGGTCAGAAGGAGCAGAAGGACGAGCAAGGCGAGAAGGCCGCCGAGAAGGACGGACGGGGCCGCCATGAGACCTTCCAGGAAATCTCTGAGACCGTCCACGAGGTGCGCCGGATCCCGCGACAGATCGGATATTTCCCCCAGCCGCAGGGAAGAGCCGACCATGACGATCCCGAGGAGAATCGGGCCGACGATCGACGCGAGGACCGCGAGCGCGAAGGCCAGGGGCGCGAGGATGAGGCCGGGATTCGCGACGACCGCCGAGAGCCCGCGCCGGAACGCCTCCGGCGCCGGGCGCGCGGGCGGGATCATCCGCTCAGACCTTGACTGCGCGCCACTCCCGATAGTCCTTCCCGTCGAGTACAACGAGGTCGCACATTTCGTAGAGGCGGCTCCGGACCATCGAGCCAATTCTGCCTTCGAGCGTCTCTTCGCCGGCGCGCGCGGGCACGTCGCTGAAATTCGACGTCACGATGGTGATTCTCTGGCGGTTGTAGCGCGTGTTGATGAGTCCGTAGAGCACATCCTGAACCCAGGGGGTGGGTCGGCGCGCGCCGAGTTCGTCGAGCACGAGCAGCTCGGCGTCCCGATAAGGCGCGATCACGTCTTCGGCGCTGTCCGTATTTGCCTTCGAAAAGGTCGCCTGGATACGCTCGAGCAGATCGGAAAAGTCGCAGAAGACCCCGTTGACGCCGTTCTCTTCGATGAGGGTCTTGAGGACGGCGACTGCGAGGTGCGTCTTGCCGACGCCGACGGGGCCGATGAAGAGCATTCCCCGGTCACAGGCTCTCCAATCCTCGACGAATCTCTTCGCCCTCGCCCGAGCCTTCTCGTGGCTCACGGTGCTACGAGGGAGATTCAGCATGTAGTTCTCGATCTTGCAGTCCCGATAGCGCTCGGGAATCTGCGCAGCGCGGAGGCGCACTTCCGCCAGATCGGCCGCCTTGCAGGGGCACGTGACCACGCGGCCCTCGGGAGTCTCGAGGACGCCGAAGCCCTTGCACAGAGCGCAGGCTTCGGGGTCGGGAGCGTTCGCGGCCACGGTCTGATTCTAGGGCCTAATTGAGGAACGCTTTCAGGGCCCGGCTCTTCATCGTGCGCTTGATGCGCGCGATCGCCTGCGCCTCGATCTGCCGGACGCGCTCGCGCGAGAGGCGCAGCTCCTCGCCGATCTCCTGCAGCGTCATCGGCTCCCGCTCGCCGTCCGAGCCGTCCTCGGGAATGCCGAAGCGGCGGCAGAGGATGGCGCGCTCCTTCTTCGGAAGGGACTCGAGCAGGTTCCGCGTCTGCTCCACGCTCGAACGCTGCAGCATCTGGTCGTCGGCCGCCGCGACGGACGTCTGCTCGAGGGTGTCGCCGAGCGTGCGGTCCTCCTCGATGCCGAAAACGTCGGACAGCGACTCCGAGCTGCGCGACATCCCGAGGAGGTTTTCCGCCTCGTCCGGCCGGAGCCCGGCCTCCGCCGCGATCTCGTCCACGGTGGCCTCCCGGCCGAGCGATCGCGAGAGCGCCTCTTTCACGCGCCCGAGGCGGGAATGGAGCGTCGCCTGCTTGTGCGGGAGGCGGATGGCCCCCCACTGCTCGGACAACGCGTTCGAGATCGCCTGCCGCACCCACCAGACCGCGTACGTGATGAACTTGACGCCCCGCTCGGCGTCGAAGCGGCGCGCGGCCTGGATGAGCCCGATGTTTCCCTCGTTGATGAGGTCGAGAAACGAGATCCCGGGAGAATGGAACCGCTTCGCGTAGGAAACGACGAACCGCAGGTTTCCGCGCACGAGCTCGTCGACGGCCTCGCGCCGCGCGTCCTCCGTGGTTTCCGGATTCTGGATGATCCGTCCGAGCTCCCGCTCCCGCTCGGGCGTCAGGATCGCGTACCGTGAAATGTCGTCGAGGTACTTCCGCAGCACCTTCGAGTCGTCTTCGGGACGCAGACGCTGACTCACAAATCGTGATTATGTCCCCTCGCCGCGCGCGCGGGGGATTTCGTCAGCGCATGCGAAGAACGGCGATCATTTCCCCCGGCGCCGCCGCCCGGGAAGACGTCACCGCACCCGAAGAACGATCGGCCCGCGAGGCCTCACGGCGAGAGCCCGGGACGCTTCGCCGGAGCGGGCCGCGTGCTCGGCCGCGACGGCGCGGACGGATTCCATGAGGCGTCCCACCTCGCCCTCCATGCGCGCGAGGCGCGACTTGAGCTCGAGAATCACCTCCACGCCCGCCAGATTCACGCCCAGCTCGCGCGTCAGGGTGAGGATGATCTCGAGGCGTTCGACGGTTTCGAGATCGTAGAGGCGCGTGTTTCCGGACGAGCGGGCGGGCCTGATCAGGCCCTCGCGCTCGTAGAGGCGAAGGGTCTGGGGGTGGACGCCGAACCTCTGCGCGACCACGCCGATGAAGACGTAGCCGTCCCGCGCGGCCGGAGCCGGCTCGGGGGCCGGTCCGTGCGGCCGGGCCCCCTTGTCCCTCGCGTCACGCGAAACCATCTTCTTCTTACTTCTTCTGGTCCACGACCTCGGCGTCGATGACGTCGTCGGCCGGTTTGGAGGTTGTCGGGCCGCCCGGTGCGGCGCCGTCGTCGCTTCCGCCGCCTCCGGGCGCCCCCGCGGGCGCGGCCTTGTAGAGCGCCTCGGCGATCTTGTAGCTCGCCTTCTGGAGGTCCTGCGCGGCCTTCTTCAGCGCCTCGGCGTCTCCGGCGCTCGTCTCGAGAACCTTCTTCGCCTCGGCGACCGCCGTCCGGACGGCCTCCTTCTCGGAATCAGGCACCTTGTCGCCGCTCTCCTCCACGAGCTTCTCGGTCGAGTAGACGAGCGCATCGAGCCCGTTCTTCGCCTCGATCGCCTCGCGCCGCTTCTTGTCCTCGCTGCTGTGCGACTCGGCGTCCTTCACGAGCTTCTCGACTTCCTTCTTGTCGAGGCCCGACGAGGACGTGATCGTGATCTTCTGCTCCTTGCCGGTTCCCCGGTCCTTCGCCGAGACGTTCAGGATGCCGTTCGCGTCGATGTCGAACGTGACCTCGACCTGCGGCATGCCGCGCGGCGCCGGCGGGATTCCCACGAGGGAGAAGACGCCGAGGAGCTTGTTGTCGCCGGCCATCTCGCGCTCGCCCTGGAGGACCTTGATCTCCACGGACGTCTGCCCGTCGGAAGCGGTCGAGAACGTCTCGGACTTCTTCGTGGGGATGGTCGTGTTGCGTTCGATGAGCCTCGTCATGACGCCGCCCAGCGTCTCGACGCCGAGCGAGAGCGGGGTGACGTCGAGAAGGAGGAGGTCCTTCACGTCGCCCGCGAGCACGCCACCCTGCAGGGCCGCGCCGATGGCGACGACCTCGTCGGGGTTGACGGACTTGTTCGGCTCCTTGCCGAAGAAGTCCTTCACGATCTGCTGGATCTTCGGCATGCGCGTCTGGCCGCCCACGAGGACCACTTCGTCGATCTTCGAGGCGTCGAGCCCGGCATCCTTGAGCGCCTGCCGGCACGGACCGACGGAGCGCTGGAGGATGTCGTCCACGAGCGACTCGAGCTTCGCGCGCGCGAGCTTGATGTTGAGGTGTTTCGGCCCCGAGGCGTCGGCCGTGATGAACGGCAGGTTCACGTCGGTCTCGACGGTCGTCGAGAGCTCGATCTTCGCCTTCTCGGCCGCTTCCTTGAGTCGCTGCGTCGCCATCGGATCCTTCGAAAGGTCGATGCCCTGGTCCTTCTTGAACTCCGCCTGGAGCCACTCGACGATCTTCTGGTCGATGTTGTCGCCGCCGAGGTGGGTGTCGCCGTTCGTCGACTTGACCTCCACGACGCCTTCGCCCACTTCGAGGATCGAGATGTCGAACGTGCCGCCTCCGAAGTCGTACACGGCGATCGTCTCGTTCTTCTTCTTGTCGAGGCCGTAGGCGAGCGCCGCGGCCGTCGGCTCGTTGACGAGCCGCTCGACCTTGAGCCCCGCGATCTGGCCCGCGTCCTTCGTGGCCTGGCGCTGTGCGTCGTTGAAGTAGGCCGGCACCGTGATGACGGCGCGGTCCACCTTCTCGCCGAGATAGGCCTCCGCAGCCTCCTTCAGCTTCGTGAGAATCATCGCGGAGATCTCCGGCGGGGAGAGCTCCTTGCCGCCGATCGAGATTCGCGCGTCGCCGTTCGCCGTGCGGACGACCTTGTAGGGCACCATCTTCATTTCGTCGCTGACCTCGTCGACGCGACGGCCCATGAACCGCTTGATCGAGTAGACGGTGTTCTCGGAGTTCGTCACGGACTGACGCTTCGCGACCTGTCCGACGAGGCGCTCGCCGCCTTTTCCGTACGCGACGACGGAAGGCGTCGTGCGTCCGCCTTCGGAGTTCGCGATGACCTCGACCGTGCTGCCTTCGAGGACGGCGACCACGCTGTTCGTGGTGCCGAGGTCGATACCGATGATCTTGCTCATTTCAGGTTTTCCTTCCGGACCCATGTGGATCCGAGGACAATCTAGAATCTTAGCGTGTCATTGTCAAGTCCTTGGAGAGACACACCTACAGCGCGGCCTGAGATACCGCTAAACTACTCTACAATGGTTATTTCCTTCGGCGAACGCGGTTGAAGATCCACGTCCCGGCGGTTTCCCCGCAGCACGAGCGTCCGCGAAAACAGGAGATCCGGGTCGGTCTGCCCGAGCGGGTCGAACCCGACCAGATAGAACTTGTCGCCCTGGACGATGTAGCGATACTTCGCTCCCCAGGGGTCCTTGAGGTCGGCCGGCACCAGGATGTGGGTCGTGGCGAGCGCCTCGACCGTCTCGGGAAGGTGACCGGAGAGGAGCGTGTACGCGTCGACTCCTTCCGCGACGCGGCGGAGCCGAAGGAGCGACAGCGACTTCTTGAATCCGTCCACGAGCTGGACGCGCCGCGGCGGCATGGTCAGGAGGTTGAGAGGATTCCAGGCCTGGAACCGGAACGCGAGAAGCGCCACGACCGCGAGGCCGAGGCCGGCGAGAAGGGCGACGTCGATCGGTTTCCGCGAGGGACGCACGTGGGCCGGGGCCTCCGAGACGAGCGCTTCCTCGGGGAGCTCGACGGCTCGCGGCACGCTCTCCTCGACGAGCCCCCGGCTCACGAGGTCGAAGCACGCCTTGCAGCCGTCGAACTCCGACAGGAACGCCATCTCGTTGATCTCGGCGACGGTTCGCTGGGCGTCGACGAGCTCGTAGACGGACCATTCGGCGCGCGAAACGCGGATCGGATCGAGACGCTTCTCGCGGGCGCGCTTCGAGAGTGACGAGTCCTCGACGTCCTCGACCGCGTCCTCGTCCTCGGCCGGGATGACCGGCTGCTCGACCGGGACCTTCTGGTAGACGATATCGAGAGACCAGACCACTTTCTCGACGATCGGCCACTCGTCGATCATCCGGGCGCCTTCCATCAGGAGGCGCTCGACCGCGATCGGCGTGGTGGACTCCGAGTCGTAATCGACGTGCTCGGTCTGCTCGAAGACGTAGTCGCCGTCGGTCCAGCGGAACAGGCCGTACGCGATGCGCTTGATCTGGATGTCGAGACCGTCGCGCAGATCCTGGGCCGAGCAGAAACCGTTCTTGAGCAGAATGAAGCCCAGGCGCTGCAACGTCTGCGCCTGCAGCTCGAGCGAGCGCGCGAGAGCCTCCGGCGTCAGCCGCCGCGTCTTCACGAGAACGGTGCCCAGGCGCGTGTCGAGCCGCTGGGCGGAGGATTCGGCCGACACCATCATCCCGTCGAGAAAACCGAGCGTCACGGTGTCGGCGGGGCCGCGGACCGTCAGCAGCCCGGTCTTGTGCTGAAGCGCGATGAGCTGGAGGATGTCCGCCAGCGAGAAATCCCGGAGCGTGCCCTCGAGCGCCATTCGTCAGGCCTTCCGCGACGACGTGACGAATCCGGCGATCCAGCCGGCGAGCGCCACGAGCAGCCAGAAGAGGACGATCGGCGTCCCGGCGGCGAGCGTCGGCCGCGGGAGCGTCGCGAGCGCGTCCCGAAGGAGGACCGAGAGCAGCCCGAACGCGAAGAGACCGAAGGCGACCACGGCCGGCAGGAGGCGCGAGTCGAGGAACGCCGCCGAGCCCGGGAGAAAGCTGTTCAGGGCGAGCCGCACGCGCTCCTCGAACGTCCGGCGCCGCCGCACGTCTTCGAGCTTGTGGAGCTTCGTCTCGATCGCGACGCCATCCTTCTTGAGATACACGTGCACGCACTGCGAGCACAGAAGCGCGCTCTCCCCCGGCGGTTTGCAGAGCCGGCAGAAGGCCCGGCCGCACTTCTGGCACTCGGACGCGTAGCCGCGGCCCTGACGGCGCGTGCGGTCGAGAACGAAAGCCCCGCCGATCGCGGCGCCGACCGCCCAGAACAAGGGAACGCCGAAGTCACCCGGCACCGGACCTTTCGGGAGGTGCGGGAGGCCGAATCCATCGCCGAGCCGGAAGCCCCGGTAGTGGCCGAGGAGGCGCCGCGTCCGGCTGTCCCGCCCCATGCGCTCGATCTTCGCGCGCGCCTCCTCCGGCGTGTAGCCGAGCGACACGACCTTCACGAGCGTCGGAGTCTCCTGAAAGTTCTGCACCGCGCGCGCGTCGAGGGCCCGAGCCTCCTGGAGCGTCTGCGCGGCTTCGGTGGTCCGGAACGTCTCGGCGTACAGAAGGGCGAGGTTGTAGCGGGCGGCGATGCTCCGTCCGTCGCGCTTCAGGGCTTCCTGATAGTCCTCCTGCGCCGAGCCGAGGTCGCCGTCCACGAAGCGGATGTTTCCGCGGTTCACGAGACAGCGGATGTCGCGCGGGGCGAGGTGCGAGCCTGCCGTGTACTCCGCGATCGCGAGGTCGTTCTGGCCGAGCGACTGGTAAAGCCGTCCGAGGAGGAACCGGATGTCCACGTCGTCGGGCAGGATGTTCTTCGCCGCCTCCAGGTTGTCGAGAACGCGCTGGTCGTAGCGGGACTCCTCGAGCGCCTCGGCCGCGCGGAGGATCGGCGACGACGAGATGCTCAGGTCGTAGGCGATCCGGTCCAGCGCCGGCAGAATCAGGATCGCGAGCGCGAGCGCGAGACTCGTCGCGAGCTTCTGCTCGACGCTCGCGTAGCCGAAGAGAAGCACGAACAGGAACAGGGCCAGCCAGAGCACGTCGAGAGAGAGGAGAAGGGGGAGGACGAGAAACGCCGCGACCGCGAGCGACGTCACGCGCCCATGCAGGAGAGTCTCGGCCGTCTCTTTCAGGTCGTGAACGAGCCGGGGTCCGTGCCGCACGAGAAGCACGAGCACGGCGGCGAGGGCGGCGGCGCAGGCCGTGAGAAGAAACGTCAGGACGAGGCGCACGAGCACGACGCGGCGCGACTCGCTGTCGGCGAAGGTCGCGCGGAGCGCGCCGAGAAGGTCCGGGACGACCTCCCCCCACGCGCGCGACGATGCCGCGAGCGACAGGCGCGCCCAGCGCGGATCGGGGAGATCGGGATCGAGGCGCATCGCGGCCGTGAACGCCTCGTGCGCGATTTCGCGCTTCCCGGCAGCGAGCTGACGCCGCCCGAGAAGCGTCGCCGAGAGGGAGAGATCCGTCATCCGCCGGATCTCGATCTTCTGGGCGTGCTTGAGAATCTCGTCGACCTTGACGCGCGCAAGGGGGGCATCTCCGTCCTCGAGCGCGCTGAGCCAGGCGAACCAGTGGCCGCGCACGAGCTTTCGAAACGCCGTCTCGCTGGACTCGCCCGGCGCGACGAGCACCTGCGCGGACGCCGGAACCTCCGGGAGGAGCGCGACAAGAGCGAGAACGACGAGAAGCGGCGCGGGGGGCCACCGGCGCCCCTCCGTGCGGCGCCCGGCCGACGGAGAAGTCCGGGAGATCCTCAGCCGCGCCTCGCCACGGGAGGCGGGATCGGAGGTTTCGGCTTGGCGGCGCCCGCGAGGCGCGTGAACGCGAGCTGGAGCTCGCCGAGGAGCCCCTCGATCGCGTCGGTCTCCTCGAACGAAAGGCGCCCGTGCGTCTTCTCGCGGAGCGAGAGGAGGGAATCGACGATCTGCCGGGCCCCCGCGAGATCCACCTGTCGGCGGCCGGTCGCCGGGTCCGGGAAACCCTCCATGTAGAGAGCCGCCGTCTGCGCGAGCATGTCGAGAAGACGAAGGAACGACGGGTTCGTCGCCGGCGCCGGCTCGACAGGCGCAGCCTCCGTCGCGGCGGCGGCCGGCTCCGGGGCGGAATCGGGCGCGGCGAGCTCGGCCTGCGATTCCGCGCGCACGTCGCCCTCGGCCGTGAAGAGGCGGCGATCCACGACCTTGATCGGCTTTTCACTTTCGGACATAAATCCCCTCGGGTCAGCGTATTTTACGTAAACGCCGGGAGGTTGCTCGCATGGCAGTTTCGGACGCCGCCGGAGCCCTCGTGGAGCTCATGGAAAAGCTCCGGAAGGAGTGCCCCTGGGACCGCAAGCAGACGGCCCGCGACCTCTCCGGATACCTTCTCGAGGAGTGCTACGAGGTCCTCGACGCCCTCTCGCGCGAGGACTGGCGCGAGCTCGAGGGCGAGCTGGGAGACCTCCTCTTCCAGATCGTCTTCCTCGCGCGGCTCGGCGAAGAGCGCGGCGCCTTCGACTTCGAAAGCGTCGCGCGGCGCATTCACGACAAGATGGTGGCGCGCCACCCTCACGTTTTCGGCGACACCTCCGTCCGCGACGCCGAAGGCGTTCGCGTGCAATGGGAAGAGCTCAAACGCAAGGAGAGAGAGACGGAGGGACGTCCCCCTTCGCCCTTCGACGGCGTCCCGCGCGCCCTCCCCGCACTCCTCAAGGCCGTGCGCCTGACCTCGCGCGCCGCGGATCTCGGGTTCGACTGGGAGCGCGACGCGGACGTTCTCGTCAAGCTGGACGAGGAGGTCGCCGAGTTCAAGGCCGAGCTTTCGGCGCCGGGCGGCGAGCGAAAGGAGCGCGTGGCGGGCGAGATCGGCGACCTCCTGTTCACCGTCGTGAACGTCGCCCGACGCCACGGCGTGGATCCCGAGGCCGCGCTCCAGTCCACGAACGAAAAATTCCTCCGACGGTTCGAGGAGGTGGCCCGGCGGGCAAAGGCCGCCGGGAAAGAGGTCAAGGCGACACCCCTCGCGGAACTCGATCTCCTGTGGAACACAGTGAAGGCGGAAGAAAAGGAAAAAGAGAGAGATTCTTAGAAGGTAAGAGGGGAAGAGGGAAAAACGCGCCGCGGTGCGCGCTGGCCTATTCACCTTCTAAGAAAAACAACCTTGCCGCCGCTCCGGCGCAGCAGGCTAGGGAACGAGCTCCGACACGCGAACGAGCCTCGGTCCCTCTCTTTCCGAGCAAACCGATCTTCTCCGAAAGAAACGCGAGCGTTTCCTTTCGCGGGTGGCCGATGACGATCGCCTGGCCCCGTTTCTTCGCAAGCGCGATCCCCTTCTCCCAGGCCGTCTCGAGCGCGCCCGGAGCGCCGCCCGGGTCCGCGGACTCGGTCATCGCGTCGTCGAGGAATACGTCGCGGGCCAGGAATGGAACGCCGAGCTTTACCGCTTCGGCTCCGGCGACGGACGCCGGCGTCGTTCTCGAGTCCAGAAAGAAGAGCCCTTTTTCCTTCACGACCGCGAGGACGTCGCGGACGACGCGCGCGTCCGCCGTCGCCCTGGATCCCTGGTGACTGTTGATCCCGAGCGCTCCGGGGAATCGCGCGAGCGCGGCGAGAACACCGGCGCGAATCGCCGCGTCGTCGTCCTTCGGTCCGAGCGAGTCCTTCTCGGCGCGGCCGGATTTGGGGTCCATCGGCAGGTGGACGAGGAGGTCCCAGCCCTTCTCCCGCGCGAGCCGCGCCGCCTCCGCGCCGTGCGGGGTGCTCGGAATGACGGCGAGCGCGAGCGGACCTTCGAGCGATCCGAGCAGCGTCCGGGAAGGGGGATCGAAGCCGATGTCGTCGATGACGATCGCGAGGACTCCCCCGGCGCCGCGGTCCACGGGCTCGAAATCGGAAGGCAGAGTCGGAATCGGCCGGGCGACCGGCCGAGCCGTCGGGACCGCCGGCGCGGGGCGGGGCGACGGAGCTGGCGGCTCCGGGCGGCGCGCGCAGCCGCGGGCGAAGTACATCGCGCCGGCGCCGAGACCGACTCCCACGAGGACGAGAAAGGCTCCCTTGAGACCCCCGCCGCCCCGCGCTTCCCGCCTGGTCACGCGGCTGCTTTGACCCGTGCCGAGGACTCCGCCAGCACCTTGAGTCCGCGCTGCAGAATCGGATCGAGGCGGCCCGTGCCCTCGTCCTGGGGCCCGTGGAAAACCCGGTCATCGGGCTGCAGGCCCTTCGGGCAGAGCGTCTTTCCGGCGACCGTTCGGATCTTCCCGACCGAGAGCTTGAGCGATCCGCCGCTCGAGAGCCTCACGACCTGGGCCGTGAAGCCCATGCCGACCGTGGGCTCTCCGACGACGCGCACGGCGAGCTTCAGCTTGTCGGCGTCCTTCGTGGCCTCGACACCTGGATCGAAGGCCTCCTGGAGATCGGAGTCCTCCGCGCCCGTCCTGCCCTTCTCGGCCGTCACGAGCTTCGCGCCGGCGGGGCGTGTGCCGGCATCCCGAACGGCGGAGGCGAACAGCTCGGCCGCCCCGGCCGTCCCGCTGTCGACGAGGAGAACGAGGCGGCTCTCGTGCACGCGCTCGCCGGGCTCGGAACGGAACTTCTTCGTCTCGATCCGGCGCCCGGAGAGCTCGCCGAGGGGGCCGGCCGGCACGAAGAGAGCCGCCGCGCGCGCCGCCTCGTCGAACGACCCCATCGCATTGCCGCGCAGGTCGAGCATGAGCGGCCGCGTCCGATCGAGCGGCTTGAGAATTTCCTTGAGGGCGGCGGCCGTGCCGGGCGTGAACGAGGGGATGTGGATCACGGTCTCGCTGTCCACGCGTTCGGCCGAAGGCGCGGCCGGCGTCCAGCCGGCACGCAGGATGTCGAGCGTGCGGTGGCGGGGCTTCCCCTCCCGCACGACCGCGAGGCGCACGCGGCCTCCGGCCTTTCCCGACAGCCTGGACTCGAGCTCCCAGAGCGACATGTTGCGGGTGAGCTGGCCGTCGATCTTCTCGATGACGTCGTCGCTCTTGACTCCGGCCGAAGCCGCCGGGCTGCCCGCGATGGCGGCCACGACGATCGGGAAACCGAAACGGCGCGCGAGGACGATTCCAGTCTCGAGAACTTCCTTCTTCTCCTTCGCGGCCTCGTGCGCCGCGAACGCCGCCATCTTGTCCGGCGGGACGTATTCGGAGAACGGGTCCATCGCTTCGGTCATGCCCGCGAACGAACCGGCGAGGAGCGGCTTGAGCTCCGTCGATTCGACGTAGTTCGACCGGACGAGTCCGAGAACCTCCGTGAAGAGGCCGAGCGGGCGGTAGAGGGCCTCCTTGCCTTCCTTGTTCTTCTCGTCAGCGCCCATGCCGGGCAGGACGACGAACAGGGCGAGGAGAAGAGAGACGGACGCGGCGACGAAGAGGGCGTGGGTCTTGCTCACCGGGGAATGATACGCGGGCTCTCAGCGGAGCCACAAAGCCGGGTCCACCGACGCACGAGCGTCCCGAATCTCGAAATAGAGGCCCGCGACCTCGTCTTCGGGCGACTCGCCCAGGACCCCGACCAGGTCGCCGATCGCGGCCCGCGCGCCGCGTGCGATCGTTCCCGTCGCGAGCCGCCCGTACAGCGAAAAGACCCCGTCGCCGTGGTCCACGACGACGAGATTTCCGTAACCCTTGAGCCACTGGGCGTACACGACGTCTCCCGAGAAGATCGCGCGCACGGGCGTCCCCGGCGGCGCGTCGAGCGTCCAGCCCGACGAGCGCAGGAACGTCTTCGGAAACCGGGGATTCGCGATGCGGCCGAACGGCACGGCGACGCGGCTCTTCAGCGGCCAGTCCAGCGCGCCGCGGTACTTGCGGATCGAAGCCGCTCCGGGCGCCAGGGCGCGCCCCTTCCCTTCGAGAAGCTCGAGGAGCGCTCCTAAGCGCTCGGACTTGTCTTCGAGCTTCGTCACCTGCTGCTGGGCGACGTGGGCGGTCTGCTCGAGCTGCGCGAGGAGCGCGGCCTTCCGGGAGCGCGCCGCGAGGAGGGCCGTCTCCTTCCTCCTACTCTCGGCCGTGAGCGCGAGGAGCTCCTTTCGCCGGCCGGAAAGATCCTGCTCGCGGCCCCCCAGCGTCGTCACCGCCGTCTCGTAGCGTTCGAGGAGGGCCGCGTCCCGACCCGCGAGATGCGACAGGATGCGGAGACCCGCGAGAAACGACTGCCCGGAATCCGCCGCGGCGAGCGGCCGGAGATAGCCGAGCCGGCCCATCCGGTAGAGGGCGGAGAGCCGGACGGCGAGGTCCTCCCGCAGACCGCTCACCTCTTTCTGCGCCGCATCGCGCTCGGACGACGCGCGCGCGGCCTCGCGCTCCGTCTCGGCCCTCCGCAGCTCGAGAACGCGCCGCTCGGCCGTCTGGATCTGAAGATCGAGGTCCGCCGTCTCGATCTGCGCCTTGAGGTCCGCTTCGCGCCGGGAGGACGCGTCGAGGCGGCTCCTGAGGCTCGCGATGCGCCGCTTGAGCTCCTGGAGCTCAGCCCTGCGCTCGGCAACGCCGAGGGAGGCCGCGGGCCTTTCCGGCACGGGTGTCGCCGCCTCGGCCGCGGCGGGAGCGGGCTCGGGAGGCGCCGGCTCCTGCGCCCGAATGCCCGCGGCGACGAGGAGAACCGCGGCGAGCGAGGACGGGAGTTTTCTCAGAAGAGCGGCACCCCGTCGAGCTTCGCGGGCGGCGGCACGCCGAGCACGTTGTAGATCGTGGCCGGCACGTCCGCGATGCCCGGCAGCCTGCCCTTCGGCAGCGGCCGGTTCGTGAAGAGAATGCCCGGCACGAGGGCCGGGTCCAGAGAGCAGTGGTCTCCCGACCAGATCTGCGCGTTGTCCTCGAACATTTCCTTCGACACGACGCCGAGACTCCCCTGCCAGCCGATTCGGGTTCCCCTCGTGTTCGTGACGAAGAGGTCCGGGATGATGTCCGCGTCGAACGAGCCGTAGGCTTCCTCGCGCGTGAAGATGCGCGACACGGCGCGCTCGCCGGTCTTCGGGTCCACGAGCGTCACGAGCTTCCTCTTGATCTCTTCGCGCACGGCCTCGTACTCCGCGCCGGGCGAGACGATTCCCTTCCCCTCGCGCCCCTTGAGGTTGATGTAGATGTCGCCGAGGCCCATCGCGTACGCCCTCGTCTTCGACCAGTCCACGTTCGGCCAGAACTCGCCCTGCCCGAACAACATCTCGAGGTCGGCCTGCTTGCCTTCGCCGACCGTGAGCGTCATGAACCCGTTCTCGACGAGCCACGTGTCGTAGTTCACGGACCGCCGCCACGTCGCGAAACCGTGATCGGACAGCACGATGAGGACATCCCCCTCGTGGAGCTTCCGCATCGCATCGCCCACGATCGCATCCATCTGGTCGTACGTCCTGTCAACCGCCGGCGCCCACTTCGCGGCCTTCGCCGCGTCGTAAGCGGGATGCTGCGGATCGAGGAAGCGCCAGAAGCAGTGCGCGACGCGGTCTGGAAATTCGTAGATCTGGACGAAGAGACGGACCTCCCCGTCGTCCAGGAAGTCGTTCATCATCTTCCGGAACGGCTCGACGGTCTGCGCCACGTCCTCGAGGAACGCCTTCTCGTCGATCGTCTCCTCGCTCATCGACCACGTGTCGATCTGCCAGCCCATCGTCTTGTAGAGGCCGTAGCGGTCCGCGAGCTTCTTCGCGAGGGCGCCGGGCGCCGTGATCTTCACGGAAGGCGGGAGGTCCGACGGGTTGAAGTGAATCGGAGAGAGGTAGAGCTTGATCTCCGGGGACGTGGATACGAGGTGGAAGCGCCCGATGCCCGTCATCTTGACGATCGCGTTGAACGGGAACGTGAAGACGACCCAGGGACTCCACTCGCCCGCCTTCAGCGTCACGGGCGCGGAGCCTTTCGGCGCGACCGTCAGGCTGCCGCCGTCCGCCGCGAGCGTCAAGGTCATCGGCGTCTTGATGACGGCGGGCTCCTTGAAGAGCTTGTTGTAGGGGCCGAAGACCTCGGTCTCGATCGTTCCCTTGTTCGACTCGAGCCGCACGAGCTCGACCGAGAACTCGTTCTTGTTCTTCGGGGCGAAGAAGGGATCCGACGTGTAGAAGCTCGGGGTGCCGACGCGCCCGCGCACGTCCGTGACGCCGAGGCCGGAGAGGAGCCGGCCGTGGTCGTAGTCCACGGCGGGGAACGTGACGGGCACGTGCATCACGACGGACGCGATTCCCTTGCGGCCCGCCTCCTCCCAGAACGGCACCCCGCGGCGGTTGTTGATCGGCCAGGGGATCTCGGTGGGAAGAAGAGCCGAGAGAGAGATTCCTAGAAAGGTAAAGAGGGCCGCGGCAACACACGCGGCGACGACGATCCCCCCGCCGAGACCGTTCACGCGCCTTCTAAGAAGAATCTTCAGCACCCCGGCAACGAGTACGAACGCCAACACTCCGAGCACCGCCGGTACGACGATCCGGTTTCCCTTTCCGAGCAGAAAGTCTTTCTTCCCTTCCTCGGCGATCGCGAATTCCGGGCGGTAGGTCTTCGGATTCCGCTTCAGGAAGTCGAAGATCATCGTGCGGCCGGGAGAGAGTCCCGTCGAGAACGTCGACCACGACACCGGCGTCTGCGCCGGGATCGTGGGATTGAGGGCCGAGAAGCCGCCCTTCGCGGCGAGCGCCGCGAGGTTCGGCAGGCGCCCTTCGGCGATTCCCTTCTCGACGAGAGCGTGGTCCGCGCCGTCGAATCCGAGGACGATGACGCGGGGCGGGACGGCCGCGCCGAGAGGCCGCGTGGCGCGGGAACGAAGAAGAGCGCGAGAAGAAAGACGAGGCTCCGTGGAAGCCGAGGCCCCGGGTTCGTGAGCGGCATGGGACATTCTAGGGGGAATACCGCTCCGCCATCCGGCGGATCGTGTTCACGTTGCGGAGAGTCGTCGGCTGGCCGAGGGCCTTCTCGAGAGCGCGGCCGGAGATCGCGGGACGGTTCTGCCCGTGCCGCGAGAGCCACCAGAAGTCCCGCCCGCGGACGTGGAAACGATCCTCGGCCGTCGCGAGCGCCGCAAGCCGATCGACGCCTTCGGCGTCGAGATCCTTCGAAAGGAATCCCATGAGGAACGTCGGGCACGCCCCGACGTCCTTTTCGGGAAACGGCCGATGGGCGGCGAGGGCGTTGAGCTCCTCGACAGTCCGCACGAAGACGGAAACGTCGAAGCCAAGCGCCCGCTCGAGCCCCGCCGCGATCTTCCCGTCGAGGCCCTTCACACCCTTCGAAGAAAAAATCACGTTTCCGCTGGCAATGAACGTCTCGATTTCCGAGAAGCCCATCGCCGTGAAGCGCATCTTCAATGCCTCCATTTTCACGACGCCGTGGCCGCCGACGTTGAGGGCGCGGAGGAAGGCGACGAAGCGCGGCATGGAACCTCCTTCAGTCCGGCGAGGGCGGCGTGACGGACGCCGAGGTCCCGCCTGCGCGTGCCCCGAACACCGTGCGTCCGGCCACGGCGACGAGCACGATCGCGCCCCCGAGGAGCGCCCACGCGGACGGCCTTTCGCCGAGGCCGAGGAACGCCCAGAGCGGATTGAACATCGGCTCGAGCATGCCGATCAGGGAGGCTTCCGCCGCCGGAACGACCGAGAGGCCGCGCACGAACAGGACGTAGCTGATGCCCATCTGGACGATGCCGAGAAAGAGGACGAGGAGGATCCCGCGCCCGTCGAGCGCGAGGTTTCCCCGCGCGAACGGCAGCGCGAGCGCGGCCGCGAGAAGGTTGCCCGCGATGACGGACGGAATCGCGTCGCCCGACGCGTCGCGGCGGAGAAGCAGGACCGTGAGCCCGAAGAAGAGGCCCGAGGCCACGGCGACGAGATTCCCCGCGAGCGCCCCCGGGTCGAGGCGGCCCACGAAGAAGAGCGACATCCCGACGAGCGCCACGCCGACGGCCGCGGCGTCCGCCTTTCGAAACCGCTCGGCGAGGAGGAACGGGGCGAGGGCGAGGACGTAGAGCGGCCCCGTGTACTGCAGGAAGATCGCGTTCGCGGCCGTCGTCATCTTCGTCGCGGACACGAACGTCAGGATCATGAGCGCGTAGACGACGACCGTGGAAGGGGCCGCGTGCCGCCAGCGCGCGCGCGACGGGCGGAACACGACGAGAAGGAAGATCGCCGACACGAACGACCGCCAGAAGGCGACGCCGAACGCCGACAGCGGAACGAGCTTGATCGCGAGCCCGCCCGAGGACCACAGGAGCGCTGCCGCCGCGACGAGGAGCCGCCCCCGCCCGGGGGAAGACGGCGACGGGGACGCCCTCACGCGGTCTTGAGCCTGATCGCCGCGATGGAGACGTCGTCGTCGCAGACCGCCCGGCCGAGGAACCGGTCGAGCTCCCGCGCGAGCGCGGAAACCACTTCGAAGGGCGCGGCGCCCGCCTTCAGGAAGAGGAAGTGCTCGATGCGCGCGTCGCCGAACTCCTCGCCGCTCGGCCCGCGGGCCTCGGGAAGCCCGTCGGAATGGAAGAGCAGCGTCTCGCCCTTCGCGAGAACCGTGGACTCGGGCGCGTAGACGGCGTTCTTCTTGATCCCGAGGGGATACGAGCCCGAACCGAGGCGCTTCACGATCCTCCCCTCGGCGTCCACTTTGAGGACCGGCGGATGACCCGCCACGTAGGCCGTCACGACGCCCCCGGGCTCGAGCACCGCGTAGACGCCCGCGAAGAACGAGCGGGAGTTCCCCGTCTCGCAGAGCACGCGGTTCAGGGCCTCGATCATCGCGCCGGGCGACGGGTCCACGCGAAGCTGCGTGCGGAAGACCGCGTGCGTGACCGCCATGACGAGCCCCGCGGCCATCCCGTGTCCCGACGCATCGCCGAACAGGACCGCGAGACGCCCGTCTGCGAGCGGCTCGAACGCGTACAGGTCGCCCCCCACCGTGTTCGCGATCCGGTTGAAGCCGCCGAGCTCGAAGGCACCGATTTCCGGCAGGACGCGCGGCACGAGCTGCGCCTGGAGCTCGCGCGCCATGACGAGCTCGTCCTTGAAGTGGAGCTTGTCGACGAGCTCCATGGCGAGCAGGAACGCGAGCGCGACGACCGACACGAGCAGGGCGGCGAAAGGCCAGCCCTCGGCGCCGTTCCCGAACATGTTGTTCAGGACCGCGAGGATCGTCAGAAGCAGGACGAGGGCGAAGACGAGCCGGCGCGGCGGCGCGAGCCGCTTCGCGAGCCCGAAGACGATCGCGTTCGCCTTCCGGAGCGCCTTCTTCCAGCGGCGGGGCTCGGCCGCGATCTCGGCCTCGTGGTCGGCGAGGAGTACGCCCGCCGCCCGCCGCCAGTCCACGTTCCACATGCCGCGGACGTCGTCGGCATCGAAGGAGTGAACCGTCTCCTTCGCCAGGCTCTTCCAGTCCGTCGTCATGAATCTTCTCTTACGAACTCCCGGGGCTTAGGTTCTCAGGGGTTCTCAGGGCTCTAGCTTCGGAGGAACGCCGAGGCGGGCCGCGGCGCTCTTCGAGACCGAGCGCCTCATCCACGACATCCGACCGAACACGCGGCCCGGAAGCCCGAGGGCCTGGGCCGCCCAGCGTGGAAAGTCGAACGTGTCCCTCTGGCGCACGATGAGCCCGTCCCGGATCTCGATCTCGGACACGATCACGTTCACGACGGGCCGGGTGCCTCCGAAGAGATAGCGGGCCGTCCACTCGACGACGCCTGCTCCGGGCCCCGCCTTCGCCACGGTGAACTGCACCGAGAGGTCCTTCGCGCTCCGGGTGAGGCCGATCCACATTTTTCCGATGTCGGCGCCCGTCAGCCGGAAGACGGGATCTTCGAACGTCGCGTCCGGCGCGTACATCGCGGCCATGGCGTCGCCGTCGCGCCGCGCGAAGGCCTCGTAGAAACGCGTCAGGACGGCTTGCGTCTCGCCGTTCGTCATGGCTCGCGAGGAGTCTATCCGGATCGCGAGGATCTCCTCCAGGGACTCGATCCTCGACGCCGCCCCCAGCCGGTATCCGCGGAACGCCACGGGCGCGCGGCGGGCCGCCTCCGCGTCGTACTTCGAATCCCCGACGAAAAGGCAATCCGCGAGGGGCACGAGAACCCGCTCGGCCGCGAGGCGCACGACCGCGGGATCCGGCTTCCCCGCGCCCGCCTCGTTCGCGCAGGCGACCGCATCGAGAAGCGGGGTCAGTCCCGCGCGGGCGAGGATCCGGTCCGCGAGGGGCCGGGTCGTGTTCGTCGCGACGGCCGTCCGCACCCCGGCGGCGCGGAGCGCCCGGAGCACGGCTTCGGCCTCGGGGTTCACGCGAATCGCGTCGAGGCGCTCCGCGAAGAAGCGCGCGTAGGCCGCGTCGATCTCCGGTACGGAGCGCTCCTGCATGTACGTCGCCCGGTCGGCTTCCGTGCCGTTCCCGTAGATTGCGTCGAAGTCCCCGCGGGAGATCGCGGCGTGGCCGAAACCGACGAGGGTGGCGTTGTAGACGGCGAACCAGGCGTCCTCGGAAAAGACGAGGACTCCGTCCATGTCGAAGAGCACGGCGCGCATCGGGCGATCTTCACACGAGCCCGTAGAATCGCCGCCGCCATGGAGACGTTCGATCTCTTCGTTCTGGGCACGGGTCCGGCCGGCCAGCGCGCCGCCGTCCAGGCGGCCAAGCTCGGCCGCAGGGTCGGCATCTGCGAAAAGCGCGAGGTCGTCGGCGGCGTGTGCATCAACACGGGCACGATCCCCAGCAAGACGTTCCGGGAGGCCGTGCTCTACCTCTCGGGCTTCGCCCAGCGCGGGATGTACGGCACGTCCTACTCCGTGAAAGAGAACATCACCGCCGCGGACCTTCTCTTCCGCTGCCAGTCCGTGATCAAGCGCGAGATCGACGTCATTCGCGCGCAGATGAAACGGAACGACGTGACGCTGCTCGGGGGCGTCGCGAAATTCACGGCGCCGCACACCCTCACCGTCACGGGCCTGACCGGGACGACGGAGGTCGAGGCCGAGAAGATCGTCATCGCGACCGGCACGCGCCCCGCCGCGCCGCCCGGCGTCGCCGTGGACGAGGAGACGATCCTCGATTCCGACGATCCTCGGCCTGAAGGCGCTTCCCCGCACGATGATCGTGGTCGGCGGCGGGGTCATCGGCGTCGAGTACGCGTCGATGTTCGCGGCGCTCGGCGTCAAGGTGACGCTCGTGGACAAGCGGCCGCGCCTCCTCGAGTTCGTCGACGGACGAGATCGTCGAGGCGCTGTCGTACCACATGCGCAACATGAACTGCACGCTCCGCCTCGGCGAGGACGTCGCGGAGGTCCGCGTCGAGGGCCCGCGCCGCGCGGTCGCGCCAGCTCAAGAGCGGGCAAGAAGATCACCGCGGACCTGCTGCTCTACTCGATCGGCCGCGTCGGGGCGACGGCGGACCTCGACCTCCCGGCCGCGGGCCTCGCGGCCGACGACCGCGGGCGGCTGAAGGTCAACGAGCGCTACCAGACCGCGCAGCCGCACATCTACGCCGTCGGCGACGTCATCGGGTTCCCGGCGCTCGCTTCCACCTCGATGGAGCAGGGCCGCCTCGCCTCGTGCCACGCGTTCGGCGTCGCGTGCACGTCGATGCCCCACCTGTACCCGATCGGCATCTACTCGGTGCCGGAGATCTCGATGGTGGGCAGGACCGAGGAGGACCTCACGAAGGAAGGCGTTCCCTACGAGGTCGGCGTGGCCCACTACCGCGAGATCGCGCGCGGCGCGATCCTCGGCGACGACACGGGCATCCTGAAGCTCATCGTGCACCGCGAATCGCGCCGGCTCCTCGGCGTCCACATCCTCGGCACGGCGGCGACCGAGCTCGTCCACATCGGCCAGGCCGTTCTCGCGTTCGGGGGCACGCTCGACGTACTTCGTCGAGACGGTGTTCAACTACCCGACGTTCGCGGAGTGCTACAAGGTCGCGGCGCTGGACGCCTTCAACAAGCTCCGGGCCGAAGCCGGCTAGTCGAGCGCCGCCCCGAACTTCCGCACGATCTCCCCCGCCGGCTCGACGGACCCGATCGTCGCGACGCTCTTCCCCGCCTGCCAGCAGTCCGCCGACGTCGCGCCCTTCACGGACGCGCCCCGGAGGCGGAACGCCGAGCGCAGCGAGTACCAGCCGCGGATCCAGTGCTTCGTCGTCCGGCCCTTGAGCATGAGGCGGCCGATCGGCCCCGCCCTCGTTCCCATCCGCTCGATGAACGGAGTCCTGATCACGGCGAGCGGGACGCCCGTGATGCGCTCGGTCGGGACGATGTCGTCCTCGCCCGCGTCGAGGATCGCGTTCTTGTAGTCCGCGTGCGCCGTGCACTCCGTCGCGGCGATGAAGCGCGTCCCGCACTGGACGCCCGCGTACCCGAGGTCGAGCATGGCGCGGAACTCCTTCGGGCTGCCGACGCCGCCCGCGCAGACGAGCGGAAGCCCGAGATCGGCGAGCTCCGCGTAGAGCTCCTCGGGGCTCTTCTTCCCGAGGTGCCCGCCGGCCCGCCGGTTCACGCAGATGAGCCCGCCGACACCCTCGGCTGCCGCCTTCTCGGCCCAGCGCCGGTCCACGACGTCGTGGTAGACGAGGCCGCCCGCGCCCTTCACGCGATCCACGACCCACCGCGGGTTCCCGAGCGCCGTCACGAAAAAGCGCACGCCTTCCTCGAGCGCGACGTCGACGTACTCCGACATGCGCTTCGCGTAGACGGACGAGAGGGATTTCTCGGTGAGCACGTTGAGACCGACCGGCTTCCGCGTGCGGGAACGGATCTCCCGCATCCCCGCGCGGAAGTCGCGCTTGTGGACGAACACGAGGGACAGCGGCTGGACGACGCCGAGCCCGCCCGCCTCCGAGACGGCGGCGACGAGCTCGGGGTTCGAGCAGGGATACATCGCCCCGCAGATCAGCGGCACCTCGATGCCCGCGCCCTCGGTGAGCGCGGTCCTCACGCTTTCACCGGACCCGCGAGCCACACGGCCCGTCCCTTCGCGACGACCTCGCCGGCTTCGTTCGTGAGGACGCTCTCCACGAGAACCTCCCTCTCGACGATCTCCTCGAAGACCGGCGCCTCGCTCGCGGCCGTGATCGTGCCGCGCGCCTTTTTCAGGAACTCGCATTCCACGCGAACGAGGATCGTGCGCATCCCGTCCGGAAGCCCGAAGCCGAGGGCGAGCCCCGTCGTCATCTCGGCGAGATTCGTGAGCGCGACCGCGTGGATCGACTTCAGGTGGTTGCGCACGGAGCGGCGGTCGTCCATGGAGATCCGCGCGCGGCCCGGCGCCAGCTCGAGGATGCGCGGCTTCACGCTGCCCGAATACGGAATGGCGACGCCGAAGAGGAGCGAGAAGAGCCGCCTCCCGCCGGGAAGGTCCTTGAACCGGGCCCAGCCCGCCCGCAGATCGCGCACCGAAGCCGCCATCCCTTCCCCCTTCGTCCGTTCGATCTTAGGGGACGGCGTCTCCGGAGGACGCAGGGCGTGGCATGCTTCGTGAGAGAACGCACGCATGCAACGCCCGCTTCTCCGCTCCGCCGCGCGCCTCCTTCTCGTCGCCCTCGCGCCGCTCGCCCTCGACGGCTGCGTCTCGATCGGCGTTTCGCGCGCGGCGCTCGACGCACCGGCCGGCGCTCGCGACGCCTCCGCGCCGCGGGCGGGCGCGCTCGCCGTCTCCGTCTTCGTGAAGGCGGCCGATCGGGACGCCGGGCGCGTGGCTCCCTTTCCCGTCCTTTCGGAGCTCGCGCGGGTGACCGCCACGGGCGAGGAGATCGTGGGTCGTTCGATCGCCCCCGCCTGGGGCCTTCCCGATCTCTCTCCGGGAAGGTACCGCCTCCGCGTGACCCGTCGTCTCACGCCCGAGGGAGATATCGAGCCCCTCGAGAACCCGGGCGACAAGACCTTCGACGTGGCCGCCGGAGAGAAGACGACGCTCCGCGTCGTCCTGAAGAAGGTGCCGGTCTTCTGGATCGTCCTGGCGGCCGTGACGATCGTCGCGCTCGTCGTCCTTGCGATCGCGGGCAACCGACACCTGCCTCCTCCCCCGCCGCTCCCCCCTCTCCCGCCCGTCTTCGTCGTGATCCCGCTCGGCGGTCCCGGCGAGTCCGGCGGCCCCGTTCCCGAGGCCGCAGACGTGTTCCCCGCGAAGGGTTCCGTCGTGTCCGCGCGGCGCCTGACCGTCACGTTTCTCCTCTCCGCGCCGCTCGCGCCGGACGGCATCGGAGAGGACGCGGTCCTCGCGCTCGGGTCGAAATCGGGCGAGATCGCGGGAACCGTCTCGTACGTCGAGCGCGACGGGCTCCTGAGGTTCTCCCCGTCGCGCGACTTCGCCTCCGGCGAGACCGTGACGGTCACTCTCGACCTCGCGAAGCTCCGCGGCCCGGGCGGCCGGTCGGGAACCGGGAAGATTTCGACGAGCTTCCTCGTGCCCGTGGCGCGGGAGTAAGCGCGCCGTGCGCGTTCTCTCGGTGAACGTCGGGCTTCCGAAGACCGTTCGGCTCCTGGGCCGTTCCGTGCGCACGGCGTTCTTCAAGGAGCCCGTCCGCGGCGCGATCCCGCTCGCGCGCCTCGGCTTCGAGGGGGACGGGCAGGCCGATCCGAGGTTCCACGGCGGGCCCGAGAAGGCGATCTACCTCTATCCCTTCGAGCACTACGACACCTGGGCGCGCGCCCTGTCGCGCGCGGACCTCTCGCCGGGCGCGTTCGGCGAGAACCTCACGACGGAGGGACTGCTCGAGACCGAGGTTCGCATCGGAGACGTCTTCGCGGTGGGCACCGCGGCGCTCCGCGTGACGCAGCCGCGCACGCCGTGCGCGAAGCTCGGCCTCCGCATGGGCTCGATGCAGTTCGTGAGGGTCTTCGCGGCCGCGGGGCGGCCCGGCTTCTACCTCGCCGTCGTGCAGGAAGGGAACGTCGGGGCCGGCGACACGATCGTGCGCGTCGAGACCGATCCGAGCCGTCCCACGGTGGCGGACGTCTTCGGCGACCGCTGAGACGGAGTCCGCCGCGGACCTGTAGACTTCCCTTCGCACATGGCTCACTGGGAGCGCAAGGAGATCGTCCTCCGGACGAATGCCGTCGGCCAGCCGATGACCGCGCCGGTCTTCTGGTGCCATGGGCGCAACCCGCGCCCGCTCGCGTACGTCCAGGCGAACGTGCACGGAGGCGAGCTGCAGGGGAATGCCGCGATCCTCGCGCTCTTCGACCTCCTCGAGAAGGAGCCGCCGCGCGGAAGCCTCATCCTCGTGCCGCGCGTCAACCCGATCGCCGCGAACCAGCAGATCGGCGACTACGTCGCGGGCGTCTACGATCTCGCGACCGGCGTCAATTTCAACCGGGGCTACATCAATCTGACCGGTCCCTCCCGTGGAAGCTCCGCCTGCTACGTCGACGTGGACGCCTTCGCCGCGGTCCACCGCGACGCGACCCTCTCCGAGATCCGGGACGGCTTCCGCGAGGCCCTGAAGGCCGCGCTCGGCGCCGTCCGCGACGCGGCCGGACCGTGGGGGATGGAGGCGCGCCAGGAGTTCGCTCTCGCCATCCAGGAGGTCGCGATCGAGGCCGACGTCGTCCTCGACCTCCACACCGGAGACCGCGCGCCGCGCTACCTCTACGCGCCCGAAGGGGCGACGGCGGCGACGCGCGCCTTCGGCATTCCGTTCGTCCTCGAGGTGCCTCCCCGCTTCGCCGGCGCGCTCGACGAGGCGTCCTGGGTGCCGTGGAACGACCTCGCGGACGCGTTCCGCCGCCTGAACCGCACGGACGTGCGCCGCTTCGTGGACGGATTCACCGTCGAGCTCGGCTCGATGAACGCCTTCTCGATGGCGCAGGGCGTCGAGGACGCCAAGCGCATCGCTTCGGCGCTGCGCTATTACGGAGTCCTCGACGGCGAGCCCGACGATCCCGCGTACCGCATCGTCGCGTGCAGCGTGAACGACTACAAGTCGATCTACGCCCCCGCGCCGGGTCTCGTGGACGCCACGCTTTCCCCCGGGACGCCCGTCAGGAAAGGCGACCTCGTCGCCCGCATGGTGGACCCGACGCGCTGCGGCCTTCCGCCCCGGGCGCAGGACGCGGTCGTGGAGGTGCGCGCGCCCGAAGACGGCGTCGTCCTTCTCTTCCACGCGTTCTCGTCGATCCCGAAGGGCATCAGGCTCCTCTCGATGATGACGAACACGCGGGCGCTTTAACCCTCTTCTTCTTTCTTCCTCTATCTCAGATAGCCGAGCGAGCGGAGATTATCGACGTACTCCTTCGGGTCGATGGGCGGCTGCGCGGCCCCGCGCCGCCTGCCCCACGACGCCACGGTCTCGCCGTCGACCGCTCCCTTCGCGAGAAGCTCGCCCCGCACGCGCCCCGCGATCTCCCGCGAGGCGGGGACACCGAGCACGGAGAGGACGGTCGGGGCGAGATCCGCGGGCGCGAGCGTGGCCTCGGCTCCCGCGCGCGCCAGGGGTCCGGACAGCCGGACGATGCCGCCCCCCTCGCGCCTCCCCGCGTCGAGGACCTGGACGAGGAGGTCGGGAGCCGGCTTGAGATCGGCATCGACGAGGAACGCGCGGAGCTTCGCCGTCTCCGAGGTTAAGGCCGCGGCGAGAGCGACGCGGTCCGCCGCGCCGCGCTCGGGGTCGGCGAGGGCCGACGAGAGGATGTCGGGCCCCGGCAGGTAGAGAAGAGCGAGCCGCGGTCCCTCGCGCCGCCAGGCATCCCGAAACGCCGCGAGCGCGAAATCGTCGAGCCCCCTCGCGTCCGCGACGAGGCGCTCGAGCGAGCCGGGCTCCGGCGCGACGCGCGGGGCGAGGCGCGCCGCACGCTCCGCCGCGTCGGCCGGCCAGCCCTCCCCCGCGAGCGCCGCACCCGAGCGGGCCGCGAAGAACAGATGGTTTCCGAGGATCGTCCCGCCTCCCTCTTCGGAGGGATACGTCGTCCACCAGTTCACCGTGAGGGACGGGATCCCCCCGCGGCTCGCGACCTCCCAGACGGCCGGCACGCGCCGGGCGCTCGCCGTGACCGATTCGCGGCGCCCGAGGCGCAAGGCCGGAAGGACGCTTCGGAGGTACCACCCGGCGCCCGCCAGCGGGCGCACGGGCGCCCCGACGCCCGCGATCCGCACGAGATCGAGCGAGCCGATCCCGTGGCGCTTCACGCTCTCTCCGGTCGCGACCGTCGTCCAGAAGGCCGCCGGATCCCGCGCCTCCTTGACGTAGGACGCCCGCGATCCGTCTCCCGGCAGCGACGCGGTCCAGCCGTCCACCCCGACGACGACGACACGGCGTCCGTTCGCCGCCACGACGAGGGAGGCGTCTCCGACGGCCGGGACGCGGAAGAAAAGCGCCGAGATTCCCACGAGGACGAGCGTTCCGCCGGCGAGCGCCCATGCGAGGGACGTGCGGGAGGGACGGGCCGCGAAGAGCCGCCCGGAGGCCGCGAGCACCGTGAACGCAAGGCCGCGCGCGACGCGCACGGCGATGAGCACCGCGAACGCGACGGCGGCGAGGACGGCGGCAGCGGCCGCCACTCCGGCGCTCTCGAGCACGGGCCTCGTGGCGAGGATGCCCGCGGCGCCGGCGAGAACGCCGAAGGCGACGGCGATCTCGGTCGAGCCCTCTTCGGCGTCGCCGCGCACCCGGGCCCGGAGAAGGGCGAGGAGGACGAGCGCGAGAACGACGAGGGAGGCGGCGGCGGCGGCTCCCGCGAAGAGCCAGAGAAAGAGAACCGCCGCGTCGCGGAACGAAAGCGCCGAAGACACGGCGTGCAGCACGGTCTGGGCGAAGGCCACCGCGGCGGCGAGGAAGGCGGCCCCCATGGACGAGCCGAGCAGGAGCGCGCGCGTGCGTGTCCGAGCCGCGAGCGCGCCCTTCAGGACCGCGCCCTCGACTCCCCGCTCGAGGTAACCGCGCTCCCGGAGACGCTCGCGGGCGTCGTCGAGGGAGATCATTTCCTGCGGTCCCGCAGCATCTCCGCGAACTGGCGCAGAAGGTCCGCCCGCTTCCCGAAGGGCGCCAGGGACTCGAGCGCGTGCTGCGTGAGCTCGGCGACGAGCGTGCGGGCGCCCGCCTCGCCGACGTGCCGCACGAACGTGGGCGCGGGCGCGCGGCGGGCGGACTTGCCGGTCTCCGCCGCCCCGCCCCGCGACTCGAGGAGGTCGTCGACGATCTGGAACGCGAGGCCGACGTTGCGCGCGTAGGAGCGGACGGCTCCGAGCTCCTTCTCGCGCGCTCCGCCCAGCACGGCCCCGAACTCCGCCGACGCGACGAAGAGGGCTCCCGTCTTGCGCGCATGAATCGTCTCGAGACGGTCGAACGTCGCTCCGGCTTCGTCCGTCGCGAGATCGAGCGCCTGGCCCGAGGCGAGCCCGAGGAGCCCCGAGGCGTCCGCGAGTCGCGAGACGAGGTCGAGCGCGGCCGAACCGGAGATGCCTCCGCGGCGCGCATGCAGCCCCGCGTCCGCCAGCAGGCCGAAGGCCCGCGAGAGAAGAGTGACGGCGGCGAGAATCGCGTTCCCTTCGCCGTGCGCCACGTGCAGCGCCGGCCTGCCGCGCCGCAGCGTCGCGTCGTCCATCGACGGCAGGTCGTCGAGGACGAGGGACGCCGCGTGCACCATCTCGATCGCGCACCCGGCGTCGACGAGGCGCGGGCGTTGCGCCTCGAACAGCTCTCCCGCGAGAACGACGAGCGCCGGCCTCACCCGTTTCCCCGGCGACAGGAGAGCCTCGCGCACCGCGGACGGGAGAGGATCCCGCGGATCGGCGACGTCGGCGCCCGCGGCGAGAAGGTCCGGAAGCCGCGCGTCGACCGAGGCCCGCACCTCGGCGAGGAGACGCGAGAGGGCGGGCGAAGAAGCGGCGGGCGCGGTCACGCCGTTCACCCCGGGGGAAGACGGGTGCCGCGCCCTCTCCCGGACATCAGAAGCTCGCGATTCCGTCCTTCTCGTTCGTGAACACGTCGAACACCGTGATGAGCTGGGTCACCGTGAGGACGTCGCTGATCTTGGGGGGAAGGTTCACGAGCTTCAGCTTCGCTCCCTTGTGCGTGGCGGTCGTGTAGCAGCCCACGAGCTCGCCGACACCCGAGGAGTCGATGGTCGTGACGTCCTTCATGTCGACGAGGAGCTTCATCGCACCGGCGTTCACGGCCGCGTGAATGGCCTCCCGCATCTGCAGGTCGCCCGCCCCGATCGTGATCTTCCCGTGGAGCTCGATGACCTTGACGTCCCCGACGTCTCGCGTGGTCACGGTGGTCTTCATCGTGTTTGTACTCCCTTCTTCTGGTCTCGGCCGAGGTGTTTTCGCATCGTGAGGACGGTGCCGCCGCGCGCGCCGCGCGCGAAGGTCACATCGTCCATGAACGTCTTCATGTAGAAGATGCCGCGGCCCGAAGTCTTCATCTGGTTCTCGGGCGCGAGCGGATCCGCGACGGAGGCCGTCTCGAAACCTTCGCCCTCGTCACTCACGACGATCTCGAGGTCGTCCACCGTGCCTCCGAGGGAAAGCATGACGCGCCGCGCCGGATCCTGGCGGTTCCCGTGCTTGATCGCGTTCGCGAGGGCCTCGCGGAGCGCGACTCCTATCCAGTGCTCGGCGTCGTTCTCGATGCCCCGTATCCGGCAGACGTATTCGAGCACGGCCTGGCCAAGCTCGAGGTTCTCGTACCGGCTGGAGAGCCACAGCACGATCGGTCCCGGTGAAACTAACGATTCCGACATTGCAGATGGGCGAGGAGACGCGCTGCTAAGCTCGTCTCTCGATGTTACCTCCACCGTCATCCCGAAAGGCGGGCGCATGATACGCGAGCGCGCCGCGGGCCGTCCATCGATCCGGCCCTCCGCTTTCGCGCTCGCGGCCGCCTGCCTCGCCGCGGCCGGCATCGCGGGTGCCGAGCGCCCGATCGCCGAACGTCTCCCCGAAGCGGTGGCGGACGCCCAGAAGCTCGTCGAGAGAGTCCGGGGCGTGCCGTTCCCCGGAGCGGTCGCTTCGGCGATCCTGCACGAGAAGGACCTCGCCCGCGTCCTCGCGAGGAAGCTCGTCGAGGACCTGCCTGCGCCGTTCCCCCGGTACGCCGCCTCTCTCGCGGCCGCCGGCTTTTTCGACCCCGAGCCGGGCCTCGAACAGAAGCTCACGACGCTCTACGCGCGGCAGGTCGCCGGCTTCTACGATCCCGGCGAGAAGAAGTTCTTCGTCGTGCCCGAACGGACGGCCGAGACGGCCGTGGCCGGGGTCCCGGCCCTGGGCCTCTCGGCTGCGGCCCTGCTCGAGGACACCCTCCTCGCTCACGAGCTGACGCACGCGCTCCAGGACCGACGCCTGGACCTCGTGCCCCGGCTCAAGTCGCTCCAGGATTCGTCCGACGGCCTGCTCGCGCTCGAGGCCTTTCTCGAGGGAGAGGCCACCGTCGTGATGATGGACGCGCTTATGACCCGGCTGCCGCCGGAGTCGAAGGAGCTCTTCGGCGAGGACGCGCTCGCAACCTTGATGGCGAGCCTGGCCCAGGGCGCCTCGGTGGACGGCGCCGAGGGCGTGCCGACGTTCTTCGTCAAGGAAATGCTCTTCCCCTACGTGGGGGGAACGGCGTGGATCCGGGCGCGGAAGAAGGCGGGCGGGTGGCCCGCGGTCGACGCCGCCTATACCCGGCCGCCCCGGACGACCTCCGAGATCCTCCACCCGGAACGCGCCGGAACCCCGCGCGTTCTCCTCAACGCGGGCGACCGCCCCTCGTCCGCGAGCGTTCCTCCCGGAATGCGCCTTCTCTACGCGGACACCTTCGGGGAGTGGATGCTCGGAACGCTCCTCGAGCGCGCGGGGGCCGCGAATGCCGCCGCTGTCGCCGCCGAGTGGCAGGACGATCGCATCGTCTTCTTCGAGCCGAAGGAGTCGCTGGGTGCCGGCGCGCTCCCGGTCGGATTCGTGTGGCGCCTGCGCGCGACCTCGCCGGCCGCGGCGAAACGAATCGCGGCCGCGCTCGAGCCGCTCTACGCCCGTCCGGACGGCCGGCCCGTCGCAAGCGTGACCGCCACGGCCGATCGCGTCGAGGTCGTGCGCGGAAGAACCGCGGCACGCGCCTTCGCGCCGGAGAGAGCCGTCAGCTCTCCGCTAACAGCTTCAGCGCCGCCGGCAGGAAGATGAAGAGCTGAACGGCGTCGAACGTGCCGTGCGCGAAGATCGACGCGACCGCGTTTCCGGTCTTTCGGAAGGCCGCCGCGAGGACGGTCGTGATCGCGAGCAGCCCGACGAAGAAGAACGGCTCGCCGTAGCCGGCGTGCGCGAGCAGAAACAGAATCGAGGCCGGAACCGCCCCCAGCCGGCGCTGGAGAAACGCCCGGAAGTGGAATTCCTCGAGCGTCATGGCCAGGAGGACGAGAAGCCCCCTTTGCGCGACGGGCCGGGAAGCGAGCCAGCTCACGAGAGGGGGGACCGTGCGGTGCGGGTCGTAGTCGAAGGCGCGAAAGAGCAGGGCCGCCGAGAGGCCCACCACGATCGTCAGCGTCCAGCCAATGAGGCCCAGCGCGACGCCGGCGCCCGCCTCCGCGAGAGGGCGCTTCGAATCGAGCCCGAGAAATGAGCGAAGAGGCGGCCTTCCGCTGAGCAGCCACCAGCCGAGAAGGAAGCCCGCGATCACCGCCTGCACGGCGAACACCTGGGAGAAGCGGAGCGTCGAGACGTCCAGAACGCGCGTCCCGGCGGCCGCGGGCAGTAGCGTCGTCACGGTCAGGACGAGAGCGAGGAGGAGAAGCGCGGCGCGCTTGCGGGCCGTCGACGAGAACGAGTCGCGCCGAAAGGCTCCCTTCCGGTCCGCCACGAAGACGATCGCGAGGACGAGCGGGAGACCCGCGCCGAAGAGCAGGGATCTGTCGAGAGCAGTCACATGGAAATCCGGACGCTTTGGACTCTAACAGAGCGCTACACTCAGAACCCCTGGAGACACTTTGATGCGAGCCGAACTCACACAGATCGACCTGTCCCCCATAGGCGAGCTCGTCCGAATCCGCAAGGAAGAGACCATTCTCGAGGAACGCCTCGCGAAAATGGAGGCGAAGAACGAAAAAGTCTCGCCGGTCGTGTACGCGCGCGTCAGGAGCGACTACGAAGCGCGCAAGAGCGAGCTCGCGCGCGGGTCGCAGCCCCTCAAGGAGAAGGCGCTCCGCGAGTACCAGCGCCTGAAGGTCCTGCGCGTCGAGGTCGAGCGCGCCGTGCAACAGGTTTCGCTCGAGAAGGAAGAGCTCGAATTCCGAAAGGACCTCGGGGAATTCCCCGACAACGAGTTCACGAAGCGCCTCGCCGACTGCGAGAAACGCCTGGCGGAGGAGCGCCGGCAGCTCGAGGACGTGCTCCAGATGCGCAGCACGTTCGCGGCGGCATTCCGCTCGGAAGAGGAGCTCGAGGCCGGAACGCTCCAGTCCGGGCCTCCCCCGCCCGCGCCGCGCGTGCCCCTCGCGCCGCAGGCGCCGCCTGCGCCGCACGTTCCTTCCCCGCCGCGCGCGCCCGATACGCCGTACGTGCCTCCCCCGCCGCACGCGTATTCCCCGCCCGTGCCTCCCCCGCCCGCGCCTCCCGCGGCTCACCGGGCGGGAGACGACCTCACGCCGGACGGGACCGTGATCACCGCCGCGCGGCCGATGCCTCCCGGCGGGAGAATCGTTTCCAGCCCGGAGATGCCGGCCGAGGCGATGCCGGCAGCGCCGTCGCACAGCGCGACGATCGTCCTTCCGCGCGCCCGCCTCTCGCTCCTCGAGGGCGACGAGCCCGTGAGGGAATTCCTCCTGAAACCCGGCGTTTCGGTGATCGGACGTCTCGCGCAGAGCGACATCCAGCTCCCCTCCCCCGACGTCTCGCGCCGGCACGCGCACGTCACCGTCGGACCCGACGGATGCTTCGTCTCCGATCTCGGCTCCGAAAACGGCGTGAAGGTGAACGGCCAGCCCGTCGAGAACCACCGGCTCGAGGACGGCGACGTCGTCGTGCTCGGAAAGCAACGGCTGATCTTCCGGGCGTGACGGCCGGCGCCCGGACGCGCCGATCGTCCCTCGTTTCGCCCGCCTTCTTGACGGGGCCCCGGGGGAATCCGATCATCCCGAACAGTGCAAGAGCCTGGAGGGTTCGAGACCGCGCGACTTCTGCCGTCGGCCGGAGCAAGCGCTCCCTTCGGCCTGCACATCGTCCTCGATGCTCCGAATCCCGGCGGTGCGCGGAGCCCCTGGGTGCGGCTTTCGGAGGCCGACGATTTCGCCCGCGTCTATCTGGCGGCGGTCAAGGGGGACGACAGCTCCCTCCTCGAGCTGTGTGCTCTGAAGCTGATGCCGGACGCCTGGCCGGACGGCGCGACGCCGGCCGCCCTCGGCGTGACGAACCGCGACCTCGAGGACCGGTGGGAGAGGGAGAACGCGCGCCTCGTCCAGCTGCGCGCGCAGTCGCCGCATTTCCCGCGCCTCGTCCGCCTCGACGCCTCCGCCGGTGAAGACGGCGGCCGCCTCCCCCCTCTTCTCTATTCGCGTCCGGGTCGCTCGTTTTTCGTTCCGCCCTGTCCGGGCTGCCGGAATCCGCTCTCGCTCTGCCGCGACGAGGCATGGCTCGCCGGCGCGGGCCTCCCTTCCTTCGCCACGACGCTGGAACGCTTCCTGTGGTGCGAACGCTGCGCCCGCGGACCCGAGGCGCCCACGGTCTACACGACGTCGCGGATCACCGCGCCGCGCGCCGCCGTCCGTTCCGCCGTCGATCTCCTCGACGAACTCGGCCGCGCGCTCCGCGAAGTCTGGTCGGAGGAAGAGGCAAGCGCCCTCGTCGGCGCGGAGACCGCCAGGGCGGTGCGCGCCGTTCCCGCGGGCCCGGGCGCCGGCGTGGCGGGCGTCGATCTCTTCACGCCGCTGACCTTCTTACGGGTCACCCTTCCTCCTGACGGTGGCTGCGCCGCTCGACCTCGAAACGCTCGCCGACGCCCTCGGCGGCAGGCCCTGGGAGGAGCTCCCGGCTCCGAGCCCGGGAGCCGGCGGCACGTTCCCGCCGCGCTGGGCGTGGCTCGTCCGCCCGCCGGCGCCGACGCGGCGGCTGCTCTTTCCGTCCGAGAGCGCGGGCTTCGACGCGGTCGAGATCTTCTTCCTCAAGCTGACCGCCTTCCGGCAGGTCCTCGAAGGGCTCATCGACTACTACCGGGCCACCGGACGGCCGCACCTCGATCTCCACCCGCGCCACCTCCTCTTCGAGCTCTCGGGAGCGGGAGACGGCCTTCCGGTCTTCTGGACGTTTCAAGCCCGGATCCACGGCCTCGCCGCAGCCGCGGTGCCGCTCCCGGCCCCGGGGTCACCGACGGTCGTCCTGCCGGGACAGGGGCTTGCCGTTCCATACGCGGCCCCCGAGGTCCAGGAATTCCGTCTTGCCGGTTACCGGCCGGGCGAGTTCGTCTTCACGGACATCGACGAGGAAGGGACCGCGGCGCGACGCTTCCGTCTCCGCGGCCGCCTGTCCGACCCGTACGGTCTCTACCCCGCGCCGCGGCCGCGCGACGCGATCTTCCTGTCGCTCCCGGATCCGACTCTCGGGTTCGGCTTCACGGGCCTCGCCGTCAGGGCGACGCCCGGAGAGCATCCGCTCGGACGAGGCGGTGTTCGCGAGCGACCTCGTCGAGCTCGAAGAGAGCGGCCTTCGCCGCCTCCGCCTCGCGCTCGGCACGAAGCTTCCCGGCGCCCGGTATCGGATCTTCCCGGATTTCGGTACGCCCACCGATCTGCACGCCCTGGGCGTTTCCCTGCTGCGCCTCCTGCTCCGGAACGACGAGCAGGATCTCGCCGCCGTCCTCAAGGCCGCCGAAAAGCTCGGGCGGGAGGCGACGGCGACGGCGGCGGAGACCCGGCGGGACGTCACGCTCGCCGCCCTTCTCAAGCGCGTTCCCGACGCGGCACATGCCTTTTCGAAGACGCAGATTCTCTGGTGCCGCGACGACCGCCGCGCCGAGCCGGCCGAATGCGGTTCCGGACGGACTCTGGGAGCGGGCGCTTCTTCTCGCCCTCCGCCTCGTCACCCGCGTGACGGGCTTCTCGGTCGCGGCCGGCCCCGCCGACTTCGATCCGCTCTTCCGGGAGGAGAAGCTCGAACGGATCCTGCCCGAGATCGTGGAGATCCTCACCGAGCTGCAGTCGCTCCTCTTCGAGCGGCAGCCGCTGCACCTCGAGATCCAGCAGATCCTCGCCGAGGTCCGTGAGGACGAGCGCGCGTCCGGGGCACGGCCGTGAGCCGCCCGGTTTTCCTTGCCGCCGAGGTCTGGCTCGGGCCGATGGAAGGCCTTCGTCACGTGACCCCGACCGGCGACGCGCCCGCCACCATCCACATCGGCCGGGTCTCGGTGGACAAGAAGACGAGCACGCGAAACGAGTTCGTGCTGTCGTACGGTTACGGCGTTTCGTCGGCCCACGCGGAGGTTCGCTTCGACAGAGGGCGGCTCTTTCTGAAGGACAACGGCAGCACGAACGGAACCTCCGTCCAGTCCGGGCAGGTCACCGGGGAGATCGAGATCCACTCGGGCGACGTCTTCCTCGTCTCTTCGACGCCGGTCCGCGTCCGGCTCGTCGACGCGACTCTCCCGGAGATGCCCTTCCCGCGCGTGCTCCGGGGAGAAGCGTGGCCGGACCCGGCCGTCCAGAGCATCGTGCGGGGCGCCCGCGAGGCGGCGACCCAGCGCGGCGAGCTCTTTGCCGACACGCGCCACCTCTGCGACGCGCTCCTCCGCTCGCGCAGCGCGAGCATTCAGCGGATCCTGAGGGATGCGACCTGGTCGCGCGAGCAGGCGCTGGCGGAGCTTTGGGAAGGACGTCTCTTCGCGGGACCCTACGAGTGGCTGAACGACCTCTTCCTCCAGCCGCTCGGCCTCAAGACCGGCTCCGACGAGCTGATCCTGTCGCCGAAGGTCGGCTTCCTTCTCGAGGAGTGCCAGCGCCGATCCATCGAATCTTCGGCGATGGACCTCGAGACGACACTCCGCCACGCGCTCCTGAAGCTGCTGCGCCAGGACGAGGAGAGCGCCGTCGGCTCGTGGCTCGCACGGCGGCTTCCTCTCTTCGCGCCCAGGGAAGAGGCGCCGGCGCCACCGCCGGCACCCCGGCCGTCGCGGCCTGCCGCCGTTCCTCCCGGGCCCGAGGCGCCGCCGAAGGCGGGGCCCGCGCGTCGCCCGGAAGCCGCCAGGCGCGAGCCGGTACCCGAACCGGCGGCTCCAGGGACGGGGTTCGCCGGCTCCGCGCTCACCCAGGACGAGATCGCCCTCGACCGGAAGGCGCGCGAGCTGGCCGACGAGCTGCTTCGGGAGAGCGCCGCTTACCGCTTCTCGACGCCGGCCGACCGGCGCGAGGCGCTCAAGTCGCTCGTCGTGCGGGAGCTGCATTCTCTCGCGCCGGACAAGAGGCCGCGTGTCCTCGAGCAGCTCCGGCTGCAGTTTCCCGTCGCCGTGCCGGGCGACGTTCCGAACACCGAAGAGCTGCGGCTCAAGCGCCGCGTGGCCGAGCTCGAACGGCGCCTCGCCGAGGCGGCCGCGCAGCCGGCGGCGCCCGCTCCGAAAGCGGCGCCGGCCGCCGTGGCCCTGCCGTGGAAGACGCTGCTGACGCCGGAGGACGGCAAAGCGTCGACCCTCGAGCCCAGGCTCGCCGTCCTTCGCGAGGCTCTCCGCTTCGCCCAGGACGTCGAGACGTTCACCCTCGGCCTCGTCGAAGCGATGACGATGCCGGGCGCCGAGACCGCGAGCTTCCGCCTGCCGAACTTCCGCGACCGTCTGAGCGGCTTCCTCGCCGCGGCCGCCGACGGGAAGAGCGTGAACCCGAACGACGTGCGGGACTACCTCGCCGAGCTGCGGCGGTGGCAGATCGCCATTTCGGCGGGGCATCACGAGGCCCCGAAGTTGTGGTTCACCAGGCTCTGGAAGAGAATCAGCCCGGCAGTCATCGAAGCGGGGAAACCGGAAGCGGGGTGGAAGCTCCGCGGGGAGACGGCGGAATGGTGGAACCAGTATCGCGACCTCGTGAAGGACCTCAACCCCGACCTCGTCCAGGATCAGGTTCTCCAGGCGGCGGCGCACTTCTCGCAGACGGAATTCCAGAAGCTCAACAAAAGGAAGTAAACGCGATGCCGACCTCAGACGGAAAGCCCGACCGGCGCCTCCGACTCGCCGCCCTC
Source organism: Thermoanaerobaculia bacterium (assembly GCA_963809425.1). Classification (GTDB taxonomy): domain Bacteria; phylum Acidobacteriota; class Thermoanaerobaculia; order UBA5066; family UBA5066; genus Fen-183. Next base: position 351,849 of record CAWEJK010000004.1, read on the forward strand.
GCCCTCGCGGCCTTCGGCGCCGTGCTCGCCGGAGGGTGCGGCTCTTCCGCGGCGACGGTCACATTCCGCTGCGCGCCCGAGATCAACGGCGGAACGCTCCTCACGGTCGACGTCGTTCGCGCCACCGAGTCCGAAGTCGAGAGGATCCGCGCGCTCGGCGAGAAGTGGTTCTACGACCCGCTCCGGGAGTCCCTCAGGGACAGGACGCGGACCGCCACTTTTTCGCAGGCCGAGGGGCGCTGCGAGAAGGAGCTGACGGTCCCGGCGAGCAAGGACGACAAGTTCCTCGTGATCGTCGCGGACTACCGCTTCCAGAGCGCCGACCCGGGACGCCATCTCGTCGTCCTGCGCCGGGATCAAGTGGAAGGGCCGGACGATCCGGGTCCAGGTCCGCGACCGGGAATTCTCGATCGTCCAGCCGTGAAGAAGAAACGGCCTGTCCTCTGGGCCGAGGGGATGTTCCTTCGGCCGCATCACCTGCAGGCAGCGGAGCGGTTCCGGGAGGAAGCGCTCCACGACGAGGTGCGGCGCATCCAGCCGTTCTTCTGGGGCGTCACGCGGATGGACATCGCGACGGATCAGATGGAGAACTTCGTCTTCGAGCTGCGCGACATCGAGGCGAAGCTGAAGGACGGATCCGTCCTCTCGGCCGGCTCGAACCTCCGGATCTTTCCGCGCCCGTTCAAGGCCGAGCTCGAGCAGGCGGGCGGGCGGATGGACGTCTTTCTCGGGGTTCCCGTGTTCCGCGAGGACGCGCCGAACACGTTCTTTCCCGGCGAGGACAGGCGAGGCCAGGACCGCCGCCTGACCGCCGAGGTCCTCGAGGTGCCGGACGAGAACACCGGGGCGAACCGCCAGCCCGTCGAGACGCGCCTCGTGAACGGGCGCCTCTTCTTCGGGAACGAGAACCGGGACGGCTACGAGTGCGTGCCTCTCGCGATCGTGGAGCGGTCGGGCCAGGGGAAGAACTTCCCCGTACTGTCGAAGGACTTCATCCCGCCCGTGACGGAGATCGGAGCATCCGCGGCGCTCCAGACGCTCTGCGAGTCGGTCACGAACCGGCTCGAGGCGAAGCATCGGCTCGTCCTGACCGAGGTGGCCTCGGGACGCCTCGCCATCGAGTCCGAAGGGACGTCCGGCTGGCAGACGCTCATGAAGCTGAAGATCCTCGGCAGCTTCGTCTACATCCTCCAGCAGCTCACGCGGATCCCTCGCGTGCATCCGTTCCCGGTCTACTGCGAGTTCGCGCGACTTCTCGGAGATCTCGCCATCTTCGACGAGGGGCGCCGGCCCCTGAAGGTGCCGCTCTACGACCACGACCGCCTCGGCCCCTGCTTCTTCGACCTCTGCCACAACATCGAGCTGCTCACGGAGAAAGTCGTCGCCTCGCGCTTCATCCGCGTCGAGTTCGTCCTCAGGGACGACCTCCTCGTCGCGGACCTGCAGCCCGAGTGGTTCACGACCGAGGCGGAGTTCTTCCTCTCGGTGGAGACGGAGCTGCCCGAGCGCGATCTGAAGGAGCGGCTCAACACGATGAAGGTCGGCGCCGTGCACGACATTCCGCTGCTCCGGCAGCGGCGCCTCTTCGGCCTCGACCTCGAGATGCTCAAGCGCATCCCTTCGGGGCTTCCGGCCGGGGACGACCACTACTACTTCACGATCGAGAAGGAAGGGATCTACTGGGCCAACGTCGTGAAGGATCATGTGATGGCGGTCTCGGGCATGCTCGACCCGAAGCTCAAGTTCTTCCTGTACGTCGTCAGCAAGCCGATGAGCGCGACCCGTGGATAGCACGAGCACGACCGAGCTGTTCCGGGTCTGCTCCCGGCTCTTCCTGTTTCTGAGCTCCTTCCGGCAGAAGGTCCGCCGCGGCGTCAGGCTCGAGCCCGACGCCGTCGCCGCCAATCTCGAGGAGATCTTCGAAGAGCAGGCGCGCGCCACCCGTAGCGACCCGCGCCTCGACGCGCTCTACGAGAAGGCGCGGTACCCGCTCGTCGTCCTCGCGGACGAGATACTCCTCCATTCCGGCTGGGAGCACAGCGCCGAGTGGGAGCAGCGCATCTTCGAGGAGAAGTACTTCAAGACGAACATCGGCGGCGACCAGTTCTTCACGATCGCGAAGGAGCTCCGTCCCGACGACGTGGAGCTCGCGTCGATCGTCTTTACGGGGCTCGCGCTCGGATTCCGCGGCAAGTACCGGGAGCGCCCCGAGAAAGCCGTCGAGATCAAGAACCGCGTCTACCGCCTCCTGGCGGAATACCTCGCGGACGTCGGCGAGAAGATCACGCCCGAGGCGTATCACGTCACGGCGGCGCCGGCGCGCAAGCTCTCTCCCGCGGTCACCCTCGCGCGCGTGGCGATCGTCGGCGTCGGCATTCTCTTTCTCTACTACGCGATCACGTGGCTCATGTGGGCCCGGTCCGTCGACGAGCTCCGGACCGTCGTGCAGGCGATGGGGCTGATGTAGACGCCATGCAAGAGTTCCTCTCGCTGCTCTACGGGCTTCCGAAGCCGCTCAAGTACCTCGGCGCCGCCTTCCTCTTCATTCCCCTCGGCTACTTCCTCATCAACCTTCTCGGGCTCCAGAAATACTGGTGGCTCTTCCTCCTCGGACTGCTCCTCATCGTGGTGGCCGTCGTCATCTTCGAGCAGGTGCGCAAGGGCCGCGAGAAGCAGAAGGGCAAAGCCTTCGAGGGCGAGCTCCGGAAGGACTCGCAGTCCGCCGGCGCGTCGAAGGAGGAGGTCCGCGAGGCGCTGAAGGACCTCTCCGTCAAGTGGCTGGAAGCGGTGCAGAACCTCAAGGGGGCCGGGCTCGACATCTACTCGCTGCCCTGGTACCTCCTCATCGGGGAGCCGCAGTCGGGAAAGAGCACGACGCTCAAGAACTCGGGGCTCGAGTTCCCGGTGGGGGGAGACGCCCTCTCGGGCGCCGGCGGCACGCGCAATTGCGACTGGTGGTTCGCGAACGAGGCCGTCATCCTCGACACGGCCGGGCGCTTCACGTTCCAGGAGGAAGCGGCTCCCGACGCGTCGGAGTGGTCGAGCTTCCTCAAGCTCCTGAAGAAGCACCGGGGCTACTGCCCGATCAACGGCGTCCTCGTGGTCATTCCGTGCACGTCGCTCCTCGAGGACACGCCGGAAGAGCAGGACAAGAAGGCGCAGAACATCCGGGCGAAGCTGATCCACATCCAGCGCCTCCTCGACATCCGGTTCCCGATCTTCTTCCTGCTCACGAAGGCCGACCGCGCGCTCGGCTTCTCGGAGTTCTTCACGAAGCTCGACCCGGTCGAGCAGCGCCAGCTTTTCGGCTGGTCGAATCCGGCCGGCCCCGAGAAGCCGTACGACCCGACCGTCGTGGACGCGGCCTGGGACCAGATCGTCACGCGCGTCCACAAGCTCCGTCTGAAATTCCTCTCGGGCGAGGAGAACGTCGCGAACGCCGACCGGTTCATCGTCTTCCCCGAGGAGCTCCGCGCTCTGAAGGATCCGGTCCGGCGTTATCTCGACGGAATCCTGACGCAGAGCCGCTACGACGAGCCGTTCGTCTTCCGGGGGTTCTACATCTCGAGCGGCGTGCAGCAGGGCAAGCCGATCGCGCAGGCCACGCGCGACCTCCTGAAGGGCCCGTCGGGCTCCCAGGGCGACATCATCGAGAGCCTCGAGAACATCTTCAAGAAATCGCGCGCGTTCTTCATCAAGGACTTCTACGAGAAGAAGGTCTTCCCCGAGCAGGGGCTCGTGGCGAAGACCCGCGCGGCGGCCGACCGCGAGAGGAAGACCACGCTCGTTTTCCGGATCCTGACGTGGGCGATCCTGCCTCTGATCATCCTCACGATGATCCCGGCGTTCCTCTCGCTCCGGCGCATCCTGAACCCGATCCGCACGCACGCCGCGCAGGCGCAGGCCTGCATGAAGACGCCCTGCACGATCGCGCAGAAGTACGAGCTGACCCGTCTGCTCTACGAAGACCGCGTCGAGCTCGGCAGGCACCCCTTCCTGCTCGGCCTCTTTCTGAGGGGCGCGAAGTCGAACGAGATCCACAGCCTGCTCGCGACGGTCCAGCAGAAGCTCTTCTTCGACGGAGTCGTCCGGCCGCTCCTGAAGGAGTCCGAGGCGCGGATGGCCGCCCTGAACTGGGAGAACTTCTCCGACTACACCGCGTTCTTCGGCGCTTTCCAGAGCTTCCTGGCGTGGCGCGGCTTCGACCAGTCCCTCAAGAGGGCGGACGGCACGGACGCCTTCCGGGCGGAGGACCTCCGCCTCCTCGGCCTCGTCGCCTTCGCGCAGAAGACGAAGGGGATCGCGGGGAGCGAGTTCGCCGCAGAGATCGACGAGTGGGCGGCTCAGATCACGGCGGCGGACCCGCGGCCGGACCAGTTCGTCGTTCAGCTCGCCCGCGGGCGGAACGCGGGCGACCTGAAGGTCGGCGTCCCCGATCCGAGCCGTCCCATCGACACGTTCGAACGGTACTGGACCGTCGCGAACCTCGCGCGCTGGGACTGGAAGCTCATGAAGGGGCTCGAAGAATGGGTCCGGCTCTACACGTCGCTCACGGGGATCGTCGATCCGCAGCAGGCGAGCTACCTGAAGCGCACCGCCGACACGGCGAAGCAGTTCAAGGCGAACTTCGACATGCTGACGAAGCACCTCGAGACGCCGCGCACCGGTGAAAAAGGCTTCCCGGGCGCGAACGTCGAGCAGTGGCAGCGCTACCTGAACGAGTCGTACGCGCAGCTCCTCACGATCGGGCCGCCCTCGGCGCCCGCGCCCGCGGCCCCCGCCGCGGCCGCCCCCGCGACGGCCGCCGGCGCGACCGCGCCGCCGCCTCTCCCGCTGCCTCCCCCGCCTTCGCTCCCCGGCGCGACGATCGCGCCGACGTTCCACCCGGCGGCGCAGGCGCGCGTCAACACGTCGAAGCTCCAGGAGCTGATCGGGCGCCTTCAGGTCGACTCCGCGAACCTCGGCGCCCAGAAGAGCGGCTTCGCCTTTCTCCTCGACGAGACGTCCACGCCCGGAAAGACGAAGTTCGCGAACGGGACCGTTCTCGTCAGCGGGCTCCTCGCCGACGTCGGCGCGTACGCGGACCTCGATGCCTTCCGGGCCAGCGACGACGGGAAGATCCTGACCCAGGTGAACACGATCTCGTCCCTGGACGGCAAGAAGCAGAAGCTCGAGGAGTGGCAGAAGCGACAGGAAGATCTGAAGAACGCGTCCGTCGCGAAGGGCACGGATTTCGAGAAGACCGTTCCGGACAGTCGCTTCCGCTGGAGCGACGTGGGCCCCTTCGCGCGCCGCACCGCGGAGATCGCGCTCCTCGCGCGCGTGCTTCCCCCGGTGCAGGAGTTTCTGACCGCGTCGATCGGCCCGGGCTGCAACCCGTCCATCTGCTTCCAGAAGCCGTTCACGCAGATGATGATTCCCTACGGCAACGGCGTCGTCTCGCTCGCGGAGCGGCAGACGAACGCGCTCACGCGCGACGACGCGCGGAACGACGTGAAGGCGCTTTCGCAGGGAGAGATCGAATACCTGGAGCGTTTCCTCGACGCCACGGGCGCTCCCGTGCGGTCCGGAGGCGGCGGGTTCTCGATCCCGGGATCGGCGCTCACGGCCCGCGCCTGGCGCACGTTCCAGATCGCCGTCGGGACCTGGACTCCGGCCGGAGGAGGAGGCGGAGGCGGCGCGCCCGACCAGTCCGGACAGCTGACGCTCGCCGACCTGCAGGGCTTCGTCCAGACGAACGCGAACCTCAACCCCGTCATCGGGTACTACAAGAAGCGTTTCGAGGTCCGCGTTTCGGCCAGGCCGGCCGTGATCCCCGACTACCTCATCGCCGCCGCCGAGACTTTCAAGAGAACCGTCGGCGCTCTCGGCGACAAGGACGAGCTGAAGTCGTGGAAGCAGCTCGCGACGGGAGGCGACGGGGCGACGCTCCGAGGGTGGCACGCGTTCACGGGCGACCTCCGGATCAAGGCAGGACCTTACGGGCGGTCGCTGAAGAGTCTCGAGGATCGGGGCGCCAGCCTGATCAAGACCGCGATCGAGCCGCAGTTCAACCCGAAGTGGGACGCCGTCTACCAGCGTCTCGCGTCCTGCTGCTCCGGACAGTTTCCGTTCATCACCGAGAGCCGCATGAAGCAGGAGCGCGCCGAATACGCCGCCGAGCGGGTCTCGGGTGCGCTGTCGCTCCGCCGGAACCTCCCCACGATCGGGCAGGCCGACGTCCTCGGCGTCCTGACCGAGGTCGGAGTCCTCTCCGACGAATACGCCGTCGACCCGCTCCTCGGCGGCCACGAGCCGTCCTTCGACTTCATCCAGCAGAACCGGAGCGCCCTCGTCGTGGCCCGCCTCTGGCAGCGCTTCATCAGCGGCGGCGGATCCGCCACGTCGACCTCGCTGGCCGGCAAACCGGGGGGCACCGGCGGGCGCGAGATCAGCGTCCTCGCCCTCGACCGCGATCCCGGCACGGGTCGCCGTCCGCTGAAGGACCGCGTCTCCCAGATCACGCTGTTCGACCGGGGCGTGATCCTGCGCCCCTCGACCGACATCAAGTCCCAGCGGATTCCGCCCCCGTTCACCTGGCGGCTCAGCTCGGCGGACGCGCTCCTCACGATCAGCGGCCGGAACGAGCAGTCCGGAGAAGGGGGATGGACGAGCACGTACGAGGTGACGGGCGGGCCCCTGAAGCTCTTCTATTTCATCCGGCTCGCGAGCGAGACGCGAAACGAGCTCTCGGATCCCAAGGTCTGGACGATTCGCGTCCAGATCCCGGACGGGAAGAACCCGCGCGAGCTTCTCGAGGGAGCGTTCGAGATCCGCCTCGACGAGCCGCTGCCGCCCATCCTTCCGAACTGAAGGGCTCCGAAAGCGCCGTGGGTTTCCTGTCCCAATTCCGAAAGCGATCGGCGGACGATCCTCCCCCGACGGAGTCCTGGCCCCTCTTCGCGTTCGGGAAGCTCCCCGTCTACAAGGACTTCATCTCCGCGGGGCTCACCGACGACGTCTCGCGCGAGTTCCGCGACTGGCTGTCCAATGGCTTCAGCCGCCACTGGTCGACGCGCGACGACTGCCGCTCGACCGCGATCCCGCTCCACGCTTTCCTGATCCGCCTCCCCGAGAGCCGCAAGATGGCCCTCGGCGCCCTCTGGGGGAGCACGGATCAGGGAGGGCTCCGGAAGTTCCCGTTTGCTCTCTTCACGATCCTGCCCGCCGGCAAGCCGGTGGCCTCCGTGCTGACCGCGCTCGATTACCTCCCCGTCTTCGAGAGCCGCGCCAGGGAGATCCGGCGGAAGTACGACGCAGGGGGCTCTCTCGCGGCGGTCTACCAGGAGCTCCGAGGAGCCAGGATCGAGATACCCGTCCGACCCGAGGAGCACATTCGGGCCCGGCTCGCCGAGGCGCTCGCCCGCCCGCGCGTCGGACCTCTCGCGACGGCTCTCTTCGGAGACGACGCCTCGGCGCAATGGGCGGCGCTCCTCTCCGGCCTGGACGCGGCTGCGAGACGCCCGACCGCGGGAGCGGCGGCCTTCCGACTTCCGCTCGATGGAGAGAAGGCTCCGCTCGATCAGCTGAAGCTCTGGACCGTCAGGCTCACGAAGGCCTCACCGGCGGGAGCGGGTCCTACGGGCGTTCTGTATCGAACCGGAGGCGAGGCGCCTCGCGGCGTGATTTTCTTTCGTGACGCGAGGGCGGAAGACATCCTCCTCCTCCATCCGGCGGCGATTCCGACCGACTTCGTCGAGGAGATTCCGCCGCCGGCCCGAAGGGTGGCGGAGCCAGAGGCGGCGGCCAGGCCGGCGGCAATTGAACCTGCATCAGTCGGAACGGCGCCACCCCTCGAGCCCAAACCCCCGGTGGAACCGATTCTGCCCCCAAAAGCAGCCCCGCCAGCCGGGCCGCCGCCCGCCGAGGAGATTCTCGTGCTGGGGGCAGCGGCCGGAACCGCCGAAGCGGGGCCGACCGGCCCTCTCCCCGAGGCCGCGCACGACGTCGTTCCGGACGCGCCCGCCGTTCCGGAGAAACCGGCTGTCCCGGAGCCGCCTGCCGCGCCGGCTCCCGCCGCTCCCGCCGTCGACGCAACTCCACCTGCACCGTCGCCGCCCGTCCCCCTGGCTCAGGCCGAGCCCGCCGGCTGGGACCTTCCACTCGCCTCGCTCCTCGAAGCGGGCTGAATCCGCCGTTCGGCCGCCCGCCTCGAGATCTCCGCCGCTCCCGCCTCGCCCTTGACCCAGGGCATATGATCCGCCCCGCACTATCGGCGAAAGAAACGAAAGGAAACGGTCATGCCGCTCGTTCGTGTGCCCGATACCCCTCATGTCACCGCAGGGTCCGAAGTGGACATGTTTCTGAAGCTCGACGGCGTCGAGGGGGAAAGCCCCGATACCGCGCACAAGGGCGAGATCCAGATCGAAGGGTTCAGCCTGGATGCGGTGAGCGGCCGCGATGCCTTCACGAACCAGGCCGCGGGCGCGGTCCGGATGTCGCACGTCACGATCCGCGCGAAGGTCGACAAGTCGACCCCGAAACTCTTCACGAAGATCACGAAGAACGAGAAGATCCCGTCCGCGGTCCTGACGTGCCGCAAGGCGGGTAAGGAGCAGTTCGAGTATTTCAAGATGACGCTCTCCGAGGTCCTCGTCGCGAAGGTTCAGATCGGCGGAGGTGGCGTAGTCCCGCACTGCGAATTCGACCTCGCGTACGGGAAGATCGAAATCAGCGCCAAGGAGCAGACGAGCGTCGGTCCGACGTCGGGTCCGGTCATGTTCGTGTTCAACCTCACGTCGAATGCGTGAGGGATGAACGCGTGAGTGATGTTCGGTGAATTCATGATGATCCGCGTCACGCGTCTGTCGGGCGTGGGGTTGAATTCCCTGTCCGGCGGCCTATGTTTGCAGGCGAGACCGAGCGACGAGAGAACGTCATCAGCGGAGAGAACGACTATCAAGACGACAAGCCACCTCGGCGAGTGAAAGGAGAAGCACATGGCAGTTGACTATTTTCTGAAACTTGACGGAATCAAGGGGGAGAGCCACGACTCCAAGCACAAGGACGAGATCGACCTCTTGTCCTGGTCGTGGGGCGAGACGCAGGAAGGCTCGCATGCGTTCGGAGGAGGCGGCGGCGCCGGGAAGGTCAGCATGCAGGACTTCCACTTCGTCATGAACGCCAACCTCGCGTCGCCGAAGCTGTTGCTTGCCTGTGCCAACGGCGAGCACATCAAGGAGGCGACCTTGACGTGCCGGAAAGCGGGCAAGGAGCAGCAGGAGTACCTCAAGATCAAGATGAACGACCTCCTCGTGTCCAGCTTCCAGACGGGCGGCCATTCGGGGTCCGACGTCCCGCAGGATCAGATCTCGTTGAACTACACCAAGATCGAATATTCGTACGCGAAGCAGAAACCCGATGGCACTCTCGACGGCCCGGTGAAGGCTGGTTACAACCTCAAGGAGATGAAGGCTCTCTAAGCCGGTCGACCTGCTCCTGGACCGCTCTCGAAGGCCCTCGCCGCCCGGCGGGGGCCTTCATTTTGCCGCGGTCATGCCACGGCGGGAGACGACGGCTGGAACTCGACCTGCCGCGCCTCGAACAGCGCCTTGTCGTCGTCATCCACCAGGAACGTCTTGAGCCCCGCGCCACGGGAGAGGTCGTCGGCCAGCGGGATCCACGCCGTCATCCTCCCGAGCCGGAGCTGATCGTCGGCGTTCCGGCACGTCCCCGCGTAGAGAGCGGGCACGTACACGTCGCCGACCGTGCCGTCCAGGGCCTCGACCTTCGCGCGGGCCCAGACGAGGTCCCGGAGCTTGGACGGAGGGCTGATCTCCACACGACGGATCTGCTCGAACGGAAGCCACGTGTACTTGTCCTTCACGATCAGCTCCAGGACCGGCCCGATCACGTCGTCGCAATCCCGAAAGTCGGTGAAGGGCCGTCCGTTCAGCGTCCCCGGCAGCGCTGGACGCTCTTCTTCCGCCCGGTCGAGGAGGGTCCTGGCCTCGGAGAAGTTCCCTTCGCGGATTCGATTGATGGCGTCCAGGTGCCGGTCGACGTACGCCGGCGGCTCGTTCAGGAAGTGGGGATGGAGACCCTCCGAGAAGAGGCGATCCCGGGCGACCTCCGCTTCGATGTTCGCCAGGTACACCTGAACGGCGAGGGCCTCGTTCGGGCCCGCTTGCGCGAGAACCTCGATCTGCTTCCGGGCGCGCTCCCAATCGCCCGCGAACGAAAGGAGCTCGAACAGGAAAATGCGCCTCGGGCCGTCGGCCGGGTTCGCCCTGACCTCGGCCGTGAGGGCCTGTATCGCCGCCTGGAGTTGACCGGCCTGATAAAGTTCACGTGGCGTCGGCATGGTTTCTCCTTGCTCTGCACCAGCTCTTGACCGGGGTCCGCGTGGTCGCTATCCTTTCGACATTCTAACTGTAGGCCCCCGAACGACATAAGCGTCTCTATTCAGCTGGAGGAAACCTTCGCGATGTCGTCAGCTCCCGTTTTCAACCTGGACGCCCTGCTCGCGCCGATCGCGGGAGAAAACCCCAGCGGGGAGAACCTCCAGTACTCGGGGCTCCACGACGAGATCCGCGAGGCGCGCCGCGCCGACGACGACGTTCCGCAGGGGGACTGGGTTCGCGAGCTGAAGGTCGCCGACTGGGAGAAAGTGGCCGAGCTCGCCGGTGAGAGCCTGAGCGGCAAGACGAAGGACCTCCAGATCGTCGCCTGGCTTTCCGAAGCCGCCGTGAACATGAACGGATTCCCGGGCCTCCGCGACTCGCTGAAGCTCGCGAACGGACTCCTCGCGACGTTCTGGGAGACGCTGTATCCGGAGGTCGACGAGGGGAACGATCTCGAAGCGCGGGCCAACGCGCTCGCGTGGATGGACCGTCAGGCCGCGGATGCCGCCCGGAAAATCGCGCTGACGAAGCGCCCCGGCACGAACTACAACTTCTTCCAGTGGGAAGAGGCTCTGCAGTACGACTTTCCGGCCGACACGTCGAAGCTCTCGAGCGAGGCGCTTCAGCAGCTCGAAGAGAAGCGCGCACGCGCCCAGATGGACGGGAAGATCACGGGCGAGGAAACCCGGAAGGCGAAGAGCGAGACGCGCCGCGCCTTCTACGAGGAGCTCTACGCGGACGTCGCCGAGAGCTGGGCGGCCTTGAAGGCTCTCGACAAGGAGATGGACAGCCGCTTTTCGCGCCAGACTCCCGGGCTCGGCGCCCTCACGAAGACTCTCGATGGAATCAAGAGCCTGCTCGAGAGGATCGTCAAGGAAAAGAGGATCGAGGAGCCGGACCCGTCCGACGCGGTGGAAGGAGCCGAGGGTGAAGCAGCCGGAAGCGGCGCGGGCGGTCCCGGCGGCTCCATTCGGGCGCGGGACCAGGCGCTCGCCCAGCTCGCGCAGGTCGCCGACTACTTCCGGAGGACCGAGCCGCACAGCCCGGTCTCGTACCTCGTTCAACGCGCCATCGCATGGGGGCAGATGCCGCTCGACGCCTGGCTCGTCGATGTGATCAAGGACAACAACGTTCTCGCGGGTCTGCGCGAAACTCTCGGCCTCAAGGGCGAGTCCGGCAGCACGGGAACCTGAGGGAGGGAACCATGCCGAAGAAGGAAAGCATCCAGCAGAAACTGAAGAGGATTCGCCCTCCCCGCGTCCAGATCACGTACGACGTGGAGATAGGCGGGGCCATCGAGATGAAGGAGCTGCCGTTCGTCGTCGGCGTCCTCGGCGACTTCTCCGGTCAGCCCGTCGAGCCGCTCCCGAGGCTGAAAGACCGGAAGCTGATCGAGATCGACCGCGACAACTTCGATCAGGTGCTCGCGGCGCAGGCGCCGCGCCTCGCGCTTCGCGTCGACAACAAGCTGTCCGACGACGGCAGCAAGATGAACGTCGAGATGAAGTTCAACAACATGACCGACTTCGAGCCCGATCAGGTGGTCCAGCAGGTCGAGCCCCTGAGAAAGCTCGTCGAAGCGCGCCAGAAGCTTCGCGACATCCTGTCCAAGACCGACGGTAACGACAAGCTGGAAGCCATGCTGACGGACCTCCTCAAGGACCCGAACGCCCAGAAGCAGCTCGGAAAGCAGCTCGGCGTCGTGACGGACGAGGAAGGGAAGAAGGAAGAGCCCCATGAGTAAGAACCCCGAGAAGAAGGCCGAAGCCGAATCCGTCGTCCAGGAGCAGGACGGGGGTCTTCTCAACAAGATCCTCGAGAGCGGGCGTCTCGCGCTTCGCGAGGACCAGGTCGACAACGCCAAGAACATGCTGGCCGAGTTCGTCCAGCAGGCCCTTCAGGGGCAGGTCGTCCTCTCGAAGGACCTCGAGCACACGATCAACGCGCGCATCGCGGCGATCGACAAGCTCCTCTCGGCTCAGCTGAACGAGGTCATGCACCACCCGGACTTCCAGAAGCTCGAGGGAAGCTGGCGCGGCTTGAAGCATCTCGTGTTCGAGAGCGAGACCTCGACGATGCTCAAGATCCGCGTGCTGAACGTGTCGAAGAAGGACCTCCTGAAGGACCTCGAGCGGGCCGCGGAATTCGACCAGTCCGCGCTCTTCAAGAAGGTCTACGAAGAGGAGTACGGAACGTTCGGCGGCGCCCCGTTCGGCGCTCTGATCGGGGACTACGAGTTCGGCAACCACCCGCAGGACATGTCGCTCCTCGAGAAGATCTCGGGCGTCGCCGCCGCGGCGAACGCGCCCTTCATCTCGGCGGCCTCGGCCGAGATGTTCGGCTGGCAGTCCTTCACCGAGCTGACCGAGGTCCGCGACCTCGCGAAGATCTTCGACCGGACCGAGTACGCGAAGTGGCGGTCGTTCCGCGACTCGGAGGACTCGCGCTACGTGGGGCTCACGCTCCCCCACACGCTCATGCGTCTCCCGTATGGCGCCGACACCGTCCCGACCGAGTCCTTCAATTTCGAGGAGGACGTGGACGGCAAGGACCACAGGAAATACCTCTGGGGAAACGCGGCCTACTCGTTCGGGACGCGCCTGACCGAGGCCTTCGCGCTCTACAACTGGACCGTCGCGATCCGCGGCGTGGAGGGGGGCGGGCTCGTGCAGGGGCTTCCGGCGCACACCTTCCAGACCGACGAAGGCGACGTGGCGCTGAAGTGTCCGACCGAGATCGCGATCACCGACCGCCGCGAGAAGGAGTTCTCGGACCTCGGCTTCCTCTCGCTCGTGCACTGCAAGAACACCGACTACGCGGCGTTCTTCGGCGGGCAGTCGGCCCAGAAGGCCAAGAAGTACGACACCGATTTCGCGAACGCGAACGCGCGTCTCTCGACCCAGCTCCCCTACATCTTCGCCGTCTCCCGTTTCGCCCACTACCTCAAGGCGATCATGCGGGACAAGATCGGCAGCTTCGCGTCGCGCAAGGACGTGGAGTTCTTCCTCAACAAGTGGATCTCGAACTACATCACGCCCGACGACACGGCCTCGCCGGCCATCAAGGCGCAGTTCCCCCTTCGCGAGGCTCGCATCGAGGTGGCGGAAGTGGCGGGCAAACCCGGCGTCTACAAGGCGATCGCCTTCCTGAGGCCGCACTTCCAGCTCGACGAGCTGTCGGTCTCCCTGCGGCTGGTGGCCGAGCTGCCGAAGTCGATCGGGGGATAAGGGGACGGGACGGCCGAAGGCCGGCGAAACGTCGCCGGCCCCGGCGCCCCGCCGCTGCGACGCATCATGGCGAGGATCGACGACGAGATCCGCATCAACCTGTCGGTCCTCGACCGCCTCGTCGACTTCGAGCCCGAGGCGAAGGCCGAGGTGCCGCCCTCGCGCTCGAAGGCCCTTCGCCAGGTCAAACAGGCCCTCAAGAGGGACCTCGAGTGGCTCCTCAACACGCGACGCGTGCTCGAGGTGCCCGACGAGCTGCCGTTTCTCGCCGATTCCATGCTCGCGTACGGCCTCCCGGACTTCTCCAACTCCACCGTGAGAAGCGCCGAGGACCAGCACGACCTCACGCTCGCGCTCGAAACCACGCTCAGGCGGTTCGAGCCCCGCCTCGACGACGTCGTCGTCAGCGTCGTGAACGCATCCGTGCTCGAGCGCGCCTTCCGCTTCAAGATCGAGGCGCGGCTGCGCATCGATCCGGTCCCCGAGCCGATCTCGTTCGACACGACGCTTCAGATCGGGAGCGGCAACTTCGCGGTCAAGGGCGACTGATGCGCAGCGATCTCCTGGAGTACTACGAGCGCGAGCTGAGCTTCCTTCGCCAGATGGGGGCCGAGTTCGCCGACAAGTACCCGAAGATCGCGTCCCGCCTGCAGCTCGAGCCGGACAAGTGCGAGGACCCGCACGTCGAGAGGCTTCTCGAGGCCTTCGCGTTCCTCGCGGCGCGCGTGCGCCTCAAGATCGACGACGAGTTCCCCGAGATCACGGAATCGCTCCTCGGAATCCTGTACCCCACGTTTCTCGCGCCCGTGCCCTCGATGTCGGTCGTCCAGTTCGTCCTCAATACCGAGCAGGTGAGCGTTCAGACGGGGCAGACGATTCCGAAGGGCTCGACGCTCGCGTCCGCTCCCGTCGACGGAATCCCGTGCCGCTTCCGGACCGCCTATCCCGTCACGATCTGGCCCGTCGAGGTGCGAGCCGCCCGCTTCGAGCAGGCGCCCGCGGTCACGATCGAGGGGCGCGACGCGCGGACGATGCTCCACCTCGACCTGCGCGTCCTGGGTGGCGCGGCCCTTTCCGAGCTCAAGGAGAAGTCGACCGACGGCACCGAGCGCCCGCTCTCGCGCCTGCGTTTCTACCTGCAGGGCGAAGGCAAGGTCGTCCACGCGCTCTACGAGCTGCTCTTCAACGACGCTCTCGCCATCGAGCTTCGGCCGGCGGCCTCGGCTCCCGACTCCGCCGCGATCACCCTGGGGCCGGAGGCTCTCAGGCCGGTCGGCTTCGGCGACGACGAAACGCTCCTGCCCTCGCCGGACCGGCTCTTCCGGGGATATCGCGTGCTCCAGGAGTATTTCTCCTTCCCCGAGAAGTTCCTTTTCGTGGATCTCGACGGGCTCGACCGGCTCAAAGGCCTGGCCTTCAAGGACACGCTCGACGTACGCATCCTCCTGGGACGTCCCTTCGCCGCCGAGCGGAGCGTCTCGGCGCAGACGTTCCGGCTCCATGCCACGCCGGTGGTCAACCTCTTCACCCAGATGGCGGAGCCGATCCGCGTGACCCATCTGAGCCACGAGTACCGCATCGTCCCGAACCTGAGGCGACCGGGGGCGCACGAGGTCTGGTCGGTCGACAGCGTGACGTCGACGGGCGCCGACCTCGAGACCGTGCGGGCGTATCAGCCGTTCTTCGCGTTCCGCCACGACGCGGAGCGCGCGGGCCAGCAAGCGCTCTGGCACGCGAGCCGCCGCCCGTCGGAGCGCAAGGACGACGACGGGACCGAGGTCTTCCTCACGCTCGTCGACATGAACTTCGATCCGGCCGTGCCCGACACCGACACCCTCACCGTGCACGTGACCAGCTCGAATCGCGACCTTCCCGGCCGCCTCCCGTTCGGCAATGCCGAAGGGGACTTCCAGCTCGAGGGGCCGGGAGTCTTCACCGCGATCCGAAGCCTCGTGAAACCGACCGCGAGCCTTCGGCCGCCGCTCCGGCGCGGGGCGCACTGGAGGCTCATCTCGCACCTCGCCCTGAACGTCCTGTCGCTCGTCGAGCGCGAGGGGGCGAAAGGCCCGGAGGCGCTCAGGGAGATCCTGCGGCTCTACGACATCTCCGATTCGTCGGTCACGCGGCAGCAGATCGACGGGATCTCGAGTCTCTCCGCGCGCCGGGTCGTCCGGCCGCTCCGCGACACCCACCCGGGCTTCGTGAGAGGACTCGAGGTTTCGATCGACTTCGACGAGCAGAACTTCGTCGGTTCGGGCGTCTACCTCTTCGCGTCCGTGCTCGAGCGCTTTCTCTCGCTCTACGCTTCCGTGAACTCCTTCAGCCAGCTCGTTGTGTCCACGAAGCAACGCGAGGGCGTCCTGCGCCGCTGGCCGCCGCGCACCGGCGACCAGATCGTGCTTTGAGCGAGCGCCTGCGGACACGCCCCGAGCATTTCGGGTTCTTTCAGGCTGTGAGGCTGCTGACGCGGCTCTCTCCGTCACGCACCCCGGTCGGCCACGACGGACCGCCGGGCCGCGAGACTGCGCGCTTCAGGACGCGCGCCACCCTGGAGTTCCCGCCGAGCGAGATTTTCGACCTCACCGTCGATCCCAACGACGCCGATCGCCCCCCGAGGCTCACCGTCGCGATCGGCGGGACGACCGGGCCCCTCGGCGTGCTCCCCATCCCGTATACCGAGCTGCTCATCGAGCGGATCCGCTACAAGGACTACGCCCTCTGGGAGTTCCTCGACCTCTTCAACCACCGCTTTCTTTCGCTTTTCCACCGCGCCTGGCAGAAATACCGCTTCCCCGTCGTGTACGAGAGCGGCGGCGACGACCCCTTCGTCTCGGGCCTCTTCGCGCTGATCGGCCTCGGCACGGGAGGGCTCCGCGAACGGCAGAGCGTCTCCGACGAAACGCTCCTCCTCTACGCCGGTCTCGTCGCGCAGCGCCCGCACTCGGCGAGCGCCATCGAGGGAATCCTCCGCGACTACTTCGGGGTCCCGACCGCGACACGGCAGTTCGTCGGGCAGTGGCTCGACCTCGAGCCGGAAGATCGGTCCCATCTGGGGTCCCGCAACAGCCGGCTCGGCGTCGACCTCGTCTGCGGCGACCATGTCTGGAACAACCAGTCCCGCTTCCGGATCCGGCTCGGACCGCTGGGGTTCGCCTCCTTCCAGCTGTTTCTGCCTCGCGGGGGCGGCTGGCGGCCGCTGAACGATCTCGTCCGATTCCTCGTCGGCGTCGAATACGACTTCGACGTGCAGCTCGTCCTGAAGAAGGAGGAGATCCCCGAGTGCCACCTGAAGTCCGGCGCCGCCGCCCAGCCGATGCTCGGCTGGACGACGTGGCTCAAGAGCGCACCCTCGCCCGACGACGCCTCGAACCTGATTCTCGAGTCCATGAACTAGGATACAAGCCCGTCCAAAAGCAGTAGAGGAAGGAAGCGTCCATGAGCGCGAACCTGAAATCCCTCATCGGCCGAATGAACGACACCTGCCGCAACGCCCTCGAGGGGGCTGCCGGGCTCTGCCTGTCCCGGACGAACTACGACGTCGATGTCGAGCACCTGCTGGTCAAGCTTGGCGAAACGCCGGACACGGACTTTCACCGGATCCTGCGCCGGTTCGAGATCGACGAGTCCCGGCTCGCGAAGGACCTCGTGCGATCGCTCGACCGGCTCAAGACCGGGAACAGCCGCACGCCGGCTCTCTCCCCCCGTCTCCCGAAGCTCGTCGAAGAAGCCTGGCTCCTCGGCTCGATCGATTTCGGCGCCTCGCGCGTCCGCTCCTCGCACATCCTCCTCGCGCTCCTCGAGAAGGAGGAATTCGCCCGTCTCGCGCGCGAGATCTCCAAGGAGTTCGCGGCGATCTCGGTCGAGGCGCTCCGAAAAGAGTTCGAGAAGATCGTCTCGGGCTCGGTCGAGGACCGCGACGCGTCTTCGCTCGCCGAAGCGCCTGCCGGCGACACGGCGGGCGGCGCGACGGGCGTCCCCGGCCGGACGAAGGCGCTCGATCAGTACACCGTCGACCTGACGGCTCGCGCGCGCGGAGGCCACATCGATCCGATCCTCGGCCGCGACTTCGAGATCCGGCAGGTCATCGACATCCTCACGCGCCGCCGCCAGAACAACCCGATCCTCACCGGAGAGGCCGGCGTCGGGAAGACGGCCGTCGTCGAAGGGTTCGCGCTGCGCATCGCGGTGGGAGACGTTCCGGGTCCGCTCAAGAACGTCGTCGTGAGGACCCTCGACCTCGGGCTCCTGCAGGCCGGAGCCGGAATCAAGGGCGAATTCGAGAACCGTCTGAAGTCCGTGATCGAAGAGGTCAAGTCGTCGGCGCAGCCCATCATCGTGTTCATCGACGAGGCGCACACCATGATCGGCGCCGGCGGCCAGGCCGGACAGAACGACGCCGCGAACCTGCTCAAGCCCGCCCTCGCGCGCGGCGAGCTGCGCACGATCGCGGCGACGACCTGGGCCGAGTACAAGAAGTACTTCGAGAAGGACGCCGCCCTCGCGCGGCGCTTCCAGGTCGTCAAGGTCGAGGAGCCGACGGAAGCGGTCGGCATCATCATGATGCGCGGTCTCACCGAGCCCCTCGAGAACCACCA
The DNA here is from genome assembly GCA_963809425.1 of Thermoanaerobaculia bacterium. Taxonomy (GTDB): domain Bacteria; phylum Acidobacteriota; class Thermoanaerobaculia; order UBA5066; family UBA5066; genus Fen-183. The sequence goes on from CAWEJK010000004.1 coordinate 370,053, forward strand.
CAAGGTCCGGATCCTCGACGAGGCCGTGGAGGACTCCGTCCGGCTGTCGCACCGCTACATTTCGGGTCGCCAGCTCCCGGACAAGTCCGTCTCCGTTCTGGACACGGCCTGCGCGCGCGTCGCGATCGGCCAGGCGGCGACGCCTCCCGCGGTCGAGGACGCGCAGCGGGCGATCGACCACGGCGCCGCCGAGATCGAAGCGCTCGCGCGCGAGGAGGCGACCGGCGTCGACCACAAACAGCGCCTCGACGAGCTCGCGACGAAGAAGGCGGCCGAAGAGGAGAAGCTCGTCGGCTTGAAGGCTCAGTGGGACAAGGAGAGGGACCTGATCGGGAAGATCCGCGAGGTGCGGTCGAAGCTGGAGGAGCAGGCCGTCCCGAGGAAGAAGGGTGCCGCGGCGCCGAGCGCGAAGCCCGCGGCAACCGAGGCGAAGTCCCCGGCGGCCGCTGCGGCTCCCGCGGCTCCCGCGTCCCCGCCGCAGGACCCCGCGGCGCTCCGGGCCGAGCTCGACACCCTCAACAAGGAGCTCGAGAAGGTGCAGGGCGAAACGCCGCTCATGCAGGCCTGCGTCAACTCGCAGACCATCGCCGAGGTCATCTCCGGGTGGACCGGGATCCCGGTCGGGAAGATGCTGACGGACGAGATCCACACGGTCCTCACGCTCAAGGACCGGCTCGAGCAGCGCGTCATCGGCCAGTCGCACGCGCTCGAGGCGATCGCGAGCCGGATCCGGACCGCCCGCGCGAACCTTACGGATCCGCGCCGGCCCATCGGCGTCTTTCTCCTCGTCGGGCCGAGCGGAGTCGGCAAGACCGAGACCGCCCTCACGCTCGCGGAGGCGCTCTACGGCGGCGAGCGGAACCTCATCACGATCAACATGAGCGAGTACCAGGAGGCGCACACGGTCTCGTCGCTCAAGGGCTCGCCGCCGGGCTACGTCGGCTACGGCGAGGGAGGCGTCCTGACCGAGGCGGTCCGGCGCCGCCCCTACTCCGTCGTCCTCCTCGACGAGGTCGAGAAGGCGCACCCCGACGTCATGGAGCTCTTCTACCAGGTCTTCGACAAGGGGATTCTCGAGGACGGCGAGGGGCGGGAGATCGACTTCAAGAACACCGTCATCATCCTGACCACGAACGCCGCTACCGACACGATGATGAAGCTCTGCGCCGATCCCGAGACCGCCCCGGAGCCCGAGAAGCTCGTGGAGTCGATCAAGCCGGAGCTGAACAAGATCTTCAAGCCGGCCCTCCTCGGGCGGATGGTCATCGTCCCCTTCTACCCGATCTCGGACAAGGTCATGCGGCAGATCATCAAGCTTCAGCTCGGCCGGATCGGAAGCCGGCTCCAGGAGAATCACGGCGCCTCGTTCACCTACGACGACAGCGTCATCAACGAGATCCTGGGGCGCTGCAAGGAGGTCGAAAGCGGCGCGCGCAACGTGGATCACATCCTGACGCGGACGGTCCTGCCCGAGATGTCGGGCGAGTTCCTCTCCCGGATGGCCGAGGGCCGGACGATCGAGCGCGTGCGCGTCATCGTCGGCGACGGAGGAAACTTCCGCTACGAGTTCGACTGATGCGGACGCTGTCCGAATCTCGCTCGCGGAGCCTCCGCTGGGGTATTCTTCGGCGTCGTCTGGAAGAAAACTCAGTTCCGTGACTCGCGTTACAGCGCGGGGGGCGCCGCCGACCTAGGTTTGTAACTTCAAGAGGTGCTGAGTGGCCCACACGCAGGATGGTCGAAGGCTCGTCGTCAAGACGCCGCTCGGCAAGGACGTCCTCCTCCTGAGCGGCTTCTCGGGACAGGAAGCGATTTCCCGGCCGTTCTCGTTCCAGCTGAAGTGCATCGCCGAGAACGCGAAGAAGGTCCCCTTCGAGAGCATCCTCGGACAGAAGGTCACCGCCGAGATCGCTCTGCCCGGAGGCTCGAAAAGGTGGGTCAACGGCGTCTGCTACCGGGTCGCGCAGGGGGGGCGCGACGCGACGTTCACGCGATATCTCCTGGACCTCGTGCCGGAGGCCTTCCTCCTGTCCCGAAAGACGCAGAGCCGGATCTTCCAGCACCTCTCGATCCCCGACATCCTGAAGAAGGTGCTGACGGGTTTCCCCGTCAACTGGGAGATCCAGGGAACGTTCCATCCGCGCGACTACTGCGTCCAGTACCGCGAGTCCGACTTCGCGTTCGCGAGCCGCCTGATGGAAGAGGAGGGGATCTACTACTTCTTCAAGCACAGCGACGGCAGTCACACGATGGTCGTCGCGAATACGCCGGGAAGCCATTCGGATCTTCCGGCCAAGAGCTCGCTCATCTTCGACGCCGTCGCGGGAGGGACCCGCGAGGAGGACCGCGTCAACGCCTGGGAGAAGGCGCAGGAGCTCCGCTCGAGCAAGGTGACGCTCTGGGATCACTGCTTCGAGCTGCCCCACAAGCACCTCGAAGGCGTAGCGGACATTCTGGCGTCCGTCGCCGCGGGCAAGTCCAGCCACAAGCTGAAGCTCGGAGCGAATGCGCCGCTCGAGCTCTACGATTTCCCCGGCGCCTACGCCCAGCGCTTCGACGGCATCAACAAGGGAGGCGGCGAGCAGCCGGCGGAGATCCAGAAGATCTTCAAGGACAACACCCGAACCGCGGAGGTGCGGATGGAGTCCGAGGCGGCCGCCAGCGTCCTCGTGCACGCCGCGAGCAACTGCCGCCAGATCGTCTCGGGCCACAAGTTCACGCTCGAGCGCCATTTCGAGGGGGACGGCTCCTGGGTCGTCCACCAGGTCGAGCACGCCGCGTCCGAGGCCGCCGACGTACGCTCCGGCGAGGGCGGCTTCGCCTATCAGAACCACTTCTCCTGCTTCCCGGCCGCGCTGCCCTTCCGCCCGCCGCGCGTCACTCCCATTCCCACCGTCAGGGGGACGCAGACGGCCGTCGTCGTCGGACCTCGCGGCGAGGAAATACTTCACGGACAAGTACGGCCGCGTCAGGGTGCAGTTCCACTGGGACCGGGAGGGCAAGAACGACACCGACAGCTCGTGCTGGGTTCGCGTCGGGCAGCCGATCGCGGGGCGCCGCTGGGGCGCCTCCTTCTGGCCGCGGATCGGCCAGGAAGTGATCGTCGACTTCCTGGAAGGGGACCCGGACCAGCCGATCATCGTCGGGTGCGTCTACAACTCCGACCAGATGCCGCCTTACCTCGGCGACGGCCCTGACTCGAAACACAAGAACGACAACAAGGTGATGGGGGTCAAGTCGAACACGACGCTCGAGGGCGAAGGGTTCAACGAGTGGCGCTTCGACGACACGAAGGACAAGCAGCAGGTCTTCCTCCACGCCGAGAAGAACATGGACACGAGGGTGAAGAACGACTCGATGGAGAGCGTCCTTCACGACAAGCACCTGACAGTGGGCGGCGAGAAGGACGGGAACAGGCAGGGTGACTACAAGGAGCTCGTCTACCAGGACGTGCACCTCCACAACAAGCGCAACCTCGAGCAGCACGTCGGCGGCGACATGAAGCTCCTGATCGGCGGAGAGGACGGGCCGGGCGGGCTGGACGTCGTCGTGAAGTACGACCGCAAGACGCTCGTCGAGAACAACGACCACGTTCACGTCAAGGCCCACCGGAAGGAGAAGGTGGACGGGGACCAGAGCCTGGATGTCGGCGGGAATCAGCAGGAGAAGGTCGGGTCGAACCACGCCATCGAAGCCGGGAACGAGATCCACTTGAAGGGCGGTTTGAAAGTCATCATCGAGGCGGGAATGCAGCTCACGCTGAAGGCCTCCGGCGGCTTCATCGACATCGGCCCCTCCGGCGTCGCGATCCAGGGGACCATGGTCATGATCAACTCCGGCGGCTCGGCCGGCTCCGGCAGCGGCTCGAGCCCGTCCGCGCCCGAAGACGCGAAGGAGGCGAGTCCGGGCGACCCGACCGTCGCCGATAACGCGAAGACGGGCTACAAGTCGTGTCCATGAGGAGGCACCCGGCGCCGCCGACGACGAGAAGAGCTTCGGCAGACTGAAGGAGAGAAGAAGTGCCTCCCGCAGCCCGAATCACCGATCCCGTCATGCACCCGCTGCCGCCAATCCTCACGGGTGGGCCGCCCGCCCTGACCGTTACGATAGGGTTCCTGCCCGCGTGGAAGGGGATACCGCTCGCGGCGGGGCCTGGAATCGTGGCTACAAACACGGCCACGGAGGCGACGCTTCAGGCCCTGGAGACGACGGCGAAAGTCGCCGAGGCCGCGGCCCTTGCGGCGGCCGGCACGCCCGGCGCGCCGGCCGCTGTCGCCGCCGCCACGGCCGCCCGGCTCGCGGCGGAAACGGCGAAGGCCAGCTCCCTGGCCTCCAACAGCGCCTCGATCCTTGCTGCAGCGGCCAGCGGGGCCAGCGTCCACGCTTGCACCGTGCCGTGGCCCATTCCTCTGCACGGGCCGGGCGTCGTCATCAAAGGCTCGGCGACCGTGATGATCGAGAAGTCCCCCGCCTGCCGCCAGGGCGACACGATCATCGAAGCGATCGGTCCCCCGAACTCGATCGCGATGGGATGCCCGACGGTCATGATCGGGGACACCGGAATGGGCGGGTCGCAGGGGGCGGCGCTCTCCGCTGCGGCCGCGAGCGGCTCGGCCCTATGCGAAACGTGAACATAGCGTAAGGACCCCGTCGGGGTCCTTCGCCGGGAGACAAGTTGACGGACATCGCCTCGACAGTGAATCCCCTGAGCAGCGGAATGGGGGGCCAGGCGGCGGCGCCCGAAAAGGAAGTGCCGCTTCCCGCATCCCGGCAACGCCTGTTCGAGATTCTGACCAGCGCCCCCGAACCGCTTTACGCCGTGCTCGACGCGGCACGCGACCTGCGGGCGCTCAACTGGTCCAGGGAGTCCGGCGAGGAGTGTCAGTCCCTCTACGACGGGGACTCTGCCCGCGACCTCGAGATGTTCGCTCCCTACCTCGTGCGGTTTTCGAAGCCGTCTCCCCTTCTCAGGAAGCTGGTCGCCAAGACGTGGGGCCAGAGCTGGGGTATCTACCTGGCTTCCGCGGCGAGCTTCCCGGACCTCCGCAAGCACTTTCGCCATTTCCTGATGGCGGAGATCGAAGGCGGCAAGACCGCCTATTTCCGCTTCTACGACCCGCGTGTCCTCCGCGTCTACCTGCCGACATGCAGGCCGCAGGAGATCAGGCAGTTCTTCGGTCCGGTCGGGACCTTCCTCCTGGAGGACGAGGACGCGAGTCGGCTATTGCGGTTCCGGGCCGAGGCGAAGGGCCTCGAGCGGGAGGACGTGAGCCTGGAGGGAGTCGATGTTCCAAATCCGTAAGGACCAGGTCGAAGTCTTCCGCGAACGCGCGGTCGCCGAGCCGCGGCGGAAGATCGTCGCGGAGATCGAGCGGGTCCTCCCCGAGGAGTCCGCGCGCCTCGGCCACAAGAAGCTCTTCGCGTTCGTCGACCGGAACATCGAGAAGGCGGACTCCTACGGCCTCGGCTCGGAGCGCGGGACGTGCACGTATTGCGAGGCGGCGCTCCTCTATGGGGAGGACTTCGACACGAACCCGAAGACGGCCTGGAGCCGGGACGTCCTTCCCGATCCGAAGATCGACGGAAGACGGAAGTCGGATCTCATCGCCCTCAGGATCCGGATGGACACGGGGAAGCTGGTCTAGCCGATGGGCGACCGGGAGAGTTTCGACGCCGTACGGTCCCGTCAGATCGACGCGGACAACGCGTGGGCGAAGGCTCACATCGAAAAGGCCGAGAACTGGCTGGACGACCAAGCCGATCGACAGCGCGCCCTGATCCCACCGAATGACCACGTTGGCCTCTTGATGCATGACGGCACGCTCGGGATCGTGAAGACCGCCTATCACCTCGCCAAAGGACTCCTGGGCCTGGCGATGGACGTGGGCCGGTTGAAAGACGACCCGGTCTACCGGGAGAACGTCGCGCAGAAGGTCTGGAACGGCGCCGTCTGGCTGGCGAAGGAGGCCCGCATCAGTCAGGGGTCTCAGGGCATCGAGGGAATACAGGATCAGAACGAACGCGTCATCGCCTTCTCGAAGGGGCTGTGGGACAAAGCCAAGAAGGGCTGGAAGGAGGCCGGAACCAAGCCGGGCCACCAGACTCAATTGGTCGTTGAGATCGCCGCGAACATCGCGTTGTTCTTCGTGGGCGGCGAGGCCGCAACGGCCGCAAGGGCCGAAAAGCTCGAGGAGGGGGCGGCCATCCTCGAGGAGGTCACGCAGCCCTGCAAGACCATCATCATGAGCAACAAGGAAATCCTCGCTGAGCAGGCTCTGAAGGACGCCGCGGCGGCGGAGAGGGCCGCTGAAGCCGCGAAGGCAACGAAGGCTGCAGAGGAAGCCGCGGACGCGGCGAAGGCGGCGGAGATGCGGGCCCCGAAAGAGCCGTCGGCGCCCAAACCGGTAGAGCCGCCGGTGCCGAAAGGCTCGCGTCCCCAACCCAAGGGCAGGATGCGCCAGGAGAAGCTCTACGACGAAGGCCATTCGATGGCCACGTGGAGCGGCGACCAGAAGTCGGTCGTGAAGATCGTTCGTCAGGGCGACGACGTGGTCCTGGACCATATCGTCCGCGGGCCGTTGCAGCCGAAAGGCAGCTCTCCTTCAATGCTCGCCGACGCCATCCGGGCGTCCGGGAATCCCAAACCCTCGAAGATCCTCGTTCCCAACATCATCCAGAAGGCTCCGACGAGCGACGCGATGCTGGAGAGCGTCGCGCGCGGAGCTGCCGAGGAGCTCGGCGGCAAGGTGACGAACGTGACCAAGGGCGTCGACGCCGGGGGAAAACACTTCGTCAACATCGAGATCGGGTACTGATTTGACGACGGCCCGGATTGGAGAACCGTGATGGACGCAGAAACGAAGCTCCGGCAGCAGCTGGTGCCGAGGAACAACGGGTTCTGGGAGCCGTTGGCCGCCGTCGCCGGAGATTCCGAGGCGCGGCGACGTGTCGTCGCCGGCCTTGCCGCGGACGCCCTCGGGCAGGGCCGCGACGGCCTCGCGCAGGATCCGAACGTCGTCGGCGAGCGCGTCGAAGCAGTCGCCGCTTGGGACCTCCAGCTCCTCGCGAGGCTGGCCGCCGGATGGAGACCTGTGAATAGCCTCCCGTCCGATCCGATGGACTCGGACGCCGACTATTGGGCTGTCGCGTGGGCGAGGAGCCTCAGACATCTCGAGAAAACAGGGAGAGTCGACACCCGCGCCGCCCGGAGCGACAGTTACGTCGTCGCCAGCGAAGCCCGGATCCTATGGGGGAAGACCGAGCCGCGGAGCGTGTCGTGGTCGACGCTCGTGGAACGCCTTCGCCAGGGGAAACTCTTCTTCGACGAGATGAGGATGCTGGCGCGGGTGCCGCTGGAAGAGGCGGCTCTCGGCGCGTCCGACCTTCGGGCATGCCATGAGGCCGCGGACGAGTCCCGAGAGCCCCTGGCCTTGCTGCGGATCCTCCGCGGCCGCGCCGGCGTTCTCGACGACAGCGGGCGCGCCGAATTCCGGCGCCTTTTTCTCGGGGCGCGATCTCTCTCACCGGGCGTGTCGGCCCTCCTCATCGAGCTCGCGCGAGAGCTCCAGCTCCCGGGCCGGGACGAACTGGAGCAGCCCTTCGTCGAGATCGTCGTCGAGTCGGATTCACCGCGAAAAGTGGCGCCGCTTGCCTACGCGCTCCTGAACACGGGCTGGCAAATCCCGTAGAGCTCGGCGAGGTTCGAAGGGGGCCGCCCGCGCCGCCTCGAAGGAGCCGCTACGTTTCAGTCGCTGAGCTGAAGTGCGAGAACGCCGCCTCCCGAGGTCGCCGCATAGAGAGTCTTGCCTTCCGGATCGAGCCTGAGGCCCTGGAGGCGCTCACCCGTCAGGTTCTCGTTCAGGGCGGTCCAGCTCGCTCCGCCGTCGGACGTCACGATCACGCCGGCTTCGGTTCCGGCGAACACGCGGCCCGAGGACTTCGGATGAACCGCCACGTCGATGATGCCGACACCCGGGGGGGCGGTCGCCGTCCAGGACGCTCCGCCGTCCCGGCTGACGAAGAGGCCCTTCACCGTGCCCGCCCAGACGGTCGCGGCATCGACAGGGTCGGCCGCGAGCGACGTCACGCGGATGCGGCCTCCCGTTCCCTCGGCCGGACCCTGAAACGACTTCCCGCCGTCGTCCGTCCGGTAGAGGCCGCCCGCCGTCGCGACGAACGCGCGTCCTGACGCGCCCCGCCTGAAGAGAATCCTCAGGACGATCGTCTTTCCGAAGGTCGCCGGGAGCTTTCTCCACGTCGCACAGGCGTCGTCGCTGGCAAATACCGCGTCGATGTAACCTGCCCAAACGGTGTCGGGACGGGCCGGGTCCACGGCAAGGGCATAAGCGGCCTCCGGCATCCGACAAGTTCTCCAGGAGAGCCCTCCGTCCGTGCTCCTGAAAACCCCCTCGTTGTCCGCCGCGTAAACGACGCCCTGCTTCCTCGTGTCGAACGCGAACGTGTTCACGAGGAGTTGCGTGTATCCCTTGCCCGACACTCAGACCTTTCGCCGACGTCCTTCCATGAGGCGCCGCCGTCGGAACTCCTCCACGCCGTCACACCCCCGCCCGCAAACAGCGTCCGTGGCTGGAAGGGGTCGACCGCCACGGTGTCGATGTTCGTGGCGGAGAGCCCGCGGCTCGAGGGCGCCCACGAGCGGCCCCCGTCCGTCGATCGGAAGATACCCAGGCCGTTCGTGGCGGCGACGATCGATCCGCCCGGTCCGGGGGTCAGAGCTTCGACGGTCGGAGGCGGGGCACCGCTGCTCCAGAGGGTCCAGCCTTTGCCTCCGTCCTCGCTCCGGAATGTTCCTTCGGCGGTGATCGCGAGAAGCGCCTTGTGGGCTCGGTCGAGGAAGAGCGCCGTCACGTTCCGCTTGCCCAATGCGACGGCGAAGGTCCAGCTCTCCGCGGCGTCCGGGGAGAGGAAGACGCCGCCGTCCGTGGCGGTCCAGAGCCGCGACGGTTCTTTCGCGTCGACGACGAGTGCGTTCACGTTCGGCCGGGCCAGGCCCCGGCTCGCGGGCTTCCACGTCTCGCCGCCGTCGGTGCTTTTCGCCATCCCGCGCAGGCGGGTCGCGAGATAGATGGTCCGGGGCTTCTTCGGTCCCCACGCAAGCGCGGCGATCGGGAGCGGCCTGATTCCCCGATTCACGGAGACGAAGTCGTCCCCTCCATTCGTGCTCCGGTAGATTCCTTCGAACGTTCCCGCGAAAAGCGTCTTCGGAGATTCAGGGTCGTCGAGAAGGGCTCGGACAGACGTCTTCGGGAGGCCGGCGCCGACCTCGGACCAGGTGTTGCCACCGTCCGTGCTCCGCAGGAGGCCGTTCTGCATCCCCGCCCACACCCGCGAGGGCGAACCCTTGCGAGACGGCGAGATCCCAGACCCCGTCCTCCCGATCGGCGTCGCCCGCTCGAACCCTCTTCCACGAGACCCCGCCGTCCGCGCTCCGGAAGATGTCGCCGCCTGCGGTTCCGAGGTAGACGGTGAGCGGGTTCTTCGGATCCGCAGCAAGGCACCGCACGTGGCCCGCGTTCGGTCCGAGCGCGGTCCACCCAGAGAGTGGAGCGCTGTCTGCGGCCACCGCTTTGGGGATGAAGACGAGGCAAGCGACAAGCAGGGCCACGCGGCGAAACGCAGCAGAAACAGAGAGCGCACGGTCCATTTGCGACCTCCATCGATGCAGGACCCAGGATGGCCTCGACGTCTACTGCGTCGCCTTCACGAACTCGGGCGACTGGAACCGCTTCGCCGCCCGGTCGGCGAGGCGCTTGAGCGCCGGGTTGAAAATCTTCTCCTTCGAGTCGGAGGAGTGGTGCTGCTCCGTTACGGCCAGGCCCTTCCAGAGGACGCGGCCCGAGGAGTCCTGCAGCGTGTACTCGACCGCGATCGCACCCACGTATTTGAGACGCGAAAAAGCGCCCGCGAATGCGACGCCCGACCAATCCATCCAGAAAGAGAGGACCTGGGCGGTGAGCGTAACCTTCGCGCCGTCGCTCGTGCGGATTCCGGCGCGGCCGAGGGCGTCCTCGGTCACGGCCCGGACGACGTTCGGGACGACGTCGGGTCCGGACTCCTTGATGTTGGCCTTGATCCCGACCATGCTTCGGCGAAAGCCCACGACGCGGGGTTCGAGGCCTCCCTCACGCGGCGGACGGTTGTCGACGACCTTCAACACCACCGCACGCGCAGTCTGCGGAGGAGGGGCGGACGGCTGGTAAACGATGCCCGAGGAGCCCAGGCACGGCGCAGGAGCCTCGACGAGGACGGCCAGAATAAGGAAGACGGCGCGCTTCATGGCTTCCTCTTCAACTGCGCGATCGAACCCTCGGCGTCCAGCCGCACGTCCTTGATCGGGTCGTTCAGGAGAGGCTCGATCTTCGGGACGACGGAGCGGTCCCCGATCACCGCGAGGGCACGGCAGGCCTCCCGTTTGACGTGCTCGTCCGTATGCGAGAGGAGAGGCAGGATCGACGGGATCGTCGACGGAGCATAGAGCCATCGCAGCGCCTTCAGCGCGTCGATGACTTCCTCCCTGTCGGTCGGAGGAGAGCATCCTCGTCACGTCGGCGAGGCCTTTTTCATCGAGATCGGCCTGGAGGACTCCCAGGACCCGGACGGCCGCCCGGCGCACCTTCGGCCTCTCGTCCCGGACAAAAGGGAGGATCTTCGACGCAGCCGTGGGCGAGTCCGGGAACTCGTTTTCGAATCGCTCGAGCGTCTGGATGAGGATGTCCTCCTCATCGGACGGGTTCAGGCGCGCCTGCGCGGCCTGCTCGCGCGCGGCCGCCGTCTCGTCCGACGCCGCGCGAAACCCGAGGCCTAACAGGCCGAGACTCAAGAGAAGAACACGCCACTTCATTTGCCTGTCTCCTTCCGACCTTTCGTTTCCTCGATCCTACCGCCTACGGCCGGTCGAAAACAAAAGAGCCTCCCCCGCTGCGGTAGAATCTTTTGCGTTCACGGAGAACAACGCATGGCCTCCCCCGACATCGTCACGAATGCGGCGGACAATCTCAACGCGGCGATTCAGGTCGACCTCTACGTCCGGAAGACGATCGACATCGGTGCTTCAAACAAGTTCGGCGACAACCTGAGCGGGTTGCTGTTGCCGGTCGCGTGCGTCTCGACCGTGCGAGAGGAAATCATCAAGGACTTGAAGAGCCAGGCGAAAGACGTCATGCGCTTCGGCCTCGACCCCCTGAAGGTCACCGTGGAGACGTGGGCGGCCCATGCCAAAGCTCTGGGGTGTGGAAACTGCGGCGAGCAGAGTGCGTTGGCCTTTGTCCAGCTTCGCGACGTTTGGAAGGTTTCTCCGCTCGACTGGATGCAAGTAGGGGGCTGGTCTCACGGATTCGTCGTCATTGGGCGAATCGGGGCGACGAACGCTTCCAAGATCGAGACCTGGAACCCCGAGGCGGTGGTGTGTGACCCCTGGAAACGCTACGCGCGCCCGGCGACGGACGCGAAGTATCTCGTCGGCGAGCTGATCGAGGTCGTCTACCGGATCGAGTCGACCTAGCCGGAGGGTCTCC
>CAWEJK010000005.1:0-308848 GCA_963809425.1 Thermoanaerobaculia bacterium
TCGTCGACTGCGATCCCGTGACCGGCAACCTCGACCTCGACGACGCCTCGCGAAAGATCGAGGATTTCCGGGCGGGCCGCCTCTCGCCGAAGCTCCCGCGTGACGCAAAGGTCGTGGGGATCATCCCGGTCCACGTGGGCGGGCTGATGGTCGACATGGAGGCCGTCGGCGCGTGGGCGGCCGCGCGGAAACTCTGGGTCGTCGAGGACGCGGCACACGCATTTCCGGCGGCGTATCGCCGGTCGAGTCGCTCGCGGTGGCGGCGGTGCGGAGAGAGGACGTCGGCCGTATCGTGCTTTTCTTTCTACGCCAACAAGACGATCACCACGGGCGAAGGGGGAATGGCCGTCACGGACGATCGGGCGCTCGCGGACCGGATGCGGCTCATGTCGCTTCACGGGCTTTCTCACGACGCGTGGGGGCGATACTCGGGGGGTGGAACCTGGGATTACCGGATCCTCGCGCCGGGGTACAAGTACAACCTGACCGACATCGCGGCGGCGATAGGGATTCACCAGCTCGCACGGGCGGAGAAGATGCGCCTCGCGCGGGAATGCGTCGCACGCCGGTACCGCGAGGAGCTGGCCGCGATCGAGGAGCTCGAGCTTCCTCCCGACCCGTCCGACCGGATTCACGCGTGGCATCTCTTTCCGATCCGGCTGAGGCTCGAGCGGCTCGCGCTCGACCGGAACCGGTTCATGGAGGAGCTGAAGAAGGCGGGCGTCGGCTGCTCGGTCCATTGGCGCCCGCTTCATCTTCATCCGTACTACACGAAGACCTTCGGTTGGAGGAGGGCCGACTTGCCGGTTGCAACGGCTCTCTGGCCGAGGCTCGTCAGCCTGCCGATCTTCCCGGGCATGCGCAGGAACGAGGTGGACCACGTCATCGCGAGCGTCCGGAAGCTCTGCCGTCTCTTCCGCCGGACGGTCCCGGCGACATCTGGATCTTCTCGGATCGGGCGGTGACCGGAACGCCCGTCCGTCTCGAAGTCGAGCGACCGCCGCGAGGCGGTCTCCCGCGCGTCGTGGAGATCCTCCTTTCGCTGGGAGGGCTCGTCGTCACGTTGCCGTTTCTTCTCGTGGCTTGCCTCGCGATCGTTCTCGATTCCGCGGGTCCACCGCTGTTTCGTCACGAGCGGGTCGGCCGTGGAGGCCGGCGATTCCTCCTGTGGAAGCTCCGCACGATGAGGGCGGGCGACGGGCCGGAGGTGACGGCGGCGGGGGATGCCCGGGTGACGCGGGTCGGACGGGTCCTCCGGCGGTTTAAGCTCGACGAAGTAACACAGTTGTTGAACGTCCTGAAAGGCGAGATGTCTTTCGTCGGGCCGCGTCCCGAGGTCCCGGCCCTCGTCGACCTGACGAGCGAGACATGGAAGCGTGTCCTGCGCGTCCGGCCGGGGATCACCGATCCCGTGGCGCTGGCATTGAAAGACGAGGAAGCTCTTCTGGCGGCGGTTCCGGGCGACCGCGAGCGCTTCTACCGGGAGACGCTTCAGCCATTTAAGTTGCGTGGCTACATCGATTACATCGAGAGGCGGACGGCCTGGACGGACCTTGCGGTAATCGCAAAGACCATTCTCTCAGTCATAAACCTCGTCCGTATCCCTTCCGTGACGCAGGCGCAGCTCGAGTCCGCTCGAGGCTCGAAGACACCTCGCCCTCACTAAGAGGAAGCGCGGATTCCCGTCTCGGCGAATTCGTGATAAACCCAGCAAGCGCCCTATTCTGCGGCGGAGGCTGGGACCAGTGAGATCTGTCAGACCTGAGTGGAGGGGACGACAATTCCCGTCAGCTAGGTGTCGGCAGTGAGACCCTCGCCCCACGGTTCGTCGAACGGCGGGAGACGGTCTCTTTCCCTGAGTGGGCTGACGATTCCCATCGGACTTCTGACGCGGAAGATGCAGTTTGTCCTGGATCTCTTGGTCCTGACGGGCAGCTTCGTCTTGGCCTACCTCCTGCGCTACGAGTTCGTCATCTCGCAGAAGGTGCTTTTCGACGCCCTCGTCCAGCTCCCCTATGTGGTTCTGATCCAGGTCGTCGCGCTGGCTTTGGCAGGCGTCTACACCTTCATCTGGCGCTACGTCGGCATGCGCGAGGTGCGTTCCTTCTTCTATGCCTTTTTCTGGTCGTCCCTCGTTCTCATGGCTCTCCGGTTCACGCTGCCAGATCGGTTCGGTGACTGGCGTGTCCCCCTCTCCGTCATCCTGACGGGAACTACCGTCGGCTTCCTCGGGGTCCTGGGAATTCGGGTAGCGTCGGCGGGCCCTCTGGGAGGCGGAAGAGAAGACCCGTCGTCGCCTGAGGTCCTCTTCGGGGGAACACATGCCGACGCTCTTCTTCGGAGCGGGCGAAGGTGGTGTCCATGCGGCGCATGAAGTCGAAGGGCGGACCGACACCGTCCTGGATGTGCGGGGCTTCATCGACGACGACCCCAAGAAGCAGGGAACGGTGGTTCACGGCATTCCCGTCGTAGGGACCCGCGCCGACTTGCCGCGCCTCGTAAAGCAGCTCGGGATCACCCAGGTCGTCGTCACCATCGCCCGGATCTCGCGTCCGGAGATCCTGAAGATCATGGCGCTCTGCCAGTCGATTCCCGTTACGTGCAGGGTCATTCCCGGCTTCTCGGAAGTGCTCGAGGGGAAAGTGAAGGTGACGCGGATCCTGGACGTGAAGGCCGAGGACCTTCTCGACCGGCTGCCGGTGACGCTCGACGAGAAGCTCGTGAGCGGATTCCTCGAGGGGAAGACGGTCCTCGTGACGGGAGCGGGCGGCTCCATCGGATCGGAGCTGGCACGCCAGGTGGCCGGCTTCCGGCCGGCCCGGATTCTTCTCGTGGAGAGGTCGGAGTTCGCGCTCTTCGAGATCCAGCAGGAGCTCAAGCGACGGCTCCGAACGTTCAAGAACGTCCCGGTCGAAGCGATCCTGGCCGACGTCGGAGACGTAGCGCGGATGGCCCAGATTCTGGCGCGCCACAGGCCGAGCGTCCTCTTTCACGCAGCGGCGCACAAGCACGTCCCGATGATGGAGGCGAACCCGGCCGAGGCGGTCAAGAACAACGTCCTCGCCACCCGCCGGCTCGGGGAGATGGCCCACGAGCACGGCGTCGAGGCCTTCATTCTGATCTCGACGGACAAGGCCGTGAGGCCGAGCTCGATCATGGGGGCCTCGAAACGGGTCGCCGAGCTCGTGATCCAGGACCTGGACCGCCGGAGCGGGACCCGATTCATCGGGACCCGTTTCCTCGCCGTCCGGTTCGGGAACGTCATGGATTCGGCCGGCTCGGTGATCCCGACATTCCGCGAGCAGATCGCCTCCGGCGGACCGGTCACCGTAACGGATCCGGAAATGAAGCGTTACTTCATGACCATCCCCGAGGCCGCCCAGCTCGTCCTGCAGGCGGGCGCGCTGGGAAAGGGGGGCGAGATCCTCGTCCTGGAAATGGGGGAGCAGGTGAAGATCCTCGACGTGGCGACCGCCCTCATCAAGCGGACCGGGCTGAAACCATTCGAGGAGATGCCGATCGTCTTCACCGGCCTCCGTCCGGGAGAGAAGCTGTCCGAGGAGCTCGAGCTGAGCGGCGAGGAATTCGAAAAGACCCGGCACCCGAGGATCCTGATCGGAAAGATCGCCAGGGTGGAACCCGAGCGACTCCGCAGCGCTCTGAAAGAGCTCGAGGTGAGCGCCTTCTTCGGAGACGGAGAGGAGATTCGGGCCATCCTGAGTAATTTCCTGCCCGAGGCCCGGCTGGATGCTCCGGTCAAGTCGGCCGAGATGCCCCTCGTTCCGGCAACGAGGGGTGGGAAGAGGTCCGCACGACGCTTGACGCCGTGTTCGCGGGCTTTTTCCAGACAGGCGCCGAGGGTGTTTGCCAGAATCCGGACTCGTGGTTCCCGCATGATGGACCCGTGATGTCCCGGGATGTCGTGAACCTCGACTCCACCGAGAGCCAGCCCACCCCAGCCATTGTTCCTGTCGGGATAGATGCCGTAGGGTTGCTCTGTGGCGCGGAGCAGGGTCAGCGTGCCCGGATAAGGTTTCGGCACGTACATGCGATTGGCTCCGGCACCTGCCGCCCGGACCTGCCGGAAGGTGCGCGGCAGGAACCGGCCCTCGACAAAGGCGCGATAGTCCCGTTTGACCTCCAGGCGTATCCGGTGGCGGAGCCTCGCCGCCTTGGTGCGCACGTACTCCCATCGGTGACCGCGCGCCGACACCTTGATGTTGCTCAGATGGAGCTCGAGACGGAAGCGCCATTCGCCGAGCCTCTTTCGCAAGGCCGTCGTCGTCGGGAGGTACTTCGGAAAACCCGGTGCATGCGTGTCGAAAAGGACGAGCAGCTCGACTTCATCCCCGTGGGCGAGAAGCTGCTGGGCGGCCTCGTAGGCCACGAGTCCTCCAAAGGACGAGCCGCCGAGACAGTAGGGACCGCGGGGTTGAAGCTCGCGGATCTCCTTGACGTAGTGCTCCGCCATCTCCTCGACGCTCTTGTGACGAGGACTCCGGCCGTCGAGACCCTGCGCCTGCAAGCCATACATTGGCTGATCCGGATTCATGTACCGGCCGATGTGCTCGAACTCGAGGACGTTCCCGCCGACTCCGTGGAAGCAATAGAAGGGGGGTCTGGCGCCGCCGGGTCGGATGGGGACCAACGACGACCACCGTGGAGTCCAGCCTTCCTGTCTGAGGATCGCGGCGAGCTGCTCGATGGTTGGCGCCTCGAGCAGCGTGACGAGCGGCAGTCTCTTGCCGGTGAGCGATTCCACTTCGCGGACAAAACGGACCGCGGTCAGCGAGTCGCCGCCGAGGTCGAAGAAACTGTCCCGAACTCCGATCGACTTCGATTGGAGAACGTCTTCCCAGATATTGAGGAGCTGCCGTTCCAGGGAGTCTCGCGGCGGGGCGGGCTCCGGACCCTGTTTCGAGCGTGAAGGCGCCTCGTCGGGAATCGGCGGAGCCTGCGGCTCTTCTGTGGGAGACGCCTGAAGCGCGCTCAATCGGAGCTCCGGATCTGCAACGGCGCGTTCGAGCAGGAGCTGGAGGTCCGTCAACATCCGATCGACCGTGGCTTCGGTCAGGATGTCGGAACGGTACTTCACGGACCCCTGCAAGCCCTCCGTCGTGCCGGCGATATCGAAGAGGAGCTGAAAACGCGCGGCATCGGTGTCGATGTCGCGAACAGGGGTGAAAGTCAGATGGGGGAGCGCCTGCGGGAGCACGGGGGCGTTCTGGTAGATGACCATCACCTGGAACAGCGAGTCGTGCCTGATGATCCCCGACGGGCCTCAGGAACTCGACGATCCTGGCGAAGGGAAGCTCCTGATGCGCGAATGCATCCAGGATCACCGTTCGCGCCGCGTCGCAGCAGCTCGCGGAAGCTCGGGTTTCCGGCCAGATCGGTGCGCAGCGGCAACACGTTTGCGAAGAGACCGATCAGGTTCTTGATCTCGGGGCGGCTGCGCGCCGCGCACGATGCGAAGACGATGATGTCCTCCGCGCGCGTGTAACCATGCAGGACCGCCTGCAGCGTCGCCACGAAGACCGTGAACTCCGTCGTGTGCTCCTGGTGTGCAAGTGTCTTGAGCCCGGCCGTCAACGACTTGGAAAGCGCCCAGGAGCGTCTCACGGCCGGGCCGGTGTGGGGAGCGGTCGGAGACTGCCGGGGAAGGCGGAGCGGTGCGTAGCCGGCGTGCATGGCGCGCGACCAGAACGACGTGCCGTCTTCCAGCGCCGGGCCCTGCAAAAAGCTCCGCTGCCAGTGCGCAAAGTCGACATACTGGATTGGAAGCTCCCGGAGCGAGACGGTCCGGCTCCCGGTGATCGCTCGGTATGTTTCTCCGAGCTCGCGGCTGAAGAGGAAAATCGACGCGCCGTCGAACACGATCTGGTGGACGGTCAGAACGAGGAGGTACGTCTCGGGCGCCCACGTGAAGAGAACCGCTCGCAGCAGCGGGCCTCGGTGGAGATCGAAGGGACGGCAGACTTCCACCTTCGCCTGATGCATGACGTCCCGCTCGGACGGGGCCTCGGACGCCGTCCGGCGCGTCGACGACGCGAAGAGAAAAATCTCCAGCGGGGGCGATGACGGCAACCGGCCGGCCGCCGATCGAGGGAAAGGTCGTCCTGAGGACCTCATGACGACGGATGATTGCCTTCAGGCTCTCCTCGAGGGCGGAGACATCGAGAAGTCCCGTGATTCGCCAGGCGAGCGGTACGTTGTAGGCGGGGCTCGCAGGCTGTGATTGGCTCAGGAACCAGAGCCGCTCCTCGGCGAACGAGAGCGGGTGCGGTTCATCGCGTGCGACGGGAACGAGGGGCGGCGCCGCGGCGTGCAGTCTTTTCAGGTTTCCGGCCGCGCCCCAGATGTCGTTTTGGCGTGTGTCTCTCTCTCGCGGCGCGGCGGCCGCCGTATCGACGTCTCCTCGCACTGCGGCGATAACATACGGCGATCGGCTTCACCGCGCAAGAGTCCTTCCCGACGACGAGCGCCGTCGATGACGGTGAGGCATGATGCAGGAGGGGTGCCCATGGAGGTCGAGTCCAGGATCCGCGAATTCATCTCGCGGGATCTGCTTTTTACCGAGGACGGGTTCGCTTATGGCGACGATGCCTCCTTGCTGGACGAAGGCATCATCGATTCAATTGGCGTCCTGGAACTTGTCAACTTCGTGAGTACGCACTTCGGCGTGAGCGTCGGCCCGGATGAAATCACCCCCGAGAACTTCGACTCCGTGAACCGGTTGGCCCAATACATTCGGCAGAAGCAGGCCTCGGCCGCACCAGGCGGATGATGCACGGGCATCCGACGCTCGTTCACGATTTCCTGAGTCGGTCGGCCGCGCGCCTTCCCGACAAGGTGGCGCTCGTCAGCGATCGCCGCCGGTGGAGCTACTCGAGCATCGAGAGAACGACGGATGCGCTGGCGCGCGGGCCTCCGTGCCCACGGGATCCGCCGCGGCGACCGCGTCGTGCTCTGCCTTCCGAATTCGGTCGACGCCGTCCTGGGGATCTTCGCTGTCTTGAAAGCGGGAGCGGTCTTCGTGGTCCTGCATCCGTCCACCAAGCGCGAGAAGCTCGCTTA
The DNA here is from genome assembly GCA_963809425.1 of Thermoanaerobaculia bacterium. Classification (GTDB taxonomy): domain Bacteria; phylum Acidobacteriota; class Thermoanaerobaculia; order UBA5066; family UBA5066; genus Fen-183. Next base: position 7,078 of record CAWEJK010000005.1, read on the forward strand.
CGTGCTTCGCGATTGCGAGGCGGCGGCTCTCTTCTTCGACGCCAGAGCTGGAGAGAGCGAGCTCCTCCCGGGAGCGTCGAGCGCGCCTTCGCTTCGTTTCACGGTGGCGTGCGGCGAGGGAGCCGAAGCGGTCGCCGGCCGCCTCCCGGACTGCCTCACGCTCTCGGCGCTCGAGGCCGGGTCGCCGGGGGACGGTTCAGGCGAGAGGCGAGTCGATCTCGATCTCGCTTGCCTGATCTACACGTCGGGGAGTACGGGCGAGCCGAAGGGCGTGATGTGTGATCACAGCAACGTCGTCTTCGCGGCTTCCTCGGTCATCGAGTACCTCGAGGAACGTCGAGAGCGACATCGTCTTCAACGCGCTGCCGCTCTCCTTCGACTACGGGTTATACCAGTTGCTGATGGTCGTTTCGGTTCGGCGGGACGCTCGTTCTGGAACGCTCGTTCGCCTACCCGGCGGCCGTCCTGAAGCGCATCGAGGAAGAACGGGTGACGGGTCTCCCGGGAGTGCCGACGCTCTTCGGCCTGCTTCTTCAGATGGACCTCGGCCTTTACGACCTTTCCAGCCTGCGCTATGTCACGAACACTGCGGCGGCGATTCCCGTCCAGCACATTCAGGAATTGAGGCGTCGGCTCCCCTGGGTGACCGTCTACTCGATGTACGGCCTGACGGAGACGAAACGGACCCTTTACCTTCCTCCGGAGCAGCTCGACAAGAGGCCCGGGTCGGTGGGAATCGCGATCCCCGGCACGGAGGTCTGGATCGAGAACGAGAGGGGTGAAAGGCTCGGCCCCGGGCAGCCGGGGGAGCTCGTCGTGCGCGGGCGGCACGTCATGCGGGGCTACTGGGGCGATGCGGAAGCCACGCGCCGACGGTTCAGGCCCGGCGCTCTTCCCGGCGAGCGGCTCTGCTACACGGGCGACGTCTTCCGAATGGACGACGAAGGCTTCTTTTACTTCCTGGGCCGGAGCGGCGACTTCATCAAGAGCCGGGGCGAAAAGGTCTCGCCGAAGGAGGTGGAGAACGTCCTGTACGGCCTCCCGGGTGTCGTCGAGGCGGCGGTGATCGGCGTTCCGGATCCGATCCTCGGGGAAGCCATCAAGGCGTTCGTCGTCGTCAGGGGCGCCGAGCGGACGAAGGCTGAGGTTCTGGCTCATTGCCGGGCGCATCTCGAAGACCATCTCGTCCCGAAGTACGTGGAGTTCAGGGACGAACTTCCCAAGACGTCGTCGGGCAAGATCCACCGGGCGAGCCTCTCCTGATGTGCGGCATCGTCGGGACCCTCAGTTTCGCGGACTCGGCTCCGATCGAGGAGGCCACCCTTCGGCGCATGCTCGGGATGATCCGCCACCGGGGACCGGATCAGTTCGGAATCTACCTGGATCATGCCGTCGGTCTCGGAAGCGCCCGACTCAGCATCATCGATCTCGAGGGCGGCCAACAGCCGATCGCCAACGAGGACGAGTCGCTCTGGATCGTCTTCAACGGGGAAATCTTCAACTACCCGGAGCTTCGGACCGAGCTCGAGACGGAGGGACATCGATTCCGGACGAAGACCGATACCGAAGTGTTCCTCCACCTCTTCGAGAAGCTCGGGCCCGCGTGTCTCGAGCGGCTCAACGGGCAGTTTGCCGTCGCGATCTGGGACCGGAGAGCCGAAACGCTCTTTCTGGCGCGGGACCGCCTCGGCGTCCGTCCCCTTTTCTACGCGCGGACCGGCGGAGCCCTGGTCTTCGGCTCGGAGATCAAGGCGATCCTCGCCGATCCCCGGGTCTCGGCGCGGATCGATCCTCTCGCGCTGGACGACGTCTTCACGTTCTGGAGCACGCTTCCCGGCCGAGAGCGTCTTTCGGGGAATCGAGGAGGTGCCGCCGGGCCACTACGTCGTCGCGGGACGGGAGGGGCTGCAGCTCCATTCCTGGTGGCGGCCGGTCTTCACGCAAGGGCGGCGGCGTCAGGACTCGGAGTACGTCGAGGAGTTCCGGACCTTCTGGTCGACGCGACACGGATCCGTCTGAGGGCCGACGTGCCGGTCGGAGCCTATCTCAGCGGCGGCCTGGACTCGGCGACGATCACGGCGATCGCGCGGCGATTGACCTCGAGCCGGCTCGAGACGTTCTCGATCGCCTTCACGGACTCCAGCTTCGACGAGAGCGAGCACCAGGCGAAGATGGCCAAGGCTCTCGGGACGAACCATCACGTCCTCGAAGCCAGCCACGCGGAGATCGGGCGGGTCTTCCCGGAGGTCGATCTGGCACACCGAGGCGCCGGTCCTGCGGACCGCGCCGGCCCCCATGTTCCTGCTGTCGAAGCTCGTGCACGACCACGGCTTCAAGGTGGTCCTCACGGGCGAAGGGGCGGACGAGCTTCTGGCCGGCTACGACATCTTCAAGGAGATGAAGATTCGCCGCTTCTGGGCGAGGCGGCCCGATTCGCGATGGCGCCCTCTGCTCCTCAGGCGGCTTTACGCCGACATCGCCGATCTGGCCAGGGTGAACGTCTCGTATCTCTCGGCGTTCTTCGGGGCCGGCCTCGACGGACGTTTCGGCGCCCGACTATTCGCATTCGATCCGTTGGAGGAACACGGCTCGAACGAAGCGCTTCTTCTCGGCCGAGCTTCGGAACGCCGTGGTCGGAAGCCGGCCTCCCGGATCCCGTGTGGCCTATCCGCCCGAGTTCGCGGGCTGGGATCCGCTCCAGAGAGCGCAGTTCCTCGAGATGAGCCTCTTTCTTCCGCAGTATCTCCTCTCGTCTCAGGGGGATCGGGTGGCAATGGCCCATTCCGTCGAAGGCCGCTTTCCCTTTCTCGACCATCGCGTCGTCGAGTTCTGCGGCAGCCTGCCATCCGACCTGAAGCTCCGCGTGCTGAAGGAGAAGGTCCTTCTGCGGCGTGCGGTCAAGGACTGGGTGCCCGAGGAGATCCGGCAGCGGCCGAAGCGCGCCTATCGGGCCCCGATTCGCCGGAGCTTCTTCGGCGGCACCCGACTCGGCTATTTGCACGACCTTCTCTCGGCCGATCAGATCAGGAGGACCGGTCTCTTCGAGCCGGACGCGGTGACGAGGACTCGTTGCGAAGGCCGATGGTGGCCTTCCTTTGAGTGAAACCGACGAAATGGCGCTTGCGGGGATCCTCTCCACCCAGATTCTCGAGCGCCAGTTCGTTTCCGGATTCGAGAGCCGTCCTCCTGTCTCGGAGGCAGACGACCTGAGGATCTGCATTGGCCGGCCTTTCGTGCGGAGCAAATGAGATGAGCAAGTTGACCGAAGCGCTCGAGATCGACCCGAAGGCCGAATCGGAGCGGATCGTCGCGATCCTTCGCGAGAGCGTTCATCACGTCATGCGCCGCCGCGGTGCCGTCGTGGGAATCAGCGGGGGCGTCGATTCCTCGGTGGTTCTGGCTCTCTCCGTGAAGGCGTTCGGGCCCGAAAGGGTGGCGGCCATCATGATGCCCGAGCGGGACTCGGACGCCGAGACGGAGCGGCTGGCCCGCTCGTCGCTCGCCACTACGGCGTGGACCCCATTCTCGAGGAGATGACGCCGGCCCTCGACGGCTTCGGCTGCTACCGGCGCCGCGACGAGGCGATCCGGCGCCTCTTTCCCGAATACGATCCCGCGAGCCGGCTACAAAGCGAAGATCGGCCTGCCGCCCGGTCTGCTCGAGACGGGATGGCCTGAACGTCTTCGTCCTGACGGTCATCGCACCGGGCGGCGAAGCCTCCAGCCGCCAGCTGCCGCTCGAGGAGTATCTCCAGATCGTCGCGGCCTCGAACTTCAAGCAGCGCTCGCGAATGGCGATGCTCTACTACCATGCCGAGGTCAGGCATTTCGCCGTCGTCGGAACATCGAACAAGAACGAGCACGAGCAGGGGTTCTTCGTCAAGTTCGGCGACGGCGGCGTCGACATCAGGCCCATCGCCCATCTCTTCAAGACGCAGGTCTACCGGCTGGCCGAGTACCTCGACGTCCCCGAGGAGATCCGCCGCCGGCCGCCCACGACCGACACCTACAGCGCCGCGAGCACGCAGGAAGAGTTCTTCTTTCGCCTGCCGTTCCCTCTTCTGGACGCCCTCTGGTCGGCCCAGGAGAGGAACGTTCCGATCGAGACCGTCGCCGCGGAGGCCGGCCTCACCGTCGAGCAGATCGGGCGCGTCTTTCGAGACCTCGACCGGAAGCGGCGGGCGACGGAGTACCTTCGATTGGCACCCGTTCGCCCTGGACCCCGCCTGACTCTCGTCATTTCACGGGCGGCTTTTCAGGCAGCGCCGCGAGAAACCTCAGAAGCTCCAGAGCCACGATCCGACGGCCCGTCTCGTTCAAATGTCCGCCGTCGAAGGTGTACTCGGGCGCGAGTGAATAGACGGCAAGCCCGGCGTCCTGAACCATCACCCGCGTCCCATCGGCGCGTGTGGACTCGATGGCTGCGAGATCGAACACCGGCTCCTTGCCGAGATACGTGCTTCGCATGAGGTCGTTGAACTCGCTTATCGTTCTATTGTCTCGAGTAGCTTCTGACGGTTCGGCCGATGAGCCTCTTGACGACATTTCTCATGACCCACTTGATCCCGTTGGGACTGCCGGTGAGCGGAACCGTGACATGGACGAACGTCGTCCCTGGAAACGAGCCCTTCAGGTCCGTGAACGTGTCGGCGTATTTTCGAAACAGGTCCTGCACGTTGGTCTGTTCCGTAAAGTCCACGAAACAGAATTTCAGGAGCGCGAAATCCATCCTGGGCGGGCTGTGGAGCCGGAGGACGTTCGAAAAGTCATCGAGTTTCGAGACGGGCTGTCCGTTGCGGCCGATCGCCGAGTGAGCAAAGAACGGTGCCTTGGACGTCGCGGGATCTCTTGTCTCGACGATGTTCAACGCCTGCGGGTGTTCCTTCAGGATGTCTCGGATTCCTTCCAGAATGTTGGTAGCCGACGGATTGATGGGCGAAATAGATTGTCTGTTGCGAAAGCCTGCCTAGAGAAGCGTCCGGAAAGGAGTTTGGACGAGCTTACGGGCTGTTTCGCGGCGCGCATCTTGGAATCCTCGCAGGAAAAGGAGAACAGGACAGCGATCATGACGACGACCCTGGCCGTCGTCTCGTGGGTCACACGCATATGGAAGGAAAGTGTACGCGGCGAGATCGAAGGAGTCGACCGGTCCTGCACGACGCGTGTCGAATGGTAGTCTTCTATTCGACGTGACCGGCCTCGCGGCATGAAAGAGCGTCCCATCTATCGTTCGCTTCTGGGCAGATTGAGCGCGTCCCTCGTGCCTCAGCGGGACAAGCCGGAAGAGACCCCGGAGTCGACACTGCGCGCTCTCTGGTGCGTCGCTGCCGGCAGTCCGGTGTCGGCGCGCGGAGCGGTTCACGAGACGCCAGGGGAGCTGGACGACGAAGGCGTCGCGAGACTGGTCGGTCTCGTCGAGCGGCGTCTTTCGGGAATCCCGCTCGCGCATCTCACGGAACGACAGCATTTCATGGGACTCGACTTTCTTGCCGGCAAGGGAGCCTTGATACCGCGCGTGGAAACGGAAATCCTCGGACGCGCCGCGCTGGGCGTTGCGAAAGATCTCGCGGATGCGCGCGGGCGAGTCACCGTGCTCGACATATGCACCGGTGCGGGCAACCTCGCAATAGCGATCGCGGTGCATGAGCCGCGCGCCATCGCATTCGCCTCGGATCTCGCCCCGGAAGCGGTCGAGCTGGCACGAGCGAACGCAAGACATCTTGGTGTCGAGGAAAGGGTGGAGGTCAGAGAAGGGGACATGTTCGACCCGTTTCGTTCAGAGGCGTTCCTCGGAAAGATCGATGTCGTGACCTGTAATCCACCCTACATCTCCTCGTCGAAAGTCGGTCTCATGGATCGTGAAGTGTCCCGGCACGAACCGCGGCTTGCATTCGACGGAGGAGCGTTTGGAGTCACACTCCTGACGCGGTTGATCCATGAAGCTCCGAGCTTCTTGAAGCCCGGCTCCTTCCTCTGCTTCGAGGTCGGGCTCGGGCAAGGGAAGGCGATCGATCGTATGCTGAAGAATGCGAGGGCGTACCGGAACATCGAGGCAAAGGTCGACGAATCCGGCGAGATTCGGGCGTTCATGGCGCAGACGTGATGGAGAGAAGCGATGGCTCGGGCAGTGCGATGAATCGATACCTCGTTACCGGTGCGGCCGGCTTCATCGGATCGAAGGTCACCGACATCCTTCTCGCGGAGGGGAACGAGGTCGTCGGCCTCGACAACCTGAACGACGCCTATGACGTTCGTCTCAAAGAATGGCGTCTCCGTCAGTTGGAGGGCCGCCCGGGTTTTTCGTTCGTTCGAGCCGACATCTGTGACGTGCGCGCGCTCGGCGCCCTTTTCTTCCGGCGAGGCGACGTCCCGCCTTTCGGCGCCGTCATCAACCTCGCCGCGCGCGCCGGGGTTCGTGCCAGCCTCGAGATTCCCGAGGTTTACTTCGACACGAACGTGAACGGAACGCTCAATCTCCTCGAACAATGCCGGAGAACGGGCGTGCCGAAGTTCGTTCTCGCCTCGAGTTCGAGCTTGTACGGAGAGAGCAGGGATCTTCCGTATCGGGAAAGCGCGAATACCGACTGTCCCGTCTCTCCGTACGCGGCCTCGAAGAAGGCTGCCGAGGTTCTCTGTCACGCGTATCACCACCTCTTCGGTCTCGACATTACGGTCTTTCGTTACTTCACGGTCTATGGTCCCGCCGGAAGGCCGGACATGAGCCCGTTTCGCTTCGTGCAGTGGATCTCCGAAGGCCGCCCAGTGACGCTCTTTGGCGACGGATCTCAATCGAGAGATTTCACGTATGTCGACGACATCGCGCGCGGGACGATTGCCGGCTTGAAGCCGGTCGGCTTCGGGGTGTTCAATCTCGGGTCCGACAAGCCCGTCGTGCTGATGGACGCGATCCGTCTCATCGAGAAACTAGTCGGTCGGAAGGCCGAGATCGTATCCATGCCGCGCCACCGGGCAGACGTCCCGGCAACGTGGGCCGACATCAGCCGTGCGCGAACACTTCTGGGATGGGAGCCTCAGGTCGCGTTCGAGAGAGGGCTCGACAACCTGATCCGTTGGTATCGCGAGAACAGGGCGTGGGCCTCGGAGATCAAAACGGGTGGTTGAATTTGCGACAGGAATCCCCGTAAGCAGCCCCTTTCGATACCTGTCGTGTCGCAGGTAGGGCACATTCTCGCGTCAACTTGAATCACTTTTCCCTTGCGAAACGCCGCAAGAGTGGGAATGATCCCGATTCTCAAGGATCGGTCGGAAACCACGGTGCGTCCCCGGGTGGTCGTCTCCGGTTCGCGTGGAAAGGTCGGTCATGTGTACTGTCGTTGGTGATCTTCCGTGAGCAAGAAGCCGGGACGGCGCGCGCTGGTCACGCGCCGAATCCAGTTCTTCCTCGACCTCCTGATCCTCGCGGGAAGCTTTCAGCTCGCGTACCTCCTCAGGTTCGACTTCCGCGTCCCCCAGGACATGCTCGCGACGGCGTCCACCCAGATGCCCGTCGTCATCCTCATGCAGGTCGCCGCCCTCTTCCTCGCGGGCGTCTACAGCTTCATCTGGCGCTACGTCGGGATGCGAGAGTTCAAGGCCTTCGTCCTCGCGTTCTGGTGGTCGGCTCTCGCGCTCGCGGTACTGCGCTTCACGCTCCCGGACACCCTGGGCGAATGGCGCGTTCCACTCTCCGTGATCCTGATGGGCAGCGTGCTCGGCTTCGGGGGAGTCCTCGGCCTGCGGCTCCTGAGGCGGCTCGTGTACGAAACGTCGGAGCGGCGGCGCAAGCGTCCGCGTGGGAACGAAGGCCCGCGCGTCCCGACGCTCTTCATCGGCGCGGGCGAGGGAGGGCGGGTCGCGGCCCGTGAGGTCGAAGGGCGCCTCGACTCGGATCTCGACGTTCGCGGTTTCCTCGACGACGACCCCGCGAAACAGGGCATGGTCATCCACGGGCTGCCCGTCCTCGGGACCACGAAGAACCTCGGACAGATCGTGCGGGCCCTCGGGATCGAGCAGGTCGTCATCACGATTGCGCAGATCGGACGTCCCGAGGTCCTCCGGCTGATCGAGCTCTGTCAGAAGGTGCCCGTGAACGTCAGGATCATCCCGGGCTTTTCGGAGATCCTGGAGGGCCGTGTCAAGGTGAGCCGGATTCGCGACGTGAAGGTCGAGGATCTGCTCGGGCGGGATCCGGTCGAGCTCGACAACGAAGCCGTCAGCGAGTTCGTGGACGGGAAGACGGTGATGGTGACGGGGGCCGGGGGCTCGATCGGATCCGAGCTCGCGCGGCAGGTCGCGCGATTCCGCCCCGCCCGCATCCTCCTCGTCGACCGCGCCGAGTTCGCTCTCTTCGACATCGAACAGGAGCTCATACGGACCCTGAGGTGCTTCCGCGGGACTCCGGTGATCGCCCTCGTCGCCGACGTCGGGGACGAGACCCGCATGCGCGCGATCTTCGCCGAGTACGGTCCGCACGTCGTCTTCCACGCGGCCGCCCACAAGCACGTGCCGATGATGGAGACGAACCCGACGGAGGCGGTCAAGAACAACATCCTCGCGACGCGCCGCGTGGCGACATTGGCCGGGGAGGCCGGAGCGCAGGCCTTCGTCATGATCTCGACCGACAAGGCCGTGCGCCCGACCTCGGTCATGGGCGCGTCGAAGAGGGTCGCCGAGATCGTGGTCCAGGACCTCTCGTCCCGGTACACGACCCGGTTCGTGGCCGTGAGGTTCGGGAACGTGATCGGGTCGGCTGGCTCGGTCCTACCCGTATTCCGTGAGCAGATCCGCCTGGGCGGCCCCGTCACCGTGACCCATCCCGACATGCGGCGGTACTTCATGACGATTCCCGAGGCGGCGCAGCTCGTCCTCGAGGCCGGCGCGATGGGGATGGGCGGCGAGATCTTCGTTCTCGAGATGGGAGAACAGGTCCGGATCCTCGACCTGGCCAAGGCGATGATCAAGCTGAGCGGTCTGAAACCTTACGACGAGATGGACATCGTCTATACGGGCCTCAGGCCCGGCGAGAAGCTCTACGAGGAGTTCGAGTACGAGGGGGAGGACTTCAGCGGGACGCGACACCCGAAGATCCTCATCGGCAACCTGTCACCCTACTCGCGCGAGAGCGTGGCGGACGCCCTCGGGGTCTTCGAGAAGCTGGCCCGCGACGGAACGTCGGACGAGATCCGGATCGCCCTCGCCGGCTTCCTCCCCGAATCGCGCCTCACGCTCCCGCTGCCGGAGCCCGAGGAGGACGCGATCAGTGCTGCGGAAAAGAGAGAAGGAGCAGGTCCGCACGCCGCTTGACGCCGTACTTCGCGAGGACGTTCGATACGTGGAACTTGATCGTCCGGCTCGAGAGGCCCCGCCTTTTCGCAATCTCCTTGTTCGCCAGATTGAGCAGTAGATCCTCGAGTATCTCGCTCTCGCGCGGGGTGAGCGCCCCCCGGTTCGCCGGCCGCGGGCGGGCGGCCGACCTGACGGTGAGCTCCACGAACCTGGAGAGGAGCGCCCGGGGGACCCAGAAGCCGCCTGCCGCGACCGCCTCGAGGGCCTGGGGCAGCCGCTCCCGCATTTCCGCGTACGTGAGGAGGCCCTTCACGCCGGCGCGCAGGAGGTGGAACGCGTTGGCATCGTTGTCGAACTGCTCGGCCAGAACGACAGTCCTCGCCGACGGGCTCAGCCGCTCGAGCAGGTCCAGAACGGGAATGGCGGTCGCGGCTCCGTCGTACGCGTCCACGACGACGAGAAGCGCGCCAGCGGGGAAGGTCGCTCCCGACGGCACGCCGGCGACTTCCGGGATCCGGACGTCGGAGACGTCAAAGGGGGATCCCGCAAGGCGCGCGCGGAACTCGGCCACGACGAGCGGATGGCGCCACAGAAGACAGACAGGAAGGGGCTCCGCGCGTCCCTCGGCCGAGGCCTCGTCGGTTGCGGCAAGTGATCTCATCGGCATCGTCGGACCGCGGAGGCGGCCATCCGCCAGCCAGGGGCCGAAGGCTAATCGTAATATAGAGCCTCCCATGAGGAATAGGCTACGCATGAATCGCCGCCGTCGCTTTTTCGTCGTCTCAGCCGCCGCTACGTTTCTTCTCTTCGCGCCCTCTCCCGGTCGGGCGGACGAGTTCGCGCAAGGCCGCCTGGCGAGCGGGATCGACGCCTTTCGGGCCAAGCGCTATACCGAGGCGTCCGACCAGTTCCGGATCGCCTGCTTCGGCCTTCTCGACCAGCCGGTCCTCCTCACCGAAGGGCTCGCGCGGCTCGCGCTTTCGCAGGAAGCGTCCGGACGCAAGGCGGACGTCGAAAAGACGCTCAACCGGTTCCTCGAGGTCGAACGGCTGTTCGGCGTGTACGCCCGCAATCATCTGGATGACGCGGCGCGCGCGGAGTTCCAGGCCCTTCTCCTGTCTCGCGTGCCGGCCGAAGCTGTTGCCGCGGTTCCGACCCTGTCCGGTCTCGTCCGACGGCCGCCCGCTCCCGGCCGCAAGGAGCCCTGAGGTGGGGCGTTGGCGTGGCGCGGTGCTGTCTGCGTGCCTGGTTTCCGGTTTGCTTCGCGGCCAGCTCGTGACCGACGAGGTGCCCCGCGAGCGGGCGATCTCGACGAAAGAGGAGATCCGCCGGGATCTGGACGAGAGCCGCTTCCGGCTCGGTCCGCTGCGCCTCTCGCCCCGGTTTTCGATTCAGAATCTCGGGTACAACGACAACGTCTTCGCGACGTCGATCGATCGCGTTTCGGACTATTCGGGGACGGTGTCGGCCGGAGTCCGCGCCACGCTGCCGCTCGCGCGGAAGGTGACGCTGCGCGCGGACGTCGTGCCGGCCTACGTCTGGTACGCCCACGAAGTCGAGCGGCGCGATCTGGCGGGAACCCTGGGCGCGTCTCTCTTCGCGTTGTTCAACCGGCTGACGTTCGTGGCGACGGGCTACGCTTCCCGGGCGGATGCCGTCGTGAGCTCGGAGGTGGCCGCGATCCAGCGGGAAACCGTGAAGGCCGGCCGGGCCGATCTCGAAATCGCTTTCCTGCGGCGGCTCTCCCTGATCGCCTCGGGCGATTACCAGCAGCGGCGGTACAGTCTCGGCGGGGCCGAGCCGCCGTTCCCCATCGACGTGGAGCGAAACGACCGCAAGGAGTGGGCGTCGCGCGCCGGCCTGCGATACCGAATCTCGGAGCTTGCCGACGTTTCAGCCGGTGTGGAGGTGACATGGACCGAGTTCTTCCGTGAGGAGCAGTCGCGCGACAACACGAGCCGGGCCGCGATCGTGGGCGTGCACGTCGAGCGGCCGCGCTTCATCGTGAACCTCTCCGGCGCGTACCGGAAAGGCGAAGAGCGGCACGGCTCGGGCTTTCCGGCTTACGAGGAACCGACCGGCAGCGGCTACGCCTCGGTGACCCTCCTGCGCCCCCTCGACCTCGAGGTCTCCGGGCGGCGCCGCATTTCCTACAGCCTCAGTGTCGAGAGCCCGTATTACGTCGAGACCGCCTATAGAGCGGGGCTGAAGCTCCGGATCGGCGCGCGCGTGACGTTGGGCGCATTCGGGGAGCTCGGAGCGAACCGGTATCCCTCTGTTGCGAGCACGGGCGGCGTTCGGCGAAACGACGATGCTGCCGTCTATGGCGGAACGGCGACGCTCGTCGTCGCCCGCAACGTCTCGGCGAGCGCCTTCTTCACGCGCTCGCGCTTCGACTCCAACATCGACTCGTTCGATCGCGTGTATGACCAGTTCGGGGTCGGAATAACGGTCGGGGGGGATTTTCTGCGATGACGCGTTCCCGCTTTGTCTCGGCTCTTTGCCTGTGTATGGCGCTCGCTCTGCGGGCTTCCGCCGAGGACAAGTCGGCGGAGTATCGCCTCGGCCCCAAGGACCTCCTCGAGATCAAGGTGCTCGAGATCCCGGAGCTGAACGTCGAGCGTCGCGTGGCGGACAACGGCACCGTAACTCTTCCGCTGCTTGGAAGTTTCCCGGTTCAGGGCCTCACGGCCGCCGAGGCGCGTGATCAGCTCGGGACGCTCCTGAAGGAGAAATACGTCAACCGCGCGGACGTGTCGATCGTCATCAAGGACTTCGCGAACAAACCCGTTTCGATCCTCGGCGCGGTCCAGCGCCCCGGCTCGCTGAACATCTCGGGCCGCTGGTTTCTCCTGCAGGCGATCTCGGCCGCGGGGGGCGTGACGGAGGCGGCGGGGCGGAAGATCTACGTTCTTCGCCGCGCCGACAACGGGCTCTCCGACACCCTCGAGGTCTCGACCGACGACCTCTTTCGCGGCGCTTCGCAGATGTGGAACATCCCGATCTACCCGTCGGACGTCGTGAACATCCCGGCGCGGAGCACGGTCCGGATTTTTTGCATCGGCGAGGTCAAGGTGCCCGGTGCCGTCGAGTTTTCGGCCGACGACCGGCTCACACTTCTGTCCGTGCTCGCGAAAGCGGGCGGGCTGACGGACCGCGCGTCAAGGAGGATCCGCATCAAGCGGCGCGACGCGTCCGGACGGGACGTCGAGACCGTGGTGGACTACAAGCGCGTCCTGTCGGGAAAGGACGTCGATCCGGTGCTCAAGGGCGACGACGTCGTCGTGATCAAGGAGTCGTTCTTCTAGGTCCCGCCGGCCAGGGCGCAGTCCTCCAATCCGTGATCGACCTCCATTTCCACTGCCTTCCCCGCGTCGACGACGGACCCGCATCCTGGGACGATGCGGTCGCGCTCTGCCGCGCCGCCGAGGCCGAGGGCACGACGCGGATCGTCGCGACGCCGCACGTCCTCCGCGACAAGTGGGTCAACACGAACCCCGTCGCGCGGGACCGGCTCGTGCAGGCGCTCAACGAGCGGCTCGGCGGTACTCCTCGCGTCCTGCCGGGATGCGAGTACTACTACTCGGACGAAGTGATCGCGCTCGCCAGGAAGGGAGCCGTGAGCCCGCTGACCGGGCTCGCCCGGGGGCATTACCTTCTGGTCGAGTTCGGTCCGGGCCTCGTTCCGCCGCTCATCGTGTCCGTGTTCCACGAGCTGCGGGTTCTCGGACTCCACCCGGTCATCGCGCACCCCGAACGCCACCTCGTGTTCGCGCGCCAGCCGGAGAGGCTCGCGGAGCTCGTCACGAAGGGGGCGCTCGTTCAGATCACGGCCGGCAGCCTCGTCGGCGATTTCGGGAAGACGGCGCAGAAGGCGTGCGAGGACTTCTTCCGGCTCGGTCTCGTGCACGCAATCGCGTCGGACGCGCATTCCATGTCGCTGCGGCCTCCCCGGATGGCTCCCGCGCGCAAGTGGGTCCGGAAGAAGCTGGGGGCCGACGCCGAGCGCGGCTTCTTCGTCGACAACCCGCAGGCGATCCTCGACTCGCAGCCGGTCCCGTTCACGGGCGCCTGACTTCTCGGCGAGCATGCAGCTCGGGGAGCGTGACCCCCGGCCTAACGGGCCGGCGCGAACGCCTCCCACGCGGCACGCGCGACGGACGCGATCGCCGCGTCCCGGCCGGCAGCCGCGCCGCCGCGCACGAAGACGGCGAGGACGAGGTGCGTGCCGTCGGGGAGCGTGACGATCCCGGCGTCGTTCGAGCAGGAGCCGACGGTTCCCGTCTTGTCGCGGACCTCCGTCCCCTTCGGGAGGCCTGCCCTCAGCCGCTTGTCGCCGGTCGCGCACCGGCGCATCGCGTCGAGGATGCGGTCCGTCGAGAGGCGCGACAGGAGCTCGCCCCGATGGAGGCGCCCGAGGAGCGCCGCCATGGCGTCAGGGCTCGCGCCGTTCTGCGCGCCTTTCTCGAACGCCGCGAGGTCCTTCCTCATCGCCGCGCCCATGCCTCTTTCGTCGAGGGAGATCCGGACGCCGGTCAGCCCGCGCGAGGCGAGGGCCTTCTCGACGGCGGGCGGTCCGCCGAGCAGCGCGACGAGCTTGTCGGCCGCCGTGTTGTCGCTGTCGACGAGCATGACGTCGACCATCCGCTCGACCGTGACCCGCATCCCGGGTTTCCAGTCGTCGTACAGCGGTCCGACTTTCCGGCGGTCGGACCTGCGGATCTCGACCTCCTGCTCGAGACGCAGGGTCCCCTTCTCGACGGCGCCGAGCGTCGCGATCGCGACCGGCACTTTGAAGACGCTCGCCATCTGGAACGTCTCGCCGCCCCGCACGGACAGGCGCCGGCCGGATTCGAGGTGGAGGACGGAAACGCCGACGACGGCGCCGACGCTCTTCTCCGCATTCTCGGCGGCGCGGACGATCGCGGCGCCGGCGGGGTCAGGAGCCCGTTCCGGGGCGGTGGTGGCGAGGGCAGCAAGAGCGATAGGGAGAGCGAGGTTCAAAGGGGTACCTCCTAAGAAGATCTTCTTAGAAAGTGAATATCAAGGGCGATGCCAGCCCGGAGTCTGCGCCGACCGGCGATCGGGCCGCGCGCCGATCTCCGATTCGGCTCTCAGTCTTCCGAGGCGGAGAGGGGGCGGGGCGCCCCGCGAGCTCGCGCGCGGCCGAGAGAGACACCGACGGGGATCATCTGGCGCCAAGCTGCGATTTCACGATCCACAGAATCTGGCCCGTATGCGTCGAGAAGTGCTCCACGACGTGGTAGATCGCCTTCAGGACCGTCGTGTCGTGGCCCTGGATTTCGCGCCGTTCGGTCAGACCCGCTTCCGTCAGGCTCGCCAGCACCGTGTCCGCTTCGTCCAGAACCGTGCGCAATCGGGCGAGGAGCCGTTCCTTCGGTATCGCTTCGCGTTCGTCGAATTCCTGTTGCCGGTTGCGCTCGTTCGGCCTCCGCCCGACCCCGCCCACGATCCACTGCCGGACGTTGCCGGAGAGATGCAGGATCAGGTTCCCGATGCTGTTGGAAGCCTCGTTCGGTCGCCACCAGACCTGGGCGTCGGTCAACGGCGCGACCGACTTTTCGATCGCGGTCAGATAGGTGCCACGCAAGTATTGTCGAGATTCACTCAGGAAGTTCTGTGCAACGTCCGTCATGTTTTTCACCTTCTTCAGCCCGCGGCATTCCTCAACGGGTCGCGTGGCGGGCGGGCAAGAGGCGGCTAGTCCTCGAGGTACGTGTACTGCGACAGGACCTGCTCGAAGTCCTTCGCGATCGCCTTCGCCTCGGGCTCCTTGACCTTCTTGCGCTCGGTGGCGCGCCGGAGCTGCCGCCAGACGCCGTCGAGCATCTCGTCGCGGTCGTAGTTCATGTACGACAGCACGCGCTCGCACGATTCGCCCGGCAGCACGTCCTGGATGCGCGTGCGGCCGTCCTCGTCCACGCTCGCGAGCACCTCGTGCGCCTCGCCGAACAGGTTGTGGAGATCGCCGAGAACGTCCTGATACGCCCCGACGAGGCAGAAGCCGATGTAGTACGGCGTCCCCTTCCGGAACTCGTGGAGCGGAAGCGCTTCCTTGATGTCGCGCAGGTCGATGAACTTCTCGATCTTGCCGTCCGAATCGCACGTGATGTCCGCGAGCGTGCCCACCTCGCTCGGCTTCTCCCGGAGACGGTGGATCGGCAGGATCGGAAAGAGCTGGTCGATCGCCCACACGTCGGGCAGGGACTGGAAGACCGACATGTTCATGACGAACTTGTCGGCGAGCATGACCTCGAGCTGCTCGAACTCCTCGGGGATTTCCTTCAGCGTGTGGAGATGGCGGCGGATGCGCTCGCAGATGTTCCAGTAGAGGATCTCGCCCTTGCTGCGGTCCTCGAGCGAGACGTAGCCCAGGTTGAAGAGCGTGAACAGCTCTTCCTTGTACTGGAGCGCGTCGTGGTAGCTCTCGCGCACGGTCTTCGCGGTGATGCCCTGCCACACGTCGTAGAGCTCGCGCACGACGTGGTTCTCGTCGCCGTCGAGCTTCACGGCGCGGCCCTGCTCGATGCGGTCGGCCACGTCGAGGACGTTCGTCACGAGGACCGAGTGGTACGCCGTGATCGCGCGGCCCGACTCCGTGACGAGCGTCGGGACGGGGACCTTCTCCTCGTCGCAGATCGACTTGATCGTGTAGACGATGTCGTTCGCGTACTCCTGGACGGTGTAGTTCATCGACGAGTCGAACGCCGTCTTGCTGCCGTCGTAGTCCACGCCGAGCCCGCCGCCGAGATTCAGGAACTGCACCTCGACTCCCGACCGGTACAGCTTCGCGTAGACGCGGCCCGCTTCCTTGACGGCGTTCTTGACCTTGCGGATGTCCGTGATCTGCGAGCCGATGTGGAAGTGGATCATGACGAGGCTGTCGAGCATCTTCCGGTGGCGGAGGATCTCGACGGCGTCGAGCATCTCGGTCGTCGTGAGGCCGAACTTCGCCGCCTCGCCGCCCGACTTCGCCCACTTTCCCGAGCCCCGCGCGTACAGCTTGCTGCGCATCCCGATCAGGGGCTTCACGCCGCGCTTCTTGGCGACGTCGAGGATGCGCTCGAGCTCGGACACCTTCTCGAGGATGAGGACGATCGTCTTGCCCATCCGGATGCCGTTCAGCGCGAGCCGGATGAAGGCGTCGTCCTTGTAGCCGTTCGCCGTGATGAGGCAGTCCGGGCCGAGATCCTGCGAGAGCGCGGCGAGGAGCTCCGGCTTGCTGCCGGCCTCGAGGCCGTAGCCGTACTTGCGGCCGGACTGGATGATCTCGCGCACGACGACTTTCTTCTGGTTCACCTTGATGGGAAACACTCCGCGGAACACGCCGTCGTATTCGTATTCCTTGATCGCGTGCAGGAAGGCCTCGTTGAGCTCCTTCACGGTGGCGTCGAGGATCTGCGGGAATCGCACGACGACCGGCGTCGAGATGCCGCGCAGGGCGACGTCGTCGATGACGGACTTGAGATCCACGAAGCGGTGATTCTCGCGCGTGGGGTGGACGAGGAGGTTTCCGTCGTCCGAGACGGAGAAGAAGCCCTTGCTCCAGTTCTCGATGCCGTAGAGCTTCTCGGCATCGGCGAACTTCTCGGGGGCGCGGACGCGGGAAGGTTTCGGGGCTCTCGGGCCCCGGGAGACTGCTGCGTTGCTCGACATCGCGCGAATCTTACGCACGGAAGGCCGGACGGTGTCGAAAATTTCGGCGGTAGGATCACCCCCGGTGAAAGTCCCCTTTCACGTCCTGTCCGGCTTTCTCGGCGCCGGGAAGACGACCGCGGTCAAGGACGTCCTCGCGCGCCGGGCCGATCGCGAGAGGATCGCCGTCGTCGTGAACGAGTTCGGGACGCTCGGGGTGGACGGGGCGCTCCTGTCGGACTGCGCGAGCTGCATCCTCCGGGAGGTGGCGGGCGGCTGCGTGTGCTGCACGGCGATGGCCGACCTCGAGGCCTCGCTCGAGGAGGTCTCGGATCTCGTGGCGCCGACGCGCTTCGTCCTCGAGCCCACGGGTCTCGCGAGGCCGTCCGAGCTCGTCGACCTCCTGCGCGGCCCGCGCTGGGCGAACCGCTTCGACGTCAGGCCCGTCATCACGATCCTCGACCCGCAGCAGGATCCGGCGGGGGCGTACGAGCGGAGCGCGCTCTTCCGGGACCAGATCGACACGGGCGACATCCTCGTCGTGAATCGATGTGATCTGGCCTCGGAGGAAGAGATTCTTCGAGTGGAAGAATGGGCCCGGGCTCTCGTCCCGGCGAAGCTCCTCGTGGTTCGCGCGTCTCACGGAGTTCTACCCGACGCGGTTTGGGACCTCGAGCGGCAGCCCGCCCCTTCGCGAACGACTCTCCTTGCGGCAAGCGCCTCGCATCCGCACCCTCATAGAGATTTCTTAGAAGGGCATGAGGGGAGAGGAATCGGGTACCCACCGGAGCGGGTCTTCGACGCCGATCGACTTCTTGGAGCTCTCGAAGAACTGCGAGTGGGCAAGGTGACCAGGGGCCGCGTCGCGCGCGCGAAGGGCCTCTTCCACACGACCGCGGGCTGGCGCGTCCACGAGATCGCCGGCGGCCGGCTCTCGACCGAGCCGACGTCGTGGCGGCGCGACAGCCGGGTGGACGTCATCCTGAAGAACCCGGAGACGGGGGAGGGAGAGGGAGATTTCTTTGAATGGGAAAGAGTGCTGGCGGATGCGCTGGTTCCGGAGAACGCCCCGCTCCTGACGCTCGAAGACGGGACGGGCGCGGTGCGCGCATACGATTCCCGAGGCTTCGAGGCGCTCGCCCATTTTCTTTCTAAGAAAATCCTCCTCTTCCTTCTTCCTCTTCTTCCTCCTCCGACTCTCAGCCCGCCGCGTTTCGGCTCGCCGACGTGCTGGCGCACGCCGGCCTCGCCCGCGAAGCCGACTGGATGTGGATCGTGATGGACTCCGGGCTCTTCGGCGTGGGCGGACCGCGGCGCGTTCTCGAGAACGGCGTCGTCTTTCCCGGCGACGGCGCGTTCCGGTACGTCCTGTCCGACGAGGCGGCGCGCGGCGCCGAGGACGAAGTCGACGCGTGCCGCGATCTCGCGAACGTCTGCGGCGTGCGGCTGGGAACCGCGCCCGGCGCGGCGGAAGGGGCGCCCTCATGACCGGGAAGTCGGGCTTTCTCCTCTACGGCGCGAACGGCTACACCGGAAAGCTCATTCTCGAGGCGGCGCTGCGCGAGGGACTGCGGCCCATTCTCGCGGGCCGCCGCGCGGAGGCCGTCGAGCCGATCGCGAAGGCGCACGGCCTGAAGAGCCTCTGCTTCGGCCTCGAGGATCCCGGGACCGTGGCGCGGCTCCTCGAGCCGTTTTCCGCGCTGCTTCTCGCGGCGGGACCGTTTTCGAAGACGAGCGCCCCGGCGCTCGAGGCCTGCCTGCGCGCGAGGACCGCCTATCTCGACATCACGGGCGAGGTCGCGGTATTCGAGGCCGCCTTCGCGCGCGACGCGGACGCGAAGGAAGCGGGAGTCCCCGTCCTGCCGGGCACCGGGTTCGACGTCGTGCCGTCGGACTGTCTGGCTCGAGCGCTGTCGGAGGCCCTGCCGGGGGCGGAAACACTCACTCTGGCCTTTCGCGGTTTCAAGCCGAGCGCGGGAACGATGAAGACGATGGTCGAAAACGCGCACAAGGGCGGGCTCGTGCGCGCGGCCGGGAAGCTCGTGCGCGTGCCGTCGGCCTGGAAGACGATGGAGGCTCCGCTCCCCGAGCCGCGCCTCGCGATGACGATTCCGTGGGGCGACCTCTCGACCGCCTGGCGTTCGACCGGGATCCCCGACATCGAGATCTACATGGCCGTCCCGCCCTCGGCGGTCGCGAACGCGCGGCGCCTGCGCCGCCTCGCGCCCGTCCTCGGACTGAAATTCGTACAGTCCTTCCTCGTGAAACGCGTCGAAAGGACCGTGAAGGGCCCGACGGCGGAGGAACGCGAGCGAGAGCGCTCTTTCCTGTGGGGCCGCGTCACGAAGGACGGACGCTCCGTGACCGGCACGCTCGAAACGCCGGAAGGTTACACGCTGACGGCCGAGACTTCGGTCGCGATCCTGAAGCGGGTTCTGGCGGGCGCCGTGCCCGGAGGCGTCCACACGCCGTCGCTCGCGTTCGGGGCACGCTTCATCGAGACGATTCCCGGGACGACGCTGAGGATAGGTGCCGCCGGCTGAAACCGGGCCTCGGGCCCGACGCGTGCCCCGATCTTGCATGCCCCGTACGCTCTGGGCCCGCGTCTTTCCGGGCCAAGGAGGAACCATGAAATCAGCCGTCCGCCTGCTCGCTGGGCTCGCCGTTTTGTCGGCACTTCCGCTGGTTGCCCAGGCGCCGGCAAAGTCCTGCACGGACGCGATTCCCAAGGGATGCGCGAAAGTGACCTTCCTCGGGGACGACCACGACTGCGCATGCTTCGTCTGCAATCCCGGCACGAAGGAGAGAAAGGTCGTCTGCACGAACGACGACGCGACGAAGAAAGCGCTCTACAAGCTGCGCGACGAATCGGCCGGCGAGAAGCCGAAACCCGATGCCCCGAAGGGGGCTTCCCGATGAGCGCGATTCAAGACGACGCGCACTTCGATGCGTACCGGGCTCTCCTCGCGGAGACCAAGCGCGAGATCCTGGCGGCGATCCCGAAGCAGGATCCGCGCTCCTGGCGGCTCGTGTCCGTCGTGCTGCCGATCGTCCTGACGAGTCTCTTCAGCCTGTTCGTCTACCGCGTCCAGTCGTCCATCGCCGACAAGGTCGACCGCGACTCGAAGGCGCTGCAGGCGCGCCTTTCGCTCACGCAGGACTACTACCGCGAGAGGCTGCGTATCTACCAGATCATCCACGCGACGGTCTCCGAGGTGCGCGAAAAGGCACAGACTCTGCGCGGCGCCTCCGTGGACGAGGCGGCGCTCGACACGAGTGTCAGCGCCCTCTACCGTTCCTATGCGAACAACTCGATCTTTCTTTCGCGTGACCTCGATCAGCGTCTGCGCGGCCTCTGGGCGCAAAGCCTCACGGTTCTCCGCGGCGACCGCGTCACGAAGGCGGACGCCGAGAAGATCGTCGAGGGCATCGCCGGGATCGAGCAGCAGATGCGCCGGGACCTTCTCATCGACGAGCTCACGAACGAGCAGGGGCTCCTGCAGCAGCCCGCCGCGACCGCGGGCCGGTGAGGCCGCGCCACTCGACGAAGGGCTCGCGACTCCGCTAGGCTCACCGCATGACCCCTGTCCGCCTCGCGTTCCGCCACGTCACGAGCCGCCCGCTCAGGAGCGCGCTCACGGTCACCGCGATCGGGCTCTCCGCGGGGCTCGTCGGGTTCCTGTACCTCGTGAACGGCGCGCTCAAGAACGACTGGTCCGAGAACATGGGCCGCCGCGCGATGGTCATGGCGAAGTCGTCTTTCTTCGAGAGGCTCCCGATGGCGTACCTCGCGAAGCTCGAGGACGTGCCCGGCGTCCAGCGCGTCTGCCCGTTCGACTTCGTCATGGCGTTCTGGCAGAACGACCGGCCGGAGAACCAGGTTCCGCTCCAGGCGGCGCCGCCGGACGCGTTCATCGAGGTCTACATCGAGGCGAAGATCCCGCCCGACCAGGTCGCCGCGTGGAAGGCCGACCCGACGGGGTCCGTCATGGGCCCGATCCTCGCGAAGCAGCACGGCTGGAAGATCGGCGACCGGATCGTCCTGAAGGCGCCCGTGCCCGGCGGCGTCATCGAGACGACGGTGCGCGCGATCATGACGTACAAGCTCGACAACGGCCTCTACCTCCACCGGAAGTACTTCGAGAACGTCACGGGCGACACGGGGCAGGTCGGGATGTACTGGATCCTCGCGAAGACGCGGCCCGACGTCGCGAAGATAACGGCGGAGATCGAGCGCCGGCTCGAGAACGCGCCCGTCCCGATCCGCGCGATGAGCGAGAAGCAGTGGCAGCTCATGTTCATGGAGATGCTCGGGAACGTGCAGGCGCTCCTCGGCGGGATCGGCCTCGCGACGGCCTTCACGCTCTTTCTCATCACGAGCAACACGCTCGCGATGTCGGCCCGCGAGAGGCGGGGCGAGGCCGCGCTGCTCCGGGTCCTTGGTTTCTCCCGCCAGACCGTGCTTCGGCTTCTCGTCCTCGAGGGCGCGTTTTTCGGGGCTGCGGGGGCGGTCCTCGCGGTCGGTTTCATGAACCTCTTCGCGAGGCTCGTCGAGGCAGCGATCATCGACACGCAGTGGGCGGGGATCGGCGCGCTACTCAGGGCGGACTCCACGATGATCGGGGTCGTCGCGGGCCTCTCGCTCCTCGTCGCCGTCCTGTCCTCGCTCGTCCCGGCGATCAACCTCTCCGGCCGGCCCGTCGTGAGCCTCGCGCGGGAAGCCGCCTAGTCAGTCGTTCCCGGGCATAATCGCGGCCCTTGCCCTCCGAGCCCCTCCTGAACCACTCCGTCCTCCGGGACGCCCTCGCGTTCGGCGCCGCCGCGCTCTTCGTGGCGATCGCCGACCGCCGCGAGCGCCGCCGCGTCCTCAGGGTCCTGCTCCTCGGTGTGCTGGGGCTCGGCGTGCACGCGGCCGCCCACCTCGTCCCCGAGATCGGCCTGCCCGCCGCGGCCCCCTCGCTCGACGTCACGGGGCGCGCGATCGGCGCGATCGCCGCCGTCGCTCTCGCGGGGACGCTGTTCTTCGACGTCCTCCTCCCGCTCGTGAAAATGCGCCCGCCGCGCATCCTGCGCGACCTCGCGATCGCCGCGGGGAGCATCGCCGCGACGCTCGCGGTTCTCTCGTCCGGGCGGGTCGAGGTCGTCGGGATCGTCGCGACGTCGGCCGTCCTGACGGCCGTCGTCGGCTGGGCCCTCCAGGACACGCTCGCGAACGTCATGGGCGGCCTCGCCCTCCAGCTCGACGGCTCGGTGAAGGCCGGCGACTGGGTCACGTACGGCGACACGACCGGACTCGTCCGGGAGGTCGGCTGGCGTCAGACGTCGATCGAGACGCGCAACCACGACCTCGCAAGGGTGCCGAACTCCTCTTTCATGAAGAACGCGGTCCTCCTGCGCGGGCGCGGGGCGGGGTCCCTGGAGCGCGAACGCCGCTGGGTGCGGTTCCACGTGGACGCGAACGCGGTGCCGACGGAGGTGATCGCGCGCGTGGAGGAAGCGCTCCGGCGCGACGCCGTCCCGGACGTCGGCCGCGATCCCCTGCCCGAGTGCGTCTTCGTCGACTTCGAGGAGACCTCCTCGCGCTTCGCGGTGCGCTACTGGCTCACGGACATGTTCCGCGCCGACGCGACGGACTCGGTCGTGAGGGCGAGGATCTGGTTCGCGCTCCAGCGCGAGGGCATCGCGTGGTCCATTCCCACGCACCGCGTGCTCCTGACCCCCGAGGACGAAAGCACCGCGAGAGGACGCTCGCGGGCGACGTCGCGCGCAAGGCGCAGGTCCTTTCCGGCGTCTCGATCTTCGCCCCGCACGAGGACGAGCGCCGGGACCTCGCGAGCCATCTCGTCCACGCGCGGTTCGCGCCCGGCGAATCGATCGTCCTCCAGAATGCCGCCGAGCACGACCTCTACATCCTGACGAAGGGTGAGGCCGAGGTGACGATCTCGGTGGACGGCGGGGCGTCGCGGACCGTCGCGACGCTCCGCGCGCCGACTTCTTCGGCGAAATGAGCCTGCTGACCGGCGAGCCGCGGACGGCCACGGTCGTCGCCCTCGGCGCGGTCGAGACGTGGCGCGTCGAGAAGGCGGCGATCCGCTCGATCCTCGAGAAGCGTCCCGCGGTCGCCGAGGCGATCTCGCGCCTCGTGTCCCAGCGCGAAGCGGAGCTCGCGGCCGTCCGCGAGGGCCTGTCTGGGGACGCGATGAGCACGCGGGTCGAGCGGTTTCAGCCCCTCACGCTCGCGAAGATTCGGGAGTTCTTCCGGATCGGCTTGGGTGAGCTCCTAGCGGGACTGAGCCGGATTCGGCGCCGAAAGCGCAGGGGCGAAGCGCCGGCGATAGTCCGCCGGACCGACCCGCCGCCCGGCCTCCGCCAGAGCGCCCGACGCACCCGGCGCGAAGAGGGGCGGCGGGAACGTGGCGTCCGCCGCGAGCGCCGCGAGATTTCGGCGCTCGAGAGGCTCGAACAGATGGTTGTACCGGGGCGTCTGGTACTCGAGCCAACGGTTTCCGTCGGTGTTCACGACGAGGCCGGAGCGGCCCGCGAGCCGGGTCACGTCCTCGGGCGCAAGCAGTCGGGAAGCGAGGAGCGCGGCGAAGCTCCCCTCCGGGGTCTCGCGCGTGCCTCCGAGAGCGACACCCCGTTCCGCGACGGCGGAGAGAAACGACGGCTGCACGCGCTGCGGGACGAACGAGCCGACCGCGATTCCCTGGCCCCCCACTACCCAGAAGCTCACGACGGGGAAGACGCTTCGAAGCGTGGCGAGGACCGACTGAAGCTCGCGCGGCCCGATGTGATGAACCTGGATCCACTGCTGCAAGACGCCGTCCGGAGAGAGGCGGCCGGCGGCCAGCCGGTGGAACTCGCGGCTGTAGAGGTTCGTGGCACCCTGGAACCAGATGCTGCTGACCTCGATCGAGATCATGTCGTAGCGGCGCTGCTTCAGGAGGAGCACGTTCCGGCCGTCTTCGAGGAAGAGCGAGACGCGAGGCGAGGCGAGCACGTCCCCGTTGAGGTGGCGGAACCACTGGCGGGCGCCGTTCACGATCCCCGGGGCGATCTCCGCGACGTCGACGTGCTCGAACCCGAGCCGCTCCGCGACGTGCGTGGAGGCGCCGGTCCCGAGTCCGATGACGAGAGCGCGCCCGTAAGCGGGAACGAACAGGGAAGGGACGAGGGCGACGGCGTTCTGCGCGTCGGCCTCGCCGGAGTCGTCCCCCTGGAACTTTCCGTTCGTCAGGAGGATGCGGACGGGCGCGCCGCCGCTTTTGGGCGGCGGGTTCTCGACGACGGTCGTGATCCCGCCGAGCGTGTCCTCGTGGAAGAAGCGGAGCTTGCTGAAGGGCAGGACCTGGTTCCGCTGGAAGTAGACGTTCCGGCCGGACGTGAGCTCGAGCCGGTTCCAGCGCGGCTGCAGGAGCGTGAGCACGACGACCAGCGCCAATGCGCCGACCGAGGTCCGCTTCCCGGTCCGGCCGTAGGCGAGGACGAGCGCCGCTCCCGAGAGGGTGGCGCCGAGACCGAGCACCTGGAGCGTCCGCTCCGATCCCAGGGCTGGAACGAGGACGAATGCGGTCGCGAGCGCGCCCAGGATGCAGCCGACGGAGTTCGCGGCGACAAGCCGGCCGGCGAGGGCGCCCCGCTCGCGGGCGGGGAAAGGGCGCAGGCGGAAGAGCATCGGGTAGACCATGCCGAGAGCCGTCGCGGTGGGAAGGAGGAGCGCCAGGGCGGACTTCCACCGCGCCCATTCGGCGGCGCCGAAGCTGCCGATGCCGAAGGTCCACTCGGCCAGGCGCCGGGGCGCGTCCGGCCACGAGCCGTGCGTGGCGGCGAGGAGGAAGCCGGTGAAAATCAGGAGCGCTCCGGGGACACCGGCGGAGATCTCGTCGCGCGACGGCCGCAGGACGGCGCTCGCGAGGCTTCCGAGACCGAGGCCGACGAGGATGACGCCCAGCATCGTGCCGAAGGCATAAACGCTGTTGCCGAGGACCGCGCCGATCAGGTGCGTCCAGACCACCTCGAGAGAGAAGAAGAGGAAGCCTGAAAGCGCCGCGACGGCGAGGAGCGCGGCTGCGCCGCCGCTTTCCGCCCGGACAGGAACCTCGGCGCGCGGAGCGCGCCTTCGAGAGACGGCGGCCAGCCGGAGGGCCAGGAGGGCAGCGACTGCATCGAGCCCGGCGGCGAGAAGCAGCGTGCCGTCGACTCCGAGCGTCGGGAACGCGGCGTAGGGTCCGGCAATCGCGCCGAGAATGGCGCCGAAGAGGTTGACGGTGTAGAGGCCCGCGGTGAACCGCCGGCGCGCCGGAACGCGGAGCGAGTCGAGCGCGTCGACGGCGGCCGGGAAGGAGGCGCCCATCGGGATCGTGGCCGGGAGGATCCACGCGGCCGCCGCCACGAAGCGCAGCCCCTCCAGCCTCCAGAAGTCCCCGGCACCGCGCGCGAGGAACGGCACGAACCAGGGGATGAGGCGCTCCCACGCGAGGGCGAGCACGAGCGCCCAGAGGGCGATGCCGGACTCGAGGATCGCGTACATCCTGAGCGGGGCGGAGCGCCACGTCCGCGGGAGGCGACCGTACGCGACGCCGCCGAGCGTGAGGCCCGCGAAGTAAACCGCGAGGACGACGGCGGCGGCGGGAGTGCTCGCGCCGAGGAGCGTGGAGAGAAGTTTCTCGAATGCCTGCTCCGCGAGAAGGCCGACGAGGCCGCTGAGCCCGAATGCGACGCCGAGGACGAGAAGCCGCCGCCTGAGCCTTCCGCGAAATGGTCCGCGCGCGCCGGTCCGCCGCATGGCAGCAGGATACGGAGATCGACGGGCACCGCGTAAACTCCGCACGATGAAGCCGCTTTTTCCCGAGATAGAGCCCTTCCGCTCCTTCCGTCTGCGCGTCTCGACCCTTCACGAGCTGCACGTCGAGGAATCGGGCAACCCGTCCGGCCCCCCGGTCGTCTTTTTTCACGGCGGCCCGGGCGCCGGCGTGTCGCCGATCCACCGCCAGTTCTTCGACCCGTCGTTCTGGCGGGTCGTCCTCTTCGACCAGCGCGGGTCGGGAAAATCGACTCCGCTCGGCGAGCTGCGCGGGAACACGACGCCGGATCTCGTGGCGGACACCGAGAAGATCCGGGAGCACCTCGGGATCGAGAAGTGGCTCGTGTTCGGGGGCTCGTGGGGCTCGACGCTCGGCCTCGCGTACGCCGAGAGGCATCCCGAACGCGTCACCGGCCTCATCCTCCGTGGAATCTTCCTGGCCCGGAAGTGGGAGCTCGAGTGGAGCTTCGCGGACGGCGTGCGCCGCATCTGGCCGGATGCGTGGGACGCCTTCGTGGCGCCCCTGTCGATGCGCGAGCGCGGTTCCATCATGCGGGCGTACTACCGGCGGCTCATCTCGGAGGATGCGGAGGAGCGAACGGCGGCCGCGCTCGCGTGGAACGCCTACGAGGGGACGGCGAGCCACCTCGTTCCGGACTCGAAGGCGCCCGATCCGGAAGATCTCGAGCGCGAGATCGCGCTCGCGCGAATCGAAGCCCACTACTTCATCAACGGGACGTTCCTCGAGAGCGACGACCAGCTCCTGAAGGACGCGAAGCGCCTGCACACGCTCCCGGGCGTCATCGTGCAGGGCCGCTACGATCTCGTCTGCCCGATGCAGTCCGCGTGGGACCTCGCGGCGGCCTGGCCCGAGGCGCGGCTCGTCGTCGTGCCCGCGGCCGGCCACGCGGCGGACGAGCCCGGTATCTCGAGCGCGCTCGTCGAGGCGACGGAAGAGTTCAAGAAGAGGGTCTGACGTGGAGTCCGTCTTCACGAAGGACGCGCCCGCGCCGGCGGGCCATTACGCGCAGGGCGTCGTCCACGGGGGCCTCGTGTACGTCGCGGGCCAGCTCGGCAAGGACGCCGCCCGGCCGGACTCACCTCCGGGGACCCTCGAAGAGCAGACGGAGCGCGCGCTTCTGAACGTGAAGGCCGTCGTCGAAGCCGCGGGAAGCGACCTTTCGCACGTCCTCCAGATGACGGTCTACGTCTCGGACGCCGCGTTCTGGGGCCGCGTGAACGAGGTGTACGCACGCGTCATGGGAAAGCACCGCCCCGCCCGCGCGATCGTGCCCGTGAAGGAATTCCGCGGCGGCTGGCAGATCGAGATCCAGGCGATCGCGGCGGTCCCGGCACGCCACGGAACCCAGGCGGGATGAAACCGCCAGGAGCCGCTCGGGATGCGCCTCGCCTAGCCGATGTAGAACGACTTCCGCAGACCCGGCGGGAAAAGGGCGTCCCTGCCGATGTCCAGATACAGGTCGCCGCGCTTCTCCCGGTAGCCGATGTTGAGGGAGGCGATCATGTACTTCTTCTGGGTGACCGACGCGATGATGGTTCCGGAGCGCATCGGATCCACACGCCCGTCGGGCGGCGGCGCCGCCCCGGGAAACCGGCGCAGCGCCTCGTCCTGGTAGTAGCGGATGTACGCCAGCGTCTCGGGTCCGCAGACCCCGTCGATCGCGAGCGGCCTGCGACCCGGCGGCCTGTAAGGCGCCTCCGACCCGCCCTCCTCCATGAGCACCCTCAGGAAGAGTTGCACGAGGAGCACGTCGTCGGTCCTGTTCCCGCCTCCCCGTCCGACGGTTTGGTCCACCGTGTAGAGGAGCTTCTGCACCGGGACACCCGTCAGCCACATCCTCGCCATGACCGATCTCCTCTCAATCCGAGGGCGGCCGGTATCTTAGCCAACGTCCTATCATTCGCCATGCTCGAAAGCCGCCAGGCGAAGGACATCAACGCGGACGACGTGGTGCTCGGCCTCGACGCCGCGGCGATCCGCAAGTCGTTCGTCGAGAAGCTCTTCTTCGAGGTCGCGAAGTTCCCGGGCGTCGCGACGCGGAACGATCACTACCTCGCGCTCGCCCGCGCGGTGCGCGACCGCATCCTGCACCGGTGGATCCGCTCGGCGCGCACCTATCTCGAAGAGCAGCACCGCACGGTCATCTACCTCTCCGCCGAGTACCTGATGGGGCCGCAGCTCGGCAATAACCTCTTCAACCTCGGCATCGAGGGTCCGACGCGCCAGGCCATGGAGTCGCTCGGCCTCAACCTCGACGAGCTGATCGAGCACGAAGAGGAGCCCGGCCTCGGAAACGGCGGTCTCGGGCGTCTCGCGGCCTGCTTCATGGACTCGCTGGCGACGCTCGACTTCCCGGCCATCGGTCACGGCATCCGCTACGAGTTCGGCATCTTCGACCAGGAGATCGTCGACGGCGGACAACGGGAACGCACGGACCGCTGGCTGAGGGCCGGCAACCCGTGGGAGGTCCGGCGGTACGAGATCGAACACCCCGTCGGCTTCGGCGGACGCACGGAGACCACCGTGGACGCCGCCGGCCGGTCCCGGGTGAAATGGACGCCCGCCCGCTCCGTGCGCGGCGTCCCTTACGACACGCCGGTCGTGGGCTACGGCACGGTGACGACGATCTTCCTCCGCCTGTGGGCGGCGGTCGCCGCCGAGGAGTTCGACCTCGACGCGTTCCAGGTCGGCGAGTACTGGCGCGCGGTGGACGAGAAGATCCGCAGCGAGAACATCACGAAGGTCCTCTACCCGAACGACGCTTCGACCGCCGGCAAGGAGCTGCGCCTCCAGCAGGAGTACTTCTTCGTCTCCTGCGCCGTGCAGGACTGCATCCGCCTGCTGCTCCAGCGGACGACGATCGACAAGTTCGCCGACAAGTACGCGATCCAGCTCAACGACACGCACCCGGCGCTCGCGGTTCCGGAGCTCATGCGGCTCCTGATGGACGAGCACGGCCTGGGCTGGGACGAGGCGTGGGACATCACGTCGCGCTCGTTCAACTACACGAACCACACGCTGCTGCCCGAGGCGCTCGAGACGTGGCCCCTCCCGCTGTTCGGCCGAACGCTTCCCCGGCACCTCGAGATCGTCTTCGAGATCAACCGCCGCTTCCTCGACGAGGCGCGGGCGCGCTTCCCGGGCGACGACGAGCGGATCTCGCGCCTGAGCCTCATCGACGAGCGGGGCGAGAAGAGCGTCCGCATGGCGAACCTCGCGACCGTCGCGAGCGGGAGGGTGAACGGCGTCGCGGCGCTGCACTCGCGGCTCCTGCGCGAGACCGTCCTCCGCGACTTCGCCGAGCTCTGGCCAGGGCGCTTCACGAACGTCACGAACGGCGTCACGCCGCGGCGGTTCATCGGGCAGTCGAACCCGCGCCTGTCGTCGCTCATCACGGAGGCGATCGGCGACGGCTGGCTCACGAACCTCGACCGCCTCTCGGGGCTGGAGAAGCTCGCGCCGGACGCGGTGTTCCGGGAGCGCTGGCGGGCCGTGAAGCAGGCGAACAAGGAGCGCCTCGCCGCGTGGATCCACGACACGATGGGGCGCACGGTCGACCCGCACTCGCTCTTCGACGCGCAGTGCAAACGCATTCACGAGTACAAGCGGCAGCAGCTCAACCTGCTGCACGTCGTCTGGCTCTACCAGCGGATCCTCCGCGGCGACGTCGCGGGCATCGCGCCGCGCACGTTCCTCTTCGCGGGAAAGGCGGCGCCCGCCTACCATGCCGCGAAGCTCATCATTCGCCTCGCGACCGCCGTCGGGGAGACCCTCGAGCGCCACGCCGTCGCGAAGGAGCTCCTTTCCGTCGTCTTCATTCCCGACTTCAACGTGAAGAACGCCCAGCGGATCTACCCGGCGGTCAACCTCTCCGAGCAGATCTCCACCGCGGGCAAGGAGGCGTCCGGCACGGGGAACATGAAGTTCGCCATGAACGGCGCGCTCACGATCGGCACGCTCGACGGCGCGAACGTGGAGATCCGCGAGGCGGTCGGCGAGGAGAACTTCTTCCTCTTCGGGCTGACCGCGTCCGAGGCGGAGAGCATCGTGCGCCGGGGCTACGACCCGCGCGGCTTCATCGAGTCGGACCGGGAGCTCGCCGACGTGCTCTCTCTCATCGAGACCGGCCACTTTGCGCCGGATCAGCCGGACCTTTTCCGGCCCTTCGTCCGAACGCTCGTGGAGCAGGACCCGTTCCTCGTCCTCGCCGACTTCCGCGCCTACGTCGAGAGCCAGGAGCGGGCCGCGAAGGCGTGGAGCGACGTCGTCTGGTGGACGAGCGCCTCGATCCTCACCGTCGCGCGGATGGGGCGCTTCAGCTCGGACCGCTCGATTCGCGACTACGTCCGCGAGGTCTGGCACGCCCGCCCCGTGAAGCTCGCGCCCGTGGCGTGAGCGCGCTCGGGCTCAGATTTCCGGGTTGAGCCGAGTGTCGCGCTCGATGCGCGCGATCAGGAGCTCGCGCTGCAGCACGAGCTCCCGCGGCATCGTGGCGGCGAGCTTCCGGAAGAACTCCTCCTGATCGTCGAGCTCGCGCTTCCAGGCGGCGCGATCGATCGACTCGGCCTCGTCCACGTCCTCCAGCGAGACGGACATGCCGGAGAGGTCGAACTCCGCCTGGTGCGGGACCCAGCCGAGCAGGGTCTCCCAGCCCCCGGCGCGGCGGTGGGCGCGGTCGATGATCCACTTGAGGACGCGCATGTTCTCGCCGAAGCCGGGCCACAGGAAACGTCCGTCGGCGCCCTTGCGAAACCAGTTCACCTGGAAGATCTTCGGCAGGTCCCTGATGGACTTCGACATGTCCAGCCAGTGGTCGAAGTACCTCCCGATGTCGTAGCCGCAGAACGGGAGCATCGCCATCGGGTCGCGGCGCACGACACCCACCGTTCCCGTGGCGGCGGCGGTCGTCTCCGACCCGAGCGTCGCGCCCATGTAGACGCCGTGCGCCCAGTTGAAGGCCTGCACGACGAGGGGCACCGTCGTGGAACGGCGCCCGCCGAAGACGATGGCCGCGATCGGCACACCCTCGGGATCGTTCACGTGCGGCGACAGGCGCGGGTTGTTCGCCATGGGCGCCGTGAAGCGGCTGTTCGGATGCGCCGCCTTCTCCGGGGAGCCCTTCTTCCACGGGCGGCCCTGCCAGTCGATGAGCTCCTCGGGCACCTCGCCGTCCTTGCCCTCCCACCAAACGTCGCCGTCCGGGGTCATCGCCACGTTCGTGTAGATCGTGTCTTTGCCGATCGTGCGCATCGCGGTGGGGTTCGTGGCGCGATTCGTCCCGGGCGCGACGCCGAAATAGCCCGCTTCGGGGTTGATGGCCCTGAGCCGGCCGTCGGGGCCGGGACGCATCCAGCAGATGTCGTCGCCGACCGTCCAGACCTTCCAGCGGTGGAAGCGTTTCGGCGGGATGAGCATCGCGAAGTTCGTCTTGCCGCAGGCGCTCGGAAAAGCCGCGGCCACGTACGTCGTCTGGCCGTTCGGATCCTCGACGCCGACGATCATCATGTGCTCGGCCATCCAGCCTTCCTGCCGGCCGAGATACGAGCCGATGCGAAGAGCGAAGCACTTCTTTCCGAGGAGGACGTTCCCGCCGTATGCGCTGCCGACCGACCAGACGGTGTTGTCCTCCGGGAAGTGGCAGATGAACCGGCGGTCCGGGTTCACGTCGAGAGTGGAATGGAGTCCCCGGTTGAAGTCGTTCGAGTCGCCGAGCGCGTCGAGCGCGCGCCGGCCCATGCGCGTCATGATGCCCATGTTCAGGACGACGTAGAGACTGTCCGTGAGCTCCACGCCGATCTTCGACATCGGTGAGCCGAAAGGCCCCATGACGTACGGCACGACGTAGAGCGTGCGGCCGGTCATCGAGCCGTCGAAGAGCCGGCCGAGCTTCCGGTACGCCTCTTCCGGCGGCATCCAGTTGTTCGTGGGGCCCGCCTCGTCCTTCGTCCGCGTGCAGATGAACGTGAGGTGCTCGACGCGGGCGACGTCGTTCGGATCGGAGCGGTGGAGATGACAGCCGGGGAGCTTCTCCCGGTTGAGGGGAATGAGAATGCCGAGCGCCACCGCCTCGCGCGTCATGGCTTCCCTCTCGGCGGCGGAGCCGTCGCACCAGACCACGCGGTCGGGCTTCGCGAGGCGGACGCACTCCTCGATCCAGGCGAGCAGGTGCGGGTTCCTGGAAAGCGGCGCACCGACTCCGGTGACGCCGTTCGAGGTCGCTGAGCTCATCGGGCTCCTTCCGGGGCGTTGACCGCTCCGGGTGGTCGGCGCGGACGGAAAATAGCACGGAGGCCGTTTCTGGTACGGTTGCGAAAATGCATCGCTTCGTGCGTCTCTATCCCAAAAAGGCGGGCTCTTCCGTGGTCGGGGCGCTCGCCCGGCTGCGCCTCCCCGCGGGATTGCGCCGCCCGCTCCTCGGCCGGTTCGCGGCCGCCGTCGGCGCGAACCTCGACGAGGCGGAGAAAGAACCCGGCGCCTACGAGTCGTTTCTCGATTTCTTCACGCGTCGCCTGAGGCCGGGCCTGAGGCCGCAGGCGCCCGCCGTGGCGGGCGGGATCAACTCGCCGGTCGACGGGGTCGTGATCGCCGAGGGACGGGTGGAGGACGGCACGCTCATCCAGGCGAAGGGCCTGCCGTACGGCCTCGGCGAGCTTCTCGACGGCGACGCAGTTGCCGCTGAATTGTCCAGCGCGTACTACGTCACGATCTATCTCGCACCGAAGGACTATCACCGCATTCACGTCCCGCTTTCGGGAGCGTGCGTCGCGGTCGGGCGCGTGGAAGGGGAGCTCTGGCCCGTCAACGCGGCCTCCACCGCCGCGACGCCGCGGCTCTACGTGAGGAACCGGCGCGCCTACTGGATCGCGCGCGGCGCGCGGGAGGCCGAGGGTCTCGTCGTGGCCGTGGTCATGGTCGCGGCGACGCACGTGGGGGGCGTCGTCGTGGACCCGCGCTGGCTCTCGGGCCGCGCCCTGCCGCGGCGCGGCCGCCTCGACGTGGCGAATCTCCCGTGCGCGAGCGGCGACGATCTCGGCGCCTTCGAGCTCGGTTCGACGGTCGTCCTCCTCGTCGGCGGGCCGAAGGCCGCCTCGTGGAACCCGGTGTGTGGCTTCGGGCCCGTGAAGGTGGGGGAGCGGCTCGGGAGCCTGGCGCCTTGATCCGGGCCGCCATCGGCGGGATCCTGCTGCTCGCCGCCGCGTCGCGCGCGGCCGGGATCGAGCCCCCGCCGCTCCGTTGGGGCGGCGACGCGGAGGGGGGCGCGCCCTTCGTCGAAGCCGACCCGGCCGATCCCGCGAAGGTGCGCGGTTTCGACGTCGAGATCGCGTCCGTCCTCGCGAAGAGCCTCGGCCGAAAGGCGCAGTTCGTGCAGGTGGCTTTCCAGTCGCTCGACCAGTCGGCCGCGCGCGGCGATTTCGACGTCGGCCTCTCGGGCATCGAAGACACGCCCGCGCGGCGGGCGATGCTCGCGGTCACGGCGCCGTACTTCGAGTTCCGCGAGGTCCTCACCGTGCGCGCGGGCGACGCCGGCCGCTTCCGGCGCCTCGCGGACCTCCGCGGCCGGCGGGTCGGGACGCTCGCCGGCACGATCGCATGGGAGGCGCTCGTGGCCGCCGAGAAGACGGACGGGATCGTCCCCGTGTCCTACGACGACGACGTCCATCCCGTACGAGGAGCTCGCGCAGGGGCGGCTGGACGCCGTTCTCCTCGACCACGTCCTGGCCGCGCGCTCCGTGCGCCGCGTCGCCGGCCTCGCGATCCAGCCCGGGGCGGTCGCGACGGGCCGGTACGTCGCGATCCTCGCGAAGGAGAACGCGGCGCTCCGCGACCGCATCGACGGGATCCTCGCGGGCGCGATGCGCGACGGGACGCTCCGGAGGATCTTCGAGGAGTGGAACGTCTGGGACGACAGCCAGGCGGCTTTTCAGGGGAGGCTGCTCGCGGAGCGGGATGTTCGAAGAGACTCGAAGATTTCTTTGAATGGTAATTCCCCCTCCCCCTCTTCACCTTCTAAGAAAATCTTCTCTTCCTCTTCCTCTTCTCTCTCTCTCGTTCTTTCTTACCTGCCTTCGCTCCTGAAGGCCTCCCTCCTGACGATCACGCTCTCGTGTCTCGCGATGGCGCTGGCGGTCGTCCTCGGCGTCGCGATCGCGAGCGGCCGCGTGTACGGGAACACGGCCGTGCGCCTCGCCCTGACGCTGTACGTCGAGGTCACGCGCGGGACGCCGGTTCTCCTCCAGCTCTTCGTCCTCTACTACGGGCTTTCGGCCGTCGTGCGCCTGCCCGCGTTCGTCGCGGCGCTTCTCGGGCTCGGCCTGAACTACGCGGCGTACGAGAGCGAGATCTATCGCGGCGCCCTCGAGGCCGTGCCGAGGAGCCAGCTCGAGGCCGCGCGCACGCTCGGGCTCACGGAAGGGCAGGTCCTGAGGTTCGTGCGCGGGCCGCAGGCCTTCCGGCTCGCGCTCGCTCCCATGACGAACGACTTCGTCGCGCTGCTCAAGGACTCCTCGCTCGTGTCGGTCGTGACGGTCGTCGAGCTCACGAAGCAGACCGCGATCTTCGCGGCGAACATCGGGAGCTGGGCCGTCCCCGGCGCCCTGTGCGCGGGCCTGTACCTCGCGATGTCGCTCCCGCTCGCGCGCCTCGCGCGACGCCTCGAGGGGCGCTGGAAGGCGGCATCCACGTGAGCGCTCCCTTCCTCGCGATCGACGGCCTGAGGCTCTCCCGCGGCCCGGTCGGCGTCCTGAACGGCGTGACGCTCTCCGTCGCGCGCGGCGAGCTCGTCGCGCTCATGGGTCTCTCGGGCGGCGGGAAGACGACCGTGCTTCGCGCCGTCGTCGGCCTCGAGGGCTTCGACGCCGGGACGATCGAGGTGGACGGCGTCGCGCTCGAGCCCGGGCTCCCGCCTTCGGGGGACACGCTCCGGGCGCTGCGCGCCCGCGTCGGGATGGTCTTCCAGTACCACGGGCTCTTCGAGCACCTCTCGGTCCTCGACAACGTGACGCTCGCGCCGTTGCACGTCGCGAAGCTGGCGAGAGACGCCGCCGAGGCGCGTGCGCTCGCGCTCCTCGCGTCCCTCGGCGTCGACCGGCACGCGCGAGCGCTGCCGCGCGAGCTCTCGGGCGGGGAGGCCCAGCGCGTCGCGATCGCGCGCACGCTCGCGATGGAGCCGCCGCTCCTCCTGATGGACGAGCCGACGGCCTCGCTCGATCCGGCCCGCCGGAACGAGCTGGGCCGCGCGCTCGCGACGCTCGTGCAGGAGGGCGGCCGGACGCTCGTCGTCGCGACGCACGACGACGACCTCGTGCGCGACTTCGCGACGCGCGTCGTGATCCTCGCGGACGGCGCCGTCGTCGAGGAAGGCCCTCCCGCGAAGGTCTTCGAGGACCCGCAGCACGCCGCGACGCGCTGGCTTCTCCAGACGAAGGAGCGCGGCCCCGCACCGGTCCGCGCGTCCGGTCCCCGCGCGCCACGCCTGCCGCGGGGCAGGGCTGCCGAGCCCTGAACGCCCCGCTTCGCGCCCCCTAAGTCACGGGGTGCTAACCTTTTCGGGCGATCATGGCGACCACCGGGCGGCTGAAACAGGCGATCCTCAGGGATGCGATCCGCGAGAACGTGGACCTCGTCGAGGGCCGTTTGCCGAGGGGCCTGAGGCGCGCGGACCGCGTGCGCCGCGCCCTCTTCCGGACGGCCGTTTTCATCGTCGTTCCGCTCGCGCTGTTCCTCTCCATCAACGCCCTGACGACGGGACGCGGCGAGCGCACGGACTTTCTCGTCGTTTCGGCGCCGCCCGCGGCGCCCGCGGCTCCGGCGACGGTCATCAACGCGCCGAACGGCCTCGAGCCTTCGCTCTTCCGGCTCGAGGTGCGCTCCGTCGTGATCGACCCGGGACACGGCGGCTCGGACCCGGGCGCGACGGCTTCCGGGGTCGCGGAAAAGGACGTGACGCTCGACGTGGCGCGCCGCCTCCGCGATCTCCTCGTCGCCCGTAAGATCGCCGTGTCTCTCACGCGCGAAGGGGATTCGACCCTGTCGCTGAAAGACCGGGTCCTCTTCGCGAACGCGAGGAAGTCCGACCTCTTCGTGTCGATCCACGTGAACTCGCTCCCGTCCGTGAAGGACACGCGTGGCGTCGAGACGTACTTCCTCGGGACCACGACCGACCCGCACGTCCAGCGGCTCGCGGGAGACGAGAACCGCTCCTCGGGCTACACGATGGCCGACTTCCGGCGCCTTCTCGAGGGAGTCCTCGCGGACTCCCGCCAGGGCGAGTCCCGGAAGTTCGCGGAGTCCGTTCAGGGCGGCCTCGTGACATCGCTCCGGACCGTCGTGCCCCGGCTCCAGGATCGCGGCGTGAGAAGCGCGCCGTTCGTCGTCCTCATCGCCACGGAGATGCCGGGCATCCTCGCGGAGGTCTCGACGGTGTCGAACGACGAAGAAGCGCGTCACCTGAAGGATCCCGGGTATCGTCAGGAGATTGCGCGGGCCCTTTCGAACGGAATCCTCGCGTACGCGGAGGCGCGGAACCATCCGCCCTCCAGACGGAGTTGACATGAGCGGGAAGAAAGACGTTCTCCACGTCGGGATCGACCTCGGAACGTCGCGGAGCGCGATCACGGCCTCGAACGGCGCGCACCACGTCGTGGAGAGCTACGTGGGCTGGCCTCTCGACATGGTGGCCCGGAAAGTCGTGAAGAAGCCGATCCTCTTCGGCGCCGAAGC
The DNA here is from genome assembly GCA_963809425.1 of Thermoanaerobaculia bacterium. GTDB lineage: Bacteria > Acidobacteriota > Thermoanaerobaculia > UBA5066 > UBA5066 > Fen-183. The sequence goes on from CAWEJK010000005.1 coordinate 43,562, forward strand.
GCTCGAGAGCCGGCCCATGCTCGACCTGCACCGCCCGCTCGAGCGCGGCCTCATCAAGCAGGGCTCCGTGAAGGACGAGGAGGCCGTGCACGAGCTCCTGAAACACCTCATCTCCCTCGCCGGCCGGAAGGACGGCCAGTCCATGCACGCCGTCGTCGGCGTGCCGGCCGAGGCGCTGCGCGTCTCGCGGCAGCACCTGCGCACGGCGGTGAAGGGGATCGCGGACGCCCTTCTCATCGTGTCCGAGCCGTTCGCCGTGGCGTACGGAATGGACGCGCTGCTCCATACGATGATCATCGACATCGGCGCGGGCACGACGGACTTCTGCGTCATGAACGGCCGCTACCCGACCGAAGACGATCAGCGCACGCTCACGCACGCGGGCGATTCCATCGACGAGCAGCTCATGACGCTCGTGAAGGCGAAGAACCCCGACGGCCGCTTCTCGATCCACATGGTGCGCGAGTGGAAGGAGAAGCACAGCTTCGTCGGGAGCCCGCCGGGTCCGGTCGTCGTACGGTTCCCCGTGAAGGGGAAGCCGGCCGACGTCGACGTCACGGCCGAGATGAAAAAGGCCTGCGAGAGCATCGTCGGGCCGATTGCCGAGACGATGCTCGACCTCCTCTCGAAGGTCGAGCCGGAATACCAGGAAAAGGTGCAGCACAACGTCGTCCTCGCGGGCGGCGGTTCTCTGCTGCCCGGTTTCGCGGCCGCGCTCGAGAAGACGCTCGCCGAGCTCGGCGGAGGCCGGGTGCGCGTCGTGGACGATCCGGTCTTCGCGGGCTCGAATGGCGGCCTCGCCATCGCGCTCGACGCGCCCGAGGGAGACTGGGAGCCGTTGTCGACATGAGTCCGATCGATACCGGTTTTCCGCACGACCCCGAGCCCAAGAAGAGGATGCTCCCGTCGGTGACGGACGTCGTGCGCGACCTCGCGAAGGTCGTCTCGGCGGATCCGGCCGTGCTGTTCAAGTCGGCGCGGAGCGTGGTCGCCGAGGAGCTGGCGAAGGTCAAGCAGGGATTCGAGGCGGCGCCGCTCGACGTTCTCGTGCGGCGGGCACGCCTCCAGCTCGAAAGGGACGGGGAGGGTGTTCCCGTCTCGGAGCCTGCTTCGCCGCCCATGCCCGTCTTTCCGCCGCGGCGGGCGCCCGCGCGCGAGACGCCGGGACCGCCGCCGCCTGCGAAACCGGCGGCCGCCGAGGACCCCTTCCAGGATCTCGCGTCGCGGGCGGATCTGAACTGGGAGAAAGACCTGCCGATTCAGGCCGAGGACGCGCCGTTCCGGTCCGCGATCCTGCCGATTCCGCGCAGGGCGCGCGGTCCTGTCGAGATCGCCGCGCCCGTCGTGCCCGTGAAGGACAAGACGCCCGCGCCGGCGCCCACGCCCCTCACGTACGCGCCGGAATCGGAGGCGCCCGCCCGGAGCGAGCCGCCGCCGGTGCCGGAGACGCGGCCCGGTCAGACGGAAAGCCTCTTCGAAGAACGTCCCACCGAGGCGCTCGAGGTCCTGTCGCGGCCCACCTCCGGCCCGCTCGTGGATCCCCGGAAGCCGGAGCCCCCGGAGATGCCCGCCGACCCTCTTCCGGTTCCAGCTGCGGTGCGCTTCGAGCAATTCCTGAGGGCGCCGTCCGGCCCGGCCGCGCCGTACGTCCCGGCCGCGCCGCCCGCGTTCAGGGAAGCGGACGAGCCGCGCGAGCCGGCGGCCAGGACCGGGTCCGACGTGTCGCCGCCGCGCGAGATGCCCGACGACGACGCGGTGCAACCGGTGATCGGAGAATTCCATTTCAAGGCGGCTGACCCTCTTCCCCCGCCGCCCCGTCGTTCGGGCGGAAGAAGCTGGCTCGTGGCCATCGCGCTCGTCCTCGCGGTCGCGGCGGTTCTCGCCTGGGCGGTGCGCGAGTACGTCTTCAGGAACGAAGTCGTGAAGAGCGCCGCGCCGATCGCGCGGAAGAAAGCGGACGAGGCTCCCGCCGCTGTCCCGGCGCCCGTCGTGGCCCCGCCGCCCGCTCCGGCCGCCGTCGCGAAGCCGGCGGCCGCGTCTGCGAGGCCGGCGGCCGCGTTGCCGAAGGGCAAGGCCGCGCTCCTGATGACGCCAGACTGGGCCGGGAAGCCCGCCGTCTACGTCATCCATTTCTCCTCGACGAAGGACCGCGCGAGCGCGGCGAAGGAAGCCCAGAAGCTCGGCGCGGCGCTCGGAACGACGGCGCGCGCCGTCGAGGTGGATCTCGGGGAGAAGGGCGTCTGGTACCGCGTCGTCGTGGGCGAGTTCGCGGACGTGGATGCCGCCCGCGCTCTCCGTGCCGACCTCGAGGCGAAGAAGACGCCCGGCATGGGCTTCGTGTACGAGATGCGGGGACGCTGAGGGCGGAGCGATCGACGATGACGTCCTGCAGGCGGCGAAGGAGATCCGGCCAACCGTTCCACCACGGCCGGTCGGGTTCTGTCGGAGCTGGCGCGAAAGGCGCTCGAGCGGGAAGGCCGGCGCGGGTGCGCAACGGCGTTCCGCTGATCCCCCGCCGGCCGAAGGGGAGCCGTTCGCCCGACGATGGCTCTCGTGAACCGGCTCCGGGACGAGGCGTGACGCGCGTCGCCCTCCTCGACGTCAACGTCCTCGTCGCGCTGTTCGATCCGGATCACGTGCACCACGAAGCCGCGCACCGGTGGTTTGGCGACAACCGGCAGCATGGCTGGGCCACCTGCCCGATCACGGAGAACGGCCTCGTGCGCATTCTCTCGAATCCCGCCTACATGGCCAGCCCCGAGACGCGGGGAGCGATCGTCCGTCGCCTCGGCGACTTCTGCGCGAGTGGCGGGCACGTCTTCTGGCCGGACGAGGTCTCGCTTCGCGACGCTGGTCTTTTCCGGTGGACCGCGCCGGTGTCCCATCAGAAGCTGACGGACGTCTACCTGCTGGGTCTCGCCAGGAGCAGAAAGGGAAGACTCGCCACTTTCGACCGGGGTATCCCCGTCGCGTCTGTTGTCGAAGCCGACCGCGGAACCCTCGAAGTGATTCCGGCCTGAAAGGTTGCGAAAAGAAAAGGGCCGCGCGACGCGCGGCCCGAGTGTCCGTGGGAAAAAGCCGTCAGAACGACGGCTGGAAGCTGCTGATGACGTCCGCGACGGTCGGCTGCGGCTTGCCCGCGAGGGCTTTCACCTTGACGGCCGCGAGGCGGTCGAGGAGCGTGGGCTGCGAAACCTCGTAGAGAAGGCCCGTCGTCATGAACTCCGGCTCGCGCGTGTACACGAGCGCCGCCGCGCGCGACGAGGCGTCGTGATTCTCGGGAAGCGGCCTCTGCTTCGCCTTGAGGGTCTTGAACAGGTCGTCGCCGCGCCAGGTGACGCACGGAGACATGACGTTCAGGAACGCGAAGCCCTTGTGCGAAAGGGCCTTCACCATGAGGTCGACGGTACCCTTGAGGTCGCCCGAGAAGGTGCGCCCGACCCACGTCGCCCCGAACGAAATCGCGAGCTCGCAGGGGTCGACCGAGGGCTCGGGGTTGCCGTAGTGCGTGGATTTCGTCTTGTCGCCCGCGGGAGTCGTGGGCGCTGCCTGGCCCTTCGTGAGGCCGTAGATCTCGTTGTCCATGAGGATGTAGGTGACGTCCAGGTTTCGCCTCGCGGCGTGCATGAAGTGGTTGCCGCCGATCGCGATGCCGTCGCCGTCGCCGCCCACCGCGATGACCCTGAGGTCCGGGCGCGCGACCTTGACTCCCGCGGCGAGCGGGATGGCGCGGCCGTGAAGGCTGTTCACGCCGAACGTGGCGACGTAGCCGGGGAGGCGCGACGAGCAGCCGATGCCCGAGACGACGACCGTCTCCCAGGGCTTCACCTGCAGCTCGGTGAGCGCGCGGTAGAGGCCGGTCAGGACGCCGAAGTCGCCGCAGCCGGCGCACCAGACGGGCTTCAGCTCGGTCTTGTAGTCGGCGGGCTTGAACTCGGGGAGAGGGGCGCGGTTTCGCTCATGCGGGCACCTTTTCCGAGACGCGTTCGGCCGCGAGGAGCGCGACGATCTCCGCGTCCACTTCGGCGACGGTCAGGTGCTTGCCGCCCGACCTCTTGAAGACGTGCGTGCGCTCGGCGGGCAGGTCGACGACCGTGCGGAGGTACTTGTAGAACTGCGCCGCGTACGAGAGCTCGACGACGAGGATGTCCTTGACGCCCTTCAGGAAAGATTCGAGCGCCTTCTTCGGGAACGGGTAGATCATCTGCGGCACGAAGGCCGCGACCTTCTGGCCGCGCGCGTTCGCGCGCTGCACGGCCTCGCGCACGACTCCCTTCGAGGAGCCCCAGCACAGGATGCCGACGTCCGCGTTCTCCGGGCCGTAACGCCGGTGGAAGGTGTGGGCGTCCCGGATGGGGAGGAGCTTGCGGTAGCGCTTCTCGTTCATCTTCTCGTGGAGGAGAAACCCGGAGCCGGGGCTGCCCTCTTCGTCGTGCTCGAGGCCGTTCGTCTGGTAGATCCCGCCCTTGATGCCCGGGCGCGCGATCGGCGAGACGCCGTCGGCGGTCTCCCGGTAGCGGTGGTAGTCGGTCAGCTCCTCGGGGGACGGAAGGCGCCGCTCGCGCACGGCGTGGACGAGGGACGCCGGGTCGAAGGTCTCCCGCCGCTGCCCGACGAGCTGGTCGGAGAGCACGATGACGGGGATCTGGTACTCCTCGGCGATGTTGAAGGCCTCGACGGTCGTGTGGAAGCAGTCTTCGACGTCCGAAGGGGCCAGCACGACGCGCGGCGCGTCACCGTGCCCGCCGAAAACCGCCTGGAAAAGGTCAGACTGCTCGCTCTTCGTGGGAAGGCCGGTGGACGGGCCGCCGCGCTGAACGTTCACCACGACGCAGGGGAGCTCGGCCATCGACGCGAGGCCGAGCATCTCGGTCATGAGCGAGAGCCCGGGGCCGGAGGTGGCCGTCATCGCCTTCTGCCCCGCGAAAGACGCGCCGAGGACGGCGCCGAGCGCGGAGAGCTCGTCCTCCGTCTGCGAGAGCGAGCCGCCCATCTTCGGAAGCCACTCGTCGAGGAACATGAGGATCTCGGTGGAGGGCGTGATGGGGTAGCCCGCGAAGTAGCGACAGCCCGCGTGCAGGGCTCCGATCGCGGTCGCTTCGTTGCCCGACATGATCAGCTTGACGGGGCCCGGCGTGAAGCGGAGCTGGCGCTCCGGCATCGGGCGGGAGCGTCTGGCCGAGGAGGATATCCGGCTTCGAACGCCTTCAGGGCGCCTTCGCCGACGGCCGCTTTCTTCCGCCCGAAGCGGGAGACGACCGCGCGGCGAAGCGTTTCGACGGGCAGGCCGAAGAGAGCCGTGAGGACACCGAGTCCGACGAGATTCTTCGATCCCTTCGCGCCGGAATCCGTGGACAGCTTCCCGAACGGCAGCTTGATCCAGACCGCGTCCGCGCCGAGCCCGAGGTCCTCGGGGGTGCGCGCGACGGGATCGGCCTCGTCCGACAGGACGACGGCGTTCTTCACGGGCGTGCACTCGCCTTTGAAACGGCCGAAGTCGGCCCAGCTGAAGACGACGAGGACGTCCGCGCCGTCGCCGGACTCGTAGATCGGATCCCCGCTGAGGCGGACGACGCAGGAGGATTCGCCGCCCCGGATCTGGGGGCCGTAGGCCTCCGTCTTCAGGACGTTGAGGCCGTCGCGCGCCGCGGCCTGCGAGAGGACGTCGCCCATCGTGACGATTCCGTCGCCGCCCGCGCCAACCATCGCAATCGTGAGTTCTCGTTTCGGCATCGTGGCCTCGCCTTCTCCCGGGGATTGATCGGAACGGGCCCTTCGGGTGCGCGCCAGAGTGCGTGCAGTCGGGGCCAGCCTCAATGGTGCAAACGGATCACCCGTTGATTCTGGGTCTCAGCCGCGAGTTCAGGCATCACGGTTCAGCCGGAGATCAACCTGGCCAGCATATAGGCCGCTCCGGACGCGAGGGCCCCGACGAGAACGGTTCGCAGCGCCTCGCCGACGAGCGGACGGCCCGTGAGCTTGCCCTTGAACGCCCCGAAGACGGCCAGCGCGAGGAGTGTGACGACGACCGAGGCGGCGAGAGCCCTGGTCACGGGTATCCCGAAGAGATAGGGGGCGAGCGGAATCGCCCCGCCGGCCACGTACGACCCGCCGATCGTGAGCGCCGAGACGCGGGCCCGCTTCGGATCGGGCTCCGAGAGGTTCAGCTCCTCGCGCATCATGAAATCCACCCAGCGATGGTGATCCGAGCAGACGGCGTGCGTCGCCGCCTCCAGCGTTTCCCCCTCGAGGCCCCAGGCGCGGAAGACCTTGCGGACCTCTTCCTGCTCCTCCGCGGGAACGTCCTTCACTTCCTCGTATTCGCGCCTCAGCTCGCTGTGCCACGTGTCGGTCTCGCTCTTGGCGGCCAGGTAGCCGCCGAGGCCCATGGCGATCGCGCCCGCGGCCAGCTCGGCGACGCCCGCCACGAGGATGACGCGCGAGCTCGCGACCGCGCCGGAGAGTCCCGCCGCGAGGGCGAAGGGGACCGTGAGGCCGTCGGACATTCCGAGGACGACGTCCCGAACGGTCTCGGAGCCCGAGAAGTGCGCTTCCACATGGTGATGGCGGGGGCGGGGCCGGGACATGCCTTTCGCGTGGGGAGGCGCCGCCGGCGTGTGCGGCCTCGGAGCCACGTGCCCCGACGTCACGGGTTCGTCTGCCAGATCTCGAGGGCGGTCGTCATGGCGCGGTCGTCCATCGCCACGAGCGACACGACCGCGTTCGCGACGTCCTCGGGCTGGATCGCGCGCTCGGCTTTCATGTCCATGCCGGATTTCTTCATGAGGTCCGTGTTCACCGTGGACGGGTAGACGCACGTCACACGCACGTTCGAGGTGCGGGCTTCGTACCGCATCGCCTCCGTGAGGCCCGCGAGCCCGAACTTCGACGCGCAGTACGCCCCGCCCCCCGCGAACCCGCGCCGGCCCGCCGTCGACGAGATGTTCACGATGTGCCCGCGCTTGCGGGATTTCATCCCGGGCAGCACGGCGCGGGACATGAGGAACGGCCCGCGCAGGTTGACGGCGAGCATGCGGTCGAAGACGAGCGTGTCGAGCTTCTCGACCGGCGCCATCGCGAAGATGCCCGCGTTGTTCACGAGGACGTCCACCGGTCCGAGCTGCTGCTCGGCGGCGGCGACGGCGCGCGAGACCGCGCCCTCCTCCGTGACGTCCGCAGCGAGGACGACGGTCGGGGCGCCGGAATCCTTCAGCTCCTTCTGGACCTCCACGAGGCTCTTCTTCGTCTTCCCGAGGAGAGCGACCTTCGCCCCCGTCGCCGCGAAGGCGTGGGCGAGCGCGCGGCCTATTCCCCGCCCGGCACCCGTGATGAGAACGACCCGGCCCTTGAGTTCCATCCGCGCCTCCGGAACCGGATTCTAGAGCGCGGAGGCGCTGATACTCTCGCCGGCCGATGTCGGCCTCCGTCGCGCCCCGTTTCGACCCGGCGCGGCGCCGCGCCGTGACGATCGCCCTGCTTCTCGTCACGGCTCTTGCGTCGTTCGAGTCGACGGTCGTTTCGACGGCGATGCCGACGATCATCGGCGAGCTCCACGGGCTGCCTCTCTATTCGTGGGTGTTCTCGATCTACCTCCTCGCGTCCACGATCACGATGCCGATCTACGGCCGGCTCGCCGACGTCTACGGGAGGCGCCGCGTCCTCATGAGCGCGACCGTCGTGTTCCTCGCAGGGGCCGTTACGTGCGCGTTCGCCCGGTCGATGCCGCAGCTCATCGTCGCGCGGGGCCTCCAGGGTCTCGGGGCGGGCGGCCTCATTCCGATCGCGCTCACGGTCACGGGCGACCTCTATTCGCTGGAGGAGCGCGCGCGGGTGCAGGCGTTCTTCAGCAGCGTCTGGGGGTTCGCGAGCCTCGTGGGCCCGCTCCTCGGAGCCTTCATGACGGTGACGTTCGGTTGGCGGTCCATCTTCACGATCAACGTGCCGCTCGGCTTCGTCGCCCTCTTCCTCGTCGCGACGAAGATGATCGAGTCGCGCAAGCCGGGGTCCGACCCGCTCGACGTCGCGGGCGCGCTCACGCTGGCTCTCGGAATCGGGGCGCTGCTCTTCGCGGTCCTCCAGAGAGCCGGAGCGGGGGCTCTCGGGACCGGGGCGCGCCTCTTCCTCGGGGTCCTGGGTCTCACCCTGCTCGGCGTCTTCGCGCGGCTGCAGGCCGGGCGGAAACACCCCCTGATTCCGCCGGAGCTCTTTCGGCACGCGGAGACGGCGGCGCCCTACGTGGGAGGCATCCTCCTCGGGACGACGATTTACGGCGTCGATACGTTCGTGCCGCTCTTCGTGCAGGGCGCGCGCGGCGGCACCGCCGGGGCGGCAGGCGCGGTCATCACGCCGCTCGTCCTCTTCTGGGCGCTCTCGGCGGCGGTCGCGGCGCGGATCATCGTTCGCTTCGGCTTCCGGGCGACCGCCCGGGCGGGCGCCCTCCTGATCCTCGCGGGCTTCGTGGGACTCCTCGCGGCGGCGCGGCTCGACGCCTCCGTCGCGGCGATCAGCGCGGCGTGCGGCCTGATCGGGGCGGGGCTCGGACCATCCTCGCTTTCCCAGGTGCTCGCGATCCAGAACGTCGTCGAAGAGCGCCGGCGGGGCGTCGCGACGAGCCTCGTGCCTTTCTTTCGCACGGTGGGGGGCTCGTTGGGAGTCGGCGCCCTCGGCGGGATTCTTGCGACCGGCCTGACGCGCCGGATGGGCGCGGCCGCCGATTCGGCCGGATCGCTCCTGACGGAGGGGCACGTTCCTCGCGAGATGCGGCTCGCGCTCGAGCAATCGCTCCTGCCCGTCTTCGCCGTGCTGCTCGCTCTCGCCCTGGTCAATCTCGCCGTGACGTCGCGGTTCCCCGATCAACGCGCCCGGCCGCGCACGCCGGAGACCGCGTAATCGCGCGACCCGGGAACTTTCCGGACCGGCCGCGGGTCGAAATCGGGCGAGGAGGCCGCCATGTTCGAGCCCGCGTCCGCGTTGCGCAGAAGGCCGATGTTCATCGTCTCCGCCGCGGTGCACGCCGCGCTCGCGTCGACGCTCGTCGTCCCGCCGCTCCTCGCGACGCCCGAGCCGCCGGAGCCGGAGATCCGCATGCTCCCGTTCTTTCCGGTCACGACCGTTCATATCGGTGATGCCCCGGTTCCCGCGCGGCAGAATTCTCTTAGAAGGGTGAATGACGGCTCGACGCGTGCGTCGACACCGCTCGCGAGCGGGGCCGCGGCGACGCGTCCGGTGCAGGTACGGCCGACCGGCCTCTCGGAACTGCTTCCAGCCCCCACGGGCGAACAGCCCGAATCACCCTTCGAAGAAACCGGCGAGCGCAGCGAGCCGGGCAGCGGCCTTCCGGGCGGAGCCGCCATCCTTCGTGACGTTCTCGCTCCGGAACCCGTGAGGGGGCGCCGGGGCGATGCTCTTCGAGAACGCCGGAGACTACAATTCACGAATGGAACGTACCCTCGCCGCCGCTCTCGCCCTCGCGGCCGTCGCCGGCGTTCCGGCGACCGCGCAGCAGGTGCCGACGCCCGTCGAGCAGCGCGTCGTCGCCCCGTCCCTTCCGGATCAGCCGAACAAGGAAGGGGTGGCGCGGCCGAGCGGTTCGATGCCGACGGACTCCGAGGGATACGTGCGGACGAATCGCGGCCCGGTGGATCCGTCGGCGGGAAAACCGACGCCCGCCGCCGCGCCGTCGAAGGGCGCGCCGGCCGCATCCGCCTCGGGGTCCGGTCAGATGCCGGCCGCCACGACACCGCCCCTGGGGCCGAGCGGCCCGGCGGAGGTGAATGCGGCGTACCTGTCGCTCCGGGGAACGGTAAAGGCTTACGCAAAGGGTGTTTCGATCACCATCGTCGAGAAGGACGGAGTCGAACGCACCGTCAAGCTCGCTGCGAAGGCGTCCGTATACGACGGCCTCGCCGCCGGCCACAAGGTCGTTCTCAGGGTTCCGCTCCGGAAGGACGCCGATGGAATGAGCGCGGACCGCGTCTCGAGGCAGAGGCCTCCGAAGGCGCCTCCGAAATCCAGATTCTCCGCCGCACAGTCGCCGGTCCGCTGAGCGAAGGCGGGCCCGTGCGGCGTTCCGCAGGCGTTTTCGTGATCCTCCTGGCGGCGGCGGGGGCCGTTCTCGCACAGGAGACCGTTCCAACACCGAGCCCCGCGACGGAGACGCCCGGCGGGTCCCCCCCGGCGTCCGACGACGGTCCGACTGTGTCCGCGCCGCCCGTCCTCGCGGCACCCGCAGCCGGAAGCGTCCGTCTCAGACGCGGCGCCGTATCGGCTAAGCCCGTCCCGCTCGCCGGAGGGGCCGCCTCGACGGTGACGGGATATGTGAAGGGGAAGTCTCTGACCGTGAAGACGCCGGCCGGAATGCTCGTGAAGTACCGTGTCGCGAAGAACGCGTCCGTTCCCGACGACCTCGCCGCCGGACGCACGGTGCTCGTCGAGACGAAGGTCGTGAAGAAGCGCCGCTACGCGTCGCGCGTCACCTACGCGGAATCCCGCGTCGTCATCACGAACGTGGACTGACGGCCGGCGCGGTGATCCTCTTCGAGAACGACGACGTCCTGGCGCTCGACAAGCCCCCGGGCGTCTCGATGGCGACGTCTTCGAAGGAAGGCAAGTCGGCGGAGGATGCCGTCAGGCGCCTGCTCGAGGCCTGCGGTGTCGTTCCGCCGGATCCTCTTCCGCTTCTCGTGCATCGTCTCGACGCGGGAACGTCGGGCGTCGTCCTCCTCGCGAAGACCCCGGCCGCCCATCGCATGCTCAGCCTCTCGTTCCAGGAGCGCCGCGCCCGGAAGACGTACCGCGCGCTCGTCTGGGGCCACCCCGTGCCCGCGAAAGGCGCGATCGACCGCGCTCTCCAACGCGACACGAAGGACGGGCGCAAGATGCGCGTCTCGTCCGCCGGAAAGCCGTCCGTGACGCGCTACGCGACGCTGCGGAGATACGCGTCGCTCGCCGACCTCGCGCTACGGCCCGAGACCGGACGCACGCACCAGATCCGCGTCCACCTTTCCGCGGCGGGGCACCCGATCGTGGGCGACGACTTCTACGGCGGAGCCAGCCGCTGGCACGGCGTGCGCGACCGCGCCTTGCGCGAGGCGCTCGCGCGGCTGACGCGTCCCCTGCTCCACGCCGAACGGGTCGAGATTCCGGAGATGGGCCTCGACGTCACGGCGCCGCTCCCCGGGGATTACGAGGAAATTCTTGCTTCCCTCTCAGCCGCACGGCCGACCCCGAGCCGCTGACGTCGCGGCGAAGGCTTCGCCGCATTCTTCCTAGATGCGGCGGCTGCAAATACAGCCGCCGATAGCTGAAAAATCTGCGCCCGTCCGGCCGGTGTCAAGGGTCTTCGACCGCTGCGCGGCGCGCGAAGCGCGCCCTTGACTCCGGCCGGACGGGCGATATCTCTCGTTATCCTTCTCTCTAGAAAATCACCTTCGCCGCGAGCTGGAGGATGCGCGGGCCGAACGAGGCGGTCGGCGTGCCGAACGCGGAGAGCCTCGTGAGGCTCGTTCCGTTCACGGCGTAGTACCCCTGGTTCAGACCGACGACGTTCGAGCGGTTGAACACGTTGAAGGCCTCGAGAATCACCTGGAGCGTCGCCGGGCCGATCGGAATGTCCTTCGTGATGCGCGGGTCGACCGAGAGGAACGTCGGATAGTTGAACGAGTTGCGCCCGAATCCCGGCGCGCGGTCGTTCTGGACGTTGCCGTCGTTGTTGATGTCCGTCAGCGGCGCGAGAATCGCGGTGTAGGGCTGCCCGCTCGCGAGCGTGATGATGCCCGAGAGCGCCCAGCCACCGAACAGCGCGTGCTCGAGGCCGCCTGCGTTCCGGTAATACGGAAGGCTCCAATAGGCCGAGAGGACGATGCGGTGGGTCTGGTCGGCATTGCCCACGGCGTAGTCGGCCTGGAAATTCCTCGGGTCGGAAGCCTGCTTCCCGTCGTCTCCGACGCCCGGGACGACCGAGGTCGCGTCCGGCTTCGTGTCGAGGACCTTGCCGAACGTGTAAGCGAGGCGCGCCTGCCAGTTGTTCGAAAAGCGCTTGTTGAGCTCGAGCGTGACGCCGTTGTAGTTCGATTCCGCCGTGCTCTGGAACTGGATGACGCGCCCGAAGTTCGGGAACGGGCGGTCGGCGCCGTACCGCGTGACGGGATAAACGTTCCCGGCGGCGTCCGTGAAATTGACGACGGAGGGGGTCCCGACGTTTATGTCCGCCGAGCGCTGGAGGTTCGTGCCCTTGACGTAGAGGTAGGAGAAGCCGAGCGAGAGGTCGTTCGACACGGCGTGCTCGATGCCGAGGCTCGCCTGATGGACGAGCGGGTTCTCGAATTTCGGGTCGAACACGAGAATCGTCAGCTTCGGCACCGCGACGCCCGTCGGGATGGACGGGAAGACGTTCGGATAGACCGGCATCTGGGCGCCCGTGAACGTGACCCCCTGCACGTTGATGCCGTTGTTCGACATCGCCGTGCCGATCATGATCGAGGGCGTGCGGCCGTAGAACATGCCGTAGCCGCCGCGGACGACCGTGCCGTCGCGGCCCTTCGGCGTCCATGCGAATCCGAGGCGGACGCCGACGTTGTTCGTGTCCTCCGGTACGACGCTCGTGTCGATGCCGGCCGCGAGGAGCTGCGCGTCGGGGTTCTTGACCCTGGGCTGCGCGATGCCCTGCTTGTCGTACCGGAGGCCGAGATTGATCGTGAGGTTCTGGGTAGGCCGGAACTCGTCCTGGAGGAACACGCCGATCTCGGAGAGGTCGGGATTCGTGAAGGGACCGCTCGTGCCGACGCCCGGAAAGTTCTGAACGAACCGGATCGGCTGCCCGAGGTTGTACGCCGCGACCGAGTTGAACGTGTACTGGCCGGAGAACAGTCCCGGGAACCAGTTCAGGATGAGGTCGCGGTTGAAGTCGAAACCGCCCTTCACGGCGTGGTTTCCGAACAGGAACGTCACGGCGTCGGCGACCTGATAGCGCGTGATCGTCGTCTCGCGCGGGCTGAAGTTGTTCCGCCCGATCGTGAAGGAGAAGTTCCCGACGTCCTGGATGATCGACTCCGGGTCCGCGCTGTTCGCGAGACCGGGCTCGGAGTCCTTCGCGTACTGGCCGCGTAGCTCGTTGAAGAGCGACGTGCCGAAGGAATTCGTCACGGAAACCGTGACCGTATCCGTGTTCACGAGCGAGTTTCCCGAGTGCGTGACCGACTGCGTCGTGCCGCCGTTCTCGTTGTTCGAGCCCGTGAAGCGCTGGCGGTTGTAGCGCATGGAAACGTGCGTCGAGGAGCCCGCGTCGTAATCCGCCTTCGCGAGGAAAACGTCCTGGTTCTGTCCGCGGTCGTAAGGCCCGGTGAGCGGAATCAGCTTCGCGAGCCCCGCCGCCGTGTTCGCGTCCGTCGGGAGACCGGCCGTCGAGAGAATGACGGGCTGCCCGTTCGTGTTGCGCTGGCCGTCGTAGTTCGCGAAGAAGAAGAGCCTGTCCATGAGGATCGGGCCGCCGAGGCTCGCGCCGAACTGGTTGAAGTGGTAGTTGCTCTTCGCCCGGCCGTTGATCACGTTGATGTAGTCGTTCGCGTTCATGCCCTTGTCGCGGAAGAACTCGAACGCGCTCCCGTGGAACTCGTTCGTGCCCGACTTCGTCACGACGTTGATGACCGCGCCGCCCGCCCGGCCGTACTCGGCCGTGTACGCGTTCCGGTTGACCTGGAATTCCTTCACGGCGTCCTGACTGAACTGGTACGGCGCGCGGCCCGAGCCGGTGCGGCCGAGGGCCTGGCCGAAGAACGTGTTGTTGTTGTCGGCGCCGTCGATCACGAGGCTGTTCAGCGTGCCGCGCTGGCCGGCGAAGCTGATGTCGCCGAGCCGCGGGTCCCTCACGACGCCCGGCGTCGTGAGGACGAAGTCGATGAAGTTGCGCCCGTTCGTGGGAAGATTCGCGATGTAGTTCTCGTTCACGACGTCGCTCTGCTGCGTGCGCGTCGTCTCGATGAGAGGCGCTTCCTCGGTCACGGTCACGTCCGTCTTCACGCTCGAGAGCGCGAGCACGAACTTGAGGGTGACGTCGCCGCCGACGTTCAGCTCGACGCCGGATCTCGTCGCGGAGCTGAACCCGGAGAGGTCCGCCGTGACCCCGTAGACCCCGACCGCGAGAAGAGGGAAATTGAACGCGCCCGCGGCGTTCGAGACGGTCGTCCGCGCGGCCCCCGTCTTCGCGTTCTTCGCGGTCACGCTCGCGCCGGGGAGGGGCCCTCCGGCGGCATCCGTCACGGTACCGGAGATCGAGCCCGCGCTGCTCTGCGCGAGGAGAGGCGCGGCGCGCCACCCGAGAGCAAGGGCCATGACCGCGGTGAGAATCACGGGAGAACGGAACGATCGCGACATCGAGAATCCTCCTTCAAACGGCTGGATGATCGTCACCCCTGGTACAGGAGACGTGAATATTGCGTGAAGCCTATCTCAATCTCAAGACGCGGGCGCCCGCAGGTTACAGCGCGCGCCAGACATAGGAATCGAGGTCCCGGACGAATCCGAGCTGTTCCAAAAGGGGCGCCAGCGGGGAGCCCGGGGCGGCGAGACGAAGACGGCGCGGGCGGCCGAGCGGGTCCCGGGCCTTCCTGAGGAGATCCTGCAGCGCTGCGAGCCCCGCGCGAAGCGTCCGGTCGGGGGTCCCGCGCGCGAGTTGGAAGGCGCCGCCCGCCTCGAGGCGGAGAACGGGCTCCCCGGCGGAAAGGACCACGAAGGAATCGCGGGGGGGCGAAGGCTCGAGGCCGGCGAGGACCGGATCGCCTCCACCCGCCACGGCGAACGCCGGCTCGGCGTCGTCCGGGCGCGCGAGGGCGCGGAGCGCCTCGACGGTTTCCTCTTCGGCGTACTGCAGCGGGCCATACCCCTCCACGAACGTTCCGCGCCGGAGGTCCCCGCGCATCTCCATGCGGGCAAGCGCAGGCGCGACGTCCGTCCAGCGGACGGCCGCCGGGTCCTCGAACTCGAGCTGCGCCCTCGATACGACGCCCCAGCGCGCGAGGAGGATCCTCGCCCAGGCCTCGGAGCGTTCGTCCGGGCGCAGCGGCTCGCCGAAGACGGAGGGAATGTCGAGGAGAGACCAGCGGCCGGCGGGCAGCGAGAAAAGAGAAGAAGATTTGCTTCGGAGAGAGAGGGAAGAAGAAAGAGACGAAGAATTTCCTAGAAGGGGGAGAGATGACGACCCGCGGCGAGAGAGGCCGTGGCGATTCGTTGGCGCGCCTGCTGCCGCGATTCCTGCCCGCCTTCTCAGAAGAATCTCCCGGAATCCCTGGATGCCGTCGCCCGTCACGAGGCCTGCCAGGACGAGCTCGACGAGGGCCCTTCGCAGCCTTTCCTCGGCCTCCCTGGATTCCCTCTCTCCTCTCGCAACCAGGTCCCCGAGGAAAGTCGCTCCCGCGACGGCGAGCTTTCCGTACAGATCGCGTGCCGCGGGCGAGAGGCCTTCGAGCGCGGGAGGCCCGGGTGGCAGCAGCACGGCGCCCTCGCCGCGGAAGAACAGCGTCAGGCGCGCGGCGCGCGGGTCCTTCGCCCCGTGAGCGCGCCACACGAGAAGGCCGCGCGCGGCGAGTACATCGAGCGCGCCGGGCTCGGGCGCGGCGAGGCGCGCGGGGAGGATCGACGCCTCCACGGAGAGGACCGGAAGAGGAAGACCGCGGAGCAGTGCCAGCGCGTGCTCGGCCGCATGCTCTCCCGAGAAGCGGGCGCCGAGGGTGACGCCCTGCCGCGCCGCGACGAAGGCGCGCCACGCCGAGACGGGCACGGGCCGGATCTCGCCGCGCAGGAGCGCCAGCGTCTTGCGGCGGACGCTTTCGGCGAGGCGCGCACCCGCCCAGCGCGGCGGCCCTTCGTCCGCTCCGAATCGTCCGCGCACGACGAGCGCGTCGAGCCGCAGCGCCTCGAGAGCCTCTTCGACGCGCGCAACGGGAACGCCATACCTTCTGACGAAGTTGTCTGCGGTTGCGGGGCCTCGTGTCGCGAAGAACCGAAGGACGATTTGCTTAAGACCCTCTTGCGCCGAAATAGGTCTCGCCGCCGGGTCACGTCCGTAGTTTTCTTCGATGACACGTGAGGGAGGCTCGGCTTGGGGATCCGGCTCGCCGCGGCTGTTCGGCTCGTGGGGGATCGCTGGAAGGAGGCGGCCGTGAGGATGCTTCTCGAAGGAGGCGGACCATAGCTCCGTCTCCTCCGCGGCAGATCCAGCGCTTTTCACCTTCTAAGAAAATCGCCCTGACACTCCCGCGAGCCGTCAGCTCGTCGAGCCATTCTTTCTTTTTCCCCTCTTCAGCAGATCTTTCTCTTATCTCTTCTTCCGTCAGATCTCCCAGCTCCTGGAGAACGAGCAGGAGCTCGTCCGCGCTGCGCGCCATGCGGCCCGCGACGAGGCGCGAGGCCTCGGCCCGGGCGGCGTCGGCGGCCTCGGGACGCAGCGTGTCGGGCAGCGTCTCGCCGAGCACCTCGCCGAGGAGCTCGCGGTTCGCGGCGAGCGCGTGCAGCTCGCGCTCGGCCTTCGGGGCGTCCCATTCGTACATGTAGGCCAGCGACGAACGTGAAGAGGAGCCCCTGCGCGGCGGGAGACGGGAACTTCGCTCACGTCCGCGGAGCGGATCGACGGCTCCGGACTGGAGGTCGTCGAGCAGGCGGAACAGGCGATCCGATCTCCCACAGGTCCTTCAGGCAGTCGCGGTACGTCTCGGCGACGATGGGAAAGTCGGGGAGCTGCCGCGTCGCCTGGAGGAGGTCGCTTCGCGCGGAGGCGCTGCAGCCAGAAAGGCGTGCGGCGGCCCGACCGCGCGCGCGGGAGGAGCAGCGCGCGCTGGGCGTTCTCCCGGAAGCGCGCCCCGAAGAGGGCCGAGTTCGGGAGCTGCGGCGAGCAGGCGCTCGCGGGCCTCGGCGGCCGGAGCCGGGCGAGAGCCGTTCGAGCGGGACCTCGCGCTCGGCGCGCGGGAGGCGCAGGAGGATTCCGTCGTCGGACGCGACGGTCTCGACGTCGACGCCGGTCTCCTCGCTGAGGACGCTCGCGAGGACGAGCGACCAGGGCAGGTTGACGCCGCGGCCGAAGAGAGAGCGCACGACGACGCAGGGGTCACCGAGGTCGTTCGGGAACGTCTCGAAGACGACGTGCGAGGTCCGAGGCGACTCCGCGGGACTCGGAGGCCTCGCGGCGTACGGCCGCCGATGAGCGCGGCCGCCGCGTCCGGAGTCGCTCCGTAACGTGCGGCGAGGAGGTCGGGCAGCGCGGGGTCGTCGAGACGTTCGGCGACGAACCGCTTGAGCCGGCCGATCCGCGTCGCCGAGCTTCGCCGTGCGGCCGAGGCCCTCGCCCCGCCAGAAGGGCATCCGCGGCGCGGGCTGCCCGGCCGCGTCCTCGACGACGACGCGGCCGTGCGCGATCTCGACGGCCCGCCACGCGCGCGAACCGAGGAGGAAGACGTCGCCCTCCTTCGTCTCGTGGACGAACTCCTCGTCCAGCTCGCCGACGGCGGTCCTGCCGGTCCTGGAGGACGGCGCGGAAGGTGCCCCGGTCGCCGATCGTCCCGCCGTCGAGGAGCGCCGCGAGGCGCGCGCCGGGAAGCGGCGTGACGCGGTCGGTCGCGCGGTCCCAGACGAGCTTCGGGGCGAGCGCCGCGAAGCGCTCCTTCGGGTACTTCCCCGAGAGCATCGCGAGCGTCTCGAGGAAGAGGGAGCGCGGCAGGGCGCGGTAGGGGCAGGCGCTCCGGACGAGTGCGAAGAGGTCGGCGGCGTGACGCGTAGGCCGTCGGCCGCGCGGGCGACGACCTCGGCGACGAGCTGCTGCGCGAGGACGTCGAGCGGGAAGTCGGGCGGGCGCGTCTCCTCGACCGCCCCCTCGCGCATCGCCTCCGCGGTCGCGGCGCATCTCGAAGAGGTCGTCGAGGAAGAGCGGGACGAGGAGGCCGCGCGCCGTCTCGCCGACGAGGTGCCCCGAGCGGCCCACGCGCTGGAGGCCGCGCGCGATCCCCTTCGGGCTCTCGAGCAGGACGACGGAGTCGACGTGCGCCGACGTCGATCCCGAGCTCGAGCGAGCCGGTCGCGACGAGGACGCGGCAGCGCACCCGACTTCAGGTCGCTCTCGATCTTCTCGCGCGCCGGACGCGAGACGGAGCCGTGGTGCGTCGGGACGCTCCGTCCGCTTCGCCTCGGAGAGCTTCGCGCGCCACCTTCTCGGCGAGCCGCCGGTTGTTGCAGAAGACGAGCGTCGTCGGTGCGTCGCCGACCTCGCTCGCGACCGCCTCGATCGCGGGCCCCCAGGCCGAGCCGTCGGGGAGCGAGCGGAAGTCGGCTCCGTCGGGACGTCACGACCGTGAGGTCGAGGCTCTTCCTCGCGTCGACGACGAGCGGTTCGCATCGGTCGCCCCGTCCCGGCGACGAACGCGGCGACGTCGTCGACGGGCGCGACCGTCGCCGAGAGGGCGATGCGCTGCGGCGGCCGTCCGCCGGACGCGCGCGACGAGCGACTCGAGACGCTCGAGCGACAGCGCGAGGTGGGAGCCCCGCTTCGTCCCGGCGACGGAGTGGATCTCGTCGAGGATCACCGTCGAGACCGTCGCGAGAAGAGCGCGGCCTCCGCCCGTCAGCAGCAGGTAGAGCGATTCGGGCGTCGTGATGAGGACGTCGGGCGGGCGCCTGATCTGGCTCGCGCGCTCGCGGAGGCCGCGGTGTCGCCCGTCCGCACGGCCGTCGTGATCCGCGCCGCCGTGCGCGCGCCGGCCGGCAGCCCGCCTCCTCGAGGGCGCGGCGATGCCTTCGCGGGGCCGCTCGAGGTTGCGGTGGACGTCGTTGTCGAGCGCCTTGAGCGGCGAGACGTAGAGCATCGAGAGCGAAGGCCCGGTATCCCCTCCGAGCTTGCGTCGCAGGAGCAGCGTCGAGCGACGACGAGGAACGCCGCGAGCGTCTTGCCCGTGCCGGTCGGCGAGACGAGAAGGACGTTGCCGCCCGCGGCGATCGGTGGCCACGCGAGCTTCTGCGCGGCGGTGGGACCCGGGGGGAAAGACTCGCGGAACCACGCGGCGACGGCGGGGTGGAAGAGTCCCAGGGCGTCCGACATGGGGGCGCGTTCAGCGGGCCGACGTCGGCGGAGGGGCGAGCGTCCGGAGCCGGCCGCAGCCGCGCGTCGCGAAGAGGGCGGCCACGGCGATCAGCAGGAGGCTCGCGCCGAGAAGGAGGATAAGCGGTCCCTTCCTCGGCCCGGGCATCTCGCTCGTCACGGGCGCGGCCGAAGAGCGCGGTCGCCGGAGCGGCGCCGTGGAGCCGACGGCGGCCGGTGCGGCCGCCGGAACCTCTCGCGTGACGGCGCTCCGTGTGGGCCTCGCGCGCAGCTCGCGCCGCGCGACCACGAGGTCGAGAATCATCTGGCCCGCGCTCCCGTAACGTTCGGCGGGCTCTTTCCGGAGGGCGCGCGCGACGATCTGTTTCAGGCTTTCGGGCACGAGGTCGGGCTCGGGCCATGGGTCGGCTTCCTTGGTCATCATCTTGGCCACCATCTGCGTCACGCTCGCGCCCGAGAACGGGTGAACGCCGGCCAGCATCTGATAGAGGACGATGCCCATGGAAAAGAGATCGGACCGCTCGTCCAGGGGGTTGCCGAGAGCCTGTTCAGGCGACAGGTAGTCGAGGGTGCCGACGATCATCCCTTCGCCAGTCTGGCGGTGCGATCGCGACGTGTCGCGGGCGCCCTCGGAGAGAAGCTTGCTGAGCCCGAAGTCGAGCACCTTCACGTGGCCGTTCGGCGCGAGCATGAGATTCGAGGGCGTGATGTCCCGATGGAGGATGCGGCTCTGATGCGCCACTTTCAGGCCCTCGAGCGCCTGAATCGAGATGTCGAGGCATTCCGAGATCGAGAGCCGCCGTCGGTCCATGATCTCGTCCAGGCCCTCGCCTTCGAGGTATTCGAGAACGAGATAGAGGGCTCCCGGAGGGAACCCCGCGTCGCGCGCGTCCGTCGTCGCGAGGTCGTGGATCGTGATCACGTTCGGATGGTTCAGCGCCGCGACGGCACGCGCTTCGTTCATGAAACGCCCGCGCATCTTCGCGTCGCTCTGAAGCGCGGCCGGGAGGATCTTGATGGCAACGCGGCGGCCCAGCGCGGAGTCGGACGCGAGGTAGACCTCTCCCATCCCGCCCCGGCCGAGCAAGCGGAGAATCTCGTACCGGCCGATGCTCTTTGGAAGTGGTTCAGCGGCCACCGCGCGGCAAGTATATGGATTCGAGCGCGGATCAGGCCGGCGGGGGGGCGGGCGGATCGAGCGTCAGGAAGATCGTCAGCGTGCTCCCCTGATCGCGCGTCGACGTCGCGAGGCCCGTGCGCTCGAAAAGGCGCAGCATGCGCTCGTTGTTCTTCAGGACCTCGGCCTCGAAGACCTTGATTCCCCGGATGCGCGCGAGCGCGGCGAGACGCCGGAAGAGAATGCTGCCCAGTCCGCGCCCCTGGAAGTCGTCGGCCACCGTGAAGGCGACCTCCGCGTGGCCCGGCCGGTCGGCGAGGCACTCCCATCGCGCGACGCCCACGATGCCTGCCGGCGTCTCGGCCACGACGGCATAGCGCCGTTCGTAGTCGACATGCGTGAGGTACGCGACCTTCCCCGCGTCCTTGTCGGGCACCACGAAGAAGCGGAAATAGAGGCTGTCGGGCGAAAGGCGGTCGTAGAGCGCGAGGAGGCCGCCATCGTCGGCGCCCCGGATCGGCCGCAGGTGCACTGCCGTGCCGTCCTTCAGGACGACATCCTGCTCGTCTCCGGCGGGGTAGGTCCCGCTCGCGCCGGTCGCGCTCCCCGATTCTTCCGGGATTTTTCGAACCACGAAGCCTCCAGGAGCCGTTGCGACCTCACATGATTTCACGGAGCTGGCGGAAATTCACTCCCGGGTCTCGCCGCGGCGTCGAGCCAGCGATCGAAATCGCGCTTGGAAACCCGGACGGCTTCCACGAGCCATTCGCCGGCATCCGGCGTCACGAGACGGAAGACGGAGAAGCGGTTTCGCTCCTCGAGGATCGTCGTCACGTCGCCCTTCGCCTTCAGCTCCTTCTCCAGGACTTTCGCCATCTCGGGATCGGGGGCGAGCGGTTCTTCGTTCGTCTCGGGGCCGGCCGGCGAAAGGATCTTCGGTCCGGTGGCGTCGGCCCGCGCCCGCGCGAGCATCTCGTCCGCTCCCGGCGCCCCCGCGCCGCGGCGCGACAGGCGCAGGAGCTGCGTCCTGGCCGGCGTCCTGCCGGCGAGGAATGCCTCCCGCGCAAGCCGCGCCTTCTGGTGCTCCGCCGCGTGGATCTTCTGGTCGAACGCGAACCGGGCCCGAAGGACGCGGTTCACGAGCGCGGGCCGGCAGACGACTTCCTCGGTCGTCCGGCGGGAATTGCCGAGCGCTTTCCTGATCGCCTCCCACTGTTCGGGGGCGCGGGTCTCCTTGTCGATCCGCTCGTATTCGGCCGAAAGGAGCTCCGGCGTGACCCGCATCCCGAACGTGCTCGAGAGGACGCGCTCCTCGGCCAGCTCGCGCCTCACCTTTTTCTCGAAAACGGATCGCGGGTGCACCTCGTCGAACGGCTTCGTCGCGCCGATGACGAAGGTGTACCGGGTCCTTTCGACCGCCCGCTCCCCCTCGACGCGCTCTGAGAACGAGAGCGGCGGCGCGGCGAGAAGCAGGGCCAGCGCGAAGGCGGGGATCATTTCTCTCTCAGTATTTCATGCGGCACCGTGTGGGCATCGCGTCCCAGCGGCGCCTGCGGCTAAGGTGCCGCGCGCCCCGTCAACGCCGCGAGGCGCCGGATGCGCGCGGCGCGCGCGGGCGAGAACGCGTCCTTCGCGGCGCGCCAGTCCCAGTTCTGGCCCGCCCGACCCGGCACGTTCATGCGGCCCTCCGCTCCGAGGTCGAGGTAGTCCTGCATCGGCACGATCGCGCGCTCCGCGACGGAAGCGTACGCGGCGCGAATGAGGTCCCAGGCCGGGTCTTCTCCGGACGTGCCGAGGTAATCGCGAAACCGCGCCTTCGCGTCCTCGGGAAGCGCCGCGAACCAGGCGCGGGCCGTGTCGTTGTCGTGCGTGCCCGTATAGATGAGGCTGTTGGAAACGTGGTGGTGCGGCAGATGCTCGCTGTCGACCTCGCCGAACGCGAACTGCAGCACCTTCATGCCCGGCAGGCCGAGGGTCTCGACGAGCTTCCGCACGTCGTCCGTGAGGAGGCCGAGGTCTTCGGCCACGATCGCGACGTCTCCGAGCGCGTGCTGGATGGCCATGAACAGCATGAGGCCCGGTCCGTTCACCCAGCGCCCCCCGCGCGCGTTGGCGGCGCCGGCCGGTACTTCCCAGTATGCGCAAAAGCCTCGGAAATGGTCGAGGCGCAAGGCGTCCGTGAGCCGGAGATTGAGTCGAATCCGCTCGATCCACCAGTCGTATCCGTCGTCGGCGAGGACGTCCCAACGGTAGAGGGGATGGCCCCAGAGCTGGCCGTCCGCGCTGAAGTCGTCGGGTGGAACGCCCGCGACCGCCATGGGCCGTCCGTCCTCCCCGAGCGCGAACAGCCGGCGGTGCGCCCAGACGTCGGCGCTGTCCGCGGCGACGTAGATGGGCAAGTCCCCGAGGATCGAGATGCCGCGCGCGTTCGCGGCGGCTTTCACGCGTTGCCACTGCCGGAAGAAGAGGAATTGGCCGTAGGTGTGGAACGCGATCTCCTCGGCGAGCTCGGTCCGCGCCGCGGCGAGGGCGGCCTCCTCGCGGCGCACGAGCGCCGGATCCCACTCGGTCCAGGGCCGCCCCTCGTTCCTCTCGCGAAGGGACGCGAAGAGCGCCCAGTCCGCGAGCCATGCG
The DNA here is from genome assembly GCA_963809425.1 of Thermoanaerobaculia bacterium. Taxonomy (GTDB): domain Bacteria; phylum Acidobacteriota; class Thermoanaerobaculia; order UBA5066; family UBA5066; genus Fen-183. The sequence continues at coordinate 66,388 of CAWEJK010000005.1, forward strand.
GACTGCGACGGGGCGTTCGCGAAGCGCTCGACCTCTCCGATGATCTTTTCGCCGAGGGAGCGCGCGTGGCGAAACGAGCCTTCGAGGAGGTTCCGGCGGAACGGCACGACGCGCTCCCAGTCCACGCGGTCCTCGGGGAAATCCGGGGCGCCATCGAGGGCGTGAGCCGGCAGGAGACCCTCTTCGACGAGCCACTCGGGCGAGACGAGGAGCGGATCGCCGGCGAAGGCGGAAAGTCCGTCGTACGGAGAGTGGTGGGGACCGGTCGGACCCGGGGGCAGGACCTGCCAGAGCCTGAGCCCCGCTCGCGACGCCCAGTCGAGAAAGGCGTCGGCGGCCGGACCCAGGTCACCCACGCCGAAGCGCGACGGCAGCGAGGTCGGGTGCAGGAGCACGCCGGCTTGGCGCGTGGGGCGGAGCATCTGCGGATGCTATCCCGCTCGAGGCGCTCGAGGGTTCGGCCTCATCGGCCCATGCCGGCTTCGTGGTCGAGAATCCGGAGCGTCTTGCCGTAGATCGCCTCGACCTCCTCGCGCGTGTTCCCGATGGCCGTCATGCCGAGCTTGCCGTATTCCGAGAGCGCGCCGACGAGGTGAAAGAGCACGCCCGACTCGGAGTTGTGGCTGTAGTGGAGGGAGTTGATCGTGACGATCTCGATGAGATCTTCGGGCAGGAGCCCGCGGAACGTGTCCGAGCGGAGGTTGTCCGTCGCGCGGTAGAACTTCGGCGAGCCGCGCGGCGAATGGAAGAGGCCCGTCGTGGCGTCGAGCTGCCCGCCGGTGAGGAACTGGAGCGCGAGATACGGGTGCGTCGTCCCTCCCATGCGGAGGTTGATCTCGAGGGCCCAGGCCTTCCAGGGATGCGCGTCGCCTTCCCGCGTCACGAGAAAGTCGACGGCGAACCGGCTCACGACACCCTTCGCGGCGAGAACCTGGCCGATGCGCATCGCGGCGCCGTGGATGAGCATCCGGTAGTCGTCCACGGCCGGAAAGAGGCATCCGAGGAAGACCTGGCCGCTCGGGCCGCCCAGGAGCTGATCGTGCGTGGAGATCGGGATGACGCTGCCATGCGGGTCGACCCGGAGCTGGACGCTCGGAGACATCTTGCGGGGCGCGTCGAGAAATTCCTCGGCGATACCGCCCATCCTCCGGAACTTGGCGTGGTAATCGTCCCAGGTCTCCCAGGGAACCGAGAACTCCAGGTTAGGAAGCGTCGCGTGGACCGCGTCTACGAGGCGCCCGGTCTCCGGGTAGCTGAAGACCGCGTTGCCTTCGCCCGAGAAGCTGTCGTTCAGCTTCACGACCGCCCGGCGGAGCGCGGGATTTCGCTCCTTGAGCGCGACGAGCGCGCCCTCGATGTCGGCGTCGTCCCTGAGGTCCTCGAAGCCGTCCGGCACCGGCACGCCGGCTTCCCGGAAGACCTTCCGGCTTCCTGACTTCGTCCCGTACGCGTTGAGAGCGGGGTCGACACCGTTCAGCGGTATGCCGAGGAGAACGGCGAGCTTTCGCTCGAGCGGCGTCGAGTTGAAGACGGTCAGGTAGGCGCGCGAGCGATCGGGGATCCCCTGCCGGATGCGCTCGATGAGACGCGGCCGTTCCAGGATCTTCTCCGTGAGCGAACGGGGCGAGGCGTCGTGCGCGCAGAGGAGCGTGAGCCGGCTGCGCGCGTGGCTCGCCGGAATGCCGACGAGGAGCTGGAAGTAATACTCGAGGACGAGGGGATGAACGGGCTGCGAGGTCACGAAGACGACGCGCGCGCGCGGATTGCGCAGCCGGATGAGAAGAAAGAGGAGCCTCTCCTCGTAGAAGCTGGCGCCCTCGAGCTTCTTCATCTCCGCCTGGTCCAGCGTGAGCGACGGCACGACGACCGACGTGTGCGGCTGATCGTCGCGCCCGGAAATCAGATCCCAGACTTCGGCGAGACGCGGTTTGAGGCTCTCGAATTCGGCCAGCTCCTGGTCGAGCGTGAGGGCGGACGCGAACGGTGGGCGAGGGATCACGTTGGACCCATTCTAAAGGCGACCTCCGAGGCGTCCCCTGTTCGAGGCACGATTCTTGAGTGCGTCCCGGAGGAAATCGGAGTACGGGGGAGCATGCCGAGCCGCCGCGGATTCACACTCATCGAGCTTCTGATCGTCGTGGCGATCATCGGCATCATCGTCGCCATCTCGATCGTGAACATGATCAACGCGATCCAGCGCGCGAAGCAGAAACGTTCGATGGGCGACATGAAGACGATCGCGACCGCCATCGAGGCGTACGCGACGGACCAGAACTTCTATCCCGCGGCGGCCGCGATCGCGCTGCCGTCGGGGCTTTCGCTGCCCACCAGCACGATCGGAACGATCTCGGGCTCGATCAACCCGACTTACATCCGGACGGTCCCGCTGATCGACGGCTGGAATTCGTTCTTTCGCTACGGAACGAGCGCGTCGAAGACTGATTTTGCCGTGCTCTCCACGGGCGCGGACGGCGTCCCGGAAACGAGTCCCATCGGCGGCGCGACGACGAGCTTCAATGCCGACATCATCCTCGTGGACGGGACGTTCGTGCAGTTCCCGGACGGCGTGCAGCGATGATCGGGGCGACTGTGGCCCGACAAACGGTGTCCGCTCTCGCCGCCTCCTCCGACAAAATTTCGTCGTGGCGGCCCCGTTCCGGCCGAATTCCTGCCCGAACGAGCCCGATTCGGCTTTGGCTGCCTGCGGCACGCCTTTTGAAAGCAAGAATGGGATTAGGAGGTTCAATTTCATGAAGAGAAGGAACAGCAAGGGGTTCACGCTGATCGAGCTCTTGATCGTCGTCGCGATCATCGGCATCATCGTCGCGATCGCCATTCCGAACCTGCTCAACGCCATTCAGCGCGCCAAGCAGAAGAGGTCGATGGCCGACATGCGCACGGCGGGCACGGGCGCAGAGGCGTACGCCGTCGACTTCAACCACTACCCGGCGGCGGCGGCCTCGATCGCGCTGCCCTCGGGCATCACCGCCATCCCGACGACGACGTTCGGCGCCATTGGATCCGGCTTCAACGGTCAGACCGCGCCGACCTACGTCCGCGTCCTGCCCATCTTCGACGGCTGGTCGTCGTATTACACGTACGGCGTCGGCACCAGCAACAACCAGCACTACGTGATCGGGTGCGCCGGCAAGGACGGCGACAATCGCGGGCTTCGTAGGCGGCGAAACGACGACCTTCAACGCCGACATCGTCTTCGCGGACGGCCAGTTCCTCCAGTTCCCCGCGGGCGCACAAAACTAATCGTCCTCCCGCTGCGTCCGATCCGAGAGCCCCCTCACGGGGGCTCATTTCTTTTCCGGGCCTAGAATCGCGACGGTGCAAGGCCGTGGGACGACGGGACGGACGGCGCTCCTGGGCGGCGCCCTGGGGCTCGCGTTCGCGGCGGTTTTTCTGGCGCCGAGCGTGCTTTCGGGCGGCGTGCCCGCGCGCGGAGACCTCGCCGATTTCTTCTGGCCGATGAAGGCCTACACGGCCGCGCGCTGGGCCTCCGGCCTGCCGCTCTGGAATCCCCTGTCGGGCTGCGGCGAGCCGTGGCTCGCGCAGCTCCAGACCGGCGTGCTCTACCCGGGCGACCTTCCGTTCCTGCTTCCCGGCATCGGGGGGCCGCTCCTCGGCATCGCTCTCCATCTCGCGATCGCCTCCTCCGGAATGGCGGCCTGGCTCTTCGGCCTCGGCACCTCGCGCGGCGGGGCGCTCCTCGGCGCCGCGGTGTACGCGGGGGGCGGCGCGTTCCTGTCGCTCGCGCTCGTGTACAACAACTTCGAAACGGCGGCGTTCCTCCCCTGGCTCTTCGCCGCGGCTCGCCACGCGGCGTGCGGCGGATCGCCCGCGGGGCTCGCGGGTGTCTTCGCTCTCGCGTTCCTCGGCGGAGAGCCGTCCATCGCGGTCGCGGGCGCGGCGGGCGCGGTTCTCCTCGCCGTCTTCACGCGGCGCGAGGAGCCGGCGGGAGGGACCTCCGGGGGGCCGCCGCTCCCGCGGCTCGCGGGCGGGCTCCTGCTCGGCGCGGCCCTCGCGGCCGCCGCGGCGGTTCCATTTTTCGACTACGTCGCCTCTTCCGGCCGGCTCGCCGGAGTGACGCGCGCCGAGACGCTCGCGCGTCCCGTGGGATCGTCGGATCTTCTCGATCTCGTGCTGCCGCCTCCGGACGCGTTGACGCGCCGTCCCGTGCCGGGCCGGGGCGGCTACCTCGCGACGCTCGCGCTGTCCCCGCTCGTGCTCGTCCTCGCGGCGGGGGCGGGCGCGGGACTCGCCGCGCGGCCGCGGCTGCTTCTCGGGCTCGCGCTCGTCGCGCTGCTCGGCCTCGTCCTCGCGCTCGGGGCGCGCGGCGGGATTCTCCCGACCCTCTGGGACCTGGGAATCGTGCGGGGCGTCCGGTTCCCCGCGCGGTGGTTCGTCTTCACGCAGCTCGCCCTCGCGGGTCTCGCCGCCGCCGGCCTCGACGGCTGGCGATTCGGAAGGCTGTTTACGTGGCCGAGAGGTCTCGAGCCGGAAGACGGCGCCCGCTCGTCGGCGTCCGCCGCGGCGCGTCTCACGCCCCTCCTCGTCCTCGGTGCGATCACGGTCGCGCTCCTGGGCACGGGACTCGCGGCCGGCCGCGCGACGGGTGCGGGCGCATGGGGCGCGCTGCTTGCGACGGCGGCCGGCGGAGCCCTTCTGGTATCCGTCCGCACGACCGGGTGGCCGGATCCGAAGCGATCGGGCGCCGTTCTCGTCGCGCTCGTGGCGCTTCCTCTCCTCGGCGCGACGGCCGGCCTTTTCGCGCCCGCGAAGCTCGAGGGTTCGCCCCCGGTCGTGGCGGGACTGGCCGGATCGCCGGGCCGGTTCTTTCCCTTCGCGTCGGACGGGGCGACGCTCGCGGCGCTCGCCAAGGAGTCGAGCGGCGAGTGGGGAGGCCAGGCATCGTCGCGCGCGCGGGCGGCGCTCTCGGGCTACACGAACCTGCCCCTCGGCCTCTCCTCTGCGGCGTCACCCTCGCCGATCGGCAATCCCAGGCGCACGCGCCTCCTCGGCGTCGCGCTCTCGGGAGGAAACGCAGAGACGATTCTCTCGCTCGTGGACGTGCGGCACGTCGTTTCGCCGTTCCCGGCGGCGATTCCCGGGGCCCGGCTCGAGCGGCAGGCCGGCGGCGTTTTCCTTTACGGCCTCTCGCGCGCGGCGGGTCGCGTTTTTTTCGCGCGGTCGGCGCGGGAGGCGGATGACGACGCCGCTTTTCACGCCCTCGCCGAGCCGGACTTCGACCCGGAGGCCGTCGTCCTCCTTGCGCCTCCCGCCGGAACCCTTCCGCCGGCGCGCGCGGGCAGGACCTTCTCGGTTGCCCGCGTCGTGGCGGACATGCCCGAGCGCCTGACGATCGACGCGGAAGCGTCGGAGGCCGGTTTCCTCGTCCTCACGCGCGCGTACGCCCGCGGCTGGGAGGCGCGCGTGGACGGGACCTTGGTCCCGCTCCGCCGCGCGGACCTCGCCCTCTCGGCGGTGCTCCTGCCGGCGGGCGCCCACCGCCTCGAGCTCGTCTACCGTCCGGTCGCCTTCCGCGCGGGCGCGGCCGTTTCGCTGGCGTCACTCGTCGTCCTCGCCGGCCTCGTCCTCGCGGGGGGGAGACGCCCGTGAACGCCGTCGACGGCATTCTGCTGGGCCTGTTCTTCGCGACGGGCGCGATCGTGGGCTCCTTCGCGAACGTGTGCATTCACCGGTTGCCGCGCGGGCTTTCGGTCGTCCACCCGGGCTCCCACTGCCCCTCCTGCGGTGCGCCGGTCGCGTTCTTCGACAACGTGCCGGTCGTGTCCTGGCTGCTTCTCCGCGGCCGCTGCCGCCGCTGCCGCGCGCCCATCTCGGTCCGCTACCCGCTCGTCGAGATGCTCGTGGCGCTGCTCTTTCTCGGCGCCGGCCTCCTCTACGGGCCCTCGCTCATCGCGGCGTCGGCGGGTCTTCTCGCGGCGGCCTGCGTGATTCTCGCGGCCACCGACCTCGAGGCGCGCACGCTGCCCGACGAAGTGACGGTCGGAACTCTCGCGCTCGGCCTCGTCCTGGCGGCGCTCCGCGATCGCGCCGCGACCGGCACGGAGCGCGGTCTCGCGGGACTCGCGGCGGCGAGCCACCTCGTCGAGGCGGCCCTCGGGGCGCTGCTCGGCGCGCTCTTTCTCGAAGGGGTGCGGCGCGCGTACGCGCGGCTGCGCGGCCAGGAAGGCATGGGCGGAGGCGACGTGAAGATGCTCGCGATGGCAGGCGCGTTCACGGGACCCGCGGGCGTGTTCCTCACGCTGTTCTTCGCGTCCCTCGCGGGCACGGTCGTCGCGGGCGGCGCGACGCTTCTCCGCGCGCTCCGCTGGTTCCTCGAGGCACGGCGCGCCCGCGCGTCGTCCGAGGCCGCTCATGCGGTGGCGGCACGTGCCGGGCTTCTCGTCGGGGAGGACGGCCGCGTCCTGTCGGCGTCGGCGCGCTTCCGCGAGATTCCGGGGGCGGCCCCGGAAGGAACGCGCCTCGCCGCGGACGTCCCGACGGCCGGCCGTCTCCTCGCGTTCGTCCGTCTCGCGCGGACGCGGGCCCGGCGCGGCGCGCCGGCCGCGCACGGGCGCCTCGCGCTCGACGACGGCGCCGACTTCTTCCGGGTTCTCGCGGCGCGGGCCGAGGTGACGCCGGGCGGGCTCCTCGTGCTTCTGGCGCGCGTCGACGTGCCGTTCGGCGTCTTTCTCGCCTGCGGCGCGCTCGTCGCCTTCGTCGCCGGACGCTCGGCCTGGGACGCGATCGCCGGAGGTCTGCCCTGGGTTCCGAGGCTTCTGCCGTGACGGATCGCGCCTTCGAGCGCGAGGTGCGCATCGTGATCGTGGGCGGGCTCGCGACGCTGCTCTTTCTCGCGGGAACGGCCGTCGTCGTGCTCCGGAACACCGCGGAGTGGGGCGCGGGCGAGAACCTCCGGCGCCTGACCGCGCGAGACGCGCGCGGTTGCGGACCGCATCGCCGCGGCGCCGGACCCCGCGCTCGCGTTCGTCTCGGATGCATCCGTCGCGCGTCTTCTCCGCGAGCTGAACGCGCGGGGCGCCGCGCTCTACGACGCGCACGGAAATCTCGTCGTCGACGCCCCGCTCCTTCCGGGCGCGGGCCTCGCGCCCGCCGCGCTGCCGCCCGGCGAGCGGCCCTCTCCGGAATCCTTCGTGATGGGGGGTGAACGCGGAGCTCCGTCGATCACGGTCGCCGTTCCGGGCGCGACCGTGACCCTGAGGGTCGTCTGGGACGGAACGTCGATCGCGGAGGCGCGCCGCAACGCCCGCATCCTCTCGGTCGCGGTTCCGGCGGCCGCGGGCGTCCTCGTCCTGCTCGTGGTGCCGTTCCTCAGGCGCCTCTCGGAACCGATCGATGCGCTCCGGGAGACGGCACGGGGAGCCGGGGGCCTCGTCCCGGCGGCTCGGGCCGGCGGCGACGAAGCCGAGACGGCGATCGCGACGTTCCAGCGCACGGTCGAGGAGCTCAAAAAGCGCACGGCCGAGCTCGAAGAGCTCCGCCGTTCCGAACAGCGGCGCGCGGACGATCTCGCGGTCACGGCCGAGACGCTCGTGCGCTCGCACCCCGGCGGGCTCGTCGTGGTGGACGCCACGGGCCGTCTGACGCAGGCGAACGCGCCTGCGCGTACGCTCCTCGGCCTCGGAGAGGGAAGCCTCGGCGCGGGGGCCGAGGCGGCGATCGACGCGCTGCCCGCTCTCCGCGCGGCGGCGGAGGCGGCGCGCAAAGGGTCGCCGACGCTCTCCATGGAGCTCCCGATCGGAGCGGGAGGGAACGCGCGCCTGCTCGAGCTGACGGCCGTCCCGATTCTCGACTCCGGAAAATCCGTCATGGGCGTCCTGCTGTTCCTCGAGGACCGCACGAACACGCGGCGCCTCGAGCGGGAGCTCTCGTCCCGCCGCGAGCTCGCGGCTCTCGGCGAGATGTCGGCGGGGATCGCGCACGAGTTCCGCAACGCGACGGGCACGATCCTCGGCTGGGCGCGCCTCGCCGCGAAGACGGGCGACCCCGTGGCGCGCGCGCGCCAGCTCGACGCGATCCAGGCCGAGGCCGAGCACGTGGCGCTCGTGACCGGCGACTTCCTCTTCTTCGCGAGGCCCGAGCAGCTCGAGGCCGGCCCCTGCGATCTCCGGACCCTCGCGCTCGAGATCGCCGAGGAGCAGCGCGTGCTGACGCCCGGCGTCCGCGTGGAAGCCGCGGGGACGTTCGCGCCCGCGATCGCCGACCCGGCCCTCGTGCGGCGCGCGCTCGTGAATCTCGTGAAGAACGCGTGCGAGGCCGCGGGCGCGGACGGCCGGGCGGGCCGCGTCGTCCTCAACGGCGAGGGCGCCGCGGCCGGCTTCGCGAGGATCGCCGTCGAGGACGACGGCCCGGGAGTGCCCGAGGAGGCGGCCGGGAAGCTCTTCGTCCCGTTCTACTCCACGAAGGACACGGGCACGGGGCTCGGTCTCGCCCTCGTCGCCAAGATCGCCCTGCTCCACGGCGGCGCCGTGACCGTCGAGCGCTCGTCCGGCCTTTCCGGCGCGCGGTTCGTCCTCACGCTACCCGCCGTGGAAGCAAGCCGAACGCGGTGACACGAGGAAGAGCCGGGTCGGACCGGGCGCAGGCGAGGGGTCGCCACGGTCCGACCCGAGTGACGGGCCGCCGGCACGATCAGTCATCGTGCGCGGCGGGAGCCGTCGCGGGCTGTGTCGAGGCCGGCATCAGGCTTCGAACGCCCAGCTCGTGAACGAGTCGCCCGCCCTGGTGGGCCGTGTTCACGAGCGAGAGGGTGCCGGCGCCGTACATCAGGAGGAACAGCACGGTGAAAGCGGCCGTCGGAACGCGCCCGGGCTCCCGCTTCATCAACCTGGGGAGTGCGAAGAGGCCGACGTAGACGATCGTCAGGAGCGTGAAGATCAGGCGCGTCCGCTCGGCCAGCTCCTCGTGCTGCTCGAGCACGCCTGCCACTGCTCCGCCGCGGTCGGCGAGCTTCCCCGCGGCCTCGCCGCTGGCCACGGCCACGAACGTCGCGGCGGTTCCCAGCGCCATGAGGACGAGAGCCGCGAGCATCACCCCGCGTGCCCTCTCGCGCAGGAAGAGCCCGAAGAAGACGAGGAGCGGCGCGACGAGGAGGAGGGCGACCGGGAAGTGGACGACGAGCGGGTGCAGGGCGTCCAGGGAGCCGGGGAGGGGTGGCAGCTCGATCATCCTCTCAGCCCACCTTCACGTAGCGATCTTTCGGGTTGAAGCAGGCCGGGCACTTCTCGAAGTCGAGCTTCGCGGTCGTATAACCGCAGACCGTGCAGACGTAGAACGGCTCGGACTTCGAGCCCTTCGCCCCGTCGAGGCCTGCGAGGGCCGCCGTGTAGAGCCGCGCATGCTCCGCCTCGGCCGTTTTCGCCATGTTGAAGGTCTCGATGGCGGGACGGTTCCCATCCTGGCGCGCCTTCTCGAGGAACTTCGGATACATCGTGTCCCGTTCGTATGTCTCGCCTTCGATCGCGGCCTGCAGGTTCTCGCGCGTCGACTTGACGTCAGGAGCCTTCAGGTCCGGCTTCGCGTCGACACCGCTTTTCTTCAGAACGTCGGCGTGGTTCTTCGCGTGGATCTCTTCGGCGCGTGCGGCAGCGCGGAAAAGGCTCGCCACCCCGCCGTAACCGTCCTGGTCGGCCTTCGCGGCGAACGCGACATAGCGCGCACGGGCATTGCTCTCACCTTGGAACGCGGCGAGCAAGTTCTCCTTCGTGGACGGGGTGGGCGCGGCCGAGAGCGGCAGGGCTGCGAGGGCGAGGGCTGCTATCACGGGGACGGAGAGACGTTTCATGGGTTCAAATCCTCCATACGCTCTGTCGAGCGAAGCAGGACTCTCACGTTCCGTGCCGACGCCTCGCGCCGTTCGGGAACCGCGTTCGCAAGGAGTTGCGTCCGGACTCGCGTGGACCGTGTCGAAATCTCTGAACGGCGTCCAGATTCTTCGACTCAGTCGAGGCCGAGCCGTTTGAGCCGGTACGCGAGATGGCTGCGGGAGAGACCGAGCCGGCGCGCGGCCTCGGCCTGAACCCCTCCCGCGTCGGCGAGAGCGCGGGCGACGAGCGACCTCTCGAGGCTCTCGAGCTCTGCGCGAAGGTCTCCGTCGGCCCCGGATACGGAGGCCGGCGGCGCGAGCGGCGGCAGGTCCCGTACGTCGATGCAAGGGCCCCGCGCCAGGATCGCCGCCCGCTCCAGGAGATTGCGGAGCTCGCGGACGTTCCCGGGGAAGTCGTACGCCTGGAGCGCCGCGACGGCCTCGGCCGAGATCGTCCGCGGCGGCAGTCGCAGGTCGCGCGTCACGGACTCGAGCAGGTGCGCGATCAGAAGCGGGATGTCGTCTCTCAAGTCGCGCAGCGGCGGCAGGGAGATCGGGACGACCGCCAGGCGGTAGTAGAGGTCCTCGCGAAACGTCCCGTCGCGCACGCCCTGGAGGAGGTCGCGGTGCGTCGCCGCCACGATCCTCACGTCCACCGTCCGCGAGGCGGTCGCGCCGACGCGCGTGATCTGCCCGTCCACGAGAACCCGCAGGAGCTTCGCCTGGAGGGAGGGCGTCATTTCCCCCGCCTCGTCCAGGAGAAGCGTCCCACGGTGTGCCGCCTCGAAGACGCCCTGCCGCGTCCGGTCGGCCCCCGTGAAGGCGCCTCGCTCGTGACCGAACAGCTCGCTCTCCAGCAGAGTCTCCGTGAAACCCGCGCAGTTCACCGCGAGGAACGGCGCGCTCGCGCGCGGACTCGCGAGGTGGAGGGCGCGCGCGACGAGCTCCTTGCCCGTTCCAGTCTCGCCCGTGACGAGCACCGTCGCGTCGGTGGGACCGACGCGGGCCACGAGCTCGCGGACGTGCGTCATCGGCTTGCTCTCGCCGACGAGGTCCCCGCGGCCGGAGAGTTCACGGAGCTGCCCCTTCAGCCGGTCGTTCTCGCGCAGGATCTCGGTCCGCTCCGCTGCCCGGCCGATCGCCGCGAGGACCGCCTCCGGGACGAAGGGCTTCGCGACCACGTCGAAAGCTCCGGCGCGCATGGCCGACACCGCGAGCTCGACGGTGGCGAACGCCGTGAGAAGGAGGATCGGGACCACGGGGTCGGCGGCGCGAATCTCCGCAAGGAGCGCGGTCCCGTCCCCGTCGGGAAGCTTCTGGTCGAGGACGATCACGTCCCAGGCTCCTGCCGCGAAGGCGCGCCTGGCCTCGGCGGCAGACCCCGTCTCGGACACCTCATACCCTTCCGGACGAAGGATCGCGCCGAGGATCCGCCGCAGGTTCGGCTCGTCGTCAACCAGCAGCACGCGCGGCAAGGGCGACCTCCTTTTCGACGATGACGGACGGCGGAAGCGTGAGGGCGAACCGCACGCCCCCCGCGACGTTCGACGCGAGCTGCAGGTCCCCTCCGTGCCTTCGCGCGATCTTGCGGGCGATCGCGAGCCCGAGCCCGGTGCCTCGGGGACGGGTCGTGAAGAAGGGCTCGAAGAGGCGCGCGACGGCCTCGGCCGGCACCCCCGGGCCGTCGTCCTCCACATCCAGCGACACGGCGCCGGACCCGCTCCGGCACGTGAGCGACACCCGGCCGCCCCTTCCGGCCGCCTCGACGCCGTTGAGGACGAGATTCAGAAGCGCTTGCTGGAGCTGGTGCGGGTCGGCAAGCAGCACGAGCTCCTCGGGGCCCGAGCCCTCTACCGAGACTCCGCAGGCGTCCGCGTGCGCGCGGGCGAGCTCGACGACGTAGCCCGTGAGCGTGGCGGCGGAGGTGGGGACGGGGCTCGGCGCCTTCGCGGCGGCGTAGGAAAGGAAGTCCCGGGTAAGCGTCTCGAGGCGCCGAGCCTCCTCGGAGGCGATCGCGCAGAGGCGCTCGGTGGAGGGGGAGGCGCAGCCCTTCTGCGCCAGGTCGAGCGAGGAGACGATCATCGCGACCGGGTTCCTGATCTCGTGGGCGATCGCCGACGACAGCCGTCCCACGGCGGCGAGCTTTTCCTCCTCGACGAGCCGGTCGCGGGCCCTTCCCAGCTCGAGGAGGGAGTCGGCCAGGCGAGCGCGTTCGTGCCGGAGCTCCGAGACGAGGATCGCCACGACCACCGCGACGACGAGGTAGATGAAGGCGACGTTCGCTGCCTCGAACCACTCGGCCGTCGTCACCGGAGCGTGGCTTCGCCCCCAGAGTGCGAGCTTGAGGAACGTCAGGACGGTCGCGACCGCGACGACGAGCGCGATCCACGCCGGCGGCTTGCGAACCGCGGCGGCGATGACCGGGAGAAGGAGGAGCACAACGTAGTGACTGTGCTCCAGCCCTCCCATGAGCGAAAGGACGAAGGCGAACGCGACGTTCAGCCAGATGGAAACGTCCGCCCACAGGGAGAGCGGCGCCGCCGCGGCACCGCCGATCCACGTGAGCTCGAGCGCCTGCATCAGGAACCGGGCCAGGAGGACGAGAAAGAAGAGGCGGGGCGGCGTCCCGAGCGCCTTACCGAAGACGAGGTGTGCGACGACGATCCCGGCGAGCATCGTCATGTTCAGGAGAATGAGCATCCCTTCCTGCCGGCGGAGGGCGTCGGACGCGGGCGAAGGCACTGCAAAATCTTACGCTCGGAGCGCCCTTCGGAGGCCGGAGCCTGATCAGACCGAGGTCGTGCCCGATCGGCTAGCCCGGAGCCTGCGGCATTTGACGTTCCGCGGCCTTTCGTTTCTCGACGAGTCCCTTGAACTGGTCCTTGTCCAGCGCCTTTTCGGCCGCTTCGTCCAGCCCGACGGTGGCCGCCACGACGAGATCCGCGAGGTACTGGTCCATCCCGATCATCCCGGCGTTGCGGCCCGTCTGGATGAGCGTCGAGATCATGTTCGTCTTGCCTTCGCGGATGCTGTTCGAGAGCGCGGAGGAGCCGCGAAGGACCTCGAACGCGGGCGCGCGTCCGCCGCCTGTCTTCTTGAGAAGCACCTGGGCGACGACCGCCTTCAGGACCTCGGCCAGGACGGTGCGGACCTGCTCCTGCTCCTCGGCGGGGAAGCTGTCGATGAGGCGGTCCACCGCCTTCGCCGCGGAATTCGTGTGGAGCGTGCCGAAGACCAGGAGCCCGGTCTCGGCGGCCTGCAGCGCCATCGACATCGTCTCGAGGTCGCGGAGCTCGCCGACGAGGACGACGTCCGGGTCCTCGCGGAGAGCGGCCTTGAGCGCGCCCGCGAAGGTCGGCGTGTCGAAGCCGAGCTCGCGGTGCGAGATGAGGGACTTCTGCGGCGCGTGGATGAACTCGACGGGATCCTCGATCGTCACGATGTGCGACGCGCGGGTGCGGTTGATCCAGTCGAGGAGGGCCGCGAGCGTCGTGGACTTGCCGGATCCCGTCGGGCCGGTCACGAGCACGAGGCCTCGCGAAACGCGCGCGACGTTCGCGACGAGGGGCGGAAGCCCGAGCTCCTCGATCGTGAGGACCTTCGGCGGGATCATGCGGAGCACGGCGCCGGACCCGTGCTCCTGCCGGAACAGGTTCACGCGGAACCGGGCGATTTTCCCCATCGAGTACCCGAAGTCGCGAGTCGCCCGTCTCCTTCCAGTCCTTGAAGGGCTTCTCGGGGGCGATCGGCGCGACGAGGCTCTCGTATTCCTCCTCGGTCAGCGTGCGCCACTTCAGCTTCTGCAGATCGCCGTCCACGCGGACCATCGGCGGCGAGCCCACGGAGAGGTGAAGGTCCGAGGCCTTCTTGTCGACGACGATCCGGAGGAGCGTGTCGATGCGGTTCGCGCCCATGTCGGCGGTGGAGACGGGAGGCTTCGCGCTCACTCGAGCGCCTGCCTCTCGTCGGCGATGAGCTTCTCGAAGGGCTCCTTCTTGAGCGCCTTCTCGATGGCCCTCTCGGGGTCCACCTTGCCTTCCTCGCAGAGCTTCATGAGCGACTGGTCCATCGTGACCATGCCGGAGTTCTGGCCCGTCTGGAGCTGGGACGGAAGCTGATGGGTCTTGCCTTCGCGGATCAGCGCGGACACGGCGGAGGTCGAGCGCAGGATCTCGAACGCGGCCACGCGGCCCGCGAGCCCGCGGCGCGGCAGGAGGGCCTGGGAGACGACGGCCTTCAGGGAGTCCGCGAGCATGACGCGGATCTGGCCCTGCTGACCCGGGGGGAAGGAGCTGATGATGCGGTCGATCGTCGCCGGCGCATTCGTCGTGTGCAACGTGCCGAAAACGAGGTGGCCCGTCTCCGAGGCCGTGATCGCGAGCGAGATCGTGTCGAGGTCGCGCATCTCGCCCACGAGGATCACGTCCGGATCCTCGCGAAGGGCGGCCTTGAGCGCCCGCGCGAACGAAGCCGTATGGTGGGGCACCTGCCGCTGGTTCACGAGGGCTTCCTTGTTCAGGTGGACGAACTCGACGGGATCCTCGACCGTGATGATGTGGCACGGGCGCGTCTCGTTGATGCGGTCGATGAGCGCCGCGAGCGTCGTGGACTTTCCGCACCCCGACGGGCCGGTGACGAGGACCAGTCCCTGCGTGAACTTCAGGACGTCGGAGAGGGAGAGCGGGAGTCCGATCTCCTCGATCGTCGGAATCGACTTCGGGACGACGCGAAAGCACGCGTCGAAGCCGCCGCGCTGGGAATAGAAATTCGCGCGGAAGCGCCCGAGTCCGGGCAGCTTCAGGCAGACGTCGATCTGCCGCTCGCGCTCGAGACGCTTCCACTCCGCCTCGTCGAGCACCTCGCGGATGAGCTGGGTCGCGCGCGCACGCGTCATGGGAGGCGCGTCCACGGGCTCGAGAACGCCCTGAACCCGCCGGTGGGGCACGAATCCGGTCGCGAGGTGGAGGTCGGACGCTCCGCGCTTGACCGTGTCGGCGAGGAACTCGACGAGCCGCGCCCCGAGGTTGCCCGCGAGGTCGACGGTCTCGACCTCGGGCTCGATGTCCGGGAGCGCGTCGCGGGCCTCGTCGCCCGAGAGCTTGCCGACGAGACGGCGGGCGCGCTCGCGCACGGCGGCGTCCAGCTGCGCCATCTGCGAAACGCGCGAGCAGATCGTCGCGATCTGCGGCTGCACGCCGGGCTCGGCGACCGCGATCCTTCCCATCGCGTCGAGGATCTCGATCTGGACGTCGGGACGCGCCGCGGCGCCCTTGAACGCGTCGAGCAGCGGCTGCGCGGCGCGCTTGTCGCCGAGCTCGCCCACGGCCGAGGCGGCCGCGATGGCGAGCTCGGGGTCCTTCAGCGCCGCGACGAGCCGCGCGAGGACTTCGTCGCTTCCCTTGCCCGCGCGCCCGAGCGTTTCGACGGCGCGCGTCCGCACCCAGAGGTCGCGGTCGTCCACGAGCTTGATCCACACGGGCAGCGCGTTGGCGTCGGAGAGCGCGAGCGTCATCTCCGACGCGGCCTTCGCGAATGCCGGATCGGGGTCCTTCGTGAGCGCGAGGAGGGCGCCCACGAATCCCGGGAGGCCGTCGCGGGCGGTCTCGACCGCGCGATCGCGAACCCAGACGAACGAGCCGCGGAAATGCTCGAGCAGCCTTCGCGCGAGAAGGTCCGGCGCGAACGGCATGAGGAGATTCACGGCGCCCTGGCGAACGAGCGCGTTTCCGTCGGCGAGGAGCGGCACGATTTCCGGGGTGTGATCCTGCTTCGCCGTCGCGAGCAGGCGCTTGATGGCCGCGAACGACGCCTCCGCGACGCGCCCGCCGCCCGTGCGCGCCATCTGGAGGACGTCGGGGAAGTAGCTCTCGTTCGGGTTCTTCTCCAGGACGGCGAGAGCCGAGTACCGGATCTCCTCGCTTTCGTCCTGGAGAAGCGGAACGGCGAGGCTCGCGGCCACCGCCGCGCTTCCCTCGAAGCTCATCTCGCCCACGGCCTTCAGGGCGCGGGCGCGGACGGTCGGGTTCGTCGCGGTGAGCACGCGGCGCGCGATGTCGAAGGCGGCCTCGGCGGGCAGCTCGCGCGCGAGATCGAGGGCCGCGAGACGGGCGAAATCGTCGCCGCGGGACGACACCTCCTGAAGGAAAGGGCCGAGCTGCGGTCCCGCGAGCTCTTTCAGGAACCGCATGACCGCGCGCCGGACGGCCTCCGAGCGGGTCTTGAGGAGCGGGACCAGCGCCTCGAGGCCGGCCCGGTCGTGGCGCCTTCTCAGGATCGCGAGGCCAGCCGTCCGGATCTCCGGAATGGGGTCCAGCGCGGTCCATGCGACCCATTCGACGTCGGGCTTCGAGACGCCCTGGAATTTTTCGAGGAGCTCTTTCTTCTGCTGCTCGCTCGTCCACTTGTGCTCGCGGAGCTGGACGACGAAAGCCGGCTCGGAGCGGAGACCGCGCAGTTTCTCCAGGACCATCAGCGAGGCTCCATGTTCCTTCTATCGTAGCCGAGCGCGCCGGTTCGCGCCGCGCGCGGGAATCGTCCGCCGCCGGACAGAGAGTGTTACGAAAAGTGTCAGTTCGACATGTTCGAGCGGCTGGTGGATTCGCACCGTGGCGGGTGTAACATGCCTCTTAGGAGTCGTTTGGCTTTCAAATCACGAGGTCGGGCACGAACCTCGCTTTTAATGGACGGATTTTCTCGATGAAGAACCATTCGCCTTCGCCCGTCCGCCCACCGTCGCACGCGCCCCGTCCGGACGGCCGGAGGGGGTTCAGCCTGATCGAGTTGCTGGCGGTCGTCGCGATCATCGGCATCATCGTCATCGCCGGCGGAGGCGAGATCTCGAAGGCCTGGAAGCGCCAGAAGCTCCAGAGCGCCTCGGGGGACATCAAGATTCTCTTCCAGCGGGCGTACTCGGAGGTGCAGCGCCGCGGCACCTCGGTGTTCGTTCAGGTGGGTCCACTCGTCACGGCGGGAGCCTCCCGTTCGCTTCCCATCTACCTGATCGGCGACCAGACGCAGGACGAAGTTCTCGACTGCTTTCAGAAAGTGCCGACGGTCGCGTGCCCCGATCTCCTCATCGACCAGTACAACATCGTCGTGACGGGGCTCTCCGGCACGCTCGGGGTATCCGGCGTGGATCAGGAGTTCTGCCTGTCGGAGGACGGCACGGCCCTGGTGAAATCGACGCTCTGGTCGGACGAAAACCCCGGCCCCGGCGACACGAGCTGGACCGTGGGGCGCGTCCTCATGTGCGATCTCCAGGGGCGCGCGATGTCGGTCGGCCCGAAACCCGCCGCCCCGAAAGCCGGCCTTCCCGCCTCGACGGGCCGGCAGATCGGCCAGCCGGCCACGCTCGTCTTCACGCACGTGGACGTCGTCAACGGATCCTTCGCTCCCCCGACACGCTTCCTGATCAGCATCAACCCGGTATGGAGCGTGCGGTCCGTCCGTCAGGTCAACAGCAGCTACGCCCGGCCCTATGTGGCCACAACGTGGGTGAATCAGAATGGCTGAGCTCAAACCCCACCGCGCCCGCCGCACCCGGGGCAGCAGCTTCGTCGAGGTGCTCCTCGCCATGACGATCATGGCGCTCGTCCTCGTGGGCATCCTCCAGATGTTCTCCGTGTCGCTCATCGTCAACAAGGGCTCGGCGGCGCGCACGCAGATGCTCTTCAAGTGCCAGCAGGTCGTCGAGAACATCCGCTGGTATTACTTCGTGACGCGGAACAACCTCGCGGTGCCCCTCGGGACCGGCATCCCCGCCCTCGCGGACGACCTCACCGTGAACCTGCCGTACCTCGGAACCGAGCCCGAGTGGGCGTTCTGGGGTCCCGCGGGAGCGAACGTGATGGAAACGCCGAACGGCCCCTACCAGGTCCGCTACGAGATCCATCTGGATCCGGCGCAGAACGTCGCTCCGCTGGCCGCATGGGTCATCACGGTCTCGGCGGTGCCGACGAACGTCGCGGGCGCCACGCGCTATTTCGGAATCAGCACGAGCGGCAGCGGCAAGAGAGTGGATTATGTGGCCCAGTTCATCCAGTAGGGCTTCCGCCGGCAGCCGCGGGCGCCGGGCCCGGGGCTTCACGCTCCTCGAGGCTATGGTCTCGCTGCTGCTCCTCGTCATCATCCTCATCGTCGCGATGACGATGCTCTTCCAGATGCGCGCGTTCGCCGAGCGGCAGCAGTACTTCATGCTTCCCCGCCAGGCGGCGCGCCGCGCGGCCGATTACCTGTCGTATTACATCGCGGGCGCTTCCGACGTGAACTACGTCAACACGCTGCAGCAGAGCCCGAACGCGCTGATCACGTACTACAACCTGAACGGCGCCCTCACCCAGACCTCGTACAACAACCTCACGGGCACCGAGGCCGGAAACGCCCCCCGCGTCGTCGCGGCGAATCCGCCCGTCATCCCGACGGCGATTCAGTCGACGAACTTCGGCGACCTCGGAACCGACACGATCACGATGATCGCCCCGTTCAACCCGAGCCGCTATCAGGTGCAGACTTTTCCGCCCGCCTCCGGGACCGCGGACCTGTGGTTGAACTTCCGGGTCGGCTGCGCCACGAACGACACGGCCAACATGGAGGCCTTCAAGGCGGCGACGGGCTACGCCGGCCCGACGGCGGGGAGCACGCTCCTCATGCTCGTCGACAACACGGGAAGCTGGGCGTACGCGAGGATCGCGGACCTGGGCTCCTACAAGTCCAGCGACTGCGCCAACGGCGCCGGCAAGAACATCAACATTCAGGTCGACACGACGGCGGCTGCTCTCGCGCCTCCGAACGGGGCGGGGGTGCTCACGGATCCGGTCTTCCTCGTGGCGGGCCTGCAGGTCATCTCGTTCCGCATCCTGACGGACGAGCGTCGACGGCGTTCCCAAGCTGCAGCAGAAGCTGGGCCTGTTCGACCCCGCGACCGACAACCCGGGCACGGCCTTCACGAACGTCATGGAGAACGTCGAGGATCTCCAGATCGCCTACATGTATCCGGACGGCACGATCTGGAACACGGCGAGCCAGACGATCGGCGCTCCGGGCGTGCCCCTGCAGGCGGGGCCCAGCGGGGCGGTCGCCGCGACGGCCCTCGACATCCAGAACGTGATCGGCCTCCGGTTTTCCGTCACGGGGAGATCCCCGCTCCTGCCGATCGGCGCCCGTCAGCTCACGAACGTCGACGTCAAGGAAAACCTCGCTACGACCACGAGCCAGCATTTCCGGCCGCCGTCGGAGGATCACGCGGTGACGATGGACCCGGCTTTCCCGGCGCGGCCGCTCTACGACCAGTTCGACCACTACCGCGCGACGGGCACGCTGATGCTGCGCAACCGGACTCCGAGGGGATGAGGGGACACGCATGAAACCACGCGGGAGCGCGCTCGTCTCCGTGATCCTCGTTCTCCTCGTCCTGACGATCGTCGGGGTCGGCATCGCCTATTTCACGTCGATGGAGGACCGGCTCTCGGGCAACACGCGCATCGCGAAGGCGGGCTTCTACGCCGCGGACGCCGGCCTCCGGCGGGGCGAGGCCCTGCTGACGAAGTTCATCAACCTGCCGCTGGACCCCTGCATTCCCCTGGCCTTGCGTCCCACCTGGAACCAGACGGCGCTCACGCAGCTCCTCGCGTTGCCCTCGACGGAGTCGATTCTTCCGGTGCCCGGGGGCGGATACGGCGCAAGGGTCCTCGACTTTTCGACTCTCGACAACACGCCGGGCTGCCTTGGAACGGACGCGCAGAAGTACAAGGACGTTTTGATACCTGCTCCCACGGTCTCGGTCGTGGACCGGGTCAGGTACACGCTGTACGTTCGCAACAACGTGGACGACGCACAGGGATCGGACCTGTCCGACGGTGACAGCATCGTGAACCTCATTTCGGTTGGAACCGTGCAACTCGCGACCGGCCTCACCGTCACGAAGATCGTCGAGGAGCAGCTGCTCCTGTCGATCGGGGGCGGAAATGTCGGCGGACAGGACAACCAGAACGCGGGTGGGACGAACACCACCAGCTCAGGAAGATCGTGACGCCAATGACGAAGCCTCGCCGTCCCCTCGCTCTCCCGGTCCCTCTCAGGAAGGCTGAGCGCCGCCCTCCTGCTCGTCGCCATGACGTTCGGCGGGACCGGTTCGGTCCTGGCCGCGGGGCCCACCGAGGGGTACGACCCGCTGCGCCAGATCACGGCGCAGCTCCTGCGCGCGAACCTCCTCATCCTGCAGGACCTCAGCCAATCGATGGCCTGGGACCTGTACGGGCACTCGCTCATCGAAGACGAGGATTCCGTCGGCCGGCTCGTCTGGAGCGTGACCTGCCTCGACAGCAACCCGGGCCCGACGCCGACGCCCACCTCCACCCCGACGCCCACGTCCACGGCCACGAACACGCCGACGGCGACCTCCACCTTCACGCCGACGTTCACCGCCACGAGCACTTCGACACCCACGTCCACCTTCACGCCCACGCCCACCGCCACGATCACGGACACGCCGACGGCGACCTCCACCTTCACGCCGACGCTCACGCCGACGGTGACGAATACGGCGACGGCCACTTCGACGGCCACTGTCACGCCCACGAATACCGCGACGCCCACGATCACGAATACCGCGACCGCCACGATCACGAGGACGAACACCGCCACCGCCACGATCACGCTCACGCCGACGATCACGCTGACCCCCACGCTCACGTTCACGCGGACGATCACGCGGACGCCCACGGTGACACCGACGCGGACGATCACGCCGACGGGGACCGCGACTCCGACGATCACGTTGACGCCCACGCGAACGCCGACGCGGACGGTCACACTGACCCCCACGATCACGCCGACGCGGACGATCACGCCGACCTTCACGGCGACGCGCACGCGGACGGCGACGCGCACGCGGACGGCGACGCGCACGCCGACGCTCACGCGGACGATCACGTTGACCCCCACGATCACGCCGACGCGGACGATCACGCCGACCTTCACGGCGACGCGCACGCGGACGGCGACGCGCACGCGGACGATCACGCCGACCTTCACGTCGACGTTCACGCGCACCTTCACGGCGACGCCGACCCTGACGCGGACGTTCACCGCGACGTTCACGAGGACGTTCACGCCGACGCCGACGGCCACGGCCACGGACACGCCGACGGCCACGAGCACGATCACGCCGACGCCTTCGCGGACGCCGAAAGGCGCCGACCTTTACCTCCCGAGGAACCCTCTCATGCGCCCGTCGGAACCGTCGGACCGGCCGTCCGCGGCGTCTCTCATGCCGGTCCCGCGCCGCGGCCTCCCGGAGCCGGTGGCGGTCGTCGCGTGGAAGCGGGCGAGCCTCGGGGCTTCGGGCGAATCGGACTTGCAGGAATCAGCCTCGGACGCGGAGCCCTTCGAAGGCTTCCTGCCGCGGCAGCCCCATGCGGTCGCTCTCGCGATCGCCGCACCCGCCGCCAGAACGCCGCTTGCGGTGGCGACGCCCACGCCGCCATTCGGGTGGTTTGCTCCCACGCCGTTGGCGGATCCGCCGCCGCCGCCCCCGACGTACCAGGGATGTCACCGCTGGCGCTACGCGCTCCGGTGGGAGCGCCCTTCCCGGCTCGCGATCCTGAAGAACGTCCTCGGCAACTCCGTGACGATCTACACGGACTACAAGGCGCCGGGAGCCGGGCTCCAGACGGACTGGCCGGATCCGGTCGACCACAGCGTCGTCCCGCTCGCATGGCGGTGGTCTAAACCGTTTAATACGACAATCGGACTCCGGGCGCATGACTGCGACGATCCGACGGATCCGACCGCGCCTGCATGCAAGGGTGCGGGGGCCTACCCGAACACGAGGCCGAGAAGCCCGGAATCTCTTACTCGAAGGGAACCTGGGACTGGCCCGACCCGGGTCCGAAATCCTCGCTGGCCTCCGTATACAGCGCCGAATACCCACCGCTCTACCACCCGGGTGTCCCCACGACGAGGTCCCGTTCTACGAGGACGCGGTGATCCCTCCCACGGTCTTCTGCCCAGGGACGCCCCCGTGCACTGTCCCTCCGGCCCCTCCGATAGCCCCCTGCTGCCCGGTCGGACTTGTCGGGTCCTACGAAACGAACACGACATACGACGGCTGGGCCTGGACGCTGAACTACGGTTACGGGGCCGCGCCCGCGAACGACATCGTCTACGGTCCTGATCCGGGTCCGCCGTTTCCCGTCATGGACGAGACGTCGCTCGGAAACGGAAACTCGATCCCGGGCCAGACGGGAACGCCCCTGGCTTTTCCGGTGACCTTCCTGACGGCGGGCGGGGGCACGATCGGTCCGCAGCCCTCGCCAGGAGTGGGCGGCCTCAACCAGCCCACGTGGACGACGACCCTCCCGAGCGATGTCATCGGCAACACGAGGGACAAGGTGAACTGGGGCCTCATGACATTCACCTCGCCCAAGAGTGACGTCAATAGTACCGACTCTACGAAGTTGTACACCCCGGTCCAGCCCATCGATTCCTCGAATCGGGGAGACGTCACGGTGATCGAGGACGCGCTGCGCCTCAAGTGGAAGCCCGGCGGCCTCTGGCCGGGCCTCTCGGTCGGTGCGAACACGCCCACGAAGGGCGCGATCGCTCTGGCGGATACGTCTCTCAAGGGAACGTGGGACGTGGATCCGAAGAAGAAGTGCGACCGGGCGTACGGCGTCATCCTCTGCACCGACGGCGAGTCGAACCTCAGAAACACGGGCAGCCCTCCGAACAAGTTCTGGGACTCCACGACGACGCCCTGCGGCGCGGATGCGGCCGGGACGGCGTTCATCAACTTCCCGCCGGGCGCCGCCGAGGCGATGTACCTGAACGCGCGCCAGGATGGCGCGGGGGCACGCGATCATCCGCCCGCGCACGTTCGCGATCGGCCTCTCGAAGGACATCAGCCGCTGCGAGCTGAATCGAACCGCTTACCGCGGCCGGACCGACGCGAGCGCGCCGGAACAGGACGGTGGCTTCGTCCTCTTCAACGACCGCGGACAGCCTGACCGGCGATCAACGCCTGCCGCATATCGACCCGAGCCCCGACGCCGGCGGAACGGCGGTCCCGACGAACGAGAGCGGCCCCACCTCGTCGTCGCCGAACCGTTACGGCCCGGACCAGTCGCCCGCGGACAGCGCGGACTACGCGTTCTTCGCGAGCGACGCGGAGTCGCTTCTCCTCAGCTTCCAGAAGATCGTCAACTCCTCGGCCAGCGGCGACTACACGACGAGCTCCCCGGTCTCCGGCGGGGCCATATCGCTCGGCAACACGGTCCTCCTGCCGTCGACGAGGTTCCCGAAGTGGGAAGGCCATCTCCGCGCGATCGACACGACGAATCCCGTGGCCCCTGTCACGCTGTGGGACGCGGGAGAGAGTCCTCTCCGCCAACCCCCTGCTGCAGCCCTACCACCCGTCGCCCGCCACGCGGAGTCTCTGGACGTGGGATCCGTCGAACAGCAACGCGCTCGTCAAGATCAAGGCCGGGAACGAGGGATTGCTCAACGCCATTTGCGGCGTGCCCTGCCTGACCACGCCAATCACGCCCGCGGTCGTCGACTTCATCCGCGGGAACGACGGGACAGGGGTCAAGCGCAAATGGCTCCTGGGGCCGTCCATCAACTCGACGCCCGCGATCGTTGGCCCGCCACCGATCTACTTCCAGAGCGGAAACGTCATTTCCCACAAGACGTTCGAGACGACGTACGCGCGCCGCCGCGCCCTCGCGTGGGTGGGAGCCGACGACGGTCTCGTGCACGCGTTCGACTTCGCGGACGGCACCGAGGTCATCGGCCTCCTGCCCCCGAACCTCATCGCGAATCAAGCGAGGCTCTACGCGAACTCCATCGCCGTCGACTCCTCGGGCAAGAAGAAGAAGACCGAGACCGGACAGGAGCCCGAGACGCAGGACCACATCTGGGGCCCCGCGAACTCGATCCGTTACGCGGACGTCTGGTTCCCCAAGCCGACGTACGACGACACCTACAGGACGGTCGCATTCGTCACCGAAGGCCCGGGAGGAGACCTCGTCGCCGCCATCGACATCACGCATCCCTATCCGGGTCAGCCCTCGGCACCCGGGGCCCCGCCGAAGGACCCCGGCTTCGATCCTCTCAATCCCGTCAGGATTCTCTGGACGAAGAACTCCTCGGACTATCCGGGGCTCAACCTCTCCTGGAGCGTTCCCGCGGTCGCGAACGACACGTTCGACGAGAGCCGCATGACGTTCGGCGCCGGCATCAATCCCACGAGCCTCTACAGCGGGCAGCAGCCCGCGAACCTCTTCGTGGTCGATCCCACGAACGGTACGCTCGTTTCGTCGCCCCCGGTCACCGTCGCGCCGCGCGCCACGCCCCCCGATCCGCTCGTGGGCCACCAGACGTTCGCCCACTCGGTGTTCTTCCAGACGACCGCCCGGAGCTTCCAGCCGGACAACAAAGCGAACCTCTCCATCCAGGTGGACACGAACGGCCGCGCGAACGCCCTGTGGGGAGACTGGACGAGTCCGAATTCGGCCGTCCTCATCGACCTCAACACGCGCGGCGGGCGGGCTCCCGCAGCCGATCTACTACTCGCCGGCGGCGAACGGAATCGGCACGGAGGGCTGTCAGCTCTACGCGCTCGCGAGCGGCAGCCTCTACGAGCGGAGTCCGGCCGTGTCTGGCTGGAACGTGAACCGCGACGCGTCGACCGAGCATCCCGCCGGCGGGGTCGGGCTTCCCGAACTCGCTTCCGCGTTCGTCCCGAACCTCTTCATCGCGGTGAACCCGAAAAAGATCACCGACGGTGACTTCGCGACGGAGCCCATCGGCACCGGGGCGCTGACCTCCTTCATCATCAAGAAGAAAGTCGGTGGCCCGTCGACCGGACCCTGTCCCGTTCTCCCGGCGACCGACGACCTCGGAATCTGTCTCAGCACGACCGACCCGACTTACTCGGACGGTTCGACGGCAACCCCATTCACACGCGCCTCGGGATCCACACCCAGGTCACGTCCTCGCCGCTCCTCATCATCGACGACAGGACGAACCTGCACGAAGCGCTGTTCTCCGTGTACGACCCGGACTACGGCTGCAACGGCATCTCGTACATCGTCATCGTGAAGTTCAATCTGCCCAACGGATGCGACGCGGCGCCCACGTTCGACGCGACGACGGTCCTCTACGCGGGTCCGGGCGCCGCGAGCGGCTTCGTCGTCACGAAGGACGGCCTCTTCGCCGCGAAGAGCGGCGTGAAGAAGGAGGATGCGTCGCTGGTCAAGGTCGACGTTCCCCCTGCGGCGCTGCCCGGCGTGCCGCACTTCGTCCCCGTGTGGTGGAAGGAGCAGAAGTAGTCCCGGAGCCGCTCCGGAGTTCCCGCTAGTATTCGCACGTGATCGCGAGGACGGCGCGTCCGTGAGGCCGAGGGGTTTCTCCCTGCGGGAGCTCGGCCTCACTCTTCTCCTGCTCGCCGTCGTCATCGTGGTGGCGGTGCGGCTCATCGACCTCCGGACGAAGCTGCTCGTCGTCGAGAAGGACGATCCCGGCCTCGGCAGCGTGCTCGAGGCGGCCGCCCGGGCCCTCTCGCGGGACGTGATGGAGGCGGACCGGGACGGTATCCCGCGCGGAGAGGCCGTCCGCCCGGTCGCGGACAACACGAACGCGGAGGGGGGCGGGAGCTACGAGGACACCTCGGGAGCTTCCGTCGTCGTTCGTGCCGGCACGGATCAGCTCGGCCTCCGCGGGGTGTTGCGCACGCCGCTCCTCGCCGTCCGGCTGTCGCGCGGAACGGGCGGCGGCGGGGAAAGCGCCCTCGACCGGATCCCTGCCGATGCGTCGTCCGTATGGTTCCGCCTCGCCTCGCTATCCGGCTCGGGGGACTCGAAGCGCGCGGAGGAGCCTCGCGCGGTCGCCGGGAAGCTGGAGGCGGCCACGCGACGCGCGAAACGATTCTTCCTCGTGTCGGACCGGGCGGGCCGCTCGGCCGTCGCCCTCGTCCGCGAATGGAGCGGCTCGAAAGAGGCGGGCGCCGCTCTCGAGATCCGGCTCGACTTCACGGATCGGGAGGCGGCGCGCCTGAACCCGCGCGGAGAAGCGGATGCGGCCCGTGTGCTCGGGGAACCGGTGACGGGCGGTCTCCTCGACGACGTCGTCTGGTTCGTTGCTCAGGGGCCTTCGGGCCGGCTTCCCGACTACGATTCCGCGAACGATCCGCCGTCCATGGCGTTCCCCCATCCCTTCCTGGCCGTCGCCGAGTTCGCGGGGAACGGCCGCTGGGAGATCGCGCACCTCGGCGAGGACGTCGAGGACTTCCAGGTGGCGTGGGGACTCGGGGCCCCGGGAGAACCTCCGACCTGGAGGGGCGGCGCGGCGGGGAGCCCGGCTCCCACGCCCGGCGAGCTCACGGACGCCGCCGGAAGGACGCTGCTCGGCGCGCTGAAATTCGCGTGGACCGCGAAGGCCGAACAGCGATTCGCGCGGGGCGACGGCCCCCGGCCGCCGCTCGAATTTCCCCCGCTCCTCAACGCGCCCGCGCCCGGCTCCGTGCGCGGCGCGGGACCGGTCGGGTGGGATCCGGACGAGAGCCGCCGGATCGCGTTCGAGCGGATGTCGAAGGAATTCATCCTGACCCTGGGCGACGCGGAATCGCGCGCTCCGCGCGACGCGCCGGCAGGTGTAAAATAGCGGTGTTCTCGACTTGGAAGGAGGTCCCCATGCGACGGCTCTTGTTGGCGGTGGGCGTTCTCGCGTGCCTCGCCGGCATGGCGGGGGCCGACGAAATCTGGCTCAAGGACGGCCGCAGGATCGTGACGAAAAAGCCCCTCGTCAAGAAGGGCAGTCTCGCGCTCCTCACGACGACCGACGGGGTGCTCCTGTCGCTTCCCCTCGGCGAGATCGACCTCGAGAAGACGGCCGCTGAAAAGGCGCGCGGACCCGCGGCCGAGCCCGTCCCGGCGCCGAGCCCCCTGAAGCCCCTCACGCCAGCGGAAGCGGCGAAGCGGAAGAGCGGCCGCCGGGCGGCGGTCGTCCTGACGGACGACTCGATTGCGCACGGGATCGGCGACGACGTGGCGGCCAAGAAGGAAGGCGACGGCGCGGGGCGGGTCGACATCGCGAACACGAGCGTGACGCGCTCGAAGGACGGCTACGCGTTCACGGGCTCGGTGATCAACGGGGGATCCGCCGAGGTGACGGCCGTCGCCGTCACGGTGGAAATCGTGGGCAAGGACGGCAAGACGTTCTCGTCGGCGTTCGCGCAGCTCGCGAAAGACAAGCTGGCGCCGGGAGAGAAGTCGACCTTCACGGCGAGCGCCCCTCTCGAAGGGGAGGCCGCGTCGTTCCGCTACATTCCCCACTGGGAGGTCTTTGTTCCATTCAAGTCGCCGGAGGAAGCTGCGGCCGCCGCCCGCGCGCCCGCCGGAGCGCCGCCCAAGCCGGAGGCCGGGGCCGAGACGGCGCCCGCGGCGCCCGCGCCGACGCCGCCGGCCTTCATTCCGGTCCCGCGGCCGGACATCGCCCCCCCCGCGGCAAACGCGCCGACGGGGAATCCGGCGAGCGGAACCTTCATTCCGGGTTCGGACGCCCCGAGGGCGACGCCAAAGCCTCCGAGCCCCTGACGAGGCCGGATCCGACAATCCGATGTCCGCGGAGATCCTGCTCGTCGAGGACCGGGAGTCCCTCCGCGCGATGCTCGCCGAGACCCTGACCGTCGGCGGCTACAGCGTCGAGGACGTCGCAACCGGGGATGAAGCGATTCGCCGCCTGGCCGAGGGACGGCGCTATACGCTCGTGCTCACGGATTTCAAGCTGCCGGGTGCCGACGGTCTTGCCGTGCTCAAGGCGGCGACGGCTTCGGACCCCGCGCTTCCCGTCGTCGTCCTCACCGGGTTCGGAACCGTCGAGACCGCGGTCGCCGCGATGAAGCTGGGCGCGGCCGACTTCCTGAGCAAGCCGGTCGACCCGGATCTCCTGCTCCTTCTCGTCGCGCGGCACGTGCGCGCGCGCCGGGCGGCCGTCGCCCACGGGCTCCTCGCGGCCGAGGCGGGCCTGGCGGGAATGCCGGAGATCGTCGGCACGTCCCGTGCGCTCGCCGAAGCCCTGGAGCGGATCCGCCCGGCGGCGGCCTCCGACGTGACGGTCCTCCTGACGGGCGAGTCGGGGACCGGCAAGGAGCTCTTCGCGCGGGCGGTCCACGCCCTCTCGCCGCGCGCCCCCGGGCCGTTCGTCGCCGTGAACGTCGCGGCCCTCCCCGAGAGCCTCGTCGAGAACGAGCTCTTCGGCCACGAGCGCGGCGCGTACACGGGCGCGAGCGAACGGCGCGCCGGGCGCTTCGAGCTGGCGGACGGCGGGACGCTGTTCCTCGACGAGATCGGCGAGCTTCCGCCGGCGGCGCAGGCGAAGTTTCTCCGGGCCGTCGAGGAGCGCACGTTTCTCCGCGTGGGCGGCACGGTTCCGATCGGCGTCGACGTCAGGATCGTGGCCGCGACGAACCGCGAGCTCGCGTCCCTCGTGAAGGCGGGCACGTTCCGCGAGGACCTCTTCTACCGGCTGGACGTCTTTCCCGTGAGGCTGCCGCCTCTTCGCGCGCGAAAGGAAGACATTCCGGCGCTCGTGAACGGCTTCGCGGTCTCCGCGGCGCGCCAGGTGAAGAAGAAGGCGCCCGCCTTCTCGCCGGCCGCGCTCGAAAGGCTCGCGGCGCACGACTGGCCGGGCAACGTGCGCGAGCTCCGGAACGTCGTCGAGCGCGCCGTGCTTCTCGCGTCGGGCGACGTCGTCCGGCCTCAGGACATCGTCGTCGGCGTGGCGGGCGAGACGGAGCCGCGGCATCCCTCTCTGGACGGGACTCTCGAGGAGACCGCCGAGAGGTGGCGGCAGGCGGGGGAGGCGGCGCGCATCCGGCGCGCGCTAGACGCCACCGGCGGCGACAAGGCGCGCGCATCGGAGGAGCTCGGCGTGTCGGTGCGCAAGCTCGCACAACGGATGAAGGAGCTCGCGATCTAGTCTCGGGCAGGGAAGAGAACGCCGAGGGCGCGCGCGAGCTCTTCGTCCTCGGATTCCGCGACGCTCCTGAGGTCGAGCAGGACGAGTCCCTCTTCGATCCGCGCGATGACGGGGGGCTCGCACCCGCGGAGCGCCGACGCGAGGCCGTCCGCCGAGAGGTCGGGGTGCGCGAGCGAGACCGCCTTCGAGGGCAGCGTCGACTCGGCGCCTGCGCCCCCGCCCGCGACGGCCGTCGAATCCACGACCGAGGCATCGAAGCCTGCCTCGCGGGCGCGCGCCGCGAGCGTCTCCGCACGGTCTCGCAGGGAGACAAGGGACGTCTCGAGCATCCGGAAGAAGGGGATCTCGAGCCGGCGGCCGGACAGATGCAGGTCGAGGGTGGCGGCCAGCGCGCCGACGACGAGCTTGTCCGGCCGCAGGGCGCGGGCGAGCGGATTCGCGGCGGCGCGCATGACGAGCTCCTTCCTCCCGATCAGGATTCCCGACTGCGGACCGCCGAGGAGCTTGTCGCCCGAGAAGCAGACGAGATCCGCTCCCGCGTCCAGGGAGTCGAGCGGCACGGGCTCGTGAGCGAGGCCGGGCTCGGCGAGGCGCGTGGGCGTGGCCGCGCCGGCGTCGAAGATGACGGGGACGCCGCGGGAGCGCGCGAGCCGGGCGAGGGCGGGGAGCGCGACATCTCCGGTGAATCCGACGATGCGGTAGTTCGAGGGCCGGACCTTGAGAATCGCCGCCGCTCCGGCATCGAGAGCCTCTTCGTAGTCCCGGATCGTCGTCCTGTTCGTCGTGCCGACCTCGTGCAGAGAGGCGCCGCTCTTCGCGAGGATCGTCGGCACCCGGAAATCACCGCCGATCGCGACGAGCTCCCCGCGCGAAACCGCGACGGGCCTGCCGTTCGCGAGCGTGTCGAGGGCGAGAAGGAGCGCGGCGGCGGCGTTCGTGACCGAAAGAGCGTCGAGGTCGTCTCGTCCGGGGACGAAGAGCGCGAGCACGAGCGGTCGGACGTGCTCTCCGCGCCTTCCCCGCGTCCCTTCGGCGAGGTCGTATTCGAGCGACGAGAACCCGGCGGCGCGGCCCGCGGCCGAGACGGCTTCCGCGGCGAGAGGGGCACGGCCGAGATTCGTGTGCAGGAGGACCCCCGTCGCGTTGACGACGCGGCGCGGCCCGGCCGGGAGGCGGGCCTCGAGGGCGCGGGCGGCCGCGGCCAGGATCGCAGGGGCCGCGTCGCCGTCCTGGGATTCCGACGCGCGCCAGGCCGCCGCCGACTCGCGCAGGGCCTCTTTCGCGCGGGCCCTTCCATGGCGGGCGGTCAGCGCCTTCCCGATCGCGGTCTCGAGGAGGCGGTCCATGGCGGGAGGCCGGGGAGGTTCTGGATCCATGCCAACGGAATGTAGACTACTTTTCAGCGATGGCCGACTCGATCGCGAGGGACCTCGACCTTTTGGAAAGGAGCATCACCGCTCTCAAGCTGGATTACGAGCGCTTCTTCTCGGGCGACGTGAAGGTGCCTCCTCTTCCGGCCCGAAAGAGCGTCGAACAGGTGTTTCGCCGCGTCGGCAACGCCCCGGTCGAGAAGGTCGCCGAGCGCTTCCGGCTCCAGGCGCTCCAGAGCCGCTTCACGACGCTTTCCGATCTCTGGGAAAAGAGGCTCGTCGCGCGAGAGGAAGGGCGGGGCCCGGTCCGGCTCGCGCCGCGCCTGCGGCCGGCCGAGCCGGCGGCGCCCCCTCCCGCGGGCGACGCTTCCCCTCCGGCGCCCGTAAAAGGCGCGGGACGAAGCGACCTCAGGTCCCTCTTCGACCGGTACTGCGCGGCGCGTGTCGCGGCCGGCGAGGACGTTTCCCGGCTCCGATATGACCGATTCGAGGCACTCGTGAAAAAGCAGGCCACGGAGATCCGCAAAGCCACCGGCGCGACGCGCCTCGCCTTCGACGTGCAGACGCGCGACGGGAAAGTGCGGCTCGTCGGCCGCTCTCTTGCCGCGCCGGCGAAAGGACCATCATGAGCATCGATCGACGTGCGCGCCTCGGCGTGCTTGCGTTCTGCCTGGCCATGGCGGCCTTCGCGGGGCCCCTCGCCGCCAAGGACGTCTACAAAGGCTCCCTGGACCCGGGCATTCCGCAGCACCGCGCGACGCTCGACCTCCTCGAGCGCCTCGAGAAGACGCCGAACGACTCCGCGCTGCACAACGATCTCGCCTGCCTCATCGCGCGGGACGGTTTCTGGCGAGACGCTCTCCGGGAATTCGGCCTCGCCGCGAAGCTCGACAAATCGGACGGCCGCCCGCTCTACAACGCCGGACTCGTTCACGCGACCCGCGGCGAGTGGGGCCGCGCCGCTTCCTCGTTCCGCAAGGCCGTGTCGCGCACGCCGGGGAACTGGGCGGCGTGGTGGATGCTCGGCTACGCCGAGGAACGGCGCGGGAACGATTCCGCCGCGATCGCGGCGTACAAGACGTCCCTGCGCGTCGACACGTCGCTGTTCGACGTGCGCCGGAACCCTTTCGCCGCGTACACGCGTCTCAAGGGGCGCGTCCTGCTCGAGACTCTCGACGGACGCCTGCATGGCGCCGCCCTCCCGGCGGCCGAACAGATGGCGGAGGTCGGCCTCGTGGGCATGTTCCAGCACGGAGGCGTCGCGGTTTCGGCCGTGACCGGCGGGCCCGCGCCGGGGGCGCCCGCGCCGGGAACAGCCATGCCGGCAGGCGGCACGGCGCCGGACGACCGCGCCGCGAGGCCGGGGCCGGGCGGAGCAGTCGTGACGTCGGTGCCTCCCGTGAGCACGAGCCGTCCCGGACCTCCTCCGAAAGCGTCGTCCGCCCCCGCAACGCCTGCTTACACGAAGGCGGGCGAGATCATTCCTTCGGACATCCCTGAACAGTCTCCCGCCGGCCCCGCGAAG
The DNA here is from genome assembly GCA_963809425.1 of Thermoanaerobaculia bacterium. Lineage (GTDB taxonomy): Bacteria > Acidobacteriota > Thermoanaerobaculia > UBA5066 > UBA5066 > Fen-183. The sequence continues at coordinate 98,099 of CAWEJK010000005.1, forward strand.
AAGCGAACTCCCGTCCCCGTGGCCGCCCCCGGGAACCAGGGGGACGCTCCTGTGCCCACGCCCGCTCCCACGCCGGTGCGGGCAGGGCCGGGAATAGGCTAGGAGCCGCGGGAAGGGCGGTCAGGCTCCCTTCCACTTCGGAACGAACAGGGTGGGCGCGCCCGCGCTGCCCGTGCCCGAATGCACGAACCGCAGGTCGTCGCCGACGGCCGAGATGGACCGCAGAAACTCCGAGAGCCGGCCCTCGACGAGCGTCTCGGACACCGCCTCTCTCGCCCGGCCTTTCTCGATCCAGTAACCCGCCGCGTGCAAGCGGAATCGGTCGCCCGGAAAGTCCACCTCGGGGCGCGAGAGGAGGACCGCGGCGTAGAAGCCGCGCGCGAGGGCGCGCAGAAGGTCCAGAGGCGGAACTCCGGCCGACGCGTCCACGAACAGGTTCGTGATGCCGATCGCGGGCGGTTCGGTGTATGCGCGTCGCACGGCGTTGCCGGTGGGCGGCTGTTCGAGGCGCACGGCGGCGGCCGTGTCCGAGAGCCTGCGGGCGGCGATCCCACGCGAGACGAGAACGGTGCGCGCATGCGGCGTCCCCTCTCCGTCGTGCGTCGCTTTCACGGGCCCGCCCGGAGCCGCCGCGTCGTCGACGAGCGAGAAGAGAGGGCTGGCGAAAGCGTCGCGTCCGTCGCGTGTGCGCGACGCGAGGAGCGCGTCGCCGTCGTCGCCGAAGAACGCGGAGGCGAGGCGGCCCACGACCGGGGCGGCGACGTTCGGATCGAGCAGGAGGTCGCCTCGGGCCGGCGCGAGCGGCCGGCCGCGGAGCGGAAGGAGCACGCGGTCCACGGCGAGGTGCGCGAGACGCGAGAGCGAGAGCTCTTCGGGCCGCGCGGCCGACGCGAGCAGTCGCGCCGACACGCTCCCGGCCCCCGTCCGGCCCGTGACGGTCGCGACGAGCGTCGTTTTCTCGCTGCCGAAAACGACGTCGCGCCCGGCGGTCGTCGCGACGCGTTCCGAGCGGGCTCCGGTCGTGAGAATCGCTTCCGTGAGCGACACGGCGCCCTCGCCCGCGGCGAGCAGGTCGCTCCGGAACGCGGCGAGAAGCGCGCGCGCCGATTTCTCGTCCGGGGCGGGAGGCGGCGCGAGAGCGGAAAAGCCCGCGTCCGCGACCGGCCCCGCCGCCCGGACTCCACGGCGCGTCCGCGCGCGCCCGAGGAGGAGCCGCGCCGCGCCCGGAAGGCTTTCCACGGCATCGGGCGGGGAGGCCGCGAACGCGGTGCGCCCGGAGCGGAAGAGCCGCAGCGCGAAACCGCGCTCCGACACGACGGAGAGCCGCGAACCCTCGGCGTCTTCGACGAGCTCGACGGACGCGCCGCGCCGCTCGTAGGCCTCCGCGCTTTCGCCCGCGGCCGTGTCGCACCGCGCGCCCGCGAGGAGGCGCTCGAGGAGATCGTCCCTGTCGGCGCTCACGAGCGGCCCCGCACGGCGCTGAGACCGCGAATGAGGATCGCGGGGGACGCTCCGCCGACGGCCACGCCCTCGCCTCCCTTGACGCAGAGTCCGAGTCCGCTCGCGGGATGCGTCGTGTCGCCGCTCTCGGAGTGAAGGTTGCGGAGGGCGGTGAGGACGTCGGACGTGAGAACGAACGGGCCGAGAGGCGCGCCGAGAGCGCCCTTCCGCACGAGGTCTGCGCTCTCGACGAAAAGCGTGAAGCGTCCCGACTCGGGGTCCGCGTGCCCGGCGGAGATCTCGCGTACGTAGAGCCCGTTGCCGCAGGCCGCGAGAAGATCGTCGCGACTCGCGCGGCCCGGCGCGACGACGATGTTCGAGAGCCGCGGGCGCGGCGGGCGCCGGAAATCGCCGCAGCGCGCGTGTCCGTTCGAGGCGCCGCCTGCCGCGCGGCGATCCGTCACGAGGCCGTCCACGCAGCCGTCCGTCAGGAGGGCGACGGGTCGCGCGGGCGTGCCCTCGTCGTCCGCGAGATAGTGGCCCGGGAGATCGCCGCGAGTCGGGTCCGCGCTCACGAAGACGCCCGGTGGCGCGACCGCGGCGCGCGGCACGCGCGTGAGGACGGAGCCCCGCTCGCCGCCTCCCGCTTCGAGCGGATGGCCGACGGCCTCGTGCCAGAACACGGATGCCGCGCCCGGGGAGAACACGACGTCGACGGGCCCTTCCGGGGCCCGGTGCGCGGGCACCGGCCGCGCCGCATCCGCGAGGGCGCGCGCGAGGGCGTCGAGAGCCGGCACCCACGGTGCGGACGTCTGGAACGCGAACGGCCGCGCCGTGTGCGCCCGCCTCAGGAGTCCGGCCGCCTCGAGGCGCCGGACCGTTCCGCACGTCACGAAATCCCGTGTCGTCACGACCGCACGCGAGACGGTGACGCGGGTGACGCGGAGCGCGAGCGAGATCCCGCGCGGATCGGGGAGAGCCCTGTGAAGAGCCGCGCCGAGCTGCGCCGCGCGCTCGTCCTCGTCGCCTCCCGGCAAACCGGTCTCGGAGCTCTCTCTCTCGAGGGCGCGGGACTTGAGGAAGGGGGAGCCGCCGCCGCGGCGGGAGGCCTCGCGCACGGCTTCCCGGAGCGCCTCCGGACCGTCTCCGTCGCGGGCGACGAGAAGGGACTCGCGGTCCCCGCGGAGACGCACGGCGGTGCCGCGTTCCTCCGCGAAGGCTGGAGCGAGGAGGCCGGCCTCGGTCGCGGTCCACGAGACGCGGCGCCGCCGCTCCCGGAAGGCCTCGCCGCCTTCGCCCCGGTGCAGCAATCCGGAGACGATCCGGACGGCGTCCTCGGCGTCCTGGCGGAAGGTCTCGACGACGTCGCTCAACGGGTGGGATTGTAGGTGCGCGGAGAGCTCGCGGGCGTCGCGTCAGGTCGTGGGTTATCCTCCCGCAGCTCATGGCCCTCTCCGACGTTCGCCTTTCGGCCCAGGCGGCTTTCGTGGCTCGCCGGCTCCTCTCCGAGGGGCTCGTCAAGGCCGCATCGGCCGCCGAATTGCGCCACGCCCTCGAGGCCTCTCTCGCCGAGGACCGGGATCGCGAGCGGGCCCTCGACGAAGAGGTCAAGAGGCTTCTCGAGAAGAACGCCGCCACGATTCGCGGCGCGAACGTCGACTACGCGGAGATGTTCCGGAAGGCGAAGAGAATGCTCGCCGAGAAGAAGAAAATCCCCCTCTGAGCGGGAGAGAGTCGGGAGTTTCATGCCACGTTCCATCGAAAACCGGCTGCTCGCCCTCGAGGCTCTTCGCGCGAAAGCGCGCGCCGGAGGCGGCGCGGCTCGCCGCGAGAAGCAGCACAAGGCGGGCAAGCTCACGGCCCTCGAGCGGGTCGAGCTCCTCGGCGATCCCGGCTCGTTCGAGGAGATGGACGCCTTTGTCGTCCACCGTTGCCGCGACTTCGGCATGGACGACGCGGCGAACGAGATTCCGGGCGACGGCGTGGTCGCGGGCATCGTGCGCGTCGAGGGCCGGCCGGTCTTCGTCTTCGCGCAGGACTTCACGGTCTTCGGCGGGTCCTTGTCGGAGACGAACGCCGCGAAGATCTGCAAGGTCATGGACCTCGCGATGAAAGTGGGCGCGCCCGTCGTGGGTCTCAACGACTCGGGCGGCGCGCGCATCCAGGAAGGCGTCGTCTCGCTCGGGGGCTACGCCGACATCTTCCTGCGCAACACGCTCGCCTCCGGTGTCGTCCCGCAGATCTCGGCGGTCCTCGGCCCCTGCGCGGGCGGCGCCGTCTATTCGCCCGCGATCACGGATTTCGTCCTCATGGTGCGGGGCACGAGCTCGATGTTCGTGACCGGTCCGGACGTCATCAAGACCGTCACGCACGAGGACGTCACGAAGGAAGCGCTCGGCGGCGCCGATACGCACGCCTCCGTCTCGGGCGTCGCGCACATCGTGGCCGACTCGGACGCGGACTGCCTCCAGAAGATCCGCACGCTGCTGTCGTTCCTTCCCGCGAACAACCGCGAGGACCCTCCGCGCCGCGAAACCGCGGATCCGGCCGACCGCGAGGATGCCGAATTGGATCACATCGTTCCTTCCGCGCCGAACCAGCCTTACGACATGATCGGGCTCATCCGGCGCGTCGTGGACGACGGCGAGCTGTTCGAGATCCACGCCGATTACGCGAAGAACATCGTCGTCGGCTTCGCGCGGCTCGGCGGCAAGCCCGTGGGGATCGTCGCGAACCAGCCGGACCATCTCGCGGGCGTCCTCGACATCGACGCGTCCGTCAAGGGCGCGCGCTTCGTGCGCTTCTGCGACGCCTTCAACGTTCCGCTCGTGACGTTCGAGGACGTGCCCGGCTTCCTGCCGGGCACGAAACAGGAGTTCGGCGGCATCATCCGGCACGGCGCCAAGCTTCTCTACGCGTTCGCCGAAGCCACGGTCCCGAAGCTCACGGTCATCACGCGCAAGGCCTACGGCGGCGCGTACTGCGTCATGTCCTCCAAGCACATCCGGACGGACTTCAACTTCGCCTTTCCGACGGCCGAAATCGCGGTCATGGGGGCCGAGGGAGCCGTCAACATCCTCTATGGGCGCGAGTTCGCGGCCGCGAGCGATCCCGCCGAAACGCGCCGCGTCAAGGTCGAGGAATACCAGGACGCCTTCGCGAACCCGTGGGTCGCGGCCCGGCGCGGCTACGTGGACGACGTGATCGCGCCGCGCACGGCGCGGCGGCGGCTCATCCGGGCGCTCGACCTCCTGGGAAACAAGCGCGACACGATGCCTCCGAAGAAACACGGCAACATCCCGCTGTGACACGTCTCCTCATCGCGAACCGCGGCGAGATCGCGATCCGGGTCATCCGCGCGTGCCGGGACCTCGGAATCTCTCCGGTCGCCGTCTACTCCGAGGCGGACCGCACCGCGCTCCACGTGCGGCTCGCGGACTGGGCCGTTCCGATCGGACCGGCGCCCGCGCGAGAGTCGTACCTCGTCGTGGAGAAGCTTCTCGACGCGGCGAAGAAGACCGGCGCGACGATGCTGCACCCGGGCTACGGCTTTCTCTCGGAGAACGCGGCCTTCGCGCGGAGCGTCATCGAGGCGGGGCTCACGTGGGTCGGCCCCTCGCCGGACTCCATCGCCGCCATGGGGAGCAAGACCGAGTCGCGCCGGCGCGTTCTTGCGGCCGGAGTTCCCATCGTGCCGGGCATGACGACGCCGGCCAGGTCCGCGGAGGAGATCGTCGAGTTCGGCCGCGAAAACGGTTTCCCGCTCCTCCTGAAGGCCGCGGCCGGCGGCGGCGGCAAGGGGATGCGCGTCGTGAGGAGCGCCGAGGAGGTCCCCGAGGCCTTCGCGCGCGCCCGGAGCGAGGCCCGCTCCTACTTCGCCGACGACGCCGTGTACGCGGAGCTCTTCGTCGAGCAATCGCGGCACGTCGAGGTCCAGGTCCTCGGCGACACGACCGGGCGCATCCTCGCCGTGGGCGAGCGCGAGTGCTCGCTCCAGAGGAGGCACCAGAAGGTCTTCGAGGAGTGTCCCTCGGCCGCGGTGAGCCCCGAGCTCCGCGCGCGCATGGAGGCCGTCGCCGTCGCGGCGGCGAAGTCCGTCGATTACGTGTCCGCCGGGACCGTGGAGTTCCTCCTCGCGAAGGACGGGCGCTTCTTCTTCCTCGAGATGAACACGCGGATCCAGGTCGAGCATCCCGTGACCGAGATGGTGTACGGCGTCGACCTCGTGGCGGAGATGATCCGGATCGCGCGCGGCGAGCCGATGTCGCTGCGCGAGAAGCCGGCGCCGCGCGGCCACGCGGTCCAGTGCCGCATCTACGCGGAGGACCCGGCGCACGGCTTCGCCCCCTCGCCCGGCCGCATCCTGCGCCTCAGGAGGCCGCAGGGGCCCGGGATCCGCGTCGACTCCGGCGTCGAGGGCGGCGACGTCGTGCCGCTCGACTACGATCCGATGATCGCGAAGTTCGTGGCGTGGGGAGTGGACCGCGACGAGGCGTTCCGGCGCATGCGGCGCGCGCTCGCCGAGTCGCGCGTCGACGGCATCGAGACGTCCATTCCTTTCTTCCTGTCGCTCCTGGAGGATCCGGACGTCGTTGCGAACCGCATCTCGACGCAGTTTCTCGATCGCTGGTCCTACGTGCCGAAGCGGCCGCCCGAGGACGTCGCCGCGGCCGCGATGGTCGCCGCCGCGCTCGAGTCGATGGACGAGGCGAAAAAGCGCCGGCCCCCGGCCGGCGGGGCCTCTGGATCGGGACCGGGAGCGTGGCGAACGGCGCGGACGTCCTTCGGGGTGCGCGAATGAAGTTTCGCACCCGGTTCTTCGACGACAAGGCGGGCCGCGCGCTCGACGTGACGGCCAGCGCCCCTTCTTTCGAGGCGACGCTGGAGGGCGTGCCGCTGGCCGGAGAGGCTCTGGCGGTGCGGGACGGCGTGTGGTCCCTCATCGGGCCCGACGCGCGGCAGATCGAGGTGAGCGTCGCCTTCCAGACCGACGGCTCCGTCCGCGCGTATGCCGCCGGATGCCTGTTCGGCTTCGAGCTCCTCGACGAGCTGACGGCGCGGGCGCTGGCGGCCACGGGAGGCAAGTCGACGCGCCGGGTCGCCCACGCCGCGGCCGCGATGCCGGGCCGCGTCCTTCGAGTCCTCGTCGCGCCGGGCGAGAAGGTCACGCAGGGTCAGCCGCTACTCGTCCTCGAGGCGATGAAGATGGAGAACGAGGTGAAGTCGCCGCGGGACGGCGTCATCGCCTCGGTGGAGGCCTCTGCCGGGAAGGCCGTCTCGGCGGGCGATGTTCTCGTGCGCTTCGAAGCCGGAGCCGAATGAGGTTAATCTTCGCCCCATGAAGACTCGCGTCACGGCCCTCGTCGTCGTCCTCTTCGCAGCCTCCCTGGGATGCGAGGCGGCGTCTCCCGATGCTGCCGCCGCCGGGCAGGCAGCGGCTCCGAAACGCGCCGCGGCCCCGGCGGCACCCGCTCCGGCCCGATCCTCCTCGAACGAAGCCCTTCTCGAATGGGTCGGGGCGTTCTTCGCCTGGGGCGACGGGAAGGTCACGATCGACACGATTCCGCAGGTCGCGCTCGGAAGCGGCACGCGGCTCGCCGTCGCGAAGAAGGCTTTCACGGCCGACGCGCGGATGAACGACCAGGCGTTCCTCGTCATCGAGGACGGCGCGAAGTCCGTGCTCGTCGGGGACGTCATCTACGACGAGGAGCGCGCGAAAAAGCCGCTTCCGATCCGTGCCGACGGAGACCTCGACTCTCTCCGCGCCCGACTCAAGCAGTACCTCGTCGGGGCTTTCTCCCTGGCTCTCGATCCGACCGCCGATCGGAAAGGCTGGAAGGGCGTGACCGTGAAGGCGGACACGGGGTACGGAAGCTACCCGATGGCCGGCTGGGCGAAAGCGGACGACGGGTCGCTCCTCGTGCTCGGACGCTGGTGGGATAGGACGCGCGGTGTCGCCGAGCAGCGGCGGGAGTACATCAAGCTCGCCGGGACGCCCGCCACGGGACCCGCCGATGCGCGCGTCACCGTGGTCGAGTACTCCGACATGCAGTGCGGCTTCTGCAAGAAGCGGACGGCCGACTTCGAGAACCTCGTCGACAAGCTCGGCAAGGAGCTCAAGATCCGCCGCTACATCAAGTCGTTCCCGCTCACGGGCGCGCACCCCTGGGCCTTCCGGGCCTCCTCGGCCGGGCGCTGCTTCTTCGACAGCCCGGGCGGCGCGGACCTCTTCTTCCGGTGGAAGTCGAACGTCTACGCGAAGCAGGAGGAATTCTCGGTGCCGCAGGTCGACGCCTTCGCGATGGACTTCGCGGTCGCGAACGAGATCGACGAGAAGGTGTTCCGGTCCTGCTACCTGCAGGCGAAGTCGAGCGAGAAGATCCACGCCGACCTCGCCGAGGGCTGGGCCATGCGCGTGCGCTCGACGCCCAGCTACTACATCGACGGCGTCTTCGTCTCGTGGTTCACCGACAACCTCATGGAGGAGTTCCTGAGGAAGACGTACCTCGGAGGCAGGGGCCTGCCTCTCCCGACGCCCGCCGCGCCCGCCGCCGCGCCGAAGCACTGACCGAATTTATTTGAACGGCACCTGAACGACGATCCAGGTCTTGACCCGGTGCCCGTCTTTCGTGGCGGGCTTCCAGCGCCACTGCTCGAGGGCCGCCTTGCTCGCCTCCCCGAGTCCCACCCTGGGAATCGTGTCGCGCAGGACGTCCACTTTCGCGGGCGCCCCGTTCTCGTCCACGAGAACGCGGAGGAGGATGGTCCCGGTGATGCGACGCTGTATCGCCATGCGCGTCGCCTGCGGGCTCACCTGTCTCACCGGGACGGGGGGCGTATCGGCCGCTTCCACGTCCACGAGGTCGCCGTCCTTCACGGCCGGCGGCACAGCCTTCGCGGCTTCCGCCTGCTGCGCTTCCGACTTGCGGCGCGCGATGGCCTCGCGCGCCATCCGCGCCGCCTCTTCGCGGTCCGCCTTGTCCCGCGCGGCCCGGGCGGTTTCCTCGCTGTCCTTCGACTTGACGGCCTCCTCGGACGTCTTGTCGATCTCGGCCTTGCGTTTCTTCGTCGCGGCTTCCTGTTCGCGCGCGGACTTGACCTCGCGCTTCTTGAGCTCTTCCTGGAGCTTCTTCTCGACGGCCGCCTGGAAAAGCGGGTCCTCCTTCCCGACGACGACGGGCGCGGGCGTGGGAACCGGAGTCGGCGGTGCGGGCGTGGGCGCCGGCGCCGGCGTGGGCAGCGGCGGGGGAGCCGGGGCGGCCTTACGGAGCGCGAAGAACCCGCCGACCAGGAGAAGCAGGATGGCCCCGCCGGCGACGGCCCACAGCGGCGCGCCCGAGAGCGCCTTCTTCGGCATCGGCCCGGCGACCGATCGCAGGGGGACCGGCTGCGGAGCCGAATGCGGCTGTTCGGGAGGCCGGGCGGGCGGCGCGGGCAGCCGGCGCGAGCCCGTGGAGGATTCGAGCCGGCGGGAGCCGCTCCCCTCCACGGCGGGGCGGCGGCCGCTGCCGGAGGCGTCCGGGGACGGCGCGACTCCGGGAGGGACTGCCGTCGTGCGGGGGTCCATGGCCTCTTCCGCCGCCAGCTCGAGCTTCTCGCGCTGGATCGCCTTGTCGAAGGTCTTATGGAGGAAGAACGCGAGATTGAAAGTCGAGGGTGCGTACGGCCCACCGTACAGGAGCGCCGAGAGCTCACGCCGGAACGCCGGCACGTTCCGGTCCCTGACACGAGGATCGGGGTGCAGTACCCGTCGCAGGAGGCGGCGGAGGTCCTCGGGCACGGGCGTCCCGTCGACGGCGAGGGTCGCGCTCTCGATGGACTCGAGCGCGACGCCCGGCGGAGGGGCGCGGCCCGTGAGGCTTTCGAAGAGGATCGCGCCGACGGAGTAGAGGTCTCCCGAGGTCGACGGTTTCCCCGCCGCGAAGACCTCCGGAGCGACGTACGGAGCGAAGCTCTGGCGCGCCCGCGCGTGGCGCAGAGCCGGCAGCAGGCCCGCTCCGAGGCCGTGGCCGAAGACCTTCACCTCCCCTTCGTCGGAAATGCACACGAACGCCGGCACGAGGAATCCATGTGCCGCTCCCGTGAAGCGTTCCACCGGCGCCCCGGATTCGAGCGCCGCGAGCAGCCTCTCCGCGATGAGGAGACCGTGCTCGACGGGCAGCGGCGTGCCGAGGAGGCGCACGCCGAGGACGTGGTCGAGCGTGCGGCCTTCGACGAACGAGATGGCCACGAACGGCGTGTCGTCGATGGCGCCCATCACCGTCCCCTTCGCAGTGGCCGGGCCCTGCACCTCGTCTACGAGCTGGATCGCCGATTCCATCGCGGCGAGAAGCGCCGGCCTGTCGATCGAGACGGACGCGAAGGTGCGCACGAGGAGGAACGGTTTCAGCCGGGGAGCGCCCGCCGTGCCGGCGCGCCAGACCTCGCCCAGAGCGTCCGAGCCAAGGGCACGGGTCAGTACGTAAGGCCCGAACGGCCGCGGGCTCGGTGCGGTTGCGCTCACAAGCTTTCCGGAAACAGGCGATCGAGTCTATCAGGAGCGGACGGACCGGTCAGGGCGCCAGGGCCCGCGCCGCCCGGCGCGCCTGGTGGTAGCGCACCGCGTTGCGCTGCTGTTCCTCGTAGTCCGCGGAGAAGAGGTGCGCGCCGTCGCCCGCCGCCACGAAATAGAGGAAGGGCACGTCCGCCGGAGCGATCGCCGCGCGCAGCGACGCGATGCCCGGGTTGCAGATCGGACCCGGCGGCAGGCCCGGGTTCACGTACGTGTTGTAGGGCTCGTCCACGGCCAGCTCGGAACGCGCGAGAGAGCCTCGCCAGGTCCCGAGCCGCTTCAGCGCGTAGATCGTCGTCGGGTCGCATTGGAGCAGCATTCCCTTCCGCAGCCGGTTCCGGTAGACGCCGGCCACGATCGGCCTCTCGGCGGGGATGGCCGTCTCCTTCTCGACGAGGGAGGCGAGCGTCGTCGCCTCGAGCACCGACATGCCCAGCGCGCGGGCTTTCTGCTCGAAACCTTCGGGCAGCCGGCGGGCGAACTGGCGCGTCATGGCGCCGAGGATCTCCCGCGCGCCCATCGATCGCGTGATCGTGAACGTGTCGGGAAACAGGAAGCCTTCGAGCGTGGGAGCGTCCTTCGGGAGACCCTCGAGCTCGCCGGGTCTCTGAAACAGCGCCTGGTAATCGCGCAGCGTGGAGAAGCCCTGCGAGGCGAAGAGGGTGAAGACTTCCTCGGCGGAAAAGCCCTCCGGGACGGTGATGCGGTAGGTCACGACGTCGCCCGCGACGAGCGCGAGGACGACCTGCTCGGGCGTCCGGGCGCCGCTGAAGCGATATTCGCCCGCCTTGAGCGTCTTTCCCCGGTGAAAGATCTTGAGCGCGACCATGGCGAGACGCGCGTCTTTGAGCACGCCTTTCGACTCGAGGAGCGTGAAGATCGTCATGGAAGGCGTGCGCGGCGCGATCGAGACGACGACGTCCTCGCCGGAATAGCCCTGGTAGGGCGCGCGCACGAGAAAGAGCACGAGCGCGAGGCCGACGGCGGCGAAGACCACGACGAGGGCGGTCACCCACGCGAGCAGGGGGTAGACGTGGCGCTTGCGGTTCGCGGGACCGCTGTGCACGGGCGACTCCGGCGCGCGCCTAGCGCGCACCGCGCGCCCCGTCGCGCTCGAAGAACCAGTCGCGCAAGAGGAGGGCCGCCGCCTCCGCGTCGCGCGCCGCGCCGCGGCGCCGCCGGCCGAGGCCGGAGTCGATGAGATTTCGCTCGGCCGAGGCGGTCGTCAGGCCCTCGCCGTGGAGGTCCACGGGGAGCCCGGAAGCCTCCTCGAGACGCCGCGCGAAGCTCCGGACTCGCCGCGCCCAGTCGCCCTCGGTGCCATCCGCGTTCACGGGATGGCCCACGACGAGGCGGACGACCTCGCGTTCCTTCGCCGCGGACGCGACGGCCGTCGCGGCCTGGGCGTCGCTCGTGCGCGAGACGACGCCCACGGGAACGACGACCCGGCCGGTCTCGTCCGAGACGGCGAGACCGATCCGCTTTTCGCCGAAATCGACCGCGAGGACGCGCACGACCCTGAATCGTAGGAGGCCCCCTCGGCGAAGTCCAATCCGGCTACAATCGGTCCCTTCGCCGGTCCGCACGCGGGACCTCGACTATCGGGAGAGACATCCGCCATGAACGACGTCTTCATCCTCTCCGCCGCCCGCACGCCGGTCGGCACGTTTCTCGGCGCTCTCGCGCCCCTCTCCGCTTCGCGCCTCGGCGCCGTCGCCATCAAGGCCGCGCTCGACCGGGCGGAGGTCCCCGCGGGTGCGGTCGGCCAGGTCTGGATGGGCAACGTCCTGCAGGCCGGTCAGGGGCAGGCGCCTGCGCGCCAGGCGGCCCTCGCCGCGGACATTCCCGTCTCGACGGGCTGCATCACGGTCCACAAGGTCTGCGGGTCGGGCATGCGGTCGGTGATGGACGCCGCGAACGCTCTCCGGGCGGGCGAGTTCGAGGTGGTGGTCGCGGGCGGCATGGAGTCCATGTCCAACGCGCCCTACCTCCTTCCCAAGGGCCGCTCCGGCCTGCGCATGGGCCACGGCCAGCTTCTCGACTCGATGATCTCGGACGGCCTCTGGGACCCCTACAAGAACGTCCACATGGGCAACTGCGCCGAGCTCTGCGCGGCGAAGTACGCGTTCACGCGCGAGGCGCAGGACGCCTACGCGCTCGAGAGCTATCAGCGCGCGCGCCGCGCGAACGAGGCGGGCGACTTCAACGCCGAGTTCGCGCCCGTGACGATCGAGGGCAAGAAGGGGCCCGTCACGGTGGATCGCGACGAGGAGCCGTTCGCGACGCCGCTCGAGAAGCTCGAGAAGATGGGCACGCTCAAGCCGGCCTTCCAGAAGGACGGCACGGTCACCGCGGCGAACGCGTCGAAGATCAACGACGGCGCGTCGGCGCTCGTCCTCGTCGGCGAGGGGAACGTCGGAAGCTACAAGCCGATCGCCCGGATCGTCGCCCAGGCCTCGCACGCGCAGGAGCCCGAGTGGTTCACGACGGCGCCCGTCGCGGCAGCGCGGAAGGCCGCCGAGAAGGCGGGAATTCCGCTTTCCCAGATCGACCTCTTCGAGGTGAACGAGGCGTTCTCCGTCGTCGCGATGGCGTTCATCGGAGACCTCGCGCTCGACCCGAACAAGGTGAACGTGAACGGCGGGGCCGTGGCCCTGGGCCATCCGATCGGCTCGTCGGGATCGCGCATCGTGACGACTCTCGTGCACGCCCTCCGCGCCCGCAAGAAGAAGTACGGCCTCGCCGCGATCTGCATCGGGGGCGGCGAAGCCACGGCGGTCGTCGTCGAGGCGCTCTAGAATCGGCCCATGATCGACAAGGTCGTCCGTGGAGCCTCCCCCCGGGACGCGGCGGCAGAGGCCGTCCGGGACATTCCCTCGGGCGCGACGCTCGTCGTGGGGGGATTCGGCCTCTGCGGCATTCCCGAGAACCTCATCGGGGCGCTCGCCGCGCGCGACGTCTCCGGACTCACGTGCATCTCGAACAACTGCGGCGTGGACGACTGGGGGCTCGGGATCCTCCTCGGCCGGAAGAAGATCCGGAAGATGATCTCGTCCTACGTGGGAGAGAACGCCGAGTTCGAGCGGCAGTACCTCGCGGGAGAGCTCGAGCTCGAGTTCTGTCCCCAGGGCACGCTCGCCGAGCGCATGCGCGCGGGCGGGGCGGGCATCGCCGGCTTCTACACGCCGACGGGAGCCGGCACGATCGTCGCCGAGGGCAAGGAGACGAAGGTCTTCGACGGGAAGGAGCACGTTCTCGAGCGCGGGATCACGGGCGATTTCGCGCTCGTCGCCGCATGGAAGGCCGACCGGCTCGGCAACCTCGTGTACCGCAAGACCGCGCGGAACTTCAACCCGATGGCCGCAACCGCGGGAAGGATCACGATCGCGGAAGTCGAGGAGCTCGTGGAGCCTGGCGGGCTCGATCCCGACGAGATCGACACGCCGGGCATCTTCGTGAAACGCGTCGTCGTCGCCCCGCGCGTCAAGCGCATCGAGCGGCGCACGGTGCGGAAGGGCTGAGGCGGAAGATGGCGAAGCTCGACCGGGACGGCATCATCCGGCGCGCGGCCAGGGAGCTGCGCGACGGGATGTACGTGAACCTCGGGATCGGGATGCCGACGCTCGTCTCGAACTTCATCCCGAAAGGGATGGACGTGATCCTGCAGTCCGAGAACGGCATCCTCGGCATGGGACCCTATCCCGGCGACGACGCGGTCGACGCCGACCTCATCAACGCGGGCAAGGAGACCGTGACCGTCATTCCCGGCGCCGCGTTCTTCTCGTCGGCGGACTCCTTCGCGATGATCCGGGGCGGCCACATCGACCTCTGCATTCTCGGCGCGATGCAGGTCGACGCCGAGGGCTCCCTCGCGAACTGGATGATCCCCGGAAAGCTCGTCAAGGGGATGGGCGGCGCGATGGACCTCGTCGCGGCCGCGAAGCGCGTCGTCATCACGATGGAGCACGTCGCGAAGAACGGGGAGAAGAAGATCCTGAACCGCTGCACGCTTCCCCTCACGGGGAAAGGCTGCGTCCATCGGATCATCACGGACCTCGCCGTGCTCGACGTGAAGAAGGGCGGAGGCCTCGTTCTCGTCGAGCGCGCGCCCGGCGTGTCGGTCGACGAGATCCGCGCCGCCACCGAGCCGCCTCTCGAGGTTGCGGGCGACGTGCCCGAAATGAAGGTCTGACGGGCGCGCCGATTGCTCCCTCTCTAGGCGTGTGGCGATTCGGCAGAGGAACCGGTCTGCAAATCTCTTCGAAGGTGAATGGGGACCGGGGCGCGCCGGACCCTTGCAGCAGAGCCGCGGCGCTGCGGCGCACCGAACCGTCGAATTACCCTTCTAAGAAAATCGACCGAAGCGGACTGCTGCGCGTTCTTCTCATTTGGGTCGCCTTGACCGTTTGCGCGGGAGCAAAGAATCTTTCGGCCCAGTCCTCCTTCGACACCGATCCGTTTTCGGCGCGCTTCAGGGAAAAAGGCGGATTCGAGCCGAAATTCCGCCTGCCCGACAAAGGCGGGACGATCCGCATCGCCATCGACAAGGGAGAGCCGGGCGGACCGCAGGGCAAGCAGACGATCCTGGAGGAGGATCTGTTCACCGCGGACGCGCCGCCCGGCAAGTTCGTCACGATCGAATATCAGGACGTGAAGCTGACGGCGCGAAGCGTGCACGGCAGCCTGAAGAAGAAGACCGTCGTCGCCGAAGGCGACGTCACATTCGAACAGGGCGCCTCGCGCATGGAGGGCGCGCTCCTCGAGCTGGATCTCGCCGAGAAGACCGGCGTTCTCACGAACGGGCGCATGGACTTCGAAGGGGGCCTCCATCTGAAGGGCGCGACGCTCGCGAAGACCGGACCGCGCACGTTCACGCTCACGGATGGAATCGTGACGTCCTGCGAGGTCTGCGAGGGCGAGGAGCCGTCCTGGAAATTCAAGGTCAGGAGCGCCCGGGTGACGCTCGAGGAGTTCGCGCGCCTCAAGGGCGTGACGTTCTCGATGGGGGGTGTCCCGCTCCTGTGGACGCCGTATCTCATCTGGCCGGCGCTCCGGGACCGCGCCTCGGGTTTTCTGATTCCGGGCCTCGGGTACAACTCGAATCGCGGCGGCTACTTCGGGATGTCGTACTACTGGGCGATTTCGCGCTCGGCGGACGCGACGTTCTCGGGAGATCTCTACACGAAGAAATACTACGGCCTCGGCGCGGAGCTGCGGGCGCGGCCGTCCGCGGGAACGCGTTTCGAAGGCACGTACTACACGATCCAGGATCCGACGGTCGACGCGTGGCGCTGGCAGACTCTCGGGTCGCTCGTGTCGGACGACCTCGGGCCCAGGCTGCGCGGCGTCGCGACCTGGATCAACTTCTCGGACCCCACGTTCTTCCAGGACTTCAACCGCAACTTCAGCCTCGCGTCGAGTCGCTCGCTGAAGAGCGAGGGCTTCCTCACGTGGAGTCCGGATCCCGTCACCGTCAACCTCCGCGTCTCGCGCGAGGAGGCCCTCGGCTACGGTTCCTCCTCCATCGTGAGCGAGCGCCTGCCCACGCTCGAGGCCAGCCTGCGCCCCACGCCGTTCTTCGGGCAGGCGGTCTTCGTGGAAGCGTCGGCGCAGGGCAGCGTCTTGAGGACGGACCGCGGAGCGGGTTTCCCGTCCGGCACGTACGACCGCTTCGATCTCTTCCCGAAGGTGAACGTGCCGCTCTCGCTCTTCCCGTGGCTGTCCCTCGAAGGCACGGCGGGCGTGAGGATCACGACCTACGGGAAGTCCCTTTCGAAAGGCGGCGCGTCGCTCGCCGACGAACGCTACGACCGCGAGGCGCTCTCGACGAGGTTTTCGCTGACGGGCCCGTCGTTCTCGCGCCTCTTCGAGGGGAAGCTCGGCCCGTTCACGAAGTTCAAGCACGTGATCGAGCCGCGTGTCACGTGGGATTACCTCGCGGGCCGCGACGATTTCGCGGCGACGCCTCTCTTCGACGAGATCGATTCCCTGATCGCGACGAACGTGATCCGCTACTCGCTGCTGCAGCATCTCCTCGCGAAGGGCGACCAGGGGGGCTCGCGCGAGATCGCCTCGTTCGAGATCGCGCGCAGCTATTACGTGAGGCTCCCGGGCGAGAGCACGGCCTTTCCGCTCGACTCCAGCGTCCAGAAGAGCTCCCCCGTGGACTTCATTCTCCGCGTGAACGCGACGTCGGCCCTGAACCTCGACGTGAGGACGACCTGGGACCCGCACGCGAACCAGGTGACGTCGGCGAGCGTCACGGCGGCCGTTTCGCGCGCCGAGCGCTCGCTCGCCCTCTCTCTCTTCGACAGCCATCCGGTCATCCTCGCGCCCGGGAACGACCCGGGCGCCTCGGCCCAGCTCCGCTTCTCGGGCGGGATGCCGATCCTCCCGAAGCGGCTCCGGTTCGACGCGGAGGCGAACTACGACCTGTCCAAAGGCCGCATGCTCGAGTCCCGCACGCTCCTGACGCTCCAGGCGGCGTGCTTCAAGATCCTCGCGGAATACCGGGACCTGCGAACCGGGCTGACGCCGTCCCGGGACTTCCGCCTGGCGCTGACGCTGAAAAACATCGGCAGTTTTCTGGATTTCACGGGGAGCCTGCCGTGACCCCGGACGGAGGCAGAGAGATTCCTTCCGGTCCCGACACTTCAATCGTGAGGCATTTTTCGACCGGTTTCGCCCTTTTGGCCCTCCTTTTCCCCGCTTTCGTGCTGCGGGGCGAGGCGGGAGCCGCCGGGGGAGCCTGTTCGGACGCGGTCGTCGTCGACCCGGCGGCTCTGCCGTGGTCGTCGCCGGGGGTGGACACGAGGGCCGCCGGGGATGACGGGAACGCTCCGGTCTTCCCGTGTTACACGAAAGGGCGGCTCTCGACCGGCGGCCAGGCGCCGCCTTCGCGTCTCGCGTGGTTCTCGTTCACTCCCGCGGTCTCGGCCACTTACCGCATCGACACGCTCGGGACGACGCCGGCCTCCGACTACGACACGATCCTCGGCCTGTACACCGGGTCGTGCGGGTCGCTCGACGCCGTCTCGGGAATCTGCCGCCAGAACGGTTTCACTCCCGACGACGCCCCCGGGTCGCTCCAGTCTTCGGTCACGCTCAACCTGAACGCGGGCACGACCTACTTGATCGCCGTCGGCGGCATCGGCCAGCCGAACGCGTTCACGGGCGCCTTCGAGCCCTCGAAGGGCGGCACGCTCCGGCTCAACGTGGCCCGCGTGGCGGTCAACTACCCGTACACGTACATCGTGCCGTCGGTCGCGCGGGCGGGCGGGTTCGTGAGCGACGTGTCCGTCACGAACGTGGAGGGGTCGGACGGCCAGTTCGTGCTCCAGTTCCTGGGGCACGGCACCGACGGCGACCAGAACCTCCCTGCCCTCCAGCCCGCGTCCAGTCCGCAGCGCATAGACCCATTCGGGTCGCGCGCGTTCCCGGACGTCCTGGCCGCTCTTTTCTCGGTGTCGTCGGACTACGGCGCGGTCCTCGTGCAGTCCACGGGCCGGCTCCTCGTCGGCGCGCGCACCGCGACGACGACGACGTCCGGCGGCGTGGGAACATTCGGGCAGTACACCGAGGCCGTGGACGTCTCCGCGGGCGCGACGCCCTCGCTCGCTCTCGCGACCGGCGAATTCGGGTGGTTCCCCGCGGTGCGCGAGGACGCGTCCGCGCGGACGAATCTCGTGTTCGTCAATCCCTCGTCGACGCCGTGCGTCCTCCTGTCGGCCCTGCGCGACGCGGGAGGGAACTTCCTCGGCGGCATCAAGACCTTCACGATTCCGCCGCGCACGATGATCCAGAAGAACCGCCTCAAGGATACGTACGGCGTCACGGCCGACATCCGTTCGGCAGCCGTCGAGGTGTTGAACAACACCGCGGGCTGCGCCGTCGCCGGAACCGCGTACGTCCTGGACGGGAACACGTCGCCCGGAACGAACGACCCCTTCGCCGTGCCGTTGCGCAAGTAGCGGACGCTCTCCGCCGTGTAGACTTCTGCACTCGTGCAGACGGTCATCCTCGGTGCCGGCGGAATGCTCGGGCGGGCGCTCGGACGAGAGTTCCCGGAGGCCGAGCGTTTCACGCGGGCCGCGCTCGACATAACGGACGGAGTCGCGCTGCGCGCGGCGCTCGCCCCGGACACGCGCCTCGTCCTGAACGCCGCCGCCGACACGCGCGTCGACGCCGCCGAGTCCGACCCGCACCACGTGCTCGTGAATCTCGTGGCCGTCGGGGCTCTCGCGGCGCTCTGCCGCAGGCTCGACGCGACGCTCGTGCACGTCTCGACGGATTACGTCTTCTCGGGCAAGGGGATCCGGCCCTACCGGGAGGACGACGCGGTGGACCCGGTCAACGCGTACGGCCGCGCGAAGCTCATGGGGGAACGTCGCGCGTTCGAGGAAGGCCTGGAGGTGCTCGTCGTGAGGACCTCGTGGGTCTTCGGCATGGGCGGCGTGAACTTCGTGGACACGATCCTGAAGCGAGTCGAAGGCGGGGCGCGGGAACTCTCGGTCGTGAACGACCAGGTCGCGCGCCCCACGTTCGCCGGCGACCTCGCGGCCGCCATCCGGCGCCTTGTCGACAAGCGTGTGACGGGCGTCGTCCATTTCGCGAACGCGGGAGACGCCACGTGGTTCGAGCTCGCGTCGGAGGCGCTCGCGCACGAGGGGCACTCCGACGTCGTCGTGCGCCCGGTCCCGACGTCGGCGTTCCCGAGGCCGGCGCGGCGTCCCGCCTGGTCGGTCCTCGACACGTCGCTTTTCGAGCGTCTCACCGGCGGCGTGCCGCGTTCCTGGCGGGAGGCCCTCGGCGACTATCTCGCCGATCGCCGCGCCGCCGCGCCGGCGCGGGCCGGTTCGTGACGCTGACCCGCGCCGAAGCGGCGCGAAAGGCGCTGCACGTCGGGATGGGTTTCTTCGCGCTCCTGCTGCCTGAGCTTTCGTGGGGGACGGCTCTGGCTGCGGCGGGTTTCGCCGCGATCTTCAATGCTGCAGTCTTGCCTCGGCTCGCGCCTTTGTTTCTTAGAAAGGAAGAAGGGGAGAAGAGGTTTTCTGTCGGCATCACGCTGTATCCCCTGGTCGTGCTCGTCCTTCTCATTCTCTTTCGAAGAAATCTTCCTGTAGCCGCTGCCGGATGGGGCTACCTCGCCTTTGGAGACGGCTTCGCGTCGCTGTGCGGGATGGGCTTCGGCGGGCCTAGGCTTCCCTGGAATCCGGGGAAATCCCTCTCTGGATTCCTTGGCTATCTCTTCTTCGGTTTTCTCGGAGCGTCTTTTCTCTTCGGCTTTCTCTCGTCGCGCGTTCCCTCTCTTTCCGAGCTGACCTGCCTCTTCCTAGGTGCGCTCGCGGGCGCGGCGGTCGAGAGCCTTCCGTCCGAGCTGGACGACAACGTCCTGCCGCCGCTCGTCGGCGCCGCGGTGCTCGCGTGTCTGCTCTGGACACGGGGAGGCTGGGCGGACGCGTTCGGGGGCGGCGCGGCCCGCGGCGCCCTCGTCGCGCTCGGAATCAACGTCGTCGTCTCCGGGATCGCGCTCGCTCTCCGCCTCGTCCGCCCTTCGGGCGCCCTCGCCGGGGCGCTTCTCGGGGCGGTGATCCTCGCGTTCGGCACCGTGCCGCTCTACCTCCTGCTCTGTCTGTTCTTCGGCGTCGGCACGCTCGTGACGCGTTTCCGGAAGGCGCGCAAGGAGGCGATGGGAAAGGCGGAGGAGAGGGGCGGCCGGCGCGGCGCCGAGAACGTCCTCGCGAACGTCGCCGTGCCCGCGTTCTGCGCTCTCGTCGCGGGGCTGGGTCCGGACGGCGACGTCTTCCGGCTCGCCGCGGCCGCGGCGCTCGCGACGGCGCTGATGGACACGGCGGGAACCGAGATCGGCCAGGCCATCGCGTCGCCGACGGCTCTCCTGCCGGACTTCCGCCGCGTCCCGCCGGGCACGGACGGCGCCGTTTCAGTCGCGGGCACGCTGGCCGGCCTCGCGGCGGCGGCCGTCCTCGCCGCGGCGGGGTTCGCGACGACCCTTCTCACGGCACGCGGCGCCGTGGCGGTCGTGCTCGCGGCCTGCCTCGGCACCGTCCTCGAGAGTCTTCTCGGGCGCGCCGGCGCTCCCTGGCGCGTCTCGAACGGCCACGTCCTGAACTTCCTGAACACGCTCGCGGGCGCGGCGGCGGCTCCGGCCCTCCTTGCGGCCGCGAGGGCAGTCTCGTGAACCTTCGACTCGCGGCGCGCCTCTCGCGCCCGTTCACGCTCCTGCCGCCTCTCCTCGGCATTCTCTCG
The DNA here is from genome assembly GCA_963809425.1 of Thermoanaerobaculia bacterium. Classification (GTDB taxonomy): domain Bacteria; phylum Acidobacteriota; class Thermoanaerobaculia; order UBA5066; family UBA5066; genus Fen-183. Next base: position 118,356 of record CAWEJK010000005.1, read on the forward strand.
GGCGCCGTCTGCGCCTTCGGGAGCGTGCACAACGCCTCTCACGAAGTCACACTGGAGCTGCTGGGGATCGTCGCGCTCGGGGCGCTCTGCGCGTCGCTCCTCAACGCGGCTTCGAACGTCCTCAACCAGATCACCGACGTCGAGGTGGACCGCGTCAACAAGCCCGAACGCCCGCTCGTCACTGGCGAGGTGTCCGTCGCCGCGGCGTGGCGTCTGACGTGGCTGCTCTACGTCCTCGCCCTCGTGCCCACGTGGGCGATCGTCGTGCCCGCGCGATCGGGGTTTCTTTCGCGGGTTCGCGCGCCCCTCCTCGACCATCAGTGCTTTCTGCTGTTTCTCGGGGGGCTCCTCGCGACGCTGATCTACTCCGTGCCGGCCTTCGGGCGCACGAAGCGCCTCGGGATGTGGGCGAACGTCACGATCGCGATTCCCCGGGGGTGCCTTCTCAAGGTCGCGGGCTGGACGCTCGTGGCCTCGGCGTTCTCCGCGGAGCCCTGGGCCATCGGATCGGTCTTCGGCCTGTTCCTGCTCGGAGCGACCTCCACGAAAGACTTCTCGGATGCCGCGGGGGACCGGGCGGGGGGGTGCGAGACCCTTCCCGTGAAATACGGGAACCGCCGCGCCGTCGCGATCATCTCGCCCTTCTTCATCCTGCCCTGGCTCCTCGTGCCGCTCCTCGTGCGGACGCCGGACCCCTCGGCGCCTGCCCGGCGCCTCCTGAGCGGGAACCCGGTGCTCCTCACCGCGCTCGGCGTTCTCCTGGCCGCGTGGGGCGCGTATACGGTCCACCTCCTGCGGCGGAATCCGGACGAGCTCGCGACGACCGAGAACCATCCGTCGTGGACGCACATGTACCTGATGCTCATGGCGGCGCAGATCGGCTTCGCGGCGGCTTACCTTTTGTGAACGCTGCCCGCCAGCGTAGGATCCAAAGCCGTGGCCGACCCCGCCTACGCGATTCCGTCCCCGGACCTGCCGGCCCTCACGGTCCGCTGGGAGGGTCTCGTCGTCGCGATCGACGCGACGACGCTGAACACGATCGCCCGCAAGGCCACGCGGGGCGTGCACGAGGTCCGGGAGATTCTGATCGAGCCCGAGGACGGCCGGCTGGGCCTCACGGTGCGCATCAAGAAGGGGATACCGGTGGCCTTCCGCGGGCACATCGAGTCCATGCGGTTCAAGGACGGCTTCCTCGGGTTCACGATCGCGGACCTCCACGTCTTCGGGGTCGTGCCGATTCCGAACTGGGTCATCACGAAGATCGTCGAGCGGCAGCCCGAGGGGCGCGCGTTCTTCTACCCCGAGGAGCGCATCGTCGTCGTGAACCTCAGCAACGTCCTCCCGCCCGAGCTCTCCGTGCAGGTCAAGGACGTCGTCTGCGAGAACGGCGAGATGCGTTTCATCTTCGGCCCCAGCCAGTACCGGCTGGACAAGGTCATCGCGGAGATGGGCCGGGACCCGTTCGAAGACGACTGAACGGCTCGGATGGCGGCGGCATCGAAAAGTCTCGTGGCGCTGCTCCTGCTCGTCACGTGTGCTGCGCTCGGCCAGGCGGCGAAGGCGCCTGCGGCGACCAACGCGACACCCGCCCTCGATGAGAAACCGGCGGGTCCGAAGAACGCGACCGCGGCTGGCCTCAAGTGGGTGCGCATTCCCGCGGGAGACTTCATGATGGGCTGCTCGCCGGGCGACGACGAATGCGGCGACGACGAGAAGCCCGCGCATTTCGTGAGAATCACGAAGCCTTTCGAGCTGGCCGTGACGGAGACGACGGTCGCCCAGTTCCGCAAGTACGCCAGGTCATCAGGGACGAAAATGCCCGAGCAGGAGACGTGGAGCACGGACGCGCATCCGGTCGTCAACGTGACGTGGGACGAGTCTGCTGCATTCTGCAAATGGGCCGGCGGGCGCCTGCCCACGGAGGCCGAGGCGGAATACGCCGCGCGGGGCGGCTCGCCGGAAGCGCGGTACGGTCCGCTCGGCGAAGGCGCGTGGTACGCGGACAACGCCGGCAGCTCCGCGCACCCCGTGGGCCTGAAGAAGGCAAATGCCTATGGGCTTTTCGACATTCTCGGCAACGTCTGGGAGTGGACCGCGGACTGGTATTCCAACATCACCTATCAGTCCGACGCTTCGCTGAACCCGGTCGGGCCGCGCACGGGAGAGTACCGTGTCCTCCGCGGCGGCTCGTGGGTCTACGGTCCGAAAAGGGTCCGTGCATCTTTCCGCGGAAGGGACACGCCTGCCGATCAGAACTACGACGTCGGTTTTCGTTGTCTAAGGGACGCGAGCTCACGGTGACGCTCCTGCGAGGCTGCGGGAAAACCTAACCGAACACGACGGTCTTGTTCTCGTGCACGATGACCCGGTTCTCGCAGTGCCATTTCACGGCCCGAGCGAGGACGCGGCGCTCGAGGTCGCGCCCCATCACCTTCAGATCCTCGACCGAGTGCCGGTGCGAGACGCGGCCGACGTCCTGCTCGATGATCGGTCCGGCGTCGAGATCCGCCGTCACGTAATGGGCCGTCGCCCCCACGATCTTCACGCCGCCCTCCCAGGCCTGGCGGTAGGGATCGGCGCCGGCGAACGCCGGCAGGAACGAGTGGTGGATGTTGATGATCCGGTTCGGGAATCGCGCCACGAAAGCGGGCGACACGATCTGCATGTAGCGCGCGAGCACGACGAGATCGACCTTGCCGTCGAGCAGCGTCAGGATCTGGCTCTCGGCCTCTGCGCGCCGCTCGCGGTCGTTCGGGACGTGGTGGAACGGCACCCCGAACGCCTCGACCTGCTCGCGCAGGTCGGGGTGATTCGCGACCACGAGATCGATGTGCGCCGGAAGGTCGCCGCGTTTCCAGGCCCAGAGCAGCTCCATGAGCGCGTGGTCGTGCCTGGAGACGAGCACGGCCACGCGCTTGCGGTCGCTCCCGCGCTCGAGGCTCCACTCCATGCCGAAAGGCTTCGCCACCTCGTCCGCGAGCGAGCGGCGGAGCGCGTCGAGCGGCACGACGAGACGCGCGGTCTGCAGCTCGAGGCGCATGAAGTAGACGTCGGGAGCGTCGTCGGTGGAGTGCTGGTCGAGATCGACGATGTTTGCGCCGTGTCGGTACAGGAACGACGAGATGGCCGCGACGATGCCCGGGCGGTCCGGGCACTTGATGAGGAGGATGGCCGTGTTCTGCATCGGAGGGAAGGTACCAGATCGACCGCCACGCGGGAGGCCGGCGGAGCGCCGTACCGGATCAGCCGGGAGGCCGGTAGCGCGAAGGGAGCTCCTCGATCTTCGTCCCCGAGGAAAGGATCTCGAGCCAGCGCGTCGTGTAGAGCCAGTCGCGAAAGAGGGGCTCGACGCTCTCGCCCGCGACGAGCCGGGCGGATCGGACGAAGTCCTCGGTCGAGGCGCCTCGCTCGCGGTAGTCCCGGAAAAAGCCGCCCACGATCCGGTCGAAGCGCTCGGGTCCGGCAACCTCGTACAGCACGTGGAACATCAGCATCCCGACGGAGTACGAGAAGCCCGTCATCTCCTCCTTGCCGTAGTCGATCATCGGGACGCTCCGCAGTCTCGGCTCGGTTTTCGCCCTTTCGAGTAGCCGGCCGGCCGTCCGCCGGGCGGCGGGAAGGACCGCGACCTTTCCGTCGAGCTGCTCGCGGGAGAGCTCCTGAAGGAACGAGGCGAGCCCCTCGTTCCACCGGCAGGAGGGCGGATCGGTCGCGCGAACGTTCCAGAGGTGCGAGACCTCGTGGTAGAGCTCGCCGACGCGGTCGGGGTCCTTGAAGGCCGCGGCCGACTGGAGAATCGACGTCACGTCGGCCTGGGAGCCCCAGCCGTCGGGAATCTCGATGATCGCGAGGGAGGACATGTCCGGGAGCGGGCCGAACCGCTTCGTGTAGGACGCCCGCACCGCGCGCGCCGAGTCCAGAACGCGCTCGGCGCTCCCGGAATCCGCCGGAAGGTGGAAGACCTTGAAGCCGTCCCGTTCCAGCAGGCCGTACCGGGCGATCGCGAAGTCCATCCTCCAGGCCGGCTTGATGTTCCGGTAGACGTACGTGGCGCTTCCGTCCTTCTCCGTCCTTCCCACGAGGAGGCCGCCGTTCGCCACGACGTGCGTCTTCGGCACGGTGATGCGGGCCAGGTAGTCGTACTCCGCCAGGCCCGCGGCTTGGTTCGCGCGGGCCGAGGGGACGCGGACGGTCGGGTACGCCTCGGCGTCCTCCCGGAGAATCGTGAACGACGCATCGACCCGGTCCTTGACGTAGAGGGTGCCCGTCTCGACGTACCCGGCGAGATAGCCGCCGTACGCGACCTGAAGGACGACGTCGCCCGCGGGCGGAAGCGGCGCCGGAAGCGACACGAGGACGTGGTTCACCTGCCGCCGCGGCTCGTCCTCGAAGGCGACGACCCGCTGGGTGAATGGAACGGGTTTCCCGCGCCGTCCGTGACCCCGCGAACGGTCAGGAGCCTGTAAAGAAGGAGAGACGCCCGGGAGGCCGGCGAGGAGGAGGGGTTCCGCAGCGTCAGCCGCGCCGTTCCGGAGACCGTCTCTTCCCCGAAGTCGACCCGGAGGTCCAGCTCGTACCGGACGGGGCGCAGCGGGAATCGTTCTTCGGGGGCGGAGCCGCCGGCGAAGGCCGGACCGACGGAGGAAACGAGAGCCAGACAGGCGAGACCGGTCCGGATCGGTCGGACGCGCATGCCTTCCTCCTCAGGAACTCTAGTCGATCCAGACCTTCACGTGCGCGTCGGGCGCGGTGATCTCCACGAGGTCGCCGCGCTGCGCGTGCCGGAGCTGCGCGAGGAGCGCGTCGACGTCGAGATCGCGGTCCGAGGTCGAGACGGCGTCCACGATGTGCCAGGGGAGCTTGAGCGTCACGATCTCGTCCGGGTGCTCCTTCTTGCGGACCTCCAGCGTCGCGATGTCGCCGTCCTTGCGGACGTGAATCTCGGCGTCCTCGTGGGTGCGCACGACGTCCGTGCCGTCCGGCTTGTCCTTGAGCTCCTGCACGATCGTCCGGATGTCGCTCGCGTCGACGGACTGGTCGAAGTGGAGATCCATCTCGCGCCGCACCTTCCCGAGGGAGGCGAAGCGCAGCGCGCCGGACACGAAGGCGTACGGAACGGAGAAGGAGACGTTCGCGGGCCCTCCGTCCCCGGTCCTCAGGTTCTCGACCTTCATCCGAAGGAATCGGGGGCCCCGGACGCTCCCGCGGGTGTGACCCGGGACGACCGCCGAATAGGCGAGGAGGAACAGGGCGAACAGGAACAGGGCATTGACGAGGGACTGGACTTCTTTCCCGACGGGCTGTTTCACTTGGGGCCTCCGCCTCAGAGACAGGAACGAGGGTCGGCGGCCAAAGGTTCCCGCCGCCCCCGGCATGGACATTCCCGGGCGCCGATGCTAGCTTTTCCCGGCGGGGGACGGCCATTGCCTCATTTCATCCACGACACGTGTATCGGCTGCGGGGTGTGTGAGATCAAGTGTCCGACGCACACGATCACCGGCGGCAAGAACGAGAAGTTCGTGATCCACCAGGATCGGTGCATCGACTGTTCCGTGTGCGCCGTCTACTGCCCGGTCTCCTGCATTCAGGACCAGCACGGCGACCTCATCCAGAAGGTCAGGCCGAAGGACATCCCGAAGGCGATCGTGGACCGGGAGCTCTGCACGGCCTGCGAGTTCTGCATCGACATCTGCCCGTTCGACTGCATCCACCTGGTGGCCGACCCGCTCGCCCCGAACCTCCACTACAAGGTGGCCGAGGTGGATGCCGCGCCGTGCGTGTCCTGCCGGCTCTGTGAAACCGTGTGCGACAAGGACGCGATCTACGTCCCGAACCCGGTCACGCAGGCGAAGCAGTACCTCCCGGTGCTTTGAGCTCGGAAGAGGAAGAGAAGATTGCCGCCCCCGCCGTCCGAACCATTCGAAGAATCTTCCTCTTCTTCTTCCGCCGACTCTCTCCCCTCCGCGACCCCCGCCGGCCGCCTCCTCGTCCAGTTCTTCGTCATTCCGTTCTTCGTCGTCGGCGTGGCCGTTTTCGTCTTCTGGCTCTTCGGCGCCATCGCCGTCGACCGGAAGAACGCCGCCGAGCTCCTGAACGACGTGCGGACGGGAAGCCGGAACCAGCGCTGGCAATCGGCCTTCGAGCTCACGAAGAAGCTGCCCGCCCTCACGGACCCGAAGGAGCGGGCGGCGTTTTCCGCTGCCGCGCTCCGCGCGTACGAGGGCGCCGAAAACGACGACCCGCGGGTGAGACGATACCTGACGCTCGTTCTCGGACGCCTCGGGGACCCGCGCGCGGTTCCGCTCCTCGAAAAGGCGCTCGACGACGCCGATTCCGAGACGCGCCTCTACGCGCTGTGGGCCCTCGCGCTCGTCGGGAACCCGTCCTCCGCGGCCAGGGTGCGGCCTCTCCTCGAGTCCGAGGATCCCGGGATCCGGAAGACGGCTGCGTACGCCGCAGGCCGCATGGAGGACGGGGAAGCCGTGCCCGCGCTCCGGAAGCTGCTCGCCGATTCCGTCACGGACGTGAGGTGGAACGCGGCGCTCGCCCTCGCGACGCTCGACGACCCGGCGGGCCGCGACGTCCTCCTCGGGATGTGTGATCGCGAGCGGCTGCGCACGACGCCCGGGCTCTCGGCCGAGCAGCAGGAAGACGCGCTTCTCAACGGCCTGCGCGGCCTCGTCCTTCTGCACGACTCCGCGGCGGCGGCGCTCGGGGGGACGATGGCCGAGAAGGACCCGTCCCTGCGCGTCCGGCGCGAGGCGCGGAAGATCCTCCTCGGGCCCGGGACCGACAAGCGCGCGGCGCCGGAGAAGCCGGCGCTCGAGCCGTCGACGCGGCCTGGAAACGCACCTTGACGGAGCCGGGATTTTTTGAGACTTTGTCTCACGGGTCGTTTCGAGGGAGAGGATGACGGAAGCGAGGTCTGTGGAAGTCTCGGCCGCGGGGGGCGCGGCCGATGCCCCCACGCGCCGCGGCTTCATCAGCTGGCTCGCCGTCGGCTGGCTCGCGTTCGCGGCCGGTGCCGGCGCGTTCGTGACGACGATGGCGCGCTTCCTGTTCCCGAACGTCCTCTTCGAGCCGCCGTCGTCCTTCAAGGCGGGCTTCCCGTCCGATTACCAGGTCGGCGAAGTGGACGAGCGCTGGAAAGAGAAGTACCAGATCTGGGTCGTGCGCAACACGGAGATGATCTACGCGCTCATCACGGTCTGCACGCACCTCGGCTGCATCCCGAACTGGCTCGCCGCCCAGAACAAGTTCAAGTGCCCGTGTCACGGATCGGGCTACTACCGGTCGGGCATCAACTTCGAAGGTCCGACGCCGCGCCCGCTCGAGCGCGCGGCGATCTCCATTTCACCCGACGACGGACAGATCTTCATCGAGAAGGCGCGGAAGTTCCTCTACGAGAAGGGCCAGTGGACCGACCCCGCGGCCTTCATCAAGACGACGTGAGGACGAACGGAGAACGATGAGCCTCGAGAGCCGGTGGCACAAGCTCCAGCAAGCGGTCGTCGAGACCCAGGTCTGGAAATCCGTCTTCCGCGTCGGGATTCCGAACACGAATCGCAAGCGCGTGCTCGCGGTGCTGGGCAACGTCGTCCTGCATCTCCATCCCGTCAAGACCCGCAAGTCGGGCGTGAAAATGCGGTACACGTGGTGCGCGGGCGGGATGACGTTCTTCCTCTTCCTCGTGCTCACGTTCACGGGCCTGCTCCTCATGTTCTATTACCGGCCCACGATCGAGTACGCCTACGGCGACATGCTCGACCTGAGGGAGCAGGTTCCGTTCGGAATCATGCGCGAGATGCACCGATGGGGCGCGCACGCGATGGTCATCACCGTCTGGATTCACATGTTCCGGGTGTTCATGACGGGCTCCTACAAGCCGCCGCGGGAGTTCAACTGGAACGTGGGCGTCGTCCTTCTCGTCCTCACGCTCCTCCTCTCGTTCACGGGCTACCTCCTGCCCTGGGACCAGCTCGCGATCTGGGCCATTACGGTCGGTTCGAACATGGCGCGCGCGACGCCGCTCGCGGGCTACGAGGGTCCGTTCGCCGCTCAGATCGCGTTCAACGGCGTGAACCTCGTGACGGCGGGCAGCGACGCGCGCTTCGGGCTCCTCGGCGGGCGCATCGTGGGCGCGAACGCGCTCCTGAGGTTCTACGTTCTCCACTGCGTCTTCATCCCGCTCATCGCCGCGTTCCTCATGTCCGTCCACTTCTGGCGGGTACGGAAGGATGGAGGGATCAGTGGGCCTCTCTGAGCCAAGCCCCCCGGCGAGCGATTAGCGGGCCGCTATGACCGCGCTGAAGAACGTCATCAACTGGCTTGCGTCGCCGGCGATCGCGGTGACGCTGTCGATGATCGGGCTCGTCGGAGCGATGTTCTGCAAACCGCTTTGGACGAAGAAGGGCGGCCTCCTGCTCTTCGCGACGCTCATCGGCGGGTTCGCGTTCAGCTTCACGGATCCGAACTTCCGCATCGTCGCGAGCATGCCCGACAACGTCCCGATCCTCGGGATGCTGTTCCTCGTCGGCTTTTTCTTCTGGTACGCGATGTACCAGGCGCATCTCAACGACGCGCGCCTCGCGAAGGGCCTCGCGCCTCTCGAGAAGGAAGACAGCGACAAGAAGGTCTTCACCTGGCCCGACCTCGTCTACGTCGAGCTCATCGCGCTGATCGTGTGCTCGATCGTCATGATCGTCTGGTCGATCGTCCTGAAAGCGCCGCTCGAGGAGCCCGCGAACCCCGGCGCCGCCCCGAACCCCGCGAAGGCGCCCTGGTATTTCCTCGGCCTTCAGGAGCTGCTCGTCTACTTCGACCCGTGGATGGCGGGTGTCGTCCTTCCCACGCTCATCATCGTGGGCCTGATGGCGATTCCCTACATCGACACGAATCCCCGCGGGAACGGCTACTTCTCCTTCCGCGAGAGGAAGTGGGAGATCGTGATGTTCTGCTTCGGGTTCATCATCCTGTGGGTCGTCCTCATCATGCTCGGGACGTTCCTCAGGGGCCCGAACTGGAACTTCTTCGGGCCCTACGAATACTGGGATCCGAACAAGCTCGTTCCGCTGAACAACGTGAGCGTCTCGGAGATCTTCTGGGTGAAATGGCTCAAGACGGCGCTCCCGACGTACTGGTTGAAGCGCGAGCTGCCCGGCATCCTTCTCGTGCTGTTCTACATGGTGGCGCTGCCGGGTCTTCTGAGCAAGACGCTCTTCAAACGCTTTTACGAGAAGATGGGCACGGTCCGTTTCTTCGTGGGGGTGAACCTGTTCCTCATCATGCTCGCGGTGCCGATCAAGATGTACCTGAGGTGGATCTTCAACCTCAAATACATCGTCAACATCCAGGAATTCTCCTTCAACATCTAGCATGGCCAAGCCTCCGCCGCCCGAACCGATCGATCACCACTACGACATCAGGCGGCTGACGAAGGTCTTCGCGATCACGTCGATCCTCGTGCTGCCGGCGTTCGCGTGGATGACGTGGCAGGATTACGGGCGCGACTGGAAGAGCTGGCAGAAGAAGTTCGTCGAGAACGACCGCAAGAGGACGCGCGCGGCCCTCCGGACGGCCTCCGAGAAGATCGATCCCGAGACGGAGGAGAAATTTCTCGAGCAGAAGCGCGAGGGCGCGCGCGAGCTGCGCCGCAACCGCGCGGCGGTATCGGAGGCCGAGGAAAACACCCGGAAGGCCGAGGGCGCCTGGTACGACGCCGACCAGGACTTCCGGTTCAAGAAGGCCGAGATGGACACGGCGCGATACGACTACGAGACGCGCCGGAAGGAGAGCCCGAAGTCGGCGTCCTCCGCCGCCGCCCGGAAGAGTTACGAACGGCTGAAGGCGGCCTACGAGAGCAGCACGGTCGTCGAGCAGGCCGCGCGCGCGCGGTGGGACGCCGCGAAAGCCGGGCTCGACGCGCTCGAGCGCATGAAGAAGGAAGCCGAGGAGGCGCTCGTCAAGCTCGACGCCGACTACGACCGGTTCCAGGCGAAGCTCGGGACGCTCCGCCAGAACGACACGTTCTATTTCGTGCGCAACGCCCCGATCGCGGACATGCTCGCCCCCTCCCTCAAGATCCAGCAGGTGCAGCTCGACGGGCTCTACAACGACGTCAACTTCCTGAGGAGCCAGCGCGTCGACCGGTGCGTCACGTGCCACATCGCGGCGGAGACCCGGGGGTTCGAAGACGCGGAGAAGTATCCGCAGTCCGTTCTGCGGACGCACCCGCGCCTCGACCTCTTCGTCGACTCCAACTCGCCGCACCCGTACGCGACGTTCGGGTGCACGTCGTGCCACGGCGGGCGCGACCGCGCGACCGACTTCACGCGCGCCGGCCACATGCCGAACGACTACGGCCGTTACGAGCAGCTCGCCGCCCAGCTCCACGAAGGGCGCGACGAAAAGGGCCTTCCGACGGACGACGACGTCGTGAAGGAGGCGATGGGCGAGACGCAGTCGGGCCGCTGGATGAAGGAGTACGGATGGGAGGTCGACAGGTTCAACGACCTGCCCATGTACCCCATGAAGGCCGTGGAGGCGGGCTGCTTCCGCTGCCACAAGACCGACGCCGGGCACCCGAAGGCCCCGAAGCTCGACCAGGGTCGCAAGCTCGTCGAGCAGCTCGGCTGCTGGAGCTGCCACAAGATGAAGGGCCTCGAGGACCTTCCGCGCATCGGGCCGAACCTCTCGCGGGTGGCCTCCAAGACGACGCCCGAATGGGTCGAGCGCTGGCTCGTCGACCCGCGGGCCTTCCGCAACAACACGAAGATGCCGCGTTTCTTCTACCTCGAGAACTTCGAGGGGGAGGCCGGGCACCGGCTCACGGACACGATGGTCGCGGGCGTCACGGCCTATCTCTTCGAGAAGTCTGAGAAGGCGGCGCCGTGGCCGGCGGTCGCGAAGGGGGACGCCGCACGCGGCCAGCAGCTGTTCGAGAACGTGGGCTGCCAGGGCTGCCATGTGTCCGAGCCGGGCGCCGAGCGGCACGTGATGGACGGCTGGCGCCAGCACGGCCCGAACCTGATCGGCCTTTCCCAGAAGGTGACGCCGGAGTGGCTCGCGGCCTGGCTCCGGAACCCGAAGGCCTACAACGCCGAAACGCGGATGCCGAACCTGCGTCTCCAGGACGGCGAGATCGCCGATCTCGTGGCCTACCTCATGGGGCGGCCGGCACAGCCCGAGTTCGCGCGCAGCCGGGCCCCGAAAGCCGACGAGAAAGAGCGCGACGCGCTCGTCTTCGATTACCTCACGCAGACGAAGTCGGTCGTGGACGCGAAATCCGACGTCGCGAAGATGGCGCCCCGGGAAAAGGACCTCTTCGTCGGCGAGAAGATCATCGGCCACTACGGGTGCTATGCCTGCCATGCGATTCCGGGGTTCGAGAAGGCGAAGCCGATCGGCGTCGAGCTTTCCGAGTGGGGCAACAAGCCGGTGCACCTCCTCGATTTCGGCTTCCTGCATCTGCCGCACACGCGCGGCGACTGGTTCGCGCAGAAAGCGGGCCAGCCGCGCTCCTTCGACCGCGACAAGGTGAAGACGTTCCAGGAAAAGTCGCGGATGCCGCAGTTCTCGCTTTCGACGGCGGAGATCGAGGCCATCGAGACGCTCGTCCTCGGGATGCAGAAGGACGACATGGCCGACGCGCTGAAGGTGAAGGCCGCCGGCCCCCGTGCGGCGGTCGAGGCCGGGCGCCGCATCGTGAAGGACTACAACTGCCAGGGTTGCCATGTGCTCGAGGACAGGGGCGGGCACATCCGCGAGGCGATGACGGCCAACAAGATCGATCTCGCGCTCGCGCCGCCCATCATCCGGGGCGAAGGCGCGAAGGTGCAAAGTGACTGGCTCTTCTCCTTCCTGCGCGCCCCGCGCTCCGGCCAGATCCGGCCGTGGCTGAAGGTCCGGATGCCGACCTTCTCGTTCAACCCGGACCAGCTCAACTCGCTTACGTCGTACTTCGCGTCGCTGGACAAGGCCCGCTATCCGTTCGAGGACCGCGTCGAGGCGCTCGACGCGCGCTCGCGCGCGGCGGGGGCGAAGACGTTCGAAGCGCTCAAGTGCGCCCAGTGCCATCCGACGTCGCAGGACGCGTTCGCGCTCGCGCTCCGCGCGGGGAAGACGCCCGCGGACCTCGCCCCGATTCTCGCCGCAGCGCACGTGCGGCTGCGCTACGAGTGGATCGCGGACTGGATCAAACGCCCCGAGGAGTGGATGCCGGGCACGCGGATGCCCACGAACTTCCCGAAGATGGATGACGCCGCCGGCAAGCCCGGGAAGCGCATCTCGCCGCTCGCACCCGCGCTCGATACTCCGGCATTCGCGGGCTTCAAGAGGGATCTCGTGGCGATCTGGGGCTCCCCGGAAGAGGCGAAGGCGTACATCGGTGACCCGGATCGCGTCACGAAGGCGCTGCGCGACCACGTCTGGTCTCTCGGCAACGATTTCCTGACGGCGCCCCAGGCGCCGAAGGCGACGAAGGCGCGGGCGGCGTCGGTCGTCGCGTCGCACTGAGACGTGCGAGGAAGACCCGTGCGAGGAAGACCCGTGCGTTTCGTGCAAGCGTCACTGCTCGTCGCGACGATGGTTTTCTTCTTGGAAGGAAAGAGGGGCGGAGAGGCGCGGGCCGAGGGCGGTGCGATGGCCGCGGGAAGCGGCGCATCGCCCTCTTCTTCCTCACCTTCTAAGAAAAGCGCCAAAACATCAGCCGGGCAGGCAGCAGGCCGAGCGACGTCCGTCCCTGCGGACGGGATCTTTGGCAAAGTGTCTCTCTCCGGCCCCGTTCCGAAGCTCGCCCCCCGCCCCGTGAATGCGGATGCCGCCGTGTGCGGGCGCACCGACCGCCCGAGCCCGTCGCTCGTCCTCTCGAAGGACAAGGGCCTCGCGAACGCCGTCGTATGGCTGGAAGGCGCACGGAGCCTCGCGCCGCCGAAGGGCCCGTTCCGGCTCGACCAGAAGAACTGCCTCTTCTCCCCCTACGTGCAGATCGTGTCGAAGGGCGCGCCGGTCGTCTTCGGAAACTCCGACACGGTCCTCCACAACGTCCATGCCGCCACGGGGGGCTCCGCGCTGATCTTCAACAAGGCGATCCCCATCAAGGGCCAGACGTTCACGGAGACGTTCACCGAACCGGGCATCGTGCGCGTGAAGTGCGACATCCACACGTGGATGACGGCGTGGCTCTTCGTGGCCGACACGGCGTACGCGGCGGTCACGGACGCGGAGGGCCGTTACGCGTTCCCCGGCGTCCCGCCGGGTACGTACCGTCTCAAGGCCTGGCACGAGCTCTTCGGCGAAAAGTCGCAGCCCGTGACGGTCCCGGCGTCGGGCGCAGCGAAAGCGGACGTCACGCTCAGTCTCCTAGACGGCTGAACTCGGCCGCGAATGTCCGGACCTGGGCCTTGCTCCAGTCGGCCGGCCCCACGAAATGCTGGACGATCTCGCCGGAAGGCGCGATGAAGAACGTTTCGGGATATCCGGTCGCGCCGTAGCGACCCGCGATCACGCCCCTCGGATCCAGTGCGACCGGCAGGCCCGAGATTCCGCGCTCCTTCAGCCACGCGTCGACGACCTTCCAGTCCTCGTCCGCCGATACGGCCAGGAATTCGACGTGCGGATCGTTCTTCGTGTCCCGGACGAACTTCACGAGCTCGGGCATCTCTTCGCGGCAGGGCGCGCACCACGTCGCCCAGAAGTGCAGGATCAGCGCCTTCTTGGTCTTCGCGGCGAGATCGCGGCGCGTGCCGTCCCTACCGAGGACGAGGAGGGGTCCCGCGGGAGCCGTGCGCTTCGCCGCGGCGGCCCGAGAGGCGCCCGGTGCCGGTGCCGGCACGGCGGGCGGGATCAGCGCGTCCTTCGCGAAGTAGGCTGCCGCGGCGGCCGCGACGGCCGCGAGCACGAGCACGACAACCGGGCGCCTGAAATCGCTCATGCGCGCGCTGGAATCCCTGTGAGAGGCGTCATGGGCTCGGACAGGATACCGAGTCGCGAGAGCGGCCAGTCGTAGGCGACCGGGTCTCCGGGGTTCAGGAGGCGCAGCCAGCCCGTCGCCTCGCGCGACGCCCCTAGATCCGCAGTCCTGCGGCGCGTGAGGCCGATGCGGCGCGAGATGCGGTGCACGTGAACGTCCATGGGGAGCAGGAGTCGCGAAGGCGTGAACCGTCCGCCCGTCCAGAGCCCGAGGTCGAAGCCCTCCGTCCGGATCATCCAGCGCAGGAAGAGATGCGATCGCTTGCAGGCCGACCCCCGGGCGGGGGAGGGCAGGAGGAACCGCAAACCGCGCGAGGGGGCGCCGAAGCGGGGGCAAAGGGATTGAAGATTTCTATGAAAGGAAGAGAGGGCCGCCACGTAGTCATCGCCGAAGCGATTCGAGTCGGCGCCCCGGATTCCGCGGAGCCCTTGCGGCCCACGTTCTTCACCTTCTAAGAAGTCTTTCTTTCTCTCTTTCGCTTTCTCTTCTCCTTCGTCCCCCTTCGCGAAGAGGGCGCCGAGAGAGCCGTGCGCGCGCCTCGCCCTCTTGACCATTCGAAGAAATTCTTCAAGATCCCTGCCCGTGACCCACCGATGTACGAAGCGTTCGAGGCCCGCAATCGGCCGCTCGTCCCACGCCTCGAGAAACGACGCCGGCCTCGGCCCGAGAGCCGCGAGGACGCGCGCCACCGAGGCCTGGATCGACGCGACGCGGCCGAAGGCGAGGGAGGCGGCGAGGAAGGCCACGACCTCGCGATCCGCCGGCTCCCCGAACCGGTGGGCGAAGACGAGCGGGTCCGAGTCGAGGCGCCGCGAGCGCCACTCCCGCCGCAGGGCCTCGAGGCGCTCGCCGAGGAGGGCGAGGTTCCGGGGGCCGCCCGTGCGCGGTGTCGTGCGCCGTTCCATCCGCCTACGCTAGCATTCCTTCGGTGAGTCCGCGCCGCCCCGACAAAGAGGCCCCACTTCCGCCCGAAAAGAAGCCCGACTCGAGTCGGACGATCCTCGTCGGCGTTTACGGGCGCGAGATTCCGCGCGAAACGGCCGAGGACCAGCTCGACGAGCTGGAGCGCCTCGTCGAGACGGCGGGCGGCCGCGTCGTCGCGCGCGTGCTGCAGGAGCGCCGCGGGCCCGACCCGGCCACGTACGTCGGCTCGGGCAAGGTCGAGGAGATCGCCGAAGCGGCGCGCGCCCAGAACGTCGGCTGGACGGTCTTCGACGACGAGCTCACGCCCACGCAGGCGCGGAACCTCGACAAAAAGCTGCCGACGCAGGTGCTGGACCGCGCGGGCGTCATTCTGCGCATCTTCGCGGCCCGCGCGCGCTCGCGGGAAGCCATGACGCAGGTCGAGCTCGCGCGGCTGCAATACGAGCTTCCGCGCCTCGCGGGTCCCACGCAGGGCCTGGCCCAGCAGCGCGGCGGAGGAGCGTTCCGGGGAGGCGCCGGCGAGCGCAAGATCGAGCTCGACCGCCGCCGCGTGCGCGCGCGCATCGCGCGGCTCAAGGAAGAGCTCAAGGGGATCGAGACGCAGCGCGACGTGAGGCGGAAAGGGCTCAAGAGGGTCGCGACGGTGTCGCTCGTCGGCTACACGAACGCGGGGAAAACGACGCTCTTCAACCGCCTCACCGCCTCGAAGGAGTTCGCGGAGGACCGCCTCTTCGCCACGCTGGACCCGCGGCACGCGCGACTCCACGGCGTGGGCGGGCGCGCGATCGTGCTCGCCGACACGGTCGGCTTTCTCCGCAAGCTCCCGCACACGCTCGTCGCGTCGTTCAAGTCCACGCTCGCCGAGGTGAAGGACGCGGATCTTCTCGTCCACGTCGTGGACGCGTCCTCCCCGCAGGCGGCCGAGCAAAGGGCCGTCGCCGAGGAGGTGATCGCGGGCTTCGGCGTCGAGAAGCGGCGCATTCTCCTCGCGTACAACAAGACCGACCGACCGCACGCGGGCGCGCTCGACGCCGACGCCGTCCGGATCTCGGCCGCCACGGGAGCGGGCCTCCCGGAGCTCCTCGGGGCGATCGTCGCGCGGCTGAACGCTCTCGGCTCGCGGATGCCTTTCTATGGTCCCCCTTCGTAATACGATCCGCGAGTCCTGGAGGAAATGCATGAGCACACCCGTCGATTACCGCCAGAAGGGCCAAGCGGTCTGGCTGGACAGCATTTCGTCGAAGATGATCCATTCGGGACGCCTCTCGTCCTTGATCGAAGCGGGCTCGGTCTACGGCGTGACGTCGAATCCGACGATCTTCGGTCAGGCGATCCTGAAGAACGAGGGCGACTACAACGTCGGTATCACGCGCCTGGCGCGCGACGGGAAGGACGCCTTCGCGATCTACGACGCGCTCACGCGCAAGGACATCGAAGAGGGCGCGGACGCGTTCCGCGCGCTGCACGAGAAGAATCCCGTCGACGGGTGGATCTCCCTCGAGGTCCTGCCCTCGCTCGCAGACGAGACGGAGAAGACCGTGACCGAAGCGAAGCGGCTCGTGGGCGCGCTCGCCCGCCCGAACGTCTTCATCAAGGTGCCCGCGACCCCCGCGTGCATTCCCGCGATCCGCCGCCTCATCGGCGACGGGATCTCGATCAACGTGACGCTCATGTTCAACCGGAAGCATTACCGGGACGTCGCGAACGCGTATCTCGACGGCCTTTCGGACCTCGCGCAGAAGGGGGGAGACCTTTCGCGCGTCCACTCGGTCGCCTCGTTCTTCGTCTCCCGCGTCGACACGCTCATCGACAAGCGCCTCGACGAGAAGGCGCAGAAGGCTTCCCCTCAGGAGAAGGCGCGCCTCGAGGGCCTGCGCGGCAAGGCGGGCATCGCGAACAGCAAGGTCGTGTACGAGGACTTCCTCTCCATCTTCGCCGCCGAGCGCTTTCTCGCGATGCGCGCGCGGGGCGCGCGCGTCCAGCGCCCGCTCTGGGCGTCCACGGGCACGAAGAACCCGGCCTATTCCGACCTCCTGTACGTCGAGAATCTCGTCGGGCCCGATACCGTGAACACGATGCCGGAGAAGACGCTCGAGGCGCTCCTCGATCACGGCAGGACGCGGGGCGACGCCGTGCGGGAGGGTGTGCCCGAAGCGCGCCGTTTACTCGACGACCTCCGCGCGGTCGGGATCGACGTGGAGGCGGTCGGGGAGGAGCTCCAGAAGAACGGCGTCGCCCTGTTCGAGAAGTCGTACGTCGAGCTCCTCGCGGCGGTCGAAACGCGCCGCGCCGAGGCCCTGAAAGCCCCTCAGGGGGTCAGGGAGTGATCCTCGGGGACTTCGAGGCCGACGAGCTGACGGAGGGGCAGGTCGCGAGGCTCGCGGCGCTCGGCGTCGCGACGCGCGCCGACATCCTGAAGATGACGACGCTCGCCGCTTCGGGCCATCCCGGCGGCTCGATGTCTTCGATCGACTTCGAGCTCGTCCTCTGGGGCTTCGCGAACTGCGACCCGAAAGACCCGTTCGCCCAGGGGCGCGACCGCGTCGTCATCAGCCACGGCCACACCTCGCCGGCCGCGTACGCGGCGCTCGCGCACCTCGGCTGGTTCGACCCGTCGCTCCCGCTCCTCGGTTTCCGGCGCGGCGGCTCGCCGTTCGAGGGGCACGTGGAGAGGGACGTGCCCGGGATCGAGTGGGGCACGGGCAACCTCGGGCAGGGCTTTTCGGCGGCCGTCGGCTTCGCGCTCGCGGCGCGGATCAAGGAGGACGGCGCGAAGGTCTTCTGCGCGATGGGGGACGGGGAGCAGCAGAAGGGCCAGCTCGCGGAGGCGCGGCGTTACGCGGTGAAGTTCGGCCTCACGAACCTCGTCGCCCTCCTCGACTGGAACCGCGTCCAGCTCTCGGGGACGAACGACGACATCCTCAAGCAGAACATCCTGGCGGACTGGAAAGCCGACGGCTGGGCGGTCACCGAGGTCGACGGGCACGACGTCCGCGCCGTCTATCGCGCCGTGCGCGCGGCGCTTCACGCGGCGGTCCCGACGCTCGTGGCCTGCCACACGGTCATGTCGAAGGGCGTCCCCTTCATGGAGAAGGACGGCTACAAGTGGCACGGGGCCGCGCTCCCTCCCGACAGGTGCAAGGAAGCGCTCGCGATCCTCGGCGCCCCGGACGACCTCGACCGCTGGACTCTCGAGCGGAAGAAGTCCGCCCCCGACTGGCACGCGGTGCTTCCGCGCCGCCCCGTGGAGACCGTCGTCCTGCCCTCGCCCGGCACGCCGCGGACGTACACGAACGAGAAGACGTCCGACAACCGCGGCGCTTTCGGGGCCGCGCTCGAGGATCTCGGCGCCTTCTCCGCGGAAGCGCAGGGGACGGGCGGCGTCCCGATGGCGGTCCTCGACTGCGACCTCCTGAAGTCCACGAAGACGGACCTCTTCGCGGCCAGGTTCCCGAAGAGCTTCTTCCAGGGCGGCATCGCGGAGCACCACACCGCGGTCCTCGCGGGAGCTCTGTCGGCGGCGGGAGTCGCGGCGTGGTGGGGCGAGTTCGGAATGTTCGGCGTGGCCGAGGCGTACAACCAGCAGCGTCTCAACGACGTCAACGCGGCGAACGTGAAGCTCGCCGTGACGCACGTGGGCATCGACGTGGGCGAGGACGGCAAGACGCACCATTCGATCGATTACTTCGGGACGCTGAACTCGACGTTCGGCTGGAAGGTCTTCACGCCGGGCGATCCGAACCAGACCGACCGCATCACGCGCTGGATGGCGACGCACCGCGGCAATCACGCGCTCGTCATGGGGCGCTCGAAGTTTCCGGTCGCCCTCAAGGAAGACGGCACGCCGTTCTTCGCGGGCGACTACGCGTTCGACCCCGCGAGGGCCGACCACCTGCGCGACGGATCGGGCGTGTCGCTCGTGTGCGCGGGAAACATGCTGCCGTACGCGATGGACGCCTGGAACGCGCTCGCAAAGGAGGGGACGCGCGTCGACCTCGTCTCCGTGGCGGCGTGGAGCGACCTTTCGGACGCGGATCTCGCGCACATGGCGCGGCACGGCCGCGTCGTGACGGTGGAGGACCACAACCCGAAGACCGGCCTCGGCACCTGGATCCAGGCGCGGCTCAACGACCTCGGGCTCCCCGCGCGCGTGAAGAAGATGGGCGTCACCTTCTATTCGTCCTCCGGTCCCGCAAAGGAGCTGTATGCGCTGATGGGGCTCGACGGGCCCGCGATCGCGGCGGCCGTCCGCCGGGTCCTGTCGTCGAAGAGCGGTATGGAGAGGTCGGCGTGAGCAGCGCGATCCCGACCGACCCCGCCACGATCGTCATCTTCGGAGGCTCGGGCGACCTCAGCAAGCGGAAGCTCGTCCCGGCGCTCTTCGAGCTGCACCGCGAAAAGCAGCTTCCGCCGGCGACGGCGATCGTCGGCTACGCGCGCACGGGCGAATCGGACGAGACGTACCGCGCGGAGATGAAGGCCGCGGTCGCGGAGTTCGCCCGCGCGAAGCCCGTCGACGAGACGGAGTGGAACGCGTTCGCGTCCCGCCTCCACTTCTACCGGGGCGACCTGAAGATCCCGAAGAACTTCGCGAACCTGAAGACCCGTCTCGAGTCGGTCGAGAAGGAGCACGGCCTCTCCGGCAACCGCCTCTACTACCTCGCGATTCCTCCGTCGGCGATCGGCGGCGTCGTGAGCAATCTCGGCCAGGCGGGTTTCGTGTACCGGGTGGACGGCGGACCGTGGTCGCGCGTCATCGTCGAGAAGCCGTTCGGGCGCGACCTCGAGACAGCCCGCGCCCTCAACGAGGAGCTCGCGAAGGTCTTCCGCGAGCGGCAGATCTTCCGCATCGACCACTACCTCGGCAAGGAGACGACGCAGAACATCCTCGTCCTCAGGCTCGGGAACGGCATCTTCGAGCCGCTCTGGAACCGCCGCTACGTCGACCACGTGCAGATCACGGCGGCCGAATCCCTCGGGATCGAGAACCGCGGGAAGTTCTACGAGGAAGCGGGCGTCCTGCGCGACATCATCCAGAATCACGTCCTCCAGCTCCTCTGCCTCGTCGCGATGGAGCCGCCGGTCGCGTTCGACCCGGACGCCGTGCGCGACGAGAAGGTGAAGGTGCTGCGGTCGATCCAGCCGCAGTCGGCCGAGGAGATCCTGCGCGACAGCGTGCGGGGGCAGTACGGACCGGGCGCGGTGGACGGGCAGGCGGTCGTGGGCTATCGCGCGGAGAAGGACGTCAACCCGATGTCCCTCCGCGAGACCTACGCCGCGTGGAAGGTACAGATCGAGAACTGGCGCTGGGCCGGCGTGCCGTTCTACCTCCGGGCGGGCAAGCGGCTCCCGAAGCGCGTCACGGAGATCGCGATCCAGTTCAAGACCCCGCCGATCGCGCTCTTTCGCAGGGTCGGCGTCACGCGGCAGGAGCCGAACGTCCTCGTCCTCCGGATCCAGCCCGACGAAGGCATCGCGCTCAAGTTCGGCGCGAAAGTGCCCGGGCCCGTCACGAAGGTCGACCCCGTCACGATGAATTTTCGCTACAGCGAATTCTTCGGAGCGTCGCAGCCCGAGGCTTACGAGAGGCTCCTCATGGACGCGATTCACGGAGATTCCACCCTTTTCGCGCGGCGGGACGAGGTCGAGGCGGCCTGGGAGCACGTGACGCCCGTCCTCGACGTCTGGCGCGACAACCCGCCCCTCGACCACCCGAACTACGAAGCGGGCACCTGGGGGCCGGACGCGTCCGTCGCGCTCCTCGCGAGGGACGGGAGGCGCTGGCGAAGGCCGTGAGGGAGGTCCTCGCCTTCGCCACGGCCGACGACGTCGCGGACGCCGCGGCCTTTCTCTTCGTGAACCTCGCGGCGCAGGCGGTTCGCGACCGCGGGGCGTTCTACGTCGCTCTCGCGGGCGGCACGACGCCCCTCTCGTGCTACCGGCTCCTTTCCGCGCCGCTGATCGCCGCGCGTGTCGACTGGGAGAGGACGCACGTCTTCTTCGGGGACGAACGGTGCGTGCCGGAGGGCCACCCCGACCGGAACGACGACGCCGTCGCCGCCGCGCTTCTGAGCCACGTGTCCCTCCCGGGAAGAAACATCCATCGCGTCCCCGCCATGGAACGGGACGGTGCCGAGCGTTACGAGTCCGAGATCCGTGGCGCGTTTTCGATCTTCTCTCCTTCCTCCGACAAGGGGATTCCCCGTTTCGATCTCGTGTTCCTCGGCATGGGGGGGGACGGCCACACGGCCTCTCTGTTCCCCGGGAGCGCGTCTCTCGAGGAGGCCCAGCGGCTCGTCCTCCGGATCGACGACGCGCCGAAGCGTCCTCCCGGCCGGGTGACGTTCACGCTGCCCCTCGTGAACGCGGCGCGACACGTGGCGCTTCTCGTCACGGGGAAGGAGAAGGCGACGGCGCTGTCCCGCGTCATTCTGGAGGACGAGGCTCTGCCCGCGGCGCGCGTGCGACCCACCGCGGGGACGCTGACGATTCTCGCGGACGCCGCGGCGGTTTCGGTCTCACGCAACGTGAGCGGGAGCGGGACGGCGCCGACGGGCACGATCCGTGGCTAAGATCGGAACGCAGCTCCACCGATTCCTCTTCGAGACCGAGCGGCAGATCCCGCGGGCGACGGGCGAGCTCTCGGCGCTTCTCTCGCAGCTCGCATTCGCCGCCAAGAGGATAAGCCGCATGCTGTCGTCGGCCGGTCTGACGGACGCCCTCGGCGTCGTCGGGAGAGGTCAACATTCAGGGCGAGCAGCAGCAGAAGCTCGACGCGCTCGCGAACGAGGTCTTCCTCGAGGCGTTCGCCTACGGGCAGCTCGTCCCGATCGTCGTCACCGAGGAGATGGACCTCCCGGCCCACCTCCCGGAGAACGTCGAATCCGGCAAGTACATCGTTTTTCTCGACCCGCTCGACGGCTCGTCGAATCTCGACGTGAACGGCGGCGTCGGATCGATCTTCTCCGTGAGGCGGCTCTCGGGAGAAGGCGCGGTCGTTTCGGAGGCGGACCTCCTTTCGCGGAGCTCGCCGGAGCAGGTCGTCGCGGGCTACTTCCTCTACGGCCCGTCCACGACGCTCGTCTACACCGAGGGGCAGCGCGTGCACGGGTTCACGCTGGATTCCGGTATCGGCGAGTTCCTGCTCTCCCACGAGGAGATTCGCATCCCCGAGTACGGGCCGTATTACTGCGCGAACGAGGGCACCGTGCGCGACTGGGAGTGCGGCCCGCGCCGATTCCTCGAATGGGTGCGCGAGAGCGACCCCGCGACGGGGCGCCCCTATTCGGCGCGCTATTCGGGCGCGCTCGTATCGGACTTCCACCGCATCGTCCTCAAGGGCGGGATCTACATGTATCCGGCCAGCGGGAAGAGTCCGAAGGGGAAGATCCGCCTCATGTACGAGGCGGCGCCGCTCGCGCTCGTCGCCGAGGCCGCGGGCGGCGCCGCGAGCGACGGCCGGCGGCGCATCCTCGGCATCCGCCCGACCTCGAACCACGAGCGGACGCCGGTCTACCTGGGCTCGAGGGGCGACGTGGCGCGTGTCGACGCGTACGTTGCGTCTGGCGGGGCCCCGGTAGACGGTAGACTTCCAAGAGAAGAAAAGAAGAAAGAACTTCTGAGAAAGAGGAAAGAGAGAAATTGATGCGCGTTTCGAAACTGCTCGTCCTGCCCTCCGTTGCCCTCGCCCTAGTTCTCCCCGCCCGCGCCGACGAGAAGACCGCACCGGCCAAACCGGCCGCGTCCGCCGCCGCCGACAAGAAGGAATCGAAGATGACGAAGACGCCCTCCGGACTCCAGTACGAAGACACCGTCGTCGGCACCGGCGCCTCGCCGAAGGGCGGGCAGACGTGCGTCATGCACTACACGGGCTGGCTCTACGAGAACGGCACCAAGGGCAAGAAGTTCGACAGCTCGGTCGACCGGGGGCAGCCGTTCGAGTTCCCGATCGGGCAGGGCCGCGTCATACAGGGCTGGGACGAAGGCGTCGCCACGATGAAGGTCGGCGGCAAGCGCACGCTCGTGATTCCGCCTTCCATCGGTTACGGCGCCCGGGGAACGGGGGGCGTCATCCCGCCGAACGCGACGCTCCTTTTCGAGGTCGAGCTCCTCGGAGTTAAGTGACCCGAAAGGGGGTCAGGGGGAAAACCTGGCAGGTTTTCCCCCTGCTGAAGCATCCGAATCAGGTCTGAATCGAGCCGTGACGCCTAATATTTTGGGGCGGGGCTCTCCCCGCGGAGGGTTTCCATGCAGAGCCCCGTCAAACGTGTCGTCATCCTCGGAGCCGCCGGCCGCGATTTCCACGATTTCAACACGGTCTACCGCGACAGTCCCGGCCACAAGGTCGTCGCCTTCACGGCGACGCAGATCCCGGGGATCGAGGGGCGCCGGTACCCGGCGGCCCTCGCGGGCTTGCTGTACCCGGATGGCATCCCGATCGTCGCCGAGGACGGCCTCGAGGACCTGATCCGCCGCGAAAGAGTGGATCTCTGCGTTTTCTCGTACTCGGACGTCGCGCACACGCAGGTCATGCACCTCGCCTCGCGCACGGTCGCGGCGGGCGCGGACTTCCTCCTCCTCGGCGCGGATCGCACGATGCTCAAGTCGAAGGTCCCCGTCGTGGCCGTCACGGCCGTTCGAACGGGCGCCGGCAAGAGTCAGACGACGCGCTACCTCTCGAGACTCCTCAAGGAACGGGGGCTCAAGGCCGTCGCCGTGCGCCACCCGATGCCCTACGGCGACCTCGCGGCACAGGCCTGCCAGCGCTTCGCGAACTACGCTGACCTCGACCGGGAGAAGTGCACGATCGAGGAGCGCGAAGAGTACGAGCCGCACCTCGACAACGGCTTCGTCGTCTACTCGGGCGTCGACTACGAGAAGATCCTGAGGCGCGCCGAGGCCGAGGCCGACGTGATCCTCTGGGACGGCGGGAACAACGACCTGCCGTTCTACGTCCCGGACCTCCACATCTGCATCGCGGACCCGCACCGGCCGGGCCACGAGACCGCGTACCACCCCGGCGAGGCGAACTTCCGCCGCGCCGACGTCATCCTCGTGAACAAGTGCGACACCGCGGACGAGGGCAACATCCACGCGGTCGAAACGGCCGCCGCGAAGCTGAACCCGAAGGCGCGGGTCCTGCGCACGGAGTCGCCGGTCGTCTGCGAGCACCCGGAGCTGGTGCGTGGCAAGCGGGCACTCGTCGTGGAGGATGGCCCGACCCTGACGCACGGCGGCATGACTTTCGGCGCCGGCCTCGTCGCCGCGAAGAAGGCCGGCGCGGCCCAGATCGTCGATCCGCAGCCTTACGCCGTCGGCTCGATCGAGGCGACGTACCGGAAATACCCGAACGCGGCTGGGATCCTCCCCGCGATGGGCTACGGCGAGAGGCAGGTGGCCGAGCTCGCCGAGACGATCGCCCGGACGCCGTGCGACGTCGTCGTCGTCGGGACGCCGATCGACCTGACCCGGGTCGTACGGCTGTCGAAGCAGGCGGTGCGCGTGCACTACGAGCTTCGGGAGGTCCAGCCTGGCCGTCTCGCGGAGGAGCTCGCAAGGGTCGTCCCGGTGGCCGCCGGGGTGGCCGTCTAGACGCCGCTGCCGACCGGGCGGATCCTCGAAGCGGGAGGCGGCCTTATAGTCCCCTGGCGATGCTTCTCCTCTCGCGAACGATCCACTTCAACGCGGCCCACCGCCTCTTCAACCCGCTGAAGAGCGAGGAGTGGAATCGCGCGACGTACGGGGACGCGTCGAACCCCGCGGGCTACGGACACAACTACACGCTCGACGTGTCCGTGGCGGGCGTCGCCGACGCGGACTCGTCGATGATCGTGAACATCACGGACCTCGACCGCATCCTCAAGGAGGAGGTCGACCGGCCGCTCGATCACCACAACCTGAATCACGAGATCGCGGAGTTTCAGACGCGCGTCCCGACGGCCGAGAATCTCGCGCGCTGGATCTGGGACCGCGTCGCGGCGCGCATCGAAAAGGAGCGCTGGCCCTGCCGGCTCGCGGCGCTGAAGCTCACGGTGACGCCGACTTTCTCGGTCGAGCTGGTTTCGGAAGAAGAGAAGAGAAGAGATTGAGGGGGAGAGGACCGAGGAGGGAGACGGGGGATTTTCTTAGAAGGGTGTGTGGGGGCGGAGCGCAGGCGCGCGCTGGGCCGAGACTCGAGCGCTACTCGTTGATTCACCCTTCTAAGAACTTTGCAGACCGCCCCCCGCTGTCGGGGCGCCTCCATGTCAGAGCGGGTGTCTCGTTCTTTCTCTCTTCCGAAAACTGAAATGCTCTTTCGCGCCTGCGGCGCGCGCGGCCGCCAGAATCTCGGCGCGGCCCCACGCAACTTCCGCCGGCGCGTGGGCGTCGGACGAGAAGACGATCGGGACGCCGGCTCCGACGAGGCTCGTCAGGAGCGGGGGTGCCGGGTACTCCTCGGCGACGGTCTTCCGGAGGCCGGCGCTCGAGACCTCGACCGCGACTCCCGCCGCACGCGCGGCCGCGACCGCGTCGGCCTCGGCCCGTGCCACGGCCGCCGGCATCCGGTGACCGAACTTCTTCGGGAGGTCGAAGTGCGTGAGGACGTCGAAGAGGCCGGTCGCCGCGGCCTTCGCGAGCAACCGGTAATACTCGCGCCACAGGAGCGCGCTTCCTTCGATCTCGTGCCTCTTCGCGGAGAGAGGAGCGTCGATCCAGTCGCCGGCCACCCAGTGCACGGAGCCGAGGACGACGTCCCAGTCGTGGGCGGCCAGGATCTCCCGCAACGCGCCCTCGTGTCCCTCGGCGTAGTCCGCCTCGAGGCCGAGGAGCACGTCGATCCGGCCCGCGAATTCTCCGCGCAGCGCCTCGACCTCCTCGACGTACCCGGGCAGCTCGGCGCGCGTCATCGCAAGGCCGGGATCGGGATCCTCGCCCGGCAGGAAATAGAGGGGGACGTGGTCCGTGAACGCGATTTCCGACAAGCCGCGGGAGAGCGCCGTGAGAACGTAGTCCCGCGCGGCGCCGCCGGCGTGGCCGCAGCGCGCCGTATGGACGTGGTAGTCGGTCTGGTACGTGTTCTGCATCATCGACGAACCGCCTGTCGAGTGTAATCTTTGGGGCAGAGGGGACGACATGGCGATCCGGATCAATCGCGTTTACACCCGGGGAGGCGATTCCGGCGAGACGAGTCTCGTGGGCGGCCGGCGGATCGCGAAGGACGCGCTCCGCATCGAGAGCTACGGCACCGTGGACGAGCTCAACGCGATCCTCGGACTCGTGCGCGCCGCGAACCGCGACGCGGCGGGATCCTCCCGCAAGGCGGATCGCGACCGGCTGGACGCCCTCCTCGAGCAGATCCAGAACGAGCTCTTCAATCTGGGTTCGGATCTCGCGACGCTGCCGCAGGATCGCCATCCGAAGCAGCCCGTCATCGAGGCGCGCCACGTTGCGTTTCTCGAGAGCGCGATCGACGAGCTGAACGCCGGGCTGCCGGAGCTCCGGTCGTTCGTCCTGCCCGGCGGAGGTTGGGTTCCGGCGTTCCTGCACCAGGCGCGGACGGTATGCCGCCGCGCGGAGCGCCTCGTGACGACGCTCGCGCGGAAGGAGGCCGTGGGGAAGCACGCTCTCGTGTATCTCAACCGCCTCTCGGACCTGCTCTTCGTGCTCGGCCGGTGGGCCGCGAAAACGAGAAAGGAGGCCGAACCCCTCTGGGACCCCGCCAGGAGCTGACCCGCCCCGGATGGGCGGTCCGCGCGGCGGGCGCGGCTCTGCTCGCCGTCCGATGCTCGGCTGCTGCGGCGGAGGATGCGCCGCGCGTCGACACGATCGAGATCCGGTCGACGAACGTCTTCGCGCCCGACGAAGCCGCGAAATCGTTCTTTCCGTACGGGCTCGCGAACGCCCTCCATCTCACGACGCGCTCGTCGTTCATCCAGGATCAGCTGCTCTTCGCGCCGGGCGACGTTCTGCGGGCGGATCTCCTGGCCGAGACGGAGCGCAACCTGCGCGCGTCCGGCCTCTTCCGAAGGGCCTACGTGCGCGCGGAAGGAGAGCGCGTCGTCGTCGAGACAGCCGACGCGTGGACGCTCCTCGTGCGCGGGTCGCTCTCCAACAAGGGCGGTGTGACGACCTATTCGATCGGCGCCGAGGAATACAACCTGCTCGGGACCGGCCGACAGTTCGGCTTCGCGTGGGAGAAGGAGACCGATCGTTCGTCGCGCTCGGTGTTCTACGCCGACCCGAACCTCTTCGCTCCGCACGTCGAATTCCGCCTCGATGCCGCGGATCTCTCCGACGGCCGGTTCTTCCGGGCGGCGCTGGGGCGCCCGTTCTACGCGCTCGACGTGCCCTGGGCGCTCGAAGGCGCCGTCCGCCGCTCCGACTTCGACACGAAGCTCTATGCGGGCGGCGAGGAGGCGACGGTCTGGAAGCAGGAGGAGCGCGGGCTTCTCGTGACGGGCGGGCGCCTCCTGTCGCGCGATGTCGACGCCGTCGTGCGCCTCGTCGGGTCCGTCGAGTGGAGCGACGTGAAGCTGAGCGGGGGCGGGCTCGGCGTGCCGCCGCCCGCGGAGCACGCGCACCGGACGTTCCTGTTTCTCTCGGCGGGCCTCGCCAGGGAAGGCTCCGGCTGGATCACGCGGCGGCTGATCGACAAGATCGACCGCGACGAGGACTTCAACCTCGCCCCGAGCGGCCGCCTGGAGTTCGGCTTCTCTCCCCGCGCCGGAGAAATTCAGTCCGCGGGCCGGGCGCTCCTCTCGGGAAGCGTGGGGACGCTCCTCTCCACGGGATTCGCGCTCGCTACGGTCACGGCGTCGACGCGCCTCTCCGGCGGAATCGAGAACGCCCGCGTCGCGGCGGGCGCGCGCGCCTACGTGCTGAAAGGCCCGTGGACCCTCGTCGGGAACGTCTCCACGCTCGTCGGATGGAATCCCGACCCCGAGAGCCAGGTTCCGCTCGACGGGGAGACGGGCCTCAGGGCCTATCGCCTCCATGCGGTCGAAGGCAACCGCCGACTCGTGGGAAACGTCGAAGCGCGGGTCCTCGTCGTGCCCGAAATCCTCCAGCTCGTGTCGTTCGGCCTGGCGGCCTTCGGCGACGCGGGCTGGTCATGGGGAGCTCCGGACGGCTTCTGGCATCTCGCCGACGCCGGTGTCGGCGTCCGGATCGGGATCACGCGCGCGAGCAAGAACAGCCTCATCCGAATCGACGTCGCGCGGGTGCTCCACCCCGATCCTCTCGGGCGGACGGGATGGCTGCTCTCGTTCTCGTCGGGGCAGGCGTTCTGACGGGATCCGCCCGATCGCTCTCCCCCGATCGACGTCGCGCTCTCGGGGACGGACTCGGGCTCGCCGCGAGGCGTCACCTGAGCGGCGTCGTGGCGAGGTCGAAGATCGTGACGTTGTCGAGAGCCGGGTTGGAAACCACGAGGTAGCGCCCGTCCGCGGTCAGGCCGAGACCTCGTTCGAACGTGCACGAGACGAGCTCGGGTGAGACATTCCCGTCGTGTGCGCGACCCGAAGCAAGGTGGAGAGTTCCCACGTCGTACCGCTCCTCGTACCCGGAATACATGTATACCGACCGTCGGAAGGCGGCGCCAACGCGCGTGAAAAACAACGTGGCGCCATCGGCAGAAAGCACCGCGCCCGCCCCGCCGACGGGCAGATGAGATGCGATTTCGAGCGATGGAAGACTGACGACGAGACCTCGTCTCCAATCCCACTCCGGGTCGAGAAGGTAGGCGTACCGGCCGTCTCTCGAGAAGGTCAACCCCCAGAAACCACGAGGGATCACGGAGAGGACGCGCTCCTCCGATGTCGAGACGACGCGGCTGCCTGGTTGTACGGGTCCAGGACGTTCACGAAGAGGAAATGCCCCGACGGGTCGATCGCCATCCGGCCTCCGAAGAAGATGGAAAGACCAGAGGGGTCGAGCGGGATCCTGCGAAGAGCGCCGGTCGCGGTGTCGACGACGAGAATCGCATTCAGGACCGGGCCGGCTGGGCGCATTCCGCCACGAGAGCGGCCGCGATCGTCAGAAGGCACACGCGACGCATACGCCGTAGTGCTACGCGAACGGGCCTGCTTTCGTTTTCCAACCTCTGCCGAGCGAAGAGGCGTCAGTGGATGCCCTGCGCTCCGAGCCATCTCTCGGCGTCGATCGCGGCCTTGCAGCCTTCTCCCGCGGCCGAGACCGCCTGCCGGTAGACGAAGTCCGCGACGTCGCCGGCCGCGAAGATGCCGTCGACCGACGTCTTCGTCGAGGGGTGCTGGATCTTCAGGTAGCCGACGTCGTTCATCTCGAGCTTCCCCTTGAAAAGACCGGTGTTCGGCTGGTGGCCGATCGCGGCGAAGTAGCCCGAGACGGCGAGCGTCTTCACCTCGCCCGATTTCGTGTTCTTCACGCGCACGCCCTTCACACCCGTGCCGGGCTCTCCGAGGATCTCCTCGACGACCGTATCGAGGAGAACCTCGACATTGGGATTCGCGATCACGCGTTGCACCATGATCTTCGAGGCGCGGAACTCGCTCCGGCGGTGGACGAGGTACACCTTCGCGCAGAACTTCGTGAGGAAGCCTGCCTCCTCCATCGCCGTGTCGCCGCCGCCCACGACGACGACCTCCTTGCCGCGGAAGAAGAACCCGTCGCACGTCGCGCAGGCCGAGACGCCGTAGCCGAGGAGCTTCGACTCGCTCTCGAGACCGAGGTACTTCGCCGAGGCCCCCGAGGCCACGATGACGGCGTTGGCCGTGATCTTGCCGGCCGATTCGAGGGTCAGGGTGAAGGGCCGGGACGCCACGTCGACCTCCGTGACCGTGTCGACGACGATCTCCGTGCCGAACCGCTCGGCCTGCTTGCGCGTGACGTCCATGAGCGCGGGCCCCTGGATGCCGTGCTCGAAGCCGGGGAAGTTCTCGACGTCGGTCGTCGTCGTGAGCTGGCCGCCGGGTTGAATCCCCTCGATGACGAGCGGTTCGAGGTTCGCGCGCGAAGCGTAGATCGCCGCGGTCAGGCCCGCGGGGCCCGACCCGATGATCGCGACTTTGTAGTGAGTCTTTGCGGGCATGTGCGTGAGATTACTTCGGGTGAGCGAAATACTCTTTCGACTTGTCCCAGTCGGCCTTCATGGCTTTCGTGCCCGGCTTCCAGTCGGCGGGGCAGACCTCGCCGTTGTCACGCACGTATTGAAACGCCTGGACGACGCGAAGGGTCTCGTCCACCGAGCGGCCCACTCCGAGGTTGTTGACCGTGGCGTGCTGGACGATTCCGTCGGGGTCGATGATGAAGAGGCCGCGCAGCGCGACGGCGCCGGCCTCGTCGAGGACTCCGTACTCCTCGGCGAGCTCTTTCTTGAGATCCTCGAGGAGGGGGTACGCGAGGCCCTTGATGCCCCCCTCTTCCCGCGGCTTCTCGGTCCATGCGAGATGGCTGTACCTGGAGTCGACGGAGGCTCCGAGCACCTCGACGCCGACGTTCTTGAACTCGCCGAGCCGGTCGGAGAACGCGAGGATCTCGGTCGGGCAGACGAACGTGAAGTCGAGGGGGTAGAAGAACAGGACGACCCACTTCCCCTTGTAGTCGGAGAGGCGGTAGGTGTGGAACTTTCCGTTCAGGACGCCCTCGAGGGCGAACTCGGGAGCAAGGCGGCCGACGATCTGGGGCATGGAAATTCTCCTTGACGGCTCTTATGTTTGCCGACGGGATTGTGTCCCGCCCGGCGCCTGGAGTTTAGACTAAATCTATTTAAGTGTCCAGCGGGCCTTGACTCTTTTTTGTATCGAGTCTAAATTAGGTCGAGTTCATCGAAGGAGGACACATGGCCGAGCTCAAGGGAACCAAGACGCACGAAAACCTCAAACACGCGTTCGCTGGCGAGAGCCAGGCGAATCGCCGCTACCTCTATTTCGCCGACAAGGCCGACATCGAGGGCTACCCGGAGATCGCAGGCAACTTCCGCGACACGGCCGAGGGGGAGACGGGCCACGCGCACGGGCACATGGACTACCTGAAGGCCGCGGGCGACCCCGCCACGGGCCTCCCGTTCGGATCGACCTCGCTGAATCTCAAGAGCGCGATCGAAGGCGAGACCTACGAGTACACCCAGATGTACCCCGGGTTCGCGAAGACCGCGCGCGAGGAAGGCTTCGTCGAGGTCGCCGACTGGTTCGAGACGCTCGCGCGCGCCGAGAAGTCGCACGCGAACCGCTTCTCGAAGCTGCTGACGACGATCGGCTGAAGAGAAGAGGATTTGGCTGAAGAGAAGAGGAAGAGAAGCCAAAGAGAAAGAAGACAAGAGAAAGAGAAGATTTCTTAGAAAGGGTGATGGGGCCGAGGCGCTCGAATTCACGCGGCGAGCGGCATTCGGGCGCCGCGGCCCCACTCACCCTTCTAAGAAAATCCGAATCCGAATCCGAATCTGAATCTCCCTAACCCGGCCTCTTCGAATCCTCCGAATCCGAATCCGAAAGCAGAAAAAGAATGGGAGCCGTTGGTTCGCCCGTCAAGGTCGTAGACAGCGCGTCCCTCTCTCTCGAGCTCACCCGCATCGCGGACATCTGTCACGGCTGCCGCCGGTGCTTCTCGCTCTGCCCGTCTTTCGAGGTGCTGTTCAAGGGCCTCGACGTGCCGGAGGTGGACGGCGAGGCAGGCAAGCTGCCGAAGAAGATCCTCGACGATTTCGTGGACCTGTGCTTCGAGTGCAAGCTCTGCCTGCCGCACTGTCCGTACATTCCGCCTCATCGGTGGGCCGTGGACGTGCCCCACCTCGTCCTCGAATCGCGCCACGTGCGGATGCAGGAAACCGGCCTTCAGCTCCGCGAGCGGCTCCTCTCGAACCCGGACGCCCTCGGCCGGCGTGTCTTCGACCGTCGCGCCCCTCGCGAACTTCGTGAACACCCTTCCGCTCGCAAGGTGGGCGATGGAGAAGACGGTCGGCATCTCCGCGAAGAAGGACCTGCCGCGCTTCGTCGGGAAGACGTTCACGCGCTGGTTCGAGACGCGCGAGGCGCCCGCGCGCGCGGGCGCGCCCGTCGCGAAAGTCGTGCTCTTTCCGACATGCTCGGTCGAGTGGAACCGGCCCGAGATCGGGCAGGCCGCCGTCGCCGTGCTCGAGAAGAATCGCGTCGAAGTGGCGGTCGCGTACCCGCTGTGCTGCGGGATGCCTCTCTTCGACGTCGGCGACGTCGCGGGCGCCGACGAGGCGCGGCGGACGTTCGTCGCGGCGATGAAGGGCTGGGCCGAGAAAGGCTACACGATCGTGACGCCCGGCCCGTCCTGCTCGCTCATGGTCAAGAAGGAATACCCGTGGCTCGCGGCCCGGGGCGGCGCGCCCGACGCGGACACGGCGCTCGTCGCGAAGAGCACGCGGGACCTCTTCGAGTTCCTCGCCGAGCTCAGGGCGAAGGGGCTCCTCGCGCTGGACTTCCCGAAGGCGCCGAAGTCCATCGCGTACCACCTCCCGTGCCATCTCAAGGTGCAGAACATGGGCTTCAAGTCGCGCGACATCCTCGCGGCCACGGGAGCGGTCGTGACGATGGTCGAGAAGTGCTCGGGGCACGACGGGACCTGGGCGATGAAGGCGGAGTATTTCGGCGAGTCGATGAAGGTCGGTCAGAAGCTCTTCGACGGCCTCGCCGCGGCGCAGGCGGACGTGATCGCGTCGGACTGCGCGCTCGCGGGGATCCAGATCCACCAGGGGATGGACGTTCCCGTGAAGCACCCTATCGAGGTGCTTCGGGACGCCTACGGCCTCTCATGAAGAAGATCACGCTCGAAGACGTCAAGAACCTCCACGAGTACGAGCTGATCCGCGACGACTGGCGGAAGGACGTCATCGCCGTGAAGACGAAGAGGCGCATTCTGCTCGGCGACATCATGTCGCTCCTTTTCGAGAACCGCCTCACGGTCCTGAACCAGGTCCAGGAGATGTGCCGGGCCGAGCGCCTCGCGAAGGCCGAGGCCGTTCAACAGGAGATCGACGTCTACAACGACCTCGTGCCCGCCCCGGGCGAGCTCTCGGCCACGCTGCTCGTCGAGATCACCGAGGAATCCGATATCCAGCCGAGGCTCGACGGGCTCGTCGGCCTCTCGTCGGGTCGCCACGTCTGGCTCGAGCTGAACGGGAGGAAGATCTTCGCGCGATTCCTCGAGGGACAGGGGCGCGAGGACCGGATCGCGGCGGTGCAGTATCTGAGGTTTCCGATCGGGGCAGACCCCCTCGACCGGCAGGCGCTCGCGTCGGGGCCGGCCCCCGTGATCCTGCGCGTCGACCACCCGGGCTATCGGGCCAGCGCCGTCCTGCCGCCCAGGATGCGCGCCGAGATCGCCGAAGACCTCGTCGACTGAACGTCCCCGCCGAACCCGAATAGAATCCGCCCTTGCTCATTCATCTTCTCCGCCATGCCGAGGCCGAGGACGTCTCTCCCACCGGGAGGGACGCGGATCGCCGTCTGACCGAGGAGGGGAAAAAGCGCATGCGGTCGGTCGCGAAGACGATCGCGCGGCTGGATCCGGGCTACGAAGCGGTGCTCGTCTCACCTCTCGTGCGTTCCCGGCAGACGGCGGAGCCCGTCGCGGCGGCCTGCGGTTTCAAGCGTCCGTTCACGGAGACGAAGACTCTCTCCCCGAACGCCGACCCGGTCGAGGTCCTGCACGAGCTCGCACGGCTTGGTCCGGCGTCGGCCCTCCTGGTCGGGCACCAGCCCCACTTCGGCCGCCTGTTCGGGCTCCTTCTCTCGGGTCGCTCCGACCTCGAGGTCCCGATGAAAAAGGCAGCCCTCGCGGCGTTCGAGGCGCCGGCCGATCCGTCTCTCGGGCCGGCCGAGTTGAAGTTCCTGCTCTCGCAGCGGCTCGTGGAAAAGCTTCTGCTGCAATGAGTTATGGCACCAAATGACCATTGTTGACCGGTTCCTGATAGGATCTTGGGTTCTTGGAGGATCGATTTCCCTATGGGTAAAAGCGTTGCTCTCGGCTGCATCGTCCTCGTCCTTGTCGGCGTTCTCGTCGTCGGAGGCATGGCGGCAGGCGCCTACAACAAATTGAACGCCGCGGATCAGGGCGTCAGCGCAGGCTGGGCCCAGGTCGAGAACGTCTATCAGCGGCGTGCCGACCTCATCCCGAACCTCGTCGAGACCGTCAAGGGAGCCGCGAATTTCGAGAAGGACACGCTGACCCAGGTCATCCAGGCCCGCGCTTCGGCCTCGCAGGTCAAGCTCGACGCGAACTCCATTAAGGACCCGGCGGCCTTCGAGAAGTTCCAGAAGGCGCAGGACGGGCTCGGCAGCGCGCTCGGCCGCCTGCTCGTGACCATCGAGAAGTACCCCGAGCTGAAGGCGAACCAGAACTACCGCGACCTGCAGACGCAGCTCGAAGGGACCGAGAACCGGATTTCGGTCGAGCGCGGCCGTTTCAACGACGTCACGCAGGCCTACAACACGCTCCGCCGCTCGTTCCCGACGGTCATCGTCGCGAACTTCGCCGGCTTCAAGGATCGTCCGTACTTCAAGGCCGCGGAGGGCTCCGAGAAGCCTCCGGCCGTAAAGTTCTAGCGAGGGACGGGAGAAAGAAATCTTCCCCTTCCTCTTCCTCTTCGCTTCCTCTCTTTTCCTCTCTCTTCCCGGCGCCGCGGCTGGACCCGCCGTTCCGCCCGCGCCGACGCGGTTCGTGACCGACAAGGCCGGCGTGATCGCGCCCGACGTGGCCGCCGGTCTCGAGAGGCGCCTGTTCGACTTCGAGAAGGAGACGTCGAACCAGTTCCTCGTCTACACGGAGACGGCCGTGCCGGATGGAACGACGCTCGAGGAATACGCCGTGGCCTGCGCTCAAGCCTGGCGCGCGGGTCAGGCGCAGAGGAAGAACGGGATGATCCTGTTCGTTTTCCCAGGGTCGCGCAAGGCGCGTCTCGAGGTCGGCTACGGACTCGAAGGCGCGAT
The DNA here is from genome assembly GCA_963809425.1 of Thermoanaerobaculia bacterium. Classification (GTDB taxonomy): domain Bacteria; phylum Acidobacteriota; class Thermoanaerobaculia; order UBA5066; family UBA5066; genus Fen-183. Next base: position 153,159 of record CAWEJK010000005.1, read on the forward strand.
GCCCGACGCCCTCGCGCGCCGTGTCCTCGACGAGCAGGTGCTGCCGCGCTTCCGGGCGGGCGACTACTCAGGGGGGATCGCCGCCGGCGTCTCGGCCGCGATCGCGGCCACGAAGAACGAGTACAAGGGGACCGGGCAGGCGCGCGGCCAGAGCCGGGAACGTCGCCTTCCCTTTCCTGTTTTTCTCGGGATCGCCTTCCTGTTCATCTTCGTGATCCTCCCGGCGCTCCGAGGCCGCCGCGGGTATTCCTACATCGGGCGCGGAGGCTGGGGCTCCGGAGGATTCGGCGGGTTCGGGGGATTCGGCGGATTCGGCGGCGGGGGAGGCGGGGGCGGCGGCTTCTCGGGCGGCGGAGGCTCCTTCGGCGGCGGCGGCGCGAGCGGGGACTGGTGAAGCATGGCGAAAAGCAGGAAGGCGCAGATGTTCTTCGACGGCCTCGATCGACCGGCGATCGTGGCGGCCATCGAGCGTGCCGAGGCGAAGAGCTTCGGAGAGATCCGCGTCCATCTGCATCACGGCAGCGTGAACGACGCGAGAGCGGAGGCGGAGAAGACCTTCCTGAAGCTCGGCATGGACAAGACGATCCGGGGCTCCGGATGCCTCGTCTTCATCTCCCCGGAGTCGCGGACGTTCGCGGTGATCGGCGGCGCCGGAATCCACGAAAAAGTCGGCGACGCCTTCTGGATCGAGGCCCGGGACGCGGCCCGGGCCCTCTTCGCGGAAGGAAAGTTCACCGAAGGCATCGTGGGGGCGGTGGACCGGCTCGGCGACGCCCTCGCCCTGTTCTTCCCGAAGACGGGGCCGAGAGACACGAACGAGCTGCCTGACGACGTCAGCGAGGACTGACGCCGCTTTGACAGCCGAGTCTCCGTCTGGTATTTTTGGCGGCCGTTTTGCTCGGGAAGTTGAGGGAGAGCCATGTACGCAGTGATCCGGACCGGGGGCAAGCAGGTACGCGTCGCCGAGGGCGATGTCGTGCGTGTCGAGCGCCTCACGAAAGAGACCCTCGAGAAGGGCGCGGAGGTGTCGCTGACCGAAGTCCTCGCGATCGGCAAGGATGACGGCCTGCATCTCGGCTCCCCGCTCGTCGCCGGCGCGAAGGTGACGGGCGTCGTCGTCCGCGAGACGCGCGGACCGAAGCTTCTCGTTTACAAGAAGAAGAGGCGGAAGGGCTTTCAGCGCACCCACGGACATCGGCAGGATCTCGTCGAGATCCGCATCGCATCCATTACAGCCTGATCGGGCAAGAGACGAAGAGACGAAAACAAAATGGCACACAAAAAAGGTCAAGGTTCGTCCCGTAACGGGCGCGACAGCAACAGCCAGCGCCTGGGCGTGAAGCGTTTCGCCGGCCAGGTCGTGTCGGGTGGCTCGATTCTCGTGCGGCAGCGCGGCACGCCTCTGAAGCCGGGCCTGAACGTCGGCCGAGCCAAGGACGACTCGCTCTTCGCGAAGGTGGACGGGGTCGTGAACTTCCACGACAAGGGCCGCCTGGGCCGGTTCGTGAGCATCACACCGGCTGCAGCCGCCGAGAAATAAGACGCCCTTTGTTCATCGACGAAGCGGTCATCCACGTCGCCGGGGGCGACGGAGGCAATGGCTGCGTCGCCATGCGGCGCGAGAAGTTCGTCCCCCGAGGCGGGCCCTCGGGCGGGGACGGCGGTGACGGCGGCAGCGTCACGCTCGTCGCGGACCGCGGCCTCAACACGCTCTATCCGTTCCGCTTCCAGAGGCGGTTCGCCGCGGGCCGGGGCGGCCACGGAAAGGGCAACAACCGCCACGGCAAGAACGGCGCGGATCTTCCGGTCTCGGTGCCCGTCGGAACGGTCGTGCGGGTCAAGGGCACGGGTGAGATCCTCGGAGACCTCGTCGAGGAGGGCCAGACGCTGCTCGTGGCCCCGGGCGGCAAAGGCGGGAAGGGGAACGCCCGTTTCGCGACGTCCACGAACCGCACGCCGCGGCGCGCCGACCCGGGCGGCGAGGGCGTCCAGCGCGAGCTGGCCCTCGAGCTGAAGCTTCTCGCGGACGTGGCCCTCGTCGGGCTGCCGAACGCGGGCAAGTCGACCCTCATCGCGGCGATCTCGGCCGCACGTCCCAAGATCGCCGACTACCCGTTCACGACGCTCGTCCCGAATCTCGGCGTCGTCTCGTGGGAGCGCTTCCGGACGTTCGTGGCGGCGGACGTGCCCGGCCTCATCGAGGGCGCGCACGAAGGCCACGGCCTCGGGATCCGGTTCCTCAAGCACGTCGAGAGGTCGCGCCTCCTCGCCCACCTCGTCGATGCCGCGTCGCTCGACGCGGACGACGCCGAAGCGGACGCCGAAAAGGCGATCGCGACGATCGAACACGAGCTCGCTTCCTTCCAGCCCGAGCTCGCGGCGCGCGAACGCGTCCTCGTGGCCACGAAGGACGACGCGGCGTCGACGGCGCAGGTCGATGCGGTTCGCGCCGCAGCGAAGCGCCGGGGCCTCGCTTTCTTCTCGATCTCGGCCGTGGCGCGGCACGGACTCGACGCCCTCGTCCCGCACCTCGGCAGGCGGCTCGAGGCCCTCGCGGCGCGGACCGCGTCCGTCGAGCCCGCCTCGTCCGCGGCGGCCGCCGACTGACATGCGCATCGGCGTCTACGGGGGCTCGTTCGATCCGGTGCATTTCGGGCACCTCGTACCCGTCGAGGAAGCGCGGCTCCGGCTCTCACTCGACGAGATCCTGTTCGTGCCGGCGTTCCAGCCGCCGCACAAGCCGACGGGCCCGTCCGCGCCCTCTCACCATCGCTTCGCGATGCTCGCCCTCGCGCTGGAGGCGTATCCCGCTTTCCGACTGACCGATTTCGAGGTCGCGCGGGGCGGCACCACGTACACGATCGAGACCCTCCGGCACCTGCGCGCGGCTCGGGCCGACGCCGAGTTCGTCCTCGTCCTCGGCTCCGACTCCCTCGGCGGAATCACGACGTGGCGCTCGTGGCAGGAGATTCTCGACGAGTTCTCCCTCGCCGTCGTCGAGCGGGAGGGGTTTCCGGCCGGTGTGCTCGCGCGCGAGCTGCCTCAGGCGATCTCCGGACGGTTCGGCGAGACGATTTTCTTCGCGGGCAACGCACCGGTTACAATTTCGTCCACGTGGTTAAGGCGCGCCATCCCCGCGGGAGAGGACCTGAGCGGAAGTCTCCCGGCGAACGTCGCCGCGTATCTTCGAAGGCACGCCCTGTACCGGGTCCCGTGAAGCACCCCGTTCCGCAGGTCGGCCCCATCGACGACCTCATCGAAGCGACCCTGCAGATGACGGGAGCGCGCTCCGGAGCGCGGGCGCCGTCGGCGGCCGTGTCCGGTGAGGCGCCGGAGAAGCAGAGCGAAAGGCAAAGGCCCCGCGCTTCCGTCGACCCAGGGCTCGACGAGCGACTGACCGAACAGCTCAAGAAGGGCGTGGCCGCGCTGCTCGACAAGAAGGCCGAAAAGCTCGTCGTCCTGAACCTCCAGGGACTCACGACGATCGCCGACTACTTCGTCCTCGCCACGGCGGGGAGCGACCGGCAGGCGCAGGCTCTTTCCGACGCCGTCGAGCTGGCCCTCAAGACCGCGGGCCGCCGGCCTCTCTCGATCGAGGGCTATTCCTCGGCGGCCTGGATCCTCCTCGACTACGGCGACGTGGTGTTCCACGTTTTCCACGACGAGGCGCGCCGCTTCTACGGCCTCGAGAGGCTGTGGGGAGACGCTCCGGACGCCACGGCGGCGTTCCGCTAGGCATCACGTGGCGGGACGCACGGCGTCCTCCGCCCTCTTCGCGACCCGCCACCGCGGCCTCAGGGAGCAGCTCCGGCGGCTCGCCCGCGCCGCGGACTCCGCGAACACGGTCCTCCTCCTCGGGGCGCCCGGCACGGGGAAGGACCGGCTCGCGCGGCTGCTGCACGAGCGCTCGGCGCGCGCCGCGGCGCCGTTCGTGCGCGTCGATCTCGCAGCCGTCTCGGACGACCTCTTCGAGAGCGAGCTCTTCGGGCACGAGCGCGGGGCGTTCACGGGGGCCGTGGCGGGAAAGCGCGGCCTCCTCGAGGGCGCAGGCGTCGGCACGCTCTACCTCGATCGGGTCGACGCTCTTTCCCTTCGCGCCCAGGGAAAGCTCCTCCGCGTCGTCGAGGAGCGCCTCGTGCGGCGCGTCGGGGGCACGCGCCTTCTCCCGCTGCAGGCGCGCCTCGTGGCGTCCGCCGGTCCCGACCTGCCCCGCCGGGCGCGCGCGGGGACGTTCCGGGAGGACCTTTTCTACCGGCTCGCGGTCGTGACGGTGAGCCTGCCTCCTCTCGCCGAGCGCCGCGAGGACCTGCTTCCGGCGGCGCGCGCTCTCGCGCTGGCCGGCGGCGGCCCGACGGCGTTCACGGCGGCCGCGCGGCGCGTGATTCTGGGGCACGCCTGGCGCGGCAACTTCCGCGAGCTCGAAAACGTCGTCCGAAGGGCCGCGTCCGAAGCGAACGCGGAAGGCGCCGCCGCGATCGACGCCGCCCACCTGAAGCTCGCGGGCCCGTCGGATCCCGAGGCTCTTCTCCACGCGGCCGCGCACGCGCGCTGGTCACTGCGGCAGCTCGCGGACGCCTACATCGCGATCATCCTGGACGAGGCGGGCGGAAACGTGGCCGAGGCGGCGCGCCGGCTCGGGGTAGCGCGCAAGACACTTTATGCGAGGCGGACGAGCTCGTGAGGATCCGGTTTCTCTTCGTCGGCAAGAGCGACGATGCCGAATACGCCCGGGGCATCGAGCGATACGTCGGGCGGATCGGCCGGTTCGCCGCGACCGACGTCGTCGTCGTCAGGGATGAAAAACCGGGCCCGAAGCCCGACGCCGCCCGGATTCGCGCGAAGGAGGCGGAGCGCCTCCTCGCAGCCCTCGCCCCGCGCGATCTGCTCGTCCTCCTGGACGAGAAGGGCAAGGAGTGCACGAGCGCGGAATTCACGTCCGACTTACGCTCGTGGCTCGATTCGTCGCCTTCGGCCGTGGTCTTCGCGGTGGGCGGGGCGTACGGTCTGGACCCTGTCCTGCACCCGCGGGCGCGTGCTATCCTCCGCCTTTCCCGGATGACCCTGCCACATCAGCTGGCACGGTTGGTCCTGACGGAACAGGTTTACCGGGCGACCGCGGCGCTTTCCGGCGTCGCGTATTCAAAGTGATCTCGAGGGAGACGACCAAATGTCACCGAAAGCCGCCGCGATGGCCGCCGCCAAGACCCTCAAGAAGGAAATCGGCGACCGAGTGAGAAAACGCCTCGTCGCGAAGCGCGACGAGCTCGTCCAGGATCTCGCGAAGAACCGCCAGGTTTCCGACGAAACGATCGACGAGTCGGCGCAGGACATGGCCGACCGCGCGACGTCCGCGTACACGAAAGAGTTCGCGTACTCGCTCTCCGAGAGCGACCGCAAGGTCCTGCTCCTCATCGAGGAAGCGCTCGGGCGGCTCGAGACGGGGACCTACGGGACGTGCGTCCACTGCTCCCAGGTCGTCCAGGAGAAGCGCATCGAGGCGGTTCCCTGGGCGCGCCACTGCCTGGACTGTCAGGAGCTGCAGGACAAGGGGTTGCTGTAGGCCCCCCTGTCCCGCTCTAATATCCGGGCGTGAAGCGCCCGGACCCGTTCGCGCCGCTCGCCCCGCTCCTCGCCTCGGCGCGCACATCGCCTCTTCACCCGGTCCTCTTCCTGTCGGGGGACGACGACTGGATCGTGGCCGAGGGCGCGCGCCGCGTGACGGCGGCCTTCCGCGAAGCCTTCCGCGAGGGAGAGGTTTCCACGTACGAGGCGACGGGCGAGGGCGTGAAGGAAGCCGTGGCGGACGCCGCGACCGTCGCGCTCTTCGCGACGAACCGGCTCGTGGTCCTCGAAGCCACGGAGCTGTTCCGCGGCAAAGGCCTCACGGCGGAGGAGGTCGATGCGCTCCTCGACGAGGCGGAGGAGGCCCAGGACGACGCGCGCGTCCTCACGCGCCTCGCGAGGAGGGCGCACGCGCTCGCCGGGGCGGCCGGCGTCGCCGTCGGCGACGATCCCGGGGACGCCGCGCGCCGGATCGCCGGGCGCGTGAAGCGTGCGGATCGCGCGGACGCGCTCGCCTCGCTTCTCGCTTTCCTCCCCGCGTCCGAGGAAGGCGCCGAGTCGGCGCTCGACCGGCTCCTGGATTTCGCAGGGCGCGCGGGCGCGTCCGACAACGTCCTCCTCGTCCACGCCGTCACGCCCGACGCGCAGCACCGCGCGACGCGTGAGCTGAGACGCGCGGCGCGTGTCGCGGACCTGTCCGTGCCCGACGAATCCGCGCGCCGGGAGCGCCTCGCCGCTCTCGGACTCGAACGGGCCATCGATCGCCGCGTGCTCGTCGAGCCCGAGGTCTTCGAGCTTCTCTCGGGCCGGGGCCGGCTCGCCGCGCGGGCCTTTCTCTCGGACCTCGACCGCCTCATCGACTCCGCGGCCGGGCCGCGCGTGACCGCCGAAGAGGCCGCGCGGCAGATCGCCGACGAGAGCCGCGAATACGGCTCGGACTTCGTCGAGGCCGTCGCCGCGCGCGATCTCGGAGAGTCGCTGCGCCTCCTCGCGAAGCTCCTCTCGGGGGTCAGCTTCGCGGCGTTCCGTCCGTGGGGCGGCAGGGAGGACTCGCCTGCGGCGAAGAAAGGCCCGCGCGGCGAGGCCGCGTTCTTCCCGCTCCTCGGTCTCCTTGCGGCCGAGATCAGAAGGATGCTCGCGCTTCGCGCGGCCCTGGACGAACGGGCGCCTTCTCCGGCGGCGCGCCGCGCGGACTACCGCGGATTCGTGGACCGCGTTCTCCCCGCGCTCAAGGCGGCCCGCCCGGGTCTTCCGCCCCTTCCGCTCGACGCGCACCCGTTCGTCCTCCACAAGGCCTACCTCGCGGCCCTCGGCTGGACGGCGGAAGACCTCAAGCGGGCGCTCATCGGCCTGGAGGCGATCGACCGGGGCGTGAAGAGCGGCGCGGGCACGGGCCCCGAGCTGCTCGAGGCGTGGCTGCTCTCGCGGCTCGCCCCGGCTCCGCCGCGGGCTCTCGCAGAGACCGGGGCGGGCTAAGATCCCCGCCCGGTGAGCGAGCCGTCAGGCGTCCCGCGCGTGCGCTTCGACCGGCGCGATCGCATTTTCATCGGTCTCTGCCTGCTCGCCATCGCCGGCGGCGCCCTCGTCTTCCGTGCCGGGTTCTCGCGGGCGTTCCCCGAGGCGTCGATCGACTTCAAGGTCACGCGCGAAGAAGCCGTGCGCCGGGGCGCCGAGGCGCTCCGCGCGCGCGGGTTCGCGCTCGAGGGGATGCGCCCCCTCGCGATCTTCGACGGCGACGACGAGGCGAAGGTCTATCTCGAGAGGACGCTCGGCCTCGAAAAGGCGAACCCGATCTTCAGAACGACGGTCCCGGTGTGGCGCTGGTCCGTGCGGTGGGTGCGCCCGCTCGAGAAGCTCGAGTACAGGGCGGCGGTCGCCCCGGACGGGCGGCTCCTCGCCATCCGCCGGATCCTGCCCGAGAAAGAGGCCGCGAGCGACCCCGGCGAGGCGGCGGCGCGCGCGCTCGCGGAGGCGGAGATCCGGACCCTGCGCGGAATCGACCCCTCGACGCTTCGATTCATCGAGACGACGGTCGAGAAGCGCCCCGCGCGCGTGGACCGCACGTTCGTCTGGGAGTCGAACACGATTCGCTTCGGGGATGCGGCGCTTCGCTACCTCGTCGAGGTGCAGGGGGACCGCGTCGGGCGCTCGTCGCTCCATTTCGAGGTCCCGGAAAAATGGCGCCGCGACTACGAGACGCTCCGCTCGAAGAACCTCGCGGCTGGGACGGTCGCGACGCTCGGCCTTCTCCTCACGGCGCTCGCCATCGTCGTCGTCTTTCTCGAGCGTGTCCGCCGCAAGGACGTGAAGTGGAGGTGGGCGCTCGCGTTCGCGGGAACCGGAGCGCTCCTGCAGCTCCTCGCGTCGCTGAACGAGATGCCGATCCGGCTGTTCGATTACGAGACCTCGGACGCGTGGGGAGGATTCGTCGCGAAGGCGGTCGCGGGCGACGTGGGCGCGGCCGTGAGTCTCGGCGTCGTGCTTCTCCTTCTCGTCGCGGCCGGGGAGCCGCTCTACCGGGAGCGCTATCCGGACAAGCCGGCGCTCGGCCGCATCCTGTCGCTCCGCGGAATCGGATCGAAGCGCTTCTTCCGCGGACTCCTCCTCGGTTACGCGATGACGGCTTTCTTCTTCGCGTACCAGATCGTGTTCTACATCGTGGCCGCGCGCTTCGGCGCTTGGGCTCCCGCGGACGTGCCGTACTCGAATCTGCTCGGCACCTCGTTTCCGTGGCTCGGCGTCCTCCTGATGGGGTTCATGCCCGCGACGACCGAGGAATTCTCGTCGCGGATGTTCTCGATACCCTTCGCGGAGCGATTCCTGCCGCGCTGGGCCGCGGTCGTGGTGCCGGCGCTCATCTGGGGCTTCGCGCACAGCACGTACCCGAACCAGCCCTTCTACATCCGGGGCGTCGAGGTGGGATTCGCGGGAATCCTGATCGGTTTCGTGATGCTGAAGGCGGACATCTTTCCGCTCCTCGTGTGGCACTTCACGGTCGACGCCGTCTACACGGCGCTCCTCCTCCTGCGCTCGTCGAACCCGTACTTCGTCGTGTCCGGCGCGGCGGCGTCCCTCGTGCTCCTGCTTCCTCTCGGCGTGTCGCTCGCCCTCTATCTTCGCCGCGGCGGATTCTCGCCCGAAGGGGAGCTCACGAACGCGGCGACGGGGTCGGCGCCGGCGCCTCCGAGGGTCGAGGAAGCCGTGCCTTTGGGTTGCGCGCCGCCGCGGGCGCTGAATCCCGTGCGCGCCGCTTCCGCTTTCGCGCTCGCGCTCCTCGCGTTCGGCGCTGCGCGGTTCGTCCTGCCGAAAGCGGGACCCTGGGAAGACGTGAGCGTCACGGTCGACCGAAACGGAGCGAAGGCGGCCGCGGACGCCTGGCTGAAGGCCGCGGGAGACGACCCCTCGGGCTACCTGTCGGTCGCGACGGCCGCCACGGCGCTCCCCGCGCTCGAGGACGCCTCCGACAACGGGACGGGCCTCGTCCCGTACGGCGACTCGGACCTCGCCGAGCGGTGGCTGCTCGAGCGCGGCGGCATGCCGCTCCTGACGAAGTGGGCGACGGCGATTTTTCCGGGGCCGGTCTGGAACGTCCGCTACGTGCGTGCTCTCGACGAGCACGGCGCGACCGTCTCGGTGGACGCGCGGACGGGACGCGTCGCCGGCTTCCGGCGCTCGTTCCCCGAGGCCGAGCCCGGCGCGAGCCCGGACGAAGCCGCGGCGCGCGAGAAGGCGGCGCGGGTCCTCGTGTCGTTCGGCTTCGACCCGCTCACATGGGAGGTCGTGTCGTCGAAGAGCGAGGCGCGCAAGGCGCGGAAGGACACGCTCGTCGTCACCGAGTCGCGTCTCGAGCACGCCGGCGAGGCGGCCCGGCGCGCCGTCACCGGGTTCGCGGGCGACGTCCCGTCGCTCTTCGCGACGGCCCTGAAGCTGCCGGAGGACTGGGTGCGCTCGAGGGAGAAATCGACGCCGGCGACGTATGCCGCCATCGTGTGGAAGATCCTCGGGTGGGGGACGCTCGTGGGGCTCCTCGTCGTCGAGTTCGTGCGCTTCGCGCGCGCCGGGTCGATCCCGTGGCGGCGCGCTCTCCGGCTCGCGGCGCTCCTCGCCCTGCCGGCGATCCTCTCCCGCGTCCTCTCGCTACCGCTCATCCTCGCGCGCTACGACTCGCAGTTCTCGATGCCGGTCTTCGCGGTCGTCGCCGGCGTCGGCCTGCTCGTGGGCGTCCTCGTCTCCTACGGCATCGCCCTCCTCGCGGTGGCGCTCGTCTTCGCCGTGAAGCCCGACGCTGCCGGCGCGTTCCGGCGCGGCGGCGCCGACGGCCCGCGGGCCCTCGCGGCGGGCGCCGGCGCGGCTCTCCTCGTCCTCGGAGTGCGCGCGCTCGCTCACGGCGTTTCGGCCGCGTTTCCCCTCGAGGCCGGCGTCGCGGGCTTTTCGTTCCCGCGGGGCGTCGAGACGATCCTGCCCGCGGCGATCGTTCTCGAGAGCATCGTCCTTCGCGCGCTCCTCTTCGGGGGCGGCGCCGCCTTCCTCGCGCTTCTCCTTCGAGACGTCCTGAAGAAGCCAGCCCTTCGCGTGGGGTTTCTCGCCGTCGCGGTCGGCGTGTTCGCGCCTTTCGGCGCGCGAACGGCCGGCGAGCTCGCCGTCCCCGTCTTCGCGGGCGCATTGACCGCGCTCGCCGCGCTCGCCGCGATCACCGTGTTCCTGCGGGACGACCCGCGGGCCTACGTCTTCGCGGCGGGACTGCTCGGGGCGGCGGGATCGGGCTACGACCTCGCGTCGAGCGGCGTGACCGCGTGGGTGTGGAACGGCGCCGCCGTGCTGGCGGCCGTGGCGCTCCTCGTCGCCTTCCGCGGCCTGGACCGGCCGCCGCAGGAAGCGACCGTCGTCGTGCCGATTCCTTAGCCCCGCCCTCCGGCCTTCCGCCACTCCCACTCGGCGAGGCGCTCACGCGTGCCGAGGCCGATCGCGCGGTGGAGGTCGACGAGGAGCCGCGCGGCTTCCGGATCCTTGAAGGGCGGCGGCCCGAGGCGCGTGAGGACTGCCTCCGGATGATCCTGGGGCGCGTAGGACCCGCGGAGCGCGGCGACGGGCTCGCCCGGACGGTAGAAGAGCTCGGGCCTCTCGAGGACGTGCCGCGGGAGCGGCTCGGGAGGGTCGGTCGCGTTACGGGTGGCGGCCGGGTCCGCGGCGTCGGCCCCGGGGCTGCGCTCGGGCCGGGTGCGCGCGCGCTGGAGGCCCTCGAGGAGCTCTTCCCGCGGGACACCGCGGAGCAGAAACACCACGAACGGGTCGTCCTGGAGGCGGTCGCCGAGCAGGACGGCGAGGGCGCCGACGTGCGCGCACGGCCCCGCGACTTCGGCACAGGTGCACCGGAAGACGACGTCGCCGGCATCCACGGGCAGGAGCGTGTGGCCGGTGCCCTGGAAGGCGCCTTCCACGTCGTCCGGCAGGCGGCCCGCGAGGAGATGGGCCGCGAATCGCGCCCGCGCCGCCATCGCCTTCAGGACCCGGCGCTTCGCGACGGTGGCGAGCGGGAGCAGGGAGAACGACGTCTCCTCGATGTGGCCGTCCGCTCCCTTGACGTCCGCGCGCGCGCCGGCGCGCCCGACGTCGAGCGACATGACCGCGCCCGTGAGGGCGACCGCGCGTCCGTCTTGGAGCGCGTCCTCCCAGCCGAGAGCGGCGAGGCGCGCGAGGAAGCGGAAGGCCCACCCGCTTTCGGGCGGCTTCGCGCGGGGAAGGAGGACTTTGCGTCGGCGCGGCATCAATGGCCTCCGTCCGTCTCGATGGCGCTCGTGTCGAGCGCGACGAGCTCGGTGAGCTGCTCGTCCGAGAGCGTCGCGATCCATTGTTCTCCCGCCCCCACGATCGAGCGCGCGAGGGCCTTCTTCTCCTCGATCATCCGGTCGATGCGCTCCTCGAGCGTGCCGCGGCAGACGAACTTGTGGACCTGGACGTGCTGCGTCTGGCCGATCCGGAAGGCGCGGTCGGTGGCCTGCTCCTCGACCGCGGGATTCCACCAGCGGTCCACGTGGAACACGTGCGAGGCGCGCGTCAGGTTGAGGCCCGTGCCTCCGGCGCGCAGCGAGAGCACGAAGAACGGGGGCGGTTCCTCGTCCTCCTGGAATCGCCGGACCATCTCCGTCCGCGTGTGGCGGGGAACCGCGCCGTGCAGGAAGAGGATCTCGCAGCCGAAGCGCTCCTTCAGCTCGGCGACGAGGAGGTGACCCATCTCGGCGAACTGCGTGAAGAGCAGGGCCGGGCTCCTCTCGGCGAGGGTCTCCTCGCACATCTCGATGAGGCGGGCGACCTTCGCCGAGCGGCCGTCGCGCCGCCCGTCTCCGAGGAAGAGAGCGGGATGGTCGCAGATCTGCTTGAGCCGGAGCAGGAGGAGAAGAATTTTCGCCTTGCGGCTCCGGCGATTCGCCCGGCCGATTCCGGAGAGCAGGGAGCGCGTCGTCGCCTTGTAGAGCGCGGCCTGCTCGCGCGTCAGGCCGACGAGCTCCTTCGTCTCGATTTTCTCGGGGAGGTCGGGGACGACGCCGGGATCGGTCTTCGCGCGGCGGAGCAGGAACGGACCCGTGACGTGGCGCAGGCGGGCGGCCGCGGCCGGGTCGTTGTGGCGCTCGATCGGAAGCGAGAAGTTGCGCCGGAAGGCCTCGTCCGTGCCGAGGAGCCCGGGGTTCAGGAAGTCGAAGATGGACTTCAGCTCGGAAAGCCGGTTCTCGACGGGCGTGCCCGTGAGGGCGGCGCGGCGGGCCGCGTGGAGAGATCGCGCGGCGCGCGATTGCGCGGCCGCCGGGTTCTTGATGTTCTGCGCCTCGTCGAGCGCGAGGTATTCCCAGGTGACGCCCGACAGGAGCGCGCGGTCGCGGTGCACGAGGGCGTACGTCGTCACGAGGAGGTCCACCTCTTTCAGGAGATCCTGAAACGCCTCGCCGCTCGCGCGACCGGCCCCGTGGTGCACGACGACGCGAAGCTGCGGCGCGAAGCGCTCGGCCTCGCGGACCCAGTTCTCGGCGACGGACGTCGGGCAGACGAGGAGCGACGGGCCGATGCGTTCGCCCGCGTCGCGCGCCGTGAGCATCGTGGCGAGGAACTGGATCGTCTTGCCGAGGCCCATGTCGTCCGCGAGACACGCGCCGAGGCCGCGCGAGAGGAGGAAGCGCAGCCACCCGACCCCGCGCATCTGATACGGCCGCAGCGTGCCGGTCAGGCCGTGCGGCGCGGCGTATCCCGCGATCTCGCGCCGCGCGACCTCGGGATCGAGCAGACGGCCGACCCATCCGTCGCCGCCCACCCCGTCGATGAGCACGTCGTCGCGCTCCCCGTCGAGCCCGCTCGCGAGCCGAAGTAGCTCGCCGAGCGTCGTGCGGCCTCCGGGCCGGCGGTCCAGGAGCCGGCGCGCCCTCTCGAGGTTCTCCTTGTCGAGAAGGACCCACTCTCCCTGGATCTCGACGAGCGGAATCTGGCGCCTCGCCAGATCCTCGAATTCGTGCGGAGTCAGGAGAGCGTCGCCGACGGCCACGCGCCAGTCGAAGTCGACGAGCGCGTCGAGGCCGAAGCGCACGACGGGAGCGTCCGACTCGCGCGGTCCCGGCGGGCGCCCCACGAGCTTGAGGGCGACGCGGGCGAGGCTCCCGCCGCCGGGCAGGCGGACGACGATGCCGGCCTCTCCGAGGCGCGGCGCCTCGTCGGAGAGGAATCGCCAGGCCTCGTCGGGGGTGAGCGTGACGCCGGAGGGATGCCTCTCTTCGAGGCTCCTCGCAACGGGCTTCGAGAGCGCCGCGGCGGTTCCGAGGCGCGCGAGGAGCGCATCCTGCGGGTTCGTGAACAGGCGCCCGCGGCGCCGGATCGAAACCTCGGTCAGGGCCCAGATCTCGTCGGCCTCGAGACAGACCTCGGGGCTCTCTCCGGACTCGAGGACGTACGCGAGCGCGAACGGGCAGCCGGGCTCGGCCGGAGGCACGACGCGAATCCCGAGGCGCAGGAGGCTCTCGGGAAGAGGATCGAGGAGCGGGAGACTCCACTCCGAGAGGCGCGCGAGGACGCCGGGCTCGAGCGCGCGGGTCGCGGTGTCGGCGAGCGCGGCGATGACCTCGGCCTCGGGAGAGTCGCCCGCGCGGCGCCGCTCGTCGGGAAGGACGTCTCTGAGGACGTCACGCGCCGCCGCGTCCACGGCGTCGTCGAGGAAGTTCAAGAGGAGGCCGCGGGCGGCGGGGAGCGCGCCGTCCGGTCCCGGGCGCGTGCCCGAAGGCAGGATCGCGCGCGACACCGGCGGCATCGCTTCGGCGAGCCGGCGCAGCCGCTCCCTCTCGTGCGGATCGTCGAGGACGGGCCGCCACCGCGGGTGAGCGCCGTCGGTGCCCGGCGCGACGCGCCTCCTGAGCAGAAGGTCGAACACCCAGCGCGCGACCTCCGCCCAGTAATCGAGATCGTCGCCGGCCGACACGGAGAGGGGCCGGGCGCGCAGGGCCGCCGGGAGCGAGAGAAGCGTTTCGAGCGCCTGCGTCATCGGGAGCACGAGGGCGGGGACCTCGTACGTTCGGAGAACGGCCGTGAACGGCGCCGCGTAGTCAGCCGGCTCCCGGAGGGCCGGCGCCGACGGAACCGGCCGCCCGTGCACGGCGGGAGCGGCGAGCGTGAGCGACGTGAGCTCGGCGCGCGCGGAGATGTAGGACGTGATGCCTTCCGCTCCCAGCGTCTCGAGGAGCTCGCTCGGCTCGACGGCGCGGGGATGCCGGTCGCGCCCGTCGCGCGGAGCGAAGAGTCCCTCGGCCCAAATGGCGAATCCGGACGGACGGGGGGCGCCATGCAGAACGATCAAGCCTTCCATTGTCGGTTATCCTCGGCCTCCGATGAAAGCCCCCAGGTCGCACGAGCTTTTTCGCCGGATGTCGAGCGCCGAAGTGACCGCGATCGTCGAGGCCGCGTGCGAGGACGACGCGCTCCCGGAGAAGATCGCGGGCGGCGTCCTCACGTACCAGCAGATTCCCCTCCGGCGCTTCACGAAGCTGCCCGAGGAGACGCGCTTCGCCTACGTGCGGCGCACGCTGCGCGACAAGCGCGCGTCCGAGCTCGGCCTGTACGTCCTCTCGGCCGCGCTCACGCGCCGCCAGGCGGCCCTCATCTCGTCCTTCCTCGAGGCCTTGAAGCTGCCCCACGACGGCCCGAGCCTGACGGCGGAAGGGGCGATTCCGGCCCCGGCCCCGAAGGTTCTCGCCCGCGCGGTCGATGCGCTCCTGCGCGTCCACGACGCCCGGGACGTCGCGCTGTATCTCCACGCCTTCGCGTCGCAGCCCGACGTCGACTGGCCCGTCCTCGCGGAGCTGCTCGACGCGGACGAGCGCCTCGCCTTCGAAGACCGGTCCGCGAGCTAAGGGCCGGCCGCGGCCGCGGCAAGGACGATCTCTCCCTTCACTCCCGGCCGCGCCGCGAGGACGCGCGCGATCTCCGAGGCGCGGCCCCGCAGAACTTCTTCGTGGAGCTTCGTCAGCTCGCGGCCGAGCGCGACCGGCGGATCTCCCCACGCCCGCGCGAGCGCCTCGAGGGACTCGACGACGCGGAAAGGCGACTCGAAGAGCACGGCCGTCCCGGCGCGCGCCGCATGCGAGGCGTACCAGCGGTCACGCTCGCCGCGGCGCGAGGGCGGAAAGCCGAGGAACGTGAACGGAACGGCGGGAAAACCCGAGACCGAGAGGATCGCGAGCACGGCGGACGGGCCCGGGATCGCCTCCACCCGATGGCCGGCCGCTGCCGCGGCCGCGACGAGACGCTCCCCGGGATCGGAGACGAGGGGCGTGCCGGCGTCCGAGACGAGAGCGAGCGTCTCGCCGCGGGCGAGCCTCTCGAGGGCCTCGCCGACGCGGTGGTGCTCGTTGTGGCCGTGGCAGGAAACGCGAGGCGTCGTGAGGCCGAAGCGGGCGAAGAGATTCCCCGTGCGGCGCGTGTCCTCGCAGTAGACGACGGCCGCCGACGCGAGGGCTTCCCGCGCCCGCGTCGACAGGTCGTCGAGATTTCCGATCGGCGTCGCGACGACGAGGAGGCGGCCCATCCGTCGCATTCTCTCCCGATCGCGCGGGAAGACGCCTGTTACGATCCGGATGTGTTTCGCGCGTCGCTCGTCGCGCTGATGCTAGCGGGCGTCACCCTCTCGGGGGCCGCCCGGAGCGCCGCCCAGGAGGTTCCGGTTCCGCCCGTGACGACGCCTTCGGGGCCGGCCGTCCTCGTGGACCGCATCGCGGCGGTCGTGGGCGACGACATCATTCTCGAGAGCGAGATTCGGAAGCTCGTCGCCGTCCGGTACCTCGAGCGGAAACCGGGGGAATCCGACACCGCCTACCGCGACCGTTCCCTCGACCAGCGCGTCGTCGACCTGCTGCGCGAGAAGCAGCTCCGGAGGTCCTCGGGCTTCGACCCGAAGCCCGAGGAGGTCGAAGCGCGCGTCGCGGCGCTCGAGGAGCGGCTCGCGAAGGACCGCGGTGTTCCGGCCGCGGCCGCCCTCGCGGCGGCCGGGACGACGCACGAGGAGCTGTCGGGGTGGGTGCGCCGCGGGCTCGCGCTCGACAGCTTCGTGAAGGAGCGGCTCACGCCCGGCCTGAGGCTGACGGAGGCGGACCTCCGCGTCTACTACGACACGACTTTTCGCGACGCGGCGAAGAAGCGCGGCCTCGCGGACGTGCCGCCGTTCGACGAGGTCCGCGAGGAGATCCGCGAGGTCGTTCGCGAGCTCCGGCTCAACGCCGAGATCGAGCGCTGGACCGAGCAGCTCCGAAGCGAGACCCGCATTCTCATTTACCGGCGCTGACGCTGCCGGCGCCGGCGGACTCGGCTTTCGGTTCCGCTTTCCGGTAGAGGATCCGGCTCGCGAGAACGCGCCTGACGTACGTGCGCGTCTCCGCGTAGCTGATCGATGCGAGGAGAGCCTCGGCGGGCGCCTTCGCCCCTCCGGCCCAGAGCGCCGTCTGGCCGGCACCGGCGTTGTAGCTCGAGGTCGCGAGGACGGCGTCCCCGGCGAAGCGGGCGAGGAGGGTCTTCAGGGTGCGTGCGCCGAGGCGCAGCGAGCGCGCGGGATCGTAGAGGTCGGCGTAGGCGGGCGGCGACTCGTTCAGCTCGCGCGCGGCTTCTCCGGCGGCGGGGAGAGTGAGCTGCATGAGGCCGCGCGCCGCGGCCGGAGAGGCGGCCTCGCGGTCGAAACGGCTCTCCTGCCGCATGATGGCGTAGAGAAGATCGCGCGGGACGCCGCTCTGGTCCGCCGTCTCGGCGACGAGCCGGCCGAAGGGCCGCGGCGCGAGTCCCCGCAGGATCGAGCGGGGCGCGAGGTCGAGGAGGAAGTCGTCCGGCACCATCCGGTCGAGGGCCTCGGCGGCTTCCAGCGCCGCCGGCCCGGCGTCGGCGTCCTCGGCGAGCCGCGCCGCGACGAGACAGGCGAGCGGCGTGTCGAGGCGCGAGGCGTCACGCACGATGGGCTCGGCCTCGAGCGGCAGGCCGAGCTGCAGGAGGCGGCAGGCGGCGGCGTCCCCGCAGAGCGTCGGGAGGGCATCCTCCGGCAGGTCGGGGGCGAGCAGGACCTCGGCATATCCGGGAAGCGTGCGGTAGGCGAGCTTCAGGAGGTCCCGGGCCGCGGCGTCTCCGAGAAGGGCGGGCGGCAGCAGGCGGATCCGGGCTTCCCGCGTGTTCCTGGACGTGAGGAGAGCCTCGCCGCGCAGCCGCTCGCGGCGGAGGAACGCGTCGCGGGAGCCGGCGGGAAGCGCGAGCATCCGCTGCGTCGCGAGCTCGCCCGCGAGAGTAAAGGGGCGGGCGGCGAGGAGGGCGGCGTAGCCGGCGAGAGCGCCCGCGACGTCGGCGGAGGCCTCCGCGACGCGGCCGCGCCAGAACGGAAGCTCGCTCTTCCAGGGCTCCTTCAACCTGCCCGAGCGCGCAAGGCGCTCGACGGGCAGCAGGATCCGCCGAGCGCCCGCGCCGTCGCCGGCCTCGGCGTGGCGTTCCAGAAGGTGAAGGAGGCCCTCGACGCGTCCGGGCTCCTTCGCGAGCCTGGGAAGCATGAGGATCGCCTCGGCGCCCGCGAGGTCGCCGCGGCGCATGAGGAGGCGCGCCCGTTGCAGCGCGGCGACGGCCGCGGGGCCGACGCGCCCCGTTTCCACGCGCCGGAACTCGGCCGCCGCGGCGTCGAGCTGGCCGAGCTTCTCGAGGACCGCGCCGGCGTTGAAACGCACGCGCGCGAAGAAGGCGTCCGTCCCCGGAGCGTCGTCCTTCTTTCCCGTGGCGCGCCGCGGGCGGCGCGGCTTTTCGGCGAGGATGCTTCGAAACACCGTCGCCGCTTCCGCGAAGCGGCCGCGCGACGCGAGGATCCGGCCGAGGTCGAACCGGGCGCCCCAGCGGGCGACGTCGTCGCCGGAGCGCGCGGCGCGCGCCGCGCGCTCCGCCGCGAGACGCTCGGCGAGGTCCAGGTCGCGCTGCGCCTTCGCGGTCTCGATGAGGAGCGGCAGGAGCTGGTCGGGAAGGTCGCGCGCTTCCTTCCCGCGGATCTCGCGGGCAAGCACGACCGCGGCCGCGTCGTCCCGCCGTGCCTCCCGCAGAATCTCTTCGCGGAGCCTGGCCGCTCCGGCTTCGTCTCCGGCCTGATCGAGCGCCTCGGAGCGGAGCGCGAGGAGCCGGCGTCTCTCGCGCGGCGGCGCGGGCGGCCGCGCCGCGACGAGCCGGTTCAGCGCGGCGACGTCGAGGCGCGTCTCGAGCGCGTCGAGAGCGATGCGGAGCGCCCGGCGGGACACGGCCCCCCCTTTCCTCTGGAGAAGCGGAAAGAGCAGCTCGAGCGCGCCGAGCCCGTCCCCGCCCTCGAATCGAAGCGACCCGGCAGCGAGACGGGCCGGCACGTCGAGGAGGTCGTCGGGGGAAACGTGGCGCTCGAAGAGCGCGATGGCTTCGTCGCGGCCGCCGGTGGCGGCCCGGGCGCGCGCCTCGAGATAGTCGAAGCGGCCGTCCTGATAGCGCTCGGCGGACTCCTTCTTCAGGTCGGCGAGTCGCCCGAGGACCTCGGCCCATTTTCCGGCGCGCGCGGCGGCGGCGAGGTCGCGTTCGGCAGCGGCCTGGGCCGCGAGGAGCGGCACGGCCGGGAGGAGGACGAGGAACGCGAGGAGAAGGCAGGCGGCGGGGCGAAAGACGTCTCTCAGCCCGGCGGCCACGCGAACGTCCGCCCGCCGAGGAGATGAAAGTGAACGTGGAACACGCTCTGGCCGGCCGCGGCGCCGTCGTTGACGACGACGCGGTAGCTTTCGAGAGAGAGCGCGCTCGCGACCCCGCGGAGAGCCGCGAGGCACTCGCCGAGAAGCGCCGCGTCCGCGCGCGAAGTCTCGGAGAGGCGCGCGAGGTGCGTTTTCGGAATCACGAGGACGTGCGTCGGCGCCTTCGGGGCCACGTCGTGGAACGCGAGAACGCGCTCGTCCTCGAAGGCGATCTTCGCGGGTATCTCTCTCCGGCCGATGCGGCAGAAAAGGCACAGGGGGTCGGCGAAAGGTTTGCTCACGCCCTGATTATCCGTCGATCCGCTCGACCGAGGCGCCGAGCGATCGCAGGCGCTCGTCCATGGCCGCGTAGCCGCGGTCGAGGTGGTAGATGCGACGGACGCGCGTCTCGCCCCGCGCGACGAGGGCCGCGAGCACGAGAGCCGCCGACGCGCGGAGGTCCGACGCCGTGACGGGCGCGCCCTCGAGGGGAGACGGCCCGCGCACGACCGCCGCGCGCCCCTCGACGCGCACGTCGGCGCCGAGGCGGACGAGCTCGACGGCGTGCAGGAAGCGATTCTCGAAGATCGTCTCGACGAGGCGCGACGTGCCCCTGGCCTGCGTCATGAGCGCGAGAAACTGCGCCTGCAGGTCCGTCGGGAACCCGGGGTGCGGCGCCGTCTCGATGTCGACGGCCACGAGAGGACGCCCGCCGAAGACGCGCACCGCATCGGCCGTGACCTCGATGCCGGCTCCCGCCCGCGAGAGCGCGTCGAGGAACGCGCCGAGGTCGCCCGCCCGCGCGCGCGCGACCGTCACGTCTCCGCCCGTGATCGCGCCGGCGGCAAGGTACGTTCCCGCCTCGATCCGGTCGGGCACGATCGCGTGCGGCGCCCGACCCGTGCCCCGGAGCCGGTCGACGCCCTCGACCGTGATCGTCCCGGTGCCCGCTCCGGCCACGCGGGCGCCCATCGTCGTCAGAAGGCGCGCCGCGTCCTCCACCTCAGGCTCCCGCGCCGCGTTCTCGATCACCGTGGTGCCTTTCGCGAGCGCGGCCGCGAAGAGCACGTTCTCGGTGCCCGTCACGGTGGGCGAGGGAAACCGGATCGTCGCTCCCGTGAGCCGGCCGGTTCCGCGCCCGACGCGCGAGACGTGCGCGTGAATGTAACCCTTCTCGACGGCGATCCGCGCGCCCATCGCCTCGAGCGCCATGAGGTGGAGGTCCACCGGTCTCACGCCGATCGCGCATCCTCCGGGCAGCGAGACGCGCGCCTCGCCGAAGCGCGCCACGAGCGGCCCGAGAACGAGGATCGACGCGCGCATCGTCCGCACGAGGTCGTAAGGCGCCTCGGTCGACGTGACGCGCGACGCGTCGAGGACGATCCGCCCCGGCGCGGGCCGGTCGATCGAGACGCCCATGCCGGCGAGAAGACGGTTCATCGTGTCGACGTCCGCGAGGTCCGGCACCTCGTCGAGCGTCACGGGATCGGCGGTCAGGAGCGCGGCCGCGAGCGCCGGCAGGGCGGCGTTCTTCGCGCCGCTGGCCCGGACGGTGCCGAGGAGCCGGACGGGGCCCTTGAGGAGGAAAGCGTCCACCAGGGCGGAAGTGTATCGGCACCGGCGGCCGGAGGCGCCTCAGAGACGCACGGCCGTCGCCGTGCGCGGGATCCCGGCGGCGTCGAGGCGCACGGCGGCGAGGCGGAAGGCGCCCGAGGTCTCGACGAGCGCCGAGACGTCCCGCGCCTGCCCGTACCCGAACTCGAACACGAACGGGGCTCCCTTCCAGAGGACGGCAGGGAGCGCCGCGAGGAGGGCGCGCAGAGGGTCGAGACCGTCGCCCCCGCCGTAGAGCGCGAGAGGGGGCTCGAACTCCGAGACCGTCTTCGAGAGGTGGGGCGCGTCGGCGAAGGACACGTAGGGTGGATTCGCGACGGCGAGATCGAAGAGGGGCCGGCGCGGAAACGCCGAGAGCCAGTCGGCCGCGACGGGGATCACGCGTGCGACGACGCCGTGGCGGCGCGCATTCGCGGCCGCGAGGGCGAGGGCCGCAAGGGAGCGGTCGGTCGCGACGACATGCGCGCCGGGGCGCTCGAGCGCCAGCGAGACGGCGAGGATGCCGCTTCCCGTTCCCAGGTCGACGATCCGGCGGGCACCGGCGGCGGCGGCACGCGCCGCTTCCACGATGCCTTCCGTCTCGAGGCGCGGGATCAAGGCGCGCGGGTCGACAAAAAAAGTACGGCCCAGGAACTCCCATTCGCCGAGCAGGTATTGCAGCGGCTCGCCCGCGGCACGGCGCGCGACGAGCGCCGCGAAGGCCGCTTCCGTCGCCGGATCCGCGCGGTTCGTCCGGCGACCGAGAAACCAGGCGCGGGGGCGTGCCGCGGCCCGGGCGAGCAGCTCTTCCGCCTCGTACGGGGCGTGATCCGCGCCCGACAGGCGGCGCCGCCCCTCGGCGAGGAGCGCGCCCCAGGACTTGTCGGCGTCGGCGGAGGAGCTCATGCGGGCCTCGTGTCTAATATGGAGAGGATGTCCGGCCCCCGGATTCTCGTCCTTTTCGGCCTTTTGCTTCTCGCGGCGGGCGTCGTCATCGGCCTGCCGTCGTCGCTCGCGCCCGCGGCCGTCGTGATCGCGGCGGCCGCCGTCCTCGTCCTGTTCGGCGCGGAGCGTTCGTTGCCGCTGTTCGGCGCGGAGCGATCCTCGCCGGGCTCCGGTTCGCGCTCCGACCCGGCGACGTCCGTCCGCGCGGCCTTCGGTCCGGCCGTCGATGCGATGGACGCGGTCGCCGTCTACACGCTCGATCGTTCGGGCCGGATCGGCTACGCGAACCGGGGGGCGCGGCGCGTGCTGGACGGGGAAGGGCGCGACGTGGAAGGGAGATCCGCGTCGGAGTTCCCTTCAGCCGGCTCCGAGACTCCCGAGATGGTCGAGGGTCTGAACGAGATCTTCGAGACCGGCCGGCCCCGGACGGCGCGGCGGATCATGCTGCTCGCGGACGGCGCGACGCGCGTCGACGCGATCGTCTCGATGACGCCGGTCGTGCGATACGGCAAGGTCGTCGAAGCCGCCGTCTGGCGGGTCGACACGCGCGGCCCCGGCGGCGGCGACGAGCACCGCGCGCGCCTCCTCGATTCCTCGCCGGCGGGCCTTCTCGGCGTGGACGCGTCGGGACGGATCGAGGCCGTGAGCCGCCGGCTCGCGGAATGGGTCGGACGCCGTTCGGACGCTCTCGAAGGTCTCGACGTCGAGCGTACCGAGGTGCTGCCCGAGGCGCTTCGCGGGCTCATACGGGCGCACGCCGTGAACCGCGCCCCCCAGGGCACGCCGACCGCGATCGTCGAGGACGACGTCGCGCTCGTCACCCCGGAGGGGATCTCGCGCATGTGCCACGTCCTCGTTGCGCCGCGCCCGGGGGGCGGCGCCGATGCCGTCTTTCTCGACAGCGGCTCGCGCCGGCGCCTCCTCGCCGAGGTGGATGCATCCCGCCGGGCGCTCGCCGAGGCGCGCGAGACCGCCGTGGACGTCCTGAAGTCCACCACCCGCGACCTCAAGGCGCGTGTGCAGGAGATCGTCGCCGCGGCGCGGCGCACGGGGGACGAATCTTCGGCCCCGATCCGGCGCGCCCGCGCCGAGGCCGAGCTTCTCGCGACGAGCGACAAGCTCCTCGCGCAGGTCGGCGAGGCCGTGCCGGAAGACCGGTCCGGCCGCCGTTCGATCGGCGGCGCCGACGGCCGTCCGCGCGTGCTGCTCGTGGAGGACAACGAGGAGAACCGCGAGCTTCTCGCCCACATGCTGCGGTCCCGCGGCGCGGAGGTCCTCACGGCGGCGAACGGGCGCGAAGCCGTGGACGCGGCCGCGGGCTTCCGATTCGACTTCGTCCTCCTGGACCTCCAGATGCCCACGATGGACGGCTTTCAGGTCCTGAGGCGGCTGCGCGCCCTGCCCGGCGGCGACCGCCTGCCGGTCGTCGCCCTCACGGCGCTCACGTCCGACCTCGTGAAGGAGCGCTGCGAGGCCGAGGGCATGAACGATTTCGTGAGCAAGCCCGTGACGCTCGCGCGCATCGGCGAGCTCGTCGCGAAATGGGGCCGGGGCCGGGCTACCACCTCATCCGGTACAGCATGACGTACACGATGACCCCCGTCACGGAGACGTAGAGCCAGATCGGAAGCGTCCAGCGCGCGAGGCGCCGGTGCTTCTCGAAGCGGCCGCGCCACGCGAGCGAGAACGTCACGACGGCCATCGGGGCGACGGCGGCGGCGAGGACCGTGTGCGTGAGGAGGATGCCGAGGTAGAGCGTGCGGGCGCCGCCCGTCCCGGGGAAGCGAACGCTTCCCACCTGCGCGTGGTAGGCGAGGTAGCTCACGAGGAAGAGCGTCGAGCACGCGAACGCCGTGATCATGACGCGGCGATGGGCGGCTCTCCGGCGCGAACGGATGAGAATCCAGCCGACGGCGAGGAGGACGGCGCTCGTCGCGTTCAGGCAGGCGTTCAACGTGGGCAGGTCGCGGACGGTCATGGCTTCTCCGGGGCGCGCGGCGCAACGGGCCGGCCGGCGGGGCCCGCGGGGAGGCGCGCGACGACGGCGACGGCGGCTCCGAACGTGACGGCGGCGAACGCGATCGTCACGGCGAAGGAGAGCGTCGGGGACATCCACGCGGGCGCGGTGCCGCCGAGAGCGCGCCGCAGCGCCGCGACGCCGTAAGTGAGAGGGTTCACGGCCATCGCCGCGCGGAGCCACGCGGGCACGCCGTCGACGGGAAAGAAGGCGCCCGAGAGCAGCCACATCGGGATCAGGAAGAGATTCATGATCGCGTGGAATCCCTGGGTCGACTCGAGGCACCAGGCGATCGCGAAGCCGAGGGCCGTGAGCGCGAAGGCCAGCACGACGAGCAGCGCGGCTGCCGCGAGGAGCCCGGCGGCGTCGGCCTTCAGGCCGGCCACGGGCACGAGGATGAGGAGCGGGAGCCCCTGGATCAGCCCGAGCACCGCGCCGCCGAGGACCTTCCCGAGCGCGATCGAGGACGGTGCGACCGGGGACACGAGGACGCCCTGGAGGAAGCCTTCGCGCCGGTCCTCGATCACGGAGATCGTGGCGAAGATCGCCGCGAAGAGGACGACGAGGACGACCGTCCCCGGGAAGAAATAGCCGAACGAATCCTCGCGGAAGGAGCCCCGGAAGCCGGCTCCCACGAGAACCCACATGACGAGCGGCGGGGCCACTGCTCCCACGACGCGGCTCTTCTGCCTCAGGAAGCGGACGATCTCGCGGCGCGCGAGGGCGAGGGCAGCGCTCACGAGGTGCCGTTTCCGGGTCCGGCCGCGTCCGCCTCGCGGAAGCGGCGGCCGGTACGGGCGATGAAGACGTCCTCGAGCGAAGGCGCGCCGAGCGTCACGGACTTGAAAGCGCCAGGGAACGCCTCGACGAGGCGCGGCACGAACGTGTGCGCGGCCGGGCGCTCGACTCTCACCGTGGGTCCGACCACCGTGACGCGCCCGGCTTCGGCGCCGAAGCGGCTCCCGATCGCGGCCGCGAGGGCCGGCGCGCACGTCTCGTCCTTCGCCTCCACGGCCACGACGTCGCCGCCCAGGGTCGCCTTCAGCGCGGCGGGCGTGTCGAGCGCGAGGAGCCTCCCGCGGTCGAGAATGCCGATGCGGTGCGCGGCCTCGGCTTCCTCGAAAAGGTGCGTCGTCAGGAGCACCGCCGTGCCCGCGCGGGCCAGAGAGCCGAGGAGCTCGACGAGATCCCGGCGCGCGCCGGGGTCCAGGCCCGTCGACGGCTCGTCGAGGAGCAGCACGGGCGGGGAGTGGAGGAGCGCCTTGGCGATCTCGACGCGGCGCGCGAGACCGCCCGAGAGCGTTTCGACGAGATCGAAGGCGCGGTCCTCCAGGTGAAACGTCTCGAGCAGCTCGCGGATGCGCGCGTCGCGCGACCCTCCGGAAAGTCCGTAGAGCGCCGCCTGCAGGCGCAGGTTCTCCTGCACCGTGAGCTTCCGGTCGAGGCTGGGCGACTGAAAGACGACGCCGAGGCGCCGGCGCACGTCGCGACCGGCCGTGGCAGGATCGAGCCCGTCGATCGAGAAGGTCCCGGCGTCGGGCGGCAGCAGCGTCGCGAGAATCCGGAACAGAGTCGTCTTGCCGCCGCCGTTCGGGCCGAGGAGCGCGAAGGTCTCGCCGCGTGCCACGGAGAACGTGACGTCGGAGAGCGCGGCGCGCGCCCCGAAGGAACGGGAGAGAGAGCGGGTTTCGACGGCGTTAGGCGTCACGTGCGGCTGCGGGCTTCGGAAAGTATCAGACGCGGTCGAGGACGAGTAGGACGAGGATCGCCGGCAGCCACCCGATCGACGCGAGGAAGAGAGAGCGCGCGCGGCCGTCCGAGATGTCGCGCGCGAACCGGAGCGACGACGTCAGGAAGAGGAGGGTCATCGCGAACGCCCCGAACGCGTACGCGAACCCCGTCGTCCCCACGAGAGAGGGCAGGAGGCTGACCGGCAGGAGGACGGCCGTCCAGAGGAGAGTCTGGCGGGCGGTGCTGCGTCCCGTCGGATCGACGACGGGGAGGATGACGACGCCCGCCTTCGCGTAGTCGACGCGGTGGCGCCAGCCGATCGCGAAGAAGTGCGGCAGCTGCCAGACGAACAGGATCGCGAAGAGCGCGAGCCCGGGCAGGCCGACGACGCCCGCCGCGGCCGTGTATCCGCCGAGCGGAGGCAGCGCGCCGGGGATCGCGCCGACGATCGTGGACGCCGGCGACCGCGTCTTCATCGGGGTGTACACGCAGACGTAGGAGACGAGCGTGAAAGCGGCGAGCGCCGTCGTGATCCCGTTCGTGAAGAGGAGGAGCTCGACGAGGCCGAAGAACGACAGCGCCCCGGCGAAGAGCGCCGCGCCGGCCAGCGGAAGGCGGCCCGAGGGGAGCGGACGCGCGGCGGTCCGTTCCATCCGGCCGTCCAGATCCTTCTCCCAGACCTGGTTGAAGGCGCTCGTGCCGGACGCGACGAGCGCCGTGCCGAACAGCGTGTGCAGGAGAAGCACGGCGTCGATCCCGGTGAGCGGCCCCTTCGTGCCCGCCACGAAGCCCACGAAGGCCGTCATGACGACGAACAGCGTGATGCGCGGCTTCGTGAGCGCGACGTAGGAGGAGAAAGCGGAGGTATTGCGACGGAGGCTCATGCGCGACCAGGGGAGCTTAGCGCGTTCGAAGGATTCCGGCAGGCCCGGAGGCTCACGAGGGCGAGGACGCCCGTCACCCAGCACAGGGCCCCCACCGCGAGGTGGGCGACCGTCAGGGGGACGGCCTTTCGCGACCAGATCGAGGCCGCGCCGAGCAGGGCCTGCAGGCAGACGAGGCCGACCCAGGCGGGGCCGAAGGCGGCCAGGAGCGGCGCGCGGAGGCGCGAGAGGGATTTCGCGGCGCGGAAGACGAGAAGGACGACGACAACGGCCCCGAGGCGGTGCGCGAGGTGGATCGGAACCCCGGGCCGCGAGAGCGTCGAGAGAGAAGGGAGCCAGGACTCGAAGACGGTCGGGAAATCCGGGATCGCGAGGCCCGCGCCCGTGTGGCGCATGACCGCGCCGAGGACGATCTGGGCGTAGATCGCGGCGGTCGCAAGAGCCGTCCACCGAAAAGCCGCCGTCTCCTCTTCACCCTTCGAAGAAATCCGAAGATTCTCTTCGAGTGGAAGAGAAAGAGAAGAGGAAGAGGGAGAAGAAGGATTCTCTGAGAAAGGAAGAGAGGAGAGGAGCTCGGTTTGTTTGGTCAGGGTCGCCCAGGTTTTCGAGCACATGAGCGCGACGACCGCCGTGAGCGCGAAGACGATCTCCGCGAGGGCGGCGTGCGCGGAAGAAACCGCGGGCGGCAACAGGAGAAGGACCGTCAATCCGCCCAGAACCGCCTGCAGGAGGATGGCGCCGAAGGCGGCACCTGCCAGCCATTTGACGACTCTTCTATTCCCTTCTAAGAAAAACAACACCGCGCCCAGCTCCAGCCCTACGAGCGTGGAGACAGCGGCCGCGACGAGCCTGTGGCCGTGCTCATAGAGGATCCCTCCGACCATCGGAGGCATGACCTTGCCGTAGGACAGCGGCCAGTCCGGTACGGCGAGTCCCGACTCCGTGGACGTGACGAGGGCGCCCGCGACGAGAAGCAGGAATACGCAGACGGCGACCGCCCGCGTACCGGCGCTCAGGAAAGCCTCACGCACCGGCCTTGAACGTGAAGGCGGCCGGCTTCGACTCCTGCGCGCCCACCGTGACCTGCTGCGTCTGGGTGCCGAGCTTCTCGTGCCACGCCTCGATCGTGTAAGTCCCGGCGGGAAGGTCCTTGATCGTGTACGTGCCGTCTGCCGCGGTGACGGCGAAGAAAGGATGGGAGAGGACGCCGCAGTACGCCGACATCCAGCCGTGGACGTCGCACTTGATCCGGATCATGACCTCGGGCCTGTCGAACTTCTTCGTGTACTTCATGCCCTTGACGGGCATCCCGAGGTTGAAAGCCTCGTTCTTCTCGGGCAGCGAGTGGATGTTGTGGAGCGTGTCGTCGCTGTTCAGGATCTCGAGGCTCTGTCCCGCGACCATCCCGAAAACGTGGGGATGGTAGGTACAGCCCTTCTGGTCGATGGTCGCGGCCGCGGCCGGCGCGGGATACGTGCCGTTGATCCCCGATTTCACGTAGACGAAGACGTTCGCGAGGCCCTTGTCCTTTCCGACGAGAATGTCCTCGCGGCTCACGTCTCCCGGATGCGATCTCGCGCAGAACGCGTCCGCCGACATCTTGAATTTTTCGGCGGCCGGCACGGCGCCCTCGAAGACGATCCTGCCGGTGATCGAGGCCGCGCCCATCGCACCGGCGGCGGGGCCGGCGGCGGCGGACGAGGCGGGAGCTGCCGGCGCGGCGCCGGCGTCCTTCGCGGCGCCCGTGGCGCGGGCCGACTTGGGCCGGTCCTCGTCGTCGTCCTTGCCTCCGCACCCGGTCAGGAGCGCGGCGCCGATGAGAGCGACGGCAGACACGGCGGCGAAACGAACGCGGATGTCGGGACCGGTCATGCGGGCCTCCTCGGCGGCGATTTCCTTATCATGTCCCCCCGGAACGAGGGGAGCGTGATGATAGACAATCACAAAATGCGCGTCGAATGCGCGGTACTCCGCCACGTGGAGATGCCGCTCAAGTTCCGCTTCCGCACGTCGTTCGGCGAAACCGGCATCAAGAAGTTTCTCCTCCTCGAGCTCCGGGGCGAGGGCATTTCCGGATGGGGCGAGTGCGTCGCCGAAGAGGGTCCGTTCTACTCGCCGGAAACCCTCTCGACCGCGATGCCGATCCTGTCGGCGTACCTGCTGCCTCTCGTCCTCGGGAAGGCGGTCTCGTCACCCGAGGAGTTCGAGCGTCTCGCCGCGCGCATCCGCGGCAACCGCATGGCCAAGGCCGCCGTCGAGTGCGCGCTGCGCGATCTCTTCGCGAGGGCCGCGGGCGTTCCCCTCGGCAAGTCCCTCGGGGGGACGCGCGAGGCGATCGAGGTCGGCGTCTCGCTCGGGATCTCGCCGACCGCGAAGGAGACCGTCGAGAACGTGCGCAAGCACGTCGCCCAGGGCTACAAGCGGATCAAGCTCAAGATCGAGCCGGGGCGCGACGCGGATCGCCTCGCGGCCGTCCGGGAGGCCTTCCCGGACATCACCCTCACGGTCGACGCGAACGCGGCCTACACGCCGGCCGACGCGGACACGTTGCGCTCTCTGGACGCGTTCCGGCTCGACTACATGGAGCAGCCGCTGCATCACGAGGACCTCGTCGCCCACGCGGAGCTCGCGAAGACGCTGAGGACGCCGATCTGCCTCGACGAGTCGATCCGATCGGCGGCCGACGCGAGGGCCGCGATCCAGCTCGGCGCGTGCCAGGTCATCAACGTCAAGGTCGGCCGCGTGGGCGGCCACGCCGAGGCCGTGCGCATCCACGACGTCGCGCGCGCCGCGGGCGTGCCGGTGTGGTGCGGAGGCATGCTCGAGGCGGGCGTCGGTCGCGCGCACAACGTCGCGATCGCGAGCCTGCCGGGCTTCTCGAAGCCCGGCGACACGTCCTCTGCGTCGCGATACTTCGAGGAGGACATCGTGACGCCCGCGCTCGAGGCGAAGGACGGGCTCATGCCCGTGCCGACGGGGCCCGGCACCGGGGTCGCGATCCGCCCCGACGTCCTCGGCCGGGTCACGACCTCGCTCCAGGAGCTTCGCGCGTGAGCGCGCGCGTCCTGGAGCTGGCGACGCTGTTCGACGGGCGGCGAGCTTCGATGCTCCAGGACCTCGAGGCTCTCGTGGTCCGCGAGAGCCCGTCGAGCGAGTCTTCCCTCGTCAGCGAGGTCGCACGCTGGGTCGCGGCTCGGCTCGAGAAGTCGGGGATTCCTGCCTCCTGCGTGCCCTGCGAGGGGCGGGGCGACGCCCTCCGCGTGCGGCTCGGCCCCGAGCGCGGGGGCGCGCTCCTGCTCGGCCACATCGATACCGTCTGGCCGGCCGGCACGCTTGCGGAAATCCCGTTCCGGGTCGAGGAGGGCATCGCCCGGGGGCCGGGCGTCTTCGACATGAAGGGCGGCGTGACGGTGGCGATCGCCGTCCTCGAGGCCTTCGCGCGCGGGGACGTGAAGCTGGCCGAGGGACTGACGCTCTTCCTGACGCCGGACGAAGAGGTCGGGAGCGGCGCGTCCCGGGATCTCCTCGTCGGCGAGGCTCTCAACCGGGACCGCGTGCTCGTCCTGGAGCCGTCGGGCGACGGCGGAGCCGCGAAGATCGCGCGAAAGGGGACCGGTACGGTGACGGCGCGGTTCGCGGGCGTGGCCGCCCACGCCGGCCTCGAGCCCGAGAAAGGGGCCTCCGCACTTCTCGAGATGTCGCGCTTCGCGCTCTACTCCGACGCGCTCCAGGACCTCCCGTCCGGCACCTCGGTCGTCCCGACCGTCGCCGCGTCCGGAACGATGACGAACGTCGTGCCCGAGCACGCGACGCTTTCCGTGGACTTTCGGCTCTGGTCCGAGGCCGAGGGCCGGCGCGTCCTCGCGGGTCTCCACGCATACCGGCCCGCGGACGAACGCGTGGCCGTGACGCTCGAAGGCGGGGTCAACCGGCCGCCCATGGAGGCGACCGAGGCCTCGCTCGCGCTCTACCGGCGCGCGGCGGCGCTTGCCCAGACACTCGGTTTTCCGCTTCCCGGCGTGCGCGTGGGCGGCGGTTCCGACGGGAACCTCACGGCCTCGGCCGGGGTTCCAACGCTCGACGGCCTGGGGCCCTCAGGCGCCGGCGCGCACGCGCGCACGGAACATCTCCTCGTGGACGACCTCCCGCGCCGGGCGGCGCTTCTCGCGGCCCTGCTCGAGGACTCGGCGTGAGCGGTCGTCTCGTGATCCGCGACCTCAGAACCGCGGACGAGTTCATCGAGACGGCGCACGTCTCGAAAGCCGCCTGGGGCTTCGCCGAACGGTCTCTCTCGCCCGCGAGCGACCTCGTGGCCGCGACGCACGCGGGCGGCCTCACGGCGGGCGCGTTCCTCGGCGGGAAGATGGTGGGCTTCGTCCATGGCATCCCGCGCACGAACCTGGGCGAGCCCTGCCAGCACTCGCACCTCCTCGCCGTGAAGCCCGAAGCGCAGGGGCGCGGCCTCTCCGTGAAGCTCAAGCTGTACCAGCGCGCGTGGTGCCTCGCGCGGGGCATCCGCGTCGTCACGTGGACGTACGACCCCTTCCTCCTCAAGAACGCGAAGCTGAACATCGGCCATTTGAGGGCGACCGCCCGCGCGTTCCACCCGAACTTTTACGGCCTCATGGGCGGCATCTACGCCGGCCTCCCGTCCGATCGATTCGAGGTCGTCTGGCGGCTGGACGACCCGTCCGTCGTGCGCGCGGCGGCGGGCGAGCCCCGTGAGCGGCCGGACGCCTCGGGGCTGCCCGTGGCGCGCAGCGCGAGGAAGCTTCCCGCGGCGCCGCGCCTCCTGCTTCCGTTCCCGGCCGGCGCGCCGCGCATCTACCGGACGGACCACGCCGGAACGCTGGTGGAGCGCCACCGCTTCGCGGCGGTCGTCAAGCCTCTGTTCGCCCGGGGCTACGAGGTCACGGACATCGTCGTCGGAGAGGACGGATCGCCCGCCTACGTCCTCGACAGGCGAGCGTCCGAGGCGCCGTCCGGCGCATAATTCCGTAATTCGTTCATCCGGCCCCGAGGGGCCAAATCGACAAGGAGATCACATGAAGAAGAACATCCTCCGCGTTCTCGCTCCCGCCGCGTTCCTTCTCTTCGCGACCGCCGCTCTCGCCGTCGACGACTTTCAGGTGACGGGCAACGTCACGGAGAAGACCGCCGACTCGATCACGGTCATGAAGGGCAAGGAGCGCTTCCAGATCGCGATCGACAAGGACACGAAGATGACGGGAGACGCCAAGGTCGGCGGCAAGGTCACGATCAAGTACAAGATGCACGCGAGCTCGATCGAGTCCAAGGACGCGCCGGCAAAGGCAGCGAAGCCCGCGAAGACGAAATAGAGAGAATTTGCCCCGGGGCGGCCGCACGGCCGCCCCTATTCCATTCTAAGAAATTCTTCCTCTTCCCCTCTTAAGCCTTCGCGAGCTCCGCTTTCAGCTTCTCGGCCTGGAAGTGCGAGACGAGCGGGTCGATCAGCTCGTCGAGGCGCCCGTCGAGGACGTCGCTCAGCCGGTGGGACGTGAAGCCGATGCGGTGGTCCGTCACGCGGCTCTGCGGGAAGTTGTAGGTCCTGATCTTCTCGGATCGGTCGCCCGAGCCGACCATCCTCTTGCGGTCGGCCGCGTAGGCGGCTTCCTTCTTCTCGCGCTCGGCCTCGTAAATGCGCGCCTTGAGCACGCGCATCGCCTTCGCCTTGTTCTTGACCTGTGAGCGCTCGTCCTGGCACTGGACGACGACGCCGGTCGGGATGTGGGTCAGGCGCACCGCCGAATACGTCGTGTTGACGCCCTGGCCGCCTGGCCCGGAGGCGCAGAAGAGGTCGACCCGGACGTCCCTGTCGAGGATCTCGACGTCCACGTCCTCCGCCTCGGGCAGGATCGCGACCGTGGCGGCCGACGTGTGGATTCTTCCGGCGGCCTCCGTGGCGGGGACGCGCTGGACGCGGTGGACGCCGCCCTCGTATTTCAGGCGCGAAAAAGCGCCCTCGCCCTCGACGATCGCCTGAACTTCCTTGAGGCCTCCGGCGCCGCCGGATTCGCTCCGATCGATGATCTCGACTTTCCAGCCGCGTCCCTCGGCGTAGCGCACGTACATCCGGAGGAGCTCCTCCGCGAACAGGGCGGCCTCGTCGCCGCCCGTGCCGGCCCGAATCTCGAGGACAACGTTCTTGCCGTCGTTCGGATCCTTCGGAAGGAGGAGAAGCCGGATTTCCTCCTCGACGGCGTCCCGCCGGGCCCGCAGGCTCTCGAGCTCCTGCTGGGCGATCGGCCGCAGCTCGTCCGCGGGCGGAAGCGTGTCGAGCAGCTCCTGGGCGCCGGCGAGCTCCGCGTCGATCCGCTTGCGCTCGCGATTCTTCTCGACGACCGGCTGGATCTCGTGCATGGCGCGCATCGTCTTCGTGGCGAGAGCGTGATCCGCCAGCACGTCGGGCGAGGCCGCGCGGGCTTCGAGATCGGCGTACCGGCGTTCGATCTCGTCGAGCTTCTGAAACATGGGGGCGGACGCGGGCGGCCCGGTGAGACCGCCTGCGCCTCAGGCCGTCGTGGAGGGCTCGGGCTTTGGCTTCGCCGTGGCTGCCGCGGGCTTCGGCGTGTTCGCGTAGCGCTTCTGGAACCGCTCGACGCGGCCGGCCGTGTCGACGAGCTTGGACTTGCCCGTGAAGAACGGGTGGCAGTTCGAGCAGATTTCGAGGCGGAGCTCGTTCTTCGTGCTCTTCGTCTTCCACGTGGTCCCGCACGCGCAGTGCACGTCGACCTCGTGGTACTCGGGGTGGATTTTTTCCTTCATGGACCTCTCCTTCACGGCTTCGCCGCATGGTGAGCGACGCCGGAACGGCGGAGGATAACACGGGTGCGCCGCTTCGGAAACACTCCGAACCGATTGTTGTTGCTAGACTTCCCCTCGTGCTCGTCCTCAACGTGCGGGTGCCGGGGGAGCCGGCGCGCCGAATCCAGCTCGATCGCCCGATCCTGACGCTGGGCCGATCCTCGACGAACGACGTGCCCCTCGGCGACCGCACGCTTTCGCGCGTTCACGCGCGGATCGAAGGCGTCCAGGGCGGGGGCCCCATCAGGCTCGTCGACCTCGGCTCGCGCAACGGCACGTCCCTGAACGGGGCGCGCATCACCGAGCCCGTGCCGCTCGCGGCCGGAGACCGCATCCAGCTCGGCGAGACGCTCGTCGAGGTCGTCGAAGAATCCACCACGCGCGTCGTCATCGACGGCTTCGGCGACGAGAGCTCGAAGCGGACGACGTTCCTGCAGTCCTCCAAGGATCTCCTGCGCCCGCACAAGCAGGCCTGGGACTCGAAGCTCGGCGCCGAGGAGCTCGCGCGCCTGAACGCGTCGCTCCGAATGCTCAACGAGATCTCCGTGGACCTGCTCGGGGACATACCGCTCCCGCGCCTCCTCGAGCTCGTCCTCGAGAAGACGTTCACGTTCCTCCAGCCCGACCGCGGCCTCCTGATGCTCGCGGACGAGCACGGCGAGCTGAAACCCGAGAAGGTGAAGTACGCGGCCGGCGTGGATCCCTCGGACATCCGGCTCAGCAAGACGCTCATACAGTCGGTCGTCGACAGGAAGAACGGCGTCCTCCTGATCGACGCCGCCACGGACGTGGGTCTCGGGGCCGCCGAATCCATCCGGATCCAGGGCATCACGTCGTGCATGGCGGCGCCGCTCTTCGTCGAGGACCGGGTCATCGGACTCATCTACCTCGAGGTGCGCCTCGGGCGGAAGAGCTTCAGCGAAGAGGATCTCCGCCTCCTCACCTCCCTCGCGAACACGGCCGCCATCAAGATTCAGAACCTGCGCCTCCAGGAGGGCGCAGCGGCCCGCCAGCGCATCGAGCGCGACATGGCCCTCGCCTGGGAGATCCAGCGCCGCCTCCTGCCCGAGGCCGAGCCGATGCTGCCCCACACGGAGCTTCTCGGAAGAACCGTGCCCTCGCGCACGGTCTCGGGCGACTACTACGACTTCTTCGAGCGCGGGGACAAGTCGCTCGACGTCGTCGTCGCGGACGTGAGCGGAAAGGGAATCGGCGCGTCGATTCTCGCGGCCTCGGTGCAGGCGGCGTTCCAGGTGTGGGCCGGCGAGCACTTCCCGCCGGACCGGCTGTGCACGCGCCTCAACGACATGGTGTTCCGGCGCACGAGCCCCGAGAAGTTCATCACGTTCTTCCTCGCGCTCTACGACCCGGAGTCGGGCATGGTCGTCTACACGAACGCGGGCCACAACCCCGGCATCCTCGTGCGCGGTGACGGGGAGACGCAGCTGCTCGGGGCCCATGGACCGCCGCTCGGGATGTTCGCGGGAAAGACGTACGGCTCGGGATCGTTCACGATGGGCGCGGGCGATCTCCTCGCTCTCTACACGGACGGCGTGACCGAAGCCGCGAATCCCGAGGACGAGGAGTTCGGAACGCCGCGGCTCGTCGAGACGCTCGTCAAGGCGCGCGCTCTCTCCGTCGCCCAGATCGAGAGCGAGCTCGGCGCGGCGCTCCTCGCGTTCACCTCCGGCACTCCGTTCGGAGACGACCGGACGCTCGTGCTTCTGAAGAGAAGCTAGAAGCTAGAGTCCCGCCGCGCGGGAAGGCGCTGCCTCTTCGGGCTCGTTCGCCTCTCGCGCGTCGCGCGGCAACATGCCGTGGCGCTTGAGCATTTCGTTCAGTGTCGTCGGCTTGAGGCCGAGAAGCTCGGCGGCGCGCTTCTGGACGCCCGACGCGCGCTGAAGCGCCGCCGAGAGGAGCGCGCGCTCGTAGGCGGCGACGGCGTCCTTGAAGGAGAGCCCTTCGGCGGGCAGCGCGGCCGCGCGCGGCACCGAACGCCGGACGGTGTCCGGAAGCTGATCGAGGTCGATCACGCCGTGGCCGAGGACGAGCGCCCGCTCGAGGACGTTCTCCAGCTCGCGGACGTTGCCGGGCCAGTCATGGTCGAGAAGCGCCTTCATCGTGGCGGGCGTGACGGACGGGACGGCCTTCCCGTTTTCGGACGCGGCCCGGGCGAGCAGCGTCTCCACGAGGAGCGGCACGTCCTCGCGGCGCTCGCGAAGCGGCGGGAGCGGGATCGTGATGACGCAGAGCCGGTAGAAGAGGTCCTCGCGAAAGCGTCCTTCCGCGACGAGCCGCGGCAGGTCGGCATTCGTGGCCGCGATGACGCGCACGTCGGCGTGCTGCGGCTCGACCGCGCCCACGGGGAGGAACTCGCGCTCCTGCAGGACCCGCAGGAGCTTCGCCTGGGTCTCGATCGGGACCGTGCCGATCTCGTCGAAGAAGATCGTTCCCTGGTCGGCGGCCTTGAAGAGGCCCTTCTTGTCGGCGACCGCGCCGGTGAACGAGCCGCGCACGTGCCCAAAGAGGTTCGACTCGAGGAGGTCGGGGGGAAGCGCCCCGGAATGCACGGTGACGAACGGACCCGACGCGCGCGGCGACAGGCGGTGGAGGGCCTTCGCGACGAGCTCCTTTCCGGTGCCGCTCTCGCCGGTGATGAGGATCGTCGAGCGCGCGGCGGCCGCCTGGCGGATCGTCTCGAAGACGCGTTCCATCGACGGAGAGCGCCCGATGATCTCCTTGAGGCCGGGCGGGGCGTCGAGCCGCGCCTTGAGGGCGCGGTTCTCGGCGACGAGCCGCCTCTTCTCGAGCGCCTGCTTGACGACGTGCACGACCTCTTCGTTCCGGAAGGGCTTCGGCAGGTAGTGGAACGCGCCCTCGCGCATCGCCGAGATCGCGCTCTCCACGGAGGAGTACGCGGTCACGACGACGACGGGCACCTCGGGATGCCGCGACCTGACCTCCGAGAGGACCTCGAGGCCGGGCCGGTCCGGGAGCATGAGATCGAGGAGCAGGAGGTCGATGGGCTCCTTCGCGAGACGCTCGAGTCCCTCGGCCGCGGTCGCGGCCTCACGCGTCACGAATCCGGCCTTCGCGAGGACGGATCCCAGCACGTCGCGGATGACAGGCTCGTCGTCGAGGATCAGGACGGTGGACATTGTTTTCAGGTCGCGGCGGGCAGGGAGACTGTGAATCGGGCTCCGCGCTCTCCCGCGGACGTGACGGTCAGCGTGCCGCCGTGCGCCTGAATGATATCGCGTGCGATCGCGAGACCCAGCCCCGTTCCGCCCTGAGCGGTCTTCGTGGAGTAGAACGGGTCGAACACGCGGGCGGCCTGTGCATCTGTCAGGCCAGGTCCGTTGTCCTCCACGGAGAACACGACGCGACCGTCGGCCGCTCCGACGCGCAGGATGACCGAAGGCGGCGGGTCGGCCTCGGCGCGCGGGAGCGTGACCGCCTCGAGCGCGTTCTTCGCGAGGTTCACGAGCACCTGGACGAGGGCGTCCCGATGGCCGGAGACGGCCGGAAGCGAGCGGGCGGCCACGACGTCGAGAGGGGCGCGACGCGCCGCGGTTTCGTCCGCGAGAGCCCAGGCGGCCTCTTCCGCGAGCGCGGCCGGCTCGAGCCGCGCGAACTCGCGCGGCCGGCCGCGTGCCAGATCGAGCAGGCTGCCGACGAGGCGCGAGGCGCGAAACGCCTGCCGTTCGATTTTTTCGACGAGCGTCCGGCGGGGGTCGTCTCTCGGCGTCTCGTCGAGGAGGAGTCGCGCAAAGCCCGCGACTCCGGCGAGCGGCGTGTTCACCTCGTGCGCGACGCCCGCCGAGAGCGTGCCGAGCGCGGCGAGGCGTTCCCGGTCGGCCAGCGCGCGTTCGAGCCTCGCGGTCTCGGTCGCGTCGTAGAGGACGAGGACGCGGGCGCGCGAGCTCGGCCCCGCGCCGGGGAATGGCGAGACCGCGACGTTCAGAACCCGCGGCCCCGAGCCGAGGTCCGCCTCGAGCTGCGGAGGCGGCGCGCTTCCGACGAGCGCGGCGGGCAGCACGTCCTCCGCGGCGACTCCGACGAGGGAAGCCGCGTCGCGCCCCAGGAGAGCGGCGAACGCGGGGTTGACCGAGGTGAGCCTCCCGGCGTCGTCCGTGGCGGCGATCGCCGCGGCCGAGCCCGCGACGACGTTCTCGTGAAACTGCTGGAGGGTCCTGTAGCGATCGGCCTCGACGCGCAGCTCGTCGAAGAGCCGCGCGTGATCGAGCGCGAGGGCCGCCGGAGCGAGGACGGTCTCCAGGAGCTCCGTATCGTCGAGCGACAGCGGCACGCGTCCGCCGCGGTCGCCCACGGCGAAGAGCGCGAGAAGGCGCCCGGAGACGGTGAGCGGAGCGATCGTGCGGAATCCGGCGCGACGGAGTCGCGAGACCGCCCCCGTCGGCCGCGCCGTGAAGTCCTGTCGCGACAGGCGCGTCGGTCCGAGGCGCGCCGCGACGGGAAGCTCCGCGAGCGGAAGCGGCGGGCCTCCGTCCACGTCCCGCGCGAGGAGAGCGTCCCCCGCAACGGGCAGGAGGGCCGCCTTGGAGACGCCGAGACCCCGCGTGATGCGCTCCGCGAGGAGAGACTGGAGCTCTCCGAGCGGCCGCGGCGACGGGAGTTCCCGCACGAGCGCGAGCAGCCTTTCGCGGTCGCGCCAGGATTCGCGGTACTGGAGGCGTTGGAACGCGCCGGAGAGGCCGCGCCTCACGGGCGCGAAGCTGAGCGCCATGAGCAGGCCTGCAGACGCCTGGAGAGCGCCCTTCGCGTGTGGAATCCCGACGGCCACGGGATGCGCGAGGAGAATCTGGGCGAGCGCGAAGAAGCCGGCTCCGACGAGAAGAGCGCCGAGCAGGGCCGCGGTCTGCCGGCCGAGCACCTCGACGTCCCAGAGCCGATACCGCGTGAGCGACGCGAGGAAGGCTGCCGGAACGAGCGCGAGGGGCAGGACCGCGAGCGACGAGAGAATCGGAATCGAGCCCCCGAGAAGGCGCGGCACGAGATTCAGGAGGACGAGAGGGAGGAGCCCAACCGTGACGCCCAGGAGAAGGAACCGGACCTGCTTCTCGGTCAGGAGGTCCGTGGGGCGCCGTGCGAGGACCACGAGCCGCGCGGCGGCGAGCGCGGCGCCGAGCGCCATCCAGACGATCTGCGCGCGGTCGAGCGCATCGACCGCCTCGGACGCGCCTCGGCCCGTCCCGCCGAAATACACGGCCGCCGTCGCGGCCAGCAGCAGGGTGGCCGGAACGAAGGGGAGCCACGCCGGCATCCTCCGCATCCGCCTCGGGAACGTGAAAACGAGGGAGAGCAGCAGAGCCGGGAAGAGGGCGCGCGCGGCGTCTTCGAGGAGCACGGCGGCGCGGAAGAGGCCGTCGACGGGCGGCACCGGCGAGAGCGTGAGGACGAGCGCGACGGACAGCGCGAGGCCAGCGAAGAGAAGCGACTCGCGCGTTGGCGGCGAAGGCCTCACGGCCGCGAAGCCCGCCGCGAGAAACGCGACGCCCACGGCGAAGAGGAAGAGGTACAGCCATTCCCACGAGGAGACCGGAACGTTTCGGAAAGTCCGGAGCGCGTCACCCCGGAGGACCGTGAGCTCGGCGGAGCGCTCGGCGAGCCAGCGCGAAGGGTCGCCCGCCTGCCGCGCTTCGCTCCCGTCCACGAGCAGAAGGAGATCGCCGGCCATTAGACCGGAAGCGGCGGCGGAGTCGCCGACGCGGCGCACGCGGAGGCCCTCGGGCTCGGGCGAGACGAGTACGTCGGCGTGGCCGAACTTCGCGACCTTTCTTCCGAGGCAAAACACGGAGGGCACGAGAGCCGCCGCGAAGCAGCAGATGAGGAGCCACCGCGCCAGGGAGCGCAGGCGAGGCGAAGGTGTCTCCATATCCATCAAATGCAGCAAGTCAGATGCCAGCGATCCGGTAGCTTGGATCACGCTAAAGTATTGAGAAAGTTATGTTTGATAGCCGCTAGTCTATCTCTGGAGGGGTGTCTCCACGGAATCTTGAATGGCGACCCGGGTATTTGGAGGCGGTCGAAATTCGAACACGGGAAGAGACCGGAACGACACCTCGCTAGAACGACACTGCGAAGCCGCCTGCGAGCCTGCGGTTCTGCTTCTCTTCGTCTTCGCCTTCCCGTCGTTTTCCCATTTCCATGGAGAAGAGCGCACGGAGGTCCGAGCCGAGGGACCTGAGCGCCGGCACCGGGATGGACTGGGCGAGCGTGACATCCACCGTCTCGACGTCGTTGCGGAGGACGATCGATCCGCGCGTGAGCGCCTGCGTCACCACCCGGTAGCCGATCCCGAGGGACGTATCGGTCGCGCGGATGCGGACGGCGGCCTGCGCGACGCCCCAGGCGGCCTCGTCGGCGTGGATCAGGCCGTCACGCGTTCCCGAGAGCTTGCCGGCCCGCATGTTGATGCGCCCGTCGAGCGCTTTCCCGAGGCGCGCCGTCGCTCCGAACGAAACGTCGGTCGCGATGTCGTTCGGAAAGAAATAGAGCGAGTCGAGCCGGTCGAGAAAGTCGGGGTCGAAAAGCAGGCGGTACGTGCCCGTCAGCTCTCGCCGCGAGGCCTCGAGAGTGACGTTCTCGCCGTCGGCGTTCTTCCACATGAGACCGCCCTTGTAGAGGGCACGCGAGCGCCGCGTGAGATCGGCCTCGTCCGTGCCTGCTTCGCCCGGAAGCGGCATTCCCCCGTCGAGACTCCGCTCGAAGCGGCGGGCCGCGAAGCCGTAGATCTTCCAGCCGTCGCGAGTCGCGATCGCGAGCGTGACCTCCGGTGTGACGCCGCGCGAGCGGGCCGAAACGTCCCCGGTCGCGCCGCCCTCGAGCACGAACACGTCGAAGATGCGGATGCCGGCGACCGCACCGGCTCGCGTCTCGCGGTCGAAGGGCGTCGGCTGGCCCGCGTACTCGTTCATCGCGCTCCGATAGGACACGGACAGGCGGGCGAACGTGGAGGACGAAAGGTCGGTCTGGTAGCGGGCGGCGACGGCTACGGCATTCGACTCGCGGGCGAACAGATCAGCCGCTGGCCCGGCGGACAGGAGGCGGGACTGCGACATGAGATTGGCCGAAACCGAGGCCTGGGCGCGCTCGGAGAGACTGCCGTGCCAGTCCAGCGAGTGTGTCGCGAAACGGGCGCCTTCCGCGTCGTCGATCATGTTCTGCTGCCGGGAGGCGATGCGCACCGACTGGCCGGCTCCGATCGCGCCCGGGCTCGCGGACCCCGGGGAGAACCCGGACGCCAGGTCGAGCGCGACGCGCGACGCGTCCCCCGTCTTCTCGCCCGAGAGCGCAGCGAGTCGCGCGTAGGTCCCGGAAGCGCCCCACCGCAACCGCTCCCCCGCCGAGCCGCTCACGTCGAGGGACGCGCGCGACAGAGACGACTCTCCGGCGGCTCCGAATCCCGCCGTGGACGCCACGGACGCGCGGATCGGAATCGTGCTCGTGTGGGTGTCCCTGCCGGCGATCGTGAGCGGGAGGGCCGCCGACTCCGGCCCCTCGTCGAGGGCCGCGAGGATCCCGGGCAGGTCGCGCAGGACGTCGCCCGGCGCGACGGCGCGCGCGATCCAGACGTCGAACGGCCCCCCGGTCGTTTCCGGCAGGATGCCGAGCGGCGCTTCGAGGTCGAGCCTCACGAACGACAACGTGCCGTCCGGCATCGCGCGGTGCATGAGGCGGGCGAGCGCAGGGCGGAAGCCCGGCACGACCGAGAGAACCGTGTAGAGGCCCTCGGCTGCGTTCGCGAGCACGAACATCCCGTCGCGATCGCTCTTCAGGAGCTTCACGACGGTTGCGCCGCCTGCCGTCACGCCGCGCACGACGAGCGACGCGCCGGGGACGGGGACGCCGCCGGCGCGCACGATGCCCGACAGAGGTGCGGAACGGGCCCCGAAGTCGCTCGCGACGGCGGGCCAGGCCAGGAGCGTGGCCAGAGCTGCAGCGGCGAATACCGCATCGCCGAGGCGCTGCATCCTGCGCTTCGAAAGGGTCATAGACCCCCCCTCCGTCCTTATCATCTGCCCACGTTCCCCGCCGCGTCAACCCGCTTCGAGGCTCGGCGTCATGCGGCCGGCCCGAAGCCGAGAGTGGCGCGAACGACGTGCCGGGCGATCGAGGGGTTTTCCTTCAGGCGCCGCGTCGAGTAGGCATACCAGTCGCGGCCGTAAGGCACGTAGACCCGCAGCCTGTGACCGGCGTCGAGGAGGCTGCGCCGAAGAACGGGGTCCACGCCGAGGAGCATCTGGAACTCGTAGCGGTCCGGCCCGAGCCTGAGCCGATCGATCGTTTCGAGCGCGCGCTGCACGCAGGCCTCGTCGTGCGTCGCGATGGCGACGTAGCAGCCCGCGGACAGGTGCTTTTCGACGAGAGCCGCGAAATTCGCGATGACCGTCGCGCGGTCCTTCCAGGCGATCGTGCGGGACTCCACGTAGATTCCCTTGCAGATCCTCACGTTCATTTGGGCGGCGGCGAGGCGGTCGAGGTCGCGAAGGCTGCGGTGGAGGTAGGCCTGAATCACGGCGCCGACGGCCGGAAACCTCGACTTCAGCTCGAGCACGAGCCGGAGCGTCGCCTCGGTATACGGGCTGTCCTCCATGTCGAGGCGCACGAACATCCCGTGGGACGAGGCGCGCGCGCAGATGTCGACGCAGTTGCGGAGGGCGAGCGCCGGGTCGATGGCCAGGCCCACGGCCGTCGGTTTCACCGAGATGTTCGCGTCGAGGCCGCTTGCCGCGATCGCGTCCATCGTGCGCAGGTATTGATCGCGCGTCGCGTCCGTCTCTTCCGGGCGGGTCACGCTCTCTCCGAGGATGTCGAGAGTCGCCATCGCGCCCTCGGACGAGAGCGCGTGAACCGTGGCGAGGGCGTCGTCGAGCGTGTCTCCTGCCACGTAACGGGAGGCGACGCGCCTCACGAGCGCGCGCGGGACGAGCGGGAGCGCCGCCACGACGAGCCGGTCGAAGAGAGCGGTCATGCGGGCTCCGGGGTGCGGGCCAGAACGAGCGCCCGCACGTCGCGCGCTCCCGCCTCGTGCAGGGCGCGCGCCGCCGCGAAGAGCGTCGCGCCCGTCGTGACGACATCGTCCACGAGGACGAGGACGCGTCCCCGGGCGCGGGGGGAAGAGGCGAACGCCCCTTCCACGTTTCCGCGGCGCTCGGCCGCGGGCAGCGCGGATTGAGGGGGCGTCTCGCGCGTCCGGGAGAGGAGCGCGCGCCGCGGCGTGGCGAGGAGGCGACCGGTCTCGTCGGCGAGAAGCATGGCTGGATCGTACCCGCGTTCGCGATTGCGCCGGCGCGTCGAAGGCACGGGCACGAGCGCGTCGGCTCCCGAGACGATCGCGGTCGACCGCGCCAGGGCGGCGAGGCGCTCGCCGAGGGGCCCGGCGAGGAGATCCCAGCCTGCGAACTTGAAGGCGTGATGGAGGGTGCGCAGCCCGCCCGCGTAGAGCCCGAATGCCACGGCGCGCGTCACCGCCGGCGGATGAAGGCGGCAGACGGCGCACGGAGAGCCGCCTGACGGGAGCGCGCAGTGCGGGCACCCCGCGGCCGCGTCGAGAACGGGAAGCGCGGCCCAGCAGGGGCGGCAGACGCCCCCGCCCCCGAGGTCGACGCGCGGCGTCTCGCAGACGGCGCAGCGCGACGGAACGAGGAGGGCGAACAGGGGCGCGAATGACCCGCGACCGGAACTTGCGGGCGGAGAAGGATCCTCGCGCGGCACGGCTTCGGATTCTAGACGACGGCCAGCCGGCCTCCGTATCCGCAGCATGCATATGTTCCGACCGACCGGGTCCGGCGTATCCTCGTCGCCGATGACACCGCGATTTCCCCGCGCGCTCGCGTTTGCCGCCCTTCTCGTCGCTCCTTTCCTCGGCCTCTCCTTTTCCGCCGCCGCCCAGACGAATCGTCAGATGGAGTTTCCGTTCGCCGTCGGCGCCGGCGGATTCGCCGCTGCCGACACCGGGCGAGCCTCGGACGTGAAGGCGTTTTCGACGGGAGGTTTCCGTGTCTTCGCGGACGTCGAGCTCGAGCTCGGGCGTGATCCTCGAGGCGCGCTACGAGAACTTCCTGCTGCCTGGTTCGCCGGTGGCGGCGCCCCCGTTTCAGGAGCCCGCGGGCGACTCTCCGCGGGTGAAGGTGAACGGAGGCAGCCTGTCGGTCGGATACGTGTTCCGGGAAGGCTGGTGGCAGGCCGGACTTGTCGCCGGCGTCGGCGTCTTCGGACTGTCGCCACGAAGACCCGAAGCCGGTCAAGTGCCCGCGGACATCAGCGAGACCGTGATCGGCTGGCACGCCGGACTGCTGACGATCTTCCAGGTTTCCAGCCGCTGGGATTTTCGGGTCGACGCGACGGGATATCTCCTCAGAACCGACGCCTCGCACAAGCCGGTCCTCGTCGGCGCTTCCCTCGCCTATCATTTTTGACCTTTTGCGGGGGGAGCGACGTCCGGCTGCGTAGCGCGTGAGCGCCTAACCGCTCCCCCCTGCGCCCCCTTGACCCGTGCGGCTGTGTCGCCCGCGTCACATTTGGCGGCTCCAAACGGTGGGCTCCCACCCGACCTTTCGGTCGGGCGGGGATTGCGGCGGTGGGACTGACTAACTGAGGTTCTTGATGGAGGGAAGAATCTGGAGGGCCCGACGGCCGGGAGGCCGGCGGGACTGGAGGGAGGGAGTGAAGACCGTCGTATTCATTTGATGTTTAGTCGAAATGCCCGTTTCGATCTCCTGCCTCTGTATACGCAAGCCTGGTGCCTCTTGTTTCGCGGGCGCGCAAGTCGGGATACAAATTCTTTGTCATTAGTGATTTATGCGGTATTTCGGCCCTTTTTCGGCCCTCGGGCGGGACGGGCCGAGAGATCGAAAACGGACACTCGCGGTGCAAAAACGACAGCCTGCGGGCTCAGATTCCCTCGAGGAGGGGGAGCAGCGTGGAGTCCTTCTTGACGGAGAGCGACAGCTCGACGTGGGTTCTGACCACGCCCCGGATCGTCTGGATCTTCTCTCGCAGGATCGCTTCGAGATGCTCCACGTCGCGGGCCCGGATCTTGAGCCTGTAGCCGAAATCGCCCGAGATCGCGTAGCACTCCTGGACGTCGAGCAGCGCTTCGATCTCCTCGAGAAACGGGCGTTCGAACCGGGGGTGCTCCAGGAGGACATCCACATGCGCCACGAGCGGCATTCCGACGAGACGAGGGTCGAGGAGGGCCGTGAAACGCCGGATGAAACCGCGCGTCTCGAGCTTCTTGATTCGCTCGTTCACCGACGGCGTGGTGAGACCCACCGTTTCCGCGATTCTCGCCTGCGAGATCTTGGCGTCCCGCTGGAGGATGTCGAGGATCCGGCGATCGATGTCGTCCATATAAAATTCGGCCTGGAGGTTTGAAACCCGAACTTTATACGGTCACGAGGCCCAACGCAATCGGCTTTGCGGTTTTCGGCGTCAGTCCGGGGGTTCCGGAACCTCGGCCCCCTTGGGTATCACGACGACTCCGCCCTCCGAGACGTGGAAGCGCTTGAGGTCTTCTTCGACGTCGAACCCGATCTCCGCCCGGGGCGGGATCTTCACGCCGCGATCGACGATGACCCGCCGGAGGCGCGCGTGGCGCCCCACGTCGACGCCGTCCATGAGGACGCATTCCTCGACGTGCGAGAACGAGTTGATCCGAACGCGTGGGAAGAGGATCGACCGGTGAATCGTGCCGCCCGAGATGATGCATCCGGACGCGACGGTCGAATCCGTCGCGATGCCGATGCGCTGGGAAAGGGCGTCCGCGAAGACGAACTTCGCCGGCGGCTGCTGCGATGCGTGACTCTTGAGCGGCCACTTGTGGTTGTAGAGGTTGA
This sequence comes from Thermoanaerobaculia bacterium, assembly GCA_963809425.1. Classification (GTDB taxonomy): domain Bacteria; phylum Acidobacteriota; class Thermoanaerobaculia; order UBA5066; family UBA5066; genus Fen-183. The sequence goes on from CAWEJK010000005.1 coordinate 197,797, forward strand.
GCGGCGGCGTGACGGAGATCAGGTCCATCGACGCGTCGAAGTAGGAATCGATCGTGCCGACGTCGCGCCAGTACGGTGCGAGATCCTCGTCTCCCGGGACACGGTTCGTCGAAAAGTCGTACGCATAGAGGCGCCCGCCTCCCGCGAGGAGCGCCGGAATGATCGTCCGGCCGAAATCGTGAGAGGTGTCCTGAAGCGCGTCGTGCTCGAGGGCCTCGATGAGAACGCCGGCGCGGAAGATGTAGTTGCCCATCGACGCCAGCGCCAGATCCGGCCGACCGGGAATGGCGAGGGGCGCGGCGGGTTTCTCCTCGAAGCCGACGATGCGTCCGTCCGCCGCGACCTCGAGGATGCCGAATCGCGAGGCCTCGGCGATCGGCACCGGGATCGCGGCGATCGTGAGGTCGTGGTCGCCCTCCTCGTGGAAGAGGAGCATCGGGTTGACGTCCATCATGTAGATGTGGTCGCCTCCGAAGACGCAGACGTGCTCGGGCTCCTCGTCGAAGATGAGGTCGAGGTTCTGGTAAACGGCGTCCGCCGTGCCGCGGAACCAGTGGGGCCCGCGGCGCATCTGCGCGGGCACGGGGTCCACGAACTGGCCGATGTCGAAGCTCAGGCGCCACGTGCGGATGATGTGCTCGATGAGCGAATTCGACTTGAACTGCGTCATGACCTTGATCTTCGTGAGGCCGGAGTTGATGCAGTTGTTGAGGGCGAAGTCGATGATGCGGTACCGGCCGCCGAAGGGGACCGCGGGTTTCGCGCGATCCCGCGTGAGCGGGAACAGGCGCTCGCCCATCCCGCCGGCGAGGACGATCGAAAGGACGTCGCGATGCTGAAGGATTTTCACGCTGCCGCCGCCATGAGATGCAGGAGGATCGTATCGCGTTCCACGCGGTCGCCGGGTCGAGGCGCCGGTCGGGTATCGTAGGCGCGCCATGGCGGCGAGGGATCCCTACGAGGTTCTGGGAGTCGAGCGCAAAGCGAGCGAGGCCGACATCAAGAAGGCCTACCGGCGCCTCGCGCGCAAGTTCCACCCCGACGTGAACGCCGGCGATAACGCCGCGAAGAGGAGGTTCCAGGAGATCGCCGCGGCCTACGAGGTCCTCAAGGACCCGAAGCGCCGGAAGCACTTCGACCAGACCGGCGACACCGGAGAACCGCCGGAACGTGGCGCGCCGCATCCCCAGGGGAGCGGGCCGTTCGGCGGGGGAAACCCGTTCGGCGGATCGGGACGTTCGCCGGGAGCGGGGCCGGCGAACTTCCGCTGGTCGGGCGACTTCGGAGATCTCTTCTCCGATCTCTTCTCGGGCGCGCGAGGGGGGAGCGCGCGCGGCTTCGAGGACGAGGACGACGACGCGGCGGCCGAGCTCACGATTCCGTTTCGGGACGCCGTCCTCGGCGGCACGATCACGCTCCACGTGCGTGCTCCGAAACGCTGCTCACGCTGCGGTGGCTCCGGCCGCGTCGGGCACACGGCGTGCCCAGTCTGTCACGGCGCCGGCGAGGTCGTCTCGAAGGAGCGTCTCAGCGTGCGCATCCCGGCGGGGGTCGCGACCGGCTCCAAGGTGCGCGTGCCGGGCAAGGGCCGCACCGAGAAGGGCGACCTCTACGTCGCCCTCACAGTCGTGCCGCATCCGTACTTCTCGCGCGAGGGGGACGACATCGTCGCGGAGGTGCCCGTCACGGTGTCCGAGGCCTACCTCGGCGCCGAGATCGACGTGCCGACGATCCACGGGCCCGTGCGCGCGCGGATTCCTTCCGGCACGCCGGGCGGGCAGCGCTTCCGCCTCAAGGGCTACGGGGTCAGGAGCGGACGCGCCGCCGACGGGGATCACTACTACCGCGTGACGATCGCGATGCCCACGCGCGTCACGGAACAGGGGCGCGAGCTCGCCGGGAAGCTCGCCGCGCTCTACGAGAGCGATCCGCGCGCGGCCCTCCCGCGCGGAATCTGAAAGGACCGACGGCCCTCTATTCCTTGTCGGACATGTCCCTCACGACCGCGAGCGCGCGATCGGCGGGGAAGTCCGGGCGGAACGGGATCGTGAAGAGCGTGCTCGAGCCGCCGCGGAGATAGACGAGGCTCGTGTCCGTGCTCCAGTAGAACGTCGGGACGCCCACCGGCGAGATGAACGTGCCCACCGTCACGTGGAAGGGCAGGTCGATCTGGATCGGCAGCCGATTCTCCGTGAGCGAACGCCCGATCGGGATGTGGCCGCGCGCGAACGACGTGCGCTGCGCGGGCGTCAGGCTCGACGGCGGCGTCAGCTTCGTGAGGTCGTCGGGGAACGAGAGGCGGATGACCTGCTGCGCGCGTACCGCGAGGTTCGCGAACGACACGAGTACGCCGCCGTTCGTCCCGGTGTCGCGCTGCAGGCCGGGGTGCGCGTATGACGAGAGCGGCAGCCCCGAGTTGTCGGTCGGGCCGGACTTGCCGTTCAGCTCGTTGAGGTTCCACGCCGTGACGTCGTCCAGCCGCAGGCTGCCGTCCTCGATGAAGACCGCGGCGTAACGGGCCTGCGAGGAGCGACTCTCTTCCCACCACGCGATCGAGAGGATCGAGCGATTCTTCGTGACCTGCTGTCCCTCGGCATCGACGTCCGTATACGTCTGGCGCGTGACGAGAAGCTGCGGGCTCAACGAGATGTAGAGGCCGGGGTTCGGCAGGAAGCTGCCTTCGACCCAGGCGCCGTCGCGGCGGATCGCGACCTGCACGTCGGAGAAGAAGCCGCGGACGCGGGAGAAGACGACGAAGATGCTCTGCGTCGCCTCGTCGAATTCGATCGACGATTCGAGCTTGAAGAAGTCGTTCGCCGTGCCGCCCACGACCTCGACCGTCGGCTGCGCGCCGGGAGGAGTCGTGCGCAGCGCGAGGACGCGGAGGCCCGCGTCGGAGGAGTTCGCGCCGGGAATGACGTCGCCGTACGACGTCGGGAACACCTCGTAGAGCGTCCCGTCCTTCGCGAGAACGGCGGACGCCGCCTCCGCCCGGTTCGCGCACGGCCCCGGGCACACGAAGGCCGCGAGGCCGACGAGGGCGAGAGCGAGGGCGAGGCGGTGCGAGACGCTGCGTTTCACGGTCAGCTCCGGAGATTGATGACGTTGCGGAAGTCGAAGACCTCGAGATACGCGCGGAGGTTTCGAAATTCCGGATAGAGGCCCGCGAGACGGTCGAAGTAGTCGCGCGCGGCGCCGTCGTCGCCTGCGAGGTGGCACGTCTCGCCGAGGAGGTAGAGCACGTTCTTCTCGGACGCGGCGGCTTCGCCGGCGGCTTCCGGCTCGGCGAGGCGCTCCAGCGCCGCCTCCCCGAAATAACGGGCCTCCGCGTAACGGTCGCTCTTGAGGTAGCCGAAGCAGAGGTCGCCGAGCGGGACGATCGAGTACGCGCGGGCGCGGAGCGCCTCGAGCGTCTCGAAAGACTCGTGCACGAGCGCGAGACCCTCGGGCACCCGGTCGAGCGCGATCAGGCTGTAACCGAGGTTGTCCTGGCAGATCGCGCGCCACGCGGGCGAGAAGGGCGCGGGCGTCAGGCCCCCGGTGGCTTTTGAAACGTCCGCGAGATCGAGGCAGCGGCGGTACGCGGCGGCGGCCTCCGCGAACCGGCTGTCGGCCGCGAGGATGCTGCCCGCCTGGTTTTCGGCGGCTCCGGCGAGGAGAGGATCGGACAGCCGTGCGACGAGCGAGCGCGCACGGGCGTTGTAGCTCGCGGCCCGGGCGTAATTGCGGCGAATCTCGTAAATGCGGGCGGCCGTGTATGCGGCGCGGAACGACGTGCCGGGTTCCTGCGAGCGCAGGAGCACGCACTTGAGCTCGACGAGCTCCTTGTCCGCCGGGCCCAGCTCGGCCGCCGCGGCAGCGCGGCACACGAACATCCAGTCGACGAAGGCCGGGTCGTCCGTCGCGGTTCGCGGACTCGAGGGCGCGGTCGTACGCCGCGAGCGCGGACGAGAACTCGCCTCTTTCGAGCAACGCGAGCGCCTCGCGGCGGGACGCTTCGGCGGCGGTCTTGAGGGTGTCCGGCGCTTCAGCCATTGCCGTCATTGCCGTCGGTCGTCCGCGATTTGTCGGCCTGCATCTTCTTGAAGGCGATGAACTCGCGCACTTCGCGGCGCGACTCGTCCGAGAGGGAAGCCCACTCTTCGAACGAGCACGTCCGTGCTCGGCTTGACGTCTTTCCCGTTCACGTGCTCGGCGTCGGCCGGCACCGCACCCGCGGACTCTGCGGCCGGTTCTTCGAAGAAGTTGCTCATGGACAGCTCGAACACCTGAAGGATCCGGAAGAGAGTGTCGAGACCGACCTTGTACTCACCGTTTTCCATGCGGGAGAGGTCGGATTGCGTCACCCCGATGCGCGAGGCGAGATCCGCCTGAGTCAGATGCCGGCTCTTCCGGATCTGACGGATCTTCTGCCCCACGAGGAGGATCTGGGACGCACGCGGCACAGCGCTCATGAGCCTACATCATATAAGATAGTCTCTCCCGGCCGTGTGTCAAGCGGTTTTCGGGCGGTTGAATAAGTGCTACCTCATTGAAGAACAAGCTCTTCCTACTATCGGAGCTCCTTCGGAGGGACCTTGCGGCCCGATATGGGGGCAGCGTGGCAGGTCCGCTCTGGGCGGTCCTGAACCCTGCGATCTTCTGCGCGCTCAATGCCGTCGTATTCGCGCTTTTACTTCAAGATGAGGCCTCCGGCCGGCTTTCAGGGAGGTTACGTGGAGTTCCTGCTTGCCGGTCTTCTGCCGTGGCTCGGGGTCCAGGAGGCAGTCATGAAGGCCACGACCTCCGTGAGCGACCAGGCGCATCTCGTCAAGAAGCTGCGCTTCCCGATCCACCTGCTGACGGTATCCGCCGTCGGAGCCGCGCTCTTCGTCCAGGCGATCGTCATGAGCCTTCTCACCGGCTTCCTTCTCGTGACCGGCCGCGGATCCGTGAATGTCGGCCTTCTCGTCGCCGCTTTCGCCTTCGAGTGTCTCCTCCTCGCCGGACCGGCCCTTTTTCTCGCTTCGCTGAATGTCTTTTTCCGCGACCTCGCGCAGATCCTCCCGCCGTTTCTCATGATCGCGTTCTACCTTTCGCCGATCTTCTATCCCGAATCGATGGTCCCGGGGTTCGCGGCTCCCTTTCTCGCGTTCAACCCGCTGCGCGACCTCCTCGCGCTCTTCCGCGCCGCGCTGTTCGGGGCGCCGCTGCCGCCCTTCGGGCGCCTCGCCGCGTGGTCCGCCGTCCTCGTCGTGGTAGGCTTTGCGGGAGTGAGGCTGTTCCGGCGGTGCCGCCCGTCGTTCGCCGACCTCCTCTGAGTGTCTCTTCCGACCGCTTCTTCATCGCCCGAAGGCCGAAGGCCCGAAGGTTCCGTGCGCTGCTAGGAGTTTTCCGTGAAAGTGTCCCTCTCCGCCCTCTCGGCGGCCGTGCTCGCTGGAGCACTCGGCTGCTCGTCCACGGGGCCGTCCGCTCCGACCGCGAAAACCGCGGCGGAATCGAAGAAGGCCGAGCAAGCTGCCGAGGACGCGAAACGGAATGAGCGGGTGAAATCGCTGATCGGCCTGGAGGCTCCGGCGCCGGTTCCGGGAGACGAGACCGACGAGTTTCAGACCACGACGGTCATGGACAAGGAAACCGGAAAGAAGCTTCTCCGGATCCCGAAGCAGACCCTGTACTTCGAGAGAGACGGACGTCTCGTTCACTCCGTCGTGACCGGGCCGGGACTCCCCATCGTGAGGCAGGACGAGAAGGCTTACTTCGTCCTCGCTCCCCCGGACGAGCCGAAGCGCGACCCGAAGAAGGCCGGCGCGTCCGGAGTCCGACGACCTCGAGCCGATCGTCGAGCTTCCGGCGAGCGAAGCCGCCGTCGTGACGCCGAAGCCCTGGAAGGGCACGTTTCGTTTCGAAGAGATCTCCGAGGGCCTGCCGCGGGCAGGCATGTGGCGCGAGAACTTCGACGTCGGCGACCTCCTGGGGCAGGGTCGTCCTCAGATCGTCGCGCCACCGGCACGGCTCACGGGCAATTTCCTCCGCGTTTACCGGCTCGACAAGGACGACGCCGACGTCAGCAAATGGCGCTGGCGCCTGGCGGACCTCACGTTCGAGAACCCCGACAAGATTCAAGCGGCCTACGGCGCTGCGACCCTCGTGGATCTGGACGGCGACGGAAAGCTCGACATCGCCTTCGGAGGACACGGGTCGGGTCCGGCCATCGCGTTCAACAAGGGCGGGGGCAGCTTCAAGGTCGAGACCCGGGGCCTGCCGCGGCAGATGTCGACGCGCGCGATCGCGGCGGGAGACCTGAACGGGGACGGCCGGCAGGACCTCCTCGTCATCTCCGACGACCCCGAGTGGATGCTGACCGGCAGGCAGCCGAAGGCCGACAAGGGCAGCGACTACGTGAAGGGTTACGACGTCCGGGGGTTCCTGAACGAAGGCACGTACTTCCGCGAGGTGCACAAGGGCCTCGAGGGAGCCTGTTTCGGGTACGCGATCGCGCTCGTCGTGCCGAAGGACGCGAAGGACGGGCTGCCGTTCTACTCGTCGGCCTGCCGGTACACCTCGGGCGCCTCGCATCTCTACGAGTTCGACCCGAAGCTCGAGGAGTTTCGCTTCGCGGGCGTCGGCGCCGTGGAAACCTGGGCACAGCACATGGGCTCGGCGGCGGGCACCTACCACGGCCGGCCCGCGGCCTTCGCGGCCTACTTCAAGCGTTCGCCCTACGGCGCCACGCCGAAGATCGACGGGCAGGGCGTCACGGTCTATTACCGCGGCCTGGACGGGAAGATGGCGGGCAAGCGCGTCGTGAAGACGCTGCAGTTCGACGCCGGATCCCCAGCCATCGCCGCCGGAGACCTGAATGGAGACGGTCTCGACGACGTCGTGTGGTGCGACGAAAGCGCGGGTCGCATGCGGGTCTTCTTCCAGACGCCGGAGGGCGAGTTCGAGGAGCTGCCGTCCGACCGGGAGCCGACCTTCGTCAACCATCCGACGTCGCTTCGGATAGCCGACTTCGATGGGGACGGGCACAAGGACGTCGCCCTCATGTACCAGTACCTTACGGGGGACGAAACGCGCGCAGGGGGCTTCCGGGTCTTTCGCGGCCTGTCCAAGTGAGTTCCGGCCCCCCCGCGACACTCCACTTACAGATATGCCCCTCCACCATATTTCCGAGGAAAGATCTTGACACGGTGGAATTTTGTTTCTATCGTCTGCCCAATGTCCCAGAGACTTCCGTCTCTCAGTCTGCTTTTCTTCGCCGAAATGGCGACGCGTTCTAGCTCTTAGAGCTTTCTAAATCTATTTCGGGAGGTGATTCACTATCGCGCGCGGCTGGAGCCGAATGTCCCTTTCGAAAGAACTCTGCAACAAGACTCACTCGGACCTAACTGAACCATCGCAATTCTCGGTAGGAGTAAAAATGAAAAAGTTTTCCGTCATCGTCGCCCTGGTGCTCCTCGCGGCAGCGGGCACGGGCTATGCGGTCACCTGCGCGTACGACAACGTGCCGGCGGCCACCTTGCTCGTTCCGTACTGGAAGGTCTCGCTGAACGGCGCGACGGGCTTCCCGATCGGCAGCGGCGGCACGGACACCCTCGTGTCCGTCGTCAACGTGTCGACACCCGGCGTCATCGCGCACGTCACGGTCTGGAACAAGTATTCCAAGGCCGTCATCGACTTCAACCTTCCCCTCACCGGGAAGGACGTCGTCTCGTTCTCGATGCGCGACATCATGAACGGCAAGCTGAGCCCGAACCTTCCGCAGTTCGACACGACCAAGTACCCGATCGATCCCTGCGGCATCACGGATCCGGGCCTCCCGACCGTCGGCTATTCGCCGAGCGTCGGCTTCGAGCAGACCCAGTTCATCCGCTTCTCGCACCCTGATGCGCGCCAGCCCGGCCTGGGCATCGACGTCAAGACGTCGATCTCCGCAGTACAACATCAACGGCGTCGTCGACGCGATCGGGCCGGGATTCCGTCCCTCCGTCTGGAACTCGCTCGACGAGTCCGGCGACATCACGTCGTTCACGTCCGTGGGCACCCGCGGCGTCTCGAACATCCTCGACGGCGACAACCCGGCCTGCCCGAGCTTCGGCGGCACGGCCGCGCTGAAGGATGCGCTCTCCGGCTACCTCACGATCGACGTCGTGAACTACTGCACGAACTTCTTCCCCGACCAGGGCGACTTCTACAACAAGGACGCGATCGCGACGGCCGGCTGGACTCAGGCTGCCTAACCGCTGGGACTTCCCGTGCGACGTAGGCGCGACCCGTGGCGTGCGCCGTCACCTACACGCCGAACGTCCTCATCGGCGACGTGTTCTACGTCGACACCGCCACGCAGGGCGGCAACATCTCGGGCGACCCGGCGGTCGCCGTCGAGTTCGACTCGCGCCTCGGCTACACCTTCTCGGGGACGCAGGGCAGAGGCGACGACTCCCACGACGAAGACGTTCTTCGGCAAGTTCGTCTCGGCGACGACGGTTCCCAGTGCGTCGGCGAGACCACCGCGACCACGGCTGCACGACTTCATCAACACGTACGCTGCCGCGTTCCAGTTCCCCGGCGACGGCCGCGAGCCCCTCGGCGACCGTTACGGCTTCCGCTACCTGGCCGACCAGGCCAATAACCTCCAGTCCTGGGCCATCGTGTGGCGCAGCGACTACTACCAGGGCACGCAGGTCAACCTCTGCACGTGGGCCGCTGTCGCCGCGCACGGCCGCGACCAGGTCCGTTTCGGGTATGGGCGACGTCCCGCACCAGGTCCAGGTCCTCACGTACGACAACGACGAGAACCTGTTCGGCGGCGTCGGCGTTCCGCCCGGCCCGTCCGGTCAGCTTCCCGGCTCGCAGTCCCCGAACTACATCTACCTCGAGTCCCAGCGCATCAACCTGCTGACGGCGACGGACTGGAACCCGGCCAACTTCAAGGGCGGCTGGGTCGACCTCACGCTCCGCGGACCCGGCCTCACGGGCGCGACGCAGCACGACCGGCCTCTACAACATGGGTTGGGTCGGTGTGCAGCACACGGCTCCCGGCGCGTTCCTCAGCGTCGGCCACGCGGCTGCCAACCTGAACAACCAGTTCCAGTGCCAGCCGAACTTCCAGACAGGTGGAACGAACGTTGGCCCGGCAGGGATTCCGTAAGGTCTCTTTTAGCTAGGTCTTTCCACGGTTTCTCTGGGCGGGCGGCTTCGGCCGCCCGCCCTTTTTCCTTCCTGCAGCGCTTCATCTTTTCTGAAAGATGCCCCGCTCCCAGGACACTTCGAACCGGCGTCTCCCCCCTGCCCGTAAACGTTGCTGCCGGCTGGACATAGCTCGCAGTCGGAGATAGGATCAGGTTCGGATTGCCCCTTCCCCCGGGAGGGTTATTCGTGCCCCCATGTATGAGGACCCTGATGACCCTTAGGAACGCAGCTCGGAAATCCGATCGCTTTTCCTCGTCGCGCGTCGTAGCCGCCACAGCAGCCGTGGCAATTGTCGGTTTCCTGGTCGCGTTGCCGGCGCACCTCGAGGCGCAGTGCACGCTCTCGGGTTCGCTCGTATCGTTCGAACCGAATCCGCCCGGCGTTTCGCGGGCGGGAACGCCTTACATGGGCGGGGGATTCAGCAGCAATCTCGCGCTCTACCAGACCGGCGGCACCGGCCCATACCGGCTCCTCATGCAGGAGGCGTGGGGCTATTCGGTCCTCGACCTCACGAACCCGGTCAACCCGACCGCGCTCTACTACCACGACGACCGGTTCCCGATCGCGCGGAGCGAACAGCGTCGACCAGGGCGGCGACGGGCAGAGCAACGTCCAGACGATCGCCGTGTCGCCGGACGGGCAGCGGCTCGCCCTCGGCATGTCGGGCCCGACGTCGTTCCAGACGGTCGTCGGAAGTCCCGACGGCGGCCCCGGCTTCACCCTGTGGGGCGATTTTCCTCCATACCGGCCGTACGGCACGCTCATCCAGCACATCGGCAGCCGCTACATCGCTTACGACTTCCACCGGAACGGCGTGACGGTCGTCCGACATCACGACGCTGCCGACCGGCTCGCTCCAGATCAACAACCTCTCCGGCAGCACGGAGACCACGACGCTGGCCCGGCGGATCCGGTCCGTCGCTGGCCGGGAACTACATCCTCTACGCAGTCGCGCCGCCGGCATTCGAGGTCATCGACGCGTCCAACCCGGGTCCCGTCGGAAGCATCACGGCCTCCTATCCGCGGACGACGATCACGAGCGCCGAGTTCGCCGATTTCGGCGGCCGCACGATCGCGTACTACTCCGCGGCCGTCGATCCCGCGGACGCGACGAAGGTCTGGGTGCTCGTGGAGCTCGAACGCGAAGGCCGGGGAGAACTCGCCGAGCTACGGGCTCCTCTACGTCACGGGCGGTCTCGCGAAGGTCTCGGCCGGTCCGATCTGGCGCGTCCCGTCGCAGGCGGGCGACCTCTGGTGGTCGAACCCGGGGCCGAGCTCCGCGCTCATCGCGGGCAACGGCGGCCTCTTCGTCCTCATGTGGGCGCAGCGCGCGCTGCCGAGCCTCCTCTTCCAGCTCTACTCCACGACGACGGCCGCCTGGGGCTTCGTCAACTCCTCGGCGCCTCCGGGCAAGTTCGACATCCCGCGTCCGTCTATGGCACGTTTCAATCCGGGCCAGCCGATGCGCGGGTTCGCCGGCGCCGGCAATTCCCTTTACGCCTATCTCCCCACGGGACCGTCGGCCTACGTGATCCCGATGTCCTGCGTCTCTCAAAATGCGCCCGCGGTCGCTTCCATGAGCGTGGCGAACGCGAGCCAGGCGGGCGCGCTGCTCAACAACAACGACACCGTGTTCTTCGGCGACCAGATCACGATCACTCCGGCCGTCAGCCCGTCGACGACGAGTCAGCCGCTGACGGGGTTCGGCTGGAACTTCGACTTCGACTTCCACGCGAGCAGCGCGGCAGAGGACGCCGGCGCAGGTGTCTCCCCGCGCATCAAGAACGTCGACAACGACCAGTTCGGAAATCCGCCGGCCCCACCCGCACAGGTGACCGTGGTCGGCCCCTGCGACCCGCGGAACCTCGGCGTCCCCAACAGCGGCGCCGGCTGCTGGGGTTCCGTGCTGACGAACTCCGCGGTCGGCGGACCCGACTTCACGGGCGGCGAGGTCGCCGGGTCGACGAAGGCCCTGACGTTCGCGTTCGAAGCGAACAACGGTCTCGGCAGCGCGGGCGCGAGCCTGTTCACGCTGAACTGGAAGGTTCCGGCCGCGAAGCTCCAGTCGACGCAGGTCCTGTCCGGCCTGCCCCTCGCGAGCGGCTCCGACGGCCATCCGACGGCCACGGGCTTCAAGTGGTATTTCGGAGCGTCGCCGACGACGCTCACGCAGGCCCCCGGCTGTAACGGCCCGACGTGCGTGCCGACTCTCGACACGAAAGGGACCTACTCCTACTGGCTCACGGCGTCGTACGCGAACGGCTACGTGACACCGGACTACGACGGCACGACGCACGTCGGGCTACCGTACACCGTCACCGACTTCGCTCCCGCCTTCACCGTGAACGGCAAGACGAGCGGCCCGATCACGGTGGTCACGAACCAGAGCCTGACGCGTGTCGAACAGCTCGCAGCGCGGCGCGGGCGTGTCCGCATCGGGCTACTTCTACAGCCTGTGCCTGCTCCCGTGCGCGACCGAGAACTACGTTCCCTGGCTCACGATGGGCGACGCTCCGACCGAGCGGCACGCCTCCCACCTCGGCGACGATTCCGCTGCCGGCTACGGCGGGAAACTACTCCCTCAAGATCAGGTGAGACTACACCGGCAGCGGAACGGCGAACTGGCCTGATCCGGCGGCGACCTCCTACTTCGGGTTGAACGTGGTGTCCGTGCAACCGCTCGTCGTGACGGCGTCGGTGAGCCCCTCGACCGCGCCCGCCGGAACCAACGGTGACGTTCTCGTGCAGCGTGACGGGCGGCCTCGCGCCCTACTTCTTCGAGTGGCGATCCCCCATCTCGTTCATCGTCGGAACCCAGCAGACCTGGCAGACGACGTCCCCCGTCGCGGGAAACGTCGTGGCCTTGTGCACCGTCACGGATAGCCAGCCGGTTCCCGCATCGAGTAGCAGCCAGGCTACGGCGACGTTCACCGGAGGCTCCCCGATCTCGGTGAACGTCTCGGCGAATCCGAATCCCGCCTCGGTCAACCAGACCGTGACGTTCTCGTGCAACGTGACGGGCGGGACGGGGTCGTTACACCGTACCAGTGGCGATCGCCGGCGTCGAGCTCGTTCGTCGCGGGAACCGGGCAGTCCTTCCAGACCTCGTCGCCTACCCCGACGACCATCCAGGCGGGATGCACCGCCACCGACGTCACGAGCCGGCGCGTCGAACAGCAACTCGGCATCCGTAGTCGTCACCGGCGCGGGGGTGCGGCGGCGGTGCGCTCTCGGTCAGCGTCTCGGTCAGTCCGAACCCGGCCGGGATCAACCAGAACGTGACGTTCTCGTGCAACGTGTCGGGCGGCTCGCCCCCGTACTCGTACCAGTGGCGGTCGCCGGCCACGAGTCCTTTCGTGGCGGGAACGTCGCAGACTTTCTCCACCATTTCGTCCACCCCGACCAGCATCCAGGCGGGATGCACCGCGACCGACAACGCCGGCGCGTCGACCGGCAACACGGCGACGGTCCAGATCATCGACCTCGCTCCTCCGGCGGCGTGCGTGGACGCGAACTACACGATCCTCGACCGCGACAACGGCTTCATCTCGATCCCGCTTTCCTCGGGGATCTTCGGTCAGTATTTCGCGGTGGCGACGGGGCAGAATCTCGCGTTCCTGGCCACCGGCACGGGCATGACGGGCGTTGACTGGACGTTCGGAGACGGCGGCACCGGGAGCGGCAATCCGAAGTGGTACACGTACACGACGGCCGGCACGTTCACCGCGGCCGCCACCCTGAACGGGAACGCGGCCTGCAGCAGGTCGTACCGGTTCGTCGTCGCGGGCCCCTCGGGCCTCTTCACGGCCCGCTACGCGGACAACACGGTGTTCTCGTCGGCGCGCGTGGAATCGGGGAAGGACCTGAGCTTCGCGGCGACGGACACCGCCGACGGCTACGCGTGGGATTTCGGCGACGGCTTCACGTCGACCGAAAGGAACCCGACGCACGCGTTCCGGGTCAACGCCTCGACGAACGTCACGTTCACGACGACGCTCACCGTGACGATCGGAACGAATCACTGGTCGACCTCGCAGACCTTCACCGTCATTCCGCCGCCCGAGCCGCCGAAGTGGTTCGTGGCGGGCCTTGCCTACGCGAAGGGCGCGGCTTCGGGCCACGGTCTGGCAGAGCGACCTGTCGATCCTGAATCCGCATCCGACCCTTTCGGCGACCTATTCCCTGGCGTTCCTCGACGGCGGGAACCCCGTCGCTCCGAAGGATCTCGACTGGAAGACGATCACGCTCGGGGCGCAGCAGAGCATCTCCGGGTCGAACGTCGTCGGCGGGTTCTTCGGGAAGTCTCTCGGCAGCTACGGCGCGGTCATCGTGCGCGGCGACGTGGCGCCCGTGGCCCCTTCGATCACGTCCCGGACCTACAACAACGGAGATCCGGGGAAGGGCACGTTCGGCCTCTCGGTGCCCGTGGCGCAGGCGTCGAGCGGCGTGTCGCCGCAGTCGTCCACCGCGCAGCAGCTTCTCATCGGGCTGCGCGACGACGCCTCGCCCGAAACGAACACCGGCGCGTACACGAACATCACGCTCGTGAACCTCATCTCGGCCGATTGGAGCCACGCGCACCTCACGTTCTTCGACGCGGCCGGAGCGAATCTCGGCTCCATCCCCGTGGACGTGCCGCCGTACGGCATCGCGCAGCTCTCCAAGCCGCTCACGAGCGGAGGCTGGCTCAACAAACCGCCTCTGGCCCTTTACCGGGTGCAGGTCACGGTGGATCCCGGCGGAGCCGTCTATCCCTACGCGACGGTGATCGACCAGGCGTCGACGGATCCCATCGTCGTCACGCCGACGGAACAGCCCCTGAACACCTATCGGATTCCGGGGGTCGTACGGCTCGCCGGCGCGAACAACACCGTGTGGCGGAGCCGCGTCACGATCTCGAACCCCTCGGGCGGCGGGGCCCGCAAGGTCCACGTGATCTACTCGTACGTCTCCTGCGGCGCGAACGGCTGCGGCAGCCGCGTCAGCATCACGGGCGACGTCACGATGAACCCGGGGCAGACCCAGTCCTGGGACGATTTCGTCAAGCTCTGGCTGACCGTCAAGGGAGACATCACCGTCGACGACGCGAAGAGCTACCAGGACTCGTTCCTCGATGTCTCTCCCGGCGACTCCAACTCGGATCCTCTCCTCGTTCTCGGCGAGACGTACAACGCCCAGCCGACGGGCCCCGTGGGACTGCAGCTCTCCGGCTTCACCGACCTCGATGGCGGCTCGAAGACGGGAGCGGGCAAGCGGCTCCTCCTGACCGGTCTCGCCTCGAACGCCGATTTCCGGACGAACGTGGCCTTCTTCCTCACGAGCGGGTCGAGGGGCTCCCTCAACCTGCGCGTGCTCTCGGACACGGGCGTGACGCTCAAGTCGTTCGGGTGGGACCTGACGGATTCGAGCCCGTTCAAGCAGTTCAGCGACTCGGAGCTCTTCGGGGGCGTCAACAAGTCCGACCGGATGTCGATCATCGCGGATTCCTTCGACGGCTCGCCGGTGGCGGCGTACGCGACGATCATCGACAACACGTCCGGCGACGCGACGTTCGTGAAGGCCCTGCCGGCCCCCTGAGAGCTTCCCTTGAGAGCTTCCCCAGCGAGGGGGCTTCGGGCAACATCGGATCCTCGATGGCCGAAACCCCCTCCTACTCGTTCTCCAACCTGAGCAAGATCTACCGGCTGTACGCGGCCCCTCGCGACCGCTTCTTCGAGGCGCTGACGGGCCGCTCGAGGCATGCCGAGGTGCGGGCGCTCGACGACGTTTCGGGCGGGATCGCGAAGGGCTCCGTCCTCGGCGTCATCGGCGAGAACGGGTCGGGCAAGAGCACGCTCTTCAAGATCCTCGCGGGCACGACGGCCGCGACCGCGGGCGCCGTGAACCTGTCGGGGCGGGTCGCCTCGATCCTCGAGCTCGGCTCGGCCTTTCATCCGGACGACACGGGCCGGCGCAACGTGATCCTGCAGGCCGCTCTCGCGGGACTTTCGCGCGAGGAAGTGGCCGATGCGTTGCCCGAGATCGAGGCGTTCGCCGAGCTCGGCGACTTCTTCGACCGGCCGGTCAAGACGTACTCGTCGGGCATGCAGATGCGGCTCGCGTTCTCGGTCGCGACCGCGGTTCTGCCCGACGTGATCCTCCTCGACGAGGCGCTCGCGGTCGGCGACGGACGATTCCAGAAGAAGTGCGTGGACCGGATCTTCGAGCTGAAGGCCTCGGGCAAGACGATCTTCTTCTGCAGCCACGCGATGTACTACGTGTCGACGCTGTGCGACCGCGCGCTGTGGCTGAACGCGGGACGCGTGGCGGCGGAGGGCGACGCGCAGAGCGTCGTCCTCGAATACGAGAAATTCCTCGCCGCGAAGGACGGCAAGGCGGCGCCGCACGGAGCGGAGGCGGCCGTGCCGGCGGGGACGCACGGGCGCTTCCGCGAGGTCGTCGTCACCGGAGGCGACGGCGCGCCCAAGGACGAGTTCCGGCCGGGAGAGCCGTGGGCCGTGGAGCTGGAGTTCGCCGCAGACGATCCGGCGCGGCCTCTTCAGATCCACCTCGCGGTCTCCACGCGCGACAACGTCGTGTGCTTTTCGGCGGACTCGCGGCTCGACGGATCGGGGCCGTTCGTCGGGCAGAGCGTCTACCGGGTGCGCGTGGGCATCGATGCTCTTCCGCTCGGGAAAGGGGAGTTCGTCGTCTACGCCTACCTCGCCGACGAAAAGTCGCTCGCGCTGTTCGACGCGCGCAGCGACCGCACGTTCCACGTCGAATCCGACGTGTGGCGGAGCGGCCTCATGAGCCTGCGCGCGGCCTGGACGTCGGTTCCCGCGCGCGGCGACGCTCCTCGATGAGAATCGCGTACGTCCTCGAGTCGCTCGAGCTCTCGGGCGGCGTCAAGGTCGTCGTCGAGCACGCCGAGGGGCTCCGCGCCCGCGGCCACGACGTGACGCTCGTGACCCGCGACGCGCGGCACGACTGGCTCCGCGTCGGCGTCCCCGTCCTCGAGGTTCCCGTTTTCGACGCCACGACGCTCCCGGAGGCGGACGTCCACGTCGCGACGTGGTTCCCGACGGTCGCGCCCACCGTGCGCGCCCGCCGCGCCCCGAGGATCTTCCACTTCTGCCAGGGCTACGAGGCGCCGCACCCGCACACGTTCGACCGTCTCGACGAGATCGACGAGGCTTACCGCCAGCCGGTCGCGAGGCTCCTCGTGTCGGCCCATCTCGAGCCGATCCTGGCCGCGCGATACCCCGGGACGTACCACGTGCTCCCGCAGGCGATTCCCGCCTCCGATTTCGCGCCGCCCGATCCGCTGCGCGGCGCGCCCCGCCGGCCCGCGACGATCGGCGTCGTGGGGCCGTTCGAGGCTCCGCTCAAGGGCATCGCCGTCGCGCTCCGGGCGGTCGCGAAGCTCCGCGAGGGCGGGCGGGACGTGCGCCTCCACCGGGCGAGCGCGCTCCCCCAGGGAGCGGCCGAGCGGGCTCTCCTCGCGGCCGACGCGTACGCGCACGCGCTTCCCTCGAGCGCGATGCCGGCCTGGTACCACGGCCTCGATCTCCTGATGCATTCCTCGTTCGACGCCGAGGGCTTTCCCCTTCCGCCGCTGGAGGCGATGGCGGCCGGCGTGCCCGTCGTCCTCACGGACATCCCGTCGTTCCGGCCCCTCGCGGAAGACGTCGTTTCCCGGGTTCCGCCCGGTGATGCCTCGGGGATCGCCCGCGAGGCGTCGCGCCTTCTCGACGAGCCCGACCTCTGGGCCACGCGGCGGGCGAAGGGGATCGAGGCCGCGCGGGGCTTCTCCCTCGAGCCGGTCCTCGACCGGCTCGAAGAGATCTTCGGTCAGAAGACGTCGTGATCGAGAAAGCGGTAATCGAAATCGCGCGACGCGCGCCCGACGTCGAAGGCCTCGTCGAGGGGCCGCACCTCGAAGTGGCAGTCCGCGACGGCGGGCGTGAAGCCGCCCTCGGCCTCGAGCCGGTGCGCGAGACGCGACGTGCTGGCAGCGCGCAGGGCGAGATGCGAGACGCCGGAGCCCCTGAGCGCCCCGGAGACGTCGTCGAGGAGATCGAAGACGGCGCTGGACGCTTCGTCGGCGACCTGGAGGTCGACGAGGAGCGCTCGGCCGCCCACGATGCGGACGGCCGCGTACCCTCGCGAGGCGCCGCGCGGTCCCGGCAGCTCGCGAACGAGGTAGGCGACACCGGGACGCGAGAAGCGCCAGTCGAGCGTCGCCCGCGAGCGGTCGCTCCGCCAGCCGGGCCTCGCGTGGAGAGCCTCGGCGAGCGCGGCGTGGCCGCCGGAGAGGCCGGCCGAGGCTCGCGCTCTGCGGAGCCGCGTTCGCAGTCGCCGAAGGAAGCCGGGAGAGTCGAGCGGGCGCGTCCACTCGCCCGCGGGCTCGACGGAGCGGTAACCGAGCAGCTTTTCACCGAGAACGCGGTGCCGCTCGTGCGGGAACCCGAAGTAGAACGGCGCGCCCGCCTCGCGATTCAGCCGGCAGTAGGCGTCGCCGAGGTCCTTGAAGACCGCGTGGCGGCCGAGCTTGCGCGCCGCGGGGTCCGTCATCACGTCCACGGCCGAGACGCCGGGGAAGTTGCCGCCCGCGCCCCGGTAACGCGTGCCGAAGCCCCCGTAGAAGCCTGCAATCGTTCCGTTCACGACGGCGACCGCCGAAACGGCGCGGTTCGGATTTCTGTCGTACTTCCAGGCCCACTCGTCGGCCGACGCCTCTCCGCCGAACGCCGCGCGAAAGAGCGCGAGGAGTCGGGGCCGGTCCGCCGGGGTCGCCGGCCGCACGTCGATCGCCATGGGGCCGAAAATACTCCATGCCCGTGATCTCCGCCGTCGTCGTGAGCTACCGCTCGGCTGCGCTCGCCTCGCGGGCCTTCGAGAGCCTGAGGCGGGACGCCGCCCTTTCCGGCCTCGCGCTCGAGACGATCGCCGTCGTGAACTCGGGCGACGCGGACGAGGCGCTCGCGCTCGAGCGCGTCGCCGACCGCGTCCTCCGCCCGGACCGCAACCTCGGCTTCGCGGGCGGTCTCAACGCGGGCGTGAAGGAGGCCCGCGGGGACGTCGTCGTGCTCTCGAATCCCGACGTCGTCCTCCGGCCGGGCGCCCTCGAGGCCCTTCGCGCGGTCGTGGCATCGGACCTCGTCGCCGCGGGTCCCGAGTTCTTCCTCGACGAGGGCGAGACGCTCCACCTGCCCCCCGGCGAGGAGCCCCGCCCCTGCGGTCTCGTGCGACGCCGCCTCGGCGCGCGAGGCTCCGCCTCCGTCTTCCGGCGGGCCGTCCGGCGCGCGCTCCGCGCGGCGCGCGAAGCCGAGAGGGGAGAGACCGCCGCAGTCACCGCTCTTTCCGGCGCGCTCGTCGCGGTGTCGCGCGCGACGCTCGAGCGCACCGGCCCGTTCGACGAGGCCTACGCGCTCTATTACGAGGAGAACGACTGGCAGCGCCGCCTCCGGACGCTCGGCGGCACGCTCCTCTGCGTACGCAGCGCGCGCGTCGTCCACGCGTACAACCGCAGCGCGCGACTCGAACCGCGGGCCGCGGCGTGGTTCGCGGCGTCCGAGCGCCGGTACTTCACGACGCACTTCGGGCCGCGCGGCGCCGCGACCCTCGACGCGCTGGCTTCCGAAGAGGTCCGGACCCAGCCGCCGCCGCTGCTCGCGGACGGAGTCCTCCGTTTCACGGCTCCCGCCGCGATCGCGCTCTCGCCGCTCGCCGACTTCGGCTCTTTCGCCTTCGTCCCGCGCGCGGAAGCCGGCGCGTGGCGCCCGCCGGACGACGTGCGCGCCGGCTTCGGAAGCGCGACGTGGTACGCGCGGGCCGTGGATCCGTCGACGGGTTCGGTCGTCGCGGAGGGCGCGCTCGAGGCCTGAACCGTAGCGAGACCGTGTCGCAACGTTAGACAATCGGGGGGTCCTGCACTACCCGCCGAGTCTGCCGGGCTTTTCACGATCAGGAGTACCGGCCGAGCCATGTCGAATAGGAGACTATATGGTTAAGAAGTATTCAATACTCCTCCTTGCGCTCGCGGCCGGCCTCGTCCTCTCCTGGCGCCCGGGAGGCGCCGCAGGCCCGACGGGGTGGACCGTCGTCGCCTGGAACAACCTCGGGATGCACTGCATGGACGCGGACTTCGGCGTCTTCGCGATCCTCCCGCCCTACAACACGATCCAGGCGCAGGTCGTCGACGCGTCGGGGCGCCGCGTGACGGACCCCGCCCAGGCGAACCTGACCTACGAGGCGGTCGCCGACGCGACGGGCTCGATCAACCGGACGTCCATCGGGAAAACGAACTTCTGGAGCAACGTCGCGAGCCTCTTCGGAGCCTCACCGGCCCCGGACACCGGCCTCCTCGGGAAGAAGATGCCGGGCGCCGCGAACGCCGCCCAGCCGATGGGCTGGGATCCGTCGCTCCAGTGGTGGATCGCCGAGGGAATCCCGATCACGCCGTACGACGACGCGGGCGCGAAAAACTACTACCCCCTCATGAAGGTCACGGCGAGGAGCGCTGCGGGCGCCGTCCTCGCCTCGACGAACATCGTCCTCCCGGTCTCCGACGAGATGGACTGCAGCGCCTGCCATTCGTCGTCGTCCGGCCCCGCGGCCCGCCCGTACGGGGGCTGGGTGAACGACGCGAATCCGCAGCGCGATTACCGCCTCAACATCCTGAAGCTTCACGACGACATGAACCTCGCGGATCCGGCTTACGCGTCGGCGCTCGCGGCCCTCGGCTTCAGCCCCGCGGGTCTCTCGGCCACGGTGGCGGGCGGAAAGGCGATCCTCTGCGCGTCCTGCCACGGATCCGAGGCGCTCGCGGGCAGCGGCCGCGCCGGGATCCCGCCGCTCACGCAGGCGATTCACGGGCGGCACGCGCGCGTTCTCGATCCGACGAACGGCCTCGCGCTCGACGCCGTCGCGAACCGTTCGGCATGCTACCGGTGCCACCCCGGCTCCGAGACGCGCTGCCTGCGCGGCGCGATGGGGAACGCCGTCGCGGCCGACGGATCGATGCTCATGCAATGCCAGAGCTGCCACGGCACGATGGCCGCGGTCGGGGCCGCCGGGCGCACGGGCTGGCTGCAGGAGCCGGCGTGCCAGCAGTGCCACTCGGGCACGGCGACCGCGAACAACGGACAGATCCGCTACACGTCTGTCTTCGACGCGCGCGGCAACCCGCGCGTCGCGGTGAGCGGCGTCTTCGCGACGAACGCAGACACGCCGGCCGCCGGCCTCTCGCTCTACCGGTTCTCGAAGGGTCACGGCGGTCTGCAATGCTCCGCGTGCCACGGTTCGACCCACGCCGAGTACCCGTCCTCGCACGCGAACGACAACCTCCAGAGCATCGCCCTTCAGGGCCACGCGGGAACGCTTTCCGAGTGCGCGACGTGTCACAACGCCGCCGTGCCCACGACCACGAACGGCGGGCCGCACGGCCTCCACCCGCTCGGACAGAGCTGGGTGCAAGGGCACGAGGGCGCCGCGCAGTCCAACCTCGCGTCCTGTCGCGCCTGCCACGGAACGGACGACCGCGGGACGGTCCTCTCGCGGGCCTTCACGAGCCGAACGTTCAGCACGGAGCACGGCACCGTGCGGCTCGCCGCGGGAGACGTCGTCGGCTGCTACACGTGCCACAACGGGCCGTCTGGGGAAGGGAATCCCCCGACGCCGACGCCCACGCCGCGGCAGACGCCCTCCGCGACGCCCGGCTCGACCCCGAACGCGACGTTCACGCCGACGCCAGCTCCGCCGACAGCGACGTCCACGCCGACGCCAGCTCCACCGACGGCGACGCCGACGCCGGCGCCGCCCACGGCGACGCCCACCGTCCTCCCGACGCCGACACCCACGCGGCGCGTCACGCGGACGCCGAGTGCGACGCCGACACCCACGCGGCGCGTCACGCGGACGCCGAGCGCGACCCCGACACCCTCGCGGCGCGCCACACGGACTCCGAGCGCGACGCCGACACCCACGCTGCGCGCCACACGGACTCCGAGCCCGACGCCGCGGACCGACTCGGATTAGCCCTCCACCCCGGCCGCGCTGGGACGTCGAGGACGTCTAGCGCGGCCGCGGGCGCGAGTCCCGGACACGATCCCTGAGGCCTCGCCAGCGCTGGGCGGCCTTCCAGACCCGCGAGCCCGCGATCGCGCTCAGCGTCTTCCCGAGCTCGTGCCGCTCGGCCACGAGCGCCGTCCGCGTCCGGTGCTCGAAGGCGAGGAGCTCGAGAGCCGCGCGCTCGCCGGGCGGCACCGGCCGCGCCGGGGGGAGCCCGTCCATGAACGCGCGGAAGCGCGTCGCCGTGAGCTTCCACGTGAAGCGGCGCGCCGTCTCGACGCCCGCAGCTGCGAGGCGCTCGCGAAGCGCCGTGTCGTCGAGCAGCCGCCGGATGCCCGCCGCGAGCGCTCCCGAATCCCGCGGGGGCACGAGGAGCGCGTTGACGTCGTCGACCGCGTACTCGGAGACGCCGCCGGAGTCCGTCAGGACGCACGCGGCCCCGCTCGCCATGCCCTCGAGCCCGATGAGGCCGAAGCCCTGGAAGAGGGAGGGATCGATGACGACGTGCACCGTCGAGAGGAGCTTCGGCACGGCGTCCCGCTGCAGCGTTCCGAGATGCGCGTGCGGAAAGCGGGGCGCGTCGGCAGGCATCTTCGCGTGCCCGAAGAGGACGATCTCGACGTCGGGCCGGCTCGCGACATCCGCGAGCGCGGGAAGAAGGAACTTCATGCCGCGGCGCTCGTCCTGCCGCAGCATCGCCGCGATCCGCACGGGCGGAGCCGCCGGCCGATCTCCCCGCGGGTAGTACACCTCGGGATCCGCGCTGATCGGGATCGGGATCGCGGCGTGGCCGTGGCGCGTCTCGATCTCGCGCGCGATCCAGGCCGAGATCGTGACGATGCGGGGAATGAGGTCGTACGTCCGCGCGACGTACTCGGGCGAGTCGAACCCGAACCAGCCTTCGTAGTCCTGGACGAAGTAGGCCGTCTGGATCCCGCGAGACGCCGCAGCCGCCGCGACGTGGGCGGCTGTCTGGTATCCGGTGGCGACGAGCAGCTTCGCAGGCGGACAGCGTTCGAGGAATTCGGCCGACGAGAGGCGCAGCGGCCGGAAGAACAGCTCCATCTCGATCTCCGGCGGCACGGTCTCGAGGACGACGACGCCGGCGCGGACGCCCTGGAGCACGAGCGCGTTCGCGAGATCGAGGACGTCCGCGACGCCGCCGTAGATCCCGAGCAGCGGCAGGACGAAGAGGACGTCGTAAGGGGCCGCCGGCTCGGGGTCCTTCACCGTCCACTCGAACGTCGCGGCGTCGCGCACGGCGCCGAGCTCGTTTTTCCGGTTGAATTCGGCGAGCTCCTTCTCGTGCCTCTCCTTCCAGCGGGACATCAGGATCCTGAGGTTCTGAGCGATGCGCGCGTCGGAGTCCGGAAAGCTGGCGCCCTGGTGGTGGTGGATCCACGTGTCGTCCGCGACGACCGAGCGCCAGCCCGCCGCGCGGGCCCGGTAATGGAGGTCGGTCTCCTCGCAGTAGCCGCGCCCGAAGATTTCGTCGAAAACGCCGAGCGCGCGGACGACCTCGCGTCTCACGAGGAGGCAGTGGCCGACGATCGTCGTCGCGTCGGGGTATTTCGCGGGGCTGGTTCGCGCGACTCTTCGCGCGAAGGAAAAGACGTCCGCGCCGGGAGGAAGATGCACGGAGAGATTCACGGCGCTGTCCGCGAGCGGGCAGCAGAGGCCGATCGCCGGGTCCTTCTCGCAGCCCGCCACCATCCGTTCGAGGGCTCCCTCCGTGAGGAGCGTGTCCGAGTTGAGAAGACAGACCCACGGCGCGTCGGAGAAGAGAAGACCGCGATTCGCGGTCTTCACGAAACCGAGATTCACCTCGTTTTCGAGGAGGACGATGCCTTCCTGCGCGCGCAGGAATTCCGTCGTACGGGTGTCGCTCCCGTCGTTGACGACGACGACGCGGGCCCACGAAGGGGCGAAGCGGCGAACGCTCTCGAGGCAGTCGCGTGTCGAGCGCAGCGCGTTGTAGACCGGGATGACGAGGTCGCAGCGCACGCCGGCGGTCGGAACCGTCATCTCCTCAAGAGCTCCTTCAGCTTCCACCACGGCGTGAAGAGGCGCCACACGAGCGAGCGGTTCACGGCGTCGACGGTCGCGTACAGGCGGGCGGCGTCGGCCCGAAGGCGGACGTTCTCGACGGCGAGCGCCTGCTCGCGCGTCGCGGACTCCCCGGTCCGGCGCGCGGCATCGTCCCTCGACGCACGAAGCTCGGCCTCGTGGGCGGCCGCTGCGGCGAGGGCGTCCGCGAGGTCCTTTCGGAGCGCCGCGGCCTCCTCGCGGGACGCCGCCGCCGCGTCGCGGAGGGCGTACAGGTCGCTCTCGAGGCTGTCGACGAGCGCCATTTCCGTCGAAGCCGACCTGCGGGCCGCGTGCTTCTCGAAGAGGCGGCGGCGGGCTGTTTGCGCGTCTCCGGTGTGCCAGGCCTGGGCCGCGGTGATGTTCGAATCGTCGTTCCGAAGCCGATAGACGGCGGTGACGGAAGGCAGGTGATGGAACCGCGTCCGCGCGGAAAGGCGAATGAGGAAATCCCAGTCCTCGAACTGATCGAAGGACTCGTCGAAGCCGCCCGCCTCTTCCGCGAGCGCGCGGCGATGCGCGAGGCCGATGAGGGGAATGTCGTTCTTGTAGAGGAGGCGCGCGGCATCGAACGGCCTGCCGTAGACCGTGATCTCGCGCCCGTCCCGGTAACGCCCGTCGTCGCCGAGCACCTGCTCGATCTGGCGGACGGACGTGTAAGCCGCGCGGTACTCGTCGCTGCCGTCGAGAAAACGCACGAGCGTTTCGAGATGGGCGGGCAGGTAGAGGTCGTCGTCGTCGAGGTACGCCACGTACGTTCCGCGGGCGGCCGCGAGGCCGGCGTTCAGGGCGCGCGTTCTCCCGCCGGGCGCCGGCGGGGCGAGCACGCGGATGGCGCGTCCGGGCGCGGGCTCGAGCAGCGCGGGCGGGATCGGGCCGCCGTCGTTCACGAGGACCGTCTCGAAGTCGGTGAACGTCTGGCGGCGCAGGCTGCCCAGTGCCTCGGCGAGGAAGCCCGGTCTGTCCTTCGTCCGGAGAAGCACGGAAACGCGCGGGGCTTCGCCCAGGTCGGCCACGGATCTCATTGTAGGCGGTAAGCTTCCGGGATGCGGTCTCCGGATTTTCCAGACGAGCAGAGCCTGGTGCCCTACGCGGTGTCCGCCTTTTCGGGAAAACGCGTTCTCGTCTTCGCGCCGCACCCGGACGATGAGATCTTCGGCTGCGGAGGCGCCCTCGCGGATCTCGCCGCGCGCGGGGCCCGCGTGGACGTCGTCGTCGTGACGGACGGCGCGGCAGGGGCGCGGAACGAGGAGGAGCGCGGGCGGATCGCGTCGGCGCGGATTGGGGAGTCACGCCGCGCCCTCGAGGCGCTCGGCGGAGGGACGGTGCATCCGGGCGGCATTCCCGATCGCGGCGCGGGCGACCGGCTCCGGGAGGTCGAAGAGCTCCTCGCCAGGTGGCTCCTCGAGGCGGCGCCCGACCTCGTTTTCGCTCCCTCCCCGGTCGAGACCCATCCCGACCATCGCGCGGTCGCCGTGGCGCTTTTCCGGGTTGCGGCGCGTCCTCCCTCGGATGCGGCCGGACGGGCGCTGAACGACGCAACGGTCGCTTTCTTCGAGGTCTCCCAGCCGTTCCGCCCGAACTTTCTCGTCGACATCACCCGGCACCGGGCACGAAAGGAGCGCGCGATGGACGCTTTCGCCTCTCAAACGGCCTTACGTGACTACGCGGCGTTCGTGACGGGTCTCAGCGCGTATCGGAGGATGACGCTTTCCGCGGACGTCCTGGCGGTCGAGGCGTACTCGGTCGTCGGTGGAGTTCAGCTGAGAAGCGACCCGGAAGGCGTCGTCCGGGGCCTTCTTCCTGTCGCCCCGGCGGTAACGGGCGGATAATGGCGTCCGGGACAGGGGACGGTCAGGTCGAAGGTCTCGGGCAGGGTCTTTGCAATGCTGTCCAGAGGATGTGGACCGCAGTCTCGTCCGGGGGTCTCAAGATGGTCACGAACGCTTTCCCTCGCCTCCTTCATCCCTCTCTGATCGCGACGGCGGCCCTCGCGGCGGCCATGACACTCGCTCCACGGCCGGCGGAGGCCCGCGGCAGCTCCGGGCACGGCGGCGGCGGTCATTTCGGCGGCGCGAGTAGCTCCAGCGGGTCGAGCCGGGCCGGCAGCTCGCGCGTCGGCGGCTCGCGCGTCGGCAGCCCGCGCTCCAGCAGCTCGCACGTCGGCAGCTCGCACGTCGGCGGCTCGCGCGTCGGCGGGTGGCACGGCGGCAGCTGGCACGGCGGCGGCTCTCGCCGGTTCGGCCGGGGTTTCCACTCCTTCGGTTGGGGCTGGGGCTGGGCGCCCTTCTACTCGTCATGGTGGTGGTGGGGAGGCCCGAGCGTGTACGTCGTGACGGGCGACGACGGTTACAGCGACGGTTACAGCGACGGCTACGGTGACGTCGAAGAGAGAGCGAGCGTGTCCGGTCGCACCGGCCGCTACGCGGTCGTCAAAACGGACGTCTCGCCCGAAGAAGCGCAGATCTTCCTCGACGGCAAGTACATCGGGACCGCGGACGATTTCGACGGCAATCCCGACTACCTCTACCTCGGGGCCGGCAAGTACCACATCGAATTCCGCCATCCGGGGTATCAGATATTTGCGACGGATCTCGACGTCTCGCGCGGCCAGCGCGTGCGTCTCGACCAGAAGCTGAAGCTCGAGGCAGGCAAGAGCGCGCTCGACCAGTTCGCTCCGGAGTCGAAGGGCACTCCCCTCGGCCGCGTCTTCACGAAGGGCGGGCCTGAAGGCAGTCTCGAGGCGGAGGACAACGAGGCTCCGCCCCCGCCGCGTCGCACTCTCCGTCGCGCGCCTGCGCCGCGGGACGACGGATGGAGCGATCGCGACCGCGCGCCCGAAGCGCGCGAGCGGATTCCCGAGGACCGGATGGACGCGCGGCCCGAGCCCCTTCCGCGTCCCGCGCGCAACCGCGCGCGCATGAGGTTCAAGGTCACGCCGGAAGACGCGGCTGTCTACGTCGACGACAAGTACCTCGGCGCGGGCGAAGACCTCGCCGCCAATCCGCGCGGCGTCGTCACGGATCCCGGCACGCACTCGATCACCGTCACGCGCCCCGGCTACAGGTCGAAAACCGTGGACGTCACGGTGCGCATCGGCGCCCCGGTGGACGTCGTCGTGGAGCTCGAGAAGTAACGGCACCACGCGACGCGGCGGAAGAAGGCCCGGGAAACCGGGCCTTTCCTTTTGGGCTGGCGGACGCCACGTGTCCTCGGGTTGTGCCCGCAAAGTGTGCGACGGCGTCTCATCTAGGCGCTTGGGATAGACTTCGGGAAACCCTAGGAGACATCTATGCCATCCCGAAGTTGGCGACACGTACTGTTTGTGCTTTCGTTGGCCGTGTTTTTCCCCGTCCTCGCGGAGGACGGGCCGGAGAGCACGAACGCTTACGTCCTCTCCCCGGCGAGCCCGACGATCGGACCGAAAAGTCCGCTCCTGAGCCGTCTCGACGGCGCGCTCGTGGATTGGAGCGAGAGCCGCCTGCCGCGGAACGCCATGGCCATGCCCGCAGAGCGCGAGGCCGGTACGATCCTCCGCGTCGATGCGGCCGGTCGCGCGCAAGTGGTCGTTTCGACCATTGAATCAGCCGTCGCGCTGCTCCCGGCGCTCCAGGCGCACGGGTTCGAGCTCGAGCTCGTGTCCGGCGATGATCGCGAGCTACAGGGGCGCGTGAGCGCGGGCGATCTTCAGGCTCTGGCCCAGGTCGACGGAGTTCGTTTCGTGGCTCCCCCTGTCTACGGGGTCTCCGACGCCGGCGCGAAGATGACGCAGGGAGACGCCACGATGAAGAGCGACTCGTTGCGGTCTCTTCTGGGAGCTACCGGTGCCGGCATCTCGATCGGCGTCGTTCAGTTAGGGGCCGCCGGTTACGCGCAGTCTCAGGCGAGCGGGGATATTCCGCCGGATCTCGTTCGCCACTCCCTCAGGTCGGACGGGTCATTCAGCACGACCGAATCCGAAGGGCTGGCGATGCTCGAGATCATCCACGACGTCGCGCCGGACGCGAAGCTGTATTACGCGGAATTCAACACGTCGCTCGAATTCGCGGCGGCTTACAACTGGCTGGCCGATCGCTGCCAGGTCGTCGTCGACGACATCAGTTTCTTCAATGCCGGGCCTTACGATGGAACGAGCGCGGTGTCGCGGGCCGTGGCCTCGGTCGCCACGAGAGGCGTCGCGGCCTTTGGATCGGTCGGGAATCGCGCGCAGCTGCATACGAGCGGCACATTCAGCGATCCCGATGGAAACGCATTTCACAACTTCTCGGGCGCCGCCGACCTTCAAAGTCTCAGCATCGGCGCGGGCGGGACGATGGCGGCGTACCTTCAGTGGAACGAGCCCTTCGGCGGTGCGACGAGCGACTATGACCTCTATCTCTTCGACCTCGACGCGACCGGCAACCCGCAGATCACTGCCGGGGTTACCGGCGGCCAGAACACCCAGAACGGCACGCAAAACCCGACCGAGACGCTCAGTTTCACGAACACCGGTACGACGACGCGGCACGTGGGGCTGGCGCTCTATCGGACGCCGGGGGCCGCCACCCGCTCGTTCGATATCTTCTACGCGGGCGTTACGGTGAACCAGTACATCGTCTCGGCGGGAAGCGTCCCGAACAAGGGCGACGCGGGCGGCGGGTTCGTCTCCGTGGGAGCGGCAAACTATTCCACGCCCGGCACCATCGAGTCCTATAGCTCTCGCGGGCCGACGAAAGACGGCCGGCTGAAGCCGGAGATCACCGCGCCGGACTGCGTGACGACGACCGTCGCGGGCTTCGCTCCTTTCTGCGGGACGTCCGCAGCCGCTCCTCACGCCGCCGCGGTCGCGGCGCTCCTGCTTTCGCGAAAGAGCACGCTGACGCCTCCGCAGGTCCTTTCGGCGCTGGAGTCGACGGCGCTGGACATGGGAACCGCGGGACCCGACAACGACTCGGGTTACGGATTCATCAATGCGCTTGCCGCGGGACAGTCGATCGGATCCGGAGGGACGGGCTCCTGCGTGGAAAACGCCACCACGATGTGCCTGCTGGGCGGCCGGTACAAGGTGACGAGCCACTGGAAGAACCAGTACGGGGGCGGCGCGGAGGCGACGCTCCAGAAGGCGCGGTTGACCGACGTGACGGGCGCCTTCTGGATCGCGAACGCGGACACGTACGAGTACCTGATCCGGGTCAACACCGTCGACCGACAACGGGCGCGCATGGATGGCGATTCCGACGTTCACGTCGGTGGAGTTCTGGATCGCCGTGACGGATACGAAGACCGGACAGTTCAAGGAGTACCACAGCAGCCCCGGCAACGTGACGCTGATCTACGACCCGACCACCTTCGTCTACCCGTGATGCGACACGAAAATGAAGGAAACCATGAACCGCGCTTTCCGCCCTGGACTCGCGTTTCTCGCGGCGCTCCTGAGCCTCGTCGGAGCGGCGCCCGCCTCTGCAGGGACCAGTCCGACGGCGGTCGACGCGGGGGAGGGGGAAGGACGTCGTGGCGCAGGAACCCTCTCGAAGGGTCCTGCTCGAGTCCGGGAGGACCGTCGACGGCGCGCTCCCCGGGCGCGCCCGAGGAAGCCGTGGCGGGGACAAGGACGGGGTCGCGCGCGAGGGCCTCTCGCCACCGGCTGCGAGATCTGTCTGGGCGGGAACGCGTCGACGACTTGGACTGGAAGCTCGGGCTCCTTTCACGTCGACACGATCACCAACAACCGCACTTCCGGCACGAGCGGCTCGATGGACCTCAGGATGGCGCTCACGGTAGCCGCGCCGGTTTTCGGCCAGACCGTGAACGATTTCAGCTTGTCCGCCTTCGTCATCGATCTCGCTCCTCTCACGTACGGCCACCAGTACGCGCCGCGTCGACTCGGGAACCATTTCGTTCTTCGGGAGCTCGATTCCCGGTCGGCGAGTACTTTCTGCTCCTGTTCCTCCGCGAGAACTCGGGGGGCACCTGGTACTACGCGGACTTCGTCGTCATGGACAAGAAGGTGTCCTGCAACGGGTCCGGTTGCTCGACCGTCACGCCGCCGTCCTCGTGCGCGGAAGACGCCTACACGATGTGCCTCGCTGAGCGGCCGCTACAAGGTGACGAGCCGCTGGAAGAACCAGTACGCCGGGGGCGCGGAGGCGACGCTCCAGAAGGCGCGGCTGACGGACGTGACGGGCGCGTTCTGGATCGCGGACACGAACACGTACGAGTACATGATCCGGGTCAACACGGTGACGGACAACGGCCGGGCCTGGATGACGATCCTGACGTTCACGTCCGTCGAGTTCTGGGTGGACGTGACGGACACGAAGACAGGGCAGTTCAAGCAATACCACAGCGCCCCGGGGAACGTGACCCTGATCTACGATCCGTTCATCTTCGTCTACCCGTAGCCACCGACGGGTCCGATAGACTCGAGGCTCGTGTCCGTTCTTCGATCGGAGCGGGTCCCGCCGCTGCTTCTTGCCGCGTTCGCCACGCCTCGGCGCGATTGCCGGTCGTCCGGTCGCTTCTCGTCCCGGACCTGAGCTGGTGCTATCCGTACGTCACGTCCGACTCGTACGACTGGATCGCGAACGGGCTTTCGTGGGCGGGGGAGAACGTCGCGGCCTCGTGGCGTCCGCCGGGTCTGCCGCTTCTCATCGCGGCGCTTTTCAAGCTGGGACTCTTGTCCTGGCTTCCGGTCGTGAACGTCCTCGTGCTCGGCCTGACGACGGCCGCGCTCTACCTGCTCCTGCGCGAGAGGCACGGCCCGTGGATCTCCGCCTGCGCCTCCTGGTTCTTCTTCGCGAACGACTACGTGCAGGACATCACGAAGTACGTTCACGCGGACATTTATTGCACCCTTTTCATCGTCCTGGCCGCGCTCTTTTTCGTGCGTGCCGCGCGGGACCCGCGCCACTACCGAACCTCGTCGCTCCTCCTCGGCGTGGGATTCCTCTTCCACAACGCGACCGCCGTGGCCGGAATCGGGTTCGCCGTCGCTTTCTTCCTGACGCGCCGGGGCGATCTCAGGCGGCGGGAGGTCTGGCAGGGGCTCGGTGGCGCCGCGTTCTTCGCGGGCGGCTGGATGGTGGCACGCGCGCTGCACTATCACTTCAATCCGGGCGCCCCGCGGCACGACGTCGAGGCGCTGCTGTATTTTTCCGCGGAGAACGTCCGGTTCTATGCGATCGCGGGTCTCGCCCTTCTAGGTCTCGCCGTCCTTCCGCTCTACGGTGCCGGCTTCCTGAGGCTCGCGGCGCGGGACTTCCCGGACCGCGCGTGGCGGGCCGCCGTGGTCGCTCCGCTCGCGGCGCTCACGGTCTTCTGGTTCTTTTTCTACAACTGGGCCGACAAGAGATTTCTCTACTACCTCTTCCCCTTCTGCGTTTGCTTTCTCGCGGAGGGTCTCGACGCGCTCGCCGCCTGGGCAGGGCGCGGACGCCTCGCGGCCGCGCTCGCGTGCGCGTACCTCGTCGCGGCCCTCCTCTGGAGCCAGATTCGCTACCCGAGCTACGGAATACAGTATCTCGCGTTGACGCCGCAGGACTTTCTCGAGGCGTCGGTCACCGAGCTCCCGAGCCCGAAGGGAAAGGCGACGTTTCACCTCGCGGGCGCGCGGCTCGTGCGGCTCCACGCATCGTTCCTCGCGAGCTTCTCGAGGAGCCTCTTTGATTTCCGTCTCCCGGCTGCGGAGTGTTCCGCCCCCGTGTCCTCGTCCGCCTGCCTCGTCGCCCTCAAGGCCAACGTGGACCGTCTCTTCGCTCCCGGCGAGGCGGTCGGCTTCTCGCCTCCCGGCCCGCCGGCCGATCGCGCGGCGAGTGTGAAGCGTTTCGGTGACATCCTGGGCCGTCCTGTCGTGCCCCCGGGCGAGGCGCGCCTCGCCCTGCTCGGGCGGGACGCGTCTTCGAGGCCGCCGCTCGCCTCGTGCGGTCCCTATGCCCTCGTTCCGGCGCGCTGACCCTACAATCGAGTCGTTTGAGCCAGGATTCGTTCGAAGAGCTCCGCGAGGAGCTGGAGAAGACCCGCGCCGAGCTTTTGCAGGCGCGCGCGCGAATCGCCGCGATGGAGATGAGCTTCTTCTGGAAGCTCCGTAACGCGTGGTGGAGGCTTGAAAGGCGGATTCGCTGGCGGCGCGCCATCCGGCGAGGGGGCTGCTCAGTCCCGCGGCGGATCCCGGGCTCGTGCACGTTCCCGGCTTCGCGCCCGTTCGTTTTCGCGGACCGCGTTTCGAGCGCTCGGCGGATACGGTGGACGTCGTCGTTCTTGCGCACGACGATCTGCCCGTGCTCGAGGAGTGCCTCGGGGCTCTGCTCCGGCACGCGCGTCCGCCGTACACGCTCTTACTCGTCGATCCGGGCGTACCGTCGGCAGCGAGGGAATGGCTGGAGGCCTTCGCGCGAGATCATGGGGCCGCGCTCGTGTCGGGCGCTGACGCCTTCGCGCGGGCGCTTCGGGCAGGCGCGGCACGCCACGTTCTCCTCCTCGACGGGCGCGCGCGCGTCGCCGCGGACGTCCTCGACCGGTTCGTCGCCTGCCTCGCCTCAGACGGTGACGCCGCGGGCGTCGTGCCTCTCGCCGGGGACGTTCCGGGCGCGGGCCAGGCCGTGGAACGCGCCGCGCGCGCTCTCGCCGACGCGCATTCGGAGCCGGACTCTGCGACTCTCTTCGCCGCCGAGTCGGCACGCCTCTTTCCGCCGCTCGACTCGGGCGGAGGCTGCGCCGTTCTCGTGAGGCGCGCCGAGCTGCCCGAGGGCGAGGAGCGGTCGCCTCAGGAGCTCCTTGCCTTGCTCCGCGCGAGCAGGAAGCGCGTGCTTCTCGCGGACGACACGTGGGTCGCGGGAGCCTCGGCTACGCCTGCCAAAGGTGGGGCCACGCCGGACCGCGTCGTGGCCGGCATCGCGGCTCGTCTCGAGATTCTGCCCGAACGGGTCGCCCTTCGAGAGCGAGCCCGGCAGCGCTTCGAGGGCAAGCGCGTCCTGTATGTGCTCCCGGTCCTCGAGCGCGGGGGTGGGTCGAACGTCGTGCTGTCGGAGGCGCGGGACATGACGCGGATGGGCGTCGAGGCGCGCGTCTTCAACCTCGCGGCGCACCGATCCGTCTTCGAGAAGAGCTACCCCGCGCCGGGCGTTCCGATCGTCTACGGGCGCGAGTCCGATCTCGTCGAGGCCGCGCAGGGATTCGACGCCGTGATCGGGACGGCTCACTACTCGGTGCCGTGGATGGTGCCGCTTGCGAAGCTCTCGCGGCCGCCGGCTCTCGGGTACTGCATCCAGGACTACGAGCCGCTCTTCTACGCCGAGGGCTCGGAAGACTGGAAGCGCGCCTTCGCCTCGTACTCTCTCGTGCCGGGCATGAGACGTTTCTCGAAATCGAAGTGGAATGCCGACGAGGTCGTCGCCCGGACGGGCCTCGACTGCGCGCTCGTCGCCGCGAGCTTCGACGCGGAGGTCTTCCGCCCGCGGCTGCCGGAACCTGCCGCGAGCCCCGTGCGAATCGCCGCGATGGTGCGTCCCTCGACGCCGCGGAGGCAGCCGGGCCTCACGGTCGACGTGATGCGGGCGCTCGCGGAGAAGCTCGGAGGCGGCGTCGAGATCGTCCTCTTCGGATCCGAGCGGTCGGACCCCGCGCTGCGCGCGTTTCGCCTCGACTTTCCGCACCGCTTCGCCGGTGTCCTCGACGACCGGCAGCTTTCGGCGCTCCTGTCGCAGGTGCACGTCTTCGCCGATCTCTCGACGTACCAGGCGCTCGGCGTCGCGTCGCTCGAGGCCATGGCATCGGGAGCCGCGGTCGTCGTCCCGAAGGCGGGCGGAGCGAGCACGTTCGCCCGGCACGAGATCAACGCGCTCGCCGTCGACACGTCGTCCCGGGAGGAATGCATCGCATGCCTCGAACGGCTCGCGACGGACGGGGAACTTCTCCGGCGCCTTGCCGCGCAGGCGATCGCCGACGCCGGCCTCCACACGCCCGACCGCGCGGCCGCGGGCATCCTCGAGGTCCTGTTTGCCGAAGCGTAGGGTCCACGTCCTCCACGGGTTCTATGGCGCGGAGATTCCCTATAGC
Organism: Thermoanaerobaculia bacterium; assembly: GCA_963809425.1. Classification (GTDB taxonomy): domain Bacteria; phylum Acidobacteriota; class Thermoanaerobaculia; order UBA5066; family UBA5066; genus Fen-183. The sequence goes on from CAWEJK010000005.1 coordinate 231,142, forward strand.
TGCACGTACATCCGCCTCCTGTGCCCCCTCTCCCATCCATCCCTCGCGGAGAGGATCGAGCTGACGCACGGAACGGCGGACGCGATTCCCGACTGCGACCTTCTCGTCGTCGAAAGGCACACGCTCTGGCCGTACGAAAGGCAGCTGGACGGGTTCGTCCGCGTCCTTTCCCGGTGCCGGCGGAGGGGCGTCCCCGTCGTCTACGAGCTCGACGACAACCTGCTCGACCTCCGCCGGGAGGAGCCGTGGGAGACGTACCCGGGAGACGCGCTCCGCGGGGTCGTCGCGTTTCTCGCGCGTCAGGCCGACGGAATGATCGTCTCGACGCCGGCGCTCGCGGAGCGCGTGGGGCGGCTTCGAAGCGACGCGCTCGTCGTGCCGAACGCGCTCGACGAAAGGCTTTTCGGCTCCGCGCCGGAACCGCTCGCGTCGCGTTCGACCTCGGTGACGATCGGCTACATGGGCACGCTGACGCACGAGGCGGACCTCCGCATGGTCCTCGCGCCGCTCCGGGCGCTCCTGAGGCGCCATGCCGGAAGGGTGAAGCTGGAGCTCGTGGGCGGAGCCGCGGGCCGGAGGATCGCGTCACTTTTCGAGGGGTTGCCGTTCCGGATGGTCTCGATCCGGGACACGAAGACCCGTACCCGAGGTTCGTCCCGTGGATGCGGCGCCACCTGCGCTGGGACGTCGCGATCGCGCCGCTCGTGGATGACGCCTTCACGCGCGGCAAGTCCGACCTCAAGTATCTCGATTACGGAGCGCTCGGTTTTCCAGGCGTCTTCAGCGACGTCGGCGCCTATCGGGGCGCCGTGCGAAACCGGGAGACGGGGCTCCTCGCCGCGAACGAACCCGGGGCGTGGGCGGGCGCGCTCGAGGAGATCGTGAGCGACGGAGCGCTTCGGGCGCGGCTCGCGGCGGCCGCGACGGCCGAGGTGCACGGAAGTCGCATGCTGAGGACGAACGCGGCGCGCTGGCGCGACGCGATCGAAACGATCGTGCCGGGGTTCTTCGGCTAGGCGTTCATTCCGTCGTCTTCCGCGCGAGCATCTTGATCGCGATAGCGTCGGTGCGGTTTGCCGGCAGGCCCGTGCGGAGGTCCAGCCGCGTGAGATCGAGGATCGCCCGCCAACGGGGGGCGAGTGCCGGACCGAACTTCTCGGAGGCAGCCCAGATGATGGGCTGAAGCGGCGACCAGAACGCGCCGAAGACGAAGACGACCTCGAGACCGAGCTGGAGGGCAAGGGCGCGTAGCCGTTCCTCGTCGTATCCAGGCCGAACGTGGCCGAAACACCTGCGTTCGTTCTCACACAGGACGGGATCGGCCTGCTCGGAGCGGTTGGCGAAGGGCACCTGAACGTAGAAGTGGCCTCCGGGCGCGAGGCAATCGGCCATCGCTCGCGCCACGGTGACGTCGTCCTCGATGTGCTCGAGGCACTCAATCGAGTAGACGAAGTCGGCCCTCGGGAGCGCCGTTCCGAAACGATGGATCGAGGAGGTCCCCGGACAGAAATCGCGCGTTCGGCGGGAGGTCGACGAGCTCCGACCTTCGGAGGTCCACACCCAGTACCGAGACATCGGGCCGAGTCCTGGCGAGAAATACCTCGTGGAGGCCCTCGCCACTGCCGAAGGAGATCGCGGTCGAAACGCGGACGGCCTTCTCAACGGCATCGGCGAGATGGACCCAACGGAAAAGACCGAGCCCCCAGTCGAGGCGGAGAAGCTCTCGTCCCAGATTCTCCTCGTCGGTGAGCGTGTGGCCTGCCCACGGCGCGGGCGGGGTCGGGGAGGGCCGGGGGGCGAACCCGAGCGTGCGGTTGAAGATTTCGCGAAGTGTCATCGTGCCTGATTCTGCCCCGGTTCCAGCCTCATGAAAATCCGCGGCGCCTCGAAGACGAGCGGGGTCGCAACTTCGTGCGTCTCTTCGGCCGCGAGGCGCAGCGTGACCTTTCTTCCAGCCAGCGCCGAAAGGTCGATCGAGAGGGGCCGCGCTGCCTCGCGCGGAAGGAACGTTCGTTCCTGCGAGCAAGACGGAAGAGCCCTCCGCCGTGACCGAGACGCGCGCGCCGCGGCCGTGCATCTCATCGTCCGGCGAGGCGCGGACTCGCGTCAGGAACAGCGCGCGCGTGCCGGGCGGCAGGTCTACGCGCCACGTCACGGAGGAGCCCGGGGCTTGGACGAGATCGAGTCGGTGGAAATCGCTCGGGTCCGCGTTCGTGACGCCGTCGCGCGAGAAGACCGCTCGCAGGTTCGGTGGCTCGACGGCCACTCGGCCTACGGCGACATCCCCCTGGAGGAAATATGTGCGTCGCGACCCGAAAACCGAAAGCCGGTGCCGCTCCAGCGGCTCGCCAAGGCGAGCAAGATCACCCGAGTCTTCCCCCCATTGAAAGACACGAGCATGGCACTCGGCTGGCGCCGTCCGCCACTCCCTCAGGCAGGAGGCGGATGCTGGCGCGCGGGATGGCAGGTAGAACGACTTGTCCTCCCAGGTGCGCTGCACCCTGAGCGCCAGGAGAGCGACGACGAGGATCCCTCCCGCGCGAAAGGGAGCGGGCGCGGCGGCGAGAAGCATGAGCAGCCCCGCCCAGAAGAGGGCCATCGGCGATGCATACCAGGGCGCGACGCCCGCGCGGACGAGCGCGATCTGAAGCGCCACGAGCAGGCTCCACGCGACCAGGAGAAGTGGCACAGATTCCTCGAGGAGCCTCTTTCGGAGGAGGATCAACGTCGCCGCGAGCGCGAGCAGTCCAGCCGCGCCGATCGCCTGCGACCAGGGGTTCGGGTTGGCGTCGGTGATTCCGCTTGCGAAAGGACGGCCGACAAGGTCGAGAAGAAGCCTCCCTTTCGTCGCCCAGGAAACGGGGCCGGCGCCGACACGCGGCATTCCGGGGGGCAGGAGCCACGCGTATTGGGCGAGGCCGGCGGTCGCGGCGAAAAGGAAGATCGCCCAGGCCCCGGGCGAGCGGATGCGGAAGAAGAGCAGCGCGACCGCGAAGACCGGCCACGCCATGATTCCGCCCCCCCAGGACCAGGAGGCCAGGATTCCGCCGAGCGCGAGGGCCAGGGCGAGCACGATGGGCCGGTCGGGCCAGCGCGCGAGCGCGAATACGCCAATCGCCACGCCGAGCTGCGAAATCCCGTATTGCAGGGCCGGCTCGCCGAACGTGAAGACCGTCACGCGCGACGTCGAGAACAGGAGGAGCGACAGCAGGGGCAGGAACGGCCAGCGCGCGGAGCGCGGGACCGAAGCAGTCAGGAGAGCCAGGGACCCCGCGGCCAGAGCGAGGCCGAGACCGAGCTCGAACCACACGGACCATTCGAAGAACCGCGCGCTGAGGTAGTAGATCGGAAATACGGCGAGCCCGGAATGCGCGCCTCCGATCCAGGCTTCCTGAACGAACCTTCCGAGGGAGCACGTTCCGTCGAGCATCGAACCGACGAGAGGGACGCGGCCGACGTAGTCGTTCGAGAGGTTGTTCTCGCCGTTCGTGAAGACGATCCACGCCATGCGCGCGGGCGGCAAGAGGGCAAGGAGCAGGGACACGGTCTTCGCGAGGGCCGATGGCGGCCGCCCGTTCCTGGTTCCATGACTTGCCTCATGGCGCGTTGTGATTCTGCTCCGGATCCAGGGTCAGAAGTACCCGCGGCGCCTCGAAGACGAGCGGGGTCGCGCCCTCGTGCGTTTCTTCGGCCTCGAGGCGCAGCGTGACGTTTCTTCCGGCCAGCGTCGAAAGGTCGATCGAGAGGGGCCGCGTCTCTTCGCGCGGAAGGAACGTTCGTTCTCGAGCAAGACGGACGAGCCCTCCACCGTGACCGAGACGCGCGCGCCGCGCGCGAGCTGCGGGTCGCCAGGGGCCGCGCGGACGAGCGTCGAAAACGTGGCGCGCGCTCCGGGAGGGAGGTCCACGTTCCAGCTCACGGCCCCGCCGGGCGACAGAACGAGGTCGAGTCGTCGGAAGTCGTCGATGTCGCGCCGGGTCTTGCCGTCGTCCGAGAAGAATGACGCCACGGATCCAGACTCGGAGCCGGACGCGCCCGACCGCGAGGTCCCCCTGCAGGAGATAGGTCCGCCGGGAGCCGAAGACCGACAGATGGTGGCGATCGAGAGGTTCGCCGAGCCAGGCTGAGGGAGCGCTCCCTTTCCACTGGAAGAGGCGCTCATTGCATCCGGGCGGAGCCGTGCGCCACTCGCGAAGACACGCCGCCGATGCGGGCGAACGCGATCGCAAGTAGAACGACTTGTCCTCCCATGTGGGCTGGACGATCAACGCCAGGAGGGCGATGACCGCGATTCCGGCGCCACGGAACGGAACCGGCCCGAGCGCGAGCAGGACGGCGAGCCCCGCCCAGAAAAATGCCATCGGGCTTACGTACCAGGGCGCGACGTCGGAACGGAACGTCGCGATCTGGATCGCGACCAGAAGACTCCAGCCGATGAGGACGAGAGCGGGGCCCCGGTGCGGAACGCCGCGTCCGCGGAACAGGAGAATCGCGAGCATGACGAGACCCGCGAAACCGAAAGTCTGACTCGTGAGGGATGGTCCGTAATCGCGTGCGATCCCGTTCACGAAAGGTCGCCCGAGTAGGTTCAGGATCGCCCGAAAGTCCAGTCCGGGAGACATCTTCACGGCGGTCGATGCGGGAGCGCTGAAGAAGAGGAGCCAGGCGTATTGCGCGACACCCACGACGGTGCCGGAAAGCGAAGATCGCCCAGGCCCCGGGCGAGCGGACTCGGAGAAGGAGGAGCGCGGTCGCGAAGACCGGCCACGCCATGATGCCGCCCCCCCAGGCCCACGAGGCCAGGATTCCGCCGAAGGCGAGATCGAGGGCCGAGAGGAATCGACCGGGCGAGCCGTCGTGCGAGCGCGAACGCGCCGATCGCGACGCCGAGCTGCGAAATCCCGTATTGCAGGGCCGGTTCGCCGAACGTGAAGACCGTCACGCGCGACGTCGAGAACAGGAGGAGCGACAGCAGGGGCAGGAGCATCCAGCGCGCGGAACGTGGGATTGCGCCGGCCAGAAGAGCGACCGTCGCCGCGACCAGAGGAGGCCGAGGCCGAGCTCGACCCGCACGTCCCACTCGAAGAACCGCGCGTTGAGGTCGTAGATCGGGGTCACCGCGATCGGGAGTGACTGCCCGCGATCCAGGCTTCGCGAACGAACTTCGCGAGGGAGCACGTCCCGTCGAGCATCGAGACGACGAGAGGTACGCGCATCCCGTATAGTCGTTCGAGAGGTTGTTCTCGCCGTTCGAGAAGACGATCCACGCCATGCGCGCGGGCGGGAGCAGCGCGAGCAGCAGGGCCACGGCCTTCCCGAGGGTGGAAGGCGGCCGTTCGTCCCGCGTCACAGTCCCAGCGCGAATGCTTCCGTCGACAGCTTCACGTTGCGGCGCGAGTCGGTGAGGCTCGCGGCGAGCGCGAGCGCGCCCGAGGCCGCGTCGAGGAGGCGCGCGGCCGGCGCCGCGCCGAGGCGCGCGAGGTCCGCGAAGCGCTCGCGGAAGAGGAGGTAGCGTCCGGCGGGGTCGACGGGCGCCGCCGCGGCGTCGCGCAGGAGTTGCGCGAGGAGCTGCAGGCGGCGCACCGCTTCGGAACCGTCGCCTTCGCCGAGCAGCGTGCCGAGCGCGAGCGCCCACGACAGGGAGCCCGTGAGGAAGACGCCGCTCGCGGCCTCGAGGAGAGCGTCGCGCACGGCCCGCGCCTCGGCCACGTCCAGCTCGGCGGCCTCGTCCGCGTCGTGGGGCTGGAAGGCCGCGCGGGCGGCGGCCTCCTCCTCGCCGAGGCCGCGGCGCCGGAGGGCGGCGGCGGTCTCCTCGCGCGTCCCGCCCGGCACGGGCCGGAGCACGACGCGGGAGAGAATCGTGGGCGGCAGGAGGCGCGGGCGCGTGGCCGTCAGGACGAAGCGCGTCTTCGTCGGGGGCTCCTCGAGGATCTTCAGGAGCGCGCTGAACGCGGCGGCCTCCGTGCGATCCACGTCGAGAAGGAGAATCGCGCGGCGCGCCGCCTCGTAGGGGAGCCGCGTCGCGTCGGCGGCTACCGCGCGGACGAGCGCGGTCGGCAGCGTCGTCTCCTTGCCCTCGTTCTCCTCGAACGGCGGGGGGTTCACGCGGCGCCGCCGCTCGGGCGCCGCCACCATGAGGTCGGGATGCTCCTTCCGGAAGACGCGACGGGCGCACGGCGACTCGGGGTCGAAGCCGGAACCGCAGATGACCTCCGCCGCGCCTTCGAGCGCGAGCGCTTCGAGCCGGCGCGACCCCGGGCCCGCGAGGAGGACGACCGGGGCGTGGCTCACGCGCGGCCCCGGGCCCGAAAAGAGAGACGAAGATTTTCTTCGAGTGAAAGAAAGACGGAATCCGCCGGTGCGCGACGGCATCGATGACGACGAATCGTCCTCGGCTCCTTGCGGGCACGCCTGCGATAGGCCGCCCGGACCTTTCATGGAAATCTCGATCTTCCTCCTTTCGAATCGGTCATACGACGCGCCGCGGCGCTTCGCGACGCGCGCGAGCGCGACCTCGACCGGGCAGGTCGAAGAGGTACGTGCGGTCCGGGTCGCGGCGGCACCACCGCGTGGAGCTCGTCGACTCTCTTCTCGCCGAGACCCCGGCCCGCGCCCTGGTAGGCGCGCGACGCGTCCGTGTAACGGTCGCAGAGGACGTGCCGTCCCCTCGGCGAGCGCGGGCTCGATCATCGTCTTCAGAGGTGGTGGCGCCGGTCGCCATCATGAGGAGAAGCTCGGCCCCCGCGTCGATGTGGCCCCTCGAGTGCAGGAGCGCGTCCCTCGGAGCCGGCCGAGCTCCGTTCCGCCGGGGTTGCGCGTCGCGAGGACGGCAGCCCCTGCGCTCGCATCCAGGCGGCCGCCCGGGCGACCTGGGTCGTCTTGCCGCAGCCCTCGATCCCCTCGAACGTCACGAAAAGCCCGCGGGTCACGACGCCGGATTCTCGCACGTGAGAGGGGCTCTCGTTCCGGAACCGCTCTGGCACGCCGTTCGTATACTGACTGGGAGCATGTCGGTTCTGTCGCCGGATCCGAGCAGCCCGGAGGGCGCGGTCGGCGTACGAGGCCGCTCGCCGAGGCTGCTCCTCGTCTTCATCGGCGTTCTCGGATGCCTGCTCGGAGTCCTTTCGGTCGTGGACATGTTCATGCCGAAGGCCTACGACGGCGTCGTGCCCGATCCGTACTCGACGGCGGGCATCGTCGTCCGGGATCTCGTGCCGGGCGGGGCGGCCGAAAAGGCGGGCCTGAGGACGGGCGACACGGTGCTCGGCATCGGCCACCGGATGCTCAACAAGGCGGCCGAGGCGCCTCCCGAGCTGCGCCGCCACGGTGCGGGCGAGGCGGTGGACTACCTCGTGAGCCGCGGGGGAGAGGTCTTCGAGACGAAGGTCGTCCTCACGCCGTTCCGTCTGGGGTCGGCGTCCTACTTCTACTTCGCGTTTCTGGGCCTCCTCTTCTTCGTCCTCGGGGCCTTCGTGGTCTCGCGGCGCCCGGACGACCCGGCGGTGCAGGTCTTTTACGTCCTGTGCATTCTCTTCATGCTGTTCTTCGTCTGCCGGTTGCGCCCGTCGAGCTACTACTGGATCGACTACGTCGTGCAGGTGGCCGGAACCCTCGCGCTCTTTCTCCTGCCGGCGGTGTTCCTCCACTTCTTCCTGCTCTTCCCCACGAAGAAGACGTTCCGGTTCGCCGAACGCCCCGCCGGTGAGCCGCCGGCGTCGCCGTGGCTCGGCGCGCTCCAGCGCTTCCTGAACCGGTCGCCCCTCCTCTTCACGCTCCTGTACACGCTCCCGCCCGTGCTCTACGTGCTCCAGATGGCGGGCGCGCACCAGGGCATGTCGCGGCGCCTCATCTACGGGGCCCCGACGCTGAACTGGATCCTCCTCGCGGACTACCTCATCCTCGGCCTTCTCGCGCTCGCGCACACGTGGTGGACGAGCGAGGACCGCGCCCAACGCCAGCCCATCCTCGCCCTCCTGCTCGGGACCGTGGCCGGCATCGTGCCGTTCGTCGTGTTCGCCGTCTTCTTCCCCTCGCTGTTCCGCGAGGACCGTTATCTCGCGTGGGGCGTCGTTCCGATGGCGATCATTCCGCTCACGTTCGCGTACGCGATCGTGCGGTTCCGGCTCTTCGACGTCGAGGTCATCATCCGCAAGTCGCTCGTCTACGCGATCCTGACGGCCGTCGTCACCGGCTTCTACGCGCTTTGCCTGGTGGCGGGCAACGCCCTCGTCTCCACGGTCTCGTCGTCGACGCTCTTCTCGTCTCCGGCGTTCGCGTTCGGCTTCGGCCTCGTCGTCGTGCTCCTCTTCGACCCGGTCCGGCGGCGGATGCAGAGCGTCGTGGACCGCGTGTTCTTCCGCGACCGCGCCGACTTCCAGCGCGCCCTCCTCGACATGAGCCGCTCCGTCGTGTCGCAGCTCGAGAGGCCGAAGCTTCGAACGCTCCTGACGTCCCGGACGGCCGAGCTCCTGAGGCTCGAGAGCCTCGATCTCCTCCTGCCGCGCGGCGAGGACGGTGTCTTCACCGATGGAACGTCGGGCGGCGGCGGCGCGGGCCTTCCCGCGCTTCCGATGGGAGCCTTGCTGCCTCGACTCGTGCTCGAGAAGGGCGTGCCGGTCCGGCTCGCGGAGCTCGACGGCTGGACGCTCGACGCCGATTCCCGCGCTTTCGTCGCGGCCGCCAAGCGGCGGCACGTCACGGTCGTGCTGCCGCTCGCGACGCACGACAAGCTCCTCGGGCTTCTCGCGGTCGGGCGCAAGCGCTCGGAGGAGGAGCTCTCCCGGGAAGACCTCGACCACCTCCTCACGATCGCGAACCAGGGCGCCCTCGGGCTCGAAGCCGCGGGCCTGCACGAGGAGCTCACGCGGCGCGCCGAGATGGAGCGCGACCTGGACATCGCCCGCGAGATCCAGACGAGCCTCTTCCCGCGCGAGCTGCCGCGCGTGCCCGGCGTCTCGTTCTTCGGCCTGAGCCGGCCCGCCCGCGTCGTCGGCGGCGATTTCTACGACTTTCTCGAGGTGGACGGCGACCCACGCGAAGGCGGACGCCTCGCCCTCGTCGTGGGGGACGTTTCCGGCAAGTCGATTCCGGCCTCTCTCCTCATGGTCGCGGCGAAGGAGATCGTCTACGCGCGCGCGATGGCCGATCCGGACCCCGGCGTCGTGTTCCGGGAGTCGAACCGCCGCCTCTACGACATCAAGCGGCGGATGTTCGTGTCGCTCGCGTACTTCCTCCTCGATTCGAAGGCGCTGTCCCTCACGTATGCGTTCGGCGGACAGCCGACCCCTCTTCTCGTGCGCGCCGGCTCGAGCGCGGCGGTGGAGATTCCCGCCCCCGCGAACCGGCTCCCTCTCGGCGCCTTCCGCGAGGTGCCTTACGACACCGTCACGTTCTATCTTTCGCCCGGCGACCTCCTCCTCTTCTACACGGACGGCCTCAACGAGGCGATGTCGGCCGAAATGACACCGTACGGGGACGAAAGGCTCAAGGCGTCGTTCGTGCGCCATGCGCGGCGGCCGCTCCCGGAGCTCGCCGACGAGCTCCTCGAGGACATACGGCAGTTCACCCAGGGAGCCGAGCAGTACGACGACCAGACCTTCGTCCTCATGCGTATCGGGTGAAAACTTCGTCCCGGCCGGCGCGTATCATCAATGGGCCGCCCCGGCGGCCCTTGGAGGCCCGATGCCCCTGACGTCCCGTCGCTCCCTGCGCCCCGTCCTGCTCACCCTCGCGGTGATCGGACTGGCGATTGCGGGGACCGCCGGCGCGTTTTTCCTCAGGGGTCGCCGCGACGTCACGACGACCTCGGAGAAGGCCTGGAGGGCGTATCACGAGGCGGTCGAGAACGACCTGAAGATGTACGAGCGCGAGGCGATCTCCGGTTATGCGGCCGCGCTCCAGGAAGACCCCCACTTCGTCATGGCGACGCTGCGCCTCGCCGACAAGATGCGCGGGCGCGATCCGGCCCGGGCGAAGTCGCTCCTTGCTTCGGCGGCGCGCTCGAGGGACGAGATCACGCCGCGGGAGCAGCTCATGCTGCGGATCTACGAGGAGCGCTGGGGACGACGCGACGTCGCGACGCTCGGCGCGCTCTACGACGAGTACCAGCGTCGATTCCCGGATGATCCCGAGGGCTATCGGATGCGGTGCGACTTCCTGGCGGCACAGAAACGCCCCGCCGAGGCCCTCGCGGAATACGAGCGGCTTCTCACCGTGAATCCGAACTACGCGATCGCCTACAACACGCTCGGGTACGCGAGCGCGGCGCGCGGCGACTTCGCGAAGGCCGAGGATTACCTCAAGCGCTACCGCTACCTCGCGCCGGACCAGGCGAACCCTCTCGATTCGCTCGGCGAGCTCTACGCGCTCACGGGGCGGTACGACGAAGCCGAGGACGTCCTCAAGAAGGCGCTCGCCGTGAAGAGCGACTTCTTTCCGGCTTACGGCCACCTCGGGACCGTGGAGATCGGCAGGGGGAATCCCGGGAAGGCCGCGGAGTACTTCAGCAAGGCGGCGAACGAGTCGTCGCAGCCGTACGGACGGATTGAATTCCGCTTCTATGCCGCGATGGCGCTGCTCGACGCCGGCCAGACCGATGAAGCGCGCAAGGAGAGGGACGGCTTCGTGACCGAGGCGGCCGGCCTTCCGCCGGGATCCGAAGACCGGCCGCTCGAGGCCCGGATCGCCGTCTACAAGGCGGCGTTTCTCGCGAGGACGGGAGAGACGGAAGGTCTCGCGCCCCTGCTCGAGGCCGCCCGCCCGCTCCGCGACAAGCCTCCGGATTCCGACAAGAAGGGCTTCGAGCGCGACGCGTCGTTCATCCGGGGGATCGCAGCGGCGGAGTCGGGCCGCTGCGGGGAGGCGGTCGCGCTTCTCCAGGCGGGGCAGCAGCCCGAGAGCGAGAGCGGACTCGGAAGCACGCAGTACTACCCGGTCAAGGACTTCGGCCGCGTCCTCCTCGCGAGGTGTCTGCACACCCTCGGGCGGAACGAGGAAGCCGAGAAGGCGCTCGAGCCGCTCCTGAAGAGGAATCCCCGATTCGCACCCGCCGTCGCGGTTCTCGCAAGCGTCCGGATCGACAAACCCGTCGCCGAGACCCGGGCGGCCGGGACTTCGGGCGTCCCCTGAAACGTCGATGAGCGGCGGCCGCCCGCCGGGGCGAGATCTCGAAGCCTTCGCGCTCAAGAAGAAGGTCCTGCGTCTCGAGACCCTCTACGACGTGAGCCGCTCGCTCACGTCCGCGCGCGAGGAGAAGGCGCTTCTCGAAGAGATCCTCGCGCGGGCCGTTCCGGTTCTGGACGCGGCCCGCGGTTTCGCGGCCGCCTTCGAGGACGCCGAAGGCTCGGGGACGGTCGCTTCGCTCGGGCTCGAGCCGGAGCCGGGGCCGCTCGCGGTCGCGTCGGACCCTTTCGTCCTCGACCTCGCGCGCGCGAAGACGTCGCTCTCGCGAGGCGCCGAGACGATTCTCGGCGCGTCCGTCGAGAGCGTGGCCGGGGTCCCGCTCCTCGCGGGAGGCCGCGTGCTCGGCGTGCTCGTCGTCCTCGACCGCGAGGCGCGGGGCGCCGACCTGCCGTCGTTCGACGAGGAGGATCGGCGGTTCCTCGTCTCGCTGGCGGGCCTCGTCGCGCCCTCGCTGGAAGCGGCACGACGCCTCCGGGCGCTCGCCGCCGACCTCGACCGCCTTCGGGAGGAGAACCGCTCGCTCAAGGGCAGTCTCGGCGTGGACGAGATCCTCGTCGGCGACTCGCCCGCGATGCGGCGCGCCAAGGAGCTCGTCGCCCGCGCGGCGGCGTCGCGGGTGAACGTCCTCGTCACGGGCGAAAGCGGCACGGGCAAGGAGCTCGCGGCGAAGCTCCTGCACGCGGGGTCGCCGCGCCGCGAGGGTCCCTTTCTCGCGCTCAACTGCGCGGCCGTCCCCGAAAGCCTGCTCGAGAGCGAGCTTTTCGGGATCGAGCGCGGCGTCGCGACGGGTGTCGAGGCGCGGATCGGCAAGTTCGAGCTTGCGGATGGCGGCACGATCTTTCTCGACGAGATCGGCGACACGCCGCTCGCCATCCAGGCCAAGCTCCTCCGCGTCCTGCAGGAGCGGGAGATCGAGCGCATCGGCGGCCGCGCGAAGGTGCCGGTCGACGTGCGCGTCGTCTCGGCGACGCACCAGGACCTGCCCGCGGAGATCCGGGCGGGGCGCTTTCGCGAGGACCTCTTCTACCGGCTGCGCGTCGTCGAGATCCACATGCCCGCGCTGCGCGAGCACCGGGAGGACGTTCCGCGGCTCGCGGGACACTTCCTCGGGCGCATCGCCGCGCGGGACGGCCGCCGCGCGCCCTCGCTCTCGCGCGACGCCGTGAAGGCGCTCCTCGACTATCCGTTTCCCGGCAACGTGCGCGAGCTGGAGAACCTCCTGGAAGGGGCCGCGGCGCTCGTCTCGGGCGACACGATCGAGGCCGCCGACCTCCAGTTCGGCATCGCGCGCGAAGCCGAAGCGGACCTGCGCGTGACGTCCACCGATCTCCGGAACGTGGAGAACGCGCACATCCTCCGCGTCCTCGCCCAGGTGAAGGGCAACAAGAGCCGCGCGGCGAAGCTGCTCGGCGTCAGCCGGCGCACGCTGTACCGGAAGAGAATCTAGGGAATTCTCCGAACGTTCGCGGGCCGGCGTCCCGGAGTCGGCCTACGGCTCCTTGCGGATCAGCTTCCCGAGCGCGACCCGGTCCGGCGCCAGGAGCTCGGCGATGCGCGCGGGGTTGACGTCGGCGACGATGATCTGGCCGACCTCGGTCGTGACCTCGCCGAAGATGCCGTGGACCTTCATCTTCGCGGCCTGATAGTGGTTGTCCTCGGTGGGGGAGACGTAGTGCACCGAGTCGGCCCGGAAGCGGTGAATCAGGAAGAGGTGGACGAGGTCCATCAGGCGCTTCTTGCGGAGCGACTCCGCGAAGGTGTTCTGGTCGCGCACCGAGAGGATGCTGCGGCCGCGCCGGTCGTGGATGGGGGCGAAGACGACGTTCGCGTGCTTTTCGTTCCCCCTGCCGGTGATGCCGAGCTCGAGCAGCTCCGAGCCGGCGCTGTGGGGCCGGAGCTGGACGCGGAGCGGGCCCGGGAGGCCGTAGTGCTGCGTCCACATCGCGAGCCACTCCTCGAGGAGCTTCTTCGGCACCTCGGTCTGCACGAGGTGCTGGTGCTGGGTCGAGCCCTTGCCCATCGCCATGGTGGTCGCCGTGCGGCCCGAGGTGGCGGTCAGCGCGGCGTCCGCGCGCGGCCCGCCGACGAGCGTCTGCGGCGTGCGGTACGGCGACTCGACCATGCGGAGCTTTCGTTGCAGGCGGGCGAGAGCGAGCATGCCGTCCTGCTTGAGGGCGGTCGCGAGCTCCTCGGCGGCGAGACCGTCGATCTGATGGCCGCCGTAGGTGATGAAATTGAAGACGAAGCCGAGCTTGCCGAGCTCCTCGGGGAATCGCCGCATCTCCTCGTCGCTCATGCCCGTCGTGTCCCAGCTGAACGACGGCGAGAGGTTGTAGGCGAGCATCTTCTCCGGAAACTCGGCGTGGATCGCCTCGGCGAACTCGCGGGCGTCGGCGAGGTTCGCCGTCTTCGTCTCCATCCACAGCAGGTCGGCGAAAGGCGCCGCGGCGAGCGACTTGGCGATCGCGTACGGGATGCCGCCGCGGACCTGGTAGAAGCCCTCCGGACGTCCTGGCGAGCTCGCAGTCCCAGTCGATGTCGGCGCCGAGAGCGCGCGCCTTCTCGCGGGCGGCGTAGAGCGAGGCGCGCGCCGCGAACCGCCGCCACTCGTCCGGGCTCGTCTCGAGCGGTTCGCCCTCGCTCGCCCGGAAGTCGAGCACCTCGGCGACCGCCTCGCCGTAAGGTCTCGAGGATGGCCTCGGTCTCCCACGCGTCGAGGAAGCAGGAGGCGACCCGGTCGAACGTGGCGTCGAGCGAAATGTCCTTCCCGTCCCGGTAGGCGGCCGCGGCCTCCGCGGCCAGGCGCAGGAGGCCCTTGCGCTCGAGCCAGGCGGAGGCGGCGGCGTGCTCGCCGTCGGGGATGGCGTAGAGCAGATGGCCGTTCAGCTCGCGCGACACCGAGCTCGTGGAAGCGCCTGATCAGAGTGAGGTAGCACGCCTTGTAGGCCGGTACCTCGAGGTTCGTGGCGCCCAGGAGGAAAGGCTGGTCGCGCTCGTCGCCGCGTCCGTCGAGCAGGTTCGCCGCCTCGGCGTCGGTGCGGGCGACGATGATGCCGGCGACTCCCATGACGTCGAGCTGGAAGCGGGCCGCGTTCAGCCGCTTGTTCTGCTCGTCCTGCGCGACCAGCACCTTGCCGCCCTGGTGGCCGCACTTCTTCGTACCCGGGCGCTGGTCCTCGATGTGGTAGCCCGGCACGCCGGACTCCACGAAGCGGCGGATCAGGTTGCGCACGTGCGGATCGCCGCCGTGGCCGGTGTCGGCGTCGGCGATGATGAACGGGCGGAAGTCGTGGGCCGGCGTCGCGGCGCGCTGCGCCTCGGTCATTCGCAGGCGCAGGTAGTGCTGGTTGCGGTCGGCGGTGAGCAGGGCGCGCACGAGTGTCGCGGCCTCTTCGGGAACCTGGCTGAGCGGGTAGCTCGCGAGGTCGGGTCCCGGATCCTCGCTCGTTCCGCCCTTCGCGGAGGTCGCCCAGCCGCCCAGGTAGATTCCTTCGATCCCCATCCGCTTCATCGTCACGGCCTGCCCGGGCGAGTAGGGGCCGAACGTGGTGATGCTCTTCCTCTCCGCGAAGAGCTGGCGCAGGCGGTCGTAGAACGCCGCCGCGGCCTCGCGCGCCACGGTGTAGTCGTGCGCGATGGTGCCGCGCTGCTCGACGACCTGGCGCGCGGTATAGAGGCGGACGATCCCCGCGAAGCGGGGGCTGTCGAACCACCGCTCGGTGGCGGCGACTTCCTTCTCGAACGAGGTCATGGCGGGGCTCGCTGCTTCCGTGGTCATGCGACGAAGTCCAGGTTTTCGGTGATCCGGGTCCCGTCCCGCTCGAACGCTTCGATGTAGGCCGCGATCCGGGCCCTGGCGGTGGCGAGGTCGTGATTGTCGAGGTTCAGGTTCAGGAGGTCGATGTACCAGGGCGGCTTGACGCGATGCGTGACGTAGGTCTCGACGATCTCGCGCGCGATGGGCAGCGTGGTCGCCTTCGAGTCGTCGTGGACGTCGCGGTTCGCCGGCGCGAAGCAGCTTCTCGTACTCCTCGTCGAGGAGGCGCGTGAAGAGCGGCGCCCCGAAGGCGTCGCCGGCGTGGACGCCGGTCGCCGGGTCGTCGGCGACGAGCTTTGCCCCCTTCTGCAGCCACTCCCAGAGGATGCTGAGACGGATCTCGCCGGTCGCCATGTCCTCCATCAGGTAGAGCACGTCGTCGTTGCCGAAGAAATCCGCCGGCTTGAGCGCCACGGCCTGGAACCCCCGGCCGAAGGCGTTGCCGTATTGCAGGGCGACGCTCAGCAGGTCGCGGGCGCCGCGGACGGTGCGCGGCGCCGGCTCGAGCAGCACGAGAGCGTCGACGTCCTGCCGCGTGTAGGTGAGAGGCGGAAACGCGCGTCCGAGCTGGTTGTCCTTGCCGACCTCCTCCCACACCGGCCGCACGATGTGCACCATCTTCCAGTGCGCGACCCACTTGCCGCTCGCTCCCGCTCGCTGCTCGCGCTCGCCGCCGGCTTTCGCCCTGCGCATGCCCGCGGCGACGCCGGCCTCCGAGCCCACCGGGATGTTGGCCTCCATCCCGCCTTGCCAGAGGGCGCAGCGGCCGTTCTGGTCGGGGGTGTTCACCGCCCGGCGCACGCGGTCCTCGTAGTTGCGCATGTAGCCGTACGTCATGCCGATGGCGTCGATGTTGGGGTTGATGAAGGCCGGATCCCACGCCATCGCGTCCGCGACGCTGTTGATGTAGTCCCAGCGCCCGGTGTTGAAGCCGACGAAGTGGCGGCCCAGGGCGGCGCGGATCTCCATGAGCTGGAACGTCGCCTCGATCTGCTCGACGAGAACGTAGACCTTGATCGCGCCCGCCGGCAACCCGAGGTGCTTCTCGAGCGCTGCGAAGATGTCGTTCCACAGCGCCGCCTCCTCGGCGGTCTGGATCTTCGGCAGGTAGAGAACGATCGATGCCCCGGCGGCGTTCAGGCGCCGGTGGTTGTTGACCACGTAGAGCGCGAGGTCGACGATCGAGGCGGAGAATCCGGTTCCGTCCTTCTCGCGCACGTGACGGTCGTCGAGGTGCAGGCCCCGGGCGCGGAAGAGCTTGGTCGTGAAGTCGAGCTGCCGGCGCCAGTCGGCGATGATGGGCCGCCCGAAGAAGCCCTGCGCCCACTGGTTCATCTCGGCCGCGACGGCTTCGGCGACGCGCAGGAAGAGCGGGTCTTTGTCGATCGCGAGCCGGAGGTTGCGCTGGTTGTCGAGCGACATGGTTGCGACCTGCCCGAGGGCGTCCTCGCCATCGAACATCCAGCCGTCGGCGCCCGAGAGCAGGGCGTAGGCGACGTTTCGAGGCCGTTCTCGGTGCTCGCGCGCGGCCTGGTGGCGGGCCCGGTGCCCTGGATCCATTGGCGCCTCAGATCGGCCGGGATCTCGCCGCCCTCGAACTTGCCGTCGCGGGCGTCTTGAACCCGGATGCTCGTGCGCGGAATCAGCGCCTCGGGCTCGAGGAAGGCGATGCGCTCGCGGCCGCGCGCTCGCGCGAGCCGCCGGGCGATGCGCGCCGCCATGAGGTCCCGCCGGTCACGGTTGAGAGGCGCCAGAGCCTCCAACGCCTCGAGTGCCGCCGGGGTGTAGACCTCGGGGTACGCTTGGAGAACGCCGTCGCGGTATTCGAGCTTTGTGGTCATCTGTTCCCCAAATCGCCGCGGAGTCTAACCCCGACGGGACGCCGTTCGGTCCCTTCGAGACGCCCTGGATTCGTCAATATCGGCCCCCAATGAGGCAAAGCAGAAGGCCGCGCCAATGGGCGTTTTTGCACATTGTGACGCATTAGCTCATAACAGCTAAATATTTTGCTTAGAATGGTAATAGAGAAAGATACTCGGCAGTTCATATTAGTGCGACATTTCGGCACAATATCGCTTAGCGCCTTCTTTCGTTATGACCTTCTAAGAAACCTAATCTTTACAACAGCTTAGCTTCACTTCTGCCTCCTCGGTGACGAGAGGTCTTTTTTGGCCCGCCGATTGCGATGCGGTTCACGACCGGAGGCACAAGATGTTCAGCGAGGGCGGAATCAAGGCTGTGACGGGCAGCGCTTCGGCGCGAGTCGCGTCTCTGCCTCGGCGCTCTTCCCACTCGCCCTTCCCGGCGGTATCCGTCTCCTCGAACCGGGCGTCCCGCGTGATCGTGCCGCTGCTCCTCGCCGAGGCGGCAGCCTTCGCTCTCGCTTCGGGCTCGGGTAAGATTCCCGAGTTCCTCTTCACAGCGGTTCGCGCGCTCCTGACGTTTTGAAGCTCCGAGAGGGGATTGCCGTAAGCTGATGTCGTCGGTCGAGCGTCGCGAGGTGCACCTGACCATTCCGGTCGCGCCGGAGATGGAAATCGCCGCCACGGCGCAGGTCGCGGCCCTGGGCGAGAGGATGGAGATGGGCCGCGACAAGATCGACGAGGTGAAGATGGCCGTCGTCGAAGCCTGCATCAACGCCTTCGAGCACAGCGCGACGCCGGATCACAAGGTGCAGCTCGTCTTCCGCGTGGGCGCCGAAGAAGGCGGCCGCGGAGCGTATCTCGAGGTGGACGTCGCGGACTCGGGGCACGGGTTCGATCCGACCCGCCTCAAGACCCCCGAGATCGCGGCCGCGCTCCGGTCCAGCCGGAAGCGCGGCTGGGGGATCAAGATCATCGAAAGCCTGATGGACGACGTCCGGATCGAGAGCGGCGAACACGGCACGCGCATCGTGATGCGCAAGTATCGATAAGGTATAAAGGACCGAATGAGCGAGACCCTGAAAGTCGTCGTCGACCGGCCCGATGCCACGGTGGCCGTCCTCCGGACCGACGGTTACATCAACAACACCGGCGGCGAGGAGATCGCCAAAGAGGCCTATGCCCTTCTGGGGTCGGGGGTGAACCGCCTGCTCCTCGACCTCGAGAAGACGAAGATCGTCAACTCCATCGGGATCTCGATTCTCATCGAGATCCTGGAGAAGCTCCTCGACCAGGGGGGGAAACTCGCGTTCTGCCGTCTGACCCCGACGATCGAGAAGACGTTTCAGATCATGGGACTCGCTCAATATGCACGGATCTTCCCCGCTCCCGAGCCCGCCCTTGCGTGGCTCCGGGGCGAGTCCGAGTAGCGCGGCGCTTGCCGCCCCCGCGGCGCACGCGGGAGCCGCGATCCTCACCGCGCACGAGACGCTTGCGGCGCTCGACCCTTTTTCCGACCGCGAACAGCTCTTTCTCGGAATCCTCACCGCCCTTCTGACCGCGGCGAAGGCCGGTCGCGGCGTCCTCGTGGATCCCGCGCATCCGGCCCGATCCGCCTGCGCGGGACTCGAGCCCACCGTCCCGGTCCTCGAGGCCCTCGCGGTACGCGCGGCGGGCCCCGGCCGGGTCACGGATCCCGTCTCCGAAGACGTTGCCACGGCTCTCTTCGGCCCGGAAGCCGGCGGAGGCGGCGAGGCTCCGATCGCGATTCCCCTCACGGTTCAGGAGGAGGCGCTCGCGCTCCTCGTCCTCGAGAAACCGCCGCTCGACCCCGTTGGGTTTGCTTCCGTGACGGCGCACGCCGCGCGCCTCCTCGACTCCACGCGCATGGCCGACAAGGTGCAGAAGGCGGACTTCGAGCTGAAGTACCGGGTCTGGGAGCTCCAGAGCCTTTATGACGTCGGGCTCTCCATCGCGGGAACTCTCGACCTCGACTCTCTCGCCGAGGACATCCTCTACAAGTCGATCTCGCTCCTGAACGCGCGCACCGGAACGCTCATCGTGTGCGACCGCGCGGCGGACGCCCCCGTCTACGTGCGCCATCTGGGCGAGCCGCTCCTGGACGGCGAGTCGGCCCGCCTCCTCCCGTCGACCGTGCTCCGCTGCAACACGATCCGGGAGCGCGTGGGGCTCCTCGCGAACGCGCCCGCGGAAAAGCTCCTCGCCGTGCCGATCCTCGCCGACGGGCGCTGGCTCGGCGTGCTCGTCGTGGCGGACAAGGAGAACCGCAGCGGCTCGATCGACGATTTCACCGAAGCCGACGAGCGCGTCGCGTCGCTCTTCGCGAACCAGGCCGCGATCGCGCTCGAGAACGCGCGCCTCCACCGCGAGGCGGTCGAGAAGGAGAAGATGGAGCGCGAGATGGAGCTCGCGGCCGCCATCCAGAAGACGATTCTCCCCGACACGCTGCCGGACGTGCCGGGCCTGCTCATATCGGGCGCGAACCGGCCGACGAAACAGATCGGGGGCGACTACTTCGACGTGTATCCGCTCGCGGACGGACGCACGGCCTTCTGCGTGGCCGACGTCTCGGGAAAGGGCGTGCCGGCGGCGCTCCTCGTGTCGACCGTTCACGCCTGCCTGCATCTTCTGGTGCCGAACAACGCCTCGGACCTGCCGGGCCTCGTCGCGCGCGTGAACCGCCATCTCGTCGGGTTCTCCTCGACGCGCAAGTTCGCGACGCTGTTCATCGCGGTCTACGACCCCCCGGCCGGAACGCTCACGTACGTGAACGCCGGACACAACCCCGGGCTCTGGATCTCGCCGGGCGGCGTCGACCTCCTGCCGAGCGGGGGGTTGCCCGTGGGGATGATGCCGGGCGTCGTCCACAAGCAGGCGTCGATCCGCGTCGCGCCCGGCGACACGATCCTCCTGTATTCCGACGGCATCACGGAGGCCCTGAACGGCGGCGACGAGGAGTTCGGCATGGAAAGGCTCACGGCGCTGGCCGTCGCGGGACGGACGGAAGCGCCGGCCGAAATCCTGCGGCGCATTTTCGGCGCGGTGAACGACTTCACGACCGGCGTCGCGCAGTACGACGACCAGACGATCCTCATCGCGCGCGTCTCGGCGGCTGCTTGAGACGCGCGGGGTCCGGCCTTCTTCTGGCCGCGCTCGGCGCCGTCGCCTGCACGTTCTCCCGCGAGATCGCGATCCTGCCCCATCGGCTCCTGATGCCGCTTCCGATCGGGCTCGTGAACGCCTTCAACGTCGAAGAGCAGCTCCAGCGCGGATATATTCCGGAGGTCGCGGAATTCCTGACCAGCGCGGGAGCGCGAAGTCTCGACGCCGTCCGCTTCGACCGCCTGAGCGGCCAGGTGCTCCTCGAGCGCGGCGACTTTCGCGGCGCGGCGCCGCGCCTCGAACGCGCGCTCGCGGGCACGGGCCGCGCGTCCGACCGGGCGGACCTCGCCTGGCTCCTTTCGCAGGGCGCGTACTGGGACGGAGAGTTTTCCGCGGCGGGCCGCTGGGGACGCCTCGCCCAGCGCGAAGGCAAGCGTGTTCCCGACGGCTGGCTCGTCTTCCTCGAGTCGCCGTCCACGCGCGCGCCCTACGGCGGCGCGTCCGCCGGAGAGCGGCTTTCGCTGGCCGCCGACTTCGGGAGACCGAATCTGCTCCGCCTTGCCGTGCGCGTGAACGGGCGCGCCCCCGAAGAGATGGTCCTCGATTCCGGCGCCTCGCTGTCCCTCCTGACCGAGAGCGCGGCGGCGCGGTTGGGCGTCACCTTCGTGCCGGGGGCGACCGCCTCCGCGAAAGGCCTCCACGCGACGGATCTCCCGATGCGGCTCGGCTGGATGGACTCCGTGCGCCTCGGCGACGTCACGCTCACGGACGTCCCGGTGGGCGTCCTGCCGGACGGAACGCTCACGTTCGAGACCGCGTCGTCGGGGATCTTTCGCCTGAACGGCGTCCTGGGCGCGCACTTCATGAAGGAGTTCGACTGGCGCCTCGCGTACGGCGAACGGCGCGTCCGAGCCTGGCGGCTCGACCGGCGCCTCGTGCGCGGGTCGAAGGACCAGAATCTGTTCTTTCGCCGGATGAAGCCGATGGCGCGCGCCTCCCTCAACGGGAGGCCCTGGTCGCTGTTTCTGCTCGACACGGGCTCGGAGCCCTCGATGATCACCCGCGACGGGCTCCTGAAGACGCGCCTGTTCGAGACCGGGGCGGCATACCCGGTGACGCTCGAAGGGATCGGGAAGTCCCGCGTGTCGTGGGCGAAGATCTCGAACGTGACGGTCGGCGTGGGCGCGTACATGGTGCGGTTCAAGGACATCGTCCTGAAGGAAGACTCGGACGGGATCGAGGACGGAATCCTCGGAGCGTCGTTCCTGTCGCCGTTCGACGTGGAGATCCGCTTCGGAGCCATGACTCTCGCCCTCGAAGATCCGCTCAGGCGCCGGCTGGGCGCGTCCGAGGCGCCCGCCCCGCCCGGTGGATGACGGGGGAGCGCCCCGCATAGAATGGAGTCCGTGGAGGCTCGCCCGCGCTCACGGGAGGCCGCCGCCGCGATAGCGGCGGCGATCCTTTTCGCCGCCGCGGCGTGCCGGGAGCCGGCGGATCCGATGCAGAAGAAGCGGAGCGACATGGTCGAGCGCCAGATCGCGGCGCGGGGGGTTCGAGATCCGCGCGTCCTCGAAGCGATGCGTACGGTGCCCCGCCATCTCTTCGTTCCGCCCGCGGAGGAAGCGTCCGCGTACGACGACCGGCCGCTTCCCATCGGGAGCGGCCAGACGATCTCGCAGCCCTACGTCGTGGCTTTCATGGCCGAGCAGCTTCGCCTGACCGGTAAGGAGAAGGTCCTCGAGATCGGGACGGGGTCGGGCTACTCGACGGCGATCCTCGCGTCGCTCGCCGCCAGGGTGTACTCGATCGAGATTCGCCCCGAGCTCCTGCACGAGGCGAACGAGCGTCTCGCGAAGCTCGGAGTGAAGAACGTCGAGCTGCGCGTGGCGGACGGCTACCGCGGCTGGCCCGAGGAGGCTCCTTTCGACGCGATTCTCGTCACGGCGGCTCCGGAAAAGGTCCCGCCGCCGCTCCTCGAGCAGCTCTCCGCCTCGGGACGCATGATCATTCCCGTCGGCGCGTTCTACCAGGAGCTGAAAGTGATCAAGCGCCAGGGCGGCGGCTACACCGAGAGGAGCGTCCTGCCCGTCCGATTCGTCCCGTTCGTCGGTGAAGCCGAGGGTGACCCTCCGCCGCCCCGCGATCCGGCGACACTGCGATGAGCGCCGTCACGTCGCTCACGAACCCGGTCGTGCAGATCGAACGCATGCCGGTGCGGGAGCGCGGGGCCGCGTTCACGTTCGCGGCGTGGAGCCTCGCGGTCCGCGCGGACGAGGGGGCGGGCAGGATCGTCCGCCTCGAGGCCGCGGACGGAGCCGTTCACTTCCGCGGCGACGGCCACTTCCTCGGCTGGAGCCGGGAAGGGATGGAAGCCGCCTGGCAGGCGATGGCGCACTCCGACGCCCCGCCCGAGCCGGAAATTCCGCAGCTCGGTTGAGAGGGGAGGCGTGAAGGCGCCCCGCAGTATCGTCGGGGCGTACGCCTTGTCGGGTGCGTGCGCTCTCGTCTACCAGGTCGTGTGGACGCACGCGTTCACGGAGCGGTTCGGAGCCTCGGAGACGACGTTTCTCGTCGTGCTCTGTGCCTTCATCGGCGGGCTCGGTCTCGGGGCGGTCCTCTCCAGGAGGACGTACGCGGCTCTCGAAAGGCGCTTCGGGGGCCACGGCCTGCGCAACTACGGCCGCACCGAGATCGCGATCGCCGTT
Organism: Thermoanaerobaculia bacterium; assembly: GCA_963809425.1. Classification (GTDB taxonomy): domain Bacteria; phylum Acidobacteriota; class Thermoanaerobaculia; order UBA5066; family UBA5066; genus Fen-183. Next base: position 253,830 of record CAWEJK010000005.1, read on the forward strand.
TCGTCGGTCGTGCTCCTCGCCGCGACGAAGCTGACCGCCGGCGCGCGCGCCGGCGGGTATCGCGCGATCGCCGCGGAGGGGCTCACCGTTTACGTGCCCACCGTCTTCGCGCAAGGACTCGAGCTCTTCCTCGCGATCGCGGCCGTCGGGGGGCCCTGCTTCCTGATGGGGCTGACGTTTCCGTATCTCTGCTCCCTTTTTCCCGGCGATCCGCGCCTGCCGAGCCGCCTCTACGCCGCGAACACGTTCGGGGCGAGTGTCGCCGTCCTCTCGACCGAGTTCCGGGGATTCGTCGTGCTCGGCTATCTCGGATGTTTCGCCGTGGCGGTGGCCGGCACGCTCGCGATCGGGATCTGGTTCGCGCGCCTGCCCGCCGGCGCCCCGGAGGAGGCGGGCGCGGAGGCCGCGCGGGCCGGGGGGGCCGCGCGGGGCGAGTCCTCTCGATCTGACGCCGGCGATTCTCAGCGGTTTCCTGTGCGGGGGGCTGCAGGCGCTCTGCTACGTCTTCGTGAAGCTCCTCGTGGGCCCGTCACGCGCGACGTTCGCGCTCCTCGCGTTCTTCTCCATTCTCGGCATCTGGCTCGCCTCGACGTTCGTGCACCGGTTCCGGGTCGGTCGTCCGTTCCTTCTCGTGAGCGCCTGGCTCGGGCTCGCGTGGTGCGTGGCCGTCTGGTTCCAGGAGCCGGCCCTGAGCGGCGCCGTCGTGCGATGGGCCGCGTGGTCCGGGCACGTTTCGGACGCCCGAGTCCGCCGCCATGGCCGCTTCGCTGCTCGTCACGGGCGGCCTCATCTTCGTGCCGTACCTGCTCGTGGTCGCTCCTCCTGCCGTGGCTGTGCGACCTTCAGCAGGCCCGCGGTGAGAATCTCTCCCGAACGTACGGCTGGAACACGCTGAGCTTTCTCGCGGGCGTTCTCCTCTTCGGCTGGGCCCTGCAGTACGTGAACCCTTTCTACGCGGCGCGGGTCTTCGCGCTGTGCGCCGCCGCCGGGCTTTCCCTCCTGTCGCTGAGCGGGAGCGGGCGTCCCGTCCGGCGCCCGATCCTTTTCGGGCTGGCAGCGGCTCTCGCTCTCGGATTTATCGCCGTGCCTCGCTCTCTGGAGATGCGCCTCATCGGCGGAGCGCAGGCCGAGGGGTATCACGGCGGCCCCTGGCGCAGCACGCCGCAGCACTTCTTCTGGGTCCGGGAAAATCGGGACCGGACGCGTTCCCTGATGTTCGACGGGCACTCGATGTCGGCGTCCTCGGCGGACGGGCAGATCTACATGCGCGCCATGGCGCACGTCCCGCTGCTTCTCCATCCCGATCCGAAGCGGGCCCTTCTGATCTGCTTCGGCGTCGGGATGACGGCCGACGCGATCCGAATGCACGCGACGATCGAACGCCTCGACGTCGTGGACCTGAACCCGAGCGTCTACTTCCTGAACCGATCGTTCGCGCCGTGGAACGGAGGCGTGCTCTCGGACCCGCGCCTCCGCCTCCACGCCGACGACGGCCGCCAGTTTCTCGAGGCGGCGGCGGATTCCTGGGACTTCGTGACGATGGAGCCGCCGCCGCCGCTGCAGCCCGGGATCTCGCGGCTCTATTCGCTCGAGTTCTACGACGCCGTGCGGAGGCATCTCCGTCCCGGCGGAATCGCGAGCCAGTGGCTGCCGGAATACCAGATGGACGAACGGGGCGCCGACCTCGTGGTCGCGACCTTCGTGAAGTCGTTCCCGCATGCCTTTCTCTTCGTGGGCTTCGGCCGGGAGCTGATTCTCGTCGGGAGCAACGAGCCCTTCGGGTTTCGCGGTCTCAGGGCGCGTCTCTCCGAGGAGCCCGCGGTGCGCGCGCGCTCTCGCGGGCACCGGCCTGGATTCGCCGGGGGCCATCCTCGCGACGATCCTCAGAACGGACGACAGCCTGCGCCGGACGTGGCCGCGGGGTCCCTTCGTCTCGGACGGCTTCGCGAGCCTCGACGCGCTACAGATCTCGAGCCCGGTCCAGAGCAATTTCAGGGGCAGCACGTGGCTCTCCTGGAAGCCGCGTCTCACCTACGACGTGCGGGCCGTCGTCGGGACGCTCCGCCAGGAGGCGCCCGCCGAGGCGGAAGACGTGGAGCGACGGCTCTCGGGTCCGTCCTCTTTGCCGCGAACGGTCCCGCCCGAATATCTCCGCCCGGGGCGTTGACGGGCTCCGCGCCTAGATTCCGGCCCACCCCGGTTCGAGGCGCGTCCAGCCCTCCTCGATCGCCCACAGGTCCATCGCGAGCGAGACGAGGTCGTCCACCTCGGGCAGCGGCCGCGCGTCGAGCGTGAGATCGAGCGACTTGACGTAGCGCCTGCACGTCTCGCAAGCCTCGATGCGAGCGTTCTTGTGCACGTCGCTCTGGAAGCCCGGAAGCTTCGCGGGATCTTCCTCCTGGCAGGAGGGGCAGCGGATCCGGTTGAAGGGCCAGTCGGTGCCGCAGAGGCCGCACACGAGGAAGCGCGCGCCGCCGTTCGATTCGGGGAGCTCCTTTCGGTACGAGACGATCGGAGCCGATCCGCAGGCGGGGCAGTGGCCCTCGTGCCGGGGCCTGTCGGCGGCGACACCGGCGCGCGCGAGAACCTCGGCGAACGGCCGCAGGAACGCGCGCGAGAGGTAGTCCTCGCTGGTCTCGCGCCCGCCCTCCCAGTAGACGCGCAGCCGGCTGGCGGCAGTCGCCCCGTCGTCCTTCGCGCGCGACTCGGCGGCCTCCGCGAGCTCGGACGGCCCGTCGGCGGCGGCGAGCGCGAGCAGGGGTGCGAGAAGGTCGACGATGCGCGGGAGGTCGCCTGCGCGTCCCGAGAAGGGCGCATCCTCGTGGCGGGACGCGACGGCCGCTGCGAGGCGGCCCTGCTGGCGGAACAGCTTCCCGGCGAAGGCGAGCGGCTCGGCGACGGCGGGGGCCGAGGCGAGGAGTTGGGTGGCGCGCGCGGCGCGCTTCTCGAAGGCTGCGGCGGGGTCGAGCGTCGTGTTCACGGCGCCTACGTTATCGCCGGAGGGTCTGAAAGGAAACGGGGGCGCCGGAGCGCCCCCGCGGAATGAACCTGCTGCCGGCGAGGGATTACTTCTCGAGCCCCATCAGCTCGCGGTACCACTTCGGGTGGTGGATGCGCGCCCACGCCTTCGAGACCGTCCCGCGCGTCATCGAGTTGAACGTGCCGGGCTCGGCGACGGCCGCGAGGTAGATGTGGAAGACGAGCGACACCGCGAAGAGGATGAAGCTCAAATTGTGGAGGAGCACCGCGATCTCGCGGGCCCAGGCCGGGAACGACGTCGAATACCACAGGACGACGCCCGACACGAGGAGGCCGAGGGCGCCGAGCTTGGACGTGTAGAAGTAGACTTTCTGCCCGCCGTTGTACTTGCCGATCTTGTCGTGGTTCGCGGCGTCGCGGAGGTACTCGAGGAGCTTCGGCCCGACCCAGCCGCGCTCCTCCTTCGTCATCTCCATCTCGCTCCACCAGTGAACGGCCATCGCGAGCGACGCGAGCGCGAACGCGAGGCCGAACCACGCATGCACGACGCGCGCGACACTGAGGCCGCCCACGAGCGTCGCCATCCAGCCGAACACGGGGGTCCAGACCGGGAGCCCCGTGACGAGGCAGGCGAAGAACGTGACGGCGACGGACCAGTGGATGACGCGCGAGGAAAGGCGGTGGCGGATGATCTCGTTGCCGACGACGACGTTTTCCTTCTCGCGGGCGACGTACGCGCCTTCGTCGAAGCCGATCTGACGGACGACCTTGCTCATGCGCGCCTCCTACCCCTTCTCTTCGTCCGGGCCTACGGGACCGGGGTCTACGTGGCCTTTGTTGCCGTGGTAGAGGTGGTGGCCGAATGCGCCGACGATGGCGCCGAAGATCGCGAGGAAGCCGATCGGGCGGAGCCACTTCTTCCAGAACATGACGGCCAGCGGGACGCGCGGGGCCTTCGGGAGCCCGCCGTACCACTCGGGGTGGTCGCCGAACGCGAGGACGCTCACGACGCCGGTGCCGCCGACGCCTTTCGGGTCGTAGAGGGCCGCTTGCGCGTAGCCGGCCGCCTTGAGGGCCGCGACGCGCTGGTTCCCGAGCGCGACCATGTCGTCCTTGGTGCCGAAGTGGAGGCACCCGGTGGGGCAGGCCTTGATGCACGCGGGCTCGAGGCCGACGGACACGCGATCCACGCAGAGCGTGCACTTGCCCATCTTTCCGGTCTTCGCGGAGAAATGCGGCACGTCGAACGGACAGCCCGTCTCGCAGTAGCCGCAGCCGATGCACTGGGCCGGGTTCACGTCGACGATGCCGTTCGCGTACTGGACGAGCGCGCCGGGCGCCGGGCAGGCCTCGAGGCAGCCCGGGTCCGCGCAGTGCATGCACTGGTCCTTGCGCATGAGCCACTTGATGCCGCCGTCGACCTCCCGCTCGTCGAACCGGATCAGGTTCCAGAACTCGGCGTCGAGCGTCTTGAGAGTCTGGTAGTCGCCGTCGTTGACGCGTCGCGACGGACCTGAGGTCGTTCCATTCCTGGCAGGCGACCTCGCAGGCCTTGCAGCCGATGCACGTGGACGTGTCGACGAGCTTCGAGACGGTGGGAAGGGAGCGCAGGCCGCTCCCGCTGCCCCAGACCTGGGCCGAGGAGCGGACGACTTCGAGGTTGTTTTGAACGCTCATGGCCGCCTCCTCAGGCCTTCTCGACCTTCACGAGGAAGGCCTTGTACTCGGGAGTCCACGTGTTCGGGTCCCCGGCCGAGGGTGTCAGGAAGTTCGCGAGGGGCCCGGTGTGGCCCGGGTTCCCCGTGTAGCCCCAGTGGATCGGCAATCCGATCTGCCAGACGTTCTTGCCGTCCACCTTCATCGGCTTCAGGCGCTTCGTGACCATCGCCATCGCCGTGATGGAGCCGCGGGGAGAGGAGACCGTGATCTTCCCCTTGTTCGCGACCCCAAGTTCCTTCGCGAACTCCTCGGGGATCTCGAAGAAGAAGTCCGGCTGGACCATGTTCAGCTTCGGGTTGTGCTGGGTCCAGAAGTGGAAATGCTCCGTGAGCCGGTACGTCGTGCAGACGACCGGGTACTTGTCGGGTGTCGCAAACGGATCCTTGTCCGAGGAGAACTTCAACGCGACGGGATTCGCGCTCACCTTCGGATGAAGCGGGTTCGCGATCGGCGCCTCGACGGCCTCGTAATGCTCCGGGAACGGGCCGTCGTTGAGGACCGGCGCGTAGAGCCGGCCGACGCCCTCGGCGTTCATGATGAAGGCGCCGAAGGTTCCGGGCGGCGCGTCGGGCTTCATGTCCGGCACGTCGCCGACCCATTTCTCGCCCGTCCACCGGATTCCCGCACGGGTGGCGTCCCAGGGGACGCCATCCTTGTCGGCGGAGGCGCGGTTATACATGACGCGGCGGTTCGCCGGCCACGAGAACGCCCACTGGTGGAACATGCCGAGGCCGAGCGGGTCGGCGTTGTTGCGGCGCTGCGTCATGTTCCCGGCCTCGGTGAACGCGCCGCCGTACAGCCAGTTGCCGCAGAGCGTCGAGCCGTCGTCCTGGAGCTGGGCGAAGCCGTCCAGCTGCTGGCCGGCCGCTTTCAACACCTTCGCCTTGTCTTTGGGATCGGCGATGTCGGCGATCGCCTTGCCGTTGACCTCCTTCAGGACCTCGCCGAGGTCGGGGCTGACGGGGTTCGTGTAGGCCCACGAGACATTCAGGACCGGTTCGGGAAAGGCGCCGCCCTCTTTCTTGTAGAGGTCCTTCACGGCGAGGACCATGCGCGCGAGGATCTCCTGGTCGGTCTTCGCCTTGCCCGGCGGGTCGATCGCCTTCCACTTCCACTGCGCCCATCGACCCGAATTCGTGAACGAGCCGTCCTTCTCGGCGAAGTTCGCGGCCGGCAGCAGGTACACCTCGGTCTGGATCTTCGACGCGTCGGCGCCGCCGTACTCCTTCGGGGCCTTCCAGAAGCTCGCCGTCTCGGTCTCGACGTTCTCGGCGACGACGAGCCACTTCAGCTTCGAGAGGGCCGCGACCATCTTCGGCGAGTTTGGGCCGGTCGCGACGGGGTTCATCCCGAACGTGATGAGGCCCTCGGGGCCGGGTTCCGTGCCGCCGGCTCGCTTGGACGAGCCGCGGTACGCGTCGTCGAACATGAACATCCACGAGTAGTTCCCGTCGACCTTCGGGAGCCACGCGTAGCCGAAGTCGTTCTCCTTCGTCGCCTTCGCGCCCCAGACGGCCTTGAGGTACGACACCATGAACTTCGGATAGTTCTGCCAGTAGTTCATGGACGGCCACGGAGTCTTGTTGAGCGTCGTCGGCGTATTCGTCTCCAGGTACTCCTTGAGCGTCTGGAGAGGCGCCGCCGGCGTCTTGAGGTATCCGGGGAGGATGTCGAACGTGCCCCCCATGTCCGTGGCGCCCTGGATGTTCGAGTGGCCTCGCAACGCGTTCACGCCGCCGCCGGGCCGCCCGACGTTGCCGAGGAGGAGCTGGAGCATCGCCGCGGTGCGGATGATCTGGACGCCCGTCGAGTGCTGCGTCCACCCGAGCGCGTAGAGGATCGTCCCGACCCTCGCGGCGTTCCCGGTCGAGGTGACCATCTCGGCGACCTTGAGGAACGTCTCCTTCGGGACGCCGCAGATCCGCTCGACCATCTCGGGGGTGTACCGGTCGACGTGCTTCTTGAGGAGCTGAAAGACGCAGCGCGGGTTCTGGAGGGTCGGGTCGACGTCGTAGCCCTTCGTCTTCGGGTCCGCCTCGTAGGCCCACTGCGTCTTGTCGTAGGCCTTCCCGTCGAAGCCCGTGAAGAGGCCGTCCGTAAAGCCGAACTTCTCACCGATGATGTAGGGCGCGTTCGTGTGCGCCTTCACGTAGTCGGCGTGATAGCGGTCCTTCTCGATCGCGTACCGGATGATCCCGCTCAGGTACGCGATGTCGGTCCCGGAGCGGATCGGCGAGTAGAGGTCGGCGACGGCCGCCGTCCGGTGGAATCGGGGATCGACCGCGACGATCTTCGCGTTACGCGTCTTGCGGGCCTCGATGGCCCACTTGAAGCCGCAGGGGTGGTTCTCGGCGGGGTTGCCTCCCATGACGAAGACGACGTCGGCGTTCTTGATGTCGACCCATCCGTTCGTCATCGCCCCGCGCCCGAACGTGGCGGCCAGACTGGCCACCGTGGGCCCATGTCATACCCGGGCCTGGGTGTCCCGGTAGACCACTCCCCACGAGGCGTTCGCCTTTGCCTGGAGCAGGGCGAACTCGTTCGTGTCCGTGCACCCGCCGATCACGATCATCCCCGGGTTGCGGTTCACGACCTGATCTTTGGCGTTCTTGGTGACGAAGCTCTTGTCGCGCGTCGCCTTGATGTGCTTCGCGATGCCGGCGATCGCGTCGTCCCAGGAGATGTCCTCCCACTTGTCGGACCCCGCGCGCCGCACCATCGGCTTCGTGAGCCGCTGCGCGTGCTGGATGTCCTCCTTGAGGGTGATCCCTTTCGGACAAAGCGTACCCCGGTTGATCGGGTGGTCGGGATCGCCCTCGACGTGGACGACCGAGGCCGTCGCGTTCTTGGCCTTGTCGCCGAGCGTGTGGATGATCACGCCACACGAGACGGAACAGTAGGGGCACGTGCTGCGGGTTTCCGTGGTGCGCGAGATCTTGAACTCGCGCATCTCCGCACGCGCCTCGTGGAGATCGAAGCCGAGCGCAATCGCGCCGCCGGCGGGCCCGGCCTTCAGGAACGTTCGTCGAGACAGGCCCATGTGACCTCCTCCTCGAAAATCGCTGATGTGTCCCTAGCAGACCTCCGAATGGCGGCCTTTGTCAAGACAGATTCGGAGGTCTCGGAACGCAGCGCGCGTTGGAAAGAGCCTCGCTCGGCCGGCCGGCTGGCCCGGGCGCATCGTCCCGAGCTCTCGAGACTAGCCTGGCCCCTTCGTCTTCGGCGCCCAGCGGAGGATCTCGACCTTCTCCAGCGTGATGAGGACGCCGCAACCGGCCTCCTCGAGGATCGGGTCGATGCGCTCGAGGAAGCCGCGGACCTTTTCTTCCGTCTCCACGATCTCGACGACGATCGGAAGGTCCTCCGAAAGCTCGACGAGCCGGGCGCGATGGACGACGCTCGAGGCGCCGAAGGACTCGATGCCGCGCAGAACGGTCGCCCCCGACAGCCCGGCCGCGCGCGCCTCGCCCACGAGGACCTCGAAGAGCGGCTTGTGCCGCGCGCGGTCCAGCTCGCCTATGTGGATTCGGAGGAGCTTCGCGGTCGTCACGTCTTTCATGCGCCGATCCTCCCGATGGCACGGCCGAGGAACGCTCCAAGGAGCCCGCAGAAGACCGAGCCTCCGACGTACAACGAGGCGCGGAGGAGATCCTTCACGGTGAGAAGGCCGAGCGACTCCCACGCGAACGACGAGAAGGTCGTGAAGCCCCCGAGGATGCCGACCATGAGAAACGTGCGCGTCTCGGGCGAGATCGCCGCGCGCTCGAGCCCGAGCGCCCCGACGAGGCCGATCGCGAAGCATCCGATGACGTTCACGAGAAACGTGCCGATCGGGAACGGCCCCGGAAGGCTCCTCTGGGCCGCCGTGGCGAGCGCGTAGCGGCACAAGGAGCCGATCCCGCCGCCGACGAAGACGAAGAGAACGAGAGAGAGCCGCATGCGCGTGTGCCGTTATACTTGAATCCGCACCGATGGCGATGGAGTCCGCCTGAACCGCCTTGCGAGGGCTGATGACTCCTACCGATCGAGCTGGTAGGAGTCCACCGTGTTCAAGACGCCCGACACGAGCCCGGCGACGAGCGGCCTGCATGCGGCGCCGGGCGCGGATCTCGGCGACCTTGCCCGGCTCGCCATCGAGATCGGGGCCCCCGACGTCGCCGCCGAAGCCGACGCCGTGGCGCGGCGGGTCGCGGAGGGCCGCTTCTACGTCGCGTGCGTGGGCCAGTTCAAGCGCGGCAAGTCCACCCTGCTGAACGCGCTCGTCGGTCGCGCGCTCCTGCCGGTCGGGGTGGTTCCGGTGACGTCGGTGCCGACCGTGCTCCGTTTCGGTGAAAAGCCCGGCGCCCGTATCCGCTTTCGCGAGGGAACCTGGAGAGACATCGACGTGGATCTTCTGCCCGCGTACGTGGCGGAGGAGAACAATTCGGAAAACAGGCTGGGCGTCGAGGCCGTCGAGGTCTTCGTTCCGAACGCTTTACTGTCGAAGGGATTGTGCCTCGTGGACACCCCCGGGATCGGATCGATCCTCGACGGCAATACGGCAGCGACCCGTGCGTTCGTGCCTCACGTCGACGCGGCGATCGTCGTCCTCGGCGCAGACCCGCCGATCTCCAGGGAGGAGATGGATCTCGTCGACGAAATCGCGGCGCGCGTCGAGAGCCTGCACTTCGTCCTCAACAAGGCCGACCGGCTGCCTCCCCGGGAGAGCGCGGAGGCCGCCCGGTTCGCCGAGGCGGCCCTCGAGAAGCGGCTCGGGACGCGCGCCGCCCCCCTTCTCCTCGTGAGCGCGACCGAAACGCTCGACCGGGGTCCGACGCGGGACTGGGAGAAGCTCGAACGCTCGCTCTCTCTCATGGCGCGGGAGTCCGGCGCGGATCTCGTGAAGGCGGCCGAACGTCGCGCGGCAGCGCGGCTCGGAGCGAGGATCGTGGCAATTCTCGACGAACGGAAGGACGCGCTCGTCCTCCCGATCGCCGAGACCGAGCAGCGCATCGGGGCGCTCGCGGCCGCGACCGCCGACGCCGAGCGGTCGATGGCCGACCTCGGCTACCTGCTCGCGGCGGAGGTGGACAGGCTGTCGGCGCGGTTCGCGGCCGACCGCGAGGCGTTTCTCTTCGCGGCGCACGCCGAAGCCGGCCGCGAGCTCGAGTCGGCGCTCGAAGGCCTCCGCTGCGGCGGCGCCCGGGAGTGGCGTGCGCGGGCGCGGGAGTCGGCGGCCGCTATCACCCGGGCCCGCCTCGACAGGTGGCTGGCGGCGGAGCAGCCGGTGGCCGAGAGCCTCTATCGTGCCGCGGCGGAGCGGTTCCTGGCCCTCGGGAACGAGTTCCTCCGGCGTTTCCTGGCGTCGGGCGAGCTCGAGCCCGAAGCCCTTCCGGCCGGGCTCGGTCACGAGGCTGGATTCCGGGCGAAGTCGGGTCTCTTCTATACGGAGCTGCTCGCCGTGGCGCAACCGTCGGCGCCGTCGTGGCTCGCCGACATATTCCGCACGCGCGCTGCGCTCGGCCGTGCCGTGGCGCGTGACACGGCCGCTTACCTCGAACGGCTCCTGTCGTCCAACAGTGCGCGGTTCCAGAACGACCTCATCGAGAGGGTGCGCGAGAGCCGGCGCCGGCTCGAGGCCGAGATACGCGCGCGCCTTTCGGAAGCGGTCCGCTCGGCGACGAGCGCGCTCGAGCGGGCAAAGGCGCGGCGGGCCGAAGGGGACGCGAGCGTGGCCGCCGAGCTGCGGCGGCTTGGGGAGTGGAGGCTGCGCGCCCTTGTCGGCGCCCGCCTCACGTCGTGAGAGCGCCGTACAAGTCGGGGCGGCGGTCGCGGAAGAAGCCCCAGGACGCCCTCTCGCGCCTCACGGCCGCGAGGTCCACGGTCGCCACGGCGACGCCCTCCTCCTCGCGGCCCAGCTCCGCGAGCTTCTCGCCGCGCTGGTTCGCGATGAAGGACGAACCGTAGAAGACCTGCCCGTTCTCGTTCCCGACGCGGTTCGCGGCCACGATGGGCGCCACGTTCGAAACGGCGTGCCCGAGCATCGCGCGCTGCCACAGGTCGCGCGTGTCCAGGGCCGCGTTCCCGGGCTCGGATCCGATCGCGGTGGGATACAGAAGGACGTCCGCCCCCGCGAGCAGCATGGCCCGCGCCGCCTCGGGGAACCACTGGTCCCAGCAGATCCCGACTCCGAGCGCCGCGGACCGTGTGCGCCACGCCCGGAAACCCGTATCGCCCGGGCGAAAGTAGAACTTCTCCTCGTAGCCCGGGCCGTCGGGAATGTGGCTCTTGCGATAGAGCCCCATCACGGCGCCGTCGGCGTCGATCATCGCGAGGCTGTTGTAGTAGGAGTGCCCGGCCCTTTCGAAGAACGAAACCGGGATCGCGACGTGGAGCTCCTTCGCGAGCTTCGCGAATCGGGCGATCGTGGGGTGCCCCTCCGCGGGCTTTGCCCACGCGAAGAATTCGTCCTTCTCTTCCGTGCAGAAGTACGGACCCTCGAAGAGCTCCGGCGGCAAAACGACGGCCGCGCCTCTCTTCGCCGCTTCCCGCACGAGAGCCTCGACCTTCGCGACGTTCGCGTCGCGCGGGCCCGGCAGCGCGCACTGGACGGCCGCGAGTGTGACGTTGTCGGTCTCGCTCATCGGAGCGCCTGCCGGGTCGACACGTTCAGCGAGAAGGTCGCGACCGGATTCACCGGGCGACTATAGCCGAGCCGGCGGGGTCTTCAGGGGTTCGGGGCGTGTATGGCGCAGAAGCACGCGCCGCCGTGACCCTGGTTGTAGGTGCACGGCAAGCCGCACGAGCACTTCCCGAGGCAATACCGGCTCAGTGGCGGCGGCGCGGGCGCCTTCATCTTCGTCGCGGCCTTCTTCCTTGGAGCCGCCTTCTTCTTGAGAGCCGCTTTCTTCCTGGGAGCCGCCTTGCGCGCAGCGCTCGTCTTCCTCTTCGGGGCGGCTTTCCGGGCCTTCGCTTTCGGTGAGGTTTTCGCCTTCGCCATGAGCCCTCCTTCACGATCCGGTTTGTGCCGGACAGACTACCTCAGGCCCCGCGGCCGCGGAGCGGATTTCTCGCGCCGGGCCGTCGCCGGCGGCGCGCGGAAGCGCTCACGCGGGCTCCTGCTGGCTGATGCAGTGGAACGCCCCGCCGCCCTCGAGGAGCTCCTTGGCGCGAACGGAGACCGCGCGGCGCGTCGGAAACAGCTTCGCGATGGCCGCGCGGGCGGGCTCGTCGTTCGGAGCGCCGTACGCGGGCACGATCACGGTCGTGTTCGCCACGTAAAAGTTCACGTAGCTCGCGGGCATCGTGTTCCCGTCGCCGTCCGCGACGAGCCCGGGGGAGGGCACGTTCACGACCCTCAGACGCCGGCCGCGCGCGTCCCAGAAGGAGCAGAGGTCGGCGTCGATCGCAAGGAGCGTCCGGGCGTTCGGATCGAAGCTGCCCGAGGGCCGCATGCACACGACGACTCCGGGCGCGACGAAGCGCGCGACGGTGTCGACGTGACCGTCCGTGTGGTCGTTCAGGAGGCCGTCGCCGAGCCAGAGGACCGTCGTGCAGCCGAGCGCCTCCTTGAGCTCCGTCTCGATCGCCTCGATCGTCATCCCGGGGTTGCGGTTCGGGTTCAGGAGGCACTGCCTCGTCGTGAGGCACGTGCCTTCGCCGTCCACGTCCACGGATCCGCCCTCGAACACCGAGTCGAAGCGGAACGCGGGAAGCTTCGCCGCTTCGGCGACTCGCGACGACACGGCGTCGTCGTACGGCAGGACGTATTTCCCGCCCCAGCCGTTGAAGGCGAAAGACACGCTGGCCGTTTCGCCGTTCTTGCCCTTGAGAAACACGGGCGCCGTGTCGCGCAGCCAGATGTCGCCGAATGGAATCCGGTGGAAGCGCGCGCCGAGGCCGGCGAGCGCGGCCTTCGCGAGCGCCTCGTTCTCCGGGTCGGGAACGAGGACCTCGAGCCTTTCGCCCCGGGGCTTCCCCGTCTTGGGACTCACGTCGGCGATCGCGGCGGCGAACGACGTGAATGCCGCGCGCACGGTCCCGAGAGCATTGCCCCAGAGGTCCTCGTGGCTGGGCCATGCGAGCCAGACCGCCTCGTGGCGTTCCCACTCCGCGGGCTGCCGGAACCCCGCGGTGTGCGGGGTCGTCGTGGCGAAGGCCATTTCCGGCGACGTCATCGACGGGACTATAGAGCAGCGGGCCGGCGTTCGAGCCGGTCAGAGATAGCGCTGCTCGACGATGCCGATGTGGTGCGCGAAGTGCCCCGCGGCGATCCACGCGAGCGCCCGCACCGTGAACGGATTTCCGCTCGCGATGCCGGACCGTTCCCAGGCCGCGTCCGGAAGGTTGCGAAAGAAGTGCGTGGTCGCCGCCCGGACGGCCCCGAATTCCGCGATGTGCCGCGCCCAGGAGACGTCTTGCGCCGACGAGGCGGCGAGGGCGATTTCCTGGTCGAAGTCCGGAAGCGGGGTATCGAACCGGCGCGCGAACCAGAACGCGCGGAACACGAAGAGGCGCTCCGCGTCGTTGATGTGGCTCAGCACCTCGCGGAGGCTCCACTTGCCGGGCGCATAGCGGTGTCGGGACTTCTCCTCGTCGATGCCGTTCAGCAGCGCGCGCGTCTCCTCGAGCTGATTTTCCAGGGTCGCGCGAATGTCTCCCGAGGGGACCTTGTCGATGTACGTCGAGTAGTAGGGAACCGCCTCGTGGGGGGCGGGCTTCGTGGCTGCGGCGTGCGGCATGGACGCTCCTCCGTCGGGGTGGCGGGGCGATAATCCGCCACCATGCGTCAAGCTTCAAGTCGTCTCCTGCCGGCCGCCTTCGCATTCGCCGCGTTCACGGCCGTCGCGGCGGACGCTCCCGTCACCCCGGCCGAGAAGGCCGCGGCGAGCGAGATCACGCCCGATCTCCTTCGCGCGCACATCCGGTTTCTCTCCTCGGATCTCCTCGAAGGGCGTGGGCCCGCGACGCGCGGCGACCGGCTCGCCGAGGCGTACATCCAGTCGCAGATGGAGGGCCTCGGCCTGAAGCCCGGCGCGCCGGGCGGGGGGTGGATCCAGAAGGTCCCGCTCGTCGGCATCAAACGGTCCTCGTCGGATCCGGCCGTCTTCAAGTCCGGCAGCGGGTCCCTGAACGGGACGCTCGGCGAGAACTTCGTCGCCGTCTCCGGCGTCCAGAAGCCGGAGTCGAGGATCGACGCCGCGGAGATCGTCTTCGTGGGGTACGGCATCGTCGCGCCCGAGTACCGATGGGACGACTACAAGGACGCGGACCTCAGGGGGAAGGTCCTTCTCGTCATGAACAACGACCCGGAGGGAACTCCGGCCGAGCCGAATCTGTTCGCGGGAAAGACGCGGCTCTGGTACGGCCGCTGGGATTACAAGTACCTCATGGCCGCGAAGAAAGGCGCCGCGGGCGCGATCGTCATCCACACGACGCCGTCGGCAGGCTACGGCTGGCAGGTCGTCCAGACGTCCTGGGCGGGCGAGCTGTTCGAGCTGCCGGACGACGGCGCGCCGCGCGTCGCCGCGAAAATGTGGGCGACGGAGGAGCTCGCGAGGAAGATCGTCGAGCTCGGCGGGAAGAATCTCGACGCGCTCCGCGCGTCGGCCGAGAGCCGCTCGTTCAAACCGGTCCCTCTCGGCGTGACGATGTCCGTCGCGCTCACGAGCGAAGTCGGCCAGAAGGCGTCCGGCAACGTCATCGGTGTCCTGCCGGGCTCGGATCCGAAGCGCGCGGGAGAGGCCGTGATCTACACCGCGCATCACGACCACCTCGGCATGAAGGCGAACGAGAAACCCGGCGCCGACACGATCTACAACGGCGCCCTCGACAACGCCTCGGGTGTGGCGACGATCCTGTCCGTCGCGAGCGCGTTTGCGGATCTCGAGAAGGCGCCCGCGCGCTCGACGTACTTCGCGTTCGTCGCGGGAGAGGAGCAGGGCCTCCTCGGGTCCGAATACCTCGCGAAGCATCCGCCCGTGCCCGCGGGCCGCATCGCCGCGAACATCAACGTCGACTGCACCGGCTGGTTCGGACGGACGCGGGATGTCGTCCTGATCGGAAAGGGCAAGTCGTCGCTCGACGCCGACCTCGAGGCTCTCGCAAAGATGCAGGGCCGCCGCGTGGAGGGTGACCAGTTTCCCGACCGCGGCACGTTCTACCGCTCCGACCAGTTCAATTTCGCGAGAATCGGCGTCCCGGCCGCGTACCTGAAGAAAGGCACCGACGTCATCGGAAAGCCGGCGGGCTTCGGCCGCGAGCAGGAGGAGCTCTTCGAGAAGAACGACTACCACCAGCCGTCCGACGAGCTCCGCGAGTCGTGGGACCTCTCCGGCGCCGTCGAGGACGCGCGGCTCGCGTTCTGGCTCGGCCGCCGGGTCGCGGACGCGGCCGAGATGCCGCGCTGGAACGAGGGCGACGAATTCGAGTCGACTCGGCTGAAGGCTCTGAAGGAGAATCGATGAAGGGGACCGCATGAAGAGCACCGACCCTCGCATCGACGCGTACATCGCGAAGTCGGCGCCGTTCGCGCGGCCCATCCTGACGAAGCTGCGCGCGGCGGTCCACGAGGCCTGCCCGGAGGCGGAAGAGACGATCAAGTGGCGGATGCCGTTCTTCCTGACGGACGGGAAGATTCTCTGCTTCATGGCCGCGTTCAAGGCACATGCGGGCTTCGGGTTCTGGCGCCGGGGGAAGACGGCGATCCTCGGCGAGGCGCCCGCGAAGGCCGGCGAGGCGATGGGGCAGCTCGGCCGGATCACGAGCCTCGACGGCCTCCCGCCCGACCCGGCGCTCCGCCGCTGGATCCGCAGGGCGGCGCGCCTGAACGCGTCGACCGCCGCTTCGCGTCCGAAATCGAGCAAGGCAAGGCCGGGAACCGGCAAGCCGAGAGCTGCAAGGAGGAAAACGTGAACACCCGCGAATATTTCGTCCAGTGCCTCAAGTCGGAGGTCCCGAAGTTCGTCCGCGTCCTGAAGGCCGTCCCGGAGGGAGAAGGCGGATACCGCCCGCACCCGCGCTCGATGTCGGCGGGGGAGATCGTGTGGCTGCTCGCGGGCGAGCTCCACGACGCATGCGTGCTTCTCGACAAGGGCGAGGTCGCCTGGGCCCCGAGCCCGGCGCCCGCGACCATCGGGGAATCCGTCAAGGCATACGAAAAGAACGCGGCGGCGCTGAAGAGGCGCGTCGCGAAGGTCAAGGACGCCGCGTGGAAGAAGAAGGCCAAGTTCCTCATGGACGGCAAGGTCGCGTGGGAGGCGTCCCTCGGGGACATGCTCTGGGGCTTTCTCTTCGACGCGATCCACCACCGGGGGCAGCTCTCGTCGTACCTCCGGCCCATGGGGGGCAAGGTCCCCTCGATCTACGGGCCCTCGGGTGACGATCCGGGAAAGTGACGGGGGCCTGACGCGGGGCGGCGGCGGGGGTGAAAACGCCCGCAGGGCTCTGGTAAACTGGCGCGATGAAGAGACAGAGACGCGCTCTCACCCTTTCCGTCGCCCTCCTCCTCCTCGCCGCCCCCTCCGTCATCGCCGCCAATCCTCCCGCCGCCGGTGAAAAAGCGCCCGCGGTGTCGCTTTCGAGCCAGGAAGGGACCGCGGTCACGCTCGACCAGAACAAGGGAAAGTGGGTCGTTCTCTACTTCTACCCGAAGGACTTCACGTCCGGTTGCACGCTGGAGGCCCACAACTTCCAGCGCGACCTCGCGCTCTACGAGAAGTTCAACGCGGTGGTCCTCGGGGTGAGCGTGGACACCGTCGCCTCGCACAAGGGGTTCTGCGCGAAGGAAGGGCTCAACTTCAAACTCCTCGCGGACACGAACGCGGCCGTTTCGAAGGCCTACGGCTCCGTGATGACGATGGGCGACAAGACGCTGTCCGCGCGGAACACGTTCCTGATCGATCCGTCGGGCGTGATCCGGAAGGTCTACCTGAAGGTCAACCCGGCCACGCACAGCGACGACGTGCTCGCGAATCTCGCGACCCTTCAGGCCTCGAAGTAACGCTCCGTCCCGAGCCTGGTCTGAAGGCTCAGCCCTTCTCGACGAAACGCCGCAGCCGCTCGAGGGCTTCGTCCCACCTGCGCGAGACTTCCTCGAGATAGCGCCTCGCCTCGCCGAGGCGGCGGGGCTCGAGCTGCCAGAGGCGCTCGCGCCCGCTCCGCTCCTCGCGGGCGAGGCCGGCGCCCGCGAGCACGCGGAGATGCTTCGCGACGGCCTGTCGCGTGACGCTCGAACCCTCGGACAGGCGCGTGATCGAGAGAGACCGGCCCCCGGCGAGGCGGGAGACGAGCTTCAGCCGCGTGTCGTCGCCGAGCGCCGCAAAGAGCGGCGCGACGGGCGCGACGCTACGGCCGGGACGCGACATGCCGCTCGACGTTCGTCATCTGCTCCGCCCAGCCCTGCTCGTTCATCCGGAAGGCCTCGGCCCGGCGCGCCGCGGGAACGGAGTCGAAGCCGGACTCGACGACGGTGAGGCGCGTGCCCCCGGGCACCTCCTCGAGGGTGAACGCGACGAGCGTCGTGGGCTCCCGGGAGTAGTCCACGGCGGGGTCGATCGCGCACGGATGCCAGCGGAACGAGAAGAAACGCTCGGGCTCGATCCGGTCGACGAGGATGTCCATCGTCAGGTGCTCGTAGCCCTTGTACGTGATCTTCCCCTTCAGGGCCCGGCCGGCCACGAACGGGCCTTCGAAGGCGACTTCGAACCATTCCCCGAACTCCTTCGAGTCCGTCAGAGCACGCCAGACGCGCGCCCGCGGCGCCTTGAGGACGATGGTCTTTTCGATCCGGTCGGTCGTGATCATACGCAACCTCCTGGTTGCATATTAAGGCGGGACCGCCGCCGCTGTCCAGGGCCTCCCGTCGCCTGGAGACGGGCAGAGAACCTCGACGTTTCGTGAGGAGGGGCCCGGCCGGCGCACTCCAACGTGTGCGGCCGTTCACGTCGTCTCTCCTCGCGGCGGCGCTCCTGGTCTCGGGGCGGGCGGCTGGCGCGACGAAGAGCGACGTGCTCGACGCCGCGGTCAAGGCCGCGAACCGACTCCCGGCGGTCCGGTCCGCAGGGCGAAACTGGGAGGACGTGCCCTATCTGGTGGGTCTTCTGCTCGTCGCCGAGCAGCTCGAGAAGCGGACGCCGGGCTCGGGACAGCCCTGGATCGATCGCGCGACGGCCGCGATCGGAGGGGGTGACGCGCCCATCGCGAACGGCGACTACGCAGGGTACGCGCAGGCCGCCATGGATCTCTACCGGCTCGCGTCGCCGACGGACACGGCGACGCGGGCGGCCCTTCTCGAGGCCACGAACGGCCCGATCGCGTTCGCGGCGCTTGCGCTCAGGACCACGCCTTCGAGCGGTCCTCCGTCGGCGCCCTGGTGGGTGGACGGCGGTTACGGCACGCGCTTCTGGGTGGACGACCTTTTCACGTTGCCTCCCTGGCTCGCGATGCGCGGCTCGAGCCGCGACGGACTGCCCGCCGACCCGGCGGCGCGCGATCTCGCCTACGAATGGATCGAGAGCTACCTCTACGAGCACCGCCCGCCGACGGCGGACGCCAGGGCCGCAGCCGTGCCGAGCGAACGCCGACGCGGCGGTCCGCTTCTCTGGGACCCCGGCCTCTCGCTGTTCCGCCACGATCCGGGTCCCGGCGCCGCGAGCTACTGGGGGCGCGGCAACGGGTGGGCCGCGTGGGGTCTCGCGTGTTCGGCCCGGTACCTCGACGCTCCTTACGGCGCGGGCCGATACGACGAGGTCGTCGACCGGACCGGGATTCGCGAGATCCTCGCGCGCTTCGCGAGCGCGCTGGCCGCACGCCGCTCGGACGACGGCGGCTGGCCGACGGATCTCGCGCACCCCGAGGCCTGTCCCGCGAGCGAGACGTCGGCGACCGGCCTCATCACGTACATGCTGGCGAAAGGCGTCAACGAGGGATGGCTGGACCGCGCCGCCTTCACGCCGGTCGTCTTGAAGGCGCTCTCTCTCCTTCTCGGCCGGCTCGACGCGCAGGGCGACCTCGCCGGCATCCAGCCACCGGGGACAGGCCCCGACTGCGGGGTGACGACGTCGAACGACCCGGCCGCGGATCTTTCCTACGGAGTGGGTGCGTTCCTCCTTGCGGTCTCCGAAGCCGTGGACCTTCCGGACACCGACCTCGCGACGCTGGAAAACGTCGCGTCGCGACCGGTCGATCGCGCGCCCATCGGGCGGACCTGGCTCGTCGCGTTTCCCGATGGGTGCGACGGACGCGAGGTGATGCTGGCCAACGCGGGAACGAATCTCGTCCACGCCCGCCTGGAAACGGGGAGCGCGGCGACCGCCGGGTCCGAATCCGCGGACGTCGCACCCGGCCGCGCGGTCCTTCTCGGGATCTCTCACGTCGCGGCGGAGGACGAGCCTTTCGTCTTCACGCTCCGGGCCGACGGCGACCTCTCCGTTCGGCCGCGAGCGGCCTGCGGAGACGCCATCTTCGAAGGCGATGGGACCGCGCCCTTCGCGCGCGTCCGGCCGAAGCGTGCGGGAAGCGCCGTCCCGCTCTGGACCGCGCTCGCCGGGGGAGAGGCGACGGCGCTCGTCCAGAAGCGCGACGGGCTCCTGCGCCTCGGAGGAAAGAACACGTCGCCCGACCCGGCGTCGATGCTCCTGGAGATCCGCGCCGCCGACGGGAACCTCCTGGAACGGTCCACGCTGGATCTGCCCGCGGGCGGCTCGGTCCTCGAGACCCGTTTCGCGCCCGCTGGATCGACCGTGCTCCTTTCGAACGCGTCTGAAGGCGTCGCTCTCGTGCCTTTCGCGTTCACGCAGCCCCGGGGCGGGCCGTCAGCGCCGCCCGAAGAGCCGAAGGAAAAGCGCGACGCCGAAGCCCCACGCGCCGTTCAGGAGCAGCGCGCCGACGATGAGGTCCGGTTTCCAGCCTCCCCCGACCGGCTGGCCCTTCATCGGTAGGACGACGAAGAACGCGACGAGCGTCGGAAGGATCGCGCCGAGGACGACGGCCCGGAGCCAGTATTTCGACCCCGAGGCGCCGCGGATCATCAGCCACAGGGCGATTCCCCACACGCCGCCCCAGAACGCGAGCGACAGCACGGCTGGAACGCCCATCGGGGGCGTCGGCGTCATCACCCACGGGGTGCGCGGGGTCATCTTGAATCCATGGAGGAGCGCGAGCGCTCCCTGATGGAAGACGAGCGTCGAGAGGAAGCCGGCGAGGAACGCTCTTGCGGATGACATGGCCGCGAACTCTATCGCAGGGCGCTCACCGGGGGCCGACTCCGCGGACGCGCTCCTCGACGGTGGACGTCGCCGCGCCGAGCGCCCGCGCGAGCGCGTCGACAGCCGCCCGCGCGTGCGCGATGTCGCCGCACGTGAAGAGGTCCACCGCCGCTTCGCCGCGCTCGGGCCACGTGTGGATCGTGAGGTGCGATTCGGAGATGACGACGACGCCGCTGACGCCCTGCGGGCTCAGCCTGTGGATGTGAATGCCGAGCACCTTCGCGCCCATCGCTTTCACGGCGTCCACGAGCAGCGTCTCGACGAGGATGGGATCGTCGAGCGTCGCGAACGGCGCGCCCGCGACGTCGAGGAGGAAGTGCACGCCGAGCGGCTTCACGGGATCCCCATGGCCGCGACGGCGGCCGCGTTCGCGGGCTTGACCTTCCAGAGAAAAGCGTCCCAGACGTAGTGCGTCGCCTGCGGGAGGGCGAGAAGCGGCACGATCAGCGCGAGGAGCAGCGCCCCCGGGTCGAGCGCGGGTCCGGGGAAGAGCATCGCGTGATCGTGCCAGACGAGGCGGTCCCAGCCCCACTCCTCCGCGAACGCGATCAAGAGGAGGGGAAGGACGAAGGAAACGAGCCTCGGGGCCATCCGGTCCGCGAGGGAAGGCTCTTCTCCCGCGTCGCGTCGCGCCGCGGCGCGCGCCTTCGACGTGAACCACACGAGGCCCATGTACGGGATGCCGTGGACGAAGACGTTCAGGACCGTGAACGCGTAGTCCGAGTCGAACGCGACGATTCCGAGGTACCACGTCGCGGCGGTCGAGACGACGACCAGGGCCTTGCCCCACGACACGGGGCGGTCCGCGCGGGAGCGCGCGAGCTCTTTTCCGATCCACGCGGCGAGGATTCCCGCGTAGACGACGAAAGCGGCGCGACTGACGCCTTCGGGCAGCCCCGACAGGAAGTCGCCTCTCAGGAACCACTGGAATTTTCGGGGAAGATGCGCGTGCCAGAACAGGAGCGGCGTCAGCGTCGCGCCATAGATGGCGGCGGCGTCGAGGAGATACCCGTCGCGGCCCTCGCCGTTCTTCCGCCGGTACAGCGCGACCCAGCCGTACTGCTGCCGGATGAAGTGAAACACCGCGAGATAGGCGAGGAGGCGCCAGAAAAGGAGCGGCGAAACGGAGTACGCGAGAACGCCCGCGCACCATGCCGCGGCGGGGACGCCGGCATAGAGCCAGAGGCGCCGGGAGGCCGCCCTGCCTTCCGAAAGGACGCGCCAGAGAGTGGACCACACGTGGGCCACGTCCACGCCCACGACGGCGACGAGGAACAGCCAGGGGGGAGCGTCTCCGTCGAGGAGGCCGGTCGCGTGCCCGATCCCGAGGAAGAGCAGGGAGATTCCCGCCGAGCCCCCGAAGAGGAGCAGGTCCGCGCGTTTTCCGAAAAGCCACGGGGAGGTCACGGGGAGAGCCATGTTAGCCCGCGGCCATCGACACGAAACGCGCGCCGCGCGCGGCGAGGATTCCCTCGGCCGCGCGGACTCCCGCGTCCTGCGCCTCCTCGAAGAGCGGGAGTCCGGCGGAGTCGGCGTGCGCGAAAAAGATCCCGCCCCGAGGGGCGAGGTGGCGGACCGGGCTCGAGAGGAAGCCCGGCGTGGGCCGTGCCATCGCATGGCCCCAGCGCACGACGTCGAGGTTCGTGACGAGACCGGGAAGGTCGCGGTGCGCCCTGGAAAGATCCGCGAGGGCGGCGGACGCGAGGTCGTCCCAGGAGGCTCCGAGCAGCTTCGCGCGCGCGGCGTCCGGCGCCTCGTCCGTCAGCGGCAGGTAGTACGTGAAGACGGTCGGCCCCTGCTCAGGGCCGGACTGGTGTGTCGCGACCACGTACCCGAGCGAGCGCGAATCGTGAAGGACGTTGTCCCAGGCGAGAGGGAAACCGCGTTCCACGGGCCGGGCGCGAAGCGTGAGGTTCGCGACCAGCCACGGCGCCCACGACATGTCCCGGAGAAACGCCGGCGGCGCCGCGCGCCACGGCGCGAAGACGCGCGCGGCGGCGAATTTCGGAAGCGCGAGGATCGCGTGGGCGGCCTCGACCGCGACGACCTCGTTGCGAACGGCGTCGAGGAATCGAATCGTTACCGGCGCCCCGGTCTTCGTCGCCGGCGACACGTCGAACACGAGCGAGGCCGGCGCGAGGCGTCCGGCGGCGCTCCTCGCGAGCAGGGCGACGAGGCGGCCGTTGCCCTCGGGCCAGGTGAGAAATTCCGACGGATCCTCGTCGTCGTCCTCGCCGGGCAGCCGGGAGGCGTTGTAGTGCACACCCGCCCACGCCGAGGTGCCGTCGAGGTTCGTGCCGAAATCGTCGCGGCAGCCGTACGCGACGAGCCAGAGGAGGCGCGGCGACGTATAGCCGTTCGCGCGCATCCACTCGGCCATCGTGACGCGGTCGAGGGCCATGAGGTCGGCGTCGTCGGACGAGAGCCGCGTCGGAATCGCGAAAGCGCGCCGGCCCCGCGCGTCCCTCCGCGCGGCGAGACCGTTCGCCTCGCGCTGGAAGCGCGCGAGCTGCGCGAGGTCCTCGGGCGAGGCGCCGTCCCTCGGGTAGAGGCCCTGGCGCCACGTGTAGCCGAAGAAAAGCCGCTCCTCGGGCTCGCGGCAGAGCATCTCCTCGGCCCATTCGGGAGCGCCGTCCGCGTCGCGGGAGACGAGGGCGCCGGCTTCCTCGAGGACGGCCTCGAGCGCGCGGTTCGGCGAAGCGGGGACGGGCACGTAGTGCGCACCCCACGGAAAGGCCGACACGTCGTTCGCGCCCGCGAGCGCGGTGCCGCCGGCCGCGTCCTCGAGGTCGTAGACGCGGAAGTCGGTGTCGCCCGCTTTCGCGAGACGCCAGGCCGCCGAAAGCCCCGACACCCCGGCGCCCACGATGGCCGTGCCGACGCGCTCCGTCCGGATCGCGGGACGGGACAGCAGCTCGTTCGACCGGAGGAGATGGCCGCGCGCGGCGTCCGGCCCCACGATGCGGCCGCCGAAAGGCAAGCCGCGCCCCGCCGTCTTCCCGCAGGCCGTGAGAGCCGCCGCGAGGGCGGAGAGCGCTGGGAGGCCGACGAGCGACGCGATCGCGTCGCGGCGGCTCAGTCGAAGCGCTTCCACTCTCCCTCGTACGTCCTGACGAGGACCTGGTCGTTGAGGCGGTTCACGGGCGCGTCGTCGAGGCGCGCCACGTCGGGGCCGAAGACGAAGAGCGCGGGCAGGAGGTCCGTCGAGAGCGCGCGCAGACCCTCGGGAAGACGCGGCTTCACGTCGGGCGGCGCCGCGGCCGCGAGGACGAATCCCCAGTCGCCGAAGGACGGCACGGCGATGTGGTACGGGCGCGTCGCGAAGCCGGCGGCCCGGAGCGTCGCGTCCACGATCCAGAAGCTGCGGCGGGCGAAGAGGGGAGACGTCGACTGGACCGCGAGCACGCCCTCGGGATCCAGCTTCCGTTTCACGAGGGAATAGAACCGCGACGTGTAGAGCTTGCCGACGGCGTACGTGTTCGGGTCGGGAAAGTCGACGAGGACGACGTCGAAGAGGTCGGGCTCCTTCTCGATCCAGATCATCGCGTCCTCGTTGACGACGCGGACCTTCGGAGACAGAAGCGAGCCGCCGTTCAGCGCGAGGAAGAGAGGATGCGTCGTCGCGAGATGCGTCATGGCGGGGTCGAGATCCACGAGCGTCACGCTCTCGACCTCGGGGTGCTTCAGGATCTCCCGCACGGCGAGGCCGTCTCCGCCCCCCAGCACGACTACGCGCCGCGCGCGCGGCGCGGCCGCGAAGGCCGGGTGTACGAGGGCCTCGTGGTAGCGGTATTCGTCCACGGACGAGAACTGCAGGTGTCCGTTCAGGAAGAGCTGGAAGCCCGCGCGATTGCGCGTCACGACGATGCGCTGGTAGGCGGTCGACCGGGCGACGACGACTTCGTCGGCGTACTGGCTTTCCTCGGCCACGGCCGTCAGGCGGTCCGCGGCGACGAACGCCGCGAGGAGGATCGCCGTGACGAGCCCGGCCCGCGCGAGGAGGCCGCCCGGCGGCCCGACCCGGTCGCGAAACAGGTGGATCGACCAGAACGCGACGGCCGCGTTCAGGAGGCCGAACAGGACCGACGTTCGCGTGAGCCCGAGACGGGGAAGGAGAACGAGCGGAAAGAGGATCGAGGCGGCGAGGGAGCCGAGGTAGTCGAAGGTGAGGACCTGCGCGACGAGGTCGCGGAAGACGACGGTGTCCTTGAGGAGGCGCATGAGGAGCGGAATCTCGAGGCCGACGAGCGTTCCGATCGCGACGACGATGCCGTAGAAGACCGGTTGGAACCATCGGGGCGAGGAGAACGCGAAGAACAGCAGCGGCGCCGAGAGCCCGCCCACGAACGCGACGGCGACCTCGGCCTCCACGAACCGCCGCGCGACTCCCCGGACGACGTAGCGCGACAGAAAGGCCCCGAGCCCGAGGGAGCTCAGGTAGACGCCGATGACGAGCGAGAACTGCGTGACCGAGTCGCCGAGCAGATAGCTCGCGAGAGCGCCGGCGACGAGCTCGTAGATGAGGCCGCAGGACGCGATGGCGAGGACCGTGAGATAGACCGGCCCCGGCCGGAGGGCCGGGGCCGCGCCGGGACCGGGCCCGGCGCCGTCCGCGCCGTCGCCCACGCGATCAGCCTCCCATGACGGCGGCCGCGATGATGAGCGCCATGGCGAGCACGATCGACCCGATCACGATGCCGAGCGCCACGTTCTGGTCCTCTTCCATCTCCTTCTTCAGCGAGAAGGGAAGGATCCGCGGCAGGACCGCGAAGAAGAGGCCGAGAAGCACCATTCCGAGGACCGAGAACACGACCGTCGACGTCACCTGATGCCCGTGCAGCTGCCACCACTCCATTACTTGCCTCCGCTCCAGAAGTGCCACGTCCGATAGCCGCCCGCGTTGCGGGCTCCCGGAGGCAGCGTGTTGCGTTTCGCGTTTCCGGCCATCTCCCACCCCGAGAACGCCGCGAGCGTGTACGCGAGGAGGAGCGCGCCGCCGAAGACCTGGAAGAGACGTCGCATCGGATTCATCCGGCCTCCCTCATGCGTCGTCCTCCCCGTCCTCGCGCTCCGCGCCCGCGCTCGTGAAGTCGCTCTCGGCCCAGCGCCGCCCCTCGAACGTGAGCCTCGAGAAGCTGAGAATCGTCGGGATCACGAGGAGAAGCACGAGGACCCAGACGAGATGCGAGACGTGCGGAACGCCGCTCGTGAGCCGCACGCGGAACGAGGGAGGCGCCTTGCCTGCCTCCGTTTCCGGATCCAGCCGCAGGACCCACTTGCCGGCCGGAATGCGCGGCACGTAGACGCGCCGTTTCTGGCTGCCTTCGCTCCAGCTCTCGCCGCCGTCGACGCCCGAGTAGCGGTCGGAGATCATGTCGAACGACCGGACTTCGCCGGTGGCCTCGGAAATCAGGTTGAAGCCGACGGCGACCCAGTTGTTGTCCGTCGGCGCCCAGAGATCCACGGCGAGATTCGCGGCGCGCTTCGTCTCGAACGGTTCCGACACGATGGCGCGCGCGGCCGCGAGAGCGTTTTCGGCGGCCTCCCGGGCCGCGGCGGCGTTCGCGGCCCCCGTCGTCGGCACGTCGCTCTGCGACCAGTCGGCCGAGGTCGACGTCTTGCCCGCGCGCGCGACGTAGATGCCGCGCCCGGGATCCGCGAGGTCGAACGTCTGGTCGTAGACGACGGCATGCGGCGTGACGAGGCGGGCGAGGACATAGACGACGATCGACGCGAGGGCCAGGAACCTGGCCGTCTTCCACCAGAGCCGGGCCGTCTCGGCGTGGGGCCAGGGCTGACAGGCTCCTACGCCCTCGGGCGCCGGAAGCGGTTCCTTGAGCGCGAAGGCGTCCGCGACTTCCGCCGGCGGGACGTACGCGCCTTCGGTCCAGGCGATCTCCTTCTTCGCCTTCTCCTTGGAAAGCATGCGCGGCGGGCTGACGTAGTCCGTGGCCTCGGTCGCCTCGCCGGTGCGCACGGCCCAGTAGAACTCCCCGAGCACGGCGGCGACGCGCGCCTGGCTGCGCGAGAAGACGCGGTAGTTGGCGCCCCGGAAGGTCGCCACCTTCGTTCCGTCTTTCACCTCTCCCGCGGGCACGGGCTCGAGAAGGGTGTAGTGGCCGTTCGACTCCGCGAGCCAGTGGTAGGCCTCCGATTTCGTTTCCTTCAGGAGGTATTCCGTCCAGAAGTAGTTCTCGCCGCCGGAGGAGCACGTCTTCTGGACCACCCCGAGAATCGCGTAGGCGTGGCCGCGCAGCGCGCCCTCGGCGCCGAGCGGCAGGTGCGGCTTGAACGGAACAGCCGCGAGCTTCTCGAGGACCGTGAACTTCGAGGGCGGGCCCGCCTCCTTGCGGTCGGCCGAGCCGAGGAGCGAGCCGCAAAACGGGCAGGCGATCCGCACGGTGTTCGCGGGGTCTTTCAGCTGAAGCGCGCCGCCGCAGTTCGGGCAGTTCAGCGCGAGCGCCTTGACGGAGACGGTGCGATCCGACCACGCGACGAGCTCCGCGATGCCGAGGCTCTCGAGCGCCACGGGCTTGCCCACGTAGAAGCCGTCGAGTGAGGGCCCGTCGCCGTAGTCCAGCGTCGCGAGGCTTCCGTCCGCTCCGGAAAGGTCCGCGTACCGGAAGACGCTCCCGGGCGGCGCGACGAACGGCAGCTCGCCCTCGGCGGAGGCGTACGTCGCCTCGCGGACTTCGGTGATCGCGAAGCTGCCGGTGCCGCCGAGGTCGAGCGTCTCGCCGGGCGACAGCGCCTCGAACGCGGGGACAGTCGGCGGCTTGACCGGCGCCATGAGCCAGAAGCCGCCCTGCGCCTCGGCGAGCCATCCCCAGGTTCCGTCCGTGAATCCGACGTACCACTCGTCCCACGTGCCCTCGCCCGTGGAGAGCTGGAGCCTCCCGGCGATGTGGAACGGCCGCGTCCCTTTCTGCGGGCGGGCGTCCATCCCGACCTTGAACGGGGAGGACGTCGGGACTAGCTCGGCGACCGTGCCGATGGCTTCGAGGTCCGCGCCCTTGCGCGCGACCGCGGACTTGCACTGCGGACAGATCGAGACGAGCGAGGCCCCGGTCTGGAACCGCACCTGTCCCCCGCAGTTGGGGCACTGCGCCGCGCGCGCGCTCAAGGTGGGGGGATATTAGACGAGAACGTGTCGCGGTTCCGGCAGAGGCCGGGTGAGCGTGTGCGCGTTGCATTATTTTCCATGAAGGCGGCATGCTGATTGCTCTTTCCTCACGCGTGTTGCAAGCCGACCTGCGACCTCCGGGTCGCCATCTGAAGCCATCGAAGCCGGCCGAGAAGGCCTCGGAACAGGAGGAAAAGATGACGGAGCCGACAGGGAACCCGCGAGGAACGAAATGGACCGGAGCGCTCGTGGCCGCGAGCGCGCTCGGCATCGTGCTCGCAGCCGGAGGCTGCGCTTCGAAGCAGGAGCGCGACCAGCTCCGAGTCGAGAAGCAACAGCTCACCGACGAGAGGCAGAAGCTCGCGGACAAGCTGCAATCCATCGAGAACGAATCGACACAGGCGAACGCAACGCTCGAGGACGTGCAGAAAGGCCTCGAGGACATCCGGGTCAAGGAGCTGAAGGTCATCCAGTCGTCCATTCGCGTGGCCCAGGAAGGAAATCCCGGGAGCGAGCGGCGCGACCGGCTCCAGGCGGAAATCCAGATGGTCCGGGACGCCATACACAAGAACCTGCAGAAGCTCGCGCAGCTCGAGAAGACGAACAAGGCGAACGGCGTGCAGATGGCTTCGCTCACGGCTCTCGCGGGAGAGCTGAAGCGGTCGCTCGAGGAAAAGGCCACCACGATCTCCGACCTGGAGAGCCGCGTCGGCGATCTCTCGAAGACGGTCGAGGCGCAGGCGACCAGCCTCGCGGAGAAGGACTCGACCATCCACGAGAATGAGGCCCAGATCGCGCAGAGGACGAAGGAGCTCCACACGGCGTACGTGGCCGTCGCCTCGAAGAACACCCTGGCGAAGAAGGGCGTCGTCGAGAGGAAGGGCGCGATCCTCGGCGTCGGCGGCCAGTGGATCGAGACGGGCAAGTTCGACCCCGAACTCTTCCGCGAGGTGGACGTCACCACCGACATGGAGCTCGCGATCCCCGCTCCGGCGAGCAAGGTGCGCGTCATCACGGGCCAGCCGAAAGAGAGCTACCAGATCGTGGACGGCGGCCCGAACTCGAAGGCGTCGAAGATCGCGGTCAAGAACCCCGAGGCGTTCTGGAAGGGCGACCGGTACCTCGTCGTGATGATTCCGGACTGAGCCCTCACGGCTCCGCGGAGGGCGTGCGGGTCTGAGCCCGCATCGCCCTCCGTGCCCGAGCTAAGCCGCCGCGAGCTGCCTCAGCACGAACGTCAGGATGCCGCCGTGCCGGTAGTAATCGACCTCGTTCGGGGTGTCGAGGCGGCAGACGGCCGTGAACGTCGTCTTCTTGCCCTCCGTGTCCGTCGCCGTGACCGCGAGCTTCTTCTTCGGCGCGAGACCGTTCGCGACGCCCGTGACCTGGAACGTCTCCTGGCCCGTCAGCCCGAGGCTCTTCGCGTCCTGCCCGGCCTCGAACTGGAGCGGGAGGACGCCCATGCCCGCGAGGTTCGAGCGGTGGATGCGCTCGAAGCTCTTCGCGATCACCGCCCGGACGCCGAGAAGCATCGTGCCCTTCGCGGCCCAGTCGCGCGACGACCCCGTGCCGTATTCCGCGCCGGCAAGGACGACGAGCGGGGTCTTCGCGGCCTGGTACTTCATCGCCGCGTCGTAGATCGACATCTGGTCGCCGGACGGGAAGTGGACGGTGACGTTCCCCTCGCTGCCCGGAAGGAGGAGATTCTTCAGGCGGATGTTCGCGAACGTGCCGCGCATCATGACTTCGTGGTTGCCGCGGCGCGCCCCGTAGGAGTTGAAGTCCGCCGGTGAAACGCCGTGTTCGACAAGGTACTTCGCCGCGGGGGAGCCCTTCGCGATGTTGCCGGCCGGGGAGATGTGGTCCGTCGTCACGGAATCCCCGAGCATGACGAGACACCGTGCGCCGGCGAGCTCCTTCAGGGGCGCGGGCTCCTTCGGGATGTTCGTGAAGAACGGGGGTTTCCTCACGTACGTCGAGGATCCTTCCCAGACGTATGTCCGGCCCTTCGGGACCTTGAGGGCCTGCCAGCTCTTGTCGCCGTCGAAGACCTCGCCGTATGCCTTCTGGAAGTGCGCGGGCTTCACGGCGGTACGGATCGCGTCGGTGACTTCCTCCGCCGTCGGCCAGATGTCCTTGAGGTAGACGGGCGCCCCGCTCCGGTCCGTGCCGAGCGGCTCGGTCGTGAGGTCCTTGTCCATCTCGCCCGTGAGCGCGTACGCGACGACGAGCGGGGGCGAGGCGAGATAGTTCATCTTGATCTGCGGGTTGATCCGCCCCTCGAAGTTGCGGTTGCCCGAAAGGACGCCCGCGACCACGAGGTCGCCCGCGCGGACGGCCTCCGACACGGCCTCCGGCAGCGGGCCCGAGTTGCCGATGCACGAGGTGCAGCCGTAGCCGACGAGGTGGAAGCCGAGCGCCTCGAGGTACGGCAGGAGCCCCGCGTCCTTCAGGTAGTCCGTGACGACCTTCGAGCCGGGCGCGAGGGACGTCTTGACCCACGGTCTCGTCGTGAGGCCGCGCTCGACGGCCTTCTTCGCGAGGAGGCCGGCGCCGAGCATGACGGAGGGGTTCGAGGTGTTCGTGCACGACGTGATCGCGGCGAGGACGACCGCGCCCTGCGGGAGCTCGTACGTGACGCGGCCGTCGTTGACCGGGTGGGTCTTCACCAGGGCACCAAGAGAAGATTTCTTAGAAGGTGAAGAGGGGGAGGGAGCAGGCCGACCGCCTTCCTCGACCCACTCGGCGATCGCGGCCCGCTCCAGCGGTGCACACTCCTTTTCTAAGAAATTCTTCAAGTTCTCCCGGAATATCTTCTTGCTGCTCTTCAGGGGCACGCGGTCCTGCGGCCGTTTCGGCCCCGCGAGCGATGGTTCGACGTCCTTGAGGTTGAGCGTGAGCGTGTCCGTGAAGACGGGGTCCTGCGTGTCCTTCGCGCGGAAGAGGCCCTGCTTCTTGCAGTAGGCCTCGGCGAGCGCGACGGCTTTCGCGGGACGGTTCGTGAACTTCAGGTACCTGATCGTCTCGGCGTCGACCGGGAAGAAGCCCATCGTCGCGCCGTACTCGGGCGCCATGTTCGCGATCGTCGCGCGGTCGGTGAGCGCGAGCCCCGCGACGCCGGGGCCGTAGAACTCGACGAACTTCCCGACGACGCCCTTCTTGCGGAGCATCTGGGTGACCGTGAGGACGAGGTCCGTCGCCGTGGCGCCCGCCGGCAGCGTCCCGACGAGCTTGAGGCCGATCACGTCGGGGATCAGCATGGACTGCGGCTGGCCGAGGAGCGCGGCCTCCGCCTCGATTCCGCCGACGCCCCAGCCGAGGACGCCGAGCCCGTTGATCATCGTCGTGTGGGAGTCGGTCCCGACCAGGGTGTCGGGATACGCGGTCCTTCCGGCGCCGGAGAAGACGACGCTCGCGAGGTACTCGAGGTTCACCTGGTGGCAGATGCCCGTGTCGGGCGGGACGACGCGGAAGTTGCGGAAGGCGTTCTGCCCCCAGCGCAGAAACGCGTAGCGCTCCCGGTTGCGGTCGAACTCGAGCGCGGCGTTCGCCCCGAAGGCCTGCGCCGTCGCGAACTGGTCGACGATGATCGAGTGGTCGATCACGAGGTCGGCGGGCGCGAGCGGGTTGATCTTGTCGGGGTTGCCGCCCATCTCGGCGAGGGCCTCGCGCATCGTCGCGAGGTCGACGACGGCCGGGACGCCCGTGAAGTCCTGCAGGAGGACGCGCGCGGGGCGGAAGGCGATCTCGCGGTCGGTCGGCTTCCTCACGTCGCGCGTCGCGAGGGCCTCGATGTCTTCCTTCGTGACGGAGCGGCCGTCCTCGTGGCGGAGGAGGTTCTCGAGGAGGATCCGGAGCGAGAACGGGAGTTTCCCGACCTTCGGGAACACCTTCTCGAGCGCCTTCAGGCTGTAGATCGTGTAGTTCGCGGATCCCACCTTGAGGCGGGACTTCGTCTTGAAGCTGTCCTGCATGTGTCCTCCGGCAGTCCCGCCGGGACCGGCGGGCGGGGCATTCTAGACGCAACGACGCGCCCCGGTCGCTGATTCAAAAGGATCAGAAGATGCTTCGAAACCCAGGGAAGCCGAACCGCGTACATCCGTCATGCGAAACAGGATTCGCCCCGCTGTCGTTGTGTTCTGCCTGCTGGCGGCCTCCCGAAACGCCCCCGCCGTGACCGCCGACGAGATCGTCGCGAAGAACGTCGAGGCGCGCGGCGGCGCGGCAGCCCTCGCGTCCCTCAGGAGCCTCCGGCGGACCGGCCGGTTCGTCCTCCCGGGGCGCTCGATCCTCATCACGCTGTCCGAGGTGCGCGAGCGGCCGGGCCGGATCCGGCAGGAAGCGACCTTCCAGGGCCTCACGCAGATCCAGGCGTGGGGCGGCGAGAAGGGCTGGCAGGTCCAGCCCTTCGAGGGGCGCAAGGAGGCTTCCCTCATGTCCGAGGACGACGCGAAGCCGTTCCGGATCGCGGCTGATCTCGACGGTCCGTTCGTGAACGCGAAGGCCAAGGGGCATGCCGTGGAGTACCTCGGCACGGAGGACGTGGACGGCACGAACGCGCACAAGCTGCGCGTGCGATTGAAATGGGGAGGCGACGTGACGGTCTGGATCGACCCCGACACGTGGATGGTGATCCGCGACCTGCAGACGCTCACGGTCCGTGGCGCCGAGCAGCAGGTCGAGACGGACTACGGCGACTACGAGAAGGTCGGCGGCGTCTACGTCCCGATGAGCGAGGAGAGCGGGCCGCGGAACTCCCCGCCCGCCTCGAGGGCGAAGTCGATCTACGAAAAGGCCGAGGCGAACGTCGCGGTCGCGAGGGACGCGTTCGCGTTCCCGGCGAAGGCCGCTGCGCCGGCGGGAGCGGGCCGATGAGAGCCTCCGCGATCCTCCTGACGTCCTCTCTCGCGGCGTTCTCGTCCGCCGCGCATGCCGCGCCGCCCACGGTCGACTCCGGCACGATCTCGGGCCTCGGCGCCCGCAACATCGGGTCGGCCGCGATGAGCGGCCGCATCGCGGCGGTCGCGGGCCGCGTCGAGGACGACGGCAAGGTCACGCTTTTCGTCGGAGCCGCCTCGGGAGGTGTCTGGAAGTCTCTCGACGGCGGGACGACGTTCAAGCCCGTCTTCGACAAGCAGCCCGTCCAGTCCATCGGCGCGATCGCGCTCGACCCCTCCGACCCGAAGGTCGTCTGGGTGGGGACCGGCGAGACCTGGACGCGCAACTCCGTGTCCGCCGGAGACGGCGTCTACCGCTCCGGCGATGGCGGCGAGACGTGGACGCACATGGGGCTGCCGGAGTCCGAGCGCGTGAACCGCATCGTCGTGAATCCGAAGCAGAGCGACGTCGTGTACGCCTGCGTGCCCGGGAAACTCTGGTCGGACTCGCCGGACCGCGGCCTCTACAAGACGGCGGACGGCGGGAAGAGCTGGGCGCTCGTCCTCAGGGGCGGCAACCTCTCGACGGGCTGTTCCGGCCTCGCGATGGACCCGCGCAACCCGGAGCGCCTCTTCGCGGGGCTCTGGGATTTCCGGCGTAGCGGCTGGACGTTCCGGTCGGGGAGCGAAGGACCGAAGGGGACGTCCGGGTCCGGCCTTTTCCTCACGGAGGACGGCGGCGCGACCTGGAAGAAGCTCGACGAGAAGACTGCGCCGGGCCTTCCGCCGGCGCCCTGGGGCCGGCTCGACGTCGCGATCGCGCCCTCGAAGGGCGACCGTGTCTACGCCGTGATCGAGAGCGTGAAGCCGGCGCTCTACCGCTCCGACGACGGCGGGAAGACCTGGGCGCGCAAGGACGACAGCCAGCGGATGGTCTGGCGGCCGTTCTACTTCTCGCGCCTCGTCGTCGACCCGACGAACCCCGACCGCGTCTACAAGCCGAACCTGACGCTCATCGCGTCCGAAGACGGGGGCGAGAGCTTCGGCGACGTGGGCGGCGGCACGCACGGAGACCACCACGACGTCTGGATCAACCCGAAGAACCCGAAGCACGTCGTGACCGGCGACGACGGCGGCCTCTGGATCTCCCACGACGGCGCGAACCGCTGGTGGAAGTGCAACAACCTGCCCGTCTCGCAGTTCTACCACGTGTCCGTGGACGAGAAGGACCCGTACCAGGTGTACGGCGGGCTGCAGGACAACAGCTCCTGGGCCGGCGACTCCGCGTATCCCGGCGGGATCACGAACGGCCGCTGGGAGAACCTCTACGGCGGCGACGGGTTCTGGGTCTTCGTGGACCCCGCCGACGCGAACTTCGTCTACGCCGAGGCGCAGGGCGGTTTCATCGGCCGGATCGACCGGCGCACGCTCGCCGCGCGCGACATCCAGCCGAAGGCCGGCTTCAAGGAGAAGCTGCGCTGGAACTGGAACGCGCCGATCCACGTCTCGCGCCTCGAGAAGGGGAAGCTCTACATCGGCGCGCAGTTCCTCTTCGTGACGAAGGACGGCGGGCAGTCGTGGCAGCGGATCTCGCCGGACCTCACGACGAACGACGCCGCAAAACAGCAGCAGGAGCTTTCCGGCGGCATCACCGTCGACAACTCCGCGGCCGAGATGCACACGACGATCTACGCGATCTCGGAGAGCCCGCGCGACGCGAAGACGATCTGGGTCGGGACCGACGACGGCAACGTCCAGCTCACGCGGGACGGCGGAGGAGCGTGGACGAACCTCGTGAAGAACGTCCCCGGCCTCCCGCCCGCGAGCTGGGTCTCGTGGGTCGAGGCCGGCCCGCACGCGGACGGCGCGGCCTACGCGGCGTTCGACCGCCACACGTTCGGCGACGCGGCGCCGTGGGTCTACGCGACGAAGGACTTCGGGAAGACGTGGGAGCGGATCGCGGGGCCGTCGTCGGGCGTCCGCGGCTGGGCATACGTGATCAAGGAAGACCCCGTCCGGCCCGGCCTCCTCTACCTCGGGACGGAGTTCGGCCTCTGGATCTCGCTCGACGCCGGGAGGACCTGGGCGGAGTTCAAGGGCGGGAACTTCCCGTCCGTCTCCGTGCGCGACCTCGCGTTCCAGGCGCGCGAGCAGGATCTCGTCGTCGCGACGCACGGGCGCGGGATCTGGATCGTCGACGACCTCACGCCCCTCCGCGCGCTGACACCCGAGACGCTCGAGAAGGACGTCGTGTTTCTTCCGGGGCGCCCGGTCCGCCAGAAGCCGCGCGGCCAGGGCGGCTGGCCGGAGGGCGACGCCTCGTACGCGGGGCCGAACCCGCCGTCCGCCGCCGTCATCACGTACATCCAGAAGACGCGCCACACGTTCGGGCGGATGAAGCTCGAGATCCTCGACGCGTCGGGCCGCGTCGTCGACACGCCGCCCGCAGGGAAGCGCAAGGGGATCAACCGCGTTCTGTGGTCCATGCAGGAGAAGCCTCCGCGCGTTCCGACGGCCGCGGCGGCGGCGGGCGGAGGCACGGGGCCGCGGGTCCTTCCCGGCACCTACACCGTGCGGCTCACGAAGGGCACGCACGTGATCGAGACGCCGCTCGTCGTGTCGCTCGATCCGCACGCGCCGTTCACGCCCGCGGACCGCAAGGCCCAGTACGACGCCGCGATGAAGGCGCACGCGCTATTCGGGCGCATGAGCGACGTCGTGGACCGGCTGAACGGCTATCGGGCGCTCGCGGCCGCGCGCGCGAAGGGCCTGCCCGCGGGCGACCGCCTCCGCAAGGACCTCGAGGCGTTCGCCGACAAGGCCGACGCGATCCGCAAGGACGTCGTCGCGACGTCCGAGGGCGGCGCGATCACGGGCGAGGAGCGCCTGCGCGAGCACCTCGGCTACGCCTACGACGCGCTCCTCTCGTACGAGGGCCGGCCGGGCGACTATCAGGTCGAGCGCGTCGCCGTGCTCGAGCGCGAGCTGAAGGACGTCGAGGAACGAGCCGCGGCGCTGGCCGCGAAGGACCTCCCGGCGCTCGACGCGAAGCTGCGCGCGAAGAAGCTCGCGCCGATCGCGGAACCGGTGCGCCGGGAGGGGACCTGATGTCCAGGCATCTTTTGATATGATGCCTGTGATGCGCACGACCGTGAACCTCGACGAGGATCTGGCGTCCGTCTTGAAGAAGGCCGCGCGTCGCGGCGGCCAGTCTTTCACGGCCGTCGTGAACGAGACCCTCCGCTTCGGCTTGACGAAACGGGGTGGGCAGCCGCGCCCGCGGCGATACCGTATCGAGCCGGCTTCCCTCGGCGGCGCCCGCGCGGGGCTCGATCTCGACGGGGCCCTGCGTCTGGCCGACGCCCTGGAGGAGAGCGCGATCGCCGAGAAGCTCGCCCTGCGCAAGTGATCCTCGTCGACGCGAACCTCCTGATCTACGCCGTCGACGCGAACTCGCCTCATCACGCGAAGGCACGGGCCTGGCTCGAGCAGACTCTCTCCGGAACGACGCGCGTCGGGCTGGCATGGGTGGTCGTGCTCGCTTTCCTTCGCCTCACGACCCATCCCGCTGTCATGCGTCGGCCTATCCCGGTCGACCGCGCTCTTGGGTATGTCGACGAGTGGCTGGGCCAGCCGTTCGTCGAATCGGTTGGGCCCGGCGAAAACCACTGGCCTCTCTTGCGCACGCTGCTTGCCGCAACCGGCTCCGCAGGCAACCTCACGTCGGATGCCCACCTGGCCGCGCTCGCCCTGGAGAATGGCGCGGAGATCTGTTCGACCGACCGCGACTTTGGCCGGTTCCCGGGTGTTCGGCACGTCAACCCTCTGGGGTGAGGCAACGGGTCTGCGGGAGGAGTGCCTTCGCTTTACCCGCGCGCGGCGAAGAACGCGCGCACCTCGCCCGCCGCTGCCGACGGGACGCGGTGGCCGCCGTCGTAGAGGCTGTGCGTCGCGCTCCGGAATCGCGCCGCGAGGCGCTCGCGGTAGTGAGCGGTCTTCCCGAGGGTGTAGATGTCGTCCTTGCGCGTCGAGACGTGGAGGACGTCCGTCTCGCGCGAAGCGCCCGTGCCCGGGCCGTTCGCCTTCCACTCGCCGGGAATGCCGCCGCAGATCGCCGCGATCGCGCGGAACGGGACGCCGTGGGGCGGGGCGAGCGCGAGCCGGTAGTTGAAGGAGCACGGCTGGCTGAAGCCCAGCAGGAAGACGCGTTCCGGATCGCCGCCGTGCGCGCGGGCCCAGGTGATCGCCTCGGCGACGCAGGCGCGGTGGACGGCGCGATTGTCGTCCGGGCGGGTCGAGACGCCCCAGTGGAAGCCGCGCCGCGGAGCGGACGTGCTCGCGCCCTCGAGATACGCCGACTCGGGCCCCTCCAGCGAAACGACGAGGAAGCCCGGCGGCGCGACACGGAGCAGAATGGGGAGGAGGGAATCGGCGTCTTGTCCATAGCCGTGCAAGCCGATCAGGATTGGAGCCGAGCCGGCGCCCTCGGTCGTCCCGGCCGAGAGAAGACGCAAGGGAACGCGCACCGAAAGAGTGGTTTCGAGGGGTTTCAGGGCCATGGCGCTCCTGCCCGGGAACCTTGCGGCGGTTCCTCTCGTAACTCGGGGTGAGGATGTTGGCATGACTGCCGCAATCGAGGTTCGGGGGCTCCAGAAACTCTATCGCGAAGGTTTTCGCGGCCGGGAGGTGAGGGCTCTCGACGGCATCGACTTCGCCGTGCAGCCCGGCGAGCTGTTCGGCCTCCTGGGCCCGAACGGTGCCGGGAAGACGACGACCGTGAAGATCCTTCTCGGCCTCACGCACGCGACGTCGGGCGAGGCCTCGCTCCTCGGGCTGCCCGCGCGCGACCCCGAGAGCCGCCGCCGCGTCGGCTACCTGCCCGAGGGCCACCGATTCCCCGGGTACCTCACGGCCCGCCAGACGCTGTCCGTCTTCGGCCGGATGTCGGGCGTGGCTCCCGCGGAGCTCCGGTCGCGCATCCCGGCGCTCCTCGACAGCGTGAAGCTCTCCGACTGGACGGACGTGAAGGTGAAGAAGTTCTCGAAGGGCATGACGCAGCGTCTCGGAATCGCGGCCGCGCTCGTGCACGAGCCCCACGTGCTGCTTCTCGACGAGCCGACGGACGGCGTCGACCCCGTGGGCCGGCGCGAGATCCGCGACCTTCTGAAGGCCGAGGCCGCGAAAGGGCGCGCGATCCTCCTGAACTCCCACCTCCTCTCCGAGATCGAGCTCACGTGCGATCGCGTCGCGGTGCTCCGCAAGGGCCGCGTCGCGGCGATGGGGACGATCGAGGAACTGACGAAGAGGGGAGAGAAGAAGGATTCCCTGAAGGTCTACAAGCTCGTCGCCTCGGGGATCGACGACGCGGTCCTTGCGGCGTTTCGCGAGACGGGCGCCGGAGCCGAGCGCGTCAACGGCCACTTCCAGCTCTCGGCCCGCGATCCACAGCACCTCAATGCGCTCATCGACTCCGCCCGCTCGCGCGGCGCGCTGCTCACGGAGCTCACTCCCGAGAAATCAAGCCTCGAGGACGTGTTTGTCGACCTCGTCAAAGCCACGACGCCGGAGCAACCGCAATGACGTTTTTCGGATTCGGATTTCTTAGAAGGGTGAGTGGGGCAGAGGCCGATGCGGCCGGAGCCTCTGGAGGCTGAAGCCGTATGCGTGCCCTCGCCGCGAACATCGAAGAAGTCTTCCGCGAGGCCGCGGCGCGCTGGACGCTCGTCGCGTACTTCGCGCTGTCGTCTCTCTTCATCCTGATCTTCGCGGTCGCCGTGAACCTCGACGTCGTGAACGGCGCGCTCGCGGGCGCGAAGATCTTCGGCCAGAACGTCCACATGGGGCGCCAGAGCGTCGATCTCGACAAGCTCGTCCTCGGCTTCGAATCCGGTTTCGCGGGCTTCCTCTACGTCGTCGGGACGTTTCTCGCGATCTTCGCGACCGCGCACCTCGTCCCGCGCCTCATGGAAAAGGGCACGATCGACCTCTATCTCTCGCGCCCCGTCGGCCGCGTGCCGCTCCTCCTCTCGCGGTACGTCGGGGGAATGCTCCTTTCGGCCTCGAACGTCGTCTACCTCCTCGGAGCGATGTGGCTCCTCGTCATCTGGAAGACCCATCTCGTGCACCCGCGTTTCTTCTTCGCGGCGGGCATCATCCTGTTCGGGATCGCGGCGCTCATGGCGTTCGCGTTCCTCATCGGGACGCTGACGTCCTCGACGGCCGTCTCGATCATGGCGACGTTCGCGGTGTTCTTCATCTCTGCCATCCTCGCGAACCACGACCGCATCGCGGCCGCGATGACGGCCGAGTGGGCCGCGCAGCTCGTCCAGGGCCTCTACTGGGTCTTCCCGAAGACGGCGCAGCTCGGCGCCGCGGTCGTCGCCCTCGTCATGGGAGACGAAGGGCCGCGGCGCATGCGCGACGCCCTCACGCTCCAGCCGTTCGTCACGACGGGCCTCTTCGGCGCCGTCTGCCTCTCGCTCGCGTGCCTAAGGTTCCGGAGAAAGGACTTCTGACCATGAAGCGATTCGCCGTTCTCTCGTCTGCCGCCGCCCTCGTTCTCGCGGGCGCTCTCGCGCTGCCGGCCGCCGCTCGCGGCGGCAGCGACGACGCGCTCGCGCTCGTCCCGGCCGACGCGGCCTCGGTCGGCGTGATCCACGTCGCGGACCTGCGCTCGAGCCCGCTCGCGGCCCGCGTTTTCTCCGACACGGACAAGCTCACCGTGGACGGAGACGCCGCGCACTTCCTCTCCGAAGCGCGCCTGAACCCGAAGGAGGACGTCGACACCGTGGTCGCGGCCGGCTCGCCGAGGGGCGCCGGCGGAAGCGACGGCTGGGGCCTCGTCCTCTTCGAGGGCCGGTTCGACCCGGCCGCGCTCTCGGCCGCCATCGCGGCGCGCGGCGCGGTCCTGAAGTCCACGCCCGCGGGCGACTACTTCCTCCTGCCCGACAAGAGCCAGCACGCATCGAATCACGAGCAGGGAGCGATCGCGTTCGCGAGCACGCACCTCGTCATCGCGGGCAACGAGTCCTCGGTCGTCGCGGCCCTCGCCCGGCGCAGCGCGGGCGGCACGGCCTTCCGCGCGGGCGCGGGCCTCGGCCGGCACCTCGGCCGCATCGACTCGGGCGCGTCGGCCTGGGCGCTCGTGGACGTCACGCGCATTCCGGCGAAGGATTCCGCTGCCCGGCACGCCGGAGCCGGCGCCACGGGGAGCGACGCCGCGACGGCCCTCGTGTCGTCGATGAAGTCGGTCTCGCTCCTCGCCCTGCAGGCGACGGCGAAGGGCGACGCGCTGAAGCTGAACGCGACCGGCCTCGTGAGCGACGACGAGACGGCCGGCCTCATGGAGGACGCGCTCCGCGGCGTCCTCGCGGCCTGGCGCCTCGCGGCTCAGGAGAAGTCGCCGGAGACCGTGTCGATGATCCGCAAGTTCGCCGTGACGCGCGACAAGTCGAGCGTCTCGGTGAGCGGCACGCTCTCCGGCGCGGCGGTCCGCGCGCTCGCGGAGAAGAAGCACACGCACGTCGACTGAGTGGAGACTCTTCCCCCTCGAACGGGCGGCGAAACACGGCGGCCTTACACTCGGCGAGTGGGTTTCCCCGGCGTCCCCGGGGAAACCAGGGGGTCCGTATGACCGCACGGTTCGCCGCCCGGCTCTTCGCTTGGCCTGTCGCCGCCGCCGCTCTCCTCGCCGTCGCCGGCGGCGCCGCCGCGCAGACCGGGTCCAGCTCCGTGTACAGGCACCAGCGCGGCATGGACGAGACGTTCCGTTTGAACCTCGGCGGGCTGTATCCGACCTTCGACACGACCGTTCAATACGGGACCGTCACGGTGCCGGGAACCGAGATCGCGCTCGAAAGCGACCTCGGGCTCGCGGAGAAGAAGTTCGCGTTCCAGGTCGACGGTTACCTGCGTCTCGGGCGCCACGCGCGGCTCGACTTCGCGTACCAGCAGTGGAACCGCTCGGCCGCGAAGATCCTCTCGCGGCAGGTCCAGTTCAACGGCGTGACCTATTCCGTTGGAGGCGAGGTCGACTCGACGCTGAACGTGAACGTCGGCGAGCTCTACTACGGATACTCGTTCGTGAACAACGGCGATCTCGAGATCGGCCTCGGCCTCGGCGCGAGCGTCTTCTTCAACCGGGCCTCCCTCGACGCGGTCGGGACGGTCACCGGGCCCGGCGGGCCCGCGGGCGGCACCGCCGTCTCGGAGAGGAAGGACTTCATCGCGCCGATTCCGGCTCTCGAGGGCTACTTCACGTTCACGCTCATGCCGCAGCTCTTCCTGAACGCCCGGGCGCGCGGCCTCAAGGCGACGATCAGCGGCTCGTCCGGCAGCATGCTCGAGGCGACGGGCACGCTGGATTTCTTCGTCACGTCCGGGATCGGCATCGGCGGCGGCTACAACTACACGCGCATCGACTACACGCGCGACTCCGACACGCTGACACAGGTTCGCTACCACTACAGCGGACCGGTGTTCTACGTAGCGCTCGCGTTCTGAACGGTCAGCGTTCGCTCTCCGCGCGGGCGGCGATCGCTCCCAGCCACGTGACGCGGAGCAGGGCGCTCCCCGGGTAGACGAAGCGCCAGTAGATGATGAATGCGCGCGCGGTCCTCGGATCCGTCGAGAAGACGCGGGTCTCGGTCGTGAGGCGGCAGGAGCCGTCGGGGCGGGGCTCGACGCGGAAGTTCATCGCGGCCTTCGCGTAACCGGGCGCCGCGAGCGCGGCGAACCGGCGCGAGGTCTCGGCGGGATCGGCCGGAAGGGCGACCCGTGAGCCGCGGGGACGCGCCGCGAGCGTCCCGAGGACGATCTCGCGGTCTTTCTCCTCTCCCAGAAGGACGAAGCCGGACCGGAGGGCGGTTTCGAGGATCGGCTCGTTCGCCGGCGGATTCAGGATGCTCTCCGGCGTCGTCGTCCACGGCAGGCGCGGGCGGCGGATCCACGTCAGGAGCCTGAAGAGTCGGATCTCCCCGGCCGGCACCTCGTGGATCGCCCGAAAAATCCGTTCCGGTGTCGCGCGGACCGTGCGCTCGTGGAATTCTTCGACCTGGAACTCCGGAACGAACTCGTCGATGCGGGCCGGGCCGCGGGCGCCTGTTCGTGCCGCCGGCGGCGGCACGAGCAGGGCGGCGGTTGTCGCGACGAACCCGATGCCGAAGACGGTGAGCGCGTGGAGACGGGTCGCGATCCCGAGGAAACGTGGCGGCCAAACGAACGAGACGCCTCCGAGCGCGAGGAGCGCGAGACCGGAATACAGAAGGATTGAGATCGCCACGGTCGGCGCGATCCTAACGCCGCGGATCCGGTCAGTACGCGAGCGTTTTCCGCGCCGCCTCGAGGACCTTCTCCGTGTTCGGCAGGATCGCGCGCTCGAGGATGCGGTTGAAGCCGACGGGCGTGAACGTCGAGCCGACGCGATCGACGGGCGCGTCGAGGTGCGCGAAGAGCTCGGCCGCGATGCGCGCGACGAGCTCGCCGCCGAAGCCGCCGTGGACCTTGTCCTCGTGGACGACGAGGACGCGCGACGTCTTCCGCACGGAGGCCGCGATGGCGCCCCAGTCGAGCGGCACGAGAGAGCGGAGGTCGAGGACCTCGACGCTCTTTCCCTCCCGCGCGAGCGTCTCCGCGGCGGCCAGCGCGAAGTGCACCGGCGTGCCGTACGCGAGGATCGTCAGATCGCCGCCCTCGCGGCGTCGGCGCGCCTTGCCGAAAGGCACGGCGAAGTCCGCCGGCACCCGCGCCTTCGCCTGCGCGGAGTTGTAGAGGAACTTCGGCTCGAGGTACACCGTGATGCCGCGCGAGCGCATCGCCGTCCGCAGCAGTCCCGCCGCGTCGTCCGCGAAAGCGGGGACCACGACGCGGATCCCGGGGAGCGTCGTGAGCCAGCCTTCGATGTTCTGCGAGTGGTAGAGGCCGCCTCCGATGTAGCCGCCCGAGGCGATGCGCACGGTGACGTTCGGGACGAACTGCCCGTTCGTGCGCCAGAACTCGTGCGACATCTCGACCATCTGCTCGGCCGCGGGCCAGAAGTAGTCGGCGAACTCGGCGCCTTCGACGACGACGCGAATCTTCTCGGCGAAGCGCGAGAAGCCGTCGGCCGTGCCGAGGATGAAGTCCTCGGCGATGGGGCCGTTGAAGACGCGTTTCGGCCCGAACTCCTGCTGCATGCCTTTCGTGACGTTGAAGATGCCGCCCTTGTCCTTGTACGCGACGTCCTGCCCCCAGATGTACGTGTCGGGGTTCTCGCGGAACATCTCCTTGAGCGTCGTGTTCAGCGCCTGGATGAGGGACATCTCGGCCGCCGGCCTGCCGTCGACGGTCTCTGGCGTGACGTACGTGTCCGCGAGGCCGTCGCCTGGGGGAAGCCAGGGCTCGGGCGAAACGAAGTCGCAGAACGGAGGCCGGGTCGGGGTCGGGCGCGCGGAGCGCGCGGTCGGCGGATTCGTCGTAGGTCCGCCGGTTCGCGTCCTCGATCGAGACGATCTCCGCCTCTGAAAAAGCGCCGCCCTCGACGAGGGAGCGGCGGAGTCGCGCGAGCGGGTCGAGCGCCTTCGCGGCCGCGAGCTCTTCGGGCGAACGGTACAGCTCGTGCCGGTCGGAATTGGAGTGCGAGTGGATGCGGACGCATTCGGCGTGCACGAG
Source organism: Thermoanaerobaculia bacterium (assembly GCA_963809425.1). Classification (GTDB taxonomy): domain Bacteria; phylum Acidobacteriota; class Thermoanaerobaculia; order UBA5066; family UBA5066; genus Fen-183. The sequence goes on from CAWEJK010000005.1 coordinate 296,420, forward strand.
CGCGCAGCCCGCGCCTGATTGCACGTACGCCACCGCCTCGCGCATGGCGCGGAGCGAGTCGAAGAGATCCTTGCCGTCGCAGTGGACGATCCGGACGTTCAGGAACCCGGAGAAGTTGTCCGAGGCGAACGGGTTCGCGGTCTGGTCGCTCTTCGGAACGGCGATGCCGTAGCCGTTGTCCTGCACGACGAAGACGACGGGCAGCTTCTCGCGCGACGCGCCGTTGACGGCCTCGTAGAAGTAGCCCTCGGACGTGGACGACTCGCCCTGGGAGCAGAAGACGATCGCATCCGACCCGTACGTCTTCACGGCGCGGCCGAGGCCCGCGGCGTGCTGGGCGTGGTTCGAGACGCAGGAGGAGACGTTCTGGATGTGGATTTCGGGCTTCGCGAAGTGGTTCGACATGTGCCGCCCGCCGGAGGCGACGTCGTCCCTCTTCGACATTCCGTTCAGCAGGATCTCCTCGGCCGACAATCCGCCGGCGAGGCACGTCGTGAGGTCGCGGTAGTACGGGAACAGGTAGTCGTGCCGGGGGCGGAACGTGACGCCGAGGGCGACCTGGATGCCGTCGTGTCCCGCGCACGGCGCGTGATAGGACCAGCCGAGGCCCTGTTTGAGGTAGTTCGGAGCCTTGTCGTCGAGGATCCGCCCGAGGTGCATCAGGGCGTACCACCGCCTGAGCTCGTCCCGGCTCGGGGCGAGTCGCGCGATGGTCGCGGCCGCCTCGGACGGCGAAGCGCCCGCGGCTGTCAGGACACCCGGTTCGGCCATTCCACTCCTCCAAGGGGGAGATTCTCCGGGGCAGTCGGGGGCCGCCGTCCGGAGAAGGAATCTCATCTTACCGCTTCGGGTAGAATCCGCGATCCCGCAGCCCCTGTCTCTTTCCCCGGGGGAATTTCGATTGGCGGGCCAGGAGTACTCTCGTGTCCCAGACGCTCATCGCCATGCCAGCCGAAACCGCCGAAACCGCCGACCGCAAGACCTTCGAGGCCGCCCTCGCGGCCGACGCGGCTTCTCCGAAGAGGAAGCTCGTGGAGGGGCAGGTCGTGAACGGCATCATCGCCGGCATCACGCCCGACGTCGTGCTCGTCTCGATCGGCGGCAAGTCGGAAGCGCTCATGGATCTGAAGGAGCTCGAGGGCGAGAAGGTGGGCGACCGCATCGAGGCCGTCGTCGTGAAAGCCGGGCCGGACGTGCGGCTCTCGCGCAAGCTCGCGATCGGACATCGCACGAAAGCCGAGCTCCGGGCCGCTTCCGAGGCGAAGATCCCCGTCGCCGGAAAGGTCATGGCACGGAACAAGGGCGGCTTCGAGGTGATGATCGGCGGCGCTCACGGCCTCCGCGCTTTCTGCCCGGTCTCGCAGATCGACCTGGGACGCCACGAGGAGGCGGCGCTCGCGGCATACGTGGGGCAGACGTTCGATTTCCGCGTCCTCGAGTACACCGAGGACGGGCGGCGCGTCGTCGTTTCCCGCGTCGCGCTCCTCAAGGTCGAGCAGGACGAGAAGGCCGCGGTGACGCGCGAGAAGATCACCGTGGGCGCCGTGATGCCGGGACGCGTCCGCTCCCTCACCGACTTCGGCGCGTTCGTGGACCTCGGCGGCGTGGACGGGCTCGTCCACGTCACGGAGATCTCGCGGCGCCGCGTCGCGCACCCGAAAGACGTCCTCGCCGTCGGCCAGGAGGTCACGGTCAAGGTCACGAAGCTCGCGAGCGAAGGCAAGCGCATCTCTCTTTCGATGAAGGAGCTCGAAGCCGATCCCTGGCAGACGCTTCCCGAGCGCTTCGCGCCCGGAGCCTCGTTCACGGGAGCGGTCGCGCGGCACGCGGACTTCGGCCTCTTCGTCGAGGTCGAGCCGGGCGTGGACGGCCTCGTGCACGTCTCGGCGCTCCCGCCCGGCGTCTCCGTCAAGGACCCGGCGGTCGCCGTGGGGCAGACGGTGCAGGGCTGGGTGAAGGAAGTCGATCCGAAGCAGCGGCGGTTGTCGCTCTCGCTGCGCGAAGTCTCCACTTCGAATCCGTGGGACGGGATCACCGAGCGCCATCCCGAGGGCTCGGTCGCGACGGGCGAGGTCGAGAGCGTCGCCCAGTTCGGCGTCTTCGTGCGCCTCGAACCCGGTCTCACGGGCCTCATTCCGAACTCCGAGTCGGGCGTCCCCCCCGGCACGGTCGGTCGCCACTTCGCCCCCGGCCAGAAGGTCGAGGTGAAGGTCATCGGCGTCGACCCGGCAAAGCGGCGCATCTCGCTCTCGGCGGCCGGCGCGAAGGCGGAGGCCGACCGCGTCGATCTCCGGAGCTATCGCGAGGAGTCCGTGAAGCGCGAGAAGGCCGCGGCGCCTTCCGTCTCGGTCTTCGGCTCGTCCCTGCTTCAGGCGCTCAACAACCCGAAGAGCAAGCAGAAGAAGGGCTGATCCCCCCGGTCGGGGCGGCGGCCGCGGAGTAGACTTCAGGCCGGTCGACGTGTGGCGATCCTGAAGCGTTTCGTCGGATGGGCTGGTGCCCATTTGCAGGCTCTGGGGCTGTCGTTCCTCCTCGTCGTCTTCGCGGCCTTCGTCTTCTGGTTTTTCGCGACGTTCGTCCCGGACCGGCGGCAGATGGCGGTCGAAGGGTGGCAGCGGGATCTCTCTGTGCGCGCGGACCTGCGGCGCGACCTCCTCGAGCGGCGCCTCCTCGATGCGACGGAAGACCTGACGTTCGTCGCGGCCTTCCCGTCCGTGCGCGCGCTCCTCACCCCGGGGCTGTCCGAGGAAGCGGTGGGCGTCCAGGGCGCGCACCTCGGCGGAATCCTTTCCGACTACCGGCGCAACTACGGACAGCGTTCCATTTCGATTCTCGACCCGTCGGGGCGCGTCCGCGCCTCGAGCGGCGTGCCCGTCTCCGGCGCGGCACCGGAGCTCGTGGCGAGCGTGATTCGTTCGGGCGCTCCCGGAGTCGCGCTCGCGCGCGAGCCGGCGGGGGCGGTGGAGATCGTGAGCGCGGCGCCGGTTACGGGCGACGAAGGCGGCACCGCGCGGCCCCCGATTCTCGGAGCCGTCGTCGCCGCGGGCGACGCCGCGACGTCCCTGTTCGATCTTCTCGTGCAGCCGGCGTCGGCGTCATCCAGCGAGGCGCTGCTCGTCCGGGAGGACGGGAAGGACGTTCTGTTTCTTTCTCCCCTGCGGTTCCGCCCGGATCCGCCGCTCACCTTCCGGCTTCCGCTCGCGACCGATGGCCTCGGCGCAAGCGCGGCGCTCTCGGGAAAGGGAAGCTTCCAGTCCCTCTTGGACTACCGCGGCGTGCGGGTGTTCGCCGCCACGCGGCGGCTGAAGAGCGCGCCGTGGGACGTCGTCGTGAAGGTGGACGACGACGAGGCGCTGGCGCCTTTCCGAAAGGATGTCCTCCAAAGGGGAGTCACCTGGGGAGCGCTGATTCTCGCGGTGTTCGCCGCGGCCGTCGGCCTCTGGCGCTGGCTCGTGATCTCGCACGAAATGAAGCTCGCGCGAAGCGAGGCGAGCTTCCGGAATCTCTTCGAGCACGCGAACGACGCCGTCTTCATCATCGGGACCGACGGGAAGATCCTCGACGCGAACCGGGCCGCCGAGGAGAGCTACGGAAGTCGGCGCGACGCGCTCGTCGGGCGGGACGTCGCCGATTTCCGGCCCGCGGACCAGCGGGCCCTCGCGCGCGCGAACTTCGAAGAGGCCGGTCGGGAGGGGCGCCTCGTCTTCGAAGGCGAGCACGTCCGGGCCGACGGAAGCCGTTTTCCGGTCGAGATCAGCACGCGCCGCGTGGACCTGGCGGGCGACCCCGTCCATCTCGCCATCGTGCGCGACATCACCGAGCGCAAGGCGACGGAGCAGCGCATCAACAGCCTCAACCGTCTCCTCAAGACGATCTCCGAAGTGGATTCGCGTCTCATCAAGGTTGTGGACGAAAAGTCTCTCCTCGAAGACGTCTGCCGGATCCTCGTCGAGTCCGGCGGCTACCTGCTCACGTGGGTCGGAAAGGCGGATCCCGAAACGATGCGCGCCGTGCCCGTGGCGCGCGCCGGCCAGGACGCCCACCTCGTCGATTCTCTCGTCGTGCGCTGGGACGATTCGCCCGAGGGGCGCGGCCCTTTCGGCACCGCCATCCGCACGGGCCGCCGCGTCGTCGTGCAGGACACGGAGACGAACCGCTCGATCTCCCCCTGGCGGACGTTCGCGGCCCGGCTCGGCATCCAATCGATGGCGGTCCTTCCGCTTCGCCGGGGCGGCGCCGTGACCGCCGCCCTCGTCGCGTACGCCGGCGCTCCCTCTTTCATCGACGAGGAGGAGGTCGGGCTTCTCGAGGAGCTGGCGGGGGATCTTTCCTTCGCGCTCGACGCGCTGGACGCCCGCGAGGCGCTGCGCGACAGCGAGGAGCGCTACCGCGCCCTCTTCGGCGGAATGCTGAACGGCTTCGCGTACTGCGAGATGCTCTGGGAGGATGGGCGGCCGCACGATTTCATCTACCTCGCGGTGAACCGCGCGTTCGGCGAGCTCACGGGGCTGAAGGACGTCGTCGGCCGTCGGGTCTCGGATGTCATCCCGGGCCTCAGGGATTCGGACCCGCACGTGCTCGAGATGTACGGGCGCGTGGCCTCCACCGGAATCCCGGAGACGCTCGAGGCGTACGTCCGGGCTCTCGGGATCTGGTTCTCCGTCTCGGCTTACAGCCCGAAGAGGAACTACTTCGTGGCGATCTTCGACAACGTCACCGAGCGCAAGAAGGCGGAGGCCGCGCTCCGCGAGACGCAGATGCATCTCGCGGAGTCGCAGAAGATGGAGGCGGTGGGCCGGCTCGCGGGCGGCGTCGCCCACGATTTCAACAACCTCCTGACGGTCATCCAGGGCTACGGCGAGCTGCTGCGGGCCTCGCTCGAGGGCGATGCGGAAAAGCTCGCGAGCGTGGTCGAGATCATTCGGGCGGCCGAACGGGCCGCGGCGCTGACGCGCCAGCTGCTCGCCTTCAGCCGGCGTCAGGTTCTCGAGATGCGCATCCTGGACGTCGGCGCGGTCGTGGCCGACGTCGAGAAGATGCTCAGGAGGCTGATCGGCGAGGACGTCGAGATCGTCGTCGTGAGGCCCGAGAGGCTCGGCCTCGTGAAGGCCGACGCGGGGCAGATCGAGCAGGTCGTCCTCAACCTCGCCGTCAACGCGCGGGACGCGATGCCGGGAGGCGGCCGCCTGACGCTCGAGCTGGCGGACGCAAAACTCGACGCGCCGCTCGCGGGCGCGCAGGATGAAATCCCCCCCGGACGGTACGTGGTCCTTTCGATCGTGGACACCGGAAGCGGCATGGACGCCGGGACGCTCGGCCACATTTTCGAGCCCTTTTTCACGACGAAGGAGAAGGGGAAGGGCACGGGCCTCGGGCTCGCGACGGTCTATGGAATCGTCCGGCAGACCGGCGGGTACGTCCAGGTCACGAGCGAGCCCGGAAAGGGCACCACCTTTCGGGTATTCCTTCCGCGCTCCGACGAGACAACGGCTTCGGGCATTCACCCGAGCGTGGGCTCGAGCCGCGGGACGGAGACCGTGCTCCTCGTCGAGGACGAGCCCGGCGTCCGAGCCCTCGCGAAAGCGGTTCTCGAGCGGCACGGCTACTCCGTGCTCGTGGCCGAGAACGGGGCGGCCGCGCTCGACGTCGTCACCCGCGACCCGCGGCTCATTCACGTCCTCCTGACCGACCTCGTCATGCCGGGCATGAACGGACGGGATCTGGCGTCCCGCGTGGTGGCGTGCCGCCCCTCCATCAAGGTCGTGTTCATGTCGGGGTACGCCGCCGACATCGCCCCCGACTTCGGGGTCGACGGCGCGTCCGGTTTTCTCTCCAAGCCCTTCAGTGAACGCGCCCTCACCGCAAAGCTGCGCGAAGTCCTCGGCCCGCCGCCGGCCTGAGGTCCTCTCGCCCGCCGCGCGGGCGGCGTGGTAGGGTTCCTTCCGGCGTTCTTTCAAATCGTCCTCGAGTCCCCTCGACCTCCGGGGGCAAAGAGGGAAGCGGGTGAGATTCCCGCGCGGCCCCCGCCACTGTGACCGGGGACGCGTACGGCGAGATCCACTGGCGGCGAAAGATCGGTCCCGGGGGGACCGGTGGCGCCTCCGGGAAGGGGCCGGGCGCGGACGATCCGGGAGCCAGGAGACCTGCCCGAGGAACATCGTTTCAGCGTCGCCTTCTCCGGGGCTCGGGAGGTCGCGGCTGCCCCGCCTCCGCGCGAGGGCCCGCCGCTCCTCCCGATGGGAAGGCGGGGCCAGCGGAACGGAGGTGTTCCATGGTTTCTCGTGTCGTCCTGACCCGGTCGTCGTGTGTGCTCTTGCTCGGCCTCGCGCCTTCCCTCCTCGCGCAACCGTCGCCGACGTCGGGGGCCTCGAAGGTCGCTGCCGACGTCGTCGTCTCCGCCGAGGCCGAGCCCGAAACCGCCGCCTCGCTCGGCGTCGCCGCGACGGTGATCGATGCCGCCGAGATCGCCGCATCGCAGTCGACGACGGTTCTCGATCTCCTGCGCACGGTGCCGGGCCTCGACATCGTGCAGTCGGGCGGGCCGGGCACGGTGGCGTCCCTCTTCCTGCGCGGAACGAGCTCCACGCAGACGCTCGTCCTCGTGGACGGCGTTCCGCTGAACAGCCCGTATTTCGGCGGCACCGACCTCTCGGCGTTGTCCGTCGCGAACGTGGCGCGCGTCGAGGTCGTGCGGGGGCCGTTTTCGGCGCTCTATGGTTCGGAAGCGATCGGCGGCGTCGTGCGCATCTTCACGCGCCGGACGGCGGACGCGGGAGTGAGCGGGCGCGCGAGTTTTGGGCTCGGAAATGCTGGAGGAAAAGAGGGTTCCTTAGAAGGGGGATTCTCAGAGGGTGCGCTCTCCGCCACGATCGGCTTTCGAAGAACTCTTTCTTCCGGGGACCAATTCAATGAATTCTTCTCTGGAACGACTCTTTCCGGGGCGCTCACGGCGCGCCTGGCGGGCGGCGTGTCGGCGGGCGTCGTCGTGCGGCGCGACACCGGCCGGACGGGCATTCCCACGGACGGCGCGACGCCCACGCCGCAGCGCTCCACGACTGCCGACACGACGACCGTCGAGATCCCTCTCTCTTTCTCACTTTCGAAGAATCTCTCTCTCGAGGCCTCGGTGCGCTACACGCGCGACCAACCGGAGTATGCGGACCCCGCCGACCCGTTCTTCACGTCGTCCACGACGGACGCGCGCCGCGCGGGGGGCCGCGTCGCCGCGTCGGGCACCTTTGGCGCTCACCGGGTCACCGCGGGCGCCGACTGGGAGCGGACGCTCGTCTCGAACGAAAGCAATTTCGGCGTCGCGCTCGACGATGCCTCGACCCGGACGTTCGCGCTCTTCGGCGAGGACCGCATCGCGCTCCTGGGCGAGCGGCTCGTCGTGACGGCCGGCGTTCGCCGGGACGACCACAGCGCGTTCGGCAGTCACGTGTCGCCGCGGGTGACGGCGGCCTGGCGCGTCACCCCGACGCTGAAACTCCGCGCGGCGGCGGGCACGGCCTTTCGCGCGCCGTCGACCGGCGAGCTCTACTATCCGTTCTCGGGCAACGCGGCGCTCCGCCCCGAGAAGTCGAGAGGGTACGAGGTCGGCGTCGAGAAGACGCTCGTGAAGGGCCTCGTGGCGGAAGTGTCGGGATTCTGGAACGACGTCCGCGATCTCATCGAATACGACGCGACCTCCACGTTCATGAATCAGAACGTCGGGAGCGCGCGCACGCGGGGCATCGAGGTCGTTCTCCGGGCGCCCGTCGGGGCACGCTCGGTCGTGCGCGCGTCGTACACCTACCTCGACGCGAAGGATCTCGACACGAATTCCTTTCTCGTGCGGCGCCCCCGCCACCGCGCCTCGGCCACGTACGGGACGACCTTCGTCTCGGGAGGCTCCGTGAGCCTGTCGGCGATGTGGGTGGGAGCCCGCCCGGACCGGGACGCCGCGGACTTCACGAAGCTCGTCGAGGACGCGTCGTACCTGAGGGTCGACGCGGCGCTCACGCTGCCGCCGCTCGCACTCTCGCTCGCGCCGTTCGTCCGCGCGACGAATCTCCTCGGGCGCGACTACGTCGAGGCGAGCGGATTCCCGGCGCCAGGGCGCCGCTTTCTCGCGGGGCTTGCCACGGCGTTCTGAAGCGTCACTTCGGAGGGAAGCCGTCGAAGAGCTTGTTCACGGCTTCCTGGACTTTCTCCTCGCGGACCTGCGGAGTCTCGTCGGCGTCCACGATTCGAGACGCGCTGCCGCGCCAGACGAGCTCCTTGGCCTTCGTGTCGATCAGGTCGACCATGAGCGTGCCGACGGGGATCTGCTCGACGTGCGCGGTGTTCCAGTAAGGGCCGCGCCAGCGCCAGCCCCAGCCCCAGCCGGAGCTGTAGGTCGTGACCTGGGTCTGGCGGTGCGTGCGCGTGTGGAGGACGACCCAGAGGTCGGGCGTCCCGTCGGCCTTCGCGAGCCCGCGCGACGAGAGAGTTCTGTCGATGGCCGCCCGGACCCGCCGCATCGCGATCGGGCTGTCCGGCGTGCGCACGTCCTTGAATGCGAACGTCTTGTAGGAGGAGAAGCTCGCGGCGCGGTCGTAGTCGACCTTCGTCTCGATGCTGGAGCAACCTACCGAGACAACCACGAGCAGGGCGATCAGGAGAAGGGGAGTCCTTTTCAAGGGAGCACCTCCACTGAAGAGACGTGCAAGAGCCTTGCCGGGATTACGCGCTCCCCTCGGGAGACGGCGTCAGCGCGCCTGCGCGAAGGTGTCGCAGGCCCCGACCTGGCCGGTCTGGAATCCTCTCGTGAACCAGGCCTGGCGCGACTTCGAGGAGCCGTGCGTCCACGTCTCGGGCGTCACGCGTCCCGTGGCGGCCTTCTGCAGGCGATCGTCGCCCACCGCGGCCGCGGCCGCGAGGCCCGACTCGACGTCGCCTTTCTCGAGGATGTTGCGTTCGCCGCTCGCGTGTCCCCAGACGCCGGCGAGGCAATCCGCCTGCAGCTCCAGCCGCACGGACAGCTCGTTCTTCAGCGAGGGACGCTCCGCCTGGGCGCGCCGCATCTTCTCGTCGATCCCGAGCAATGTCTGGACGTGATGGCCGAACTCGTGGGCGATGACGTAGGCCTCGGCGAACTCGCCCGGGGCGCCGAATCGCGAGCGCAGCTCGTCGAAGAACCCGAGGTCGAGATAGACCTTGCGGTCGGCGGGGCAGTAGAACGGACCCATCGCGGACTCTGCGAAGCCGCAGCCCGAGCGGATTGCACCCCGGTAGAGGTCGAGCTTCGCGTGCTGGTAGGTTCCGCCGAGCTTCGGAAATTCCGCGTCCCACGTTTTCTGGACGTCGTTGACGACGAAGGAGACGAACTTCACGCGCTCCTGTTCTTCGGACGACTGGGCGGCAGGGGGACCGGAGCGCGTGACGTCGACGGACGAAGGACGCCCCGCGTCCGGGGACGGATTCGAGTCGAGCAGAGCGAAGAAGTTCTTCTTGAAGACGAGGCTGAGGATTGCGAGGAGGATGATGCCGCCGCACCCGAGGCGCATGCCGCCGCCCCCGAACCCGAATCCGCCGCCTCCTCCGCCCTCTCCCCGGCGATCCTCGATGTCGGGGCTGACCTCTTCGTCGCGGTTCCAGCGCATGGGTTTCTCCTGAGGAACGGATCCTATCGCCAGTATCCCGAGGATTCCGCCGTTTGACCGCACCGCGGCCCGGTGTTACCTTTCGCGATCTCTCCGGACCCAAGCGTGGGGCTGTAGCTCAGTTGGGAGAGCGCTTGAATGGCATTCAAGAGGTCGACGGTTCGATCCCGTTCAGCTCCACCACTATTTCCCACTCACCTCCGACGACCTGCCTCTTCGTCACGTGCTCCTCACCGCCCAGGCTCCGGGAAGTCCATGCTGCGGACGATCGCCTCGTAGCGCTTGTTGCCGACGAGCTCGGGGTCGATTCGGCATTCCGGCGACGCGTAGACCATGTTCGGCGTCCGGTCCTCGAAGGCCTTCTCGTACCAGCGCAGCGCCTCGTCCGTCTCGCCGAGGGCGCCGTGGATGTCGGCGAAGGTCACCGGATCGACGTACTGCTTCTTTTCCAGCGCGTGAAGCTCGTCCAGCTTCTGGCGGGCGCGCGCGGTCTCCCCGCACATCGCGTAGGTGACGCCCAGCCACGACCGCGACAGCGGCGCGGCGCCGCCCGCGATTCTCCTCTCGGAGATCTCGGCCTGGGCGAGGGCCTCGGGGCACTTCTTCTGGAGTGCCAGGGTCCGGGCCAGCTTGATGTAGCCCCAGGTCCAGTTGGGGTCGATGTCGATCGTGCGGCGGAAGTTCGCGGCTGCCTTTTCGAAGTCGCCCCGGATCATGTAGTTGATCGCGATGTCGTGGACGGGGCCGATCGACAGCGGGTCGAGCTCGGCCGCCTTCCGGCAATGCGCGAGCCCCTCGTCGAGGCGGCCCATCGCGGTCAGGAAGTCACCCGTACTGACCTCGTGAACGGCGCGGCTGCCCGGGTTGAGCTCGAGCCCGCGACGGAACTCGGTCTCCGCGCCCGCCCAGTCCCACTCGAAGAAGAAACTGACGAGGCCGAGCGCGGCGTGGGCCTCGGCGAGATCCGGATCGAGCTCGAGCGCACGGCGTCACGGCGGCTCGGGCCTTGCCCGCCGGCTCCGCGCGGCCGCTCCCGCGGAGGAAGGCCTGGCGGTGTAGGCCTCGGCGAGACCGGCGTGGGCGAGGGCGTAGTCCGGCGCCCGCGCCACCGCCTGCTGGAAGTAGTCGACGCTCTTGTCCATCTCCTGCTGGTTGCCCACGAGGTAGTCGCGCCCTTTGAGGTACAGGCGATAGGCTTCGGGGTCGTCGGTCGCTGCCGCGGGCGAGCTTCGCCTTCTCTTCCCCGCTCAGCTGGCGGCGCAGCGTCCGCGCGATCGTGGCCACGATCTCGCCTTCGACCCGGAGGACGTCGTCCGCCCGCCGGCTGTACTTCTCGCCCCAGAGCTGCGTGTCGTCGCGGACGCTCACGAGCTCGGCGGTGATGGAGAGGTCCGAGCCCCGCTGCGCGAGAGTGCCGAGGAGAAGGGCGTCGACGCCGAGCTTCTTGCCGATCTCCTTCGGGTCCATCTTCTTGCCCTTGAAGGCGAAGGCGGACGTGCGCGAGATGACACGGAGACCGGGCAGTCGCGAGAGGGTGCTGATCAGGCTCTCGGAGATCCCGTCGCTCAGGTACTCGATCGCAGGGTCGCCGGTCGCGTTTTCGAACGGCAGCACGGCCACCGACCCGATCGAGGCGCCGCGAGCGGCCCTGCGGAGAAGCCACGAACGAGCCCGCGGCGAGAAGCACGACGAGGCCGGCCACGCCGAGCAGGACGAGCTTCTTCGACACGCGGCGCGGAGCGGGCGCTCCGCGGGACTCGTCGGCGACGGTCGGATCGCGCTGCAGGCTCGCCGAGGTCCACGGCGAGGTCGTGGGCCGTGGCGTACCGCAGGTCGCGATCCTTCTCGAGGCAACGCCCGATCAGCCGATCGAGTCCCGCGCGGCAGTCCCGGCGCGCAGCTCGCCCGAGCGGCCGCGGCGTGTCGCGCAGGATCGACGAGATGAGCTCGGCCGACGAATCACCCGCGAAACGGCCGCTGCCCGCTCGCCATCTCGTAGAGGATGACCCCGAGGGAGAAGATGTCCGTCCGGTGGTCGAGCGGCCGTCCCTGCGCCTGCTCGGGCGACATGTAGGGCACCGTTCCCATCACGACGCCCTCCTGGGTCCGCATGTCCGTCGGCAGCTCCGAGTCGACCCGCGCTCCGTCGCCGGACGCGGCGACCTTCGCGAGGCCGAAGTCGAGGACTTTCACGCGCCCGTTCTTCGTCACCATGACGTTCGCGGGCTTGAGGTCGCGGTGGACGATGCCCTTCTCGTGCGCCGCCTCCAGCGCCTCGGCGATCTGGCGGGCGAAAGAGAGAATCTCTTCGAGCGGAAGAGGGCCAGCGGCGATGCGCAGGCTCGAGGCCCTCGCCCTCGACGAGCTCCATGACGAGGACGATGGCGCGACGAGGAAGAGGAGAGGAAGACGAGATTTCTTCGAAGGAGTAGATGGCGGCGATGTCCCGGATGGTTCAGACGCGCGAGCAGCCTCGCCTCCCGCTCGAACCGCGGCCTTCCTCTCTTCACCTTCCAAGAAATCTTCCGGCAGTACCTTCATTGCGACGTCTCTCGCGAGGCGCGGGTCCCTGCGCCCGGTAGACCTCGCCCATCCCGCCCGCGCCGAGGGGCGCGAGGATCTCGTAGGGGCCGAGGCGAGCACCGGGGGTCAACAATCTGGTGCGGGCGAGTCTACCCCTACCATTCAGGCATCACCGGCAAGCAACTGGCTCTAAACACGTTGCGGCGGTTCAAGGAGCCCGCCGGCGGCGCGTGCCTCGACGACTGCAGTTCGATAATCGAGCAGGATGCTCCACCACTTTAGG